>NZ_GL698429.1:0-25649 GCF_000187265.1 Streptococcus equinus ATCC 9812
CCCTTTTTGTTAATATTATTTTAGCTTAGGGCGCATAGCTCAGCTGGTTAGAGCGCACGCCTGATAAGCGTGAGGTCGGTGGTTCGAGTCCACTTGTGCCCATTATAAATGTGGTCCGTTGGTCAAGGGGTTAAGACACCGCCTTTTCACGGCGGTAACACGGGTTCGAATCCCGTACGGACTATTTTTATCACATGAAATAGAAGGCTTATGCCTTCTATTTTTTAATCTAGTTCGTGTGGCAGTAAAAGTCTTTCTGTTCCTGATCGATCAATAATGTATACTATATTTGGAAAGAATGGATCAAATGGGTAGTCATAATCAAATTCAATGCTTGTTTGTTGATTTTGACTGTTGTATAGGATTGTTAGTTTTTCATTTTTTTCGATTAGGTGGAAAGTTAGAATTGAGTCAAGTTTAAATACTCCTTTGAGGTAATTGTCTAGTATATCCCAAAATGTGTCAATGATTTCATTTGGAAGGTTTGTAGCAGCTCCAAAGCTTGCGTATCTTTCTTTGCTAAGTTCAAATGCCATATTATTCTCCTTTCTGTAGCGTAAAAGCACTCCAACTGGAGTGCTTGCAACTTTAACGATTCTCAAGTTCAAGATAACGTTTGTACCAAATATTAATATACGCTTCTGAGAATGGTCCTTTACCGTTGTTAATCCAGTCAACAAGTATTTTTACATTCTCTTTTAGAATAAAATCAATGTCTGAGGAGTAGCCCATTTCTTCTTTGTGTACTTCGTACTCATCAACGTCAAGTAGTCTTTTTTCTCCGTCTGCAAAGACTTTGACATCTAAATCGTAGTCGATGTACTTTAGAGCTTCCTCGTCCATGACGTATGGACTAGCAAGATTGCAGTAGTATGAAACACCGTTATCTCTTATCATCGCAATGATATTGAACCAGTATTTTTTATGGAAATAAACAATGGCTGGCTCACGCGTAACCCAACGTCGTCCGTCACTTTCCGTTACTAATGTATGGTCATTAACTCCTATGACAGCATTGTCTGTTGTTTTTAGTACCATAGTATCGCGCCATGTTCGGTGCAAACTACCATCATGCTTATAACTTTGAATTGTAATAAAGTCGCCTTCCTTAGGTAATTTCATGCCTTACCAACTTTCTACAATTAAACTTATCTGTTATAGTTTATCATAATTTTCTGAAAAAAACACTTAGAAAAGTAAAATATTTCACAAATAATCTCGTAAAGCGCTATTAATATCGTCGTAAGAAAAACCTTTTCGTGCTAAGCTCTGAGTTAGTCGTTGCTTTAATTCGTATGCTTCGTATTTTTTACTAAATTTTCGATATTGCTTTTCGAGTTCTTTATTTAAAAGATAAAATTCTTGTTCTTCGTCTTTTTCAATTTCAAGTGTGTCAAAAGCATCTTTGGCTTCAGGATAAGAGAAACCTTTTGTCATCATTGTTTGTATAATTTTGTCTTTGAGTGTTTTTGTTGATAATTTGTTTTGATATTTTAGTAAAAGTTTTTCTGAAACTTTTTCTGCAAGGCTTGAGAAGTCAAGATCTGCTAATTTTTGGTCAATAAGGCTTGCTTTAATACCTTTTTGAAGTAATTTTTGCTTTAGAACATAGCCACCTTTATCACCTGATGTCAGGTTTTGTGATAAATATGTTTCAACATATTGAGCATCATTAATCCAATTTTCTTTTTTGAGGTTTTCAATGATTTCTGGAATGTATTTGTCTTCTATTTCATGTTTTTCAAGATATTTTTTGACTTCATCAGCTGTGCGTTGTTTAAAAGAGATTTGATAAAGTGCAAGATTTTTTCCGTATGAAAACTGAGCGTACTTTTGGATTTTTTTTAAGGTTTTGTCATCAATTTCCATGTTTTTACTTAACATAAAGTGTACAATTGTGTCTTCTGTTACGTAAAGTTTATCGTCTTCATCGATTTCTAGAAGGTAGAGTCGTTTTTTCTTTTCTATTTTAGTAATTTTCATATATTCATTATAACAAAAATGATAAAATAGAAGTGATTAAAGTATAGGGAGGTGAAATAGTGAAAGATGGTAAAATCATTGATTTGGCTGAGTATCGTATGTTAAAAGAATTTAATGAATTAGAATTCATAGATGACATTGAAGATGATGATTTTTTTGATGATGAAGACTTTGCTTCGGTCAATTGGAATTTGTTTGAAGATTTATCAGAACTTAAAAAGCGTGTTGACTATTTCCAAAGCCTTTATGAAAAGAGTGAGATTTCTGATAGGGATTATTATTTTTCAAAAGTGAATCTTGGTATGCTTTATAAGCAAAATGGGCTTTATCAAAAGGCAATTGAGGAGTTTAGAGCAGTCTATCAAATGGATTTTGAAGATAAATTTTCTTGTCGTTATGAAATATTGTCACTTCAGATTTTGATGTCTCAGTATGATAAAGCTCTAGCGTTTTTTAAGGGAATTTCCACTAGAGAGCACGATATTTTGCTTGAAGTGCCCTTACTTGTCGGAGCTATTTTAAATGGTGATGATGAGATGGCGCATTATTTGTTAGAAATCTTGAATGCTGATGTCAAGGATTTTACTGCTTTTTGCCAGTCACCTGAGTTTATGATGGATAAAATTTCTGCTGTTGGTGCATCTGGCACTCATCGTCGAGAAAGTATTGAAACTGTGTATGCTGGATTTTATCATGTTTTACCTTTATTGATGACAGCAGGAAATTATGTTCAAGCATATCTAAATGATTATTTTTCTGAGCAGGATGAGGAAAGTGAAATTGCATCTTTGCCTTTTTTGACAGAATATCAAATAGAAGTTTTAATGGCGCATGATATTTATGATTTACAGGATTTTCAACTTTGGACAGAAGATGAGATTTTAGCTTTTCCTCAGTTTGGTAAAGATATTTTAGAAAAATTAAAAGAAGTAGGAGTTATATTTAGTCACTAATGAATTTGAAAGTAAAGCAAAGAATTCCTTTGAAAATTAAGCGTATGGGAATCAACGGTGAAGGCATTGGTTTTTATAAGAAAACCTTAGTTTTTGTTCCTGGTGCTTTGAAAGGTGAAGATATTTTTTGTCAGATTACTGCGGTTAAGCGAAATTTTGTGCAGGCAAGACTTTTGACAATTAATAAAAAATCAAAATTTCGTGTGGAGCCTAAGTGCCCTATTTATAAAAAATGTGGTGGCTGTCAGATCATGCACTTGCGTTATGACAAGCAGTTAGAGTTTAAGGATGATTTGATTGCACAATCATTGAAGAAATTTAAACCTGCTGGCTATGAGAATTATGAGATTCGTCACACGCTTGGTATGGATGTTCCATATCATTATCGTGCAAAATTGCAATTCCAGACACGTTCATTTAAGGGAAATGTTAAGGCTGGGCTTTTTGAGGAAGGTAGTCACCGTCTTGTTGACATCAAAGAGTGCTTTGTTCAGGATGAATTGACTCAAAAAATTATTAATCGTGTTGCACAGCTTTTGGAAAAACATCAAGTGCCAATCTATGATGAACGCAAGATTGCTGGTATTCGTACGGTTATGATTCGTAAAGCTAAGGCAACTGGAGAAGTTCAGATTATCTTTATTACAAGTCGTGACGTCTTTTTAGCACCAGTAATCAAGGCTTTAACAGCTGAATTTAAGGAAATTAAAGGGATTGCTCTAAACTTCAATCGCTCAAAATCAAGTGAGATTTATGGTGAGAAAACAGAGGTTATCTGGGGAAATGCGGATATTTCGGAAGAGGTTTTGGATTATCAATTTTCTCTTTCTCCACGTGCATTTTATCAGCTAAATCCTGAGCAGACGCAAGTTCTATATAGTCAAGCTGTTGCAGCACTTGATGTGACTGAAAATGACAATATCATTGATGCTTATTGTGGTGTTGGTACTATAGGTTTTGCATTTGCTGGTAGGGTCAAAAGTGTTCGTGGGATGGATATTATTCCTGAAGCTATTGAAGATGCTAAGAAAAATGCGCAACGTATGGGATTTGATAACACTTACTATGAAGCTGGTCGTGCTGAGGATATTATTCCTAAATGGTATAAAGAGGGCTATCGTGCTGATGCCTTAGTTGTTGACCCGCCGCGCACAGGACTTGATGATAAGCTTTTGGACACTATTTTAAAATATCAACCAGCCAAAATGGTTTACGTGTCATGTAATACAGCAACCTTGGCTCGAGATTTAGTTAAATTGAGTAAAGTTTACGATGTGAACTATATTCAGTCGGTAGATATGTTTCCGCACACAGCGAGAACAGAAGCGGTGGTTAAATTGGTCCGCAAATAATTTCTGTTGCTTTCTGATTTTTAGGCAATAGCCTGAAATCATCTGCAGGATAATTTCACTCCCCCATACAGCGAGAACAGAAGCAGTCGTGAAAATGGTCAAAAAATAAAATTAAGCGTAGGGACTGTTGTTCTTACGCTTTTTATGACAAATAATGTGACATAGCTTTTGACAGCTGAGCTTTTTATCGCTATACTAAGATATTATTTCATTTTGAAGGAGTGTCGAGAGATGGTGGTTACTGTCCGTTTTGCAGCGCTGGAAGATGCTGAAAAATTGCTTGAGATTTATACTTATTATGTTGAAGATACAGCTGTTACTTTTGAATATGATGTGCCATCTTTAGAGGAATTTACTGAGCGTATGCGCTCAATTATGACTTTTTATCCGTATTTAGTGGCAGAAGAAGATGATAAGATTCTCGGCTATGCTTATGCTTCAAAATTCCATCCTAGGGCAGCTTATGCTTGGTCTGCTGAAGCAACAGTTTATCTAGATAAAAATGCGCGTGGTAAGGGTGTTGGTCGACAATTGTACACGTGCTTAGAAGAGTATTTAAAGCAAATGGGAATTCTAAATCTCAATGCTTGTATTGCGTCAACTGATGTGGAAGATGCTTATTTGACTAATGGAAGTGAGAAATTTCATCGTGCACTCGGTTATCAATTGGTTGGAAAATTCCATCATTCTGGCTATAAATTTAATCGCTGGTACGATATGATTTGGATGGAGAAGATACTTGGAGAACATACTGAAAATGTTCAAACGGTGAAATCAATTCATGAGGTAAAGTAAAAAAGCTTGACTTTAAATCAAGCTTTTTATTTATGTTTTTAAAGAATTTTAAAGTTAGGCAAATGTTTCTTGTCTCACTGTTTCTTCCAAATCATAATCCCAATGAAACCTTGTGCAATCATACCAAGGTAACTAAAGGCAACGATTGGATTTCCAACTGATAAGAAAAGCAAGAAACTTAGGAAGTCAACAACTAACCAGATGTAGTAGCCATCTAGTGTCCTTTGACTTGTCGTTGTTGGGCAGTAAATGAAAGTCCATTTGTCATGGCGTCAAGGATAATTTTTTCCACCCATCCAGTATGAAAGGGAGCCAATTCCGATTGTCCAAAAGAAGATAGCGATAAGGACATCTTTTAGACTGAAGTTTTTATTAACGATTAATTGTCCGTCATCGCTACGACGTTTTTTCCAGTTATAGTGACCGATAAATTCGGTAGCAAGGTAATAACAACTTTTGAACATGTCACCATAAACACCTTGAATCCCAGCAACTAAAATCCCAGCGACGTTTTGAACACCATTGGCTTTAAAAGTGTGCTGCCATTGAATAGCTAATGTCCATGTCCCGATAAAACCAAAAACTGCCATGATGATTGACAAAATATTTAGCAGGTCAAAATCTCTTGCAGTAAGTGTCGGTAAGATTCCGTAAAGGTTAAATCCAAGAGAAACAAGAAAGGCAAAGACAACAAAAATCTTTTCTTTTAAGTCAAAACGATTCCAAGCGATGTTAAATAATTCTTTGAGTGAAAGTTATTTTTTCAAAAAATGTTAATCTCCAATTCCAATTGATTTCATTTCTTGACGGATCATTTGGTATACTTTATCCCAGTCCTCAGCTTTTGTAACGTCAAAGCTGTCTGTGTTAATTTTCATTTTAGGACTGTATTGGTAATCTTCATACCATTTTGTGTAGTGTTTGTGAAGGAGTTTGTAATAATCTGTGAGTCCATTTTCATTATCTGGTTGCTCAAAATCACGTCCACGTTTTTTGATGTTATTCATGATGTGGTCGAAACTACCTTCAAGGTAGATTAGCAAATCAGGAGCTTTTTTAGGAAGTCCATCAATTTCCTCCATCATGTTGTCTAGCAATTCCAAATAGATATTGTATTCTTGATCGCTGATGCTTCCTTGAAGAGTGTTGATATAAGTAAATAGAGCATCTTCATAGATTGAGCGGTCTAAGACATTGTTGTCAGCTTCATAAGCTTCTTTAATTGATTTGAAGCGTTTGTTTAAGAAGTAAATTTGCAATGCAAACCCGTATTTTTCAGGGTCTTCATAATATTTATCTAAGATTGGGTTATTGTCAACAGGTTCAAAGAAAGCTGTTGTGCCAAGTTCTTTGGCTAAAAGAGAAGTGTAGGTAGTTTTTCCGACTCCTATCATTCCTGCTAGAATAATCACGATGGTAATGCACCTCCAATATGCTAATTAAAAATTTTGTGAAATGTGTAAATGTATAGTTGTGATAGCAGAGCTATCTGTCTAGAAATAGGCAAGTAAACAGATATTTTATTTGAAAATAGTAGTGTCGTTTCTATCTTTTCAAAATAATATCTATATGTGACAAAGCTGAGGCCTCGACTTGTCATATTAAAAAATAGTTAGGCACAATATCTTGTGCCCGGATAAAATAGTAGCACTATATTTTGTGTTTGACAAGAGATAAAAATTAACTTTTTTTGTCGAAAAAGTCAAAGATACCTTAATATCAGGGCTTGAGCAATGATAAAAATTCTTCAAAAAAACCCAGCCGCAATAGCTGAGTGAAAAAATTATCATTCAAATAATTCGGTAGCAAAATTTAAGGCAATATTTGCAATGCGATCTTTGGTTTCAAGATCAGCGTCATTTGCTAGTGTGCGAGGGTCCCAACTTTCGGTATCTAGATTGTCTGCTGGGTAGAAAAATTGAAAATGATTAATGTTTCGAAAATCTGCTAGCGCAGCAATAGCGGAGCATTCCATATCGACAGTGATTGCCCCTTGAGCTTTTCGCTTAGCTATTTTTTGCTGCGTTTCACGATAAATGCCGTCTGTTGTCCAGACTTTTCCTTTGGTGTATGAGATATTTTTCTGTTCGAGAAATTCTTTAAAAAGGTTACGATGTCTGACATTTAGTGATATTTCCTGACCAGCAGGAGCGTAGTGGTAGCTAGTTCCTTCGTCACGAATAGCAGCGCTTGGAATGATGATTGAAGTTTCTTTGATATTGCTATCAAGGACGCCACAAGTTCCAAAAATAAGCAGATTTTCAGCGCCCATGGCAATGATGTCTTCTAAGATAGCAACACAGCCACTAGCACCTACATAAGAGTTGAAAAATTCAATTTTTTGTCCCTTAAACTCTAATTCATAAATCGGAATCTCGAGATTTGCCACGCTAGTTTTGGCAATTTGACGATGAGGGACGTCAGCTAAAATTCTTGCAAAAGTAGCTCTTGCAAAACAAGTGACGACTGTTTTTGGAAAATCAGGTAGATTTGCGACAACATCTTTTGGGTTGATGAGGGCAGTTTTAGTTGGGTCAAATTGAGATAAAATCATGTCAGCACCTCTTTCTCAAACAGTAATGTCGAAATATTTTTAATATTCTACATTATATAGTAGAAAAAGACAAGGTAATTTATCATATTTTCAGAAAAAATTATTGCAAACGTCAATCATTCTCGGAAATCATGTTACAAATCCTTTACAAACTTCTCTTTTTGCCAAGGTTTGTGTTATAATATGACCTAGGAAATCAGACGAGAGGTATTTATGACTTACGAACAAGAATTTTTAAAAGAATTTGAAGCTTGGGTAGATTCACAAATTACAGTTAATGAAATGGCTATGGAAGCCAGCCGTAAAATTGTGGAAGAAGATAAAGATGAACGCGCAGCTGATGCTTATATTCGTTATGAAAGTAAGTTAGATGCTTACCGTTATATTCAAGGCAAATTTGCTAATTATAAAGCCGGTAAAGGTTTCCACGAATTACCAGATAATCTTTTAGGGGAGAGAAATTACTAAAAATGGCAAAGAAAAAGAATCGTAAAAAAGAGTATTTATTGAAATTAAAACGCGCAGGTATCATCAAAACAGCTGCCACTTCAACTGTTAAAGCTGCTGCTAACGTTGTTTCAAAAGCAACTCTTAGTTTGGAAGAATTTTCAGCGATTTCTGCCGTAGAAGGCATCCGACCAAAACTTGTTGAAACACTTTACAACGAAGGAATCAAATCAGTATCAGATTTCCAAAAATTCACTGAAAAAGAAGTTTTGGCCTTTAAAGGAATTGGCCCAGCAACTGTTAATAAACTTAAAGAAAATGGCGTAGCTTTCAAAGCCTAAACCATTTGCGTTAGCTGACCAAATCTGTTAAAATAAAAACATTCAGAGGTGTCTTGAAGATCATTTGTTACAGAAAGCGGTGGCGCTGAGAAATCCGCACAAATGTCAGGACTAGTTGCTGAGTGTTGTAACTAAATATCAAAGTCGCGAGTGCTAGCCACTCGAATGTGGGTGGTACCGCGGATTTATACAAGTTCGTCCCTGTCGAAAGACAGGGGCGATTTTTTGTTTGATATTAAATCATATGGTTACGATATTAATACTCACTAAATGCGCGTGAGTAGCAAGGCACCTGATAATTTGAATTAATTAACTTACTGAAAAAATTGTAGAAAGGACACATTATGTCAAAAGAACTTTCACCAAAATATAACCCAGCTGAAGTTGAAGCTGGTCGTTATCAAAAATGGTTAGACGAAGATGTTTTCAAGCCTTCAGGCGATAAGAAAGCACATCCGTATTCAATCGTTATTCCACCACCAAACGTTACAGGTAAACTTCACCTTGGTCACGCTTGGGATACAACTTTGCAAGATATTATTATCCGTCAAAAACGTATGCAAGGTTTTGATACTTTATGGCTTCCAGGTATGGACCACGCTGGTATCGCAACACAAGCAAAGGTTGAAGCACGTCTTGCTGAAGATGGTATCTCACGTTACGACCTTGGTCGTGAAAAATTCCTTGATAAAGTTTGGGAATGGAAAGATGAATATGCATCAACAATCAAACAACAATGGGGTAAAATGGGTATCTCTGTAGATTACTCACGTGAACGTTTCACCCTTGACGAAGGTTTGTCAAAAGCAGTTCGTAAAGTCTTTGTTCAACTTTACAAAAAAGGTTGGATTTACCGTGGTGAATTTATCATCAACTGGGATCCAAAAGCTCGTACAGCTCTTTCTGATATCGAAGTTATCCACAAAGATGTCGAAGGTGCATTCTACCACATGAACTACATGTTGGAAGATGGTTCACGTAGCCTTGAAGTGGCAACAACTCGTCCTGAAACAATGTTTGGTGACGTTGCCGTTGCGGTAAACCCAAATGACGATCGTTACAAAGATTTGATTGGTAAAAATGTTATCCTTCCAATCGTTAACAAAGCTATTCCAATCGTTGGTGACGAACACGCTGACCCAGAATTCGGTACTGGTGTGGTTAAAATCACTCCTGCACATGACCCTAACGACTTCCTAGTTGGTCAACGTCACAACTTGCCACAAATCAACGTTATGAACGACGATGGTACAATGAACGAACTTGCTGGTGAATTTGCTGGTATGGACCGTTTTGAAGCACGTAAAGCTGTCGTTAAAAAATTGGAAGAAATCGGTGCGCTTGTTGAAATCGAAAAAATGGTTCACAGCGTTGGTCACTCAGAACGTACTGGTGTACCAGTTGAACCTCGTTTATCAACACAATGGTTCGTTAAAATGGATCAATTGGCTAAAAATGCCATTGCTAACCAAGACACTGATGACGAAGTGAAATTCTACCCACCACGTTTCAACGATACTTTCCTTCAATGGATGGAAAATGTTCACGACTGGGTTATTTCTCGTCAATTATGGTGGGGTCACCAAATCCCAGCATGGTATAATGCTGAAGGTGAAATGTACGTCGGTGAAGAAGCTCCAGAAGGTGACGGATGGACTCAAGACGAAGACGTTCTTGATACTTGGTTCAGTTCAGCTCTATGGCCATTCTCAACAATGGGTTGGCCTGATACAGAAGCAGAAGACTTCAAACGTTACTTCCCAACTTCAACATTGGTAACTGGTTATGATATCATCTTCTTCTGGGTATCACGTATGATTTTCCAATCATTGGAATTCACAGGACGCCGTCCATTTGAAAACGTGCTTATCCACGGTCTTATCCGTGACGAACAAGGACGTAAAATGTCTAAATCACTTGGTAACGGTATTGACCCAATGGACGTTATCGAAAAATACGGTGCTGACGCCCTTCGTTGGTTCTTGTCAAATGGTTCTGCACCAGGTCAAGACGTTCGTTTCTCTTACGAAAAAATGGATGCTGCTTGGAACTTCATTAACAAAATCTGGAACATTTCTCGTTACATTTTGATGAACAATGAAGATCTTACACTTGAACAAGCTAGCGCTAACGTTGAAAAAGTTGCTGCTGGTACAGCTGGTAACGTTACTGACCGTTGGATTCTTCACAACTTGAACGAAACAATCGCTAAAGTCACTGAAAACTTTGATAAATTTGAATTCGGTGTGGCTGGTCACATTCTTTACAACTTCATCTGGGATGAATTTGCTGACTGGTACGTTGAGTTAACTAAAGAAGTTCTTTACAGTGACAATGAAGACGAAAAAGTTATCACTCGTTCAGTTCTTCTTTACACACTTGATAAAATCCTTCGTTTGCTTCACCCAATCATGCCATTCGTAACTGAAGAAATCTTTGAACAAATTTCTGAAGGTTCAATCGTAACAGCTGAATACCCAACTGTTAACCCAGCGTTTGAAAATGAAGCTGCGCACAAAGGTGTTGAAAGTCTTAAAGACCTTATCCGTGCTGTCCGTAACGCACGTAGCGAAGTGAACGTTGCACCAAGCAAACCAATCACACTTCTTGTTAAGACAAGCGACAAAGAATTGGAAGACTTCCTGAACAGCAATGTGAACTACATCAAACGTTTCACAAACCCTGAAAAACTTGAAATTTCTTCTGATATCGAAGCTCCAGAATTGGCAATGTCTAGCGTTATCACTGGTGCTGAAATCTTCTTGCCACTTGCTGACCTTCTTAATGTTGAAGAAGAATTGGCACGTCTTGACAAAGAACTTGCTAAATGGCAAAAAGAATTGGACATGGTTGCTCGCAAGCTTGGTAACGAAAAATTCGTCGCTAACGCGAAACCAGAAGTTGTCCAAAAAGAACGTGACAAACAAGTCGACTACCAAGCCAAATACGACGCAACTGTTGCTCGTATCGATGACATGAAAAAATTGGTGAAATAAGTTTTAGGTTTTTGAAAGAAAAAATTAAGATTGCCTTAAGTAAGGACAACTATACTATAAACAATCCTAGTTAACTTTCTTTTTCATAGATACCTACTTTTCAAAGAGTATCACAATCAAAAAGCACTTCAACCAATCGGATGAGGTGCTTTTTTTGTTATAATAAACTGAAACGAAAGGAGTCCCTATGTCATTTGAATCGGATATTTTTAGAAAAAAACGTGTGGTGTTTGAGAGTTTGGTGGAATTTGGATTTGAGAAATCTGAGGCTGGATATGACTATGCGGAGCTGATTTTGAATGGCGATTTTGAAGTGCGAGTTCATGTTTCATTGGATGGTCAGGTGTCAGCAAGGGTGATTGATACTGATTTAAATGAAGAGTATCTTGCTCTTCATGTGGCTGGTGCAAGTGGCAATTTTATTGGGAAGGTTCGTGAAGCTTATCAAGAGGTTTTTGAAAGAGTGGCTGAAGCTTGCTTTGAAGCTCTGCCATTTGCTAGTGACCAAATGAATCGTCTTGCAAATCACCTAAAGACCACTTATGGCGATGATTTTGACCATCCTTTTGAAAAATATCCTGAGTTCTCTTCTTTTCGCTATCCCGAAAATCAGAAGTGGTATGGTCTTGTGATGACGCTTGCGCGTGGCAAATTAGACCTTGGTGAGGAGCAGTGGTCGCAAGAAGAGCTAGACGAAAAAGTTGAAATCATTAACATCAAAGTTGACAAAGAAGCTCTGCCAGAACTGCTTGCGACAAAAGGGATTTATCCCTCTTATCATATGAATAAAAAATCTTGGGTGACGCTGGTTTTCGATGACGCTTTGTCTGATGAGCAGTTATTTTCTTTGGTGGAAAATAGCAGAGCTTTGGTCGCTGGAAAGCAATTAGGAAGTTTATCTGGGCCTGATTATTGGCTAATTCCAGCCAATCCTAAGTACTATGACATTGATGCAGAGTTTGCAGAAAGTAAGACTATTTTATGGACGCAAAAAGTGAGCCTTAAAAAAGGTGATTTTGTGGCGATTTATATCACTGCACCGACAAAAGCAGTTCGTTATTTTTGTCAGGTCTTAGAAGTTGGTTTGCCAAATAATGCTTATCGAGATGAACCCTCCATTAAAAAATTAATGAAGATTCAGCTACTCCACACTTTTTCTGATGAGCAAGTGACGTTTGATATCTTAAAATCCTGTGGTGTCAGAGCAGTTCGTGGGCCACGTCGTATGACAAAAGAATTAATTGAAAAAATCGATTCACTCAGAAACCAATAGATAAGCCGTACCGTTAGGTGCGGTTTTTTGAAAATAGAATTGAAAGAATATTGCAAAAATAGTTTTTGAAGAGTATACTATCTAACAATCGGGAGGTGCTTATGAGAAAAATTGAGCGGAAAAACACAAATTTTCTGGTATCGAGTAGTACGATTTCAAGAATCGGTGATACCTTATTTGATTATGTCAATAATTCTTTTCTTGCAAGTGTGAACATGAACTCCATGTTTTTAGTAGGAGTTTATCAGGCACTTGAAAATATCATCGGAGCAGTGTTTAACTTATTTGGAGGAGTGATAGCAGACCGTTTTCGTCGCAAGAAAATTATCATTCTGACTGATTTTTTGAGTGGCGTTATTTGTATTTTCCTTTCTTTTGTGACCAGTCAAGTTTGGTTGATGTATGCCATCATTCTAGCTAACGCGATTTTGGCACTTTTGTCAGCATTTGCAACACCAGCTTACAATGCATTTACTAAAGAGATTGTAGAAAAAGATGAGATTACTTTGGTGAATTCGTACCTTCAAACGTCGACGACTCTTGTCAAAATCATTGTTCCTGTGCTTTCAGTAAGTATTTATAAAGGGATTGGCATTCATGGTGCGCTTCTGTTAGATGGTGTTTCATTTTTATTTTCGGCTATTATAATTGCATTGATTCAGCCGATTTTAGAAGAGACAAGGAAAACTGATGATTTTTCAGCTAAGTTAGTCATTGATGACTTGATTAGTGGTTTTGGGTATGTGGCTAGAAATCGTCAGCTTTATCTGCTAATTGCTCTTTCTGCAGGGGTTAATTTTTTTATGGCTGGCTACAGTTTGTTACTACCTTATAGTAATCAAATGTTTCCTAAAATTCCTGAAAATGTTTATGCAACTTTTCTGACTGCAGAAGCACTTGGAGGTCTTATCGGTGCAGTGATTAGTGGAAGGATTTCACGCAAACTCTCAACTAGTCAATTGATGCTGTTGCTAGTTACTTTTGGGTGTTTTGTTGCAGCTGCTCCTATTTTTTATATTATCAGACCGAGCATTTTTCTTTTAGCTTTGTCTCCAATTGGCTCAGGGATTTTTATGACCTTATTTAACATTCATTCGTTTTCTTTAATTCAAAGAGAAGTTGCAAGTGATTATTTAGGGCGCGTGCTAGGCATTATTTTTACGGTAGCCATTTTATTTATGCCGTTAGGGACAACTCTTTTTACGATTTTATTACGACCTAATAATCCTTTAAATTTCTTATTTATTGGACTTGCTGTTACTACTCTTGCACTTGTTTTCTTGCAGTTTTTACGCAACGAAAAACAAGCGTCGTGAATTGTCTTTATCGCTAAAAAATTTTAAAAAGATTAGAAAATAGCTTTTCGTTTTTATGGATTTTCAAGGTGAAACCTAATTTTTGAAAATTAATGTTCTAATATGAAAACTTTATTTCATTGGATAAGCGTGATGTTGTCAGCTTTTCTAACATAAAATTCAAAAATATTGCGAAAATTTGCAAAAAGGTGTTTATTTTTTCAAGGCATAGGTGTATAATATCTCTATCGTTGTAAAGCGATCATGAAATACAAAGTTTTATTATTATTGTTCGTTATAATTTTGGTATTTCAATTAAAAATTTTTAAAGGAGGAGCATATGAAGAAAAGCTTTATTCATCAACAGCAGGAGATTTCTTTTGTCAAGAATACTTTTACTCAATATTTGATTGATAAACTTGACATTGTTGAAGTGCAAGGACCTATTCTTAGCCAGGTTGGGGATGGTATGCAAGATAATTTGAACGGCGTTGAACACCCTGTATCTGTGTATGTCAAACGTATTCCTGATGCTGAATATGAAGTTGTTCATTCACTTGCTAAGTGGAAACGTCATACCTTAGCACGTTTCGGCTTTAATGAAGGAGAAGGGCTTTTCGTACATATGAAAGCTCTTCGCCCTGATGAAGATGATTTAGATCCTATCCATTCTATTTATGTTGACCAATGGGACTGGGAAAAAGTTATTCCAAATGGTCGTCGTAATATCGAATACTTGAAAGAAACAGTTGAACAAGTTTACAAAGCTATTCGCTTGACTGAATTAGCAGTTGAAGCTCGCTTTGATATTGAAGCTGTTTTGCCTAAGAAAATCACTTTTATCCACACTGAAGAATTGGTAGAACGCTATCCAGATTTGACTCCAAAAGAACGTGAAAATGCAGTAGCCAAAGAGTTTGGTGCAGTGTTCTTGATTGGTATTGGTGGCATTTTGCCAAATGGTGAACGTCATGATGGCCGTGCACCAGACTACGATGACTGGACTTCTGAATCTGAAAATGGTTACCATGGTCTTAATGGTGATATCATTGTTTGGAATGATGTTCTTGGCTCTGCATTCGAATTATCTTCAATGGGAATCCGTGTTGATGAAGAAGCTCTTAAACGCCAAGTCAAAATTACTGGCGACGAAGATCGCTTGCAATTAGAATGGCATAAAGCTCTTCTTAATGGACTCTTCCCACTCACAATTGGTGGTGGTATTGGTCAATCACGTATGGCAATGTTCTTGCTTCGTAAAAAACATATCGGAGAAGTTCAATCAAGCGTTTGGCCAAAAGAAGTTCGTGATTCTTACGAAAACATTCTTTAATGAAAGAAACTTTGTTTTAAGGACAAAAAAGTCGACTGGAGTTCAGTCGGCTTTTTAAATATTTCTGTAAAGAAGGTTGATAATTTTTTAAGGCAATTTACTTGAAATTTGCTATAATGGTTGTTATGAGAGTTGTAGCAGGAAAATTTGGTGGGCGTCCTTTGAAGACGCTCGATGGTAAGATTACTCGCCCAACGACTGATAAAGTTAAGGGTGCTATTTTTAGTATGATTGGTCCATTCTTTGATGGTGGACGTGTTTTGGATTTGTTTTCTGGTAGCGGTAGCTTAGCTATTGAAGCTGTCTCACGCGGGATGGATGAAGCGGTTATGGTGGAACGTAATCGTCAAGCGCAAGCTATTATTACAGAAAATATCAAAATGACTAAGTCTGAAAAACAGTTTCATTTGATGAAAATGGATGCCAATAAAGCTTTAGGTGTCGTTAGTGGCAAATTTGACTTGGTGCTTTTGGATCCACCTTATGCTAAGGAAGAAATCATAAAAAATATCACGACAATGGAAGAAAAAGGACTCTTGTCTGAAAATGTTATCATTGTCTGTGAGACGGATAAATCAGTGGATTTGCCTGAAGAGATTTTAAGCTTTAGTATTTGGAAGCAAAAGACATATGGAATCAGTAAGGTGACGGTTTACATTAGATAGAAAGTATCATGATATCCTTGATGGAGGTAATATGGTAAAAATTGGTTTTGTGACAGGGTCTTTTGATCCGGTGACAAATGGGCATCTTGATATTATCGCTCGCGCAAGTAAACTTTTTGACACGCTCTACGTGGGAATTTTGTATAATCAAAATAAATCTGGTCTGTTTACGATTGCGGAGAGAAAGCAGATGATAGAGGAGGCAGTTGCTAACTTTTCAAATGTGAAAGTGGTAACGGCGCAAGATTCTTTAGCTGTTGATGTAGCAAGAGAACTTCATGCTGGATACTTGGTTCGCGGAATTCGTGATGCTAAAGATTTTGAGTATGAGGCTAGCATGGACTTTTTCAATCATCATTTGGCTAATGATATTGAGAGTGTTTATTTGCTCACTGCACCAGATTGGCGTTATGTTTCATCAAGTCGTGTACGTGAATTGATGCATTTTTATGCTGATATTTCAGCTTTTGTTCCAGAAAGTGTTGTCAAAAAAGTGGAGGAAAAATATGACAATCTTAAACGCATTTAAAGGGATTTTGAAAAAGATAGGTCGTATTTTGTATCGCTTAAAATGGTGGATTTTAGGTATTGTTGGCACTGCTTTTATTATTTTCAGCCTTTTTTGCCCACTTGGCTATTATGTTGAAATGCCTGGTGGTGCTTATGATGTTCGTAGTGTTTTAACGGTTAATAATAAAGCTGATAAAGAAGATGGCTCTTATAATTTTGTAGCTGTTGGGGTTAGTCAAGCAACGCTTGCTCAGTTGATTTATGCTTGGTTGACGCCGCACACTGAAATTACAACTGAAGCAGCAACGACTGGTGGTTACAGCAACGCAGACTATATGCGCATTAACCAATATTATATGGAAACTTCTCAAAATACAGCGACCTATCAAGCACTAACTTTGGCAGGAAAGAATGTTAGTTTGGATTATGAAGGTGTGTATGTTTTGAATGTTGATAAACATTCGACTTTCAAAGGTCTGTTGCACCTTGCTGATATTGTGACAGGAGTTAACGGTAAAACTTTCAATAGTTCTGCAGAATTAATGGCTTATGTTGCTGATTTAGATTTGGGTTCTGATGTGACTGTCCAAGAGATTTCTAACGGTAAGAGTAAAGAAGTTTCTGGGAAAATCATTGAATTGCCAAATGGTAAAAATGGAATTGGTATCGGATTAGTCGACCATACAGAAGTTTCATCAGACGTTGATGTTGATTTTGAAACGAGCGGTTTTGGCGGACCAAGTGCTGGTTTGATGTTCACTCTAGATATTTACGACCAAGTCAATAATGAAGATTTGAGAAAAGGTCGTAAGATTGCTGGTACTGGTACGATTAATTCGGATGGTTCAGTTGGTGATATTGGTGGTGCTGGGTTAAAAGTAGTGTCAGCTGCTAAGGCTGGTGCGGATATTTTCTTTGTACCGAATAATCCTGTGGATGAGGAAACGAAAAAAGAAAATCCAGATGCTAAGACTAACTATCAAGAAGCAAAAGAAGCTGCTAAAGATTTAGATACTGACATGAAGATTGTTCCTGTGACAACTGTTCAGGAAGCAATTGATTATTTGCGTAGCACAGATTAAAATATCATCCCTCCAACTTGGTGGGGTGATTTTTTTTGCTAGTTAATTTTTTCTTAAGATTTATAGGTTACAATGTTCTAAAATAAAGTAAGAATAGATTGGAGGAGCACATGACAAACTGGCAGAAGCGATTGATAATCGGTTTTAACTTTGCGGTACTGTTCATTTTTTTAGATGTTAGTCTGCTAATTTTTGTTAGGTCTGTTAACAGTCACGGGATTTATCAGACTGCCGAAATGAAGTGGCTGACATTTTCGGTTTGGGTGCTCTGCTATTCTTTGTTCTGGATGATTCAAGGAATGTTTTACTTGATAATAAAATATATGGTGCTTGTTCGAAAACATCAGAAAAGTTAGGCGGTTTGACTAGCTTTTTTGTTTGCAAAATCTGTAAAATGACTGAAATATCATTATTTATGTAGAAAATGCTATAATGATTCTATGACAGAAAAGCTAACGATTTTGCATTTAAATGACCTGCATTCTCACTTTGAGAGCTATCCAAAAATTAAGCGATATCTTCAAGAATTCCCTAAGTCTGACGAGGAAGTGATTCGGGTTGATGTGGGAGATAGTATTGACCGCTGGCATCCGATGACTGACATTACTAAAGGGCTCTTTAATGT
Source organism: Streptococcus equinus ATCC 9812 (assembly GCF_000187265.1). Classification (GTDB taxonomy): domain Bacteria; phylum Bacillota; class Bacilli; order Lactobacillales; family Streptococcaceae; genus Streptococcus; species Streptococcus equinus. Next base: position 18,205 of record NZ_GL698429.1, read on the forward strand.
TCAGTTGATGAATGAGCTTAAGATTGATTTTGCGACGATTGGCAATAACGAAGGAATTGGTTTAGCTAAAAATTGGTTAAATCACGTTTACCAAGATGCTGATTTCAAAGTTATTTTAGGTAATCTAGAAGATGAAAATGGACACCCAGACTGGGCTGAGCCATATCGGCTTTATGAGACAAAAGCTGGAACAAGAATTGCTTTTTTAGCTTATACTTTTCCGTATTATTTGACTTATAAGCCTGGTGGATGGACGGTCCTTGACCCGCTGGCATGCTTGAAACGTGATGTTGAGATTCCAGAGGTGAAAAATGCAGACTTTCGTATTTTGTTAAGCCATCTTGGATTACCAATAGATGAGAAGATTACTGCAGCTGTTCCAGAGATTGATTTAATTATTGGTGCGCATACGCATCATGTTTTGGAGGATGGCGCGTGCCTTAATGGGACTTATATGGCTGCCGCAGGAAAATACGGACAGTTTGTCGGCGAGATTAATTTGACTTTTGAAAATCATGAATTGGAAGATATTACGATCCATGCCCATGAAACGAGTCATATGGTAAGTAAGCCTGGCGATAAAGAATGGATAGAAAAAGTCGTTTCAGATGGTCGCAGTCTTTTAAGAAAAGTAAGTGTCAAAGAATTTGATACTGAGTTGACTTTGGAGCAATCTTGTCAACTAGTCATGGATGCCATGAAAGATTATGCGAGAGCTGATGTTGCCATGATTAACTCAGGTTTGGTGGTTGAGGCATTCGGTAGAGAAGTGACAAAGGATACGCTCCATCATTCTCTTCCACATCAAATGCGCTTGGCAAGGCTAGAAGTAACGACATCTGAGCTTGAGGAGATTTGTCAGGATGTTTATTCACAAGCAGAATTGTTAGCAAAACAGCAGATACGCGGAATGGGCTTTCGTGGGAAAGAATTTGGGACCGTTTTAACGGGCGGCTTTGATTACAAAAATGGAAAAATAGTGTATAATAAAAAGGTTACGAATAAAAAGGATACTGTCAGTCTCATCTTGGTTGACCAATATTACTTTGCACGCTATTTTGAAAGTATCAAATCACATCAAGCAGAGCTGCTTTTTCCTGAATTGCTTCGAGAACTGGTAGAAGACTACCTCAAACATAAAGAATAAGTTTTAAGATGAATGAAGAGAGGAGACCGATGAGAAAAGATATCTCTCCTGAAATGTTTAATTACAATAAATTTCCTGGTCCACAGTTTGTGGCATTTTCTGACCGAGTTAAAAGTGATGATATTGAATTTTTGATTTTAGAAAATAAAAAAAATGCTTTTGATGCGACTGTTTTCAGTCAACGTTTTTCTGATATTCTACTAAAATATGATTACATCGTCGGAGATTTGGGAAATGAGCAATTACGTCTAAAAGGTTTTTACAAAGATGACCGAGATGTTAAAAAAGCTAATCGTATCTCACGTTTAGATGATTATCTTAAAGAATATTGTAACTTTGGCTGTGCTTATTTTGTACTTGAAAATCAAGAACCTCGTCCAGTTAAGTCTGAAGAGGAAAAGCAGTCAAGACGTCATAAATCGCAAAAACGTTCATCTGGTAAGAAAAAATCAGACCGCTCAGCTAATCAGCATTTTACCAGCCAAAAACGCAAAGAAAGCAAAGGTCGTAGCGTGCGTCATCAAAAACGTGAACAACAAAAAGAAATACAGTCGGCAAAACAATTTGTCATTCACCGCAAAGAGAAATAGGAAGGAACTAATTTTACAGAATGCAAACAGAAACTAAGGGTATTAAGCCCTCTATTTATGGATTAACACGTGATGAATTGATTGAATGGGCAATTGAACACGGTGAAAAGAAATTCCGCGCAACACAAATTTGGGATTGGCTTTATCGTAAACGTGTCCAATCTTTTGAAGAAATGACAAACATTTCAAAAGATTTCATCGCTATTTTGAATGAAAATTTCTGCGTCAATCCATTGAAACAACGTATTGTTCAAGAAGCGTCAGATGGTACTGTCAAATATTTGTTTGAATTGCCTGATGGTATGTTGATTGAAACAGTTTTGATGCGTCAACACTATGGCTTGTCAGTCTGTGTAACATCACAAGTTGGTTGTAACATGGGATGTTCATTCTGTGCTAGTGGTTTGATTAAAAAACAACGTGATTTGACAAGTGGTGAAATTACTTCACAAATCATGATGGTACAAAAATATTTCGACGAACGTGGTCAAGATGAGCGTGTGAGTCACGTCGTTGTTATGGGAATTGGTGAACCATTTGATAACTACGACAACGTGCTTCGTTTCGTACGTACAATCAATAATGATAATGGTCTTGCTATCGGTGCACGTCACATCACAATTTCAACATCAGGTTTGGCACACAAAATCCGTGAATTTGCTCACGAAAGCTTGCAAGTTAACCTTGCGGTATCACTTCACGCACCAAATAACGAACTTCGTTCACAAATCATGCGTGTTAACCGTTCGTTCCCGCTTGAAAAACTTTTTGCTGCGATTGAATATTACGTTGAAACAACTAACCGTCGTGTGACATTTGAGTATATCATGCTAAATGACGTTAACGATTCACCTGAAAATGCACAAGAATTGGCTGATTTGACGAAAAAAATTCGCAAATTGTCATACATTAACTTGATTCCATACAACCCAGTTTCTGAGCACGACCAATACAGTCGTTCAAGCAAAGAACACGTTGCTGCTTTCTACGATGTTCTTAAGAAAAATGGTGTAAACTGTGTGGTTCGTCAAGAGCACGGAACTGATATTGATGCGGCTTGTGGTCAATTGCGTTCAAACACAATGAAACGTGACCGCCAAAAAGCAGCAAAAGCAAAATAAAAAGGGAAAAATGAAAAAGCTATTTGATGGAGAGTTTGAATTAACAAGTTTTGGGGGTAAGGTGACAAAGGTTTTGGTAGCAATGTACATTATTGCTATCTGTTTCTTGTGCTTTAGCCCACAGCCTTTCAAGATTGAAGGGGTTGAGACGCCAAATATCATCTCTTATGGTCGATTGCGTCTCTTGCTGGTTCCTTTTAATAGTTTTATTGGGATTGAAAAGCTGGATAGCGGTTTAGAAGTTTTTTGGGTTTTCGCACAAAATGTCACTAATATGTTTCTTATTTTTCCATTGATGCTGGGAGTGATTTGCCTTTATCCTAGTCTTCGTAATTGGAAAAAAGCTTGGCTTGCAGCGTTTGGAGTAAGTTTGACCATTGAAACAACTCAGTTGATTGTTGACTTGCTTTATAATGCTAATCGGGTCTTTGAAATTGATGACCTTTGGACCAACTCATTGGGTGGCTTGCTAGCTCTTTGGCTGTATAGCGTTTTTCGTAAAAAATATCAAAAACAATAAAAAGAGGTTGGGTAAATCCCCAGCCTTTTGCTTTTTTTCTAGATAAGACGTTTAACTTGACTTAGAGTTTACTTTAAGGTATATAATATCAGCTAGAAAGTAGGTTTTCATGAAAATTATAAAAGAACTCTGGTGGTTTTTTAAGCTGGAGAAAACACGATACATTGTAGGAATTCTGGCTCTTATTTTAGTAGCCGTTTTAAATCTTATTCCTCCAAAAGTCATGGGAAATGTGATTGATCATGTGACAAGCAGCGAGTTAACGCAACACGAGCTTCTTTTGAGCTTGTTTTATTTGATTTTGTCAGCTCTTGCGATGTATGCTTTGCGTTATATTTGGCGTATGTATATCTTAGGAACGTCATACAGGCTTGGTCAAATTATGCGTTTTCGACTTTTTGAGCATTTTACAAAAATGTCGCCTAGTTTTTATCAAAAACATCGTACAGGTGATTTGATGGCGCATGCGACAAATGATATTAACTCGCTAACGCGTCTTGCAGGTGGTGGTGTGATGTCCGCTGTTGATGCTTCAATTACAGCTTTGGTGACATTGGTGACAATGGCTTTTAGCATTTCATGGCAGATGACTTTGATTGCTGTGATTCCTTTGCCTTTTATGGCGTATGCTACAAGTCGTCTTGGTCGCAAAACTCATCAGGCATTTGGAAAATCTCAAGCAGCCTTTTCAGAATTGAACAACAAAGTTCAAGAATCAGTGTCTGGTATTAAGGTCATAAAATCTTTTGGTTACCAAGAAGATGAACTTCAATCTTTTCAAGATATTAATAACATGACTTTTAAGAAAAATATGACAACAATGAAGTATGATGTCATGTTTGACCCATTGGTTTTGTTATTTATCGGAGCTAGTTATGTTTTGTCTCTTTTGATGGGAGCTGTCATGGTGTCTGCTGGTCAGGTGACTGTCGGAAATTTGGTAACTTTTATCACATATCTTGATATGTTGGTGTGGCCATTGATGGCGATAGGATTTCTTTTTAACATGATTCAGCGTGGGACAGTGTCTTATGAGCGAATCAGTCATTTATTAAAAGAACAATCTGATGTCAAAGAGTCTGAAAATCCTCTTTCAGAAATAAAAAATGGAACATTGGTTTATGATATTGATGCTTTCCATTATGATAATGAACAAACTTTATCTGATATCCACTTTGCTTTGAAACAAGGTCAAACTTTGGGCTTAGTTGGTCAGACTGGCTCTGGAAAGACGACTTTACTTCGTTTGCTTTTACGTGAATATGATTTGCAAGATGGTCAGATTACGCTTGATGGTCATGACATTAAAGATTATAAGTTGTCTGATTTTCGTCAGTTGATTGGTTATGTGCCACAAGACCAGTTTTTATTTGCGACAAGTATTTTAGATAATATTCGTTTTGGAAATCCTGATGCTAAGTTAGAAGAAGTCGAAGCAGCGACTAAGCTCTCTCGAGTATATGATGACATCGTAGCCATGCCAGATGGGTTTAAGACCTTGATTGGTGAGAAGGGTGTGAGTCTTTCTGGTGGGCAAAAACAAAGGATTGCGATGAGTCGAGCTATGATTTTAAATCCTGAAATTTTGATTTTGGATGATTCTTTGTCAGCTGTGGATGCAAAGACTGAGCATACCATTATTGAAAATCTGAAAGAAACTCGAAAAGATAAATCAACGATTATTACAGCTCACCGTTTGAGTGCAGTTGTGCATGCTGATTTGATTTTGGTCATGCAAGATGGAAAAATTATTGAACGTGGTCGTCATGATGATTTGATTGAACAGGGTGGATGGTATGCTGACACCTATGAAGCTCAGCAATTAGAAATGGAAGGAGATAGTGATGAAGAATAATGCAAATCAGTGGCGTGTTTTTAAACGTCTTATGAGCTATCTCAAGCCATATAAGTTTTTAACCGCACTTGCTCTGGGGCTTTTGCTTTTGACGACGGTCGTTAAAAGTTTGATTCCTTTGGTAGCATCTTACTTTATTGACCACTTTTTGACAGATATGAACCAAACAGCTATGCTGATTCTGCTTGGCTATTATCTGATGTATGTCGTGCAGACAATTATCCAATATTTTGGGAATTTCTTTTTTGCGCGTGTGTCGTACAGCATTGTCAGAGATATTAGGCGTGATGCTTTTGCCAACATGGAAAAACTAGGAATGTCTTATTTTGATAAGACTCCAGCCGGTTCTATCGTATCTCGTATTACAAATGATACCGAAGCGATTAGTGACATGTTTTCTGGGCTTTTGTCTAGTTTCATTTCAGCAATTTTTGTTTTTACCGTGACGCTTTTTACAATGCTAAAACTAAATGCTGTGCTGACAGCTTGGGTGGCTCTCTTTTTGCCATTTATCTTTATTTTAGTCAACCGTTATCGTAAAAAATCAGTTAAAGTTATTGCAAAGACGCGTGCGCTTTTATCTGACATTAACAGTAAATTGTCTGAAAGTATTGAAGGGATTCGCATTATTCAAGCTTTTGGACAAGAAGAACGTTTGAAAGGTGAATTTGAAGAGATTAACCAAGAGCATGTTCAGTATGCCAATCGTTCGATTGCTTTGGATAGTATTTTCCTACGCCCAGCTATGTCACTGTTGAAGTTGCTAGCTTATGCGATTTTGATGGCTTATTTTGGATTTCGTGGTATGGAACTTGGCATTTCAGCAGGGCTAATGTACGCTTTCATCCAATACGTCAATCGTTTGTTTGACCCACTTATCGAGGTAACACAGAATTTTTCAACTTTGCAAACCTCAATGGTTTCAGCTGGGCGTGTTTTTGATTTGATTGATGAGAAGCAATATGAGCCTGAACAGGTCGGTGTCCAAGAAGAAGTGCCATTTGGCAATATTGAATTTAAAAATGTGAGCTTTTCTTATGACGGCAAACGTCAGATTTTAGATGATATTTCATTTAAGGTAAATCAAGGTGAGACGATTGCGTTTGTCGGGTCGACTGGTTCGGGAAAGTCATCAATCATTAATGTTTTCATGCGTTTTTATGAGTTTCAGTCAGGGCAAGTGCTCTTGGACGGTGTGGATATTCGTAAGTATTCTAAGGAAGCTTTGCGTAAGCATATCGGTCTTGTCTTGCAAGAACCTTTCTTATATCATGGTACGATTAAATCAAATATTAAAATGTATCAAGATATTTCTGATGAAACTGTTCAGTCAGCAGCTAAGTTCGTTGATGCGGATCAATTTATCCAAAAACTGCCTGAAAAATACGATACCAAAGTTACTGAGCGTGGCTCAAGTTTCTCAACAGGACAACGTCAATTGCTTGCTTTTGCGCGAACTGTAGCGAGTCAGCCAAAGATTCTGATTCTTGATGAAGCAACAGCAAATATCGATTCTGAGACAGAAAATATTGTCCAAGAATCGTTGAAAAAAATGCGTCAAGGGCGAACAACAATCGCGATTGCTCACCGCTTATCAACCATTCAAGATGCGGATTGCATTTATGTTTTGGACAAAGGTAAGATTATTGAGTCAGGTAATCACGATAAATTGCTCAGCCAAAAAGGCACATACTATCGCATGTATCAATTACAAGCTGGTATGATGGAAAATTAATAGAATTAAATAAACCAATCTGTGAAATGAACTGCACCCCAATCGTTAGACAAAAAATCTAACGATTGGGGTGCTCTTTGTATGAAATTAACTTACGAAGATAAACTAGAAATCTATCAACTCAGAAAACAAGGTATGTCTTGGCCTCAGCTGGGTCAAACCTATGATGTTAATCCTAGAAATCTACGTTACATGGTTAAGCTTATGGACCGATATGGCGTAGAGATTGTTAAAAAAAGCAAAAATAGGTACTATTCCCCTGAACTAAAGCAAGAAATTATCAATCAAGTCCTTTTTGAAGCTCACTCTCAAATATCAGTATCTCTTGAATATGCTCTTCCTAACATAGGAACACTTTCCAATTGGCTAGTGCAATACAAGAAAAATGGGTATACTATTGTTGAGAAAACAAGAGGGAGACCAAGTAAGATGGAACGTCAGCCGAAAAAGACTTCAAGCGATGTTACTAGAGATTCT
>NZ_GL698429.1:25851-54337 GCF_000187265.1 Streptococcus equinus ATCC 9812
CAGTGACATCATCGCTTATCAGTTATCCACTTCGTCTAATTTGGAACAAATCAAACGAATGTTAACACAAGCTTTTCCAGATGACCATTATGATGATACGATTCTTCATAGTAACCGAGGTTGGCAATATCAACACCTGTTTTATCATGACTTTCTCAATCAAAAAGGAATTCGTCCATCCATGTCCCGTAAGGGAAATAGCCCAGATAATGGCATGATGGAATCTTTTTTTGGAATCTTAAAATCAGAAATGTTTTATGGTTTTGAAAAGACATTTAAGTCACTCGATGAGCTAAAACAAGCTATTATTACTTACATTGACTATTACAATAACAAACGGATTAAAGTCAAACTAAAAGGACTTAGCCCTGTGCAATACAGAACTAAATCCTTTCAATAATTATTGATCCAACTTTTTGGGGGCAGTACAAAACAGGTTGGTTTTTTATTATTTTACTTACGGTGCTTGTTTTACAACTTCTGATTGTCATGTTATAATGATGATATGGAGAATAAAAGAGTAAGTATTGTGTTAGATCAGGTGATAGTTGATCAGCTTGCTTTATCGAAAGGACAGCAATTAAAGGCAGAATTGTATGAGAATAAGTTGGTTCTGCAAAAAGATGAGCCTCCTAAGCAAGGTCGACTAGCCAGTTGGGTTTTGATTGCAGCTACAGTTTTACTGTGTATTCTTTTTTATGCTGTCAGCTCGATTGAAAAAAGGAATCAGATTTTATTGGTTGGTGATTATTCTATCATCACTTTCTTGGTCGGTTTTGGTGGCATTTTAGGGATGACCATCTTTACGACAACATTGATTAGTAACCGGAAGTTATTTCTTGGTGGCATCAAAGCGCGTGTTTTTTGGCGGATGCTTCCAGTTATCGTCGCATCGTTTGCTGTTATTTTGCTGCTTGCTCTTCTTGGTTTTGGTTGGCTTTTAGAGCAGATTTTTACAGGCGCATCATTTGATAAGTTGACATCGACGTTAATTTTAGGTGCATCGATTTATGCGGTTAGTCTTTTCTTGGGGCAAATAGCAGAGCAGATTAGAGCTTCTTGGTTGACCACGGTTTTTACGGTGATTATGGTCAGCGGTGTTTTTATCTCAATGGCAACCAACCGTTCACTTCAGTGGTGGCATTTTAATCTTAGCTTTTTAGGAACACAAGCGGCTAAGGAGAGTTGGCAATTTAACCTAACATTGATGTTATCAGCTTTGATTTTAGTTGCTTTGGTTGATTATTTATTTGTCGCTCTTGGTGAGAAATACGGTAAAAACTGGAAATTAATGGCAATGCGTGTCATGTTGACACTACTTGGTTTAGATTTGGGAGCTGTTGGGTATTTCCCAAATAATGCTAGTTCACACTTCTTACATACAAGAGTAGCAGGTTATCTGGTTTTAATCATCATTGTCCTTATTATCAGTGTAAAATGGCTTTTGCCAGAAGTAACAAAAGATTTTTTGATTATGTCTTATGCCATTGGCGGCATGCTGGTCGGTTTAGAAATTGCATTTCAAGGCATTCATTATTTATCGCTAACAGCTTTTGAAATAAGTGCATTCTTGTTAGCATTTGCTTGGTTAATCCGCTTAATCACTCATTTAGAGGGATTGTTGTTACCTGATACAAAAGAATTGACATTGACAATTGAATAAAAAAAGAATCTCTGATTTTACTTTGTGTCGACATGGTAAATTCAGAGCTTTTTTTGATTTGAAAAAGAAAATAAACAATTTTTAGAAAATTCGAAAAAAACAATTGACAAGAAAGAAATTGGTGTTTATAATGATAATCAATCAGAAAGTAGCAAGGATTTGCTTACAGGGAGCTCGTGGTTACTGTGAACGAGTAGCAGGTGGTTGTGAAATTGGGCTGATGGTATTATTGAAGATAAGAAATATTTTTCAGGTATGCACCCCTTATCGTGCAGCTCCTTGTTGGAGGAGATTGAGATGGCGAAAGCAAAATGATTTTCGTTAAATGAGGTGGCACCGCGCTATGATTAGACGCCCTCACACAGATATTTTTTTCTGTGTGGGGCTTTTTGTTTTGGTAAAAGGAGATAATCATGAAAAGACGAGATAAAGGCTGGCAAAGCAGTTTATGAATTAAAAGCATAAACAAAAAAGAGAGGTTTTGATATGCAAAAAATTCTAACTGCTGATACTTTGACCCCTATCCTTGCTTATATGCGAGTTCAAGGGGAACACAAAGTTATTCTTGAATCTATTCCACGTGAGAAAGAAAATACACGATTTTCAATCGTTACTTACAATCCAGTTTTTGAGATTAAGTACGAAGATGGCAAGTTAACTGAAAATGGCAAAGAAGTCGCAGGTAATCCCTTGGATTATCTTAATCAAGTGACGGTAAAAGGAAAATCAAACGCTAATCTTCCGTTTGGTGGTGGTGCTATCGGATTTGTTGGCTATGATATGATTGGTCTTTATGAAAATATCGGAGATATTCCTGAGGATACTATTGGAACGCCAGACATGCATTTCTTTGTTTATGAATCTTATCTGATTTTTGACCATAAGACAGAAAAAGTTTATGTGGTTGAAGATAATATTTATAGTCATCGTGATAATGACACAGTAAGACAAGCACTTGGCAAGGTTGTTAAGGATTTACAGACACAAGCACCAAATGAATTTTCGCCACAAGAATTGCAGCCACTGCAGTTTAAATATCATATCGAAAAAGATGCTTTTGTGCAGATGGTTGATAAGGCTAAAGCGTTGATTCGCCAGGGCGACATGTTTCAGTGTGTGTTAAGCCAGCGTTTCTCAAGTGAATTTAGTGGGGACCCGCTTGATTATTATCGTAATTTGCGCGTGACAAATCCATCGAATTATCTTTATTTTTATGATTTTGGGGATTATCAGATTATTGGAGCAAGCCCAGAAAGTTTGGTTTCTGTGAAAAATGGAGAAGTGACAACGAATCCAATTGCAGGCACTCATCCGCGTGGAGCTAACGATGCTGAGGATGCAGCGCTATCTAAAGACTTGCAGACTGATATCAAAGAAACAGCTGAGCACCGCATGCTTGTAGATTTAGGTCGAAACGATATTGGAATAATTTCCCAAAACGGTACGGTCAAGGTGACGAAATATATGGAAGTTGAGTATTTCCGCTACGTCATGCATTTGACTAGTGTTGTCAAAGGGCGGTTGTTGCCTGATGTGCAGAGCATTGATGCTTTGAAAACGACTTTACCAGCTGGAACGGTCTCAGGTGCTCCAAAGATTCGTGCCATGAAGCGCATTTATGAAATGGAAACCGAGAAACGTGGCGTTTATGCGGGAGCGATTGGTTATCTTTCGGCGACAGGTGATATGGATTTTGCCATTGCCATTCGGACGATGATTCTAAAAAATCAAAAAGCTTACGTGCAAGCAGGAGCAGGAATTGTTTATGATAGTGTTGCTGAAAATGAATTTTATGAAACAATCAATAAAGCTAAAGCCATGACACGGATAGGAGAGTGCAAATGATTTTATTAATTGATAATTATGACTCTTTTACTTATAACTTAGCGCAGTACCTTGGGACATTTACGGATGTTGAGGTTTTGAGAAATGATGTCGGCAATTTGGAGGAAGTTGCCCAAAAAGCAGATGCACTAGTCTTATCCCCAGGGCCTGGTTGGCCCGCTGACGCTGGAAAATTAGAAGAAATGATTCAGAAATTTGCTGGGAAAAAGCCGATTTTAGGAATTTGTCTGGGGCATCAAGCGATTGCTGAAACATTTGGTGGAAAGCTTGGCTTAGCAAAAAAAGTCATGCATGGCAAGCAAAGCGACATCGAGCTTCTTTTGAAATCACCAATTTTTTCAGAGCTTGATAACACCATGACAATTATGCGCTACCATTCTATCGTGGTAACAGAAATACCAAAGGATTTTGAGGTGGTAGCCGTAACGACTGATGACAAAGAAATCATGGCAATCCAGCACAAACAATTGCCAATTTACGGATTTCAATTTCACCCAGAAAGTATCGGCTCGCCCGATGGGCTTAAGATGATTGAAAACTTTGTGCGACTAATGGTTGAAAAGTAAAGCGAGGAAAGACAATGAAAGAATTATTTAATCACATTGCAAACCGAGAAGATTTATCAGAAGAGGAAGTAGAACATCTCTTTGATGAGATTTTAAACAATGATATTTCAGAAAGTGAGATTGCAGCTTTTCTGATGGGATTAAAAGTCAAAGGAGAAACACCTTCTGAGATTACGGGGATTGTACGTGCACTTAAAAATCACGCGGTGCTTTTGCCAAGAGAATTTGATGACGCTATGTGTAATTGTGGCACTGGTGGCGACCGATCTTACAGTTTTAATATTTCAACGACAGCAAGTTTTGTTTTAGCAGCCGGCGGTATTCGTGTGGCAAAAGCCGGCAACCGCTCGGTTTCTTCAAAATCTGGTTCGGCTGATGTGCTTGAAGTGCTCGGTATCAACATTTCAGCAACCCCAGCAACTCTTTCAAGAGCACTTGATGAGGTTGGACTTGCCTTTATCTTTGCCCAAAGCATGCACCCTGCTATGCGATTTATCGGTCCAGCAAGAAAAGTTTTAGGGATTCCTACAATTATGAACATCGTTGGCCCGCTTGCAAATCCAGTTGATCTTAAAACTCAGCTCATGGGACTTTATCGTGTGGATTTACAAGAAACAGCAGCAAAAGTTATGCAAAAACTTGGTCGTAAGCGTGCACTGATTATCACTGGTCCAAATAACATGGATGAAGCAGCGCTTTATGGTGAAAATACCTATACTTTACTTGAAAATGACAGAATTAGCCAGCACAGTTTTACTTACCAAGACCTTGGTATGACAAGAGTGGAACTGTCAGATATTGTCGGTGGAGATGCCAAACAAAATGCAGAGATTTTATTAAGTGTACTTGAAAATCAAGCAAGTCCCTATCTAGAAATAACGGTTCTAAATGCTGGGCTTGGCTTTTACGCAAATGGAAAAGTCGATAATTTAGTAGATGGTGTAGAGCTTGCTCGTCAATTAATTGCTGATGGTTCTGCTCTTGCTAAACTTCGTCAACTACAAGAGGTACAAGTATGAGTGAGACGTTTTTACCAAACATTTTAAAGCAAAAAGCTAAAGAAGTTGAGAGTATGGAGCTTGAGTCATTGTTGCCACGTCGTGAGACTTACAAACTTTATGATTATCTTAAGAATAATACTCAAATGCTTCAAGTCATAGCTGAAGTGAAAAAAGCAAGCCCGAGTCTTGGTGATATTAATCTTGAAGTTGATATTGTCAAACAAGCCAAAAATTATCAAGATAGTGGCGCGTGTATGATATCTGTTTTGACAGACCCATTTTTCTTCAAAGGTAATATTGATTATCTACGTCAGATTTCAAGCCAAGTGAAGATTCCAACCTTGGCAAAAGATTTTATTATTGATGAAAAGCAAATCATTCGTAGCCGTAATGCAGGGGCAACCGTGATTTTGTTAATTGTCGCTGCGCTTTCTGAGAAACGATTGAAAGAACTTTATGACTTTGCGACGGGATTAGGGTTAGAAGTTTTACTTGAAACGCATCATTTATCAGAATTAGAAGTGGCTCATCGCATCGGTGCTAAAATCATCGGTGTTAATAATCGTAACTTGGTAACCTTTGAAACAGATATTAATACTAGTCTAGCGATGTCAACGCATTTCAAAGAAGGTCCTGTCTACATTTCAGAATCAGCTATTTTTACCAAAGAAGACGCTGCCCTGGTTGCCCCATTTTTCAATGGGATACTTGTTGGGACAGCACTTATGAAAGCAGATAATGTTTCTGAAAAAGTGAAGGAGTTACAAATTGACAAAGGTTAAAATTTGCGGTCTCTCAACAAGAGAAGCTGTTGAAGTAGCAGTTAATAGCGGAGCTGATTACATTGGTTTCGTCTTTGCCAAAAGTAAACGGCAGGTCGGCATAAAACAAGCTAGCCATTTAGCTCAGTTTATTCCAAAAACTGTCCAGAAAGTGGGTGTTTTTGTAAGTCCGACTCTCATGGAACTTCAAGAAGCCATTGTCAAAGTTCCTCTTGATCTTGTGCAAATTCACGGAGAGTTTTCTGATGAGGATTTTGAAAAGCTTGATGTTCCAAGTATTCGTGCCATTCCTGTCGAAAAAACACTGGAAGAAATTGAAACTAAAGCGAATTTTCTATTATTTGACGCCCCCTTGGCTGGCTCAGGCAAGACATTTGATTGGGAATTGTTAAAAAATCAAGTCATTGAAAAGCCATATTTTTTAGCAGGTGGATTAACTGTCGATAATGTCAAGCAAGCCATAACTTTCTTTCGCCCCTACGCTGTTGATGTTTCTTCTGGTGTTGAGACGGATGGTAAAAAAGATTTATTGAAAATTCTGGGATTTATAGAAAGTGTGAAAAAATGAGTTATAACCAACCAGATAGTAATGGATTTTACGGGAAATTCGGTGGCCAATTTGTCCCTGAAACGCTGATGACTGCAGTTATTGAACTTGATAAAGCTTATCGCAAAGCCAAAGCTGACCCAAGCTTTCAAGAAGAACTCGATGAATTGCTTAAAAATTATGTTGGTCGTGAAACACCGCTATATTATGCAGAGCGTTTAACAAAGCATATTAGTGGCGCTAAGATCTATCTTAAACGTGAAGACCTTAACCACACAGGTGCTCACAAAATCAATAACGCTCTTGGTCAGGTTCTTCTTGCTAAACGCATGGGCAAAAAGAAAATTATTGCCGAAACAGGTGCAGGTCAACACGGGGTTGCTACTGCAACAGCGGCTGCGCTTTTTGACATGGAATGTACGATTTACATGGGTGAAGAAGATGTGAAGCGTCAAGCACTTAATGTATTTCGTATGGAGTTGCTTGGTGCTAAAGTGCATGCGGTGACGGACGGTTCACGTGTTTTGAAAGATGCTGTGAATGCAGCTCTTCGCGCGTGGGTGGCTAACATCGAAGATACTCACTACATCATGGGGTCAGCACTTGGACCTGCTCCATTTCCTGAAATCGTGCGTGACTTTCAATCAGTTATTGGTAAAGAAGCCAAAAAACAATATGCTGAAATTTCTGGTGGACAGCTACCTGATGCGGTTCTAGCATGTATCGGTGGCGGATCAAATGCAATTGGCCTTTTTTATCCATTTGTCGAAGATGAATCTGTCGCACTTTACGGTGCTGAAGCAGCAGGGCACGGACTTGATACGGAAGAACACGCGGCTACATTTGCAAAAGGTCGTCCAGGTATTTTGCACGGTGCATTGATGAATGTTCTTCAAGACCGCCATGGACAAATTATGGAAGCATTCTCTATTTCAGCTGGTCTTGATTATCCTGGGGTTGGTCCTGAACACTGCCACTTCAAAGATATAGGGCGTGCAACATATGATTCGATTACAGACGATGAAGCACTTGAAGCTTTCATGCTTTTGTCGCGACTTGAAGGGATTATCCCAGCACTTGAATCAAGTCACGCTGTTGCGCTTACCCAAAAAGTTGCTAAGGAGCTTGGGCCAGATAAATCAATCATCGTTTGTCTCTCAGGACGTGGGGATAAGGATGTTGTGCAAGTAAAAGAACGTTTAGAAGCAGAGGAAAAATAGATTATGACTAAGACACTCACCAAACATTTAAAAGACATTAAAGCAAGTGGCAAAGGACTTTTTATTCCATATATCATGGTTGGCGACCATAAGCAAGGTCTTGATGGCTTATTTGATACCATTTCTCTTTTGGAAAATAGCGGAGCTTCTGCCATTGAAGTGGGCATTCCTTGGTCAGATCCCGTGGCTGATGGCCCTGTCATCGAATTAGCTGGACAAAGAAGTCTTGCTAAGGGTGTTAATTTGCAAGCAATCGTTGAGAAATTGCAAGAAAAAAACGTTGACGTTCCTTTGGTCATCATGACTTACATCAACCCTGTCTATCAATATGGTGTTGAAAAGCTCATCGCTGATTTGGCAAAGACATCTGTTAAAGGGCTGATTATTCCTGATTTGCCGCACGAACACGAAAATCTCATTAAACCATATCTTGAAAATACAGACATTGCGCTTGTGCCACTCGTTAGTCTGACAACTGGCATTGAACGTCAAAAAGTACTTTGCAAAGATGCTGAAGGGTTCATCTATGCGGTTGCCATTAACGGCGTTACTGGTAAGGCTGGTGGCTATCGTGCTGATTTAGATAAGCATTTGGAAAATCTAAAAACAGTTGCTGACATTTCTGTTTTGACAGGATTTGGTGTGTCGACTAAAAACGATATCGAGCGTTTTAATAAGGTGTCAGATGGTGTTATTGTTGGGACAAAAATTGTTCATGACTTACATGAAGGAAAAATAGATGACCTTGTCGATTTCGTCAAGTACGGCTCAAATTACCAAAAATAAATAAAGCCACTCTGAAAGAGTGGCTTTTTGCTTGCGCTAAAATAAGTCAACAATAAGTTTGATGTTTAAAATGGTCAAAATACTTGCCACCAAATAGCCTAAAATAGTATTCCACTTAGCATTCACAAAATCTCCCATAAGTTTGCTGTTTGACGTGAAATAAACCAAGGGAAAAATTGAGAATGGCAAAGCTGCAGACAGAAAAACTTGTGAATAGACAATGAGCTGGTCAAGGACACTTTCTCGACTACCATAGAGAACAGCAATGATGAGGACAGGAAGAAGAGCAGCAAGTCGAGTTACAAGCCGAATCAACCATTGCGGTAAGCGTAATTTTAAAAATCCTTCCATGACAATTTGTCCAGTCAAAGTACCTGTGATAGTTGAATTTTGCCCACTAGTAAGCAGAGCAATCGCAAATAAAGTTGATAATGCAGAGCTTGCCACCGTGCCAGCGATAGTTGAGTCTTGTAAAGCATTATACATCTGTGAAAAGGCGCTAATCTCACTAGCATGGCCATAAAATAGTGATGCTCCTAAAATGAGTAGCAGCGAATTGACCACGAAAGCCACTGTAAGCTGAAGATTGGAATCCCAAGTCATGAAACGCACTGCTTGCTGGATAGAAGTCGGATTTTGATAGTCAACTTTTCGAGTTTGTGAAATCGAAGAGTGAAGATAAAGATTGTGTGGCATAACTGTCGCACCGATAATCCCCAAAGCTAGTGTCAATTTGCTATTAACACCACTTTGATGTAAATCGATGATTTGAGCATTTGGAATATAGCCTTGTAAAATTCCTGAAAGACTTGGTTTTGACAAGATAACCAAGTAAAGGAAAATAATCAAAATTGTTGCAATCAAAGTGGAGACTATAGCTTCTATTTTACGAAAACCTAATCTCATTAACGATAGTAGGATGAAAACATCTAAAATGGTAATCAAAATTGAAAATAACAAAGACCAGCCAAAGAGTAAATGAAGTGCAATCCCTGAGCCGATAACTTCAGCAAGATCTGTTGCCATTAGGGCTAATTCAATGATAATAAATAGAAGAAAACGTAACTTTTTTGGTAAATGTGCAGCTGTTGCTTGCGCCAAATCTTTACGTGTTACAATGCCAAGTTTTCCAGCCATCTGCTGCAGTTGCATAGCTATAAACGATGACACAAGAATAACTGATAATAATAAGTATTTATAAGTAGCCCCACCGACAACACTAGTAATCCAATTACCAGGGTCCATGTAACCAACAGCCACTAAAGCTCCTGGTCCAATGAAGGCTCTAAGTGTTCGCCAAAATGAGGCATTCTTCGGAACAGCAACACTTTGATTAACCTCACTCAGTGATTTTTGAGAATTGACAATAGTTTCCAAAAGGCAGCCCTCTTTTCTAAAACTCTTATTTAAGGCCTATTATAGCAGAATAATTTAAAAAATAAAGTATTTTTTAACTATATTTAACAAAAAAATTAAGTAGGCTTAAAAATGATACAAGAAGGTATCCAAAAAAGAGAAAGGGCACAAAAGGGATTCGTTTATTTTTGTGTAAAAGACAAAAAATAATTCCTGTAAATGACCCGATTTCTACAATCCATAAAATATTTTGTAAATCCAAAAAAAGACTCAAAGTTGCTAGATAAAAACAATCTCCACTACCAATTTTCACATCAATCAGCTCTGCGATGATTCCAAACAACAAAAGGATAATAGTGAGAGTTGTGATTGGTGTAACTGGGAGTAAACAGCAACTTGGCAACAACCATATTAGTAAAGGAAATGATTGGTATTTTAAATCGTAGATACTGAGCGTGAGACTTAAAAAGATAATAAAGAGTGTCGAGAGTGGTAGCATTCCTTGATAGCAGACGGCAGTTAATATTCCGCAGATGAATTCAAAAATGTCATACCAAATTGGGAGTTTTGTGTGACAAAAACGGCAGCGCGACCGATTGATAATTTGTGAAAACACAGGAATCAAGTCACGAACCTCAAGTTTCTTACCACAAGTCTCACAATGACTAGCTGGAAAAAGAATGGATTCGTTTGGAAAACGGTCAATTACTAAGCCGATGAAAGAAGCAAAGGATGCTCCGAGAAAAAAGAATAATAAAATGTCCATATCTTATTATTCGAAAAAATTTTTAAAAGTTGTGAGCATATTATTTGTTTTTTATTTAGAATTATTATAAAATAGATTCACGAAGGAAAAGGATAACATTTCCTAAAAAATGTTGCATTTTTTTAAGAGGAGGTCTACTTATGACTCAAACAATGACTGAAACTATTTACGCATCTGTAACACACAACATTTCACAAAATGCAAAAAACGCTAAAACAAAGGCGGTGCTAAATCAAGCAGTTGCTGATCTCTCAAAAGCAGCATCAATTGTTCACCAAATTCACTGGTACATGCGAGGCGTAGGTTTCTTCTATCTTCACCCAAAAATGGATGAATTGATGGATGGACTTAACGCTAACTTGGATGAAATGAGCGAACGCTTGATTACTATCGGTGGCGCACCATTTTCTACACTTAAAGAGTTCGATAACAATTCTAAATTAGAAGAAACAAAAGGTTCATTTGATAAATCAATGGATGAAAATCTTGCTCGCTTGGTTGAGGTTTACACATATCTTACAGCGCTTTACCAAGTTGGTCTTGATGTGACTGATGAAGAAGGAGATGCACCATCAAATGATATCTTCACAGCAGCAAAAGCTGATGCTGAAAAAACAATCTGGATGCTCCAAGCAGAACGTGGACAAGCACCAGGACTTAAATAATTTTTGAACAATTTTGCGGGTTGAAAGACCCGCTTTTTTTATGAAAACAAATGAAAATGCTGAAATACCGAAACCGATTGCATACCCCTATTGAAAAACACTATTATTTTTGATAAAATGTTTTGTATGAAAACTTTATTTGATGTGCAGCAATTACTAAAGCGATTCGGCATCTTTGTCTATATCGGAAAACGTCTTTATGATATAGAGGTCATGAAACTCGAACTTGAGAAATTGTATGAAAATGGGTTGATTGACAAGGTTGATTACCTAAATGCTGAGTTAATTTTGCGGCGCGAGCACTGTTTAGAAATGGAGAAAGAAAATAATGACTAAAAAACTTTTAGGGATTGACCTAGGTGGGACAACGATTAAATTCGGTATCCTAACTCTTGAAGGTGAAGTTCAAGAAAAATGGGCAATCGATACAAATACACTTGAAGATGGTAAACACATCGTTCCTGATATCGTAGAATCAATCAAACACCGTATGAGTCTTTATGGTTTGACAAAGGATGATTTTGCAGGTATTGGTATGGGTTCACCAGGTGCTGTTGACCGTGAAAACAAAACTGTTACAGGTGCCTTCAACTTGAACTGGGCTCACACTGAAGAAGTTGGTTCAGTAATCGAACGTGAATTAGGTATTCCATTTGCTATCGACAACGATGCTAACGTTGCTGCTCTTGGTGAACGTTGGACAGGTGCTGGTGCGAACAACCCAGACGTTGTCTTTGTAACACTTGGAACTGGTGTTGGTGGTGGTGTTATCGCTGATGGTAACCTTATCCACGGTGTTGCTGGTGCTGGTGGAGAAATCGGTCACATGAACGTTGAACCAGTTGACGGATTCGAATGTACATGTGGTAACAAAGGTTGTCTTGAAACAGTTGCTTCAGCAACAGGTGTTGTCCGTGTAGCTCGTTACTTGGCTGAAGAATATGAAGGTGATTCAAAAATTAAAGCAGCTATTGACAATGGTGATGTTGTAACAAGTAAAGATATCTTTGTAGCTGCTGAAGCTGGTGATCACTTCGCAGATTCAGTTGTTGAAAAAGTTGGTTTCTACCTTGGACAAGCAACTGCTAACATCGCAAACATCTTGAACCCAGATTCAGTTGTTATCGGTGGTGGTGTATCTGCTGCAGGTGAATTCTTGCGTAGCCGTGTTGAAAAATACTTCGTTACTTACGCATTCCCACAAGTTCGTAAAACAACTAAAGTGAAAATCGCTGAACTTGGTAACGACGCAGGTATCATCGGTGCAGCAAGTCTTGCAAGTCAATTCGTAGATTAATAAGAGGCAAAAAATGAACTGGATTATTTTTCTAATTGTTTTAGTTGCTATCATTGGATGGTTTGCTTGGTCATATTTTAGCGTTCGTCGCGCAGCAAAATTCATTGATAATGCAGAATTTGAAAGCATGCTTCACACAAGTCAAGTGATTGATGTTCGCGAAGCAGCAGCATTCAAAGCAAAACACATCATGGGAGCACGTAATCTCCCAGCTAGCCAAATTCAAATGTCTTACACAGCTATCCGTAAAGATAAGCCAGTTCTTTTATACGACAGCAGCAGAAGTGCTGCCTTACCACGAGTTATCAAAATGCTCAAAAAAGCTGGATACACAGACCTTTACGTTTTGAAAGACGGTTTTGATTACTGGACTGGTAAAATTAAAGAAGGTTAATAAAAGGAAAGCCATCGGGCTTTCTTTTTTTACACAAAAACAGGAACATTTATGAGCTTTAAATGAATATTATATAGTAAATTCACTGTCTGAAAACATTTACACAGCATTTGACGATGTTTTTTTATGGGAAATATGATATAATTCAAAAGTTAGAATAAATTTAAAAAATAAATCGAGGAACCATGACTAAATTAAGAGAAGATATTCGTAACGTGGCTATCATCGCCCACGTTGACCACGGGAAAACAACCCTTGTTGATGAATTGTTGAAACAATCACACACACTTGACGAACGTAAAGAATTGCAAGAACGTGCAATGGACTCAAACGATCTTGAAAAAGAACGTGGTATTACAATCCTTGCTAAAAACACTGCAGTTGCTTACAACGGTGTTCGTATCAATATTATGGACACACCAGGACACGCGGACTTCGGTGGAGAAGTTGAACGTATCATGAAAATGGTTGATGGTGTTGTTCTTGTTGTCGATGCTTACGAAGGTACTATGCCTCAAACACGTTTTGTGTTGAAAAAGGCTCTTGAACAAAACTTAACACCAATCGTTGTTGTTAACAAAATTGATAAACCATCAGCTCGCCCAGCAGAAGTTGTTGACGAAGTTCTTGAACTCTTCATCGAACTTGGTGCAGACGATGATCAATTAGAATTCCCAGTTGTTTACGCATCAGCTATCAACGGTACATCATCACTTTCTGATGATCCAGCTGATCAAGAACACACAATGGCTCCAGTCTTTGATACAATCATTGATCACATCCCAGCTCCAGTTGATAACTCAGAAGAACCACTTCAATTCCAAGTGTCACTTCTTGACTACAACGATTTCGTTGGACGTATCGGTATCGGACGTATCTTCCGTGGTACTGTTAAAGTCGGTGACCAAGTTACACTTTCAAAACTTGATGGTTCAACTAAAAACTTCCGCGTTACAAAACTATTTGGTTTCTTCGGACTTGAACGTCGTGAAATCCAAGAAGCAAAAGCTGGTGATTTGATTGCCATCTCAGGTATGGAAGATATCTTCGTTGGTGAAACAATCACTCCAACTGATTGTGTTGAACCACTTCCAATTCTTCACATTGATGAACCAACTCTTCAAATGACATTCTTAGCAAATAACTCACCATTTGCAGGTCGTGAAGGTAAATACGTAACATCTCGTAAAGTTGAAGAACGTTTGCTTGCTGAACTTCAAACTGACGTGTCACTTCGTGTTGAAGCAACTGACTCACCAGATAAATGGACTGTATCAGGTCGTGGTGAATTGCACTTGTCGATCCTTATCGAAACAATGCGTCGTGAAGGATACGAACTTCAAGTATCACGTCCAGAAGTTATCATCAAAGAAATCGATGGCGTGAAATGCGAACCATTCGAACGTGTTCAAATCGATACACCAGAAGAATACCAAGGTTCAGTTATCCAATCATTATCAGAACGTAAAGGTGAAATGATTGATATGCAATCAACTGGTAACGGTCAAACACGTCTTGTCTTCTTGGCACCAGCTCGTGGACTTATCGGTTACCCAACTGAGTTCCTTTCAATGACTCACGGTTACGGTATCATGAACCACACATTCGACCAATACATGCCAGTTATCAACGCTGAAATCGGTGGACGTCGTCGTGGTGCTCTTGTATCTATCGATACTGGTAAAGCAACAACATACTCAATCATGTCTGTTGAAGAACGTGGTACAATCTTCGTTAACCCAGGTACTGAAGTATACGAAGGTATGATTATCGGTGAAAACTCACGTGAAAATGACTTGACAGTTAACATTACTAAAGCTAAACAAATGACTAACGTTCGTTCAGCTACTAAAGACCAAACTGCAGTTATCAAAACTCCACGTATCTTGACTCTTGAAGAATCACTTGAATTCTTGAACGATGATGAATACATGGAAGTAACACCAGAATCAATCCGCTTGCGTAAACAAATCCTTGATAAAAACTTGCGTGCTAAAGCGGCTAAAAAGAAAAAATCATCTGAGGAGTAGGGAGTGGGACAGAAATCGGTAATTTCGAAGAAATTCGATTTCGTCGTCTCCCTCCGCAAGGTTGAGTAGGGTTGTAAAAGCTGATTTATCAGCGTATTAGAACCCACTCAACTACTGCGCCTTGTAAATAATGAAGAAGCTGGGTACTATTCTCCCAGACTCTAAAACTAATAAATGAATTGTAGAGAGGAATCATGAAATGTTTTATTTAATTATTGCAATCTTAATTATTTCATACTATATTTTCATGGCTCCTAAAACAATTCGTAGTACGCTAGGAATGATTGGGTTTGTAGGATTAATTGCTTTATTACTTGTATTAGCAGGGATGAGCTTTATTAAAATCATGCAATCTCCACCTGAAATCTTTCTTGCACTTGCTATGGTTGCTTTGGGGTTTTTCGCGTTAAGAGATGTTTATCGCTTACCAGTTAAGAAAAATGATGAAGAGCAATATAGCGACAGAGGCTGAGTATTTACTCAGCTTTTTTTGTCATAAACACGATATCAGACATTGCGACACTAAGATTGTCTTAAATGCCATAGAATGATTGAAAAACGCTTTAAATAAAGGTAGAATAATATTATATTTGCAATGTTAGAATGGATATATCATGAAAAAAATTGAAACATTTGAAAATAAAAAAGTCTTAGTTCTTGGTTTAGCAAAATCTGGAGAAGCTGCAGCACGTCTCCTTGAAAAATTAGGTGCAATCGTTACGGTTAACGATGGTAAACCTTTTGATGAAAATCCAGCTGCACAATCTCTTCTTGAAGAAGGGATTAAAGTTGTCTGCGGTAGCCACCCGTTGGAACTTTTGGATGAAAATTTCGAGTTAATGGTTAAAAACCCTGGTATTCGTTACGACAATCCAATGGTATCACGTGCTATTGAAAAAAATATTCCAGTCATTACTGAAGTTGAATTAGCTTACATGATTTCTGACGCACCAATTATTGGGATCACAGGATCAAACGGTAAAACAACTACAACAACAATGATTGCTGAAACACTTAATAACGGTGGTCAATCAGGTCTTCTTTCAGGAAATATTGGTTTTCCTGCTTCAGAAGTTGCTCAAACCGCAACTGATAAAGATACATTGGTTATGGAATTGTCATCATTCCAATTGATGGGAACAGATACTTTCCACCCACACATTGCTGTTATCACAAACCTTATGCCGACTCATATTGATTATCATGGAACATTTGAAAACTATGTTGTGGCTAAATGGAATATCCAAAAAAATATGACGGCAGATGATTTTATCGTTCTTAATTTCAACCAAGATTTGGCAAAAGAATTGGCTGAAAAAACCGCAGCACAAGTTGTACCATTTTCTACAACAGAAAAAGTTGATGGTGCTTATCTTGATGGGGATACATTGTACTTCAAAGGTGAAGCAATCATGAAGGCATCTGAAATCGGTGTACCTGGTAGCCACAATGTTGAGAATGCTTTGGCAACAATCGCTGTAGCAAAACTATCTGGAATCGCAAACGAAGCAATCAAAGAAACATTGTCTCACTTCGGTGGTGTTAAACACCGTCTTCAAGCTCTTGGTGAAGTTAATGGCGTTAAATTCTACAATGACTCTAAATCAACTAACATTTTAGCAACACAAAAAGCCCTATCAGGATTTGATAATTCTAAAGTTATCTTGATTGCTGGTGGTCTTGACCGTGGTAATGAATTTGATGAACTTGTTCCTGATATTACAGGGGTTAAATTGATGGTTATTCTTGGAGAATCAGCTCCGCGTGTTAAACGTGCGGCTGACAAAGCAAATGTACCATATGTTGATGCTAAAGACGTCGCTGACGCAGCACGCATCGCATACAGCAAAGCAGAAGCAGGTGAAGTTGTTCTTTTGAGTCCTGCAAATGCAAGCTGGGATATGTATAAGAGCTTTGAAGTTCGTGGTGATGAATTCATCGCAACGTTTGAAGTAATTAAAGGAGAATAAGCATGACTAAAAAAATTGTCTTCACTGGTGGAGGTACTGTTGGTCATGTGACCTTAAACCTTATTCTGATTCCAAAATTCATCAAAGACGGCTGGGAAGTTCACTACATTGGTGATAAACATGGAATCGAACATGAGCAGATTGAAAAGTCAGGTTTAGATGTCACTTTCCATTCAATTGCAACAGGAAAATTAAGACGTTATTTCTCATGGCAAAATATGCTTGATGTCTTCAAAGTTTCATTTGGCATTTTGCAATCTATCGCAATCATTGCGAAGATTCGCCCACAAGCACTCTTTTCAAAAGGTGGTTTTGTGTCTGTACCACCTGTAATTGCTGCTAAGACATTAGGTATTCCTGTTTTTGTTCATGAATCTGACCTATCAATGGGGCTTGCCAATAAGATTGCTTACAAATTTGCAACAACGATGTATACAACATTTGAACAAGCACATGGTTTGATAAAAGCAAAACATGTTGGAGCAATCACAAAAGTTGGCAGTAAAGTAGCCTACGATGAAAGCAAGATTGAAGGTATTAAAAAGCACTTTAACCCTGATTTGAAGGCTCTTCTTTTTATCGGTGGTTCAGCTGGTGCTCGTGTCTTCAACGACTTTATTACAGACACACCTGAATTAACTGAGCATTATAATGTAATCAATATTTCAGGAGATAAAAGCTTAAATGGATTGAGTCAAAATCTCTATCGAGTTGATTATGTCACAGACCTTTATCAGCCTTTGATGGATATGGCAGATGCTGTTGTGACACGTGGTGGTTCAAATACTATTTTTGAATTAGTTGCTATGGATAAATTGCATTTGATTGTGCCTCTTGGGAAAGAAGCAAGTCGTGGTGACCAATTGGAAAATGCAGCTTATTTCGAGAAAAAAGGCTATGCTCGCCAACTATCTGAAGATAAGCTTACTTTTGCTCACTTGCAAGAAGAATTGACACAGCTTTTTGATCAAGAAAATAGTTATCATGAACAAATGAAAAATTCCACTGAAATCAAGTCACAAGAAGAATTTTATGATCTGCTTAAGCACGATATTTCTAAGACTGCAAAAGGAATTTAAATGACAAAAAAGAAAGAGTCACAAAAAAGTCAAAAAGATAAATTTGAAAAAAAATCAGTGATGACTGAGTGGCAAAAACGTAATATTGAGTTTTTAAAGAAAAAAGAAGCTGAAAAAGCTGAAAAGAAAAAGCGTCAAGAAAAATTACGTTTAGAAAGAACTCACAAAAAAGAAGAAGCTGCTGAGGAAGGTAAGACTGATAAGAAATTAACTACTGAAGAAAAGAAGAAAGCAAGAGAAGCCAAAAAAGAAGAGGCTAAAAAAGAAAAAGAAGCTAAGAAGTTACAAAAACTTGAAGCTAAAAAAGAAAAAACACCTCTTCAAAAAGCGATTCATCATGCGCTTCCAGTTTTGATTACTTCAGGGTTAGTTCTTCTGATTTCAATATTTTTAGTAACTCCATTTAGTAAGAAGAAAGTGGTCACTGTTTCAGGTGTTTCTGTCGCGAGTCAGGACGAAGTGATTAAAGATTCAGGTATTAAAGCTTCTGATTATGTCTTTTCTATGATTTTGCATCATTCAACTTATGAAAAGAATATTATTAGCAAAAACAAGCTTATAAAAAGTGCTAGTTTAAAATATCGTTTTCCAAATAAGTTTGACATTGCTGTCAAGGAATACAATATTGTAGCTTATGCTCAGACAGATGACGGCTATCAGCCGATTCTTGAAAATGGCACACGCCTAAATGTTGTCGGTGCATCTGAGCTGCCAGATAGTTTTTTAACTATTAATTTGTCATCTGAAAAAGATATTAAAACACTTATCAAAGCATTCTCAAAATTAGATAAGGATTTGGTTAATCAGATTCAAATTATTAGTTTAGCAGACTCGTCAACAACTTCAGATTTATTAAAATTAGAGATGTATGATGGCAATGTTGTTCGTGTGCCATTATCTGAGATAGCTAAGAAATTACCTTATTATCTAAAAATCAAAGATGGCTTACCGGAAAATAGCATCGTTGATATGGAGGTCGGTATTTTTGCGACATCTGAATCAATTGAAGCCTCAGTTGCAGAAGATAAAGAAAAAGCAAAACAGGAAGCTGAAAATAAAGACTCGTCAGAATCTGAAAGTGCTGAAGAGTCTCAAACTGAGTCTAGTGAAGGTGATGCTTCGACAGAATTATCTGAAGCCGAAAATGCTGAAAATCAAACAGTGGAATCGGAAGCAACAGAACAAACGAACAATGTTGTTGCCAGAGAACAAGATGTTCAGCAATAAAATTAAGTTTCAATAACAAAAAACGTAAAATGATAACATTTTACGTTTTTTTATGATATAATATTCTCTGAATAATTCTGATTTTATGCAGATTTTAGAATAGTAAATGATTGGAAAGATAGTGAGGTCGAGTGAATGGCTAGAAATGGCTTTTTTACAGGATTAGATATTGGAACAAGCTCGATTAAAGTTCTAGTAGCCGAATTTGTTTCTGGTGAAATGAACGTGATTGGCGTGAGTAACGTTCCCAGTACGGGAGTAAAAGACGGTATTATTATAGATATTGAAGCAGCTGCAGAATCAATCAAAAAAGCGGTTGAACAGGCTGAAGAAAAAGCTGGAATGACAATTGACAAAATTAACGTTGGTCTTCCTGCTAATCTCCTTCAAATCGAACCAACTCAAGGTATGATTCCTGTTCCTAGTGAATCAAAAGAAATCAAAGATGAAGATGTTGACAGTGTTGTTAAATCAGCATTAACAAAAAGCATCACTCCAGAACGTGAAGTTATTTCTTTGATTCCAGAAGAATTTATCGTTGATGGTTTCCAAGGAATTCGTGATCCACGTGGCATGATGGGTATCCGTCTAGAGATGCGTGGCTTGATTTATACTGGACCAACCACAATTCTTCACAATCTTCGTAAAACTGTTGAGCGTGCAGGCATTAGCGTTGAAAATGTAATCATTTCACCTCTTGCTTTGACAAAATCAGTTCTTAACGAAGGTGAACGTGAGTTCGGTGCTACAGTGATTGATATGGGTGGTGGTCAAACTACCGTTGCGTCAATGCGTGCACAAGAATTGCAATACACAAATATCTACCCTGAAGGTGGCGAATACGTTACTAAGGACATTGCAAAAGTCTTGAAAACTTCTATGGAAATTGCTGAAGCACTTAAATTTAATTTTGGTCAAGCAAACTTAGAAGAAGCAAGTACTTCAGAAACTGTTCAAGTTGATGTTGTGGGAAGTGAATCTCCAATTTCAGTTAGTGAACGTTACTTGTCAGAAATTATTTCTGCACGAGTTCGTCACATTTTGGATCGTGTAAAACAAGATTTAGAACGTGGTCGTTTACTTGACTTACCAGGAGGAATTATTCTTGTTGGTGGTGGAGCAATCATGCCAGGTGTTGTTGAAGTTGCTCAAGAAATCTTTGGAACAACTGTTAAATTACATGTTCCAAATCAAGTCGGAATCCGTAACCCAATGTTTGCTAACGTTATTAGCTTAGTTGAATACGTTGGTATAATGAGTGAAGTTGACGTTATTGCTCAACGTGCGGTTTCTGGTGAAGAATTACTTCGTCGTAAACCTGTTGATTTTGAACCACAACCACAACCACAAGTTCAACCACGAGTAGTTTATGACAATGAACCAGCTGTAACTGCTAACGAAAACATGGTTCCGCAGCCAGCCCCAGTTCAACCTGTTCAAAGACACGAAGAGCCAAAATCAAAATTGAGCGAACGTGTTCGTGGTATTTTTGGAAGTATGTTTGACTAAACAATAAGTGAGGAATAAAAATGGCATTTTCATTTGACACAGCATCTGTACAAGGTGCAGTTATTAAAGTTATTGGTGTCGGTGGTGGCGGAGGTAACGCCATCAACCGCATGATTGATGAAGGAGTTGCTGGTGTTGAATTTATCGCAGCAAACACAGATATCCAAGCATTGAGCTCATCAAAAGCTGAAACTGTTATTCAGTTAGGCCCTAAATTGACTCGTGGACTTGGTGCTGGAGGACAACCTGAGGTCGGTCGTAAAGCTGCTGAAGAAAGCGAAGAAGTATTGACAGAAGCTCTTACAGGAGCTGATATGGTCTTCATTACTGCTGGTATGGGTGGAGGATCTGGTACAGGTGCTGCACCAGTTATTGCTCGCATTGCTAAAAGCTTAGGTGCTCTTACAGTTGCAGTTGTAACACGTCCATTTGGTTTTGAAGGTAACAAACGTGGCAACTTTGCTGCAGAAGGTATTCAAGAACTTCGTGAACAAGTTGATACATTGCTTATCATCTCAAACAACAACCTTCTTGAAATTGTTGATAAGAAAACTCCACTTCTTGAAGCTCTTAGTGAAGCAGATAACGTTCTTCGTCAAGGTGTTCAAGGTATCACTGATTTGATTACAAATCCTGGTCTTATCAACCTTGACTTTGCCGATGTTAAAACAGTTATGGCTAATAAAGGTAACGCTCTTATGGGTATCGGTATCGGTACTGGTGAAGAACGTATTACTGAAGCTGCTCGCAAAGCAATCTTCTCACCACTTCTTGAAACTACAATTGATGGTGCTGAAGATGTTATCGTTAACGTAACAGGTGGTCTTGACATGACTCTTACTGAAGCAGAAGAAGCTTCTGAAATCATCAGTCAAGCAGCTGGTAAAGGTGTTAATATCTGGCTTGGTACATCTATTGATGACACAATGAAAGATGAAATTCGTGTAACAGTTGTTGCTACAGGTGTTCATCAAGATCGTGCAGAACAAGTTGCTGATTTCCGTACTCAACCAACTACTCGTTCATTTACAAATAATAATGCACAACAAGCAGCAGGAGCACAATACGCATCAGAACGTTCACAACAACCTAGCCAAGCAGCATTTGAACGACGTTCAAATTTTGACTACGATATGAGTGAAAATCATGCAATGCCAACTCCACAACAACCTGCTAACCAATCACAACAAAAAGAAAATTCATTTGGAAACTGGGATCTTCGTCGAGACAACATCGCACGCCCAACAGAAGGTGAATTAGATAGCAAATTAACAATGTCAACATTTACAGCAAATGAAGATGCTGATGATGAACTTGAAACACCACCATTCTTCAAAAATCGTTAATGACCGATTTTCAAAAGAATAAGGACCTTGTTTTTGAACAGGTTGCTAATGCAACTAAAGCAGCCAATCGTTCACAAGAAAGTGTCAAAGTTATTGCTGTGACGAAGTATGTTGATAGTGGTGTTGCTGCTCGTCTTATTGACACAGGTATTGAACATATTGGTGAAAATAGGGTCGATATGTTTTTGGATAAATACGAGGCGCTTAAAGATAAGAATTTAACGTGGCATCTGATTGGAACACTTCAGCGACGCAAAGTTAAAAATGTTATTAACTATGTCGATTATTTCCATGCCTTAGATTCTGTTAAGTTAGCAGCTGAAATTCAGAAACGAGCAGAACATCCCATTAAATGCTTCTTGCAGATTAATATTTCTGAGGAAGAGAGTAAACATGGCTTTAAAGTCTCTGAGATTGATGAGGCTTTAGAGCAAATCTCTAACTTTGATAAAGTAGAAATTGTTGGATTGATGACGATGGCTCCTAAAAATGCTTCTGACAGTGAAATTGATGACATTTTTGGGAAAGCTGACCAATTGAGACAAGACTTACAAGAACGACACTTACCTCATATGCCTTTTACTGAATTGAGTATGGGGATGAGCGGAGACTTTCCAATTGCGATTCGCAATGGAGCAACCTTTGTTCGAATTGGTTCATCATTCTTTAAGTAATGGGAGAAAAACATGGCATTTAAAGATAAATTTGACAAACTAATCTCTTATTTCGATACTGATGAGGTAAGTGATGTTGAAGAAACAGTTGAAGACGATGTGCAACAGCCTCGTGTTCAACCAAAAGTAGAGGTTAAACCGCAGCCAGCACAAAGACGAGTTGAGTCACAACCAGTTTCATCTATTCGTACTCAACAGTCTCAATCTGCTGCAGCTCGTCAACGTGTACAGCCTCAACCTCGACGTGCTTTTGATGAAAATCAGCACGCTCATTTAAATCAACGTCCTGAAGAGCAATTACAGGCTCGTAACAGTCAAGCAACTACAACAATTGCTTTGAAATATCCTCGTAAATATGAGGATGCTCAAGAAATTGTTGATTTGTTGATTGTTAACGAATGTGTTCTAATTGATTTTCAATACATGCTTGATGCACAAGCTCGTCGCTGTTTAGATTTTATTGATGGTGCAAGTAAAGTTCTTTATGGAAGTCTTCAAAAAGTTGGCAGCTCAATGTATTTATTGACACCATCAAATGTCATTGTCAATCTTGAAGAACTTCCTATCCCAAATGCGGGACAAGATGTTGGTTTTGACTTTGACATGAAGAGACGCTAATATATGATTTTTGTATTAATTGTACTATTAAAAACCATTCAATTTTACTCTTATCTGCTAATTGCGTATGCACTTTTATCTTGGTTCCCAGGTGCGTATGATACTGGTTTAGGTCGCTTATTGGTTCAAGTTGTTGATCCGATAGTTAAACCATTTCGACGTTTAAATCTACAATTTATGGGACTTGATTTTACGATTTGGGCTGTGTTTATTGCTTTAAATCTACTAAGTCGCTTTCTCGTAATGCTTTTACTCGGATGAAAAAAGATATTTATCAGCACTTTAGACCAGATGAGTATGATTTCATCGAGAAAATTGATGATATCGCTCAGCGCGTTGAAGAGACATACGCTTATTCATTAACAGATTTTTTAAATCCTCGACAGCTTGAGATTGCTAGAAGCGTTCTTGGTAATAGGGGCTTGCGTTACTTTGTTTCGAGTGATTATTACCCAGCGGAGTACGCACGACTACTAGTTGCTCCTGATTATTATGAGCTTAATCTTGATGACTTTGAATTAGCTTTGTTAGAAGTGAAGTATAATTCAAAGTTCAATCAATTAACTCATGCTCAAATAATGGGAACTTTGCTTAATAGACTTGGAATTAAGCGACATATCATTGGTGATATTTTGGTTGAATCTGGTTATGCTCAGCTATTAGTGACTAGAAATATGGTTGATTATTTTAGGGCTAATGTTACTAAGATAGCTAAAGCTAGCGTAAACTTAAAAGAGATTCCACTTGATAATTTAATTGTCGGTGAAAAAGAGTCACAGCAATTAGACATCATGGTTTCAAGCATGCGATTGGATAAGGTTTTAGCAACAGTATTGAAGCTTTCCAGAAGTCAAGCAATTCAGTTAGTAAACGCTGAAAAGGTAAAACTCAACTATCAGTCGATTGATAGACCTTCGGAAATACTTCAAGTTGGAGATTTGATTAGTGTTAGAGGATTTGGTCGATTTTCTATTTTAAGCGAGAATGGGCTTACTAAAAATAGAAAAATCAAATTGACCGTAGATGAGATGATACATAAATAAGGAGAAATCAATGGCACTCACAGCACTTGATATTAAAGATAAAACATTTAAACTAAAATTTCGTGGATATGACGAAGAAGAAGTTAACGAATTTCTTGATATCGTTGTAGAAGACTACGAAGACTTGGTTCGTCGTAATCATGAACAAGAAAACAGAATTAAAGACTTAGAAGATAAACTTGCTTACTTCGATGAAATGAAAGAATCTTTGAGCCAATCTGTTATTCTTGCTCAAGAAACTGCTGAAAAAGTAAAAACTTCAGCTAACGATGAAGCAGCTAACCTTGTTAGCAAAGCAAACTACGATGCACAACATCTTATTGATGAAGCTAAATCAAAAGCTAATCAAATTTTGCGTGATGCAACTGATGAAGCTAAACGTGTTGCAGTGGAAACAGAAGATTTGAAACGTCAAACACGTGTCTTCCACCAACGTTTGGTTGCTGCTATCGAAGGTCAACTTGGTTTGACAGATTCACCAGAATGGACAGAATTGTTGCAACCAACTGCAGTTTACCTTCAAAATTCTGATGCAGCTTTCCGTGAAGTTGTTGAAAAAGTTTTGGAAGAAGAAATGCCTGAAACTGACGATGAAATGTCAATGGATGCTACTCGTCAATTCACTCCAGAAGAAATGGAAGAATTGCAACGTCGTGTTGAAGCAGGAAACAAACATCTTGAAGAAACACAAAAACTTCCAGTAATTGATGATAGCGAAGCAGACGACATCAATCTTAACGAAACTCAAACATTTAAATTAAATATTGAAGAATAAGAAAAACGCGATTGATATTCTACATTTACAGCGAGCAGGCGATGGTGCGAGGCCAGCAATCTCTGGGATATCAGTTATCCTTTTCTAATATTTTATCTGAATTGAGTAAGATAAAAGGGACAAACTCACCTTACGGGTTTAAAGAGGGAAATTTAGATTTTCACTCCATTGTTTGGTGTGCCTAAATTTCTAAACTAAGGTGGTACCACGAGCTTTCGTCCTTATTGAGACGAAGGCTCTTTTGTTTTATCACCTAAGAAACATTGTCATTTTTCTGTCGTTGGTTAACAATCCTTTGACAGTTGAATAGTATTTATTATAAGGAGTAGTCATGAAATTAAAAGAAACGCTTAATCTTGGAAAAACTGCTTTTCCAATGCGTGCTGGACTCCCAAACAAAGAGCCTAAATGGCAAAAAGAATGGGAAGAAGCTGACATCTACGCAAAACGTCAACAATTAAACGAAGGTAAACCTTCATTCAACCTCCACGATGGACCTCCATACGCTAACGGAAACATCCACGTTGGTCACGCCATGAATAAAATTTCTAAAGATATTATTGTGCGTTCTAAATCAATGTCTGGTTTCCGTGCTCCTTATATTCCTGGTTGGGACACACACGGACTTCCAATTGAACAAGTTTTGGCTAAAAAAGGTGTAAAACGTAAAGAAATTCCTTTGACTGAATACCTTGCAATGTGTCGTGAATACGCACTTAGCCAAGTAGATAAACAACGTGAAGATTTCAAACGTCTTGGTGTATCTGCTGACTGGGAAAATCCATACGTGACTCTTATTCCTGCGTATGAAGCAGCTCAAATTCGTGTATTTGGTGCAATGGCTGATAAAGGTTACATCTACCGTGGTGCGAAACCAGTTTACTGGTCATGGTCATCAGAATCTGCTCTTGCAGAAGCTGAAATTGAATATCACGATATTGACTCAACATCACTTTACTACGCTAACAAAGTTAAAGATGGTAAAGGTGTTCTTGATACTGATACTTACATCGTTGTTTGGACAACAACTCCATTTACAGTAACAGCTTCACGTGGTTTGACAGTTGGTCCTGATATGGATTATGTTGTTGTAAAACCTGCTAACGATGATCGTAAATTTGTTGTTGCAGAAGCACTTCTTGATAGCCTTGCTGGAAAATTTGGTTGGGAATCATTTGAAGTTCTTGCAAAACACAAAGGTACTGAACTTGAATACATCGTTACTGAACACCCATGGGATACAGAAGTAGACGAACTTGTTATCCTTGGTGACCACGTTACACTTGACTCAGGTACTGGTGTTGTCCACACTGCCCCTGGTTTTGGTGAAGATGACTACAATGTTGGTGTTAAATACAACCTTGAAGTTGCTGTTACAGTAGACGAACGTGGTATCATGATGGAAAATGCAGGCCCTGAATTCCAAGGTCAATTCTACGATAAAGTTGTTCCAACTGTTAAAGAAAAGCTTGGTGATCTTTTGCTTGCTAGCGAAGTTATCACTCACTCATACCCATTTGACTGGCGTACTAAAAAACCTATCATCTGGCGTGCAGTACCACAATGGTTTGCATCTGTTTCTAAATTCCGTCAAGATATTCTTGATGAAATTGAGCGCACAACATTCTATCCAGAATGGGGTCGCACTCGTCTTTACAATATGATTCGTGACCGTGGTGACTGGGTTATCTCTCGTCAACGTGCATGGGGTGTTCCACTTCCAATCTTCTACGCTGAAGATGGTACAGCTATTATGACAAAAGAAGTAACTGACCACGTTGCTGACTTGTTTGAAGAATTTGGTTCAATTGTATGGTGGGAACGTGACGCTAAAGACCTTCTTCCAGAAGGATTCACACACCCAGGTTCACCAAATGGCGAATTCACTAAAGAAACTGATATCATGGACGTATGGTTCGATTCAGGTTCTTCATGGAATGGTGTTATGAACGCTCGCGAAGATTTGGAATATCCAGCTGACCTTTACCTTGAAGGTTCTGACCAATACCGTGGTTGGTTCAACTCATCATTAATCACTTCAGTTGCTGTTAACGGACACGCACCTTACAAAGCTGTGCTTTCTCAAGGTTTCGTCCTTGATGGTAAAGGTGAAAAAATGTCTAAATCACTCGGAAATACAATCCTTCCAAGTGATGTAGAAAAACAATTTGGTGCTGAGATTTTACGTCTTTGGGTAACTAGCGTTGATTCTAGCAACGATGTTCGTATCTCAATGGATATTTTGAAACAAACATCAGAAACTTACCGTAAAATCCGTAACACACTTCGTTTCTTGATTGCTAACACAACTGATTTCAATCCAAATACAGATGCGGTAGCTTACGAAGATTTGCGTTCAGTTGATAAATACATGACTGTTAAATTCAACCAATTGGTAGCAACAATCCGTAAAGCTTATGAAGATTATGATTTCATGACAATTTACAAAGCTGTTGTTAACTTTATCACAGTTGATTTGTCAGCATTCTACCTTGATTTTGCCAAAGATGTTGTTTATATCGAAGCAGCAGATAACATTGCCCGTCGTCAAATGCAAACAGTCTTCTACGATATCTTGGTTAAAATCACTAAGTTGTTGACACCAATTCTTCCTCACACTGCTGAAGAAATCTGGTCATACCTTGAATTCGAACCAGAAGAATTCGTTCAATTATCTGAATTACCAGATGCTGAAGTCTTCGAAGGACAAGAAAATATTCTTGAAGAATGGGATGCCTTCATGACACTTCGTAACCAAGCTCAAAAAGCTTTAGAAGAAGCTCGTAACGCTAAAGTTATCGGTAAATCATTGGAAGCTCATTTGACTATCTATGCTGGCGAAGAAGTGAAAACTCTTCTTGCTGCCCTTGATAGCGATATTGCTCAATTGCTTATCGTATCACAATTGACAGTTACTGATGAAGCTGCTCCAGCTGATGCTGTTGCTTTTGATGGTGTCGCATTTACAGTTGCTCACGCTGAAGGTGAAGTTTGTGATCGTTGCCGTCGCGTAGACCCAACATCTAAAGAACGTTCATACGGTGTTACAGTTTGTGATCACTGTGCTGAAATCGTTGAAGCTAACTTCCCAGAAGCAGTAGCAGAAGGTTTTGAAGTAAAAGCAAAATAATAACACTATAGTTATCAGAAAAACGAACTCAATTTGAGTTCGTTTTTTTGGTTCTTTGTCAACTGTAGTGGGTTGACTTATAATCACATGCGAGAGAGGACTTTGGTCCTCTCTTTCTTGATGTTCAAAGTGATAAGTATTTTTGTTTTGAAGTTGTCGAAATTTCTGAATCCAAAGGCTTGTTTCTTGATGTCCTT
>NZ_GL698429.1:54968-61249 GCF_000187265.1 Streptococcus equinus ATCC 9812
ACCCACTACAGAAATTATAGAGCCGTTTTTTCAGTTTTATGAAAATAAAAAATCAGGTTACAAAAACCTGATTAAAGAGCTGTTGGGAAGGAAATTTCAATTAGATTTGAAGTATGTAATGTTTTTAGTTGATCTAATTGAACGGTTGACTTGTCAATTTTGCGTTTGAGGAAAAATTCTCGGATGGCTTCGATTTCACTGTCTTTAATAGCACGATACTTGTTTGAAATCAACAGCTCGTAGTGACTAGGTGCTTGTGTGAAAATCACATCAGTATTTCCTGCTGAGTATGTCTCAACGAGTTTTGCGTCCGTATTGCGAAGCTGATTGCGGACTAGCTCGGAATGACTACTTGTTGTGTTGATTAACCTCATAAATTTCCTCCTATGAACTTTTCTATCATTATTATAACACTATTTTAGGTGAAAAACCTATTATTATGAGAGATTAATGGTGATTTTTTTTCCAAGCCACAACACCCCATTTGTGACTGCCACGTTTTAATTTCAAAATAGCTTCCTCAATTGGGAACCAGGCAAGGTTGTTAAAGTCTTCAAGTGGAGCGCCAAGTTGTTCGTAGTGAGTTACTTCGTAGATATAAGCTGGATTGTAAAAATAAGTATCACGGTGACGAGAATAGAAGTACTCATCGGCTTGTCCGTAATAATAACCAAGTTCAGCTGAAAATCCTAATTCTTCGATAAGTTCGCGTTTTAAAGCTGAAAAATGGTCTTCACCTTCTTCAATTTCACCGCCTGGAAGAAACCATGAGCCATTAGGCGCTTGTACTAGAATAATCTGGTCTTTAGTAGCATTTGGAATGACTGCATACACTCCATAACGTGCTTTGTAGTCAACATTGTCAAGTTTTTCACCAAAAGTTGGGTTTGTCATAATATTCTCCTCTGATAGAAATAACGGAGGTAACAAGTTTTTGTTAGCGTTATCTTTTTAGCCTATTAAATTTATTATACTAAATTTTTTTCTCTTTTGCTAGAAAATTGTCGGAATATTTCGATTTAGAAGCGACCAAAAAGTCTAGAAAGTATTAACTTTCTAGACTGTCATTATTATTCTGCTGAAACAGATTCTTCGGTCTCAACTTTTTTAGCTGATTTAATGATGATCTTACCATTACTTGTCATCACGGCTTTTAAATCTTTTTCAGTTGGGTGTTCAAGATAGAAGTCAGTGATGGCATCTTCGATGTAATCTTGAATAGTTCGACGAAGCGGACGAGCTCCCATTTTAGGATCATATCCAAGATCGACAAGTTTTTCTTTAACTTTGTCTGTGACATCAAGATGAATATCATTTGTAGATAA
Source organism: Streptococcus equinus ATCC 9812 (assembly GCF_000187265.1). Classification (GTDB taxonomy): domain Bacteria; phylum Bacillota; class Bacilli; order Lactobacillales; family Streptococcaceae; genus Streptococcus; species Streptococcus equinus. The sequence goes on from NZ_GL698429.1 coordinate 56,294, forward strand.
ACGTTTATTAACATCATCAAGCATGATGTTAACGATTTGAAGAAGATTGTCCTTGCTAAGGGCTTTGAATTCGATGATGCCGTCAAAACGGTTCATAAATTCTGGACTGAAGAAATCACCAAGTTGACCAAGAACGGAATTAGTTCGACCTTCACGAGCAGCACCAAAACCAACAGAGGCTTCAGCTTTACCAGTACCAGCATTTGAAGTCATGATGATAATAGTATCCTTAAAGCTTACTGTACGACCTTGCCCGTCAGTCAAACGACCATCATCAAGTACTTGCAAGAACATATGCATAACGTCAGGGTGTGCTTTTTCAACTTCATCAAGAAGAATGAGTGAGTATGGATTACGACGAACTTTTTCAGTCAATTGACCAGCTTCTTCGTAACCAACATATCCTGGAGGAGCTCCGACAAGTTTAGCGACAGCGTGTTTTTCCATGTATTCAGACATGTCAAAGCGAATCATGCTGTCAGCTGAACCAAAGAGTTCAATTGCTAGTTGTTTTGAAAGTTCTGTTTTACCAACACCGGTTGGTCCGACAAAGAGGAATGAACCAATTGGTCGATTTGGTGTGCCAAGTCCAACACGGTTACGGCGGATGGCTTTGGCAATCTTATCAACGGCTTCATCTTGACCGATAACGTGCTCTTTCAAGTCATCAGCAAGGTGAATCAATTGTGATTGTTCTTTTTCTTTCAAATCACCAACAGGGATATTTGTTTTTTCTTCAACGATGGCTTCGATGGTCTTTTCAGTAATCACTGGGATGTCATCTTCGTCAATCGTTTGTTTTTGCATTTCTTTATATTTGGCAATCTGATCACGGAAATAAGCTGCGCGTTCATAATCTTCATCGCGAGTAGCTTGTGTTTTTAGATTTTCAGCTTGAATCAAACGCTTGTCAATTTCTTTTGGATCAACAAAGTTGAGTGTCAAGTTCATCTTAGAACCTGCTTCATCAAGCAAGTCGATTGCCTTATCTGGAAGGAAACGGTCTTGGATGTAGCGATTTGAGAGGTTAGCAGCAGCTTCGATAGCATCATCGCTATATTTGACATGGTGATAGTCTTCGTATTTCTTTTGAATAGCACGAAGAATTGTAATAGTTTCTTCAACACTTGGCTCGTCAACTTTTACAGGTTGCATACGACGTTCAAGTGCTGCATCTTTTTCGATAATACGGTATTCGTTAAGAGTAGTAGCACCAACTAATTGTAATTCACCACGTGCAAGAGCTGGTTTTAAAATGTTACCAGCATCCATATTACCGTCGCCAGCATTACCAGCACCAACAATTTCATGGATTTCATCGATAAACAAAATTACGTCTTTACGTTCACGAATTTCTTCCATGAGTTTTTGCATGCGTTCTTCAAATTGTCCACGGATACCAGTCCCTTGAACAAGGCTTACGACATCGAGACGAATGACTTGTTTGTTTTGGAGTTTTTGAGGAACGTTACCATCAACGATTTTTTGAGCGAGCCCTTCAACAACAGCTGTTTTACCAACACCAGGTTCACCAATCAAAACTGGGTTGTTTTTTGTACGGCGGTTAAGAATTTCGATAACTCGAATGATTTCAGAATCACGGCCCACAACAGGGTCGATATCACCACGTCGTGCAATATCAGTAACGTTGATACCGAATTCTTCTAACAAGCCTTTTGGCTCTTGTTGTTGAGCTTGAGCGCCTTGACGGAAGTTACCATTTCCGTTGCCGCCACGTCCATTATTTCCTCCACCAGGTTGTGTTGGAGGGGTATTTTGAAATCCTTGACCTCCAAATGCAGGGAAGCCACCGAGATTGCTAAAGAAATCATCGAAAGGATTTGTTGATTGATTAGTTGCGTTAGAGGTTGGTTGAGAATTTCCACCCAAACCTCCTAAGATAGCGTTATTTGGGTCAGTTTTCATGATTTGATAGCAGTTTTGGCACAAATCAATTTGTCTTTGCTGACCACTAACATTTGTATACAGGTGAATTGTTGATTCGTTTAAATGACAATTCTGACAGAGCATATAAAATACCCTCCTTTCGTAATGGTCTGACTAATGTCCTAAAGGTCAAAGATAGTCAGATTTCATACTTACATTATAGCACTAGCGATTAGGAAATCAAGTAAAAAGCATTAAAAATTAGCACTCTTACAAAAAGAGTGCTAATTTTTTTCTGAGACGATTTGACTGGCAGCTAAAGAGCCCATCATAGCTCCAAACATTAAGCCAGAAAAATGATGATACTTAAGAAAAGAGGATTGGCTAAAATGTCAAAAGGATTTTTATCTTTAGTAATTAATGATTACGAGTCTCCCAAAAAAGTACATTTAAATCAGTACCTAAAGTCTCGGTAAGCTTGATACACGGGTTATATTTATTATTTTCAATCAAGTTCACAGTTTGTCTAGCAATCCCGATTTGCTTTGTAGGTGCTAATTGAGAAAGCCCTAATACAGTACGATATTCTTTGACTCGGTTCATTTTTATCTCCTTAGTAACAATCACTAGCATAGTAAATTATATGTGACATATCAATTATAAATGACATAAAGATGAATAATTATTTTATTTTTTATTCATAAATCACTTGACAAAGTGTATAATTATGCTAGAATTAGGTATATTATTCAAAAAGAAAAGGTGGAAAAAAGTATGGTATATCAAGATTCATTTTTGAAAGAGATTGATTTTACTAAGGAAGAGCTGCTTAATCTTATTGATTTAGGATTGAAATTTAAATCATTGAAAAAAGAAAAAATTCCTCATAAATATTTAGAAGGATTGAATATTGCACTAATTTTTGAAAAAACAAGTACACGAACACGTTCTGCATTTACAGTGGCTGGGCAAGACCTCGGAATGAATGTGACTTATCTTGGCAGCAGTGAAATTCAACTTGGTAAAAAAGAATCTGTCATTGATACCGCAAAGGTGCTTGGTTCGATGTTTGATGGTATTGAGTACCGCGGCTTTAAGCAAGAAGACGTTGAAACTTTGGCAGAATATTCAGGAGTGCCAGTCTGGAATGGCTTAACTGATACTTGGCATCCAACTCAGATGATTGCTGATTTTATGACATTAAAAGAAGTATTTGGAAAGCTAGAAGGCCTTACGATTGCTTATGTTGGTGATGGCCGTAATAACATGGCGAATTCCTTACTTGTTACTTCGGCTATCTTAGGTGTTAATGTCAAAATTATCGCCCCAGCTAGTTTGCAGCCTGAAGCTGAGATTGTTGAGCTTGCAAAACAGCACAATACCGGTGCAGAATTAACGATTACAGATAATCTTGATGCTGTCAAAGGTGTAGATATGCTTTATACTGACGTTTGGGTTTCAATGGGAGAAAAAGTTGATTTTAAAGAACGTATCGACCTTTTACTTCCTTATCAAATTAATGCTGAGTTGGTAGAAAAAACAGAAAATCCTGATGTGATTGTTATGCATTGCCTGCCAGCTTTTCATGATTTAAATACTGAAATCGGAAAAGAAATTTTTGAAAAATATGGTTTGTCTGAGTTAGAAATTACCGACGAAATCTTTCAAAAATACAGTTCAGTCATCTTTAGAGAGGCTGAAAATCGTATGCATTCAATCAAAGCAATCATCTATAATTCTTTTAAATAGACGCAAAGCGTTAGATTTTGACAAGAAATTGTTATAAATGTGAGAAAATGCATTCCTTTGTTGTTTGTTTAGTAGAATTTATGTTAAAATAGATAAGACAATAAACGAAGAGGAGAATAGTCATGGAATCACATTTGGTGAGAATTATCAATCGTCTTGAATTGATGACGACTGATGGTAGCAATCTTAAACGTAATTTTGAACGTGATGGTGTCGTTGTGGCAGAAGTTTCTTTCAGCAATGACCCTGAAAATGGTCCAGTTTTCACTTTGCGTGATGTTGAAGCTCGTGAGTCATACTCATTTGATAGCATCGACTTGATCGCAATGGAAATTTACGATCTTCTTTACTAAGATAAAGAAAAATTCAGGACAGAGTATAAGGGCAAAGGGTGTATTTTTTCGCCCTTTCCATCCTATTTAGTGTGGTTTCTATGCTTTCTTATATTGCTATTTTGAATTGATAAGGGTCCGCAGTGTACTGACCCCAAAAAGTTGGACCAATAATTATTGAAAGGATTTAGTTCTGTATTGCACAGGGCTAAGTCCTTTTAGTTTGACTTTAATCCGTTTGTTATTGTAATAGTCAATGTAAGTAATAATAGCTTGTTTTAGCTCATCGAGTGACTTAAATGTCTTTTCAAAACCATAAAACATTTCTGATTTTAAGATTCCAAAAAAAGATTCCATCATGCCATTATCTGGGCTATTTCCCTTACGGGACATGGATGGACGAATTCCTTTTTGATTGAGAAAGTCATGATAAAACAGGTGTTGATATTGCCAACCTCGGTCACTATGAAGAATCGTATCATCATAATGGTCATCTGGAAAAGCTTGTGTTAACATTCGTTTGATTTGTTCCAAATTAGACGAAGTGGATAACTGATAAGCGATGATGTCACTATTATAACCATCTAAAACTGGTGATAAGTATAATTTTTGAGAGCTGGCTGGAATGGCCAATTCTGTGACATCTGTATAACATTTTTCGTAAGGCTTTGAAGCTTCAAATTGACGCTGGATGAGATTATCAGCTTTCTTGCCAATTTCACCCTTGTAAGATGAATACTTACGTTTACGACGAATACGTCCAGCCAAATTCATGCGTTTCATTAAGCGTTGTACTTTTTTGTGGTTGACCAAAAAACCTTGGTTCCTTAGTTCCAAAGTGATGCGACGATAGCCATAGTTTCCTTTGTGCTCATCATAAATCATCCTAATTTTAGCTTTAAGAACCTTGTTTTTGTCTACTTGTTTAAGTTGTTTGATGTGGTAAAAATAACTCGAACGAGGTAAGGCTAAAATCTCTAGTAACATC
>NZ_GL698429.1:61299-78206 GCF_000187265.1 Streptococcus equinus ATCC 9812
AACTTTTGGGGTGCAGTTCATTTTTAATAAAGCTATTTAATACTTATGAATTATTGGTATTTTTATTCAATGTGTGTTATAATTAATTGATTATTACATATAGGAGACATAAATGGATTTTTCATTTTTACCAAAGTATTGGGCTTATTTTAACTATGGTGTCCTTGTTACTATCATGATTTCAGCATGTGTTGTCTTTTTTGGGACAATCATTGGTATCTTGGTTGCCTTAGTTAAGCGTACGAATATTAAAATTTTAAATTGGATTACTAGTTTTTATGTTTGGGTTTTCCGTGGAACACCGATGGTCGTTCAGATTATGATTGCCTTTGCTTGGATGCACTTTAGCAATGCTCCGATCGTAGGATTTGGTGTCTTGGACCTTGATTTTTCACGTTTGCTTCCAGGTATCATTATTATTTCACTAAATAGCGGAGCCTATATTTCTGAAATTGTCAGAGCAGGTATTGAAGCAGTGCCAAAAGGTCAGCTTGAAGCAGCTTATTCATTAGGGATTCGTCCTGTGAATGCTATGCGCTACGTCATTTTGCCACAAGCACTTAAAAATATTTTGCCAGCCCTTGGGAATGAATTTATTACAATTATCAAAGATAGCTCACTTCTTCAAACAATTGGTGTTATGGAATTGTGGAATGGTGCTCAATCAGTTGTAACAGCAACTTACCTACCAATCACACCATTGCTATTTGCAGCTTTCTATTACTTAATGGTTACTACAGTTTTGTCATTTTTACTTAAAAAACTTGAAACTCGTATGGGAAATGGAGGTAATAACTAATGTCAGAAACACTAATTTCAATTAAAGGCCTTCATAAGTATTTCGGGAAAAATGAAGTTCTAAAAGGTATTGACCTTGATATTAAAGCAGGAGAAGTGGTTGTTATTATTGGACCTTCTGGTTCAGGGAAATCAACATTCCTTCGTACAATGAACTTGCTTGAAACACCAACAAAAGGTGTGATTACTTTTGAAGGTGTCGATATTACTGATAAGAAAAATGATATTTTCAAAATGCGTGAAAAAATGGGAATGGTTTTCCAACAATTTAACCTTTTCCCTAATATGACAGTCCTTGAAAATATTACTCTATCACCGATTAAGACTAAAGGTGTTCCAAAAGCAGAGGCAGAAGCTAAGGCTTATGATTTGCTTGATAAAGTTGGTCTTCGTGATAAAGCCAATGCTTATCCAACAAGTCTTTCTGGTGGGCAACAACAACGTATTGCTATTGCACGTGGACTTGCTATGGATCCAGATGTTCTTCTCTTTGATGAACCAACATCAGCTCTTGATCCAGAAATGGTTGGAGAAGTTCTTGGTGTTATGCAAGATTTGGCAAAATCAGGTATGACAATGGCTATTGTAACGCACGAAATGGGATTTGCGCGCGAAGTCGCTGACCGTGTTATTTTCATGGACGGTGGTGTCATTGTTGAGCAAGGTTCACCAAAAGACGTTTTTGAAAATACTAAAGAAGCTCGTACAAAAGATTTCTTGAGTAAGGTATTGTAATATTAAAAAATCTCAGTTGATTTTGAATTCAACTGAGTTTTTTACATATAGTAGAAAAGTTAAATACGGTTAAAAATAATAAGCATATTAGTGAAAAATGAGTCCGTTTTATACATTAAGTACACTTAATTATTATAATTTAGTCATCTTTTTAAGGATGTTTAAAAAGAAAACGATAGTGAAAACGGCTAGATTATAACGATTCTAAAATTAAGCATGCTTTATTTAGAATGTTTATAATCAATGTATAAATAGAGAAAAAAATTAATTTTTATAGGTTTGTCTGCTCATTTTTATGATATAATGAATCGGACGGAAGGTTAAGTATTTTACCAAAAAACTTTGAGGAGGTCAAGAAATTTGATTTTGCAGAATGCTAAAGTTGGTATTCCTTATACTATTGTCAGTGTTGACTTGCCCGATGATAGTGCTAGACACTTGTCTGATTTGGGGTTAAAAGTCGGTGCTTCAGTTAAAGTTGTTTCGAAAACACCAACTAGCGCGATTGTTATGCTTAAATCAAGTCGTTTGGCTTTTGATCAATCAATTTTAAGCCAGATTGATGTCACAGAAGAAGAAGGTGCTCTTTTATCACTTCCTCTTTCAGAATTAAAAGTAGGTGACTACGCTTATGTTGATAGTATTTATGCTGTTAATGAAGCAAAACGCCGTCTCATGGATATGGGATTAGCGCGTCACACAAAAGTTTACCTACGAAAAGTTGCTCCGTTAGGAGACCCAATTGAAATTAGCTTACGCGGTTACGAATTGACACTTCGTAAGTCTGAAGCGCAAATGATTAGTGTCGTAAAAGTAGATAGCGAGGAGGAAAAATGACAGAGATAGCCTTAATCGGTAATCCGAATAGTGGTAAAACAAGTCTTTTTAACTTATTGACTGGTACAAGTCAACGTGTTGGTAACTGGCCAGGTGTTACGGTTGAACGTAAAAGTGGTACGGTAAAAAAACATGCTGACTGGAAAGTTCAGGATTTACCAGGTATTTATTCAATGTCACCTTATACGCCTGAAGAAAAAGTTGCGCGTGATTATTTATTGAGTAATGTCGCCGACAGCATTCTTAATGTTGTTGATGCGACAAACTTGGAACGTAACCTTTACTTGACAACTCAATTGATTGAAACTGGTATTCCAGTAACTGTTGCGCTTAATATGAGTGATGCGCTTAAAGCTCAAGGAAAAACAATCAATGTTGATAAATTGTCTTATCAATTAGGTGTTCCTGTTGTTTCAACAAGTGCTGTTAAAAATACTGGTGTTGATAAAGCTATCAAAAAAGTTGCTAACACAACAAAAGCTGATGTTGATTTGATTCACTACCCAACATATAGCGATCAATTTGAAGCAGCGATTAAACAAATCATTGACATCTTGGGTGATGTTGTCCCAGAACGTTCTGCACGTTTTTATGCTATTAAACTCTTTGAACGAGATGCCCTTGTTAAAGAAGAACTTGATTTGTCTGATTTCCAAAAAGGTGAAATTAACCAAGTCATTAAAATCACAGAAGAAATCTTCACAGAAGATTCAGAGTCAATTGTGATTAATGAGCGTTATGCCTTTATTGAAAAAGTTGCTAAAATAGCTCAAAATCAAACTAGCGACTTCAAGATGACAGTTTCTGATAAGATTGACCAAATTGTTACAAACCGTATCTTGGCTTTGCCAATTTTTGCAGTAGCTATGTTCTTGGTTTACTATCTTTCAATTCAAACTGTTGGTACAATGGGAACTGATTGGATCAATGATGTGCTCTTTGGTGAATTGGTGCCTGGTTGGGTTCAATCTGGACTTGATGCTCTTCATGTTTCTGGTTGGCTTGAATCTCTTATCATTGATGGTATCGTGGCTGGTGTTGGTACAGTTCTTGGATTTTTGCCACAAATCTTTGTTCTATTCATCTGTTTAGGAATTTTGGAAGATATTGGTTACATGAGTCGTATCGCTTTTGTCATGGACCGTGTCTTCAGACGTTTTGGTTTGTCAGGTAAATCATTCATTCCAATGTTGATTGCTACTGGATGTGGTGTGCCAGCGATTATGGCAAGTCGTACCATTGAAAATGAACGTGACCGTCGTATCACAATCATGACAGCGACATTTATGCCATGTTCTGCTAAATTAGCTATTATCGCCTTGATTGCAGGTGCTTTCTTCCCAGATAATCCATTTGTTGCGCCATCAACATACTTCATCGGCGTTATTACTATTATTCTTTCAGGTATTGCTCTTAAGAAAACAAAATTACTTGGAAGTTATGTTAGTCCGTTTATCATGGAATTACCAGCTTATCACATGCCAAAAATCGCAAGTGTTCTTCGCTACGCTTTTGGTAAAGCCCTTAGCTTTGTGAAACGTGCTGGTACAGTTATCTTTAGCTTGACAGTTATCATTTGGTTCATGTCAACTTACAATTTTGCTTTCCAATCAGTTGATACAGACAATTCAATCTTGGCTTCATTTGGTAAATTGATTTCTTGGATTTTTGCACCACTTGGATTTGGTAACTGGAAGGCGACTGTGGCTGCTGCAACAGGTCTTGCTGCCAAAGAAGCTGTTGTCGGAACATTTGGTATCTTGTATAACGATAGTACAACACGTGGCTTGTATCACGCATTGCAACTTGATTATTCAGCTCTTGCAGGATATTCATTCTTAATTTTTAACCTTCTTTGTGCACCATGTTTTGCAGCTATGGGAGCTATTAAACGTGAAATGGGTGATGCTAAGTGGACACTTGGTGCTATCGGATTCCAAACAGGTCTTGCTTACGTCGTTAGTCTGATTATTTATCAATTAGGTCTTGTTGTTTTATACGGTAAAGGTATCACTTTCTGGACAATCGTTGCAGTAGCGCTATTGATTGCAATTATTTACTTTATCGTTAGAAAACCAGCTCAAGAACCTGAAAAAGTGATTACTTTAGATAATCTAGTACAAGTTGGAGAATAAGCCTATGGCTACAATTATAATTGCATTGTTGATTGCAGTTGGTGTTGTTATGGGATTGCGCAGCTATATCAAGGGCAAAGGCTCTTGTGGCGACTGCAATTGCTCATGCCCAGTCAAAGACAATCAACGTAAATAACAGTTTTCCCTTGCTTATGTGAGCAAGGGATTTTTGTTTTTTAAATATTTTTTACAGAATATTCAGAAATTTACTTCAAAAATATTTTATTATGGAGTCGCTTTCTGATATAATAAAAGAAATATATTTTTTTGGAGAGTAATATGGCAAAACTTATAGATGGAAAAGCTTTAGCAGCTAAAATGCAAAATCAACTAGTTGAGAAGGTTGAAAAATTAAAAGCTGAAGCTGGTATTGTGCCTGGACTTGTGGTGATTTTAGTTGGTGATGACCCAGCAAGCCAAGTCTATGTAAGAAATAAAGAACGCTCTGCTAAGAAAGCTGGTTTCTTGAGTGAAACAGTTCGTTTGTCAGAGTCAACAAGTGAAGAAGAGTTGATTCAAGTCATTGAACAATATAATAACGATGATCGTTTTCATGGTATTTTGGTACAATTGCCATTGCCATCTCATATCAATGACAAACGTGTCATTTTAGCAATTGATCCTAAGAAAGACGTCGATGGTTTCCACCCAACTAACACAGGACACTTGTGGAATGGTCGCCCTATTATGGTGCCATGTACACCAGCTGGTATCATGGAGTTATTGGCTGAATATGATATTGAATTGGAAGGAAAAACTGCAGTTATCATTGGTCGTTCAAATATTGTCGGAAAACCAATGGCGCAATTGTTGCTTGATAAAAATGCTACAGTGACTTTGGCACACTCACGTACCCGTGATTTGGCGCGCGTGACAAAACAAGCAGATGTTTTGATTGTTGCAATCGGACAAGGTCACTTTGTAACCAAAGAATTCGTCAAAGAAGGCGCTGTGGTTATTGATGTCGGCATGAATCGTGATGAAAATGGCAAACTTATCGGAGATGTCAAGTTTGACGAAGTTGAACCATTAGCAAGTTATATCACACCGGTTCCTGGTGGTGTTGGTCCAATGACGATTACAATGCTTTTGGAACAAACTTATCAATCTGCACTTAGAAGCGTGAAAGCATGATTATCGACGATAGATTAGCCAGAAAAGTTGTGACAAAGCGCAAGGCAGATTCTCATAAAGGTACCTATGGACGTGTGCTTTTGATTGGAGGATTTTATCCTTATGGAGGAGCAATCATCATGTCAGCTCTAGCGACAGTAAAAAGCGGTGCTGGTTTGGTGACGGTGGCGACAGAGCGTGACAATATTCCTGCCCTTCATGCACATCTACCAGAAGCTATGGCGTTTGACTATGAGGATGAAGAATTACTGGCAGAAAATCTGGCTAAAGCAGATGTGGTTTTGATTGGCCCGGGTTTAGGGGGAAATAGCAAAGCTAAACATGTGTTTGATTTTATCCTTTCAGAAGCAGTTGAAAAGCAGATTTTGATTGTTGATGGCTCTGCTTTAAATTTACTTGCAAAAGCTATGCCGATTTCTATTAAGGCATGTCACCTTATTTTGACACCACATCAGAAAGAGTGGGAACGACTGTCTGGACTAGCAATCGCTGATCAAAGCCTAGAGAAAACTCAAACGGCGCTTGAAAAATTTTTAAACGGAACAATTTTAGTGGCTAAAAGTCATCACACAAAAATTTTACAAGGTAGCCAAGTTGCTGAACTAGCAGTTGGAGGTCCTTATCAAGCAACTGGTGGCATGGGAGATACTCTTTGTGGCATGATTGCAGGATTTGTCGCTCAGTTCAAGGATAATCTTTTTGATACGGTTGCTGTAGCCACTTATTTGCACTCAGCAATTGCAGAGAAACTTAGCCAAGAGGCTTATGTTGTTTTGCCAACGACCATTAGTGCAGAATTGCCAAAAGTCATGAAACAATTATCAGAATAATGTCGTAAGGTACACTTTTCTTCTGGAAAAGTGTACTTTTTTAGTTCAAAAAACACGTATAAAACAAAATATTTCAAAAATGTTACAAATATTACATATTGTGTTAACTTAACTAAAGAACTACTCTATAATATTTTCAGAATTGGCCGATTCTAAAAAACTAAAGTCAAATAAACGTTTAAAAAGAAACGTTTATCTGATAAAAATATTTAATCGTCTGGGAGATTTTTTACGAAAAAGGGATGTAAAACAACTGTAATATTACTATCTTCACTCTTTTTACTAGGAGCATGTTCAAAAACTGAAAAAGGAACATCAGCAAGTAGTAGTCATGCTAAGGTGATTCAAACAAGTGATAGTACTGCTGCAAAGAAAGTTGTAAAATCTAGCGCTTCAAGCTATCAAGAATCAGTAGTCTCATCATCCTCTGTTACAGAAATCGAGTCTACAGTAGGTGTAGTTGAAGTGGTAGAGACTACACAAACATTTCCTAGTCAAAGTCAGTCAAGTTCAAATGAAGATAGGCTTGATTTAGAACAAATTGCATATGGTGATTTTTCTAGCCTTTCAGGTACTTGGACAAACGATTTGGGAGAATCAATAACACTAACACAAGATGGGCAAGTAAGTCTTTCGCAAAGTCAGGCGCTGTATCAAATCACGACAAACATCGTTAAAGATGATGTTTATTTTGGAACTATTTATAATCCTGACTCGATGACTGATAGCGCAGCATTTATTGTAGTTCCAAAGGGAGTTGCTGATCCGTTTCTAGGCGAAGTTGGAACGAATGATAGACTTATTGTTGGACAATGTGGGTCTGCATCTGAGCATCCATTTTTCAAACATTAAATTGGAATTTTAAGGGAGAGAAATTTTGAAAAAAGTATATTAAATTTGGGAGACTGCTAAGTAAAATGACATTTCATGAAGTTCACTATAATATGGGTAAATTTCGTATATTAGTTATGGTGGCATAAGACGTTATGTATTGCTAGATTAAAAGGAGAAGGGGGCTTCTGCCAAGAGTTAAACTGGCAGAGGTAGGTTTTAGAAAAAGGGAAATGCGAAAGAAGTTTTCAAAAAAGTTCTTATCTTACTTTTGACTTTTGCTAACCTAGTGGTTGGCTATAGTCTTTGTCGACAATTAATGGTTATTCGTCAGGAATCTGATGTTAAGATTGATGTATATGCTTTTGGTAAAAATGTTAAAAAATCTTAGAAGAAAATTTATCCTGATTTGTCAGAGCTTGATCATTTGAGTATCTTGGTGTCTATTTCTCAACAAAAAATGATTGTATACTCAGGTGCTAAAGTGATTTTTAAAACCAAGGTTTAGACTGGCGCCAAAGAGACGCCAACACCGACAGGCAAATTTACTATTGAAGCAGAACGTGGTGAATTTTTGTATGATGATAGTTTGAATCGAGGTGCGTGTGATTGGGTATCTTTTAAAGATCATGGCGGTTATCGATTTGAAAGTCTTCCAACAGATTGGAAGGGGAAAATCTTAAAGGAAGAATCTAAAAAAATTGGGACGGCTTGTACAGATGGCAATGTCAGACTTTCAAAAGAAGATGCAAAATGGCTTTTTGAAAACATGCCAGAGGGAGTGATTGTGAGCATTCACTAGAACTGTCCACTGGACATAACTCGCTTTTAGATTTCTGTGCTCGTGAAAAAACTGTCCACTGGACATAACTCGCTTTTAGATTTCTGTGCTCGTGAAAAAACTGTCCACTGGACAGTTTTTTTCTGTTATAATAATAAGTGATATGCAAAATTTGTGTAAGGCAAGAAAAAACAAGGAAAGGGGCCTGTGATGTCAGATTATTTAAGTGTGTCAACCTTGACAAAATACCTTAAATTGAAGTTTGATCGCGATCCTTATTTGGAACGGGTTTATTTGACTGGTCAGGTTTCTAATTTTCGTCGTCGTCCGACGCATCAATATTTTTCTTTAAAAGATGAAAATGCGGTAATTCAGGCGACTATGTGGGCTGGAACGTTTAAAAAACTTGGTTTTGAGCTGGAAGAAGGTATGAAAATCAACGTTGTGGGCCGTGTCCAACTCTATGAGCCTAGTGGGTCATATTCAATTATTATTGAAAAAGCAGAGCCAGGCGGTATTGGGGCTTTAGCGGTTCAATTTGAACAGTTGAAGAAAAAACTAGCTGAGGCTGGGTATTTTGATGACCGTCATAAACGTCAATTGCCGCAATTTGTTAAGAAAATTGGTGTGGTAACGAGCCCAAGTGGGGCGGTTATTCGAGATATTATCACAACCGTATCGCGTCGTTTCCAAGGTGTCGAGATTCTACTTTTCCCAACTAAGGTTCAGGGTGAAGGTGCTAGTCAAGAAGTGGCAAATAATATTGCGAAGGCAAGTGAACGTGATGATTTAGACCTTCTGATTGTTGGTCGTGGTGGTGGTTCTATTGAAGACCTTTGGGCATTTAATGAAGAGATTGTTGTCCAAGCAATATTTGAATCACGTTTGCCAGTTATTTCTAGTGTCGGACACGAGACAGATACGACTTTAGCAGATTATGTTGCTGACCGCAGAGCTGCAACTCCTACAGCAGCGGCTGAACTTGCAACGCCTGTAACAAAAGCTGATATTATTTCTTGGATTTCTGAGCGTGAAAATCGTATGTATCAAGCGAGTCTTCGTCGCATTAAACAAAATCAAGAACGTCTTGACAAGCTGGCAAATTCAGTTATTTTTAGGCAGCCAGAACGTTTGTATGATGGTTACGTTCAGAAGTTAGATCGTTTGACGATGTCTTTGACAAATACGATGAAAAATCAGTTTAATCAAGCTAAGCAAAGTCATGCACTCTTGCATCAACGTTTGCTTGCGCTTGATTTTGAAAGTCAGATCAAGCACTATCAGGATAAATTGCAGAGTCTAGAGCGTTTGTTGCTTTCAAATATGACTAGTCAGTATGATAGTAAGTTAGCACGATTTGAAAAAGCACAAGATGCGTTACTTTCTCTTGATACGAGCCGAATTATTGCCAGAGGCTATGCTATGGTGCAAAAAAATGAAAAAGTCATCTCAAGCGTGAGTGATGTAAAAGTGGGAGACCAGTTAACGATTCAATTGAAAGATGGTCAACTTGAAGCGGAGGTAAAATATGCCAAATAAGAAAACATTTGAAGAAAATTTACAAGATTTAGAAGCGATTGTGACAAAACTTGAAAACGGAGATGTGGCTTTAGAGGATGCCATCTCTGAATTCCAAAAAGGAATGGTTTTGTCAAAAGAACTACAAAAAACATTGGATCAAGCAGAAAAAACACTTGTTAAAGTCATGCAAGATGATGGAGTAGAAACGGAATTAGATGCCTAATGGATAAAGTTAAAAAAATTGGTCAAGCCATTCATCGTTATTATGAACAAAAAGATATTGTGTCACCAGATTTAATTGAAGCTATTTTGTATTCGGTTGATGGAGGTGGTAAACGTGTTCGTCCTTTGATTTTCCTAGAATTGCTTGAAGGATTTGGAGTAGCACTGACAGATGCCCACTATGATGTGGCTGCTGCCCTTGAAATGATTCACACAGGAAGTTTGATTCACGATGATTTACCAGCTATGGATAATGATGACTATCGTCGTGGACGTTTGACAAACCACAAAAAATTTAATGAAGCGACGGCTATTCTAGCTGGAGATAGTCTCTTTTTAGACCCTTATGATTTGGTGGCAAATGCTGAGCTGTCAGCTGAAGTGAAAGTTGCTTTGATTGCTGAATTGGCGCATGCTTCAGGTACATATGGCATGGTCGGTGGCCAAATGCTTGATATGGAAGGTGAAGAGCGCAAGCTCAGCCTCTCAGAGTTACAATTGATTCACGCCAACAAAACAGGAAAATTACTGACTTTCCCTGTAGTTGCAGCTGGAATTGTTGCTGGACTAGCAGGCGAGGATATTAATAATTTACGTAAAGCAGGTAGTTTGATTGGACTTGCTTTCCAAGTGCGTGATGACATTTTAGATGTGACAGCAAGCTTTGAAGAAATCGGAAAAACACCGAAAAAAGACTTATTAGCTGATAAAGCAACCTATCCAAGCTTGCTTGGTTTAGAAAAATCTTATGATATTTTAAATGAGTCATTGAATGAAGCGTTAGCTATTTTCCAAAAACTCTCAGAGACTCAAGGATTACGGACAGAAAAAATTGCAGAAATGATAGAAAGGTTACGACTAAATGCCTAAGGAAAGAGTTGATGTACTTGCCTATAAACAAGGGCTTTTTGAAACACGCGAGCAGGCAAAGCGTGGTGTCATGGCAGGTTTGGTTGTTAATGTGATTAACGGCGAACGCTTTGATAAACCGGGTGAAAAGATTGATGATGGAACAGAATTAAAACTAAAAGGCGAAAAATTGAAGTATGTTAGCCGAGGAGGGCTAAAACTTGAAAAAGCCTTGCAAGTTTTTGAGATTTCTGTGGATGGTCAAACAACAATTGACATCGGCGCCTCAACGGGTGGTTTTACGGATGTTATGCTACAAAATGGTGCCAAATTGGTTTATGCTGTTGATGTTGGTACAAATCAATTGGTTTGGAAACTTCGCCAAGACGAACGTGTTCGCAGTATGGAACAATACAATTTCCGTTACGCTGAACTGGCTGATTTTACAGAAGGTCAACCAACTTTTGCTAGTATTGATGTGAGTTTTATTTCATTGAATCTCATTTTGCCAGCTCTTCACAATATTTTAGCTGAAAATGGTCAAGTCGTAGCTCTTATCAAACCACAATTTGAGGCTGGTCGTGACCAAATTGGTAAAAATGGAATTATTCGAGATAAAGCAGTTCATCAAAAAGTTTTGGAAACTGTGACAAGTTTTGCTGTCGATTACGGATTTACAGTTAAGGGGCTTGATTTTTCACCAATTCAAGGTGGACATGGTAACATTGAGTTTTTAGCACACTTGGAAAAATCAGCTAACGCTCAGAATTTGATAGCGACTCTTATCCCAGAAATTGTAGAAAAAGCGCATAAGGAATTTAAAGATGAAAAAGAGTGAACGTTTAGAATTAATTAAAAAGATTGTTGCTGAAAATGCTGTTGAAACTCAGCATGATTTGTTGAAATTACTCGAAGCTGAAGGTTTGATTTTGACTCAAGCTACCATTTCACGTGACATGAATGAAATTGGTATCATCAAAGTTCCATCAGTTGATGGTCCGTATATTTACGGTCTTTCAAAAGATAAAACTAAAAAAGTGGGACAAGTTTCTGTTCCTATAAAAAGCACTGTCCTTGCGATTTCAGAAGAAACAGCTGGACTTGAAAATATGATTAATCTTGATGTTATTCCAGGAAATAGTCGCTTGATTAAACGTTATTTGCTAGAAGATTTCAAAGATAGTCTTTTTAGTGTTATTGCTGATGATGATAGTTTGTTAGTGGTCGCAAAGACAGCTGAAGCTGCTAATGCCATTCGTCAAGAAGTTCGTAAATGGATGACAGACCACAAATAAGAAAGGTCGCTTATGCTTTTAGAAATTTCCATTAAAAATTTTGCTATTATTGAGGAAATCTCCCTAACTTTTGAAAATGGTATGACTGTTTTGACTGGTGAAACAGGTGCCGGAAAATCGATTATTATTGATGCTATGAACCTTATGTTAGGAGCGCGCGCTAGTCTCGATGTTATTCGACATGGTGCCAAAAAAGCTGAGATTGAAGGACTTTTTTCGGTCGGTGAAAATGCTGCGCTGACACACATTTTAGAAGAAAATGGTATTGATATTTCTGATGAATTGATTATTCGTCGTGAGATTTTGCAAAATGGTCGTTCTATTAGCCGTATCAATGGTCAAATGGTAAATCTGACAACCCTTCGTGCGGTTGGACAGTACTTGGTTGATATTCACGGTCAACATGACCAAGAAGAATTAATGAAGCCAAACATGCACATCCGTATGCTTGATGAATTTGGGGATGAACATTTTTCAGCTGTCAAAAAACACTATCGAGAAATTTTTGAAAGTTACCGCACATTGCGTAAGCGTGTTTTGACTAAGCAAAAAAATGAACAAGAGCATAAAGCACGTATTGAAATGCTTGAATTTCAAATTGCTGAAATTGAGGCAGCGGCTCTAAAATCAGGCGAAGACCAAGCACTCAATCAAAAACGTGATAAGTTACTTAATCACAAACATATTGCTGACACTTTAACAAATGCTTACGTTATGCTTGATGATGAAGAGTTTTCTAGTCTGTCAAATATTCGCTC
The DNA here is from genome assembly GCF_000187265.1 of Streptococcus equinus ATCC 9812. Lineage (GTDB taxonomy): Bacteria > Bacillota > Bacilli > Lactobacillales > Streptococcaceae > Streptococcus > Streptococcus equinus. Next base: position 74,026 of record NZ_GL698429.1, read on the forward strand.
AGCTATGAATGATTTGATGAGTCTCGAAGAATTTGATCAAGATTATAAAGAAATGTCTGCAAATGTTTCGGAAGCTTATTACATTTTAGAGGAAGTTACTAAACATTTGGGTGATGTTATTGATGATCTTGATTTTGATGCGGGTAGTCTTCAACAAATTGAAGCTCGTTTAGAAGTGATTTACAGCATCACTCGTAAATATGGTGGCAGTGTCGATGATGTATTAGACTACTATGAAAACATTACTAAAGAATATAATCTTTTAACTGGTAGTGATGAGTCATCTGACGATATAGAAAAAGAGCTTAAACATCTGGAAAAAGAATTAATTTTAGCTGCAGATGAGCTTGCTCAAGAACGTCACAAACTTGCCAAAGATTTAGAAGCAGAAATCAAGCAAGAATTAGCTGATTTGTATATGGAAAAAGCAGACTTTCAAGTTCAATTCGCCAAAGGAAAATTCAATCGAGACGGAAATGAAACAGTTGAATTTTACATTTCGACAAACCCTGGTGAAGGCTTTAAACCACTTGTTAAAGTAGCATCTGGTGGTGAAATTTCACGTCTTATGCTTGCCATTAAATCAGCCTTTTCACGCAAGGAAGATAAGACAAGTATCGTCTTTGACGAGGTTGATACAGGGGTTTCTGGTCGTGTAGCGCAAGCTATTGCCCAAAAAATCTACAAAATTGGAAGTCACGGACAAGTTCTTGCAATTTCACACTTGCCCCAAGTCATTGCAATCGCTGATTACCAATTCTTTATTGAAAAACGCAGTGATGAAAATACAACCGTATCAACAGTCCGTCTGTTGACTGAAGAAGAACGTGTCGAAGAAATTGCTAAAATGCTTGCAGGTAGTGATATTACTGAGATGGCGCGTGAACAAGCGCGTGAACTTTTGAAAAAATAAGAAGAGGCCAAAGAGGCTTCTTCTTGCTTGTTTAAGAAAATATCCCCGAACTGCTAAAAATTTGGTATAATGAATGTTAGAATGAAATTTGAAATAAAGTTTTGAAAGTATGATAGGATAAAAAATGAGTAAAATTAAAATTGTTACAGATTCATCTTTAACGATTGAACCAGAATTAGTTGAAAAATATGATATCACAGTAGTGCCATTGTCAGTTATGATTGACGGTGTTGTTTATTCTGATAACGACATGAAAGAAGAAGGTAAATTCCTTAATTTGATGCGTAATAGCAAGGAATTACCAAAAACAAGTCAACCGCCTGTAGGTGTTTTTGCAGAAGTTTATGAAAACTTGATGAAAGATGGTGCTGAGCATATTGTTTCTATCCATATTACTCACACTCTTTCAGGAACAGTTGAAGCAGCTCGCCAAGGAGCAAATCTTGCTGGTGCTGATGTGACTGTCATTGATTCAACATTCACTGACCAATGTCAAAAATTCCAAGTTGTCCAAGCTGCGAAATTAGCACAAGAAGGTGCAAGTCTTGAGGAAGTTATCGCTAAAGTTGAAGAAGTTCGCCAAAAATCTGAACTTTTTATCGGTGTGTCTACACTTGAAAATCTTGTTAAGGGCGGACGTATTGGACGTGTAACAGGTCTTCTTAGCTCATTACTTAATATTCGAGTAGTGATGGAAATGATTGATTGTGAGCTTAACACAGTTATCAAAGGGCGCGGTGTTAAGACATTTAACAAGTGGCTTGATAGCTTTATCGAACACGCTCAAGCTTCAGGTAAAAAAGTTGCTGAAATTGGTATTTCATACTGTGGAACTGCCGATATGGCAAATGGCTTTAAAGAAAAATTGGAAGTTTTGGGTGCTCCTATTGCTGTTTTAGAGACAGGTTCAATCATCCAAACGCATACTGGAGAAGACGCTTTTGCGGTTATGGTACGCTATGAGTAATAAAAAGAATTTTTTAATTGGGTTTGCTTTCTTTTTAGCAAGCCTTCTTCTGTTTATCGTCGTTTTGAATCTCTTGATTCCAAAATCAGATCAAGAATTAACAAAAAAGGATTTTCTAGCTCAAGAAGCTAAGCATTTCAATTATGTAGCTGTTGGGGATTCTTTGACAGAAGGTGTTGGAGATACAACCAATCAAGGTGGTTTTGTTCCTCTTTTGTCCCAAGCTATGACAGATACCTATAATTACCAAGTAACCTATAGTAATTATGGAATTTCTGGCAATACTAGCCAGCAAATCTTGTCACGCATGATAAAGCAAGAAGCTATTCAAAAATCTCTTGCTAAAGCTGATATGATGACGCTTACTGTCGGTGGTAACGATGTTATGGCGGTGATTCGAAAACATTTAACAAAACTATCTGTTTCAACTTTTAAAAAGCCAGCAACGGCTTATCAGAAACGCCTACGTCAGATTATTGAATTAGCTCGCTCAGAAAATGAAGATTTGCCAATTTATGTCTTGGGAATTTATAACCCTTTCTACTTGAACTTTCCAGAAATGACTGAAATGCAGGAAATCATTGACAATTGGAATGGATCGACTGAAAGTGTCACAGATGAGTATGACAATGTTTACTTCGTGCCAATTAATGATCAACTTTACAAAGGAATTGATGGCGAAGAAGGAATAGTGTCAACGTCTGGTGGCCAAACGACAGTCATCAACGATGTTTTATTCAGTGGAGACCATTTTCACCCAAATAATATTGGCTATCAAATTATGTCAGATGTAACAATGGAGAAAATTAATGAAACTAAACAAGAATGGAACAAAGACTAATTGGTGGAAGTGGGGATTCCTTCTCATTTTAGCCATTAATGTTGCTTTTGTAGGAGTGATTGCCAGTCGCCTGATTCAAGTCAGAGAGCCTGCAGCTCAAAGTATAAGCTCTAAAAAGGCTGATAATGTCAAAGTTGGTACTATTTCAACCACACGTGAGCAATTAAATGATACGGTGGCATCATACTTGAAGGAGTACCAGACTAAAAAAACGTCTTACAGTGTTTATGCGACATCTTCAGCGATTATGTTTGAAGGAACGTATACATTTTTAGGGTATGAAGTGCCCTTGTACATTTATTTTCAACCAAGTCGCTTGGAATCAGGTGCTATTCAGTTGAAGATTACGTCGTTTTCAGTTGGAACACTTACATTACCAGAATCTGAAGTTTTGAAGTATCTAAAATCAAGTATCAATCTACCAGATTTTGTGGAAGTTTTGCCAAAAGAGTCTGTCATTAACATCAATATTCAGGACATAAAAAATGATGCGGATATCTTTTTGAAAGCGACAACAATTGACCTTGTCGGCGACCAATTTAACTTTGATATTTACAAGAAAAACAGCTAAAAAAACGTTTAATACTTGACCAGAATAGTATTTTTGGGTATCATAGAATTTGTTAAGGTGTTAACGCTTAGAAATTAATTGGAGGATTTGTTAAATGGCTAACAAACAAGATTTAATCGCTAAAGTTGCAGAAGCAACTGAGCTTACTAAAAAAGATTCAGCAGTAGCTGTAGATGCAGTATTCTCAGCAATCGAAAGCTTCCTTTCTGAAGGCGAAAAAGTTCAATTAATCGGTTTTGGTAACTTTGAAGTTCGCGAACGCGCAGCTCGTAAAGGTCGTAACCCACAAACTGGTGAAGAAATTGAAATTGCAGCTTCAAAAGTACCTGCATTCAAAGCTGGTAAAGCACTTAAAGACGCTGTAAAATAATTAAATAAAGAACCTTGTCTATTGACTTCTGTTGATGTGACAGGGTTCTTTTTACCATATAAGACAAATTTCGAGTACTGACAAAAGTGTTTTGATGATTTATGTTATAATCAATTTACTGATGAAAAATAGAAAGAATTATAATTATGGATAAATCACTTTTGCTTGTTGTTATTTTTTTAGGAGCCTTTTCTTTGTTCAAAGCCGCCATGTTAATTATGGTTGGTATGGCAATGAAACCAAAAGTTGATGAAGATGGCAACATTGTGAAACCAGTGGAGGAAGAAGGCGAAGAGAAACAACTTTCAATTAACGAGGATGACAGAGATTTTTGGGGTAATTGGTGATGAAAAAAACGTCCACTGGACGTTTTTTGGCTCTATAATTTCTATAGTGGGTAACTCCACTGTGGAGATTATAGAGCTTTTGAGTGTACACAAAAAGTCCCATATGACTTATAATGAAAAGCGACCAAACAACTCATTAGAAAGGCTCATATGGAACTACTTAAGATTACCA
>NZ_GL698429.1:78370-102255 GCF_000187265.1 Streptococcus equinus ATCC 9812
CCGTGCCATGATGACAACTAGAATTGCCATTATGAAGACATTTGATGATAAATCTCTACCTTACCGAGCTATGAAAAATCATTGGAAAATTCTCCCAAAAGACTCTCGAAAGCTCTAACAAAATAGCTTTTATTCACGCACGTTTAGACAAAGACTCACACCTCGAGAGATCATCGGCAAAACCTTGGCTTACTCTGATGAACTACGCTATTATTATGACCTGTATCAGCTCCTGCTCTTTCATTTTCAAGAGAAGCGGACAAGTGAATTCTTTGGCCTTATCGAGGACAACCTTGATGCAGTCAATAATTCCTTTAAAACTGTCTTTAAGACCTTTAAAAAATACCAAACTTATATTACAAACGCATTGAACTATCCCTATTCCAATGCCAAACTGGAAGATACCAACAAGCTCATCAAAGACATCAAACGACAAGCCTTTGGCTTTCGTAACTTCAAAAACTTTAAAACTAAAATCCTTATCGCTTTGAACAGCAAAAAAGAGAAGACCAATTTGGTCCTCTCCCGGGTTTGATGATAAGATTATAAGTCACCCACTACAGTTGACAAAGAGCCCGTTTTTTTCATGAGCCAAGAAATTCGAAAGCGAGTTGCGTCCAGTGGATGTTTTTTTCATGAGCTAAAATCGGGGTGCAATGTATCCAGCTAACTTTTTACGCAATTCTAAGGCAATTGAAGAAAGTTAGTGATAAAATGCACGTTTGTGAAATTTTTCAAAATTTGTTTAATTATGCAGTAAGAAAAAATAAATAGTTGATTACACTAGCAAAAAGGGCGAAAAATTGGGGATCTTCGGACCTTATTAATATAAAAATTTCAAATTATGTGAAAATTTTGTATTGCTAAACTAAACAAAGACCATTATAATGGAAAGTATGGAAAATAATAAAATAGAACAAACTTTTTTTGGACAACCTAAGGCTTTGTTTACACTATTCCAAACAGAACTTTGGGAACGTTTTTCTTACTATGGCATGCGTGCCATCTTGATTTACTACTTGTATGCATCAGTTACTGCGCCGAATGCAGGTTTGGGACTTCCTAAACCACAAGCGATGGCGATTGTTAGTATCTATGGTGCGTTAGTATATCTTTCAGGTATTATTGGTGGATGGTTCGCAGACCGTGTTCTGGGAGCATCTCAAACAATCTTCATCGGTGGTATTCTTATCACTCTTGGTCATATTGTTTTAGCCGTTCCTTTTGGATTAACATCTCTGTTTATCTCCCTTTTCTTCATTATCTTGGGAACTGGGATGTTGAAACCTAACATTTCAAATATGGTCGGTCACTTGTATGCTGCAGATGACCCACGTCGCGATACAGGATTTAACATCTTTGTTATTGGTATTAATATTGGTTCATTGCTTGCGCCGATTGTAGTAGGTACAGTTGGTCAAAGTATCAACTACCACCTAGGTTTCTCACTTGCTGCTATTGGTATGGTGCTTGCATTGTTCGTTTACTGGTTTGGTCGTATGAAACAATTCCCAGAATTGGGAAATAAACCATCAAACCCAATGACTTCAGCAGAAAAACGGGGATTATTAGTAAAATTAGCTATCGGTCTTGTTATCTGTACTGTTGGTGGAACTTTCCTTTACCGAGCAAACCCATCTAATTTTGTTAATAATCTAGTAAATATTCTTTCAATGGCTGGTATTTTCATCCCATTTATTTACTTTTTCATGATGTTTACTTCTAAGAAAGTATCAAGCACTGAACGTAAACAATTGATGGCATACCTTCCATTGTTCTTATCTTCAATCATCTTCTGGTTGGTCGAAGAACAAAGTGCAACAGTTATCGCTGTTTGGGGTGAAACTCGTTCAAACTTACATCCAACTATCTTTGGAATGAACTTGTACATTGATCCATCATGGTATCAATTGCTTAACCCATTGTTCATCGTTGCTTTAACACCTGCCTTTGTATGGCTTTGGAACAAAATGGGTGAACGTCAACCTTCTCCAGTAACTAAATTTGGACTTGGTCTTTTGTTAACTGGTGTTTCATACTTGATTATGGCGTTGCCAGGTATCTTATACGGAACTGATAAACGTGTAAGCTTCATGTGGTTGGTTATCATGTTTGCTGTTCAAATGGCTGGTGAATTGCTTGTTTCTCCAGTTGGTCTATCTGTTTCAACTCGCCTTGCACCACTTGCTTTCCAATCTCAAATGGTTGCTCTTTGGTTCTTGGCAGACTCAACTTCACAAGCTGTGAACGCTTTGATTACACCATACTTTGCTAAAGAAACAGAAGTTGCATTCTTCGGTATCCTAGGTTTGGTTTGTCTTGCTGTAGGTGTTATGCTACTCTTCATTAACAAACCTGTATTGAAATTAATGCGTAACGACAAATAATAAAATAAAACAAAGAGGTTTTTGTCAATTAATAGGAGGTGACAATCAAAACCTCGAGCGAGAACAATTGTTCTCGCTTTTTTTATTGCTCGAAGTTAAGAATGTTCACTAAAACAGGTAGTACAAAATCTTTATGACCTGTTTTTTATTAATCAATGTAATGTAATTTTCCGCGGAAGTCATCTAGTGTTTCATAGCCTTTTTCTTCCATGATAGCTTTCAACTCGTCAGTAATACGTGCAAAAGCAACAGGCCCTTCTTGGTGTAGAATTGTTCCGAGTTGAACCATGCTTGCTCCGCAAAGAATATGTTCAAATGCATCTCGACCAGATTTGACACCACCAGTTCCGATGATTTGGATAGATGGATTTAAACGTTTGTAGAATGCATGAACGTTAGCTAGTGCAGTTGGTTTAACATAATCACCACCGATTCCACCAAAACCATTTTTAGGCTTGATAACAACAGTCTCGTCGTCAATGACTAAGCCGTTTCCAACTGAGTTAATGCAGTTAACAAAAGTAAGTAGGAATTTGTTAAAAATGGTAGCTGCTCGGTCAAAATGAGCAATATCAAAGTAAGGTGGAAGTTTGACACCAAGTGGTTTTGTAAAGTATGTGAAGATATCTGTTAAGATTTTTTCAGTGGATTCAAAGTCGTAGGCGATTTGTGGTTTGCCAGGGACATTTGGACAAGAAAGGTTTAATTCAACTAGTCCTTGATAATCAGAAGCTTGGACAGCTTTCAAAATAGTATGAGTTTCTTCTTCTGACATACCAACAAGTGACAAGAAGTGATTTTTGCTTTCTGGGTTATTTTGGAGTTCTGTGACATAATCAAGATAATATTGATAGCCATGGTTTGGTAAGCCCATAGAATTAATTGAACCAAGTGCAGTATCAGCATAACGTGGCTCAGGGTTGCCTGGTCGTGCAACGAGCGTTCCTGTTTTTGTCACAAAAGAACCAGCAGCTGAATCTTCAATCTCAGCCAATTCTTCACGTGTCATACAATAAACGCCAGCGGCATTCATAAGGCAATTATCAAAATCGAATGAACCGATTTTAGTAGCAGTTGAAACCATAAAGTCCTCCAAGATATATTAATGAAAGCGACAAATGTCCTAAAATATTACTGCCACTATTATACTATTTTATAAATGTTAATTCAAGTGTTTTTCCGAACGATATTTTGTAATATACGTAAAAATAGAAAGATATAGAGAACTTAATAGAATAAAAGATACTTTTATAGCAAAAAAATAGCACAAAAAAGGAATGAATAGAATTTTTGATGATATGAATGTAAAGACTTGCTAGCATTTTATAAAAGTGGTATATTAAATTTACTAGAACAATTGAACAAACGTTCAAGTGTTTTAGTGATAGAGGAGAAGAATAATGAAAGATAATAATAAATCACAAAACTTGCTACAGGGTGAATTGTTAAACAATGTTTCTAGTTTTTTTAAAGTACTTGGAAATACTACGCGTTTGCAAATCATTTCTTGCTTGAGTAAGGGAGAGCTGAAATCTAGCGAATTAGCAGAAATTCTTGGAATGACACCGTCAGCTGTTTCGCATCAGTTGAGTCTGCTTAAAAATCTCAAGATTGTTTCTGTTCGTCGTGATGGAAAAAATCAGATTTATGCCCTTGCTGATAGGCATATCACTCAAGTTTTGGAGTCTGTTGTAGAGCATTATCAGGAGGACTAAAGATGTCAGATAAACATAAAAAATTCCTTTATCGGATTTTGCTAGCAACGCTAGTTTTTATTGTTGTTTTTATCGTTGTGAAGGTTAGCCGTGCTAATCTAGTATTGCAGGCACTTCTGTATGCTATTCCATTTTTGATGACTGGCTATGATGTTTTGAAAAAAGCTGTGCTGAAAATCAGTCAAGGTAAAGTTTTTAGTGAGCATTTTTTGATGTCTCTAGCGACGCTTGGAGCATTTGCACTTAGTTTTATGACGGGAGAATCAGAGTTTGCAGAAGCAGTATTTGTTATGATTTTCTATCAAGTCGGTGAATTCTTTGAGCACATCGCAGAAGGAAGTAGCGAGAAATCAATTTCAGAATTGCTAAATTTACGACCTGATTTGGTTCATTTAGAAGTTGATGGCAATATTAGTGATGTTGAACCAAAAGATGTACAAGAAGGCCAAGTAATTGTCATTCGACCTGGTGAAAAGGTGGCGATTGATGGTATTTTGATTTCGGGTGAATCATCTATTGATACTGCAGCTTTGACTGGAGAAAGTTTACCTAAAAGTGTTCAAGTTGGCGACCAAGTTCTTTCGGGAATGATTAACATGACTGGAGTCATTCGGGTCAAAGTTCTTCATACCGTTGAAAATTCAACCTTGAGCAAAATTTTGGACTTACTTGAAAATTCATCTGCCAACAAGTCAAAAAGTGAACGTTTCATGAGCAAGTTCGCAGCGATTTACACGCCAACGGTTGTGGTTGCAGCTCTTGTTTTAGCATTTTTGCCACCCTTATTGTCAGGAAATTTCTTGGCTAATTTTCCAGAGTGGCTAAGCCGTGCATTGACTTTCCTTGTAATTTCTTGCCCATGTGCTTTGGTGATTTCGATTCCACTAAGTTTCTTTGGAGGACTCGGAGCAAGTTCGAAGGCTGGTGTTTTAATTAAAGGGTCAAATTATCTTGAAAGTTTGGCTAATCTTGAAACTTTGTTACTTGATAAAACAGGGACATTGACAGAAGGTGTTTTTGAGGTGACAGCTCTTCACCCAAATGACATCAAGAAAGAACACTTGTTGCATCTTACAAGTCATGTTGAACGTTTTTCAAGTCATCCAATTGCTCAATCATTGCGTGAAGCTTATGAAAAAGAAGCTGATGATTGTTCGATTACTGATGTGGTTGAAAAATCTGGCTACGGTATTACTGCCAAAGTTAATGGACACGATGTTGCAGTTGGTAATACTAAGTTTATGGATAGCCTAGGTGCTGATTGGAAGACTTGTCATAAAGTAGGGACAATTGTCCATGTTGCTATTGATGGTAAATACGCTGGGCACATTGTTATTTCAGATTGTATCAAATCAGATACGAAAGAAGCTTTAGAGCAGCTTCGAAAAGCTGGTGTTAAGAATTTAGTCATGTTGACAGGAGACCGTCACGAAGTTGCTGAGAAGGTGGCTGGTGAGCTTTTTATGACTGACTACAAAGCTGAGCTATTACCAGCAGATAAAGTGACTGAACTTGAAAATTACTTAGCTCAAAAAAATCTCCGTGCGACAGTTGGTTTTGTTGGTGATGGGATTAATGATGCTCCAGTTTTGGCGCGTGCTGATGTTGGTATTGCAATGGGAGGACTTGGTAGTGATGTTGCCATTGAGGCAGCAGATGTTGTTGTGATGAATGACCGTTTATCAAAAATCGCGCAAGCCATTAAAATTGCGCGAAGAACAATCACTATTACTCGAGAAAATATTGTCTTTTCAATTGGAATTAAAGTTCTTGTCTTAATCCTGGCAAGTCTTGGCTTAGCTAATATGTGGCTTGCCATCTTTGCTGATGTTGGTGTAACAGTACTTGCTACGCTTAATGCTATGCGAACAATGAAATTGACATAAAAAATAATTTGAACTATAATAGCTTTAATCATATAGTAAGCTACACTTTCTTTTGAAAGTGGGAATGGCGATAACATTTTTTCGTAGGGATATCCTTTTGGATAGAGAAATGGTGTTGTTGCCATTTTTTTATTTTATCAAGGAAAAGAAGAGTAAAATGACGTGGATTTATTTGATTTTCGCAGAAATATTGGAGGTCGTTTGGGCAACGAGTATGAAATTAAGTGAGAATTTTAGCAGGCTTGGCTACTCAATGGTAACCATTCTTGGAATGGTTTTTAGCTTTGTCTTTTTAGGCGTGCGTTAAAGGATCTCCAATGAGTCTTGCTTATCCGATTTGGACAGGGATTGGTGCAATCGGAATAGTAGTTGTTGGAATTGTCTTTCTGAAAGACCAATTATCACCGCTTGCCTACTTTTTTTTGATTTTGGTTGTCATTGGAATTATCGGTTTAAAAATGACCAGCGGACATTGAGTCTTTTAGAGAAAATTAGTAATTTTACTAGCTTTTTTACAGCTTTTTGGGTAGAATAGTAAAGGTAAACGACTTATCGGTCGTAATAAAAATTGGTTAAAATGCTGAGCCAAAAATAGTTTAATTGTATATCTGTTTTCAGAAAAAAGGTTAATATCTATTTTTCGCTGTGTATTTATAGCCTTTGGACTATTTTAAAGGAGACTTTATCTAATGGTAAAATTAGTGTTTGCACGCCACGGTCAATCTGAATGGAACAAAGCTAACCTTTTCACTGGTTGGGCTGACGTTGACCTTACAGAAGAAGGAACTAAACAAGCTACTGATGCTGGTAAATTGATCAAAGAAGCAGGAATCGAATTCGATGTTGCTTTCACTTCAGTTCTTAAACGTGCTATCAAAACAACTAACCTTGCTCTTGAAGCTTCTGACCAACTTTGGGTTCCAGTTGAAAAATCATGGCGCTTGAACGAACGTCACTACGGTGGTTTGACTGGTCAAAACAAAGCTGAAGCAGCTGAAAAATGGGGTGACGAACAAGTTCACATCTGGCGTCGTTCTTACGATGTATTGCCACCAGCTATGGCTAAAGATGACCAATACTCAGCACACACTGACCGTCGTTACGCTAACCTTGACGACAAAGTTGTTCCAGATGCTGAAAACTTGAAAGTTACTTTGGAACGCGCTCTTCCATTCTGGGAAGATAAAATCGCTCCAGCTCTTAAAGATGGTAAAAACGTCTTTGTAGGTGCTCACGGTAACTCAATCCGCGCTCTTGTAAAACACATCAAACAATTGTCAGATGACGAAATTATGGATGTTGAAATCCCTAACTTCCCACCACTTGTATTCGAATTCGATGAAAAATTGAACGTTACTAACGAATACTTCTTGGGTAAGTAATCTGATATAAGATTATAAGGCTTAAAACCCTTGATATTAAAGCATTCTAGGCTATCACCTAGAGTGCTTTTTTTGAATTTGTTTAGATTTTTATTACGAAAATATTTTATTAAGTCATACCCCTTCTATATTTTTAAGGTTTTATGGTATGATTAATAGTAAGTATTAAATTATTAAAGGGGGCTTTTATGAAAGCAGCAGAGCGCCGTCAAAAAATTATTGATATGTTAAGTCAGACACAAGTTCCCATTTCAGCCAGTACTTTAGCAAGCCAGCTTGGTGTTAGTCGTCAAATCATCGTTGGAGATGTTGCTTTACTTCGAGCAGCAAATCATGATGTGATTTCAACACCTAAAGGATATGTTTTGTCACAAGCACTTTATTCGCATCAATTTATTGGAAAGATTGCTTGTCAACACGATCCAGAAAGAACAAAAGAAGAATTGGATTGTGTGGTTTCTAAAGGTGGTATTATGGTTGATGTGGAGGTTGAGCATCCGGTTTACGGGATGTTAACGGCACCACTTAATATTAAAAGCAAAGAAGATATTGATAATTTTGTAGACAAGATTGAGCATTCTAATGCGACACTTTTATCATCTTTAACAGAAGGTATTCATACACATACATTGTCATGTCATTCAAAAGATGAATTTGAAGAAATCAAAGCACTTTTATCTGATAAAGGCATTCTTTTAAAATCAAATTAGAACAACTACAGGTGTCTTGACACCTGTTCTTTTTTTATTTATAATAGGCAAGATCAATTAACTAATTTCAAAAAAACGTCAAATTGCCTTTGGTTAATTGATTAAAGCTATCTTCAGTACCTGGGTGATAATTGGGGATCATGCCAGGTATTATCATATATACATAAAAGGAGTTACCATATGAGACGTCATCAAACTAAGTCTCTTGCTTTTACAGCAATTTTAGTTGCTTTTGGGATTTTGATTCCAATGATTATGCCTGTTAAGGTCGTTATTGGTCCAGCATCATTTACTTTGGCTAGTCATGTTCCAGTGTTTATGGCTATGTTTATTTCACCACCAGTGGCAGCATTAGTTGCACTTGGAACAAGTCTTGGATTCTTGTTAGCAGGTTTTCCGATTGTCATTGTTTTGCGAGCAGTGTCACACTTACTTTTTGCATTAGTTGGTGCAATTTTGGTCAAAAAACGTCCAGCTTTGCTTGAAAAACCAGCTTTGACATTTGGTTTAGCTTTGTTTCTAAATATTTTACACGGTTTAGCTGAATTTATTGTTGTTTTGGTCTTGACTGCTGGCGCACATACAGGAGCAGCCTATGTTTGGTCATTAGTTGGATTGATTGGTGTTGGTTCTCTTGTTCACGGTGCTATTGATTTTTATATTGCCTATTTCCTTTGGAAATTCTTGCGTGATAAAGTTGGCGTTGATTTTTCAGTTGACGCAAAATAATTTTAAGTTGGTGAGGAATGGAATAATTCCTCACTTTTTTATATCTAAAATGAGCTGATTTTTTCTTGAAAAAACGATATGTAAAAAAGTGAAACTTTTACATTTTGAGCCACTCTCTTTTAAGTAAATTGTGATAAAATATAAAGCGAAGCTTTTAATTGTGAGGAAAGAATGTCAGTTAAGAAGAGATTGGGCAAGATTAAAATTGTCAAAAAAAGAACTAGTATCACAAAGCGTATTTATTTGATTTTTGCGGTTATTGTTGTTTTATTTTCAATTATCGTTTTAAGATTAGCTCAGATGCAAATTTTGAATAAATCATTTTATGACACTAAGTTGAATTCATCAACTACCTACAAAGTAACTTCGTCAAGTCCGCGTGGACAAATTTTTGATGCGGCGGGAAACCTATTGGTTTCTAATAATGTTAAGCAGGTCGTTGCTTTCACACGGAGCAATATCATTACCGCTGAAGAAATGAAAAAACTTGCTAAGACTTTGTCAACTTTGGTAGATTTCACAGAGACAAACGTAACTACTCGTCAGAAGAAAGATTATTATCTAGCTGATTCTGATACTTATGCTAAAGTGGTTAAGAGTTTGCCAGATAAAGAAAAATATGATAATTACGGTAACAATTTAACAGAATCTAAAGTCTATGCGAATGCTGTAAAAGCAGTGACCGATGATGAGATTAATTACTCTGAAGATGAATTGAAATTGGTATACATTTTTAGTCAAATGAACGCTGCCTCAACATTTAGCACGGTCAATTTAACAACAGGTGATTTAACAGACGAGCAGATTGCTTATATCACAGCAAATCGATTAAAATTATCAGGAATTTCAATTGCGACTGATTGGGATCGTCAAACATCAGAAAGTTCATTGTCATCAGTCATTGGTACGGTTTCTTCAAAACAATCTGGTCTACCAGCTGAAGAAGCAGAAGACTACCTTGCTAAAGGTTACTCTATGAATGATCGTGTCGGAACATCTTATCTTGAAAAAGCCTATGAAGATGAGCTTCAAGGTACACACACCGTTCGTAAAATTACTACAGATAAGACTGGTAGTGTGGTTTCAGATGATGTGACTAGCGGGGGAAAAGCTGGTAAAAACTTGAAATTGACGGTTAATTCAGAATTCCAATCTGGCGTTGAAAATATTTTAAATCAATATTACAGTGCTGAGATTGCTGCGGGCTATGCAACTTATTCAGAAGGTGCTTATGCAGTCGCTTTGAATCCTCAAACAGGTGCTATTCTAGCTATGGCTGGTCTGTCTCATGAAACTGGAGAAGCAACAACTACTCTAGACGCATTAGGTGCCATTAATGATATTTTTGTACCAGGGTCTGTTGTCAAAGCCGCGACAATTAGTTCAGGTTGGGAAAATAATGCTATTTCTGGAAATCAGGTTATTGCAGATCAATCAATCAACCTAGCTGGTTCACCAGCCATCAAATCTTGGTTCACTGGTAGTGGTGCAACGAATATTACAGCTGTCCAAGCACTTGAGTATTCTTCAAATACTTACATGGTTCAAGTTGCTCTTAAGATGATGGGACAAGAGTATTATTCTGGTATGGCACTTTCAACTGATGGTATGAAAGATGCGATGGAAGAACTTCGTGCAACATATGCTGAGTATGGTCTTGGTACAAGTACTGGTATCGACCTTCCCGAAACAACAACGGGTTATCTTGAAGATGATTACTCTGCAGGTAATGTTTTGACAGAAGCTTTTGGTCAGTATGATTCATATACACCAATGCAATTGGCTCAGTATGCTGCAACAGTAGCAAATGGTGGTAAGCGTGTTGCTCCCCACTTAGTTGATAGTGTTTATGACAACGATGGGACAACAGGTCTAGGAACATTGTCTAAAACTATTGAAACTAATGTATTGAATAAAGTTAACATTTCAAATAGTGAGATGGCGCTTCTTCAACAAGGTTTCTACCAAGTAGTTAATGGTACAAGTGGTTATGCAACCGGTACTCACATGAGAGGAAATGTGACTATTGCTGGTAAAACTGGTACAGCCGAAACTTATGCGGTTGATAATGGTAACGTCATTACAACTGTTAACTTAAGTGTCCTTGCTTATGATTATTCAAGAAGTGATGATTCTAAAATTGCGGTAGCCGTAATCATTCCTCACTTGACAAGTGATGAAAATCACCCTAACCAATTAATTGCGCGTGACATTATTAATCTGTACATGTCAACTTACGCAAATCAATAATAAAATGAGTGCGAGTCGGCCTATGTCGGTCGGCTCGTGACTTTATCGAAGGGAGAAGTTATGCTTTATCCAGCACCTATTGCAAAATTAATTGATAGTTTTACAAAATTACCTGGAATCGGGATTAAAACAGCAACTCGCTTAGCTTTCTATACTATTGGAATGTCTGATGAAGATGTGAATGAATTTGCCAAAAATTTATTATCAGCTAAGCGTGAATTGACTTATTGTTCTATCTGTGGCAATCTAACTGATGACGACCCTTGCAGTATTTGTACTGATAAAACACGAAAACGTTCAGTGATTTTGGTCGTTGAAGATTCAAAAGATGTTTCTGCCATGGAAAAAATTCAAGAATATCATGGGCTTTACCACGTTTTACATGGATTGATTTCACCGATGAACGGCGTTGGACCTGATGATATTAATTTGAAATCATTAATCACACGTTTGATGGACAGTGAAGTGAGTGAAGTCATCATTGCAACTAATGCTACAGCAGACGGCGAGGCAACTGCTATGTATATTTCGCGTGTCTTAAAGCCAGCAGGTATCAAAGTGACACGCTTAGCACGTGGGCTAGCTGTTGGGTCTGATATCGAATACGCTGACGAAGTGACCCTACTTCGTGCCATCGAAAACCGAACAGAATTATAAACTAAGAAAGCAGTGATTTGCTGCTTTTTTTGATAATAGTTAGTTTCAAGTTTGAATGAATGTGCTATAATAAAAAAACGTGAGAAGCTTTTATTAGAAAGGTATTGGGCTAGCGATTTTGAATAATGGTGATACTCAGCCAAAGTTGAATTCTAAAAGAAATCGATATTTTTGGTTTTTAGGGCTTAGTGCTATTTTTGCAATACTAATTTTCCACTTAAATCGTCTAACATTATTTACATCGGATGATTATACTTATCATTTTGTTTATCAGGGGTATTTGCCAACCGCACATCCTAAGCGTATTAACGGGTTGTTTTCAATTTTGAAATCTCAAATCAATCATTGGCAATTTTGAAATCTCAAATCAATCATTGGCAATTGTGGAATGGTCGTTTTGTAGTGCACTCAATAGTGCAATTCTTTTTACAATTTAAAAAAGTATACTTTGATGTTTTTAATACATTGGCTTATTTAACACTGATGTTCCTCTTGCTTTCTATCAGTAAAGTAAAAGAAGTTGTTAAAATCACTCCAGTTTCCTACCTATTGTTATTTATATTTTTATGGTTTTATCTTCCAGAAATAGGGAAATCTGTTCTATGGGGCTCTGGTTCAGGAAATTATTTATGGACTAGTGTTATTTATCTCACTTACTTTAAATGTATTATATCAATAGCTAATAGAGAAATTTCCAATTTAAAAGGAATTGGAATTATGATTTTGGGATTTTTAGCTGGAGCGTGCAATGAAAATTCATCGCCGGCAATTTTATTAATGGCATTTCTGTACTTGATTATTCACTATCCTTATAAAAGTAAAGGAACAATATTTGGATTAGGAAGCTTATTTACTGGTGGATTAGGATTCTTATTGATGATAAAATCTCAAGGGTCACAGAAACGTGGTGGGATGGCACTGAATTTTGATGTCTTAAAAAATAATTTTAGACTAATTTTAGATAGCTTAATTCAGAATTATTGGTTAATTTATATTTTAATAATTATTTTACTTATTATATTAGTTATTAAAAAAGTACAGCTCTCTATAGAAACTGTCAGCTTATTAAGTATATTAGTTATTGGGCATTTTGCATCGACTTTTGCATTAGTCTTATCTCCAGAAACCCCAAAAAGAACATTTTTTGGTGCGGTATTATTTATTGGAATTGTTTTATTTAGCTTAATAAATATCTTAAATCAGAGAATTAGGAAATCTGTATTTGTTATTTCACTACTTTTGATGATTCTATTTGTTCAAAGTTACTTGAGTGTGAATAATGATTTAACAAAATCATTTAAGGAAGTATCCAATCAGTATAGTATATTATATGATGCGCCCAAAAATAGTGATGTAATGCTGCCCTTGTTAAGTACTCCTAAAACAGATTATAATGCTTATCAATTAACGTCCAATGTAAAAACAGATCCAAATGATTGGTTCAATAGATGGATGGCGGTTTATTTTGAGAAAAAGACTATTACTGGATATTGATGATTCAGAGTATATATTGGTCAATAATTAAGGTTTAGAAAGCAGCGGTTTGCTGCTTTTTTGCTTGTCAAATTTTCTATCATCAAAACACTTAAGGTGATTTGAAAGGTGGCTTTATTTGTGGTATCATAAGTAGGAAATTGTAATAGAAAAGGAATTGAACTTGAGCTGGGTTTTGGTCTGTTTTAGGCTTATGCTTGGCTCGTTGAAAAAATGTATTAAGTGATTTGTGGCTTAATAGCTTTTTTCTGTTCAGGTAATTAAAGTTTATGGCAAAAGAAACGCTTGTTTTACTTTATGGTGGACGTTCTGCGGAGCGTGAAGTATCTGTATTATCAGCTGAAAGTGTCATGCGTGCGATTAATTATGACAAATTCTTTGTGAAAACTTACTTCATCACAAAATCTGGTGATTTTATCAAAACACAAGAATTTTCAAGTAAACCAGCTGATGATGAAAAATTGATGACTAACGACACAGTTGTTGAAAGTCAAAAAATTAAACCAAGTGATATTTATGAAGAAGGAGCAGTTGTTTTCCCTGTTCTTCATGGACCAATGGGAGAAGACGGTTCAATCCAAGGCTTCCTTGAAATTCTTAAAATGCCTTACGTTGGAACTAACATCTTGTCATCAAGTGTTGCCATGGATAAAATTTCAACAAAACACGTTCTTGAGTCTGCAGGTGTACCACTTGTTGCTTACGTGACTTATGTTGAAGGGGCTGATCTTGAAAAAACGGTTGCTGAAGTAAATGAAAAATTGACTTATCCAGTCTTTGTTAAACCAGCTAACATGGGTTCTTCAGTAGGTATTTCAAAAGCTGAAGGCGAAGCAGCTCTTCGCACTGCTATTGATTTTGCTCTTAAATATGATAGCCGTATTCTTATTGAAACTGGTGTCAATGCGCGTGAAATCGAAGTTGGTATTTTAGGAAATGCTGACGTGAAAACAACATTGCCTGGTGAAGTTGTTAAAGACGTTGCTTTCTATGATTACGATGCTAAATACATCGATAATAAAATTACTATGGATATTCCAGCACATATCGATAGCGACATTATGGAAGAAATGCGTGGTTATGCAACAACAGCTTTCCGTGCTATCGGCGGATGCGGATTGTCACGTTGTGATTTCTTCTTGACAGAAGATGGACATGTTTACCTCAACGAATTGAATACAATGCCTGGTTTCACACAATGGTCAATGTATCCACTTCTTTGGGAAAACATGGGGCTTGCTTACACAGATTTAGTTGAAAAACTAGTTGAGTTGGCTAAAGAAATGTTTGAAAAACGTGAAAGTCATTTGATTTAAAAAAGAAAGCACCCTTGAGGTGCTTTTTTACTGTGCAAAAATAACCTCAGAGATGGGATAACTCTCTGAGATTTTTTGCTTATAGATTTGCAAGCTTGCGTAGTTCTGGGATGCGCTGTAGTCTCGGAACAACAAGCATTGTAATGATAATACGAAGTGGAATTTCAAAGATTTTTAGCCAACGCCCTGCAAGATATTGTGCCCAGAATGGCACACCAAAATATATCTGAACAAGTAGTGGCGTGAAGATGAAGGTTCCAATCAGCATGGTTACGAGTGTGGCAAATGTGACGTGAAGCCAATCGTGTTTATTTGACCAGCTGATTTCTTTTCCGTAGAAGAAAAGACCATAGAAAAAGCCCTGAACAGCTTTCATGACAGTCCACCAAATGATAAAGTTACCAGCACCGCTTGATAGGTTATCGACAACATCAAGAATAGCAAGACTGATAGCTCCCCAGATAGGACCAGCAATCATTCCAATAATAGTATTGACAATAAAGGTTAAACTAACCACTAATTGTTGTGGAATGATGGGAATTGAGAATTTCCCGACAATGAAAGCAAGCGCAATTAACATAGCAAGACTAACTAAGCGCTTAGGGGTGAGTTTGGGTGTTTGAAAAATGTTTTTCATGTTTGCTCCTTTTTAAAACATAAAACTGGAGCTGTTAAAAAATAACAGCGGATGCAACGATTCACCGCGCAAATTGCTTCGTTGTGTGACGACATCCCATTCACACACACTTAACGCGAATCATCTACTCTGTGCAAAACAAGCTTTGCAGTTACATTGTATCATAAAAATCGCTGCATGATTAACAAAATGTGGTATAATAAAAAGCGTTAACACTAGATTTTTTAAAAAATTAAAAAGGATTGAAAATGAAATTAACATTGCATGAAGTCGCCAAAGTTGTTGGCGCTAAAAATACTATTTCGGAGTTTGATGACGTTCCCCTGCGACAAATTGAGTTTGACAGTCGCAAGATTGAAAAGGGTGATTTGTTCTTACCTCTAAAGGGTGCGCGTGATGGACATGACTTTATTGAAACAGCTTTTGAAAATGGTGCTGTTGCTACTTTCTCAGAACGTAAAGTAGAAGGTCATCCTTATATTTTAGTTGATGATTGTTTGCAGGCTTTCCAAGAGTTAGCAAGCTATTATCTTGAAAAACAACGTGTTGATGTCATCGCAGTTACTGGTTCAAACGGTAAAACAACAACAAAAGATATGATTGCGGCTGTTTTATCAACAGAATACAAAACTTACAAGACTCAAGGAAACTATAACAATGAGATTGGTTTGCCTTACACAGCTCTTCACATGCCTGACGATACTGAGAAGATTGTCCTTGAAATGGGACAAGATCACATGGGCGATATTCATCTTCTATCAGAACTTGCTAAACCACATATCGGTGTTGTAACATTGATTGGTGAAGCTCACTTAGAGTTTTTCGGTAGCCGTGATAAGATTGCAAAAGGTAAACTTCAAATCGTTGACGGTATGGATTCAGATGGTATTTTGATTGCACCGGCAGATTCAATTGTTGATCCTTACTTGCCAGAAGGTCAAATGGTTATTCGATTTGGTGATGGTGCAGAGATTTCTGTGAATGACTTGCAAGAAAGCAAGGATTCTTTGACTTTTACAACAAATGTCATCAATCGACCAATTACACTTCCTGTACCAGGAAAATACAACGCTACAAATGCAATGGTAGCAGCCTATGTTGGTAAATTACTAGCGATTTCTGACGATGATATCGTTGAGGCTCTTGAAAATATCGAATTGACTCGTAACCGTACGGAATGGAAAAAAGCAGCAAATGGAGCTGACATTCTTTCAGATGTGTACAATGCCAACCCGACAGCTATGCGTTTGATTTTAGAAACATTTTCTAAAATTCCTGCTAATAGCGGTGGTAAAAAAATTGCTGTACTTGCTGATATGAAAGAACTTGGTGAACAATCTGTTGAACTTCATAAGCGTATGATTATGAGCTTGTCACCAGATGTACTTGATACGCTCATTTTCTACGGAGAAGATATTGCAGAGCTTGCTCAACTAGCTAGTCAAATGTTCCCACTTGGAAAAGTTTATTACTTCAAGAAAACAGCTGACGAAGACCAATTTGACGACATGCTAAAAACGGTTCAAACAGTTTTGCAACCAGCTGACCAAATCTTGCTAAAAGGAAGTAATTCAATGCATCTTGCTAAAGTAGTCGAAGCATTGGAGAAATAGGATAGTAGGAGATGGTAAAGAAAGTATTTAGGGAAAAAAATGAAGAGTGGCTTCTCGCTTATCGAGTGCTGTACTTCATCGAATATTGTATCTTATTTCTAGCGTGGTTTTTAAAACGCTATCCGTTTCCACAACCGTTTTTCTTATTCATATCTAGTGTGTCAATTATCGGCGGTTTTGCAATTTATTTGTGGAACCTACGTCGAACAGGCTTTTCAATTGAGAAAATTTTAGCTGGAATTTTTGCACTTGCTTTTCTGATTTTATTGCCAACATCAGATTATCTCGACACGGCAGTAGATGATTTGAACATGATTCTTTTCTTTCTACTATCTGTGAGTGTTGATAGAGATGACGATAAGTTAATTAAAGCACTGCTTTATTTCAAGATGATTGTAGGAATCTTGGTATTGTTTGCTTATAATGGGCATGTTATAGATGATATGATAATGTATCGAGGTCCTAAGGATTTAGTAAGACATTCTTATGGCTTTATGCATCCAAATTCTCTGGGCATGTTTTTCATTAGTTTAGTTTTTGATTTTTCATTGATTAAGAAATCATATAACTTTACGGGTGGATTAGTCATGTTGCTAGCGTCCTTGCTTGTTTTTGCAGTCACTGATTCAAGAACCTCATTCTTTATTGCTCTAGCCATTATTTTGTGCTATTTCTTGAAGCCGATTTTATCAAAGATCAAGGTTTCAGGTTATGCTATTATGCCATTTGTGGTAGGAATGTTTGCACTTGGTCTTGCTTTGCCACGATATTTTACGCCAGATAATCCTATCTTTGTTACATTAAATCACTTATTTACCGGACGAACAGGAATTGGGCATGCGTATTTGGAACAATTCGGTTTGAACTGGATGCCAAGAAATATTCCAACTTTTACAGAAATTAATGGTATTCCAATGTACGATGATAGTTTCTATGTCGACTCGCTTTTGCGTCAAGGTATTATACTGTTTTGTTTGTATCCAATCTTTTTATTGGTTCAGTTAAAGGGTAAAAAATTCACGCTTTTCCATAGCTTACTTTTCTTGTTAACGTTCTTTATCAATACGATGGAACATTATGGTGCAACTGTTCAAATTTGTAGCATCTTATTGCTAAATTATTTTGCGCTTTCTGAGGATAAGCTAGAGGACAAATATTGAAATAGCGGCTAATTTTCGTTATAATAATAGAGTTATGGAGTCCCATGGCTCTATTTTTCTATTGCAAAAAGGAGTGGACCAATGTAGCCACTAATAAAAACTGTGATATCGTAATTTAAGAATTTACTAAAAGTGATAAGGAAAAAAAATGACAATTCAAGATGATATTAAAAAACGTCGTACATTTGCCATCATCAGTCACCCGGATGCTGGTAAAACGACAATTACAGAACAATTACTTTATTTTGGTGGAGAAATCCGTGAAGCTGGTACTGTTAAAGGTAAAAAAACAGGTAACTTCGCAAAATCTGACTGGATGGATATCGAAAAACAACGTGGTATCTCTGTAACATCATCAGTGATGCAATTTGACTACGCTGGTAAACGTGTTAATATCCTTGATACACCGGGGCACGAGGACTTCTCTGAAGATACTTACCGTACACTTATGGCCGTCGATGCAGCAGTCATGGTTGTTGACTCTGCCAAAGGTATCGAAGCACAAACGAAAAAGCTTTTCGAAGTTGTAAAACACCGCAATATTCCAGTTTTCACTTTCATTAACAAACTTGACCGTGATGGTCGTGAACCACTTGATCTTTTGGAAGAATTGGAAGAAGTGCTTGGTATCGCAAGCTATCCAATGAACTGGCCAATTGGTATGGGGAAATCATTTGAAGGGCTTTATGATTTGTACAACAAACGTTTGGAACTTTACAAAGGTGATGAACGTTTTGCAGCGCTTGAAGATGGTGACAAATTATTTGTTAACAACCCATTCTACCAACAAGTCTTGGAAGATGTTGAGTTGCTAGAAGAAGCAGGAAATGAATTTTCAGAAGAAGCTATCTTATCAGGTGATTTAACACCAGTCTTTTTTGGTTCTGCCCTTACAAACTTTGGTGTGCAAACTTTCCTTGATACATTCTTGCAATTTGCTCCAGAACCTCATGGTCACAAAACAACTGAAGGTAATGAAATCGATCCTTACGATAAAGATTTCTCAGGATTTGTTTTCAAAATCCAAGCTAACATGGACCCTCGTCACCGTGACCGTATTGCCTTTGTGCGTATCGTCTCAGGTGAATTTGAACGTGGTATGAGTGTGAATCTTGCACGTACGAAAAAATCAGTTAAATTATCAAACGTGACACAGTTTATGGCAGAATCACGTGAAAATGTTGAAAATGCCGTTGCTGGTGATATTATCGGTGTTTACGATACAGGAACTTACCAAGTTGGTGATACATTGACAGTTGGTAAAAATAAATTTGAATTTGAACCACTACCAACCTTCACTCCAGAATTGTTCATGAAAGTTGCTGCTAAAAACGTCATGAAACAAAAATCATTCCACAAAGGTATCGAACAATTGGTGCAAGAAGGAGCAATCCAATTGTACAAGAACTATCAAACTGGTGATTACATGCTTGGTGCTGTTGGTCAGTTGCAGTTTGAAGTGTTCAAACACCGTATGGAAAATGAATACAATTCTGAAGTTATCATGACTCCAATGGGTAAAAAGACTGTTCGTTGGATTAAACCAGAAAATCTTGACGAACGCATGTCATCAAGCCGAAATATTTTGGCTAAAGACCGCTTCGATCAACCAGTTTTCCTTTTCGAAAATGATTTTGCTCTTCGTTGGTTTGCAGATAAATACCCTGAAGTTGAACTAGAAGAAAAAATGTAATAAATAAAAAAGTCTGAGTCTAGCTCAGGCTTTTTTTCTAGTTAAGATTTGACATAAAAAAACAGCCCTGATGAATCAGAGCTATTTTCTTGAGATTATGAAAAAGAAAAGTTTTAGGATGTTTATATTGTATCTATCAATCCTTAAAGAAACCTTAAAATTCTTTCAAAAACTGTCAAAAACATTTTTTACAGAAAATTTAAAATTGTTAGATTTATGAAAGCGTGTTAATGATTTAAATGTACCTGTTTCCTATCTTTTTGTTCTAGAATATGTTACACTAGAAAAGTTGTTAAACAACGAAATTAAAGTTTAATAAGGCAGCTTCGCACTGCCTTTTAGAAAAGAGAAAAATTTGAAATTTACAGAACTTAACTTATCGGAAGCAATCCTTGCTGCTGTTGAAAAAGCAGGCTTTGTTGAGCCATCACCAATCCAAGAGTTGACAATCCCTTTGGCATTGGAAGGTAAGGATGTTATCGGACAAGCGCAAACTGGTACTGGGAAGACAGCAGCTTTTGGTCTTCCAACTTTAGATAAAATCGATACAAGTCGCAATCTTGTTCAAGCTTTGGTGATTGCGCCAACACGTGAATTAGCGGTTCAAGGTCAAGAAGAATTGTTCCGTTTTGGTCGTGAAAAAGGAGTTAAAGTCCGTTCAGTTTACGGCGGTTCAAGCATTGAAAAACAAATCAAAGCCCTTCGCTCAGGTGCACATATCGTTGTTGGTACACCAGGACGTTTGCTTGATTTGATTAAACGTAAAGCTTTAAAACTTGAACACGTTGAAACATTGATTCTTGATGAAGCAGATGAAATGCTTAACATGGGATTCTTAGAAGATATTGAAGCTATTATCAGCCGTGTACCAGAAACACGTCAGACGCTTCTTTTCTCAGCTACAATGCCAGAAGCAATCAAACGTATCGGTGTTAAATTCATGCAAAATCCTGAACACGTTAAAGTGGCTGCTAAAGAATTAACAACTGACCTTGTTGATCAGTATTATATCCGTGTTAAAGAACAAGATAAATTTGATACTATGACTCGTCTTATGGACGTTGACCAACCAGAATTGTCAATTGTCTTTGGACGTACAAAACGTCGTGTCGATGAATTGACACGTGGTTTGAAATTGCGTGGCTACCGTGCTGAAGGAATTCATGGTGATCTTGACCAAGGTAAACGTCTTCGTGTCCTTCGTGATTTTAAAAACGATAATATCGATATCTTAGTTGCGACTGACGTTGCAGCGCGTGGACTTGATATTTCAGGTGTGACACACGTTTATAACTACGATATTCCACAAGACCCAGAAAGCTACGTTCACCGTATTGGTCGTACAGGTCGTGCAGGTAAACAAGGTCAATCTATCACTTTTGTAGCACCAAACGAAATGGGTTACTTGTCAATTATTGAAAAATTGACGAAAAAACGCATGAAAGGTTTGAAACCAGCTACAGCTGACGAAGCCTTTAAAGCTAAGAAAAAAGTTGCTCTTAAGAAAATTGAACGTGATTTTGCTGATGAAAAAATCCGTAATAGCTTTGATAAATTTAAGGGTGATGCGGTTAAATTGGCAGCAGAATTCACACCAGAAGAGTTAGCTCTTTACATTTTGAGCTTAACAGTGAAAGACCCTGAAACTCTTCCAAAAGTTGAAATTGCGCGTGAAAAACCATTACCATTTAAACCTTCAGGTGGTGGATTTAACAACCGTAAAGGTGGACGCAATAACGGTCGTGGTCGTGATAATCGTCGTGGTCGTGATAATCGTCGTGGTGGACGTGACCGTAAACGTGATGACCGTGACACTGGTTACCGCGATTTCAAACGTACATCATCTAAGAACAAACGTGATTTCCAAAATAAAGATAACAAACGCCCACACCGCACATCAAGTGAAAAGAAACCTGGATTTGTTATCCGAAATAAAGGTGAAAGATAATAACTGAGACACTCTGCTTAAGCAGGGTGTTTTTTTGTATGAAAAAAGCTTCTGCAAATCAGCAGAAGTGGTTGATATTAAGCAAGATATTGCTTGAAGAAGTCTAAAATTTCTAAATTGCATTTTGTTGCTACAGGGTCTTTGACATTGTAGTTAAAGACATGAGCTTTAGGTTCTTCGGGTGTACCATAACTACGAAAAACATGATTGATGTGCTTAGCAGTTAAGAAACCATCTAGTCGAACAGTGCAATCACGAATGAAATCTTGGCTTGCTGTTGTGAGCAGAAGTGGTGGAATATCTTGTGTGATATATTCTTCAGTTTCAAGCATATCCTTTTTAGTTTCTAACACATTGTCTGTAAAGTAAGCTTGCGGTGCTCCTTCAATTATACCTGGCAGATTAAGAAATGCTGCGCCGCAATTGATTGCAGCAGCTCGAACAATAAAGTTAGGCTTTTCATATCCAAATTTTTGACGGAAGTCATCATTTGTAAGGATTGTTAAGTATTGCATAGCCATCTGTCCGCCAGCGCTATCTCCAATGATAAAAATATTATCTAAATCCAAATGATACTCACTGCCGTGTGTTGCTACCCAGTGCATAGCACGGTTAACATCGTCGAGTTCACCAGGAAATTCAACTTCGGGAGCTAGCTGATAGTTAAAGTTAACAAAAGCAAATCCGTTTTTAGCTAAACTGAGTCCAAAGAATTGGTAGGTTTCTTTTGTTCCATAAACCCAACCTCCACCGTGGATGCTGATAATGGTTGGAACTTTTTTACCTCTTTTTCTAGGAAGGTAGACATCCAACAAGTTCCATTTTTCCTTTGGACCATAAGCAATATCATCAAAACGTTCCACTTCAGGAATATCATGTGGCAAGCCTGCGTCACGTTTGTCATCGTTTTCTTTGCACATAGCATTCATAGCTTTAG
This sequence comes from Streptococcus equinus ATCC 9812, assembly GCF_000187265.1. Taxonomy (GTDB): domain Bacteria; phylum Bacillota; class Bacilli; order Lactobacillales; family Streptococcaceae; genus Streptococcus; species Streptococcus equinus. The sequence continues at coordinate 100,885 of NZ_GL698429.1, forward strand.
CAGCTTTTAAAATATTTTCTTTAACTACCATTTTGAGGCCTCGTTTCTATTTTTATAATTTGATTTTAAGTTAAAAAAGGTGGAAAATCTAGTACTATCTTATCTAAAAATAGGCGCCTAGTGACCTAATTATTAAATAAATGTGTTTAAAAAGGTTGCTGAGTGCCTTTTTATTGTAACTATTGCTATTTTAACAAAAGCTTTAAGCGACTATAATAAAACTGTAAATCATTTGATAGCGCTTGCAAGGCTCTTGAATAAGGAATTTTTGTACTTTAGGAGGATTTTGCTATGAAACCAGTGAGAGATCGATTATCTTTTAAAATATCTTTGCTTTCTATTTCTCTCTTTTTGATGATAGCACCGCAGATTTCAGCGGCGTTGCCACTAATGTATGATGCATTTCCGGGAGTTAGCCAGAGCGGTGTTGAAACTTTGGCAACCGTTCCGAATTTTGGAATCATGGTTGGTTTGTTCATCAGTCCATTTTTGATTCGTTTTTTAGGGCAAAAATTGATAGTTTTGGCAGGTTTGGTAATTACTTTACTAGCTGGAACTTTTCCAATGTACGCGACAGCTTTTACGCCGATTTTGATTTCACGTTTTTTACTTGGGGCAGGGATTGGTTTGTTTAATTCTTTGGCAGTTAGTTTGATTCCTCAATTTTACGATGACAATGAAGAAGAGCGCGCAACGATGCTTGGTTTTCAAAATGTTATGAGTAGTATTGGTGCAGCAATTTCTTCTTTCTTGGTAGGATACCTAGTCACAATTAGTTGGCATGCTGTTTTTGTGATTTATTTCCTTGTTATTCCAGCTTTGATTCTGTTTACTTTGTTTGTACCATTGAAAAAAGAAAGTGGGCAAGCAGTACAAAATGATAGCCCTCAAAAACAATCTGTTAATTGTAAGGTAATTCTTATCGCTGTTTTGATGTTCTTTATTTTCATGTTTTATTTGCCAATGAGCTATAAATTGCCAAACATGATTATCGAAAATGGCATCGGGACAAGTTCGACAGCAGCCATGGTCGCAGGTTTTTCAACTTTAGTCGGAATTCCAATTGGGGCATCTTTTGGATTTTTCTTCAAGAAATTGCGAGATAAAATTTTTCCAATTGGCTTTTTGCTAGTGACTTTAGGATTCTTTTTGACAGCGATTTCTCATAATCTGTTTACATTGCTTTTATCTATGGTTATTAGTGGTATTGGTTTTGGATTTGCGGTACCATATATGTATAATTGGCTTGGTTGGGCAACTCCTCAAAATTCTGTTAACTTGGCAACAACAATTGTTCTTGTCATGGTAAATGTTGGTTGTTTCTTGTCACCAAGTATTATGGGACTTCTTTCAAGTTTTTTAGGCACAGCG
>NZ_GL698429.1:102700-304764 GCF_000187265.1 Streptococcus equinus ATCC 9812
TTTTAGGCACAGCAAGCAATACTTTGCTGATTTCAGCAATTGGTTTTGCATTTATTACAATTTATGCTATCGCTCATTACGTGAGAGTGCATAAACTTCACGTTAGTAATGTCAAAGAAGAAAAAATCTGAGAGTGAATTCTTTTATCAGGAGGTATTTTTTGGAACAAAGTCAGCATGAAGTTATCAATCCTAACCAAAGACTACTTTCTTTTTTAATCGTTCATGATAATCAGGATTCAACTTATATTTCGCCACATTGGCATAGGGCAGTTGAGCTGAGTTATACCTTAAAAGGTTCGATTGACCAGTTTTATGTCGCAGGTGAAAATTTTCAAATGCATTCTGGTCAGATTTTAGTGATTAACACGCAAGAGGTTCATAGTATCCGTGTTTTAAAGCACAAGGAAGAGTCTAATTTGGCTCTGACAATAACTTATCCTTATCCTTTTTTGATTGGGCAGTGCGAAAAAAATGCTTATAGTCGTTTTGATATTAATCATCCAGAACGATTTTCAGCAGAACAAAAAAGGGCGTATAAGGAACTTCAAGAGATTCTAGAAAAAATAGTTTTAGATTGTCATTCTGACAGGTCTGATAAAAATTTAAAATTAAATCTTGGGATTTTAAAAGCCTTAGAAATGTTAATCTATTTTTTCTTGGTGGATGATTTTTCTGCAACTCGTAGGGATAATCGTCTGCAAGTTGCTGAGCGCATTAAAGAGATTGACGAATATTTGCAGCAATATTACCAAGACCATATCCATTTGGAAGATTTGGCAGCATATTGCCATCTTTCACGTTCTTATATGGCTCGATTTTTAAAAAAACATCTCGGAGTCACTTTAGGAGAATATTTGAGAAATATTCGTGCTCAGCGAGCGCGTGATAGTTTGATAGAAACGAATGATAGTTTTACAAGTATTGCTTTAGAGCATGGATTTAGTGGCTTAAGGTCGATGAATCGTGCTTTGGAAGCAAGTTTTGGGCAAAATGCTAGACAAATTCGGAATAATACAAATAGTTGAGGAGAGAAAATGGCTACATTTTTGAGCTTTGATGTAGGTGGAACACGCATAAAATACGCATTGATTACTGATAAAAGAGAAATAATTGAAAAGAATTCTACGCACACACCTGACAACGGCCAAGAGTTTTGGCAAAAGATTGATGAAATTATTGAATTTTATAAGTCTACAATCAGTGGCATAGCATTTAGTGTGCCTGGTCGTGTCGATACCGAAAAAGGAATTATTTATATCGGCGGTGCTTTACCTTATCTGAAAGATATTCATATCAAAGACGTCTTCTTTGAAAAGTATGGCTTGCCTGTGGCGGTCGTTAATGATGCAAAAGCAGCAGCGCTTGCCGAAGTCTGGCATGGCAGTCTAAAAGGAATTAAAGATGGTGCAGTTATTGTTCTAGGAACTGGTGTTGGTGGCGGTTTGATTTTAGATGGCAAACTCCGAAATGGTTCACATTTTCAAGCTGGCGAGTTGAGTTTCTTGGCACTAAATCTCACAAACAAAGGTTTTGAGCGTACTAGTGGTTATTTGGGCTCGGCAGTCGGAATGGTTTCTGCCGTTAATAAAGCAATTGGAAATGTTGATGAAAAAGATGGCAAAAAAGCTTTCTCTGCTATCAATGACAATCATCCGAAGGCGGCAATTTTTGAAAGTTACTGTCGAACAATTGCTCAGATTATCTTGAATGTCCACACGACTTTGGATTTAGAATGTTTTGCAATTGGTGGTGGTATCAGTTCCCAACCAATTCTTGTTGATGAAATTAATCGTCAGTATGATTTGCTTTTAGATGAGGACGAAGTGACTAAACACGTTTTGATACGTCCTAAAATTGTACCGACAACCTTTAAAAATGACGCCAATCTTCTCGGGGCTCTTTACCAATTATTACATTCATAAAAAAGCACACTTTTTATAAAGTGTGTTCTTTTATATACTCTAATTTTTGTTTTCGTGTTTTCTGTTTGAAATAACTTTCGGCAGACATGGCGGCTTCTTTGCTCTCAAAACTTTCTTGATAAATGAGCTTTACTGGTCGTCTAGCTCGAGTGTACTTGGCACCTTTGCCGCTATTATGAGTCTTTATACGATGCTCGACATCTGTTGTATAACCAGTGTAAAGAGTGCCATCTGAACACTCAACCACATACATGTAAGCTTTTTTAGTCTTTTTTGCCGTTTTTTCCATAATAAATTTCAAAAATTTCGTCAGTGTAGTCGCCGTTTTCTTTGTGAACAAAGAGTGGCGGAAGAATTTTAAGCCCGTCAGTTGAGCCATCTTTTATAGCTTCAACGAGGAGTAAGTTGGCGTCTTTTCCAACTTTTGGGTAAATAAATTGAATGCGTTTTGGAGCCAGATTATATTGACGTAGTATGTCAATGATGTCTAAAAATCTATCAGGGCGGTGTACGAGTGCTAGACGTCCATTTGATTTGAGAGCATGGCGTGCAATGTCACAAATTTCTTCAAGGTTTGTTGTGATTTCATGCCTTGCAAGCAAGTAATGTTCAGAGAGATTCTTCTTTGATGTCTCTGAAACTTTGAAATACGGCGGGTTGCACAGAATCAAATCAACACCAGTTCGTGGCACATGCTTAAGAAGATTTTTCAAATCATCATTAATCATCTGAACTTGTTCACCGAGGTCATTTAACTGGATTGAACGCTCTGCCATGTCTGCTAAACGCTCTTGAATCTCTATCTCAATGATAGGCGCTTTGGTACGAGTACTGGCAAAAAGTCCAACGGCACCGTTACCAGAACAAAGGTCAACGATTAAGCCGCGTGATGGGATTTTTGGAAATCGTGACAAAAGCACGCTATCGATAGAATAACTGAATACTTCTCTATTTTGAATAATTTTTACGTCTGTCGAAAAGAGCTGATCAATACGCTCGCCTTCTTTTAAAATTGATTTAGTCATGACAATTATTATAGCAGATTTTGTTTGTTCTCACTAGCGAGCCAGCTAATTTTTACTTTCTAAAACCGCTTAAGAATGGTACAATGTTATGGAATGATTGAAAAAAGGAGTAAATCTGTGTTTTATACTTATTTACGCGGGCTAGTGGTTTTCCTACTTTGGATTATCAACGGTAATGCTCACTATCACAATGAAGACAAAATCTTGAGTAAAGATGAAAATTATATTTTGGTTGCCCCTCACCGTACATGGTGGGACCCAGTTTACATGGCTTTTGCTGCGCGACCAAAACAATTTATTTTTATGGCTAAAAAAGAATTGTTTGAAAATCGTATTTTTGGTTGGTGGATTCGCATGTGTGGTGCCTTCCCAATCGACCGTGAAAATCCTGATCAAAAAGCCATTAAATACCCTATCAATATGTTGCGAAAAAGCAATCGCTCACTTGTCATGTTTCCAAGTGGTAGCCGCCATTCTACAGACGTTAAAGGTGGCGTAGCTGTTATTGCTAAAATGGCTAAGGTTAAAATCATGCCTGTTGTTTACGCAGGACCAATGCAATTAAAAGGTCTTTTGACTGGTGAACGTGTGGACATGAACTTCGGTAATCCAATCGATATTTCTGATATCAAACGCATGAATGATGAAGGTATCGAAGAAGTAGCTAACCGCATTCAAACTGAATTTGACCGTTTGGATGCTGAAAATGTAACTTTCCACATCAATAAAAAACCAAATCCACTAACTTATATTTATCGTATCCCACTTGGGCTAGTTGCTATTGTTGTTGTGCTTTTTACACTTCTCTTTAGTTACATTGCAAGTTTTGTTTGGGACCCAGATAAACACCGTAAAATGAAATAATTTATAAAAGCTCAGCGATTTTGCTGGGCTTTTTCGAATAAATAAGTAAAGGCTCACATGAGTCTTTTTTAGTACCAAAAAGTGAGGTAGTGAGATGATTGAAGAGATGAAAGAAAAAATTTTAGAGCATAAAACTGTGGCATCAGTTTTGGGGACAGTACTTATTATGCTAGTGATGTTTTTTGCTTGGTCTAGTATGGAAAGCCACAAAGCTGAAGTGCAAAATGATTTACCAGCATTGAGCACTAGCTTTTCAACAAGCAGTGTGGAAATATCTCAGCCAAAAACAGCGAAGTCTGCTTCAAAATCTGAATCAGATAAGATTTTCGTTGATATAAAAGGTGCCGTCAGAAAAGAAGGCGTTTATGAATTGATATCAGGTAGTCGTGTGACAGATGTGGTCAAATTAGCTGGCGGTTTTACAGATGATGCGGATAAGAAATCTGTTAATTTAGCTGAAAAAGTAGCGGACGAATCAGTGATTTACGTGGCAAGAGTTGGTGAAGAGGTCACACCAGAAAGTACCACGTCTCAAATCAAAAATACAGCAGCTAGTGGAGCACTGCAGGATGCAGACTCAGCACAAATCAATCTTAATACTGCGTCTTTAGAAGAACTTCAGACGATTTCTGGCATCGGCGCCAAACGGGCTCAAGACATCATCGATTATCGTGATAACAACGGTGGATTTTCGTCAGTTGATGATTTGAAAAATGTGTCAGGTATTGGTGAGAAGACCTTAGAAAAACTAAAAGCTGAGGTGACAGTTGATTAAACATTTTCCCATTAAGCCAATTCAATTGGCTTTTTTGCACATTCTCGTTTATTACTTTTGCTTTTTGAAGTTCTTTTGGTGTTTAGTCCTCCTTTTATTAGCCCTGATCTGCTTATGGAAAAACTACGGTTCTAAAAAATTGTGGCAAACCTTGATAATTCTGATGTGCTTTGCTAGTTTTATTAGTTTTAAAAATCAGCAAGCAGAGCAAGCTGACAAAGTAGCGCCAGCTCATTTATCAAAAATCCAGATGATTCCAGACACGATTTCGGTCAATGGTGACTTGCTGTCTTTTCGAGGAAAGGAGGATGGACAGACTTATCAAGTCTTTTATACTTTGAAGTCAGAAAAGGAGCAGCAATTTTTTAAAAGTCTTAATCAGACGCTTGTCTTGTCTGGTGAGATTAACTTGGAGAAAGCAACGCCTCAGCGTAATTTTGGTGGGTTTGACTATCGGACTTACTTGAAACATGAAGGTATTTATCGCATTGGGAATCTTTCTTCAATTGTTGGGATGAGACGTCAAACTTCTTTGAATTTGGTTGAGCGACTGCATGATTTGCGACGAAAAGCAATTGTTAGCATCCAGCAAAATTTTCCAGCACCCATGCAACATTATATGACGGGGCTTTTGTTTGGTTATCTGGATAAATCTTTTGATGAGATGATCGATATTTACACGAGTTTAGGAATTATTCATCTCTTTGCTCTTTCCGGTATGCAGGTTGGCTTTTTTGTCGGTGTTTTTCGCTATTTCTTTTTGCGACTAGGCTTAAGACGTGATTATGTTGACATTCTTCAAATCCCTTTTTCGATTGTATATGCTGGTTTGACAGGATTTTCAGTGTCAGTTGTCCGAAGTCTCATTCAGTCAGGTTTAGGCAATATTGGCGTTAAGCGACTTGATAATCTTGCTTTGACTATGATGATTCTTTTCTGCATTATGTCTAATTTCCTGCTGACAACGGGAGGCATTTTGTCATTTACTTATGCCTTTATTCTAAGTTTTATTGATTTTGTGGAACTTGAAAGTTATCAGAAGAAAATTGTAGAATGCTTGGCAATTTCATTAGGTAGCTTACCAATTTTGATTTACTTTTTTTCAGTTTTTCAACCGATGTCCATTCTTTTGACAGCTATTTTTTCATTGGCATTTGATACGCTTATGTTGCCAGTTCTGTCAGTGGTTTTCTTGATTTCGCCACTCGTGAGATTATCAATTTTTAATAGCTTTTTTATCGTTTTAGAAGATGTGATAAAGCTGACTATGAATTTCCTTGGTGGTCCGATTGTTTTTGGCAAACCAAGTATTGGTATCTTGGTTTTTTTATTATTTAGCTTGGGTGTTCTTTATGATTACAGGCAGAAAAGGAAAGTTGTAATTTTTCTTGTCAGCTTAGTAGCTCTGCTATTTTTCCAAATCAAGCATCCGCTGGAAAACGAAGTGACGGTGGTTGACATCGGGCAGGGAGATAGTATTTTTGTGCGTGATGTTAAAGGGCATACGCTGTTAATTGATGTCGGAGGAAAAGTGAGTTTTAGCCCAAAAGAAGGCTGGCAGGAGCGTTTGTCTGACAGCAACGCAGATCGAACCTTGATTCCGTATCTCAATAGCCGTGGCGTTGGAAAAATTGACCAGCTGGTTCTGACGCACACGGATACTGACCACATGGGAGATATGTTGGAAGTGGCAAAGCAGGTGAAAATTGGTGAAGTTTTGGTTAGTCAAGGAAGTTTGACAAAGCCAGATTTTGTGGCAAAATTACAAGCTATGAAAACCAAGGTTCGCACAGTTTCTGATGGAGATAGTCTACCGATTATGGGAAGTAGCTTGCAGGTGCTGTACCCTATTAGAGTTGGCGATGGTTCTAATAATGATTCGGTGGTGTTGTATGGCAAGCTTCTTGGTAAAAATTTTCTGTTTACAGGAGATTTGGAAGAAGAAGGTGAGCGCGAGGTGATGGTGACTTATCCTAATTTGCCAGTTGATGTTTTAAAAGCAGGACACCATGGCTCAAAAGGGTCATCAAGCCCAGCATTTCTAGCCCATATTTCACCGCAGATTGCTCTGATTTCTGCAGGTCAAAATAACCGTTATAAGCACCCTCACCAAGAAACGCTTGAACGATTTCAAGCGCAAAATATGACCACTTACCGCACAGACCAACAAGGCGCCATCCGCTTTAGAGGATTAAACCACTGGAAAATTGAAACGATGAGGTGAGCTTTTTTTACAAACTTTCTTTGGTGATTGTGTTAAAAAGAAAGCAGTTTTGGTATAATATTCCTATGATTGCAATCGAAGAAATTGATAAATTACGAAAAGAAAATCTTAGCTTGATTACGGTGGTGACGGGTGAGGATTTGGGACAATTTTCTCAGCTGAAAGAACGCATGGTGGAGCGTGTTGGCTATGATAAGGATGATTTGACTTATTCTTACTTTGATATGGCTGAGGTTGATTATCAGGATGCGGAAATGGACCTTGAAAGTCTGCCGTTTTTTGCTGACCAAAAGGTAGTTATTTTTGATAATCTACTCGACATCACGACAGCTAAGAAGTCTTATTTGGATGAAAAGGCGCTTAAACGTTTTGAGGCATATCTTGAAAATCCTTTGGACACGACACGTTTGATTATCTTTGCGCCAGGGAAATTGGACGGCAAACGTCGTTTAGTAAAGATTCTTAAGCGAGATGCCAAGATTTTTGAAGCGAGTGAATTAAAAGAAGCCGAGCTAAAAACGTATTTCCAAAAATTAGCACACAAAGAAAATCTTACCTTTGATTCAGGTGTTTTTGAGGCTTTGCTTTTAAAATCAAATTATGATTTTAGCGAGATTTTGAAAAATATTACCTTTTTGAAATCTTATAAAAAAGACGGACACATCACAGGAGAAGACATCAATCAAGCCATTCCAAAAACACTTCAAGATAATATTTTTGATTTAACACAGTTTGTTTTGAGTGGCAAAATCGATGAGGCGCGTGAGCTGATTCGCGATTTACGTCTTCAAGGTGAGGATGAAATCAAGCTCATTGCCATTATGCTTGGTCAATTCCGCACATTTTTACAGGTCAGCATTTTAGCCAGCCAAGGAAAAACAGAACAGCAGATGGTTGTTAGCCTGTCTGATTATCTTGGACGCCGTGTCAATCCTTATCAAGTTAAGTTCGCTGTGCGTGATTCGCGTACTCTTTCTATGACTTTCTTGAAAAAAGCTATTGCTATTTTGATTGAGACGGACTATGCTATAAAAACTGGAACTTACGATAAAGATTATCTCTTTGATGTGGCTATTTTAAAAATCGCTCACGAGCATCGCTAAAGGAATTAAAAAAATAACGGTCAAATAATTTGCTAGCTTTGCCATTTTTCTATAGAATGATAATAACAAATAATGAAGAGAAAGAAGGTAACTAGCATGGCTATTATTTTACCAGAACTACCATACGCATACGATGCTCTTGAACCATATATCGATGCAGAAACAATGACATTACACCATGATAAACATCACGCAACTTACGTAGCAAACGCCAATGCGGCTCTTGAAAAACATCCTGAACTTGGAGATGATTTGGAAGTTATCTTGGCAGATGTTGACAAGATTCCAGCTGATATTCGTCAAGCAGTGATTAACAACGGTGGAGGCGCTCTTAATCACTCACTTTTCTGGGAATTCTTGTCTCCAGAAAAACAAGAACCAACAGCAGATGTCCTAGCTGCGATTGAAGCTACATTTGGTTCATTTGATAATTTTAAAGCTGAGTTTACAAAAGCTGCAACAACACGTTTTGGTTCAGGTTGGGCTTGGCTTGTGGTTAACAAAGAAGGTAAACTTGAAGTGACTTCAACAGCTAACCAAGATAACCCAATCTCAGAAGGTAAGAAACCAATTCTTGCTCTTGATGTTTGGGAACATGCTTACTATCTCAAATACCGCAATGTTCGTCCAGACTATATCAAAGCTTTCTTCGACATTATTAACTGGGCAAAAGTTGCTGAATTATACCAAGCAGCAGTTGCTGATTAAGTATCATTATCATAGCACTCTCTAATCTATGAGGATAGGCACAGCTCTATCCTCTTTTTATGTCGCAAATATGATATAATAGCAAGGAATAGGGAGGAATTTTGCATGTCAGGACATAATAAATGGGGCAAAATTAAAAACAAAAAAGGTTAAGCAGATGCTAAACGCGGAGCAATTTTTAATAAATTGTCACGTGAAATTTTTGTAGCTGCTAAAGCTGGTGGTGGCGATCCATCAATGAACGCTAATCTTCGCATGGTTTTGGATAAAGCGCGTGCGGCTAATATGCCAAAAGATAATATTAACCGTGCTATCAAAAAGGCAACTGATGTTGGCGATACAACAAACTATGATGAAATCACTTATGAAGGCTATGGGCCTAGTGGGGTAGCTATTCTCGTTCACACACTAACTGACAATAAAAAACGTACAGATGCGAACATGCACACTATTTTCACACGTAATGGTGGTAACATGGGTTCAACTGGTTCAGTTGCTTACATGTTTGACCGTAAAGGTTACATTGTCATTGACTGTGAAAATTTGGACTTGGACGAAGATAGCATGCTTGAGTTGATTTTGGATGCTGGGGCAGAAGATTTGAAAACATCAGATAATGCCTTTGAAATCTTCACTGAACCAAAAGAATTTCCAGCTGTTAAAGAAGATTTGCAAGCACAAAATCTTGAATTTGCACAAGATCAACCTAGCATGATTCCACAAGACTAGGTTAACCTTGATGCAGAACAAGCAGATATTTTGGAAACTCTCGTTGATAAACTTGAAGATGATGATGATGACGTCCAAGATGTTTACACAAATATGGCAGATTAAGAGTAAAAAAAGAACTTCGATTTTCGAAGTTCTTTTTTAAAGTTATTATTTTACAAACATAGCATCGCCAAAGCTAAAGAAGCGGTAGCGCTCATCGATGGCGTGTTGGTAAGCTTCTAAGACAAATTCACGTCCTGCAAATGCTGAAACAAGCATGACAAGAGTTGATTTTGGTAAGTGGAAGTTTGTTGAAAAGGCATCAACTACTTTAAATTCGTAACCAGGTTTGATGAAGATGTTTGTCCAACCGCTATCAGCTTTAATTTCGCCGTTGAATTTTGAACCAATTGTTTCAAGTGTACGGATAGAAGTTGTTCCGACAGCAACGATACGACCGCCAGTAGCTTTAACATCACGAAGTGTTTGAGCAGCTTCTTCAGATAGACGATAGAATTCTGAGTGCATTTCGTGTTCTTCAACATTGTCAACAGAAACTGGACGGAATGTTCCAAGTCCGACGTGCAAAGTAACGTAGACAAGTTTAACACCTTTTGCTTCAATTTTTTCAAGCAATTCTTTGGTGAAGTGAAGTCCAGCAGTTGGGGCTGCAGCAGAGCCATTTTCTTTGGCATAAACAGTTTGGTAACGATCTGGGTCATCCAATTTTTCGTGAATGTATGGTGGAAGTGGCATTTCACCAAGACTTTCCAAAACTTCAAGGAAGATACCGCCGTAATCGAACTCGACGATACGACCACCGTTATCCAATTCTTCGACGACAGTAGCAGTCAAACGTCCATCACCGAAAGAAACTTTAGTTCCGACACGAAGACGTTTTGCTGGTTTGGCAAGAACTTCCCATTTATCCCCTTCAGTATTTTTCAAAAGAAGAAGTTCAACGTGTCCGTGTGTTTCAGGTTTTTCACCATAAAGACGAGCTGGAAGTACGCGAGTATTGTTCATGACAAGTGCATCACCTGGGTTTAGCTCATCAAGAATGTGGTCAAAATGCGCATCGACCATTTCGTGAGTATTGCGGTCAATAACCAAAAGTTTAGAACTGTCTCGTTTTTCAAGAGGAGTTTGTGCGATTAACTCCTCTGGTAAATTAAAATCAAAATCGTTGGTATTCATAATATGTCCTTAATAATTATATTCTCAACTTTACATTATAACACGAGAAATCTTTTCCGTCATCTGGTCGAGTTTTAATTGTAACTATTCTAAAGAGATGTTATAATGAAGGCAATTAGGGAAAACGCTTAAAAATTTATGGAAAGTGGTGAAAAATAGATGAAAGAAAAATTTGGAGATTACGCAAAATCCATCGTCTATGGTGGTATGGATGGTATTGTAACAACCTTTGCGGTTGTTGCTGGTGCGGTCGGTGGAAATCTTGGTATCACAGCAATTGTTATACTTGGTTTTTCAAATCTACTAGCTGACGGTTTTTCAATGGCTGTTGGTGATTATCTGAGCTCGACGACTGAAGAATCAGTGGTTAAGGGAAAAGCCATAAAAAATGCAGGTGCAACATTTGTTTCATTTAACTTTTTTGGTTTGATTCCTCTTTTATCCTATCTTTTGATTAACGTCTTTAGTATTTTCAAAGTTCATACTTTTATGATGGCTTGTATTTTAGTATCGCTAGCGCTAACCTTACTTGGATTTGTCAAAGCTTTGATAACAAAGAAAAGCAAATTCAAGGAAATTTTTAGAACGCTACTGATTGGCTTAATTGCTGCGTTGTTTGCTTATTATGTTGGTGACTTTTTAGGGCAGTTAGCTGGAACTAAATAAAAAATCAAAGTCTGAGATTTGTTCTCAGGCTTTTTTAGAACATTTTTCTTGACAACAATTGGTATATACCATATAATAATTTTAGATAAGCGGTATATACCAAAAACAAAAAGTAAAAATGGGGAAGTGTCATGAAAGTAATTCGTGTTAATAATCAAGTTGAAGGTGGAAAAAAAGCTTTTGAACTGTTGAAAGCGGAAATGGAAAATGGTATTAAGACACTTGGTCTTGCGACTGGTAGCACACCTTTGTCATTTTATAATGAGCTGGTAAATAGTGACCTTGATTTTTCAGAAATGACAAGTATTAATCTGGATGAATATGTTGGCTTGGCTGCTGAAAATGACCAAAGTTATCACCATTTTATGCAGGAAAATCTATTCCAATACAAACCTTTCAAGGAAAGTTTTTTGCCAAATGGTTTAGCTACAGACTTGCAAGCAGAAGCTAAGCATTATGACCAGATTATTGCTGAGCATCTGATTGATTTTCAAATTTTAGGAATTGGGCGAAATGGTCATATTGGATTTAACGAGCCAGGGACTCCGTTTGACATGACAACACATATCGTTGATTTAACGCAGGATACGATTGAAGCAAATAGTCGTTTCTTTGACAGCATGGAAGAAGTGCCAAAACAAGCTATTTCAATGGGAATTCACTCAATCATGCAATCCAAAATGGTTGTTTTAATGGCTTATGGCAAGGATAAAGCTGATGCTATCAATCAAATGATTAATGGTCCAATCAGCGAAGCTTTGCCAGCAAGCGTTCTTCAAAATCACCCAAATGTTATAGTAATTGTTGATGAGGCTGCAGCGAGTGAATTAGACTAAAAAATTGCTTCAGAACATGGTAAAATAGGAGCATGCGTTTAGATAAATTATTAGGACAAGCGGGATTTGGCTCTCGAAATCAAGTCAAAAAGCTCATCAGAAGTCGTCAAGTTTATGTGGATGGCAGGTTAGCTGAGGCAGACAATTTGAATGTTGAGCCAAGTCTGCAAGAGATAACTGTTTCGGGCAAACAGGTTACACTATCTACAGAAAAATATTTCATTTTAAATAAGCCAGCGGGTGTTGTTTCTGCGGTTTCTGATAAGGAACATCAGACGGTGATTGATTTGATTGTAGAATCCGACCGAGTGCCAAAACTCTACCCAGTTGGAAGATTAGACCGCGACACGGAAGGGTTTCTTCTGATTACTAATAACGGTCCACTTGGCTACCGCATGCTTCATCCAAAATACCATGTCACAAAGACTTATTACGTCGAAGTTAATGGACGCTTAGCAGATGATACGCCAGCATTTTTTGAAAATGGGGTGACCTTTGATGATGGAACAGTTTGTAAACCTGCGAAACTTGAGATTATCGAATCAAGTTCTGAAAAAAGCTCTGCTTATATCACGATTGCAGAAGGAAAATTTCATCAGGTTAAGAAAATGTTTTTAGCTTATGGCGTCAAGGTGACCTACCTCAAACGAATGACCTTTGGTGAATTTGAACTTGGCGATTTACCAACAGGACACTATCGTGAACTAACTATAAATGAAAAAGAAATCTTGAAAAATTATTTGGATTAATCCAAAGTTTTTCAGGATTTTTTCGAATAATAAAATAGGAGGTTTACTATGCTGTCTGCGCTTGATGAAAATGGGAAATTAGTTTCTTTGTTAGATGAAATCCCGAAACGGCAAGATTTTTGCTGTCCGGCTTGTCACTCACCAGTTCGTCTCAAAAATGGTACGGTCATGCGAGTGCATTTTGCTCATGTCTCTTTAGAAAATTGTGATTTTTACAGTGAAAATGAAAGCAGCGAGCACCTAAGGTTAAAATCGGAGCTATATCGCAGCATTTCACGAACAGACGAAGTTGTTATCGAAAAGATTTTGCCTGAACTAGGGCAGTCGGCAGATTTATTTGTGAATGATAAGCTAGCTCTTGAGGTGCAGTGCTCACGTTTATCCGAAAAACGACTTAGACAACGAACGATTTCATATCAAAATGCAGGCTATTCTGTCCTCTGGCTTTTAGGTGAGAAATTATGGCTTCGTCATCATTTAACGCCACTACATCGCCAGTTCCTTTATTTTTCGCAGAATATGGGCTTTCACATGTGGGAATTAGACTTAAAGAAATCGGAGATACGGCTTAATTATCTTATTTATGAGGATTTGCATGGGCGGGTTCATTATTTGACAAAGTCGTGTGCTTTTTCGGCTGATGTCATGGCATTTTTACGACTTCCTTATCAAAGACAGACTTTGTCTGCATATCAAGTCACTCAAGATTCAAAGATAACATCTTACATTCAAAAGCAGCTCATCGCTCGAAATTCTCGTTGGTTAAAACGTCAAGAAGAGGCTTATCTAAAAGGAAAAAATCTCCTTACTCAATCTTTGTCGGAATTTTATCCGCAAGTGAAACCACCTGAATTTAAGGAAGGATTTTGTCAGATTAAGCAGGATTTGACAGCATTTTACAAGACTTTTGAGGATTATTATCAAAATCAAGGACAAAAACGAATTCAAACGCTTTACCCACCAGCATATTATGGTAGAATGGTTAATAATGCCCAGAAAAGGAGAAAATGATGTCAGATAATCGTAGTCATATTGATGAAAAGTATAAATGGGATTTGAGTACTGTCTTTGCGACAGATGATGCTTGGGAAGAAGCACTAGCTAAGCTTGATTCAGATTTAGAAGATGCTAAAAAATTTAAAGGGCACTTGATTGAATCAAGTAAGACTTTGCTCGATATCACTGAAAGTTATCTTGAATTGTCACGCCGCTTGGAAAAAGTTTATGGCTATGCGTCAATGAAAAATGACCAAGATACAACAGTTGCTAAATACCAAGAATTTGAAGCAAAAGCAACAACACTTTACGCCAAATACAGCGAAGTTTTTGCATTTTATGAACCAGAATTGATGCAATTATCTCAAGATGATTTCGCTAAATTCGTGACTGAAACACCAGCACTTTCAGCTTATGCTCATTTCTTTGAAAAACTTTTCAAACGTCAAGCGCACGTCTTGTCACAAAAAGAAGAAGAGCTGCTAGCAGGTGCTCACGAAATCTTTGGTGCAGCTGGAGAGACTTTTGAAATTTTAGATAATGCTGACATTGTCTTTCCTGTTGTTTTGGATGATGAGGGCAATGAAGTTCAACTAACACATGGTAACTTCATCAGTCTTTTGGAATCAAAAAATCGCGATGTTCGAAAAGCGGCTTACGAGGCTATGTATGCTACATACGAACAATATCAACATACTTATGCCAAAACACTTCAAACTAATGTAAAAGTTCATAACTTTGATGCGCGTGTTCACCATTTCAAATCAGCGCGTGAAGCAGCACTTTCAGCAAACTTCATTCCTGAATCTGTCTACGATACTTTGATTGAACGCGTGAATGCACACTTGTCATTGCTTCATCGCTATGTGGAACTTCGTAAGAAAGTTCTTAAACTTGATGATTTGAAAATGTATGATATTCATACACCTTTGTCTGAAATGGATATGAGTTTCACTTACGAGGAAGCTTTAAAAAAAGCAGAGGAGGTTTTGTCTGTCTTTGGTAAAGATTATTCAGAACGTGTTCATCGAGCTTTCACAGAACGCTGGATTGACGTTCATGTCAACAAAGGAAAACGTTCAGGAGCTTATTCTGGTGGGGCTTATGATACAAATGCCTTTATGCTATTGAACTGGCAAGATACACTTGATAATCTTTTTACTTTGGTACACGAAACAGGGCATAGCCTTCATTCTACTTTTACGCGTGAAACTCAACCATACGTTTACGGTGATTACAGCATTTTCTTGGCTGAAATTGCTTCAACGACGAATGAAAATATTTTAACAGAAACACTCTTAAAAGAAGTTGATGATGACAAAGCACGCTTTGCAATTTTGAATCACTACTTGGACGGTTTCAAAGGGACTATTTTCCGTCAAGCACAATTTGCTGAATTTGAAGATATTATCCATAAAGCTGACCAAAATGGTGAAGTTTTGACGAGTGAATACCTCAATGGTATTTATGCTGACTTAAATGAAAAATACTACGGACTCAGCAAAGAAGATAATCCAGAAATTCAATACGAATGGGCACGCATTCCGCATTTCTACTATAATTATTATGTTTATCAATATGCGACAGGTTTTGCGGCAGCAAGTTATCTAGCTGACAAAGTAGTTCACGGTACATCAGATGACATTAACCGTTACCTTGATTATCTCAAGGCTGGTAATTCTGATTATCCGTTAAATGTGATTAAAAAAGCTGGTGTGGACATGACAAGCAGTGATTATTTGGATGCTGCATTCAAGATTTTTGAAGAACGTCTAAATGAATTAGAAACTTTGGTTGAAAAAGGTCTACATTTATAAAAAGACTGATGAGGTTGGATAAAATCCAACCTCATTATGTTATAATGGAAAAAATTTGGAGGTGTTGATTGGATGTCTGACCAATTGACTATTGATTTAGAAAATGGGCATTGTTTGGCTCGTTATTGGATTAGATTGGAGAAATAGTTTGACAACATTTATTTGGGACTTTGATGGGACTTTGGTTGATTCTTATGAGGCAATCGGCGAGGCTCTGAAGGTTACTTATGCGCATTATGGCTTAACTTTTGATGAAGAATGGGTGATGGATTTTATTATCAAAGAATCTGTAAAAGCTCTCTTGTATCAAGTGGCAGCACAGGAGCAGTTGGATTTTGAAGAGTTATCAAGTTTCTTTAAAAAAGAACAAGAAGCGCGTGACCATATGATTAAGCCTATGCCTAACTTAGCTTGTGTGCTTAAAGCAACGTGGCAAAAAGGGATTCAGCATTTTATTTACACGCATAAGGGTATAACGGCAAATAATGTCTTAGAGAGACTAGATGTTCGAAAATATTTCACAGAAGTAGTGACTTCAGCAAATGGCTTTGCTCGCAAACCACATCCAGAAGCGATTGAATATCTTGTTGAAAAATATGGTTTAGACAAAGCAAGTACTTATTATGTCGGTGACCGTCGTATTGATGTGGAAGCAGCTGAAAATGCAGGTGTCAAGTCAATCAATCTTGGTCAGCCAGATTCAAAAAATAATCAGAAGATAGCTAACTTATCAGAACTTATCACACTTTTTAAGGTGTAAAAGAAAAGCTAAGTATTCACATCGACTTTATTTTGCTATATAATAAGAGTTATGGTTAAATCATATTCAAAAACAGCAAATCACAATATGCGACGCCCCGTTGTTAAAGAGGGAATTTTGCGTTACATGCGAACACGTCAAAAACAAAACGATGGTTTTTTAGCTGAATTAGAAGCTTTTGCGCATCAAGAAAATATTCCAATTATTCAGCACGAAGTTGTGGCTTATTTCCGATTTTTAATGCAAACAATGCAACCTAAGAATATTTTGGAAATCGGTACAGCAATTGGATTTTCAGCATTATTGATGGCAGAAAATGCACCAGAAGCTAAAATTACTACTCTAGACCGTAATCCAGAAATGATTGCTTTTGCGAAAGAAAATTTTGCAAAATACGACACACGTAATCAGATTACTTTGGTTGAAGGTGACGCGGTCGACACATTGTCAACACTTGAAGATGAGTACGATTTTGTTTTCATGGATTCAGCAAAATCAAAATATATCGTTTTCTTGCCAGAAGTATTAAAACGCTTAAAAGTTGGTGGTGTCGTCGTCTTTGATGATGTCTTCCAAGGTGGAGACATTGTCAAACCTATCGAAGAAGTGCGGCGCGGTCAGCGAACAATTTACCGTGGTCTTCAACATCTTTTTGATTCAACACTAGACAATCCAAACTTGACAGCAACCTTGTTGCCACTTAGCGATGGTTTGCTAATGCTTCGAAAAAATGCAGAAGACGTAGAACTGTAAAATTAAGCAATATTTAAGTTAATGTGATATACTAATGGGGTTAAAGACAAATTAAGGAGTTAATATCAATGGCCAACAAAGAAAAATCAGGATTTACAAAAATGATCCAAAGCAAGGCTTTTAAAGGTGTTTCTATTGCCGTAGCATCAGCTCTTATCGGTGCAGGTGTTACTTACCTTGCTACAAACAGCAACTCTGAAACAAAAGCTCTAGTTACAATGAAAGGTAACACAATCACTGTATCAGACTTTTACAGTGCTGCAAAAAGTTCAACATCTTCACAACAAACAATGTTGAATTTGATTTTGGCACGTGTATTTGAAGACCAATATGGAAGCAAAGTTTCAGATAAAGAAGTGACTGAAGCTTACAACAAAACTGCTTCATCATATGGTTCATCATTCTCAAGTGCACTTCAAGCTGCTGGTTTGACAACAGATACTTACAAGCAACAAATTCGCACATCAATGTTAGTGGAATATGCTGTTAAAGAAGCTGCCAAAGATAAATTGACAACTAAAAACTATAAAGAAGCTTACAAAGATTACAACCCTGACACAACAGCTACAGTTATTGCTTTGAGCGACGAAGACAAAGCTAACTCAGTTCACGACCAAGCAACTGCAGATGGCGCTGATTTTGATAAAATCGCTAAAGAAAATACAACAGCTAAGAAAACTGAATACACATTTGATTCAGCAGATACAAAACTTCCAACAGATGTTATGGATGCTGCATTCAAACAAGAGGAAGGTTCAGTTTCAGATGTTATCAAAGTAATGAATTCTTCAACATATTCATACACTTACTATATCGTTAAGACAACTAAGAAAACAGATAAAAATTCTGATTGGAAGACATACAAAAAACGTTTGAAGAAAGCTATCATGGCAAAATATCAAAACGACACAAACTTCCAAAATCAAGTTATTGCTAAAGCTCTTGATAAAGCTAACGTGAAGATTAAAGATAACAGCTTTGCAAGCATTCTTTCACAATATGCAACAAGCTCATCATCAAGTTCTTCAGCTTCATCATCAAAAGCTTCATCAACTTCTTCTGAAGCAAGCTCATCAAGTTCAACAGAAGAATCATCAACAACTGAATCATCTACAGATTCAGCTGAATAAGCTACTTGACCAGAAGCTTAAAATACAGTACAATTAAAAAGATTGAGAATCGTTTTTAAAAATTCAGATTCAGAAAAGTGGCGGTTGCTGCGAGCCATGGATGAAGTTAAAAATGTGCTACTCATGATTTCTGATTGTAAGTTTGTAACGTGGTTTACAAACGCTGATTTAAGAAAAACAATTTAACAGATAAATGAAGAATGACAGGTTCATTGAAAAGAGGTGGTACCGTGGCTAACGTCACCCTCTATGAGATGAACTTGTCGTTTTTTGTTAAATTGCAGTAGTAAAAATGATGTCAATCTATGGCAAGCGATTATCGCTTAGTAACAAGAAAAGGAAAGATGTAATGAAACAATTAACTAGTGCGCAAGTCCGCCAAATGTGGTTAGACTTTTGGAAATCAAAAGGTCACTCTGTTGAGCCTTCAGCAAACTTGGTTCCTGTAAACGACCCAACTCTTCTTTGGATTAACTCAGGTGTTGCCACACTTAAAAAATATTTCGATGGTTCAGTAATTCCTGAAAATCCACGTATTACAAATGCTCAAAAAGCTATTCGTACAAACGATATTGAAAACGTTGGTAAGACTGCACGTCACCACACAATGTTTGAAATGTTGGGTAACTTCTCAGTGGGTGATTACTTCCGTGATGAAGCTATCACTTGGGGATTTGAACTTTTGACAAGCCCAGAATGGTTTGATTTCCCTAAAGACAAACTTTACATGACTTACTACCCAGATGATAAAGATACTTACAACCGTTGGATCTCACTTGGTGTTGAACCAAGTCACTTGATTCCAATCGAAGATAACTTCTGGGAAATTGGTGCTGGACCTTCAGGACCAGATACTGAAATCTTCTTTGACCGCGGTGAAGACTTCGACCCAGATCACGTTGGTATCAAGCTTCTTGCTGAAGATATCGAAAACGATCGTTATATCGAAATCTGGAACATCGTATTATCACAATTTAACGCTGACCCAGCTGTTCCACGTTCAGAATACAAAGAACTTCCACACAAAAACATCGATACTGGTGCTGGTTTGGAACGTTTGGTTGCTGTTATGCAAGGGGCTAAAACAAACTTTGAAACTGACCTCTTCATGCCAATCATTCGTGAAATCGAAAAATTATCTGGTAAAACTTACGATCCAGATGGCGACAACATGAGCTTTAAAGTCATCGCTGACCACATCCGTTCACTTTCATTTGCAATCGGTGATGGTGCTCTTCCAGGTAACGAAGGTCGCGGATACGTTCTTCGTCGTTTGCTTCGCCGTGCTGTTATGCATGGTCGTCGTCTTGGTATCAATGAAACATTCTTGTACAAATTGGTTCCAACTGTTGGTAAAATCATGGAATCATACTACCCAGAAGTACTTGAAAAACGTGAATTTATCGAAAAAATTGTCAAACGTGAAGAAGAAACTTTTGCACGTACAATTGATGCTGGTTCAAACATGCTTGACCAATTGTTGGCTGATTTGAAAGCTGCAGGTAAAGACACTGTTGAAGGTAAAGATATCTTCAAATTGTATGATACATACGGATTCCCAGTTGAATTGACTGAAGAATTGGCTGAAGATAAAGGATTCAAGATTGACCATGCTGGCTTTGAAGCTGCCATGAAAGAACAACAAGAACGCGCTCGCGCAAGCGTTGTTAAAGGTGGTTCAATGAGTATGCAAAACGAAACATTGTCAAACATCACTGAAGAATCAGTCTTTAGCTACGAAGAAGAAGTTCTTGACTCTACATTGTCAGTAATCATTGCTGATAACGAATGTACTGAAGCTGTTTCAGAAGGTCAAGCATTGCTTGTCTTTGCTAAAACACCATTCTACGCTGAAATGGGTGGACAAGTGGCTGACCACGGTGTTATCAAAAACGATAAAGGTGACATCGTTGCTCGTGTGACTGATGTTCAAAAAGCACCAAACGGTCAAGCACTTCACACAGTTGAAGTTCTTGCAAGCTTGTCTGTTGGTACAACATACACACTTGAAATTGATAGCAAACGTCGTCACAGTGTTATTAAAAACCACACAGCTACTCACTTGCTTCACGCTGCACTTCACAACGTTATCGGTGAACACGCTACTCAAGCTGGTTCTCTTAACGAAGAAGGCTTCTTGCGTTTTGACTTTACTCACTTTGAAGCTGTAACTGCTGATGAATTGCGTCAAATCGAAGAAGAAGTTAACCAACAAATCTGGAATGCTATCCCAGTTATTACTGTTGAAACTGATATTGATACAGCTAAATCAATGGGTGCTATGGCATTGTTCGGTGAAAAATATGGTAAAAACGTACGTGTTGTAACAATCGGTGACTATTCAATCGAACTTTGTGGTGGTACACACGTTTCAAATACAGCTGAAATCGGAATCTTCAAGATTGTTAAAGAAGAAGGTATCGGTTCAGGAACTCGTCGTATCCTTGCTGTAACTGGTAAAGAAGCTTTTGAAGCATACCGTCAAGAAGAAGAAGACCTTAAAGCAATCGCTGAAACTCTTAAAGTACCTCAACTTAAAGAAGTTACTAAGAAAGTTGTAAGCTTGCAAGAACAATTGCATAAATTGCAAAAAGAAAATGCTGAGTTGAAAGAAAAAGCAGCAGCAGCTCAAGCTGGTGACGTCTTCAAAGATGTTAAAGAAGCAAATGGTCTTCGCTTTATTGCTAGCCAAGTAACTGTTTCTGATGCTGGAGCTCTTCGTACATTTGCTGATAACTGGAAACAAAAAGATTACTCTGATGTTCTTGTATTGGCAGCAGCTATTGGCGAAAAAGTAAACGTCCTTGTTGCAAGCAAATCTAAAGATGTTCATGCTGGCAATTTGATTAAAACTTTGGCACCAATCGTATCAGGTCGTGGTGGTGGTAAACCAGACATGGCTATGGCAGGTGGTTCAGATGCTGCTAAAATCGCTGACCTTCTTGCAGCAGTAGCAGAAAATCTATAAGATGACATCAAAAAATATCTTTCTAAAACTTGCAATTGCCCTAATCAGTGCAACTATAGTCATTCTAACTTGCGTGCTTATTTTAAATAGTATTCAAGGAAGAGTAAATTGGGTACTCATTGTCATTCTCTTTGCAGAAGCAAGCCTACTCAGTAGCCTGATTAAGACCTTGCAAGAAAGAAAATAAAATGAAAGCTCACCAAACGGTGGGCTTTTTGATATAGTTTTATAATCTTGTGGTAGAATAATAGTATATTTTCAGGAATTTGGGAAATGGAGATTTAGGAATGAAAAAACTATTTTCACCGGCTTGTGGAACAATTTTGGGTTTATTTTTGTTGCTGATAATATTTCCAGCAGCACGAGAGACGTTTGTACTAGGTTATCTCGGTATTATGCTGGCAGTTGGCACTCACGAGTTTGGTCATTTTTTAGCTGGTTATGTTAACGGTATAAAACCATTGTACCTTATTGTTGGTTTTACCAAGTTTAATTTTGAAAATGGTTTTCATATTCAGTTTAATAATGATTGGATGTACTATGGTGGTATTTATCGTTATAAGATAGCAAATTATCCAGGCAAGGCAGTGCTAAGCTTGCTGGTTGGAGGTCCTTTAATCAGCTTATTTGGTTCATTTGCCTTGCTTTTTTAAGATTGATTTTCTCACAATATTTGGTTATTCTAGTTTATTGTTGTTTGTAGCAACAGTAATTCCAGTGAATTTTTTTGGCTTATGCAGTGATGGTTTTAAAATATATAAATTGTTAGTGAAAGATGAATTATTTCTTTTTTGGTAAAAGATATCCAATCAATTGTTACAAGATTATAATGAAATGACTTTTGATGATGTTTCATGAATTTGTGATACTATAGAATGTCAAGTAGTTCCTAGCTATATGATAAATACTTGTTTCCTATATTTGATTTATGCCTGTGTTATTGAAGGAGAAATACGAAAAGTTAGAAATAGTTATCAAAAATTAACTAGGATGATACCAACTGATAGTTTTAATAAAAATTACTACTATAGTCTATTAATTACTTTAGAAGTAGTATTGTATAAGAGGATGTCTAGCGACTTATTTGCTAAATTTAATTTGAAGAAATTTGATAAAATTAGTCAAAAACGTTTAGAGTATTTATCCTGACTTTATTTGAAAAATGGACAGGATGTGGTAGCAAGTAGCTCTGTTTTTCAAAATGTTTTATCATCATATGGCGATAAAACGTCACTTTTAGTTCAAGCCGAAAAACAATTTTTAGTATAGAGTATGCAAAGCTCACCAAATGGAGAGCTTTTTGTTATAGTTTTTAACTATTGACTTTATTTAAAATAACTATTTTACGGGGAAAGTTCAGGCTGCTATAATAGAGAATAAGATTTCAGAAAATTTTAACAGTTTAGAGATAGAATGGAGAAAATGATGAAAATGTCACTTATTCAGATGTCAATTCGCGAAGCGGAGCCAGATAAAAATGCAAGGAAAGTTCTTGCTTTGTTAGAAAAAGCGATGCTTGATAAACCTGATGTAATTGTATTGCCTGAGATGTGGAATACTGGCTATGCTTTGGAGCAAATGTCTGAGCTTTCTGATAAGGATGGTCAGCAAACGAAAGATTTGTTAGGAAAGTTTGCCAAAGAAAATCAGGTTAATCTGGTAGCTGGTTCGGTCGCGACAGCAAAGAAAAATCAATTTTTTAATACTACTTATGTTTTTAACCGAGCTGGTCAGGTGATTGCTGATTATGATAAAGTTCATCTTTTTGGCTTGATGGGAGAAGATCGTTTTTTGCAGGCTGGGCATCGTGAAAGTACTTTTGAGCTTGATGGTGTCAAGGCAGCTAGTGTCATTTGCTATGATATCCGATTTCCAGAATGGGTGAGAACCTTAATGGCGACTGGCGCTAAGGTTTTATTTGTCGTAGCTGAGTGGCCAAAAAAACGTGTGCCACAGTGGGAGATTTTGCTGCGTGCGCGTGCAGTTGAAAATCAAGCTTTTGTAGTGGCTGTCAACCGTGTTGGTCAAGGAGTGTTGGATGATTTTTCTGGGCATTCATTGGTTATTGACCCGCTAGGAAATGTTATTTTGCAAGCGCTAGATAATCAAGAAGGTGTTTTTTCGGTAAATATTAACTTATCAGAGGTTGAAAAAGTTCGTGGGCATTTTCCTGTTTTTGCTGACCGAAAACCAGAGTTGTATCATTAAGGGGGAGTTAGGATGTTTTCACAATCAGATATTTTACAAACATTGCCAAAACAATTTTTTGCAAATCTTGTTGCTAAGGTCAATGCTAAAGTGTCACAAGGTTATGATGTGATAAATCTTGGGCAGGGAAATCCTGATCAGCCGACCTACGATTATATCGTTGATGCCTTGATTGAATCTGCTCAAAATCCTGCTTCGCATAAATACTCGCAATTTCGTGGAAATGCTAATTTTAAAGAGGCAGCAAGTCAATTTTATAAGGACAATTATCAAGTAGACCTTGATAGCGAGAAAGAGATTTGTATCCTTGGTGGTGCAAAGATTGGTCTGGTAGAATTTCCAGTAGCCACCATGAATCCTGGTGATTTGCTTTTGCTGCCTGACCCTGGTTATCCAGATTATTTATCAAGCGTTTCTCTTGGAAAAATTGAGTTTGAAACTTTTCCTTTAAAAGCAGAAAATGATTTTTTGCCTGATTTGTCAGCGATTCCTGAAGAGGTGGCGAAGCGCGCAAAATTTATCTATATCAATTACCCTAACAATCCTACCGGAGCTGTGGCAACGGCAGCATTTTATGAAAAATTGGTTGCTTGGGCGAAAAAATTCGACGTTGGTGTGGTCAGTGACTTTGCCTATGGTGCCTTGGGAGCGGATGGTTTTAAAAATCCAAGTTTTCTATCAACGCCAGGTGCAAAAGAAGTTGGCATTGAACTCTATACATTTTCCAAAACCTTTAACATGGCAGGTTGGCGTTTGGCTTTTGCGGCGGGAAATGCGGAGTTGATTGAGGCGCTTAACTTATTACAAGACCACCTTTTTGTCAGCATTTTTCCAGCTATCCAAGACACTGGTGCAGTAGCTCTTTTAGATGAGCGCGCTAAAGCGGCAATCGCAGAGCTAAATCACAAATATGACGAGCGACGCCACGCTTTTGTTAAAGCTGCTGCTAAAATCGGCTGGCACGCCTTTGAGTCAAAAGGAGCGTTTTATGCTTGGATGCCGGTGCCAGAAGGTTATAACAGTGAAAGCTTCGCTGATTTACTCTTAAACGAAGCTCACGTCGCAGTTGCACCGGGAAAAGGATTTGGTAAACAAGGTGACAGCTACGTCAGAATTGGACTCTTGGTCGAACCAGAGCGTTTGATTGAGGCGGTCGAGAGAATAGGAAAATTAGGGGTGTTTTAAAAAATAAAAACTTGGGTAAGTGCAACCCAAGTTTTTTATTTTGGAGATTTTTTAAATTTTAAACACTAAAGTTACTGTTTACGACGAAAAAAAGACAGTTTACGACATTTGCGTTTATTATTCTAAATTTGTGCTAGAATGGAAATAATATTTAAAAAGTTGGGAGACCTTTATGCTTAGGATAGATGTCCAAAATTTATCAAAAAAATTTAAGAGTATGGTGGCATTAGATGATGTATCATTTAGTGTAGCTGAGGGGGAGATTTTTGGTTTTCTGGGTCCCTCTGGGGCAGGAAAAACAACGACGATTAATATCTTGACAAATCAACTAAAAGAAGATAGCGGTGTAGTTGAGATTCTTGGCAAAAATCCAGAGCAAATTACGCCTGATGATTATTTGAAAATGGGAATCATGAGTGATACGGTTGGATTTTATGAAAACATGACTGTCTACAAAAATTTAGAATTTTTTGCTCGTTTCCATGGTCTCCCAATGGCTAAAGTTGATGAGTTATTAAAACGTCTTGATTTATACGAAGACCGCAATAAAAAAGCTAAAAAAATCTCGACAGGTATGCGTCAACGTCTTCTGCTTATTCGTGCGATTTTGCATGAACCTGAGATTGTCTTTTTAGATGAGCCAACATCTGGTATGGATCCAACCTTATCTCAAAAAGTACACCAGTTATTGTTGGAATTAAAGTCTAAAGGCATTTCAATTTTCTTGACGACTCATAACATGCAAGAAGCAGCTAAATTATGTGATAAGATTTCGCTATTGAATAAGGGGAAGATTTTGGAATATGGTAGTCCAGAAGAGATTATCAGTAAATATCGTGTTGATGACAATGTTCATCTTCTTTATTAAAACGGTGAAGAAAAAGTTGTTCCAAGAGATGAGGTAGCTAGCTACCTAAATTCCAATGTTGTCAGTATGCACACAGCAGAACCTGACTTGGAAACTATTTTTATTAAATTGACAGGAGAAAAATGGCATTGGGAATAATAGGTTTATGAGCTTACTTTGGTTGCGTTGGCAGTTTATATGGAGTAATAAATTATTTCGCCAGTTATTTACATGGGCATATTTGCTACTTTTGGTAATTCTGAAATTAATAAATTCCTTGTTGGAATGGGACTTAATCTGGTTTATAGTTTTACGGCAGGTTCCTTTGTTTCTACCATGATTTCAGAAGAAAAAGGAAAAGAAAAATTTAAAAAGTTTGATTTTATCGGGAGTTAAACAAGGAGAATATATCACGACGGTTATTATTTTTCCAACTATCTTTTCTTTAGTTGCAAGTATTTTAATTCCAATTATGATGCAAATTGAAGACATGGAGTGGGGAAAATTTTTAGTTGTTGTCAGTTTGACGAGTCTTGTCTTTATTTTGTTAAATCTTTTATTTGCATTTTTGGCTAAGAATCAAACCCAAACGACTGTTTGCAGTTTAATTTTAGTGCTTGTTGAAAGTATTTTACCCGTCTCTTCTGAATTTGTTAAATCAGCTGATACAGTTATGGAATACTCTTTTATTGGAGCAAATGCCAAATATTTCAAAGAATTATCTGATTATTAATTAACAGATAAAACTATTTTTGTGTTACTTAGTTGGATTGTCATGACTTCAATTGCTTTATATTTTGCTTATAAGAAAAATCGAAAAATTGATTAACCTCAATTATATAAATGAAAGTACGAATGAAAATTCGTACTTTTTTAATAATTTATGCAAAAATGCTTGACTTATGAATAAATATACTATAAAATTGAATACATATTTATTCAAGAGGTGTATATTATGAGAGTGTCGATTGTTGGTATCACTGGATACAGTGGACTAGAATTAGTTAAATTATTGAATAATCATAAAAAAGTTATGATTGCTTCGATTCACGCCACTAAGGAAATCGGTCGACGATTGTCAGAGCTATACCCTTACTTAGTTGGTGTTTGTGATTTAGTTATCGAAGAGTTTGACGCAGAGAAAATCATGGCAAAATCAGACTTGGTCTTCTTTGCGACACCAAGTGGTGTAGCTAGCAAATTAGCAGAGCCATTTGTTGAAGCTGATTTTCCTGTGATTGACTTATCAGGTGACCATCGCTTACCAGCCTATCTTTATGAAAAATGGTATAAAAAAACACCAGCTAGTGATAAGATTTTGAATAAATTTACATATTCTTTGGCTGAATTTACGGATGTTAAGGACAAGAAATTCATTTCTAACCCAGGTTGCTACGCGACAGTGACAGAGTTAGCTTTGATTCCTTTACTAAAGGCTGATGTTGTTGAAGAGGATTCTATTATTGTTGATGCTAAAAGTGGTTTGACAGGTGCTGGTAAAGCTCTTTCTGAATCAAGTCATTTCGTTAACGTGCATGATAATTACGTGACTTACAAATTGAATCGTCACCAGCATATTCCAGAAATTGTACAAGAGTTGAAACTTTTCAATGACCAGATTCATCATATTCAATTTTCAACATCACTTTTGCCAGTTAACCGTGGCATCATGTCAACGGTTTATGTGAAATTGAAAAAGCCCCTAACAGCAGCAAATCTCTTTGCCATTTATGAAGATTCTTACAAGGACACACCGTTTGTTCGTGTGCAGGATGATTTGCCAGAGTTGCACAATGTGATTGGGTCAAATTTTACAGATATCGGTTTTCTATACAACAAGGTGACAAATGTTTTAACGATTGTCTCGGTTATTGATAATTTGATTAAAGGTGCTGCTGGTCAAGCCGTCCAAAATCTCAATCTGATGAACGGCTGGGATGAGACAGAAGGATTATTGATTTCACCGAATTATTTATAGAAAGGGAAGGATGCTTAAAGTATTTTTGAGAGAATGAGTTTGCTTTAAGTGTTTCAGGTATAGAAAATGAAAGTTATTGAAGGTAATGTTGCAAGCCCGCTTGGATTTTCAGCGGATGGCTTGCACGCAGGGTTTAAGAAAAGAAAATTGGATTTTGGTTGGATTGTTTCAGAAGTTCCAGCTAGCGTAGCGGGAGTTTATACGACAAATAAAGTTATCGCAGCGCCATTGATTGTGACACGCCAGTCTGTTAAAAAAGCTAAGAAAATGAAAGCTATTGTTGTTAACTCAGGTGTTGCTAATTCTTGCACAGGTGTGCAAGGGATGGAAGATGCTTACACTATGCAAAAATGGACAGCTGAAAAGCTTGGCGTCGAACCTGATTTGGTCGGTGTTGCCTCAACTGGTGTCATTGGTGATTTATTGCCAATGAATACTTTAAAAACAGGTCTTTCTAAACTTGTGGTTAATGGCAATTCAGATGATTTTTCAAAAGCAATTTTGACAACTGATACCATGGTTAAAACTGTTGCAGTGACAGAAAAATTTGGTCGTGACGAGGTAACCATGGCAGGTGTTGCTAAGGGGTCAGGCATGATTCACCCAAATATGGCGACAATGCTAGCTTTTATCACTTGTGATGCTAATATTTCAAGTGAAACCTTACAACTTGCGTTAAGTCAGAACGTTGAAACGACTTTTAATCAAATCACGGTTGATGGTGATACTTCAACGAATGATATGGTTCTTGTCATGTCAAATGGTTGCACTTTGAATGAAGAAATTTTGCCAAACACACCTGAATTTGATAAATTCTCAAGCATGCTTAACTATGTCATGCAAGAATTAGCTAAAATGATTGCAAAAGACGGTGAAGGTGCAAGCAAACTCATTGAAGTCAATGTCAAAAATGCTCCAAATGCACTTGATGCGCGCATGATGGCAAAAAGTGTTGTTGGGTCAAGTCTTGTTAAGACAGCGATTTTTGGTGAAGACCCTAACTGGGGACGCATTTTAGCAGCTGTAGGCTATGCAGGTGTCGATGTACCAGTTGATAATATTGATATTTTCCTTGGAGATGTTCCAGTGATGTTGAAATCAAGTCCAGTTGATTTTGAAGCAGAAGAAATGCAAGACGTCATGCATGAAGATGAGATTACCATTACAGTTGATTTGCACGCGGGGGAAGCGCAAGGAAAAGCATGGGGCTGCGATTTGTCATATGATTATGTCAAAATCAATGCTCTTTATCGTACGTAAAGGGATGAGATAATGAAAGATACAATTGTGATTAAAATCGGAGGTGTTGCTAGTCAAAACCTCACACAACAGTTTATTAATCAGGTCAAAACTTGGAAAGAATCTGGAAAAAAACTTGTGATTGTGCACGGCGGTGGCTTTGCTATTAATAAACTAATGGAAGACAATCATGTTCCTGTTAAAAAAATCAATGGTCTTCGTGTGACAAATAAATCTGACATGCGATTAGTCAGCTACGCTCTTTTAAACATGGTCGGTCACAATCTAACTAAAAAGTTAAATCAGTCGTCAGTCGATAGTATCCAGCTTCTGTCAGGTTTAAAAAGGGTGGTCAAAGCAGAATTTCTTGATAAAGGAACTTACGGTTACGTTGGTGATGTGGCGCAGATTCAAACACCAGTTTTGGAGCAAATGCTTGATAATAACATGTTGCCAGTTCTTGCATCGCTTGGCTATTCTAAAGATGGCGAGCTTTTAAACATCAACGCAGATTATTTGGCAACAGCGGTCGCTGTCGCTTTAGGAGCTGAAAAGCTAGTCCTAATGACTGATGTTAAAGGCGTTTTGGAAAATGGAGCTGTGCTTGATAGTTTAACATCGACAGAATTTCAAGAGAAAATTGACCAAGGAATTATCACTGGCGGCATGATTCCAAAAATCGAATCAGCAGTGAACACCGTTTTAGCAGGTGTGGGTGAAGTATTGATTGGCGACAATCTTGTAACAGGAACTTCAATCATCTGCTAACGTAAAGGAGCGACGAATGACAAAACTATTTCAAAATTATAAACGCGCAGCTATCGAATTTGTTAAAGCGGAAGGTAATTATCTTTTTGACCAGGACGGCAAAAAATACCTTGATTTTTCATCTGGTATTGGTGTGACTAATCTTGGTTTTCACCCACAAGTCAAAGCAGCTTTGCTTAAGCAGGCTGAGGAGATTTGGCACATGCCAAATTTGTACCACAATTCCTTGCAAGAAGAAGTAGCAGGTAAATTAATCGGGGATAAAGATTATCTTGCTTTCTTTGCAAATAGCGGTGCGGAAGCTAATGAAGCTGCGATTAAGATTGCTCGTAAGGCGACTGGCAAGCAAGAAATTATCACTTTTGTGAATTCTTTTCACGGTCGTACCTTTGGGTCAATGTCTGCGACTGGTCAGGACAAAATTAAAGCTGGTTTTGGTGATGTTGTCCCACATTTTAGCTATGCGACATATAATGATTTGGATAGTGTCAAAGCCTTGGTGACTGAGGATACTGCAGCGGTCATGTTAGAATTGGTCCAAGGGGAGTCAGGAGTTCGCCCAGCAGATAAAACTTTTGTAACAGCCTTGAGCGAATTTTGTCAAAATACAGGGATTTTACTTATTGCCGATGAAGTCCAAACAGGTATGGGACGTACTGGGAAACTCTTTTCATTTGAACATTATGGCATTGAGCCAGACATTTTTACTTTGGCAAAAGGTCTTGGAAATGGCGTGCCAGTTGGTGCAATGATTGCAAAAGAAAAACTTGGTTCAGCTTTTTCTTACGGCAGTCATGGGTCAACCTTTGGTGGCAATAAACTTGTCATGTCAGCAGCCTCAAGCGTACTAGATATTATGCTTACTGACGGTTTCTTGCCCCAAGCTCTTGACAATGGTAATTATTTGCAAGCTGAGTTGAAGAAAGCTCTAGCAGGTAATTCTAAAGTAACTGAGGTTCGTGGGCTTGGTTACATGATTGGTATTGAAACAACTGAAAATCTTGTTGACTTGGTTGAAAAGGCATGTGACAAAGGTCTTGTTGTCTTAACTGCAGGAACAAATGTTATTCGTCTCTTACCACCATTGACTTTGACAAAAGAGCAAATTGATCAAGGTGTTGCTATTTTGAAAGACGTTTTGGCGTAAGATAAAAGGACTTCTCTAGCGAGAGGTTCTTTTTCAAGTTGACAAATCGCTTTTAATTGTATAGAATTTTCTAAAAATAGGAGGAGTGACAAAATTGGCTAAAAAAGTTCTTGTTGTTTCAGGGCATCCTGATTTGAAAAATGATTCACTTGCAAATAAAACGATTTTAAAAGAAATTAAAAAGCTTTATCCTGAAGTTGAATTGGATATTTTGAGTAATTTGTATCCTGATTATCAGATTAATGTGGCAGCTGAGCAGGAAAAATTACGTCGAGCTGATGTTATTGTTTTTCAGTATCCACTTTACTGGTATATGACACCATCTTTGATGAATAAATGGATTGAAAAAGTTTTTGTGCATGGTTTTTCACACGGTTCAAATGGTAATGCCTTGAAAAATAAAGTTTTGATTGCTTCTTTGACGACTGGCGCAGGAGAAGCAGCTTATAGCGCAGAAACAGGCACAACGATTGACGAGCTTTTGGCACCGATTCGTTTGACAGCTAAATTGACTCAGCTGAATTTTGTAGGCCATGTTGTGACACACGGCGTTTCTTATTCACTTCGAAACGACGCTGAAAAAGCCCAAGAAATGATTGCAAAATCACAAGTCCATGCCAAGAAATTGGTTGAAATGATTGAAAGTTTGTAGGAAATAATAAAAAAATTGACAGCTCTTTCAATTCGTGATAATCTTAAGAAGAATTGAATAGTTTTCTTCGGGGCAGGGTGAAATTCCCGACCGACGGTGTTGTTGTCTTGTTGATTGTTACTTGCTTTTATTTCTCGCTGATGTTTCGCTATGTCTGTGAGGAGAAGCAATTACTAATCAACTTTATTTGAAATGAGAGAGCTAAGTCCGTGAGCGTAAGCTGATCTGGTGTGATTCCAGAGCCGACAGTATAGTCTGGATGGGAGAAGAATTGATAGAGTGTCAAAAAGCATACTCTCGCTTTTTGAATTACTTTTTTAGTTGTCTTTAATCGCCTCGTAGTGTAATGCTACGGGGATTTTTATTTTTGGTATATTTTTGATGTCAGAAAATTCAGACAACTACAGTGCAACCCGATGAAAATGACTGATTAGTGCAAGCTAGTCGGATAATTTTTGTCGGGATTTTTTTATTTGAAAGGAGGAAGATATGGATAAAAACTATATGTTGCAAGCGATAGAAGAAGCTAAGCGTGGCTTTAGGCAAACTTACACCAATCCTTTAGTTGGTGCGGTGATTGTCAAAGATAATCATGTGATTGCTCGTGGTGCACACCTGCAGTATGGTCATGAGCATGCTGAAAAGAACGCGATTTTACATTGTCAAACTCCGGAAGAACTATTTAATTCAACTCTTTATGTGACCTTGGAACCTTGTCATCATGGGGGAAAACAGCCACCCTGTACCCAAGCGATTGTTGAGGTAGGTATCAAAAAGGTAGTTGCTGGCCAGTTTGACCCCAATCCTTTAGTAGCAGGAAAAGGTGTGGCTTTCTTAAAAGAGCAAGGAATAGAAGTAGTCACTCATGTTTTGGAAGAAGAGGCACGCGCACTCAACAAGCACTACAATGTTTACTATGAGCGCAAGCGTCCTTATGTTGTTTTGAAACAAGCAGTTAGTCTGGATGGAAAGATTGCAGTGCTTGGCAAACGAACAGCTTTGACTGATGATGAGACAAGTCGTTTTGTTCACGATGAACGTGATGATTTTCATGCGATATTGGTTGGTGCTGATACGGTCTTGATTGACAATCCACGTTTGCTGGGGAGTGAGACAAGCTTTTGTCCGCCAGTGCGTGTGATTTTGGATGAAAAGGGGCGTGTTTTTGACCAGTTAGATTTACAGATTTTTGAAGATAATTCGGCTCCAGTTTATATTTTTAGTAGTCGGAAGGTTTCGGATTTACCAAAGCATGTCACAGTAATTGATTTACCAGAGTTTTCAATTGAAAATATTTTGCAGGTGCTTTATGAAAAGAAGCTTCAGTCAGTTTATGTTGAGGGCGGAGCTAGTGTTCATGATGCTTTTCTGGAAAGTGGGCTTTTTGATGAAATCATTTCTTATGTGACTCCTAAGCTTATTGGCGGTAATGCCAAAGCAGCCATGTCAAGTTTTCGTTTGGTTAGTCACGCCTTAGAATTAGACGATTTTTCCTGTCAAAAAATTGGAAATAATATTAGGCTTTCGGCTAGAAGGAGGATGTGATGTTTACTGGATTAATTCAAGAACAAGGTCGTATTAGCCGGATTGTTAAACACCAGCACAATATCAAATTAACTTGCAAGGCTTCACGAAAGTTGTTAGCTGATTATAAAATTGGCGATAGTATGGCAATCAATGGTGTCTGCTTGACTTGCGTGGCTAAAGCAGAGGATGCATTTACAGTGGATGTCATGCCAGAAACCTTTAGGAGAACGATTTTTTCAGAGAGTCGCGTCGGTGATTTGGTAAATCTTGAGTTAGCTATGTCAGCCAATGCTCGATTTGAAGGGCACCTTGTGACAGGGCACGTGGATAGTGTGGCAAGGCTTGATAAAAAAGAAAGTGATGAAACTGCACTTGTACTTAGCTTTGCTTTTCCAAAAGGACTTGAAGGGCAGATTGTTGGGCAAGGTTCAATCGCGGTCAACGGTGTTAGTCTGACGGTGGTATCCGCTGAGAAGGGGCAATTTAGCGTGTCGTTGATTCCACATACGGCAAAAGAGACTAACCTGGCAAGGCTCAAAACAGGTGACAAAGTAAATATTGAGACGGATATTTTAGCAAAATACATGCAAAAACAGCTAAGAATGATGAAAGGAGACTAGATGTTTAAGGATGTTGAAAAAGCAATTTCTGATTTGAAAGCAGGAAAATTAATCGTAGTTGTCGACGATGATGACCGTGAGGCAGAAGGAGATTTGGTTGGTCTTGCGGAGTTAGCGAGTCCTGAAAATGTGAATTTCATGACTAAATACGCGCGTGGTTTGATTTGTGCGCCCGTATCTAAAAGTATCGCTGAGTGTTTGGAACTTGTTCCTATGTCAGAAGAAAATACAGATGCACATGGCACAGCATTTACTATTAGTGTAGACCACAAGACGACTTCAACAGGTATTTCAGCATTTGACCGTGCAAAAACCATTCAAGAATTAGCCTCACAAAGTAGTAAAGCAAGTGATTTTCATTATCCAGGTCATATGTTTCCTTTGGTTGGACGAAATGGTGGCGTTCTTAAACGTCGTGGACATACAGAAGCAAGTCTTGAATTGGCACGCTTGGCGGGGAGTCGAGAAGCAACTTATATTTGTGAGATTTTAAAAGATGACGGCACAATGGCACGAAAAAGTGATCTAAGGGAATTTGCTCAAAAATGGGATTTGACCATGATTGAAGTTGGTGATATCGCACGTTACGTCAGTTTTCAAGATAGTCCCAAGGTGAAATTGCCATCGAGTTATGGTGATTTTGGCCTTCGTTTATTTGAAGATGAGTTTCATCGTGAACATATCCTGTTGTCAAAAGGTGAGTTGACATCTGATGAACCGCTTTTGCTTCGTCTGCATTCAGAATGTTTGACAGGGGATATTTTTGGGTCTTATCGTTGTGATTGTGGGGAACAGCTACACGCTGCCATAAAGAAAATCAATGAAATTGGTCGTGGAGCAATTTTGTATCTTCGCCAAGAAGGACGTGGCATTGGACTAAAAAACAAGCTCAAAGCTTATCAGCTGCAAGAAAAAGGCTTTGATACTTACGATGCTAATGTCAAGTTGGGCTTTGCGCCTGATGCGCGTGATTATCAGATTGCTGCAGATATTTTATCATTTTTGAAAATCAAGCAAGTCAAGCTTTTGACAAATAATCCTGATAAGCTGGAACAACTTACGGCTGCTGGCATTGAGATTGTTGAACACTTGCCCTTGCAGGTGCCAGCTCACCAAGAAAATCAAGCTTACCTACAAACCAAACAAGAAAAATTTCATCATTTATTACACATTGTTTAAGGAGTGACCATCATGACAACATTTGAAGGAAAATTTATTGGAAAAAATGTCAAAATTGCTATCGTCGTTGCACGTTTTAACGAATTTATCACCTCAAAATTATTGGGTGGAGCAATGGACAGCTTGATTCGTAATGAAGTGGCAGAAGATGATATCGATGTATACTGGGTTCCAGGTGCTTTTGAAATTCCATTTATGACGAAAAAAATTGTGGCGAGTGGAAAATATGATGGTGTCATTACACTTGGTAGTGTCATCCGTGGGTCAACGAGTCATTATGACCTTGTCTGTAACGAAGTGGCTAAGGGTGTTGGTCAGATTAATCTTACTAGTAACATTCCAGTCATGTTTGGCGTGATTACGACTGAAGATATTGAGCAAGCTATCGAACGTTCAGGCTCAAAAGCTGGAAATAAAGGCAGCGAATGTGCGCAAGGTGTGCTTGAAATGATTGACTTAGCAAGACAACTTTAAGTTGAAAACGAGAAAAAGCTAGGAAGTTGTCCTAGCTTTTTAGTATTAAACAAAAAGAAGAGATTATCTCTTAACTAAAAACATTTTTCCTTGTGTCGGAATGATAATGGCTAGTGCTAAAATGACGAAAACCAAAGTTAGAAGACCAGCTGTGCCATTTACCATAAATGAATACAAGTAAGGCGACATACCTTTTGGAGCGTAGCTTCCCCAGAAGATAAAACCAGCTACAAAGTGCCAAAAGTAGCGGACAAAGACAGCTAATAGAGCACCACCTGTTGCGTAAAATATAGCGCGTCCTTTATTGTCTTTTGAAAGAGCATTTTGAAACGGTACTGACAAAAGTCCTGCTAACCCCATTGAGACAAAAGCGATGATGTATTCGATGATAACTTGCGATAAAGCCAAATACCAAACTTTACCTAAAATGAAATGAAGTAATCCCCAGATAAGTCCTGCTAAAGTACCATATTTTGGACCACGGCGAAGTGCAAAGAGTACTAGAGGAATAGCTCCAAATGAAGGCGTGAACCAGCTAGCAAAATCTGGAATATAAGATAAAGCCATGGCTAGCGCAGCAACAAGGGCGGTCTCAATCAAAGCAGACAGTTGAGAATTTTTCGACGACATAAAAAGCTCCTTCTAATACAAAGGAGCTTTCTTTTTATCTGATAATTGTACAAGGCGATTTCAAATCATCGTTTTAAAAAAGTCATGTCACAATCCCTACGCTCGTACTAACGAGATCAGGTTATCAGGATTTCGCGTCATGCGATCTCAGCCAGAAGCACTCCTTTGTGAAATTTTAATTACCTATAGTCTAGCACTTTTAAAAATGACTTGTCAAGAACTTTTTAATCGCTTTCAAGAAAATTAAAGCCCGTAGTTGTAGTCATCGTCTTTCATGGCTTCAACCGAACCAAGAAGATAACCATTCCCGACCTGACTAAAGAAGTCGTGGTTGGAAGTTCCAGTTGAAATACCATTCATGACAATTGGATTAACATCATTAGCGGTGTCTGGGAAAAGAGGGTCTTGTCCCAAATTCATAAGAGCTTTGTTGGCATTGTAGCGTAAGAAGGTCATGACTTCTTCAGTCCAGCCAACTTCATCGTAAAGTGATTTGGTATAATTTTCTTCATTTTCATAAAGCTGGTAAAGTAAATCGTACATCCAATCACGCAGCTCATCTTGCTTGTCTTCTGACAATTCATTAAAGCCCAGCTGGAATTTATAGCCAATGTAAGTTCCGTGGACAGATTCATCACGGATAATCAGTTTAATGATTTCAGCGACGTTAGCTAGTTTGTTATTGCCAAGGTAATAAAGCGGGGTAAAAAAGCCTGAATAGAAGAGAAAGGTTTCTAGAAAAGTTGAGGCAATTTTCTTTTGCAGGGCATCGCCGTTTTCATAAATATCGTTGATGATTTTTGCTTTTTTCTGTAAAAATTCATTCTTGTTTGTCCATTCGAAAATGGCTTCAATTTCTGATTTGGTGTTAAGCGTTGAAAAAATTGAAGAATAAGATTTGGCGTGGACAGATTCCATGAATTGGATATTGTTGAGAACAGCTTCCTCATGCGGTGTACGGACGTCAGCGCGAATAGCTTCAACGCCGGATTCTGATTGCATGGTATCAAGCAGCGTCAAACCTCCGAAGACTTTGCCAACCAAGTCTTTTTCTTGGTCAGAGAGCTTACGCCAGTCATCGAGGTCGTTAGACAGTGGAATACGAGTATCAAGCCAAAATTGTTCAGTCAACTTTTCCCAAGTTGACTTATCGATGACATCCTCAATCTCGTTCCAATTGATGGCTTTATAATATATTTGTGACATCTATTTTCTCCTAATGGATTTAAGTAAAGTTAATAAATGAATAACATAGCGTTTAACGTCTTGTTATTAGGTCCTTTAGGACCAATAACAAGTGTTCAGTTAGATTACACAGCTTTCGCATTGGTTTGAGCCGACTTCGTCCCCGTCATCTGTAAAGGTACGAATATAGTAGATTGATTTAATACCTTTGTTAAACGCATAGTGACGAAGGATTGATAAATCTCGTGTGGTTTGCTTGCTTTGCGTTTTCCATTCGTAGAGACCCTCTGGAATATCGCTGCGCAAAAACAATGTGAGTGACAAGCCTTGGTCAACATGTTCAGTCGCAGCGGCGTAGACGTCGATGACTTTTCGCATATCCATGTCATAGGCAGAAGTGTAATACGGGATAGTCTCAGTTGAAAGCCCAGCTGCTGGGTAGTAAATTTTTCCGATTTTCTTTTCTTGACGCTCTTCGATACGTTGCGTAATTGGGTGCAGCGAAGCAGACACATCATTGATGTAAGAAATTGACCCGTTTGGAGCAACAGCTAATCGGTTTTGATGATAAAGCCCATCTCTCATAACAGCATCACGAAGCTCAAGCCAGTCTTTTCCGCTTGGAATGAAATGCTTAGCAAATAATTCTTTGACTCGGTCTGATTTTGGAACATAATCATCCGTAATATATTTATCAAAATATGAGCCATCAGCGTAGCTTGATTTTTCAAATCCAACAAAAGTTTGTTTGCGTTCACGAGCGATTTTATTTGACTCCACCAAAGTCCAGTAATTCAATAACATGAAATAAATATTGGTAAATTCAATGGATTCAGGACTGCCGTATTGAATATGATTTTGGGCTAAGAAGGTGTGAAGCCCCATGGCACCGAGTCCAAAAGTATGAGCTTGTTCATTGCCGTGTTTGATTGTTGGAACGGATTCGATAGAAGACGTATCAGATACGAATGTCAAGGCGCGTGTCATAGCCTTGATAGAGCGACCAAAATCAGGTGAAGTCATCATGTTAACAATGTTTGTTGAACCAAGATTACATGAGATATCTGTTCCCATTTTGGTGAATTCCTGAGCATCGTTAATCACGCTAGGTGTCTGTACTTGTAATACTTCTGAACAAAGGTTTGACATGATGATTTTGCCATCGATAGGATTTGTACGATTTGCAGTGTCGATATTAACCACATAAGGATAACCAGATTCTTGTTGTAATTTTGAAATCTCAGTTTCCAAATCACGCGCTTTAATCTTCGTTTTAACGATATTTGGATTGGCTACCATGTTGTCGTATTCAGCTGTGATGTCGACATAGCTATAAGGAACACCGTACTCACGTTCAACGCTAAATGGGCTAAAGAGATACATGTCTTCGTTGTTACGAGTCAATTCGTAAAATTTATCAGGAACGGTAATACCAAGTGAAAGTGTTTTGACGCGAACTTTCTCATCGGCGTTCTCTTTTTTAGTTGATAAGAAAGCTAGGATATCTGGGTGAAAGACATCAAGATAAACGGCACCAGCTCCCTGACGTTGTCCAAGTTGATTTGAATATGAAAAGCTGTCTTCAAATAACTTCATAACTGGAACAACACCTGACGCGGCGCCTTCGTATCCTTTGATTGGAGCGCCAGCTTCGCGAAGATTTGACAAATTAATGCCGACTCCTCCACCAATACGAGACAATTGTAGTGCTGAGTTGATTGAACGACCGATTGAATTCATATCATCTGTCATGGAAATCAAGAAACATGACACAAATTCGCCACGTCGACTGCGACCAGCATTTAAAAACGAAGGAGTAGCAGGCTGATATCGCTGATTAATCATTTCAGTAGCTAAATCTTTTGCCAAGTCTTCATTGCCGTCAGCAAAATAAAGGGCGTTAAATAATATTCGGTCCTCGATGCTTTCAAGATATTGGCTTCCGTCGTTAGTCTTTAAGGCGTATTGCTGGTAAAACTTGTAGGCTGCCATGAAAGATTTGAAACGAAAATGATGAGCGTGTAGGTCTCTTGATAAGCTTTCGATAAATTCAGGGGAATAGCTACGAATGAAAGCTTCTTCGAGGTAATCATGTTCAATCAGATAGTTGATTTTATCGGTGATGGAATTAAAGGTCATCGTATTTGGAATAACATTTTCTAAAAAGAAAGCCTGAAGCGCTTCTTTGTCTTTATTTAGAGGGATTTGACCATTGATTGGACGGTTAATTTCGTTATTTAGGCGAAAGTATGAAACGTCGCCGAGATTATTGAGGCTCATAAAGTTAGTTACCACTTTATTATCGATGTGGTAATTCCTTTCTAATTTTGAATTTTTTATCTAGATAATCTCTTTTAGTTTGCTTGGCTGAAAACCTGAAAAAGAAATGTCGCCAGCCTTAATAACTGGAGCAGAAGTAAAGCCGAGGTTTTTAACGTAGTCGACCATATCAGGATGCTCATCGATATTAATTTCTTGGTAATTGGCACCTTCTTTGTCTAAAAGTTTTTTGGTCATTTTACATTGCATGCAATTATTTTTTGAAAAAAGTGTAATTTTATTAGTCATGAGGATTTCCTCCATAATTCGTTATATTTTTTTAAATCAATGTCTAATTAGAATAACCGAAAAATACTAAAAAAGCAACTGATATAGCTTACAAAACCACAACATATTGTACCTAAGTACTTAAAACTGCACAAAATATAGTGTTTATGTACTTTTCGCTAGCTCAATTAATGACGTCACATGACGTGTTATATAATCTGACATGAAAGCGTAAATTAATGTTGACAAAATTTTCTGAATTTTGTATAATTAAAACACTAAAATTATATTGGGGGTCCGTACATGACAGAATTTTTATCAAAATTTTCTTTCAAAGAGAATGACTATTCTTATTTTAATCTTGAAGAAGCTGTTTCTCATTATGGAGGAAATATCAAAAGAATCCCTTATACAATTCGTATATTAATTGAAAGTTTACTCAGAAAGTATGATGGCGTAGATGTTACAAAAAGTAACATTGAAAATTTAGCAACTTATAATCCTAAAAAAATCCACGGCGAAGTACCATTCAAACCAAGTCGTGTTATTTTGCAAGACTTTACTGGTGTGCCAGTTGTCGTTGATTTGGCATCGATGCGTGATGCGATTGTTGCAAACGGTGGCGATGCTGAATTGATTAACCCTGAAATTCCAGTTGATTTGGTAATCGACCATAGTGTTCAGGTTGATTTCTTTGGCTGTGACACAGCTCTAGAAGACAACATTAACATGGAGTTTAAACGTAATAATGAGCGCTACGAATTCTTGAAATGGGCTG
The DNA here is from genome assembly GCF_000187265.1 of Streptococcus equinus ATCC 9812. GTDB lineage: Bacteria > Bacillota > Bacilli > Lactobacillales > Streptococcaceae > Streptococcus > Streptococcus equinus. The sequence continues at coordinate 142,871 of NZ_GL698429.1, forward strand.
AAAAATCATTTGATAATTATCGTGCGGTCCCACCAGCAACAGGTATTATTCACCAAGTTAATATCGAGTATCTCAGTGATGTGGTCATTGAAAAAGACGGTGTTCTTTATCCTGATTCAATGTTTGGTACAGACAGTCACACAACAATGATTAATGGTATTGGTGTTCTTGGTTGGGGTGTCGGAGGAATCGAAGCAGAAGCTGCTATGCTTGGTGAGGCTTCGTTCTTCCCAATTCCAGAAGTTATTGGTGTTCGTTTGACTGGTAAATTACCTAAGATTGCGACGGCGACTGACTTGGCACTTAAAGTGACACAGGTACTTCGTCAAGAAAAAGTCGTCGGCAAATTCGTTGAGTACTTTGGTGACGGTCTTTCAAACCTTAGTCTTGCTGAACGAGCAACTATTGCCAATATGGCACCTGAATACGGCGCAACATGCGGATATTTCCCAATCGATGACGAAACGCTTAATTACATGCGCTTGACTAATCGTGATGAAGATCATATTGCGCTAACAAAAGAATATGCTAAACGCAATAATCTTTTTTACGATACAGAGCACCAAGCAGAATACACTAAAGTGGTTGAAATTGATTTATCTACCATTTCGCCAAGTATTTCTGGACCAAAACGTCCGCAAGATTTGATTGATTTAACACAAGCTAAGCAAACCTTCCAAGAAAGTTTAACACGTGAAGCCGGTGTTCAAGGATTTGGCTTGGGGGCTGATGAGATTAACAAAACAGCAACCGTTCATTTTGAAGACAAAGATGTTGAAATCAAGACTGGACATGTTGCTATTGCAGCTATCACATCATGTACGAATACTTCAAATCCTTACGTGCTCATGTCAGCTGGACTACTTGCTAAAAAAGCTGTTGAAAAAGGGCTGCGCGTAGCTCAAACGGTCAAAACGTCGCTTGCTCCAGGTTCAAAAGTAGTAACAGGCTATCTTCGTAATTCTGGTTTGCAAGATTATCTTGATACGCTTGGCTTTAACATCGTTGGATATGGTTGTACGACATGCATCGGTAACTCAGGTAGCCTTCGTCCAGAAGTTGCAAAAGCTATTACTGACACTGACTTGCTAGCATCAGCTGTTTTGTCAGGTAACCGTAACTTTGAAGGTCGTGTTAATCCACTCGTCAAAGCAAACTTCCTTGCTAGTCCACCGTTAGTTGTGGCTTATGCGCTTGCTGGAAATACGAATATTGATTTGACAACTGAGCCGCTTGGTTTCGACCAAAATAATGAGCCTGTGTACCTTAAAGATATCATGCCAACAAATGATGAAGTTGCCAAATACGTTGATAAATTTGTCACTCGTGAATTGTTTGAACATGAGTATGAACATGTCTTTACTGATAGTGAAAAATGGAATCAAATTCCAACTGAAGAAAGCCAGATTTATCACTGGAATGAAGCGTCAACTTACATTCAAAATCCGCCATATTTTGACCATTTAGGTGATGATTTGGTTATCAAACCGCTTAAAAATTTGAAACCTTTAGCAAAATTTGGTGATAGTGTGACAACAGACCACATTTCTCCAGCAGGTAACATTGCTAGAAATAGCCCTGCTGCTAACTATTTGACAGAACACGGTGTTGATTATCTTGATTTCAACTCATATGGTAGCCGTCGTGGTAATCACGAAGTTATGATGCGAGGCACATTTGCGAATATCCGTATCCAAAACCAATTGGTTGATGGAAAAATTGGTGGTTACACAAAATATAAAGGCAAGCTTATGCCAATTTACGATGCAGCTATGCATTATAAGGAAGATAATGTTGGCACATTAGTGATTGCTGGTAAAGATTATGGTATGGGGTCAAGTCGTGACTGGGCAGCAAAAGGTTCAAACCTTCTTGGTGTCAAAGCTGTGCTTGCTGAAAGTTTTGAACGTATTCATCGCTCAAACCTTGTAATGATGGGCGTTTTGCCACTTCAATTCTTAGAAGGAGATACCGCTGCAAGTCTTGGCTTAACTGGCTACGAAACTTATGATATTAACCTTTCAGAAAATCCTGGTATTCACGATATTGTTGATATCGTTGCACGTGATGAGTCAGGTGAAAAACGCTTTAAAGCCATGGTACGTTTTGATGCTGATGCTGACATCCGCTATTACAAAAACGGTGGCATTCTACCAATGGTTGTTAGAAAGAAATTAGGGGGTGCTTAATATATGACAGGAGCAAGTGGATTAAAAGATTTAATTGCCTGCAATACCCGTATTAGTTCAATTATTAATGATAATTTATCTTATGCAGGTTACAATATTTCAGAATTAATGGATAACGATGCTAGCTTTGAAGAAGTTATTTACCTTCTTCGGAATTTGCATTTGCCAAATAAAACAGAACTTGGTGATTTTGTAAAATTGCTACGCGATAATTACGAAATCAGCGATGCTGTCGTGCAATGTATTATGATTCAATCACGTAATCATTTGCATCCAATGAGTGTACTTCGCTCAACTGTCAGTCTCCTTGGTGTTTATAATATCAATGCCGAAGATAACTCTGAAGAAGCAACATACGAACAATCTATTCAATTGATGGCAAAGATGCCAACAATTATCGCTACTTTTGCACGCTTACGTGAAGGCAAAACACCAGTGGCACCGCGTAAAGATTTGTGCTTTGCAGCTAATTTTCTTTACATGTTAAATGGAGAAGAACCAACCGATTTACAAGTTAAAGCCCTTAATCGTGCTTTGGTTTTACATGCTGACCATGAATTAAACGCCTCAACATTTGCAGCGCGCGTTTGTGCGTCAACTTTAGCTGATATTTATTCTTGTGTGACGACAGCGATTGGTACACTAAAAGGACCACTTCATGGTGGAGCTAATGAACGTGTCTTTGACATGCTCAAGGAAATTCGTGAAATGGGTGATACCAAAGCTTATCTTAAGGAAAAACTTGATTCACATGAAAAAATCATGGGATTTGGTCACCGTGTTTATAAAACACAAGACCCTCGTGAAAAATACCTTCGTGAAATGGCAAAAGCTTTGACAGAGGGTACAGAAAATGAAGTTTGGTATAAGTTGTCACGCCAAATTGAAGACTACATGAAGCATACCAAGGGTCTTATTCCAAATGTCGATTTTTATTCAGCAACAGTTTATCATGTGCTTGGCATTGATAGTTCAATCTTCACACTTATCTTTGCGATGAGTCGTGTGTCAGGTTGGATTGCTCACATCCAAGAACAACAAAAACACAACAAACTTATTCGACCTCGTTCACGTTACAAAGGTGAACTTGGTTTGAAGTATGTACCGCTTGACGAACGTTAAAAGATAGGAAAGGAAAACGAATTATGGCAGATAAAATCACTTTAGAAAATGGTCAGTTGGCTGTTTCTAATCATCCGATTATCCCTTTCATCGAAGGTGATGGTGTAGGTCGTGATATTTGGAAAAATGCGCGTGCAGTCTTTGATGCAGCGGTTGAAAAAGCTTATCAAGGTGAGAAAAAAGTTGCGTGGCATGAGCTTTTAGCTGGTAAAAAAGCACATGAAGTAACTGGTGAGTGGTTGCCTAAAGAAACACTTGATACTATTAAAGAAGATTTGATTGCTATCAAAGGACCTCTTGAAACGCCTGTTGGTGGTGGGATTCGCTCACTTAATGTGACCCTTCGTCAAGAATTAGATTTATATGCATGCGTTCGTCCAGTTCGCTATTTTAAAGGAATTGAAAGTCCGCTTAAAGAACCTGAAAAGACAAGTATTACTATTTTCCGTGAAAATACTGAAGATATTTACGCTGGTATTGAATGGGAAGCCGGCACAGCAGAAGTGAAAAAAGTCATTGAGTTCTTGCAAAATGAAATGTCTGTCAAGAAGATTCGTTTCCCTGAAACAAGTAGTATTGGTATTAAACCCATTTCAAAAGAAGGTAGCGAACGTCTTATCCGTTCCGCTATCGAGTATGCTTCAACAAACGGTTTGACTCATGTGACAATCGTTCATAAAGGAAATATTCAAAAATTCACTGAGGGTGGTTTCTGCAAATGGGGTTATGAACTTGCTGAACGTGAATATGCTGATGAGTTGGCAAATGGAAAATTAATTATCAACGATATTATTGCTGATAATTTCCTTCAACAAATTCTTCTTAATCCTGAAAAATTTGACGTTGTTGCTTTGACAAACTTAAATGGAGATTATGCCAGTGATGCGCTTGCTGCTCAAGTTGGAGGTATCGGTATCTCGCCAGGTGCTAATATCAACTACGTCACTGGTTATGCAATTTTTGAAGCGACTCATGGAACGGCTCCTGACATCGCTGGTAAAGACATTGCAAATCCATGTTCTGTTCTTTTGTCTGGTTGCATGTTATTTGATTACATTGGTTGGACAGAAGTGGCTAGCTTAATTACAGCAGCAATTGAAAAAACATTCGCTCAAGGTCAATTTACAGCTGATTTGGCGCAAGGAAAAGCAGCTTGCTCGACAAGTGAATTTGCAGCAAAACTCATTGAAAATTTGTAAAATAATAACCTAGAACAAGTCATGTTCTAGGTTTTTTGATATAATGAGAATAGTTTGAATTTTAGAAGGTTGGAGTTTTATGACATATTCATTGGCAGACATTGTCTTTTTGTTTTTTATTTATTCGTTTGTAGGTTGGCTTTGGGAGACGGTTTATTGTTCGATTAAGGATAAGAAGTTTGCTTATCGTGGTTTTCTAGTGGGACCGTATTGCCCCGTCTACGGCTTTGCAGTGACAACGGTTTTACTAGCGACAGCGCCGTTTCAAAGTAATATTTTATGGCTGTTCTTGAGTGGTTTGCTTGTAGCAACAGCATTTGAATACGTTGCAGGCTGGTTGCTAGAGACGGTCTTTCATATGAAATTATGGGACTACAGTCAGGAGTTTGGTAATATTCAGGGTCGTATTGCCCCGCGGATATCACTTTTTTGGGGATTTGGAATTGTTGTTCTCGTTGAATTTATTCAACCAGGAGTGATGTGGCTAATTAATCACTTGAATGATTGGGTGGCGTTGGGTATTGTTATTGTGATGACAGCTGACTTGATTTGGACTGTCATGGATACCGTAAAATTCCAACAAGCAGCAGCAACGTTTGAAAACTATGTTCGAACAGAGCAAGCAAAAATGTTAAAGTCTGTCAGAGAAGAATTCAATGATTGGACAAAACAAAAAGAAGTATTCGCTAAGCGTTTGGAAAATCTTCGTTTGCGTTTAAATGAAAATTTAAAAATCAAGGGTGTTCAACATTTTCGTTTCAACCAACGTCGTATGCTTAGAAACTATAGTCAATTTAGTTTGACAACAGCGCCATTCTTCAATGAAATTCGAAAACAAACACAAGCTTTGAGAAAGAAAAAGGCAGAAAAGAAAAATCATTAATTATTCAAAAGTCTGAAATCAAATTGTTTCAGGCTTGTTTTATTTACAAAATAATGTTATGTTGAATTATTTAAACCTGTTTGCAAATTTATTTTCCAGAAAAACAAAAAATTTCCAGCTTAAAAGTGCTGATTTTCCTTGTTTTTTCAAAAATAAAAGCACATACAGAGTGTGAAACTATTGAAATAAAAAAGTGTTTATGCTATAATTATGGATTGTAAGGGTTATCATAAGATAATCCGAAAAAACAGAAATAAAAGGAGAACCATAATATGGCTTCAAAAGATTTTCACATTATTGCAGAAACAGGTATTCACGCACGTCCAGCTACTTTGCTTGTTCAAACAGCTAGCAAATTTGCTTCAGACATCACTCTTGACTACAAAGGTAAAGCAGTAAACCTTAAATCAATCATGGGTGTTATGAGCCTTGGTGTTGGTCAAGGTGCTGACGTTACTATCTCAGCTGAAGGTGCAGACGCTGATGACGCACTTGCAGCAATCGAAGAAACAATGACAAAAGAAGGATTGGCTTAAGAAAATGACAGAAATGCTTAAAGGAATTGCCGCATCTGATGGTGTTGCTGTTGCTAAAGCGTATCTACTCGTTCAACCTGATTTGTCATTTGAAACTGTTACAGTTGAAGATACAAGTGCAGAGGAAGCTCGCCTAGATGCCGCATTGAAAGCATCTCAAGACGAGCTTTCTATTATACGTGAAAAAGCAGTAGAAACACTTGGCGAAGAAGCAGCTGCCGTATTTGACGCACATTTAATGGTTCTTGCTGACCCAGAAATGATCAGCCAAATTAAAGAAACTATTCGTGCAAAACAAGTTAACGCAGAAGCAGGACTTAAAGAAGTGACTGACATGTTCATCACTATCTTTGAAGGCATGGAAGACAACCCATATATGCAAGAGCGTGCGGCGGATATACGTGACGTTACTAAGCGTGTATTGGCTAACCTTCTTGGTAAGAAATTGCCAAACCCAGCTGCTATCGATGAAGAAGCAATCGTGATTGCACACGACTTGACACCATCTGACACTGCTCAATTGGACAAAAACTTCGTCAAAGCCTTTGTCACAAACATCGGTGGACGTACAAGTCACTCTGCTATCATGGCACGTACACTTGAAATTGCAGCTGTTCTTGGTACAAATAACATTACTGAAATCGTTAAAAACGGTGACATGGTTGCTGTTAACGGTATCACTGGTGAAGTTATTGTGAACCCAACTGATGAGCAAGTTGCTGAGTTCAAGGCAGCTGGTGAAGCTTACGCTAAACAAAAAGCAGAGTGGGCTCTTCTTAAAGACGCTGAAACCGTTACTGCTGACGGTAAACACTTTGAATTGGCTGCTAACATCGGGACACCTAAAGACGTTGAAGGTGTCAACGATAACGGTGCCGAAGCTGTTGGTTTGTATCGTACAGAGTTCTTGTACATGGATTCTCAAGACTTCCCAACTGAAGACGAGCAATACGAAGCTTACAAGGCTGTTCTTGAAGGCATGAACGGTAAACCTGTTGTGGTTCGTACGATGGATATCGGTGGCGATAAGGAATTGCCTTACTTTGATCTTCCAAAAGAAATGAACCCATTCCTTGGTTTCCGTGCTTTGCGTATCTCAATCTCTGAGACTGGTGATGCCATGTTCCGTACGCAAATCCGTGCCCTTCTTCGTGCGTCTGTACATGGTCAATTGCGTATCATGTTCCCAATGGTTGCCCTACTTAAAGAATTCCGTGCAGCTAAAGCCGTCTTCGAAGAAGAAAAAGCTAACCTCAAAGCTGAAGGTGTTGCCGTTGCTGACAACATCCAAGTGGGTATCATGATTGAAATCCCAGCAGCTGCCATGCTTGCTGACCAATTTGCAAAAGAAGTTGACTTCTTCTCAATTGGTACCAACGACCTGATCCAATACACTATGGCTGCAGACCGTATGAACGAACAAGTGTCATACCTCTACCAACCATACAACCCATCTATCCTTCGCTTGATTAACAATGTTATCAAGGCAGCGCATGCTGAAGGTAAATGGGCAGGTATGTGTGGAGAAATGGCCGGTGACCAAAAAGCTGTTCCACTTCTTGTCGGAATGGGACTTGACGAGTTCTCTATGTCAGCTACATCAATTCTTCGTACTCGTAGCTTGATGAAGAAACTTGACACAGCTAAAATGCAAGAATACGCTAACCGTGCTCTTGCAGAATGTTCAACAATGGAAGAAGTTCTTGAACTTAGCAAAGAATACGTTAACGTTGACTAATAACATATAAAGAATCTGAGAATTATCTCAGGTTCTTTTTTATAGTTGTTATAAAAGTGTTAAAAATACTTGACTTGGAGTCGACTTTAAGATGTATGCTTTTTTGAAAAGGCCTTTTATTGCTAATAAACTTTATTCACTATTTTTATAAATATGAAGATTTGAAGGCACAAAGTATTTGTCGAAATTTTCAGAATTTTTTCGTGTTAAAATATTGAAAAAAGTAAAAAAAGTGATAAAATGGAATTATCACATTTAAAGGAGATATCACTTGACTAAACAGTATAAAAATTATGTCAACGGTGAGTGGAAACTTTCTAAAGAAGAAATTAAAATTTACGCTCCCGCAACTGGTGAAGAACTTGGTTCTGTTCCTTCAATGAGCCATGAAGAAGTTGATTACGTTTATGCTTCTGCAAAAGCAGCTCAAAAAGCATGGCGTGCACTTTCATATGTAGAACGTGCAGAATACCTTCACAAAGCAGCAGATATTTTGATGCGTGATGCTGAAAAAATCGGTGCAGTACTTTCAAAAGAAATTGCGAAAGGTTACAAATCAGCTGTAGGTGAAGTTATCCGTACTGCTGAAATCATCAACTACGCAGCTGAAGAAGGTGTTCGTCTTGAAGGTGAAGTCCTTGAAGGTGGCAGCTTTGACCCAGCAAGCAAGAAAAAAATCGCTATTGTTCGTCGCGAACCAGTAGGTTTGGTACTTGCTATCTCACCATTTAACTATCCAATTAACCTTGCAGGTTCTAAGATTGCTCCTGCCCTTATTTCAGGGAACGTAGTTGCCCTTAAACCACCTACGCAAGGTTCTATTTCAGGTCTTCTTTTGGCTGAAGCATTTGCTGAAGCTGGACTTCCTGCAGGTGTATTTAACACAATCACTGGACGTGGTTCAGTAATTGGTGACTACATTGTAGAACACGAAGCTGTTAACTACATCAACTTTACAGGTTCAACTCCAGTTGGTGAACACATTGGTCGCTTGGCTGGTATGCGTCCAATCATGCTTGAACTTGGTGGTAAAGACTCAGCTATCATTCTTGAAGATGCTGACCTTGACTTGGCTGCTAAAAATATCGTAGCTGGTGCTTACGGTTATTCAGGTCAACGTTGTACTGCCGTAAAACGTGTTCTTGTTATGGATAGCATTGCTGATAAATTGGTTGAAAAAGTTTCTGCTCTTGTTAAAAACTTGACTGTTGGTATGCCAGAAGACAATGCCGACATTACACCACTTATCGATACAAAAGCTGCTGATTATGTTGAAGGTCTTATCAAAGACGCTCAAGATAAAGGAGCAAAAGAAATTATCTCATTCAAACGCGAAAGTAACCTTATCAGCCCAGTATTGTTTGACAATGTAACAACTGATATGCGTTTGGCTTGGGAAGAACCATTTGGTCCAGTCCTTCCATTTATCCGTGTAAACTCAGTTGAAGAAGCAATTGAAATCTCAAACAAATCTGAATACGGTCTTCAAGCTTCTGTATTTACAAATAACTTCCCATTAGCATTCAAGATTGCTGAACAACTTGAAGTGGGTACTGTTCACATCAACAACAAAACTCAACGTGGTACAGATAACTTCCCATTCCTTGGTGCTAAGAAATCTGGTGCTGGAACACAAGGTGTGAAATACTCTATTGAAGCTATGACAACTGTTAAATCTACTGTATTTGACATTGCTAAATAATAGATATTAATAGAAAGGTTTGAACATTTGTTCTGACCTTTTTTGTTTTTTTAAAATGCTATTTATTGAATTTTTAGAAAATAATATTTATTTTCTAATGGGTTTACGTTTTTGATTATGAAAACGCATACTTTTTTGGTAGAATGAAAGTAACCATAAAATAGGAGGTAGAAAATGGTAACACGTAATCAATTTTCAACGTCAGAAATGCGAAAAAGTAGTCCGTATTTCTCTCCATTAAAAACGATTGTCGAAACTGCATTTTATGAAAATCAGGTTCATCCAATAAAAACTTTAGAAGAGGTCTATCAATTAGCTTCAATGGCAGCTGGAACTGTGATTTTGGACATGCCAGTTATTCATACTAAGGAGCTTGGTTTGCCTTCTTATGCTCGAGTGTTATTGACAAATTCGGGTGCTATAGTTGGACGTACAGCAAAAGCACGTCGTATTTACGGACAGGATGATGAGGAAGATGAGCGTTTGTTATCCATTGTCAGAAGTGCTATTTATCAGGCACACCGTCGCCAATTTTACAAAGCAGATGCTATTGTAGGTTTGGACGAAAAATTTATGGTTCGAGCACATCTGATGGTGCCAGAAGAAGAAATCAATAATCTCTATTCATGGTTGCTAAATTTCCAAATTTTGGACGAAGAGGTTAAGAATCGTTTGAAAAAGTCTAAAGCTTACGACGAAGACGATATTTTTGTTTTCTTCAATCCTAGGTGGTCTCACCCTGACTATCCAGATGGTCTTGTTTATTTTGATACCAATCACAATTGTGTAGCTATTTTAGGACTTAATTATTTTGGTGAATTGAAGAAGGCAACTTTGACGCTTGCTTGGGGTACAGCAGCTCGTAATGGTTATGTATCTTGTCATGGTGGATTGAAAATCTTCCAAGGTAAAGGTGACCGAAATGATTTTGTTGCCTCATTCTTCGGTCTTTCAGGTTCTGGAAAATCAACGCTTACTCACGCTAAGCATAATGGAAAATATGATATCAAGGTTTTGCACGATGATGCCTTTGTCATTTCTGAAAAGGACGGTTCATCAATTGCACTTGAACCATCATATTTTGATAAAACAAATGATTACCCAACAGGTCATCCTGAACAAGATTTCTTTGTGACAGTTCAAAACTGTGGTGTGACTTTGGATGAAAATGGTCGTAAGAAATTGATGACTGAAGATATCCGAAATGGAAATGGTCGTACAGTTAAATCACGTTTTGCTACACCAAATCGTGTTGATCACATTGAAGAGCCGATTAATGCCATTTTCTGGATTATGAAAGATGATTCCCTTCCTCCAGTGATTAAGGTAAATGACCCATTAATGGCAGCGACAATGGGTTGTACTTTGATGACAAAACGTTCAAGCGCTGAAAATATCGAAGGCAATAAACAAACGCTTGTTATCGAACCGTTTGCAAATCCATTTAGGGTCTACCCATTAGTTGAAGATTATCAAAAATTCCATTCTTTATTTGAAGGCGATGTTGATTGTTACATCATTAATACGGGAACTTACTTGGGACAAAGTATTCCAAAAGAAGTTACTCTTGAAATCATTGAAAAAATTGTTGATGGTGATACTGAATTCAAAGATTTCGGAACAATTGAAGGCTTTGAATACCTAGATTTACCAGATTATCCTGTTCATGAATTTGATAATAAATACAAACAACTGATTCGTTCTCGCATGCAGTTCCGTTTGAATTATCTATTGTCATTTAACCAAAATAATCCCAAACTTGCTTTGCCAGTTGAAGCTATTTCACGTTTGGAGAAAGTCATTAATAATTTGAAATAATTTTTCTAATCCTTGAGAGAAGTCTCAAGGATTTTTTATGCTTTTGAGTGAGGTATAGAACTTACTTATATATGCTTATAATAATAAAAAATATCATAAGATATAGAATTTTCAGAAAATATATTGAATTTATTTTTTGTTTGCACTTTAATGTGTTTTATATTGGTTGAACCAGTATGCAAAACTTTTTTGGAGGTTTATTTATGGGTAAAAAAGAACGTTTATCGTTGAGAAAGTACAAGGTCGGATTGGTTTCTGTGTTGATTGTAACAGTCTTTTTAGCGGGGCATGTAGCAGCTGATGAGGTTAATTCTGCAGTACAACTTAATCAGGTGGGAACAGAGCAAGTTGTTCAAGTAGTTGATAGCAGTCAGGCGGTAGATGAAACTCAAGTTGAGCTTGCTACAGAACAAACATCAGAGGTTTCGTCTCAGACTGTTAATCAAGATGGTCTCAATTTGTCTGATAATCAAGAAGCAAGTCTTCCGACAGAAAATGAAGTGGCTGACAGCACTCAAGATAAAGTCAGTACTGTCAGCATCAAACACTTGACTCGACACCACAGTAAGAAGCAAGTCAAGCTAAACAACCAGAAACTCCACAAAGTATTGATACAGATGAGCAAATCAAGATTCCAGAGGTTTGGGAGAGCGGCTATAAAGGTCAAGGAACTGTTGTAGCAATCATTGATTTAGGTTTGGATGTTGATCATGATGTTTTGCACATCACAGATCCATCAAAAGCAAAATACAAGAGTCAAGAGGAAATAGATGCGGCTAAGGCTGATGCAGGCATTACTTACGGAAAATGATTTAATGACAAGGTTATTTTCGGTTATAACTACGTTGATGGAAATACCAATTTGAAAGAGGGAATTGAAGATGCTCATGGTATGCACGTTACAGGGATTGCAGCTGGTAACCCAACTCAAAAAGCTGGAGATGAGTATATCTATGGTGTGCCACCAGAAGCTCGAGTCATTTTCTTGCGAGTTTTTTCAGATTTGAAAAATACAACTGGTCCGGCATTGTATGTTAGAGCAATCGAAGACGCTGTTAAGCTTGGAGCTGATTCTACTAATCTAAGCCTCGGTAGTACCACGGGTTCAACAGCAAATATTGAAGAAAGTCTTCTTGAGGCAATTGAAGCAGCCCAACGAGCAGGTGTAACGGTTGTTATTTCAGCAGGGAACGATGGGGCATTTGGTGATGGTCAAAAACCTTTTGCTGAAAATATTGATTATGGCTTAGTTGGCTATCCTTCAACGGCAAAAGGAGTTATTTCTGTTGCGTCTTACAATAGCGATTATACCAGAGGTCAAGCCATTACATTTGTTGGAATGGAGAATAATGCGGACTTAAACTACGGAAGATACCCATTTTCTGACCCAAATAAAAGTGAAAAGAAATTTGAAATTGGTAGAGATTATGACTATGTCTACGTAGGTACAGGTACAGCAGAAGAAGTGCAAGGGGTTGATTTAACAGGAAAGATTGCTCTTATTAAGCGTGGTGGCTCAACTTTTTCTGAGAAAACTGCTAACGCCATTGCTCAATGAGCTGAAGGAGTCGTTATTTTTAACAACGACCCTCAAGGAGCAAATATCAGCATGCCCCTTGATGATACAGCTGTTGCTATTCCAGCCGTAATTATTCCATATAAATTTGGTAATGCTCTTGCAAACGGTAATTATAAAATTCGTTTCAATGGTAATCTTGAAAAATTTGATAATATTGAAGCTGGGCTTTTTTCAAGTTTTAGTAGCTGGGGATTGATGAGTGATGGTGAGTTAAAACCTGATGTTTCAGTACCCGGAGGAAGCATTTATTCATCGTTTAATGATGGTCAATACGGTTTGATGAGTGGTACAAGTATGGCTGCTCCTCACGTAACAGGTGTTGGAGCTTTGGTTAAGCAGTACCTCAAGGAAAAATACCCAGAACAATCAGATGCCGAAATAGCTTACTTGGTAAAAGCTTTGATTATGAGCAATGCTAAGGCGCATTATGATGAACAAGCAGGTGAATTTAGTTCGCCACGCCAACAAGGAGCAGGGCTAGTTGATACAGCATCAGCTATTAGTTCTGGTTTATATCTGACAGGTGACGATGGTTATGGCAGTATCACTCTAGGAAATGTTGGAGATACTTTTAATTTTGATGTAACTATTCATAACATTAGCGATAAAGATAAGACATTAACCTATGAAACAAATCTTCAAACAGATGCTGTCTAGGATGGTAAGATTACTTTATCACCACGACACTTGGCAATTATCGCTGGCAGAACTATTACTGTGAAGGCTAATAGTTCTGAGAAAGTAACGATTACTGTTGATGCACGTCAGTTTGCTGAGCTATTAACAAAAGAAATGCCAAATGGTTATTATCTTGAAGGTTTTGTTCGTTTCTTGGATTCGGTTGATTTTGCTGAAGTTGTCAGCCTTCCGTTTGTTGGATTTAGAGGTGATTTCCAAAATCTAGCTGTTGTGGAAGATCCTGTCTACAAATTGGTGGCTGATGGTAAAGAAGGTTTTTATCTAGAAATTGATGGTGACCATATTGTTTCTGGTTCTGATGATACGACAGCTTTGCTAACAAATTCGACTGATAGTTCAAAACCAATCGTTCTCGGTACTTATGCCAACAATGATGGAGACTTTGTCTTGCACATGGATGAAAATGGCACAACGCGACTTGCTATCTCACCAAATAATGACGGTAAGCAAGATTTCGTAGCTTTCAAAGGTGTCTTTTTAAGAAATTATACTGATACTAGCGCTGCGGTGTATGCAGCAGATGATGTCAATTTTGAGCATCCTTTATGGCAAAGTGAGACTTTTTCTGGAGTTAAAAATTATAAGAGCGAAAGAGGTTCAACAGCTCTTTCATCAACGATTTGATATGGTGATAATCTGGATGGTAAGGACTTGTCAGATGGTTCATACAAGTATGTCTTGACTTACTATCCAACCGTTATTGGTGCATAAGCTCAACATTTAGCATTTGATATTATTGTCGATCGTAAAAATCCAATTATCACAACTGTAACTTATGGTGCAGCTAGCCAAAACTTTAATCCTAAAAAAGCTTTAGATGATGGTTCATGCGTTTTACGTTGACGTGTTTATTATATTGATGACCATTACACCCCTGTTTATCTTGAACAAAATCCAGATGTCTCGTTTACTTTACCGCTTGATGCTGCTTCGCTAGAAGATTTTTACTATGTGGTAGAAGATTTTGCTGGCAATACGGAAACGGCTAAAGTTAGTGATTTGGTCAATGTCGGAAATGAAAGTGGGCGCGTTACAATCAACCTTCTTGATGGTCAGACAAATGTTGCAAGTTATGTTGATTATACGTTTATTGTCAAAGACCATGATGGTAATGTTATCACTGATTTGAAGTATTATGGCAATGATTTTATGGCAATGATTTATCTACAGTTAATTTGCCATTTGGTGATTATACTGTAGAACTTGCACTTTATGATACAGATGCTGCCGAATTAGCTGGTCCAACTAGCCAAATTATTAAGCTTTCAGATGCGGATAGTTACAAAACGGTGAATTTCTATGTTCATACGCGTAATCAGGCAGCATTGGTACTTGATTTTGATAAGGAACTTCCAAAGGGTACAACAGTTTCTATTTCAAATAAAAATGGCAAACTGACAGTTATTCCAGCAGCAAGATATGCTAAGAAAGATTATGGTAAAAACGTATATGTTGGAGACTACACATTAGAATTGCCACTTCCAGTTGGTTATGAGCCTTATGAGGATCCACATTTCACAGTTGTTTATGGAAAACAAAATCATATTGCTTTTAGTATTATTGATAAAACTGCTTTGATTGCGGCGACACAAGCAACAAATGGTATTGAAAATGAAGCGCGTTATTACAATGCTTCACTAGAAAAACTCTTAGCTTATCGAGATGCATTGACAAGCGCGCAAGCCATTTTGTCAGGAAAATACACACAAATTGAAGTTGATGCAGCACTTCAAACATTACAAGACGCTATTGAAGCTTTAGATGGCAAAACGACAGACTTTAAGGCATTGACTGAAGAAGATAGTCAGTTTCAAGCAGAACAAGAAGACCAGCTTATTACAATGCTGGAGTTGCAGCCCGTACCACTTATGACACTCAGCACCGTAAAGCGAACTTAGTGCTTGCAAAAGGTTCACCAACCCAAGAAGAAGTTGATGCAACATTGAAAAATTTGAAATCTGCGCGTGAAGCTCTTGATGGAAAGGCAACAGATTTCCGAGCACTTTCAAATCTTTCAAACAAATCAAAAGTCTTGAAAGTCACATCAGCTAAATATAAAAATGCAAGTGAACCAGCAAAAACAGCCTATAATCAAGCTTTAGTCGAAGCGCAAGCTGTTTTGAGCAATTCAGAAGCAACTCAAGGTGAGGTCGATGCTGCCTTAGCTAACCTAAAAGCGGCAGAAGCTGAGCTTGATGGAAAAGAAAATCAAACCACATCTAATCAAACTGAGCTTAATGATTTCATTCCAAAAGAGGTTATTAAGAGTGAAACACCACCACAATCGATGAGAACTCAAAGTGCCAGTGAGAAAGGAGGAGAGGTAGTAGCCCTAGGGGTGAATAAACGAGGTTTAGCAGGAAAATCTGCTTCGCCACTTAAACAATCCAAAGAGACTGCTTATCTTCCTACGACATCTAGTCAATCGGAACCATTCTTAGTTTCATTAGGATTTGTAATCTTAGCAGGTGTTTCTCTTATCTGGGAAAAACGAAAACACGTACAAGAATAAAAAATAATGCATAGCCTAGTTGGCTATGCATTTTTAGATATTATTTTTTCAAATGAAGTTCTTGTTTTTTAAGATAAACTTCTGAGACATCAGCGAATTTTTTAAGTCTTTTCAAGTCTTCTTTGTGGCTGACAAATGTGATAACAACACCAGATTTGCCCATGCGTCCAGTTCGTCCAGCACGGTGTGTGTAGGTTTCCTTATCGCGAGCAACTTCAAAATTGATGACATATTCAAGGTTGTCAATATCGATACCACGTGCCACCAAATCTGTTCCCAGAAGAAGTGAGATATCATGATTCTTGAATTTTTCAAGGATGACTTTACGGAATTTTACATTGATATCTGAAGCTAAAGAAACAGCAGATGCACGGTTGAACTGTAAGCGTTCCTCAGCTGCACCGAGGTCTGAAAGACTATTGAAGAAGACGAGACCACGAAAATCAGGAATGTTTGCGAATTTACGAAGCAATTCAACACGGTCACGCTTGTCAACTGAAATGTAGTAGTGAGCAATCTGGTCAAGTTTTTGGTCAGAAAGATTGATAGTAATCGTATTTTCAGCTAAAACTTCAGGATCAACTTTATCTGTTGCGCTCATGTAAATCATTTGATGGTCGCGCGGAACACGGTGAATGATATTTTCAACAAAATGATATTGAGAGTCACTTAATAATTCATCAAATTCATCTAGGATGATAGTGTCAACATTCATCATTTTGATTTTCTTTAGTTTGACAAGTTCAAAGACACGCCCTGGCGTTCCAATTAAAATTTCAGGACCTTTTTTCAAACGTTCGATTTGGCGTTTTTGGCTAGAACCCGAAATGAAAAGCTGTGTTGATAGATTTAAAGGCTCAGCCCATGTTTTAGTAACGTCAAAGATTTGTCCAGCTAGCTCAGTATTTGGCGCTAAAATAAGTAATTGTTGTGATTTTTTAGGTTTTAATTTTAGCAATGCTGGAAATAGGTAAGCTAACGTTTTACCTGTACCTGTCGGGCTAATACCAAGAAGGTTATCTCCTTGTGAAATTGGTTCAAAGACTTGTTTTTGAATGTCTGTTAGTTTAGAAAATCCTGCTTCTTTTAGTTGGTCTTGCCATACTTGTGGAAATTGTGAGATCATAGTTTTCCTTTTCTTTGTATAAGTTCTTTACCCCATTATAACATATAAAAAGTCAACTTTTTTCAAATAAAAGACAAGTAAGGGATTACAATATTTGAAAAATTTAAAAAAAGTAGTAGAATAGATAGGAAATATTTTTTATTTGGAGTAATAAATGCGTAAAAAACCTATTATTATTGGTGTTACTGGTGGATCTGGTGGCGGAAAAACCAGCGTTTCTAAAGCAATTTTGGCTAACTTCCAAGATCAAAAAATTGCAATGATTCAACACGATTCTTACTACAAAGATCAAAGTCATTTGACTTTTGAAGAACGTGCTACAACTAACTATGACCACCCACTTGCTTTTGATACAGATTTGATGATTGAACACATCAACGAATTGATTGCAGGTCGTCCAGTTGATATTCCAATTTATGACTACACATTGCACACACGTAGTGATAAAACATACCGTCAAGAACCTCAAGACGTTATTATCGTTGAAGGTATCATGGTTCTTGAAGACAAACGTCTTCGTGACTTGATGGATATCAAACTTTTCGTTGACACTGATGATGATATTCGTATTATCCGTCGTATTAAACGCGATATGGAGGAACGTGGACGTAGCCTTGATAGTGTTATTGAACAATACACTTCAGTGGTTAAACCAATGTTCCACCAATTTATCGAACCAACAAAACGTTATGCTGACATTATCATTCCTGAAGGTGCTTCAAACGTTGTTGCGATTGACCTTATCAACACTAAGATTGCAGCGATTTTGAAAGAAAACGAAGAATAAGAAGGGCTGGTTACACCAGCTCTTTTACTTTTTGTAACTATTTTCAGAAAATTTATTTTATTTTGATTATTCTGTTGACTTTTAGTTAATAAAAGAGTATTATGTAAAAAAACGAAAAACATCGAAGGGAAAAAAGTCAATGACATTCACAACAATGACAGTCTTGCTATTGCGTGATGAGGGCTAGTGCATAAGAGCATTAGTCCTGTTTGGCTTACCAAGCGGGATGAAAACATCTCGCTTAACCGTGAGATGTTTTTATTTTTATCTTAATGTTTTTGCTAGAATTAGAAAGAGGTTACTATGCGTAAAGTTGAATTTCTTGATACCACTCTTCGTGACGGTGAACAGACCCCAGGCGTGAATTTTTCTGTGAAAGAAAAAGTTGCTATTGCAAAGCAACTTGAAAAATGGGGAATTGCATCTATTGAAGCTGGTTTTCCAGCAGCAAGTCCAGATTCATTTGAAGCAGTTTGTCAAATTTCAAAAGCAATGACTACAACTGCTGTGTCTGGTTTAGCACGTTCTGTAAAGTCAGATATTGATGCGTGTTATGAAGCATTGAAAGATGCCAAATACCCACAATGTCATGTCTTCATTGCTACAAGTCCTATTCACCGCGAATACAAATTGAAAAAGACAAAAGAAGAAATTCTTGATATCATCAAAGAGCATGTAACTTATGCGCGTAGTAAATTTGACGTAGTTGAATTTTCACCAGAAGATGCCACACGTACTGAACTTAATTATCTGCTTGAGGTAGTTCAAACAGCGGTTGATGCGGGGGCTACTTACATTAATATTCCTGATACTGTCGGCTTTACGACACCAGAAGAGTTCGGAAATATCTTTAAATATCTTATTGAAAATGTAACATCTGACCATGAGATTATTTTTAGCCCGCACTGCCATGATGACCTTGGTATGGCAACGGCTAATACACTAGAAGCTATTAAAAATGGTGCTGGCCGTGTTGAAGGTACAGTAAATGGAATTGGAGAACGAGCTGGAAACGTAGCGCTCGAAGAAGTTGCTGTCGCTCTTAATATTCGTGAGGAGTATTATCAAGCAACCTCTGATATTGTTCTTAACGAAACAGTTAACACTTCAGAATTGATTTCTCGCTTCTCAGGAATTCCAATTCCTAAAAATAAAGCAGTGGTTGGTGGCAATGCCTTCTCACACGAATCAGGTATTCACCAAGATGGTGTGCTTAAAAATCCTCTTACCTATGAAATCATTACGCCAGAGCTTGTCGGGGTTAAGCATAACTCACTTCCTCTTGGAAAACTTTCAGGACGACATGCCTTTGTTGAAAAATTAAAAGAACTAGAGCTTGCTTTTGAAGAAACAGAAATCAAACCACTCTTTAGCAAATTCAAAAAATTGGCTGATAAGAAAACAGAAATCACAGATGCTGATATCAGAGCTTTGGTTGCTGGTACAGAGATTGAAAATCCAGAAGGCTTCCATTTTGGAGATTTGAAACTCAAATCTAACGCTGATGAAACAGTCACTGCAGAAGTTATCATGGTGAATGCTGATGGAGAAGAGGTTGAAGTTCTAGCTGATGGTAAAGGTTCTGTTGAAGCAGTCTACAATGCGGTTGATAAATTCTTTAATCAAAAAGTTCGTCTTCTCAGCTATACAATAGATGCTGTGACTGATGGCATTGATTCTCAAGCTCGCGTGTCTGTATCAGTTGAAAACAGTGATTCAGGTACGATTTTTAATGCTTCAGGTATTGATTTTGATGTGTTAAAAGCAGGTGCGATTGCTTACGTGAATGCAAATGCGCTTGTTCAAAAAGAAAATGCGGGAGAAATTGGCAAATCTGTTTCATTTCGTGATGTGCCAACAAATGACTAAGAAAGGAAGTCGCGTGAGAATTTGATTATTTCACGCAAGGGATAAAGATGACTAAAAAAATTGTAACGTTAGCAGGAGACGGAATTGGTCCAGAGATTATGTCAGCAGGTCTTGAAGTTCTCGAAGCTGTCGCTAATAAAATTGGTTTTGATTATGATATTGATGCTAAACCTTTTGGTGGTGCTGGAATTGATGCTAGTGGGCATCCTCTGCCAAAAGACACTTTAGATGCTGCTAAATCAGCGGATGCTATTTTGTTGGCAGCGATTGGTGGACCAAAATATGACAATGCGACAGTTCGACCAGAACAAGGTCTTCTTGCCATCCGTAAAGAATTGAATCTTTTTGCCAATATTCGTCCTGTTCGAATTTTTGATGCGCTAAAACACTTGTCACCATTAAAACCTGAACGCATTGAAGGTGTTGATTTTGTGGTAGTGCGTGAATTGACAGGAGGCATTTATTTTGGTGAACACAAATTAGAAGATGAAGCTGCGCGTGACATCAACGATTATTCAGCCCAAGAAATCCGTCGTATCATCCGTAAAGCTTTTGAACTGGCCCAAGTCCGTGGCAAGAAAGTCACTAGCATCGATAAACAAAATGTTTTGTCAACGTCAAAATTATGGCGTAAAGTTGCTGAAGAAGTTGCTCTAGAATTTCCTGATGTGACTTTGGAGCATCAATTGGTTGATAGCGCGGCTATGATTATGATTACTAACCCAGCTCGTTTTGATGTTATCGTCACTGAGAACTTATTCGGTGATATTTTGTCGGATGAGTCAAGTGTCCTTCCTGGTACGCTTGGTGTGATGCCATCGGCTAGCCATTCAGAAAATGGTCCAAGCCTTTATGAGCCTATCCATGGTTCTGCCCCAGATATTGCTGGAAAAGGCATTGCAAACCCAGTCAGCATGATTTTGTCTGTAGCGATGATGCTTCGTGAAAGTTTTGGAGAATTAGCTGGTGCTGAAATGATTGAAGAAGCAGTTGATAAGACTTTTAACCAAGGCATTTTGACACGAGATTTAGGAGGTCAGGCAACTACAGCCGAAATGACAGCAGCCATTATTGCAAATCTATGAGTATAAAACAGTATGTCGTCTTTGTTTTCATTTTATGGAATGTTTTTGTCTTTATCACATATGGTGTTGATAAGATTAGGGCTATCAAGGGAAAATGGCGAATTCCAGAGAAAACCTTATTATGGGAGAGCATCTTATTTGGCGGTTTAGGTGCTTTTCTGGGCGGTAATTTTTTCCATCATAAAACCTTAAAATGGTATTTTAGAGCTTGTTGGTATCTTGGAATTATCATCAATGTTGTTTTTGCCTATTGGTGTTTCATGATGTGGAAATGATGACAAGGACAGTGGAGGAAAATATGAGCGGAAAATCGATTTTTGATAAGCTTTGGGAGCGTCATGTGATTACAGGTGAAGAAGGCGAACCTCAGCTTATGTATGTTGACCAGCATTATATTCATGAAGTGACAAGTCCACAAGCCTTTCAAGGCCTTCGTGATGCTGGACGAAAGGTACGTCGACCTGAGTTAACATTTGGTACAACAGACCACAATGTGCCGACGGTAGATATTTTTAATATCCGTGATTTGATTTCTAAAAATCAAATTGATATGCTTGCTAGAAATGTCGAAGAATTTGGCATTGATGCTGCAACGCATGGGACTGAGCGTCAAGGAATTGTTCATATGGTTGGTCCAGAAACAGGACGCAGTCAACCTGGAAAATTTATTGTCTGCGGGGACAGCCAT
Source organism: Streptococcus equinus ATCC 9812 (assembly GCF_000187265.1). Taxonomy (GTDB): domain Bacteria; phylum Bacillota; class Bacilli; order Lactobacillales; family Streptococcaceae; genus Streptococcus; species Streptococcus equinus. The sequence continues at coordinate 164,403 of NZ_GL698429.1, forward strand.
ACAGCGACACACGGTGCTTTTGGGGCGATTGCCTTTGGTATCGGTACTTCAGAAGTTGAGCATGTGTTTGCAACACAATGTATCTGGCAAGTGAAACCTAAAAAAATGAAAGTTGAATTTGTCGGGAAACCACAAAAAGGTGTGTATTCAAAAGACTTTATCCTTGCTTTGATTGCCAAATACGGTGTTGATGCTGGTGTCGGATATGCGGTCGAATATTGTGGTGAAGCTATCGATGCTCTTTCAATGGATGAGCGTATGACTATTGCTAATATGTCTATCGAATTTGGTGCGAAAATGGGCCTGATGAACCCAGACCAAAAAACATTTGATTATGTTAAAGGTCGTGAAGCAGCACCTAAAGGTGAGAAATTTGACCAAGCAGTAGAAGACTGGAAGACGTTAGTTTCTGATCCTGATGCCAAATACGACAAAGTCATCACTATCGATGTATCGGAACTGGCGCCAATGGTGACTTGGGGAACCAACCCTGAAATGGGCGTTGAATTTGGTCAACCATTCCCAGAAATTAAAGACATGAATGATGAACGTGCTTATCACTACATGGACATTAAACCTGGTGATAAAGCTGAAGATATCGACCTTGGTTATGTCTTCATTGGTTCTTGTACCAATGCTCGATTGTCAGACCTTGAATTGGCAGCGAAGATTGTTAAAGGAAAATATATCTCACCCAAATTGACAGCAATTGTTGTTCCGGGATCTCGTCCAGTTAAGAAAGAAGCAGAGCGTCTTGGACTTGATAAAATTTTCACGGATGCTGGTTTTGAGTGGCGTGAGCCTGGTTGCTCAATGTGTCTTGGTATGAACCCAGACCATGTGCCAGAAGGTGTTCATTGCGCTTCAACAAGTAATCGTAATTTTGAAGGTCGCCAAGGATTTGGAGCTCGTACTCACCTTTGTAGTCCAGCCATGGCAGCGGCGGCAGCGATTGCCGGAAAATTTGTCGATGTGCGTCAACTATCAGAAATTCAGTAAAGGAGAGAAATGATGGAAAAATTTACAGTTTATACCGGGAAATCTGTTCCTTTGATGAATGATAACATTGATACTGACCAGCTTATTCCCAAGCAATTTTTAAAGGCAGTTGACAAAAAAGGGTTTGGGAAAAATCTTTTGTTCGAGTGGCGTTATTTGAATGATAATTACGATGAAAATCCAGATTTTATTTTTAATAAACCTGAGTACAGAGATGCCACAATCTTGATTTCAGGTGATAATTTTGGTTCAGGGTCATCGCGCGAACACGCTGCCTGGGCGCTGGAAGACTATGGCTTTCGTTGTGTGATTGCAGGTTCATTTTCAGATATTCATTATAACAATGAGTTGAAAAATGGGATGCTTCCGATTGTTCAGCCGCTGGAAGTTCGTCAGAAACTAGCAGCACTTCCTGCAGGTGAAGAAATTACCATTGATTTACCAAATCAAGTTATCAAATCTTCAGCAGGTGAATTTCCATTTGATATTGATGGTGAGTGGAAACGTAAGTTAGTTCTAGGTCTAGATGATATTGGCATCACACTTCAGTATGAAGACTTGATTTCAACGTACGAAAAAAATCGTCCAAGTTATTGGCAATAATAGATTGTCACAGTCATTTAATCATATAAAGAATCTGGGATAAAATTGTCTCAGATTTTTTAGTGAATTAGCTTTCAAGACAAATGACGTTACCTCATTTTTTTGATATAATTAACCTTATGGAAAATACTAAGAAAATTGAGAATTATGAAATCATGTTAGCGCAAGCAAATGCTTTATTTGCTAACGAAAAAAACTTATTGTCAAACCTTTCGAATGCTAGCGCACTTTTGAAGATGACCTTACCAAATTCTGTTTTTACTGGCTTTTACCTTTTCAATGGTGAAGAATTGCTTCTTGGACCATTTCAAGGTGGGGTATCTTGTGTGCACATCAAACTTGGTAAGGGTGTATGCGGTGAATCAGCTCAAAATCGTGAAACAATGATTGTCGCTGACGTTACAAAACACGCAAACTATATCGCCTGTGATTCAGCTGCTATGAGTGAAATTGTAGTGCCAATGGTTAAAGATGGAAAATTAGTTGGTGTCTTAGACCTAGATTCACGCTTGACAGATGACTATGATGCGATTGACCAAGAATATCTTGAAAAATTTGTGGCTGTACTTATCGAAAAATCATATTGGAATCTAGATATGTTTGGAGTTGAAAAATAATGTATCAAGCCCTTTATCGAAAGTACCGTAGTCAGACCTTTGATGAAATGGTCGGGCAAACGGTTATTTCAACGACTCTGAAACAAGCAGTGTCTTCTGGAAAAATTAGTCACGCCTATTTGTTTTCAGGTCCACGAGGTACGGGTAAAACCAGTGCCGCTAAAATTTTTGCAAAAGCAATGAACTGTCCTCACCAAGTCAATGGTGAACCTTGTAACCAGTGTGATATCTGTCGTGATATTACAAATGGTAGCCTTGAAGATGTCATTGAAATCGATGCTGCTTCAAACAATGGTGTTGATGAAATTCGAGACATCCGTGATAAATCAACTTACGCACCAAGTCGTGCGACTTACAAAGTTTATATCATCGATGAAGTGCACATGTTGTCAACTGGAGCTTTTAATGCGCTTTTGAAAACTCTAGAAGAACCGACTGCAAATGTTGTCTTTATTTTAGCAACGACAGAGTTGCACAAAATTCCAGCAACAATTCTTTCTCGTGTTCAACGTTTTGAGTTTAAGGCAATTAAGCCAGCAGCAATTCGTGAGCATTTGGGTCACATTCTTGATAAAGAAGGTATCTCTTATGACAAAGACGCTCTAACACTTATTGCGCGTCGTGCAGAAGGTGGTATGCGTGATGCACTATCAATCCTTGATCAAGCTCTCAGCTTAACAACTGACAATCATGTCTCACTTGCGATTGCTGAAGAAATTACAGGTAGTATTTCAATGGCTGCTTTGGATGATTTTGTGGCAAATGTTTTGGCGCAAGAAACAAGCAAGGCTTTGGAAAATCTGGAAACAATTTTTGATAGTGGTAAGAGTATGAGTCGCTTTGCGACGGATTTGTTGAATTATCTTCGTGATTTGTTGGTTGTTCAAAGCGGTGGTGAAAACACTCACACCAGCCAAGCCTTCCAAGAAAATTTATCGGGCGTTCAGCAGGATCGAATTTTTGAAATGATTAATCTGGTGACTAAGATTTTACCTGAAATCAAAAATGGTGTTCAACCTAAAATCTACGCTGAAATGCTTGCAATTCAACTATCTGAGTCTGGTAAGCCAGTTGCAAGTGCTCAAGTGCCAGAAGATTTATCAGATGAGTTGGCAAGACTTAAAGCAGAAATCAAAGATTTGAAAGAACAGTTGGCTAATCTTGATAGCTCAGCTATTTCTCAAAAATCAACCAAACGTCAAAAATCAAACTCAAGTTATCAGTACAAGGTTGATCGCACGAAGATATTGACCATCATGCAAGAAACAGTCGTTGATAGTCAAAAATCGCGCGAGTATCTTGAAGCGCTTAAAGGTGCTTGGAACGAAATCTTGGATAGCATCTCTGCTCAAGACCGTGCCTTGTTGCTTGGATCGGAGCCTGTTCTTGCAAATAGTGAGAATGCTATTTTGGCTTTTGATGCTGCCTTTAATGCAGAGCAAGCCATGAAACGAACTGACCTTAATGACATGTTTGGAAATATCATGAGTAAGGCTGCAGGTTTTTCGCCGAATATTTTGGCAGTTCCTCGTAAAGATTTCAACAGCATTCGTACAGAATTTGCTCAAAGTGTGAAAAAGAAAAAACAAACCCCAGCCCAAGAAGAAGTAAAAGATGATTCTTTCATTCCAGAGGGATTTGATTTTCTAGCAGACAAGATTAACAAAATTGAAGACTAAAAAGAGGTATTCAATGAATACCTCTTGTGTTTTAAAATAGTGATATTATCTGATAAAAATAACTAACTATGTTATAATAATCCTATGACTATAAGACGTTTTTTATTAATGGCATTGGTATGTGCCTTTGAGACTTATTTTTTTAATGAATGTATATTAGATGGTGATTATTTCTTTGCTATCTTTTGGGGGTTGTTGTTGTTGCGCGATATTCAACGTGTCTACACACTTGATAAATTACTTCAAACCTTGACATCTACTCCCAAGAAGAAAGACTAATTTCACCACTGCGTAATAATTTTTCTTGACCATTGTCAAGTTTAACTAGCAGGTACCCTTGATTGGTAATGTCGATGGCAAGTCCTGAAAATTCGATATCATTTTCGCTGAAAGTCACTTGTTTGTTCAAAACGAGTGATTTTTCTTTATAGACTTTTACCAAATCTTTTTCTGGAATCGTCAAGAAAAGTTTCCAAATTTCTGTAATCAGCTCATTGCGCGTGATAGTTGGTTGGGATGCAAAGAGTGAACCAGCTTTTTGCGAAATAGCATTTGGAAAATCAGTGATATAAAAATTGATACCGACACCGATGATAACATCTGTAATAAGCCCGGTCTCAACTGATGAGATTGCCTCAGTTAGAATACCAGCAATTTTTTTACCATTGTAATAAATGTCGTTAACCCATTTGATGTCTGTTTCAATACCTGTTAAGCGAGAGATTGCTTTTACAACGCTTGAAGCAACCATAAGAGTGTATGGTTTGATTTCTTCAAAAGGTACATTTGGTTTAAGGTGGAGAGACATGTAAATGCCTCCTTGTTTTGAAGCAAAAAACTGTCTGCCAAAACGTCCTTTTGCTTTTTCTTGGCTAGGAGCAAGGTAAAGGTGAGATTGTTTGTCAAATTCCATGTTATTCTTAGCATCAAGCTGAGTTGATTCACTTTTTTCATTGATTGTGACTGGAATTTTAAGCTCTTTAGCAATGACTTCGGGAAGCAGAAGGTCGCCTGAGATAATTTTATAGCCACGTTTTTTAACAGAGTCAATTTTGACTCCCTTTTCTTCTAGAGTTTTGATTGCTTTCCAAATCGCTGTGCGAGAAAGTTCGAATTCTTTTGCGAGAGTTTCTCCGCTGATATAATCGTCTTTGTTTTGAAGATAGTCGTAGATTTTTTCGTAGGTTTTCATAACTATTAGTATAATATATTTTTTCTAAATCTTCTTAGTTAAAAGTGAATTTGTTACAAAATGGTAAGAAATTTACTATAGGCATTTGTGATGAAACGTGGTACAATATTCTAGTTAATGAGTCCCGATAAGACAATCTGGCGGTTTATAACGTGTTACTCTTTGTTAGCCTATCTTGATAGACTTCAGTGTTATCTGCGATTTCGCTGACTTGACTAATCTGTTATTAATCGCGCCATCTCCTATTTGGAAGATGCAGATTGGTACTTTGTAACTCACTAGAAATGTCTGCTACTGAAAGTAGCTTGTCATTTCACGGAAAGCTGCTATGTCGGTTTCCTAAGTGACTTATTAGGTCAAAAAACTAAAATAATCGTTTTAGTTTTTGACCGTCATAATTCTCACTGAATGATGATATTTTTTGTACAGATATTTCAAGGAAAAGATTTTTTCCGACATTTTAATACTTAGAGGTATTAAAATGAAAAATTAATGATATGGGGGGACATTTTTATGTCAGAACGTAAACTTTTCACGTCTGAATCTGTTTCTGAGGGGCATCCAGATAAGATTTCAGACCAAATTTCAGATGCTATTTTAGATGCTGTGTTGGAACAAGATCCTGATGCGCACGTTGCAGCAGAAACTGCTGTATACACTGGATCAGTCCATGTTTTTGGTGAAATTTCAACTACAGCATATGTTGATATTAACCGCATTGTTCGCGATACGATCGCAGAAATCGGTTATACAAATGCTGAGTACGGCTTTGCTGCTGAATCAGTTGGGGTTCATCCATCATTGGTTGAACAATCACCTGATATTGCACAAGGGGTTAACGAAGCTTTGGAAGTCCGTGGTAACGCAGACCAAGATCCACTTGACTTGATTGGTGCTGGTGACCAAGGTTTGATGTTTGGTTTTGCAGTCAATGAAACACCTGAATTGATGCCACTACCAATTTCACTTTCTCACAAATTGGTTAAAAAATTGGCAGATTTGCGTAAATCAGGTGAAATTTCATATCTCCGCCCAGATGCTAAATCTCAGGTAACTGTTGAATATGATGAAAATGACAAACCAGTTCGTGTAGATACTGTCGTTATCTCAACTCAACATGACCCAGAAGCAACAAACGAACAAATTCACAACGATGTGATTGAAAAAGTCATCAAAGCTGTTATTCCAGAAAAATATCTTGATGATAAGACAAAATTCTTCATCAACCCAACTGGTCGTTTCGTAATTGGTGGTCCTCAAGGGGATTCTGGTTTGACTGGTCGTAAGATTATCGTTGATACTTACGGCGGTTATGCACGTCACGGTGGTGGTGCTTTCTCTGGTAAAGACGCTACAAAAGTTGACCGTTCTGCATCATATGCTGCACGTTACATCGCTAAAAATATTGTCGCTGCTGATTTTGCAACTAAAGCAGAAGTGCAATTGGCTTACGCTATCGGTGTAGCACACCCAGTTTCAGTTCGTGTTGATACATTTGGCACAAATACTGTAGCAGAAAGTAAATTGGAAGCAGCTGTTCGTGAAATCTTTGACCTTCGTCCAGCTGGTATCATTAAAATGCTTGATTTGAAACGCCCAATTTACCGTCAAACAGCTGCATATGGACACATGGGACGTACAGATATTGACCTTCCATGGGAAAAACTTGATAAAGTAGATGCTTTGAAAGAAGCAGTAAAATAAAAATATAAATCGTTGTGCCTTCGGTGCAGCGATTTTTAACATAATTCCTTCGTCTTGTTATATTTGCAATGGAATGGTCATTATAAAGTGGTTAAAATAACATTTTAAAAATGAAGTTTGAAGATTCAAAATAGATATTTTACGATATACTATTAAAACGAGAGGAAATATTACAAAATCTTTACAAATTGTCAAAATATTCTTGGTAATCTATTTGTAAAATTGAATAATCTATGATAAAATGAAAAGGTTGAATTCTAGCAGAAAGTTTTGAATGTATGCGTAAAATTGTTATTAATGGTGGCAAACCTTTAAAGGGAGAGGTTGCTATTTCAGGTGCTAAGAATAGTATTGTGGCTTTGATTCCAGCAGCTATTCTATCTGATGATATTGTTATTTTGGATGGCGTTCCTGCCATTTCCGATGTTGATAGTTTAATCGATATTATGGAAGTGATGGGAGCTAAGATTAAGAGAGAAGGCGAAACGCTTGAGATTGACCCACGTGGTGTTAAAAATCAACCAATGCCATATGGAAAAATCAATAGCTTGCGTGCTTCTTACTATTTCTATGGTAGCCTTCTTAGCCGTTTTGGTGAAGCAACTGTAGGGCTTCCTGGTGGATGTGACCTTGGACCTCGTCCGATTGACCTTCACTTGAAAGCTTTTGAAGCTATGGGTGCAATTGTATCTTATGAAGGCGAAGCAATGCGCTTGGCAACAGATGGTCAACCAATTCATGGTGCTCACATCTACATGGATACTGTTAGTGTTGGTGCGACAATCAATACTATGCTTGCTGCGACAAAAGCAAATGGTCGTACGATTATTGAAAATGCAGCTCGTGAACCAGAAATCATTGATGTAGCTACTTTGTTGAATAACATGGGTGCTCACATTCGTGGTGCAGGTACTGATGTTATCACAATTGAAGGTGTTGAGAGTCTTCACGGAACACGTCATCAAGTTATTCCAGACCGTATTGAAGCAGGTACTTACATTGCTATGGCGGCAGCGATTGGTGAAGGTGTTCGCGTTACTAATGTTCTTTATGAACACTTAGAGAGCTATATTGCTAAGCTTGAAGAGATGGGTGTTCGTATGACAGTCGAAGAAGATGCTATCTTTGTTGAAAAACAATCAGGTCTAAAAGCTGTGTCAGTTAAAACATCACCATATCCTGGTTTTGCAACTGACTTGCAACAGCCTATCACTCCATTGTTATTGACAGCTGAAGGTCGCGGTACAATCTTAGATACTATTTACGAAAAACGTACTAACCATGTCACTGAATTGGTTCGTATGGGTGCTGATATTTCTATTGTTGGTGGTCGTATTGCTTACCAAGGCCCTAATAAATTAACCGGTGCTCCAGTTAAAGCCTCAGACTTGCGTGCAGGTGCTGCGCTTGTAACAGCAGGTTTGATGGCTGAAGGAACAACAGAGATTACTAATGTTGAATTTATCTTACGTGGTTACTCAAATATTATCGAAAAATTAACAGCTCTTGGTGCTGATATTAAATTAATTGAAGAATAAGAAGAAGCCTGTGAAGGCTTTTTCTTTTGCCTTTTTTACGCTAAAGTGCAACGATTCATTTTTTGACATCATATGTTATAATAGAGTTATGGATATTTGGACGCGTTTAGGACGTTATGCTTTTGCTGAGGCAGAACGCATGTATTTACGTCCTTTTGCATATACGGATAGTCAGGATTTTTTTGAGATTTGTCATAATCCAGACAATCTTCGTTTTATTTTTCCTAGCCGTGCGACACGTGAGGAAAGTGATTTTCTCATGGTTCATTATTTTATGAAAGAACCACTTGGAGTGTGGGCGATTGAAGATAAAAAAACTCGTAAAATGATTGGCTGTATACGTTTTGAAAAAATTGATGTCAATCATTCGTCTGCGGAGATTGGTTATTTTATAAATCAAGCATTCTGGGGAAATGGGTTGATGACTGAGTGTTTAAAGACAATTGCTTTTTTGAGTTTCCAAGAAATTGGCTTAAAAGAGCTGCATGTTATTGCTCACGCAGAAAATCTTGCTAGTCAGCGAGTTGCGCAGAAATCAGGTTTTACCTTGAAACATCAATTTAAGGGAAGTGATCGATACACTCGAAAGATGCGTGATTATGTCGATTATCAGTTGAAAAAAGGTGACTATCGTTATGAGTAAACATCAGAAAATATTAGAGTATCTTGAAAATCTAGCTATTGGAAAGCGCGTGAGTGTGCGTAGTATTTCTAATCATTTGAATGTTAGTGATGGTACAGCTTACCGTGCAATTAAAGAGGCTGAAAATAGAGGAATTGTTGAGACAAGACCGCGAAGTGGTACGGTCAGAATTGAAAAGAAAGCTACTGTTCGTATTGAACGATTGACTTATTCTGAAATTGCTAGAATCAGTGATTCTGAGGTGTTAGCTGGAAAATCAGGGCTAACACGAGAGTTTAGCAAGTTTTCTATCGGTGCCATGACTCAGGAAAATATTTCACGTTACTTAGTTAAAGGTGGCTTGTTAATTGTCGGAGACCGTGAAAATATTCAATTGCTGGCGCTTGAAAATCACAATGCCATTTTGGTTACGGGTGGTTTTTCTGTGTCAGAAGCCGTTATTCGCTTAGCAGATGAACTCGGAATCCCTGTCATGGTGACTAACTACGACACATTTACCGTTGCGACGATGATTAATCACGCTTTATCAAACGTCCGAATCAAAACGGATTTAACAACAGTTGATCAAGTTTATCAAGTGAAAGCAGAATACGGTTTCCTGCGTGAAGGTGATACGATTCGTGATTTCAATACCTTGATGAAGCAAACCAAAAATGTTCGTTTTCCTGTTGTTAATAACAAAAATATTGTTATTGGTGTTGTCAGTATGCTTGATGTGGTCGGTCAAGAAAATAATGTTGACATAAAAAGCATCATGTCTCGTAATTTGATTGTCGCAAAACCTCAAGCCAGTCTAGCCAATATCAGTCAAAAGATGATTTTTGAAGACCTTAATATGTTACCTGTTGTGGCAGATGACTTGACTTTACTAGGTGTGATTACACGACGTCAAGCTGTTGAGAATTTACAAAATTTACAGCACTCTAGCCTCTATACATACAGTGAGCAGATGTTGTCAAATTTGAAGCATGAAGATGGTGTCTATCAATTTGTCGTTGAGCCTGCAATGATTGACCACGCAGGAAATTTCGCTCAAGGTGTTTTAACTGAATTTATCAAAGAAATCAGTGTTCGTGTTTTAACTAAAAAACATCAAAAGAACATTATTATTGAGCAATTGATGCTTTACTTTTTACAAGCTGTTCAGATTGATGACCGTTTGGTTATTCAACCAAGGATTATTACTGAAAAACGTCGTAGCTCAGTGATTGACTTTGAGATTCTTTTAGATAATCAGATTGTTGCTAAGGCTTTAGTAACGACAAAAATCAATTAAATGCTTTTACGATAAAATGTTGATATTTTGACAGTTTAGCAATTCTTGGTGTATAATTAAAGGTATTGTTTTTTACAGATTTTATTACTGGAGTATACTTTAATATGATTACATTGAAATCAGCTCGTGAAATTGAGGCGATGGACAGAGCAGGAGATTTTCTAGCTTCTATCCATATTGGGCTTCGTGATCTAATTAGACCAGGCCTTGATATGTGGGAAGTCGAAGAATATGTTCGTCGTCGTTGTAAAGAGGCTAATGTTCTTCCTCTTCAAATTGGCGTTGATGGTTCAATTATGGATTACCCATACGCAACTTGTTGTGCTCTTAATGACGAAGTGGCACACGCTTTTCCTCGTCATTACATTCTAAAAGAAGGTGATTTGCTTAAAGTTGACATGGTACTAAGCGAACCTCTTGATAAATCAATTGTTGATGTGTCAAAATTAAACTTCGACAATGTTGAGCAAGTTAAGAAATATACGCAATCTTATACTGGTGGAATAGCCGATTCATGCTGGTCATACGCTGTTGGTGAAGTTTCAGAAGACGTAAAAAATTTGATGGATGTTACTAAAGAGTGTATGTATATCGGTATTGAAAAAGCCGTTGTTGGTAACCGTATCGGTGATATCGGTGCGGCTATTCAAGAACACGCTGAAAGTCGTGGATATAGTGTTGTTCGTGATTTGGTAGGCCACGGTGTTGGTCCTACAATGCACGAAGAACCAGATGTGCCTCCTTATGGTAAAGCTGGTCGTGGTCTTCGTTTACGTGAAGGTATGGTGTTGACTGTTGAGCCAATGATTAACACAGGCACATGGGAAATCGATACTGATATGAAAACTGGCTGGGCCCATAAAACTCTTGATGGAGGTCTCTCATGTCAATACGAACACCAATTTGTGATTACAAAAGACGGTCCTGTTATCTTAACAAGCCAAGGAGAAGAAGGAACTTACTAGGATAGTTTGATTATTTCTTAAGGCTTGTTAAACTAATTTAAAACTTGTTTTGAAAATGTTGAATTAGTGACATTTTTGACAGTTTAGTAACTATCGGTGTATAATTAAGGATACCGAAATACTTTTTACAGAGTTTATTATAGGAGTATATATTTATATGATTACATTGAAGTCAGCTCGTGAAATTGAAGCAATGGATCGAGCAGGGGATTTTCTTGCATCTGTTCACATTGGTTTGCGTGAATTGATTAAACCAGGTCTAGATATGTGGGAAGTTGAAGAATATGTCCGTCGTCGTTGTAAAGAGGCAAATGCTCTCCCGCTTCAAATTGGTGTTGATGGTTCAATCATGGATTATCCATATGCAACTTGTTGTGGGCTTAATGACGAGGTAGCACATGCTTTCCCACGTCATTACATTCTAAAAGAAGGCGATCTGCTTAAAGTTGATATGGTTTTAAGTGAGCCGCTTGATAAGTCAGTTGTTGATGTATCAAAATTAGACTTTGATAATGTTGCCCAAGTTAAAAAATATACTGAATCATATTCTGGTGGTTTGGCTGACTCCTGTTGGGCATACGCTGTTGGTGAAGTTTCAGAAGAAGTTAAAAATCTGATGGATGTTACCAAAGAATGCCTTTATATTGGTATTGAAAAAGCAGTTGTTGGTAACCGTATCGGTGATATCGGTGCAGCTATTCAAGAATATGCTGAAAGCCGTGGATACGGTGTTGTTCGTGATTTGGTAGGCCATGGAGTTGGTCCTACAATGCACGAAGAACCAATGGTACCTCACTACGGTAAAGCTGGTCGCGGTCTTCGTTTACGTGAAGGTATGGTGTTGACTGTTGAGCCAATGATTAATACAGGAACATGGGAAATTGATACTGACATGGAAACTGGCTGGGCTCATAAAACCCTTGATGGTGGCCTCTCATGTCAATACGAACACCAATTTGTGATTACAAAAGACGGTCCTGTAATTCTAACAAGCCAAGGAGAAGAAAGAACGTACTAAGAGATGAAGCGAAAGCAGTTCTTAGACAAATTATGGTCTAAACTAGAGTGGCAACCGCTGCAGGTTTATTTAAAACACTATCGTAGTGCTGAAATTGACTTATCGGCAATCGCAGTTGCTTACTACTTGTTGCTGACAGCTTTCCCGCTGATTGTTATCGCAGCAAATATTTTCCCTTACCTGAATATTGATGTTAATATTTTGTTAGCTTTCATGAAAAAGAATTTGCCAACAAATTTATATCCGTCTGTATCGGCTATTACGATTGATATTTTTTCAAAACCTTCAGGTAGTATTTTGGGAGTTGCCACTTTAACGGCATTTTGGACCATGTCTAAATCGTTGACCTCTCTTCAAAAAGCAATTAATAAAGCATATGGTGTAGCGCAACATAGAGATGTTGTCATTGGTCGATTAGTTGGTGTTATTGGGAGTCTTTTGATTCTTTTCTTACTAACTTTCGTTTTACTATTTTCGACCTTCTTAAAAGTCGTTTTGCAAATTATCAATTCGAATTATGATTTGAGTGATACGATGGCAACTGTTATATTGCATTTATCACAGCCAGTGACAGTTATAACGATTGTTATTGGGCTAATGTTACTGTATTTTATTCTGCCTAACGTAAAAATCAAACGTCTACGCTATATTTTACCAGGAACGATATTCACATCCGTTGTTATTGTGTTCTTGAATAGCTTGTTTAGTAGTTATATTTTGAGAACCTTTGAACGAATGGTGGACATTAAAACATTTGGATCTGTCGTGATTTTTGTTTTGATGTTGTGGTTTATCTTTCTTGCACATATCTTGATTTTAGGAGCTATCTTTAATGCGACTTATCAAGAAGTACGTCAAGGGAAGATGGAAAGCCGTCGAGGCAATTTGTTGTCTCTCTTGACACAACGAGGAAAAAAATAACACCCAAGGGTGTTATTTTTTATCTTTAAAAACAAGTAATTTACTGAGAACATAATTCAAAATGATGACTAAAACTTGAGCAAAGAGAGTCTCGATAGCATTTACCATCGACAGATTGTCACCGACAAATTGTCCGATAATATGTGGAAATTTTGTCACTAAAAGGTAAGCTAAGACTAAGTCAAGAATCAGTGTTGATAGACGAGCAACAGCAAACTTGATTAAACGTTTGAACCAACCTTTTCTAGCTTGGTTGAAAACAAAATAATCATTGGTAAAGAAAGCAAATACAATAGCTGTAACGTTTGCGATGACGGCAGAAAGAGTTGCTGATTCAGCGATTGAGAAGATGATTAAACGTGTCCCCATGTAGACGATAGTTGCCAGAACTCCGAAAAATAGATATTTAAAAACTTCGCTAGTAATTATTTTTTTCATAGGACTACTATATCAAATTTTTAGTATTTGTGCTATACTTTTAAGCGTTGTGCAAACAACCCTTGACGCTTAGTTCCCTTTCGTCAAGCATATTATAGACGTGAAGAGTTGTCGCTCTTTAACGTTAAAGGAGAAAAATTTTTTATGAAACATTTTACTATTCGTGATTTTGTGCAAGTAGCGCTTGTTGCTGCACTTTATATTGTGTTGACAGTCACACCACCTTTAAACGCCATTTCGTATGGTGCTTATCAGTTCCGTGTTTCGGAAGTGTTAGCGTTTATGGCATTTTACAATCGTAAGTATATTGTTGGGCTGACGCTTGGTTGTATGATTGCCAATTTGTACAGCTTTGGTTTAATTGATGTCTTTGTTGGTGGTAGCCAAACGTTTGTTTTTCTAACATTAGGTGTTATTTTATTTGACCGTTATAAGGAGCAATATTTATTTAACGGCTTATTTAACAAAGCATTCTTTTACTTTTCATTATTGTTTTCGGCTTCAATGTTTACTATTGCGCTAGAATTATATTATGTTGGTGGCTCACCATTTTTGATGACTTGGTTTACATCAGCAGTAGGCGAACTTGCTTCGCTATTGATTGGTGCTATTATCATGGACAGACTTGGAAAACGTATTGATTTAACTGTATGATAGATTAAAAACTTCCTTTTTAGGGAGTTTTTTATTTAGTAAAATTCTTAAAAAATAGTTAGCTTTTGGAGAGTATTTTTTACCAGATATGTTAAAATAGTAATATGAAAAAACGTATTCAAGAATTGGTTGATGAGCTCAACCAGTACCGAAAAGAGTATTACACAGAGGACCAGCCAACGGTCTCAGATAGCGAATATGACAAGCTTTATCGCGAGTTAGTCGAGCTTGAAAAAGCTCATCCAGAGTTGATTTTGCCAAATAGTCCAACGCAAGAAGTGGGTGGGCTTGTTTTAGATGGTTTTGAAAAATATCAGCATGAAACACCGCTTTATAGCTTGCAAGATGCTTTTTCACGTGAGGAATTAGAGGATTTTGACCGTCGTGTGAAAGCTGAATTTCCCAATGCCTCTTACATGGCAGAGCTGAAAATTGATGGTTTATCAATTTCACTAGTTTATGTTGATGGTGTGTTGCAAGTCGGTGCCACTCGTGGTGACGGCTCAGTTGGTGAAAATATCACTGAAAATGTCAAACGTATCAAGGACATTCCTCATAAATTGGCACAGCCACTTAACATCACAGTTCGTGGTGAAGCTTATTTGCCAAAGACGTCATTTGATAAAATCAATGAGGAACGTCGTGATAGTGGTCAGACAGAATTTGCGAATCCGAGAAATGCGGCTGCAGGGACATTACGTCAGTTAAATACAGCAGTTGTTGCTAAGCGAAATTTGGCAACATTTCTTTATCAAGAAGTGGCATCGACTAGCATGACAACGCAAAATAATGTTTTGGAGGAATTGTCTCGCTTTGGTTTTTCGGTTAATCCGCGACGTATCACGACATCTTCAATGGCAGACATCTGGAAATTTATCCAAGAAGTAGCCGCTGAGCGTGATAATTTACCATACGATATTGACGGTATTGTTATTAAGGTCAATAGTCTTGCTATGCAAGAAGAACTTGGCTTTACGGTCAAGGCGCCTCGTTGGGCAATTGCTTATAAATTCCCAGCTGAGGAAAAAGAAGCAGAAATTCTTTCGGTTGATTGGACTGTTGGACGTACTGGGGTGGTGACACCAACCGCTAATCTTAGCCCTGTTCAGTTAGCAGGAACAACGGTTAGCCGTGCGACTTTGCATAATGTGGATTACATTGCTGAAAAAGATATTCGCATTGGCGATACGGTTATCGTCTATAAGGCGGGAGATATTATTCCAGCGGTGCTGCATGTTGTTGATAGCAAACGTGATAAGCAAGTACCAATGCCGATTCCTGAAAGCTGTCCGTCTTGTGGCAGTGAGTTGATTCACTATGAAGATGAGGTGGCTTTACGTTGTATCAATCCGCTTTGTCCAAGTCAAATTCAAGAACGTTTAACGCATTTTGCCAGCCGTGATGCCATGAATATCACAGGTTTAGGACCTTCTATCGTTAAGAAACTTTTCAAAGCAGAATTGGTTCATGATGTCGCAGACATTTACCAATTAACGGTGGAAGATTTGCTAAGCTTGGATGGCTTTAAGGAAAAATCTGCTGAGAAACTTTACAATGCCATTCAGGTTTCTAAGGAAAATTCAGCTGATAAATTGCTTTTTGGACTGGGAATTCGTCATGTCGGTGCCAAGGCTAGTCGTCAATTGTTGGAAGTTTTTGAAACGATTGATCAGTTGGTTGCTGCGGATGCTGACAGCATTGCTAGTATCGACGGTTTGGGAACAGTTATTGCTAACTCATTGCGCAGCTATTTTGCCAAAAAAGAAGCGACAGAGCTCTTGCATGAATTGAAAAATGTAGGTGTCAACTTTGCTTATCTTGGTAAAAAAGTTCCAAAAGATGCTCAATTAGCAGGTTTAACAGTTGTTTTGACTGGAAAATTGGAACGTTTAACGCGAAACGAAGCAAAAGAAAAACTGCAAGATTTAGGAGCAAAAGTGACAAACAGCGTGTCCAAAAAGACGGACATTGTTGTCGCAGGTACAGATGCAGGTTCAAAATTGACCAAGGCCCAAGCTTTAGGAATTGATGTTCGCGATGAAGCTTGGTTAGAAAGTTTATAAACAAGTTGAGGTATTTTTATGGCTAAGAAACAAAAACGTGCACGTTTAATCTACAATCCGACTTCAGGTCAGGAAATCATGAAGAAAAACGTGGCAGAAGTGCTAGATGTTTTAGAAGGTTTTGGTTATGAAACATCAGCTTTTCAGACAATACCAGAGCCAAATTCTGCTCGTGATGAGGCTAAACGTGCCGCAGAAGCTGGATTTGATTTGGTGATTGCTGCTGGCGGTGACGGTACAATCAACGAAGTCGTCAACGGGATTGCTCCGCTTTCTAAACGCCCTCAAATGGCTATTATTCCGACAGGAACGACCAATGATTTCGCGCGCGCTCTAAAAATTCCACGTGGTAATCCAGTTGAAGCTGCTAAGATTATTGGTAAAAATCAAACCATTCAAATGGATATTGGACAAGCGCGTGAAGATACGTATTTCATCAATATTGCTGCCGCAGGTTCATTCACAGAATTAACATATAGTGTGCCAAGCCAATTAAAGACAATGTTTGGGTATTTGGCTTATTTGGCAAAAGGTGTTGAATTGCTACCAGGAATTCGTACGGTTCCCGTTCGTATTAAACACGAAAAAGGTACTTTTGAAGGCGACGTTTCAATGATTTTCGCTGCCATTACCAATTCAGTCGGTGGTTTTGAACAAATTGCGCCAGATGCTAAGCTAGATGACGGAAAATTCACCTTGATTTTGGTTAAGACAGCTAACTTGATTGAAATTTTACGTTTGATTCGTTTGGTATTAGACGGCGGAAAACACATTGGTGACAAACGTATCGAGTATATCAAGACTGATTTCTTGGAAATCGAACCGTTATCTGATAAGAAGATGATGATTAATTTGGACGGTGAGTACGGTGGTGACGCTCCAATTAAGCTCCGTAATCTCAAAAATCACATCACATTCTTTGCTAATACAGATGAAATTTCAGATGATGCGCTCGTTTGGAATCAAGAAGATTTAGCTTTGGAAGCTATTGCCCAAAAATTCACACAGGAAGTTGATGAGCTCAATTCAGAAGAATAGAATTGAGGGCGAACCTATGAAAAATACAGTTATCGTTCATTATCATAGCCAGCATGGCAATTATTTTGACTATAGTTTGTGGAAATGGATTGACTTTCATGAAGGAACAGACAGTCAATTCTCAGGATTTGATAGTTTTGGCTTAGTAGGAAATCTAACGATAGATAGTCCATTCTTTTTGGAGCACATTTATGTGATTGTCAAAAATCATAATTGGTCCATCAAGACAAGAGATTTTAGAATTCAACGCAATAGTGGTGTCCCTAAGACAGAAGTATGGATTGTAGAGGGGGATGATACGCTTTATTATTCACATCAAGCGGCAATCACTAGTCATTATTATTGTCATCGTGATAGTCATGCCTTTGATATGGCAATGAACTATCAGTATTTTGATTATCAATGGGGATTTCAAGGGTGGGTTGGTTATCAGTACCAAAAAGAAAAAACAGAGTTTCGTCTCTGGGCGCCAACGTCAGCTAAGGTTGATTTGATTTTCTATCAAACAACTGATGATAAATCAAGTATTGACTATATCGTCCCAATGGAACGTGGTGTTATTATCAATCTGGCTAATCACCTCTATAATACGCACGGTGTTTGGTTTGCGACCATTGAGCATGATTTGAATTTCCAAGCTTATGCTTACCGTGTTTATTATCGTGATAAGACATTTCAGGATACACGTGACCCGTATTCTATTGCCACAACGGCAAACGTTCCGTTATTTTAGCCCCAGAACACCTAAACCCAAAAGGATTTTTTCTGTCAAACATGGTAAAGAAGCTTACTGGCGACTAGATAATCCTAATCAAGCAGCGATTACTGAATTACATATTCGTGATTTTTCAAAATCATCAACTTCAGGAGTTACTGAATCATATCGTGGTAAATTTTTAGGTGCGTGTCAATCTGGCACGCATAATTCATATGGTGATGAGACAGGTTTTGATTATTTGAAAAAATTAGGCATTAGCCATGTTCAATTACAGCCGATTTTTGACCATCATCAGACCTTCGATGCCGACGGAAATTATGCCTATAACTGGGGATATGACCCTGGAAATTTCAACGTCCCTGAAGCTAGCTTTTCAACGGCACCGCATAAACCAGAAAATAGGATTTTGGAATTAAAACAATTAATTCAAGCTTACCATGATGCGGGCATTGCAGTCATGATGGATGTGGTATATAATCACACCTATTTGTCCTATAATTCTGCTTTCCAATTAACGGTTCCAGATTATTTTTATCGAATGAATGCTGACGGTTCATTCCAAGATGGCTCAGGTTGTGGGGGTGAAACAGCTAGCGAGAAAGAAATGTTTCGCAAGTACATGATTTATTCTGTCTTGTACTGGGTGAATGAGTACAATATTGACGGCTTTCGTTTTGATTTAATGGGCTTGCATGACATTGAAACAATGAATGCCATTCGTCAAGCGCTAGATGATATTAATCCACGTTTGATGATGTATGGCGAAGGCTGGGACATGGGAACAGGACTTTTGCCAGAACAAAAAGCCAAAAAAGACAATGCTTATCAAATGCCAAATATTGGATTTTTCAACGATAATGTTCGAGACGGCATAAAAGGATCAGAAGTATATGGGCAATTCAAGCATGGTTTTGTTTCAGGTGCCGCAACTGAAGGTATTATTGCCAAAGGTGTTTTAGGAAGTGATGAATTGTCATCATATTTGACACCGAATCAAGTCATTAATTATGTCGAAGCTCACGATAATCACAATTTAAATAACCTGATGTGGGAATTGCACCCTGATGATAGCCTAGAAACGCACACTAGACGAATTGAAATGGCTTCAGCGATGAATGTTTTGATGCAAGGTGTTGCTTTTATGCAAATCGGTCAAGAATTTCTACGCACAAAATTGTACCCAACAGGAAATAATGGACAATTGACCTCTTCAGACAAACAATTGGCGATGAATAGCTACAATGCCCCTGACCGTGTCAATCAGATTGATTGGGATAATGTGACAGAACACCATGCAACGATTGCTTTTATGAGAGGAATTATTCATTTAAAACGCACCAATCCCGCATTTTCTTATCAAAGTTATAAAGAAATAAGAGGCCATGTTTATGTTCATGTAGCCAATGATTACGATGGTGTCGTTGTTTTTGACATTTTAGGTGAAAAAAACTATCGTATTTTTTAATAAAAATGAAAAAATCTTGAAAACTACATGACAGACATTTCTAAATATGCTATAATAATTACAGATATAAAGCGATTACATTATAAAAATGATAAACTTGAAGCTTTGTGTGTTTCAATCTTTGAAATCGAGAAATAGCCCTATTCTAGGGCTATTTTTGCTTTTCTGGAGCTTTATATTTAATAAATAAAAGGGAGGGGTGATATGATGGACACGAAAGAGGCACTGAGAACTTTTGGAACGGGTGAAAATTTTCATGCGCAACATTACTTTGGCTTTCATAAAGAAACTCGTAATGGTACCGAAGGTTACAGTTTTAGAGTCTGGGCACCCAACGCTCAATCTGTTCATCTGATTGGTGATTTCACTCAATGGAGAGAAAATCCGCTTGCTATGGAACGCAACGAAGCAGGTGTATGGGAAATTTTTACGGATTTACCTAAAGAAAATCAACTTTACAAGTATCTTGTAAAACGTTCGACTGGTCAAGAAGTTGAAAAATTAGACCCATTTGCTATTTATTTCGAAAAGCGACCAGGGACAGCAGCAGTTCTTACAAATTTTCCAGAAAAGAAGTGGAAAGATGCACTTTGGTTAGGGCGACGCAAACGTTTTGGTTTCCGTAATCGTCCTGTTAATATCTATGAAGTGCATGCAGGTTCATGGAAACAACATGATGATGGTCGTCCTTATCAATTTAAGGAATTAACAGAAGAATTGATTCCTTACTTGGTTAAGATGAATTACACACACGTTGAATTCATGCCGTTAATGGCACATCCGCTTGGGATGAGTTGGGGTTACCAACTAATGGGGTACTTTGCTTTCGAGCATAGTTATGGAACGCCAGAGGATTTCCAAAATTTCGTTGAAGCTTGTCATTTGAATAATATCGGTGTCATTGCGGACTGGGTTCCAGGACATTTTACGATTAATGATGATGCTTTGGCTTATTTTGACGGAACGCCAACGTTTGAGTACGAGGATGAAGACCGAGCTCATAACCGCGGTTGGGGTGCTCTAAATTTTGACCTTGGAAAAAATCAAGTTCAGTCTTTCTTAATTTCTAGTGCCAAGTTTTGGATAGATTATTATCACTTAGATGGTATTCGAGTGGATGCCGTAAGTAACATGCTATATCGTGACTATGATATTGGACCTTGGACACCAAATAAAGATGGTGGTAATCGTAATTATGAGGGGTATTATTTCTTACAAAAACTAAATGCCGTTTTGAAAAATTTTTATCCTGATATCATGATGATTGCTGAAGAAAGTACCAGTGACACTAAAATTACAGGTCCTATTGAATACGATGCACTCGGCTTTGATTATAAATGGAATATGGGATGGATGAATGATATTTTGAAATTCTATGAAGAAGATCCCATTTATCGTAAGTATGATTTTAATCTTGTCACATTTAGTTTTATGTATGCTTTTTCTGAAAACTTTATCCTACCATTCTCACACGATGAAGTGGTTCACGGAAAGAAAAGCTTGATGCATAAAATGTGGGGTGACCGTTACAATCAATTTGCTGGGCTTCGTAATCTTTATACCTATCAAATCTGTCATCCAGGCAAAAAATTGCTCTTTATGGGAAGTGAATTTGGTCAATTCCTTGAATGGAAATATGACTATCAGCTAGAATGGGTTAATTTGGAAGATGACTTAAACAAGAAAATGCAAGATTTCACAAGTCAACTGAATGCATTCTACAAAGAGCACAGTGTCTTGTGGCAAATAGATGATAGCTATGACGGTATCGAAATCATTGATGCAGACAATACTGACCAGACCGTTCTATCCTTCATTCGTAAAAACAAAGATGGCGATATGTTAATTTGTGTGTTTAACATGGTGCCCGTTGAACGTAAAGACTTTACAATTGGAGTTCCAGTTGCAGGCATTTACGAAGAAGTTTGGAATACAGAAATGGAAGAATTTGGTGGTGTCTGGAAAGAACATAATCTCCAAGCTCGCACACAAGATAGACTTTGGAAGAATTACCATCATACGTTAAGTTTCACCTTACCTGCACTCGGTGCCAGTATATGGAAAATAAAACGACGTTTGGCAAAACAGATTCCTAAGAAAGGAAAATAGAATGAAAAATGAAATGTTAGCACTCATCCTCGCAGGGGGACAAGGAACACGTCTTGGAAAATTGACACAAAACATTGCAAAGCCAGCTGTTCAATTTGGTGGACGTTATCGTATTATTGACTTTGCACTTTCAAATTGTGCTAACTCAGGAGTCGATAATGTTGGTATCATTACACAATATCAACCGTTAGTCTTAAATAGCCACGTTGGAAATGGTTCGAGCTGGGGTATTGATGGGATTAACTCAGGAGCAACTATTCTTCAACCATACTCAGCAACTGAAGGTAATCGTTGGTTTGAAGGAACAAGTCATGCTATTTATCAAAACATTGATTATATTGATTCCATTGACCCAGAATATGTCCTTATTCTATCTGGTGACCATATTTACAAGATGGATTATGATGACATGCTTCGGACACATAAAGATAATTTAGCCAGTTTGACTGTTGCGGTTATTGATGTACCGCTAAAAGAAGCAAGTCGTTTTGGTATTATGAACACAGACTCAAACGACCGCATTGTTGAATTTGAAGAAAAACCAGAACATCCAAAATCTAATAAAGCATCTATGGGGATTTATATTTTCAATTGGCAACGTTTGCGTGAAGTGCTTGTAAATGCTGAAAAGAACAATGTTGACATGTCTGACTTTGGTAAAAATGTCATTCCTACTTATCTCGAAGCTGGTGACCGTGTTTACACTTATAATTTTAATGGTTACTGGAAAGATGTTGGAACCATTGAATCACTTTGGGAAGCTAATATGGAATATATTGGCGAAGACACTGAATTGCACAGTCGTGACCGTTCTTGGAAAATTTACTCTAAAAACCTTATCGCACCACAAAACTTTATCACTGAAGAAGCCAGCGTGAAAAATTCTCTCGTTGTTGACGGCTGCTTTGTTTCAGGAAAAGTTAACCATTCTATTCTTTCAACGAATGTTCAGGTTAAGAAAGATGCTGAAATCACTGATTCTTTCATCATGAGTGGCGCAATTATTGGTGAAGGGGCTAAAATTAAACGTGCAATCGTTGGTGAAAATGCTGTCATTGGTGATGGTGTTGAAATTGACGGAACAGGCAAAGAAGTACAAGTTGTTGGTTATAATGAAGTAGTGGGGGTGCCAAATGAAGATTGATAAATATACTGCGATTTTGGGAAATACAGTGGGCTATCACGATATGTCAACGTTAACTGATAAACGTCCTTTGGCAAATTTGCCATTTGACGGAAAATATCGCTTGATTGACTTCCAATTGTCAAATCTTGCTAATGCGGGCATCCGTAGCATTTATGCGATTTTCCGTGGCCAAAATATTCGTTCAGTTTTTGACCATATCAGAAGCGGTCGTGAATGGGGACTTAATACCTTGTTAAGCCACTATTTCCTAGGATTTTACAATAATAGTAACGATAGTGAATTTGCAGATAGAGATTACTATGAACAAGTTTTGACTTACCTGAAACGCTCTGGTAGTGACCAAACGGTTTACATGAACTGTGATATTTTGTGTAACATCGACTTGGAACAAGTCATTCATCTACACGACGTTAACAACGACGGACCAATCACTGTTGTTTATAAGAAAATGCCAAAAGAAAGCATTTCAGAAGCAAATGAAATTTTAGAAATTGACGAAACAGATCATGTTGTCGGAAGAGCGGACGTTAATGACAGTCTTGACTTGCAAAAAATGTCAGCTGACATTTATGTCATTGACACACCATGGCTCATCGTCAAAATGGAAGAAGAAGCTCAAAAAGACCAACCACGCAAGCTTCGTTATCTCTTACGTGAATTAATTGTTTCAAATAATGCTTTAGCATTTGAATATACTGGTTATCTTTCTAATATTTGCTCAGTCAAATCTTATTACGATGCCAATATGGATATGCTCAATACTCAAAAATTCTATTCGCTTCTCTATTCTAACCAAAAGGTTTATACTAAAGTTAAAAACGAAGAGGCAACCTATTTTGCCGAAGAATCAAACATTAAGAATTCTCAATTTGCATCTGGTAGTATTATAAAAGGAGACGTCGAATACTCAATCGTTTCCAGAAATTGTCATGTTGCATCAGGTTCACGTGTTATCGGCAGTATCCTCTTTCCAAAAGTAACAATTGGCGAAGGGGCAGTCATTGAAAATGCTATTGTCGATAAAAATGTTGTCATTGCTCCAGGAGTTGTTATTCGTGGTAGCAAAGAAAATCCAATTGTTATTAAAAAAGGTTTAGAAGTAACTGAGGATGTAATTCAATGAAAATTTTGTTTGTAGCAGCGGAGGGAGCTCCATTTGCTAAAACAGGAGGATTGGGTGATGTCATTGGGGCATTGCCTAAATCTCTTGTTAAAAATGGCAATGAAGTTGCCGTTGTTCTCCCTTATTATGATATGATTGATGCCAAATTTGGCAATCAAATCGAAGATGTTTTGTATTATTACACAGAAGTAGGGTGGCGTCATCAGTATGTTGGTGTTAAACGCATTGTTAAAGAAAATGTCACTTTCTACTTTTTAGATAACCAATATTATTTTTATCGTGGTCATATTTATGGTGATTGGGATGACGGAGAACGCTTTGCTTTCTTCCAATTAGCAGCTATTGAGTTAATGGAAAAAGTTGACTTTATCCCTGATGTTGTCCATGTTCATGATTACCATACTGCCATGATTCCGTTTTTACTAAAAGAAAAATATCACTGGATTAATGCCTATAAAGATATTAAAACCGTTTTGACCCTTCATAATTTGGAATTCCAAGGTCAATACGATTCTGGCATGCTTGGCGATTTATTTGGTGTCGGTTATGAACGTTATGCTGACGGTACACTACGTTGGAATGACTGTCTTAACTGGCTAAAAGCGGGAATTTTATATTCAGACCGTGTGACGACTGTTTCACCGTCCTATGCCCAAGAAATCATGACACCTGCTTTTGGTAAAGGGTTGGACCAAATTCTGCGCATGGAAAGAGGCAAATTGACTGGTATCACAAATGGTATTGATACCGATTTGTACAACCCAGAAACAGACCCACATATTCCTGAACATTTTTCTGTCAAGGATTTATCTGGAAAAGCTAAAGATAAGAGAGCTCTTCAAGAACGTGTTGGTTTGCCTGTTCGTGATGACGTTCCTTTGATTGGAATTGTATCTCGTCTAACAGACCAAAAAGGCTTTGATTTGGTGGTCAATGAGCTTAATAATATTTTGCATTTTGATTTACAAGTCGTGCTTTTAGGAACAGGTTATACTGAATTTGAAAATAGCTTTGCTTGGTTTGGTAGTGCTTTCCCAGATAAAATGTCAGCCAATATCACCTTTGATATTGAACTCGCCCAACAAATCTATGCAGCTAGCGATATTTTCCTTATGCCAAGTGCTTTTGAACCTTGTGGATTGTCACAAATGATGGCAATGCGTTATGGAACATTGCCGTTGGTACATGAAGTTGGTGGCTTACGTGACACCGTTAGCCCTTATAACCAATATGAAAAAACTGGAACAGGCTTCGGTTTCCAAGATTTTTCAGGTTACTGGTTAACGAGAACGGTAGAAAAGGCTGTTGACCTCTATTATAGCAATAAAGAAGATTGGTCAATGTTGCAAAAAAATGCGATGATAACTGATTTTTCGTGGGATACCGCAAGTAAAGCTTATGAAGATTTGTATGAACAATTAGATTAACAATTAGATTAACAATTAGATTAATCAAGAAAAAGATTAACATGAAGTAAACAAAAGAAGAATTTATTCGCGATTTTAAAGACACACTCCACGAAGAACAATTGATTAAAGTCCCCCGATGCGACGCCTGCGGAACTTTTTACCTCACTTGCTCAAACGGTGCGCAAATATTACACACCTCTCTGGTTAGAACGCAACCAAAAAATTTCTGAAAATCATGAAAAAGTTGCTTACTATTTTTCAATTGAATTTCTACCAGGACGCATGCTTGAAACTAATTTACTGAATCTTGGTATTTTAGATATTGTCAAAGAAGCTTTTACTGAATTGAATGTTGATTTTGACGCTGTGAAAAATGCAGAGCATGATATGGCATTAGAAAATGGTGGCTTAGGACGTTTAGCGGCGGCATTCATGGATTCACTAGCAACGACAGGTTATCCAGGCTTTGGTAATGGCTTGCGTTACAAATACGGTTTATTTAAGCAACGCATTGTTGATGGTTACCAAGTTGAACTGCCAGACTCATGGTTTGGTTCTATCGGAAATGTTTGGGAAACCCGAAAAGACCATGATACCGTTGAAGTCAAGTTGTTTGGTGATGTGTATTTGCAGGCTGATAAGGACGGCAAACTTAGCCCAGTTTACAACAATGCTCAAATTTTGCGTGCGGTGCCATATGATGTTCCGCAACTCGGCTATCAAAATGATATTGTCAATAATCTGCGCCTTTGGGATGTCGAAATTCCAGAAGAATACGAGCTCGATTACCCAACAATTGCTGACCGTCGAAGTGTTCAAGACATTACCTCTCTATCCTTTATCCAGACGATTCAAGCTACGAGGGAAAACAATTACGCTTGGTGCAGAATACTTTATGACAAGCGCTGAATTGCAAGTAATCATTAAATCATACCTCAAATAAGGGTTGCCATTGGAAAAAATTCATGAAAAAGTTTCTGTTCATATCAATGACACTCACCCTGCTGTCGCACCTGCCGAGTTCATGCGTCTGCTTGTTGATGAGTATCGCCTTGAATGGGATGTTGCTTGGGATGTTACAACAAAGACAATGAGTTACACCAACCATACCATTCTCGCAGAAGCTCTCGAAAAATGGGATGCCGAACTTTTCAAAAAAGTCTTGCCACGTGTCTATCAAATTATTCTTGAAATCGATAACCGTTTTGTTTCAGACATGGCAAGCAGTGGCGTTGCTCCTCAGATTATTGAAAATACACGTATTGTAAAAGACGGCTTGATTCACATGGCTAATCTAGCTATTATCGGTGGTTATTCTGTCAATGGTGTTGCTAAACTTCACACAGAACTCCTGAAGGAAGATACTTTACGTGATTTCTATAATCTCTATCCTGAAAAATTCAATAATAAAACTAATGGTATCGTTCAACGTCGTTGGACACAAATCGCAGATTAACCACTTTCTAAAACCATTGACAAATGGATTGGCAGTGGCTGGAGAAGTGATATCCATGAATTGCGTAAGATTAATGACCTTGTTGATAATCCAGAAGTTTTAAATGATTTTTATCACGTTAAACAGGAAGCTAAAGCACGTTTGGCTGCTTATATTAAAGAAACAACAGGTATAGACGTTTCAACAGACGCTATCTTTGATGTTCAAGTAAAACGCCTGCATGCCTATAAACGCCAACTGTTAAATGTTCTCAATATTATCAAACAATAATGGGATTTAAAAGACAATCCTGATAAAGATATCGTACCGCATGTTTACATTTTCGGTGCAAAAGCAGCACCAGGCTACCATTTTGCAAAATCAGTCATCAAAGTGATTAATGAATTAGCTAATTTAATCAATAACGATAGTAGCTTAAATGGCAAACTTAAAGTTGCTTTCCTCGAAAATTATAATGTCAGCCTTGCGGAATTAATTATCCCAGCAGCAAATGGATCTGAACAAATTTCACTAGCTTCCAAAGAAGCATCTGGAACCTCTAACATGAAGTTTATGATGACAGGCGCCATTACCTTGGCAACACTGGACGGAGCTAATATTGAAATTAAAGATGAAGTTAGCAACGATAATATTGTCATCTTTGGTATGGATAAAGATGATGTCTATCGTCATTATGAACGCCATGATTACTATTCACGTAGTATTTATGAAAATAATCCTATTATTCGACGTGTTGTTGACAGCTTTATCAATGGTACCATTCCAAATATTCAAGGTGAAGGAACAGAAATTTATGAATCTCTGATTACGCACAATGATGAGTATTTCTTGCTTGAAGATTTCACAGCCTATGTGGAAGCCCAAGAAAAGATTGACCAGCTCTACCGCAATCAAGAGCAATGGATGCGCATGAGCCTTATCAATATTACAAATTCTGACAAGTTCACCTCAGATGATACCATTACTCAATACGCTAAAGAAATATGGCAATTGAAAAACTAAAAATGAGGTTCTTACCTACTTGATTTAGTAAAAATATGAAAACATTTCCATAGAGTTTTCAAAAAGAAGTCCTTTTTAGGACATTGTTTATATAGAAAAACTCCCATAAAATGTTATTTATAATAGGAAGACCCCCCCTAATAAAGAAGCGATTTCGGTCGTTTCTTTATTTTTATTTGAAAAAACTAAACAAAGGTTAAGAATGAAATAGAAAAACGTTTCCAAAAATCGCGATTTCATTGACAATTTCCTAAAATAGGACTAAAATAACGAGGTAAAAAATTTTAAAAGGAGATTCATATCATGTTGAATTTAAAAATCTTAGCACTTGGTATCGCCGTACTAGGGGTTAGTCTTGGTGAAGGTATCCTCGTTGCCAACACCGCTAAATCTGCTGCACGTCAACCAGAAATGTACAGCAAATTGCAAACCCTTATGATCATGGGGGTAGCCTTTATTGAAGGTACTTTCTTCGTTCTTCTTGCATCAACATTCTTCGTTGGTTAAACCTAACAAAGAATCTATAAAAAGAAGGAGGGGTAGAGTTGGAAACATCTGTAAATCCAACAGCGCAATTCTTTGGTATTGAGTTCGACTTGACCATTCTCGCGATGTCTCTCTTGACGGTGCTAGTAGCCTTTGTTCTTATTTTTTGGTTCAGCCGCAATATGCAACTAAAACCAAAAGGAAAACAAAATGTTTTAGAGTGGGTATATGAGTTCGTTCAAGGAATCATTAGGCCTAATCTTGGACGTTATACTAGCAATTACAGTCTCCTCTTCTTTGGATTGTTCTTTTTCTTATTGATTGCCAATAACATAGGTTTACTTACAAAACTTGAAGTCGGTGACTATAACCTTTGGTCATCTCCAACTTCAAACGCTGCCTACAACTTTGGATTAGCATTGCTGATTGCTGTTGTTGTCCATGTTGAAGGTATTCGTAAGAATGGTATCAAAGAATACCTAAAAGAATATTTATCTCCAACACCAGTAATGTTGCCGATGAACATTCTCGAAGAATTTACCAATGTTATCTCATTAACATTACGTTTGTATGGTAATATTTTTGCGGGTGAAATTGTGTTGAGCTTGCTTGTGCAATTTGCACACTACAATATCGTAGCTGTACCATTTGCATTTATTTTAAATATGCTTTGGACAGGGTTCTCAATTTTCATCTCAGCAATCCAAGCTTACGTATTTGTAATGTTGTCATCAACTTATGTTGGTAAAAAAGTAAATCACGAAGAAGAATAATAAGAAAGGAGAAAGTATATTATGTCAACTCTTATCAATAGTACAAGTCTTGGTAACATTATTATCGTAACTGGCTCTTTTCTTCTCTTGCTTGTTCTCATTAAAATTTTTGCTTGGGAACAATTAACAGGAGTTTTCAAAGCTCGTGAAGAAAAAATCTCTAACGATATTGATGGCGCAGAAGCTGCTCGTGAAAAAGCAGAAGCATTAGCTGTTAAACGCCAAGAAGAGTTAGCTGGCGCTCGTACAGAGGCAACACAAATTATTGATGATGCCAAAGAAACAGGTAAAAATCAAGAGGCTAAAATCGTTGCAGAAGCACGCGAAGAAGCAAGCCGCTTGAAAGCTAAAGCTAATCAAGATATTGAACAAAGTAAAGCAGAAGCTCTTTCAAGTGTTAAGAGTGATGTTGCTGATTTGACTGTTCTTTTAGCAGAAAAAATCATGACAACTAACCTTGACAAAGAAGCTCAAAGTAATCTCATTGATAGCTATCTTGACAAGCTAGGAGATGTCTAATGGATAAAAAGACACAAGCTCTTGTTGAGCAATATGCGAAAAGTCTCGTAGAAATTGCTATTGAAAAAGACAGTTTAGCTGAACTCCAATCAGAAACAGAAGTTTTGTTGTCTGTTTTTGAAGAGACAAACTTAGCTAACTTTTTGTCAAGTTTAGTCGTTTCACGTGATGAAAAAGTAAAACTTGTTAGGTTACTTCAAGAGTCTAGTTCAGTGTATATGAACAATTTTCTTGAGGTAATTTTACAAAACGAACGAGAAGCGTTCCTAAAAGACATTTTAGAAGGTGTTCAAAAAGATTTTGTTATTGCAACTAATCAACACGACATTGTTGTGACAACGGCAGTAGCTTTAACAGATGAACAAAAAGAACGTATTCTAGCTTTGGTTGCTGAAAAATTCGGCGTTAAAGCTGGAAAACTCGTTGAAAACATTGACGAATCAATCCTCGGTGGATTTATCATTAATGTTAACAAT
Source organism: Streptococcus equinus ATCC 9812 (assembly GCF_000187265.1). Lineage (GTDB taxonomy): Bacteria > Bacillota > Bacilli > Lactobacillales > Streptococcaceae > Streptococcus > Streptococcus equinus. The sequence continues at coordinate 194,434 of NZ_GL698429.1, forward strand.
AAAGTAATCGACACAAGCATTCGTCGTCAATTACAAACATTTAAAATGAATTTGAAATAGAAAGTGGTGTGACTTTTGGCAATTAATGCACAAGAAATTAGCGCTTTAATTAAAAAGCAAATTGAAAACTTCCAGCCAAATTTTGACGTCACAGAAACTGGTGTAGTCACTTATATCGGTGATGGTATTGCCCGTGCTCGTGGACTTGATAATGCCATGAGTGGAGAACTTCTCGAATTTTCAAATGGTACCTTCGGTATGGCTCAAAACCTTGAGTCTAATGACGTTGGTATCATTATTCTTGGAGATTTTTCTACAATTCGTGAAGGTGATGAAGTTAAACGTACTGGTAAAATCATGGAAGTGCCAGTAGGTGAAGCTCTTATTGGTCGTGTCGTAAACCCACTTGGTCAACCAGTGGATGGTCTTGGAGATATCAAGACAACTGCAACTCGTCCAGTTGAAACGCCTGCACCAGGCGTTATGCAACGTAAATCAGTTTCTGAACCACTCCAAACTGGTCTTAAAGCGATTGATGCTTTGGTTCCAATTGGACGTGGTCAACGTGAGTTAATCATCGGTGACCGTCAAACAGGTAAAACATCTGTTGCGATTGATGCAATTTTGAACCAAAAAGGACAAGATATGATTTGTATCTATGTTGCTATTGGTCAAAAAGAATCAACTGTTCGTACACAAGTTGAAACACTTCGTAAGTACGGTGCCCTTGATTACACAATTGTTGTGACAGCATCTGCTTCACAACCTTCTCCATTACTTTACATCGCTCCATATGCTGGTGTTGCAATGGCAGAAGAATTCATGTACAACGGAAAACACGTATTGATTGTTTATGATGATCTATCAAAACAAGCGGTAGCTTACCGTGAACTGTCACTTCTTCTTCGTCGTCCACCAGGACGTGAAGCTTACCCAGGTGATGTCTTCTATCTTCACAGCCGCTTGCTTGAACGTTCTGCGAAAGTTTCTGATGCACTTGGTGGTGGATCTATTACAGCTCTTCCATTCATCGAAACTCAAGCTGGTGATATCTCAGCTTACATCGCAACTAACGTAATCTCAATCACTGACGGACAAATCTTCTTACAAGAAAATCTTTTCAACTCAGGTATTCGTCCTGCGATTGATGCTGGTTCTTCAGTATCACGTGTTGGTGGTTCAGCACAAATCAAAGCAATGAAGAAAGTTGCTGGTACACTTCGTCTTGACTTGGCCTCTTACCGTGAACTTGAAGCCTTCACTCAATTTGGTTCAGACTTGGATGCTGCAACTCAAGCTAAACTTAACCGTGGACGTCGTACAGTAGAAGTGCTTAAACAACCTGTTCACAAACCACTTCCTGTTGAAAAACAAGTTGTGATTCTTTATGCACTTACTCATGGTTTCTTGGATGATGTGCCAGTAAATGACATCTTAGCATTCGAAGAAGCTTTGTATGATTACTTTGATGCACACTACGAATCAATCTTTGAAACTATCCGTACAACAAAAGATTTACCTGAAGAATCTGTCTTAGATGCAGCTATCAAAGCCTTTAAAGATCAGTCAGAATTCAAATAAGAGGGAGGTAGCATATGGCAGGCTCTCTTAGTGAAATCAAAGGGAAAATTATTTCAACTCAGAAAACTAGTCATATCACTGGTGCCATGCAAATGGTATCAGCTGCAAAATTGACTAAATCTGAGCAGGCAGCAAAAGATTTCCAAGTTTACGCATCAAAAATTCGTCAAATCACAACTGATTTATTGAAATCAGAACTTGTTAATGGTTCAAAAAATCCAATGCTTGCAGCACGTCCTGTTAAGAAGACTGGTTACATTGTAATCACATCTGATAAAGGACTTGTAGGTGGGTATAACTCAAAAATTCTTAAAGCAATGATGGATCTTATTGAGGAATATCACAAGGATGATAGCTATGCTATTATCGCCATTGGTGGTATTGGAGCTGATTTCTTTAAAGCTCGTGGTATGAACGTTGTCTTTGAATTGCGTGGCTTGGAAGATCAGCCATCATTTGAACAAGTTGGAAATATCATTTCAAAATCTGTTGAGATGTATAAAAACGAATTGTTTGATGAATTATATGTATGTTACAATCACCATGTGAATAGCTTGACTAGTCAAGTTCGTGTACAACAAATGCTTCCAATCGCTGAATTAGACGCTGACGAAGCAGCAGAAGAAGGTGTTACTGGTTTTGAATTGGAACCAAATCGTGAGATGATTTTGGAACAACTCTTGCCACAATACACTGAAAGTCTGATTTACGGAGCAATTGTTGATGCGAAAACTGCTGAGCATGCGGCAGGTATGACTGCTATGCAAACAGCAACTGATAACGCTAAAAACGTTATTAACGATTTGACTATTCAGTATAACCGTGCGCGTCAAGCTGCTATTACGCAAGAAATCACTGAAATTGTAGCAGGTGCTAACGCACTAGAATAATGTGAGTGCTTTTTAGCCTCATAAAAAGGGAGCGACTCCCTAAAAAATCTAAAAGGAGAAAAACATGAGCTCAGGCAAAATTGCTCAGGTTGTTGGTCCAGTTGTCGACGTAGCGTTTGCAGCTGGTGACAAATTACCTGAGATTAATAATGCATTGATTGTTTATAAAAATGGCGATAAATCTCAAAAAATCGTGCTCGAAGTTGCTCTTGAACTTGGAGACGGTCTTGTTCGTACTATCGCTATGGAATCAACTGATGGGCTTACACGTGGGTTAGAAGTTTTCGATACTGGTCGTCCAATTAGTGTACCAGTTGGTAAAGAAACTTTGGGTCGTGTGTTCAACGTTCTTGGTGATACAATTGATCTTGATGAACCATTTGCAGAAGATGCACCTCGCGAATCAATCCACAAAAAAGCACCAGCTTTTGATGAATTATCAACATCATCAGAAATCCTTGAAACAGGTATCAAAGTTATTGACCTTCTTGCCCCATACCTTAAAGGTGGTAAAGTCGGACTTTTCGGTGGTGCCGGTGTTGGTAAAACCGTTCTTATCCAAGAATTGATTCACAACATTGCCCAAGAACACGGTGGTATCTCAGTATTTACCGGTGTTGGGGAACGTACACGTGAAGGTAATGACCTTTACTGGGAAATGAAAGAATCTGGCGTTATCGAAAAAACAGCCATGGTCTTCGGTCAAATGAATGAACCACCTGGAGCACGTATGCGTGTTGCCCTTACTGGTTTGACAATTGCGGAATACTTCCGTGATGTCGAAGGACAAGACGTACTTCTCTTCATCGATAACATCTTCCGTTTCACTCAAGCAGGTTCTGAAGTATCAGCCCTTCTTGGTCGTATGCCATCTGCCGTTGGTTACCAACCAACATTGGCTACTGAAATGGGTCAATTGCAAGAACGTATCACATCAACTAAAAAAGGTTCTGTTACATCTATCCAAGCCATCTACGTACCAGCCGATGACTACACTGACCCAGCGCCAGCAACAGCATTCGCTCACTTGGATTCAACAACCAACCTTGAACGTAAGTTGACTCAAATGGGTATCTACCCAGCCGTTGACCCTCTTGCTTCAAGCTCACGTGCCCTTGCCCCAGAAATTGTTGGTCAAGAACACTATGAAGTAGCAACAGAAGTTCAACGTGTTCTTCAACGTTACCGTGAATTGCAAGATATCATTGCAATCCTTGGTATGGATGAATTGTCTGACGAAGAAAAAACATTGGTTGAACGTGCTCGTCGTATCCAATTCTTCTTGTCACAAAACTTCAACGTTGCTGAACAATTTACAGGTATGCCTGGTTCATACGTACCAGTTGCTGAAACTGTTCGTGGCTTCAAAGAAATTTTGGAAGGTAAATACGATGATCTTCCAGAAGATGCTTTCCGTAACGTAGGTCCAATCGAGGATGTAGTTGAAAAAGCTAAGAAAATGAATTACTAATGAGGTGATACCATGACATTTATGACTGTTCAGGTAGTAACACCAGATGGTATTCGCTATGATCACCATGCTAATTTTATTTCAGTAAAAACACCGGATGGTGAGATGGGGATTTTGCCAGAACACATTAACCTCATTGCTCCGCTAACAGTTCACGAGATGAAAATTCATCGTACAGATGATCCTAATCACGTGGATTGGGTAGCTATCAACGGTGGTATTATTGAGATTAAAGATAATCTTGTGACAATTGTTGCAGATTCTGCAGAACGTGAACGCGATATCGATGTTAGCCGTGCTGAACGCGCTAAGATTCGTGCTGAACGTAAATTGGAACAAGCTCAAAGTACTCACGATATCGACGAAGTACGTCGTGCACAAGTTGCTCTTCGCCGTGCTTTGAACCGTATCAGTGTTGGTAATAAATAAAAGAAAAGGTCTGAGAGTTTATCTCAGGCTTTTTTGTTTTTTATTACTTTTTGATGTTTTTTTCATGAAGAAAGCTTACGTTTGTGCAGTTTTTTGTTGTCAAAAATAAAATCTGATATAATAGTCCTATGGAAATTTTAAATAGTTCAGTGACTTTGATTAGTCACCTTGTTTTTATTGCAATGACCCATCAAATTCTTCGAAATTTATTTGATTGGTCAAAATTGATTAAGAATACGCCTGAGAATATTGGTCGCCTTAAAGTATTTATTCTTTTGGTTAGTATTGCACTTGGTTATATGGTAAGTCACTTTATTTTGGAAATCATTACAGTTAGCCAGACTTTCTTCTTTGGTTTTCAATAAAAGCAATAATCGCTAAACTATGATATAATTTTGATATTATAATATAAGAATGGAGTTCATTTTGGATAAAATTATTATTGAAGGCGGTAATACACGCCTAGAAGGAGAAGTAATCATTGAAGGAGCAAAGAATGCGGTTCTTCCTCTTCTTGCAGCGACAATTTTACCGAAGGAAGGAAAGACAGTTTTAACAAATGTTCCAATCCTTTCAGATGTCTTTACGATGAATAATGTTGTCCGTGGTTTAGATATCCAAGTTGATTTTGATGAAGCAAAGAACACCATTGAAGTGGATGCTTCAGGAGATATTTTGGATATTGCCCCATATGAATATGTAAGCAAAATGCGTGCTTCAATCGTTGTTTTAGGACCAATTTTAGCACGTAAAGGTCATGCAAAAGTATCAATGCCTGGTGGCTGCACGATTGGTAGTCGTCCAATTGACCTTCACCTTAAAGGCTTGGAAGCTATGGGTGCAAAAATCACACAAGCCGGTGGTGATATTACAGCGACTGTTGATGGAAAACTTAAAGGGACAACAATTTACATGGATTTCCCATCAGTTGGTGCGACACAAAACTTGATGATGGCAGCAACTTTGGCAGAAGGTGTGACTGTTATTGAAAATGTCGCACGTGAGCCAGAAATTGTTGATTTGGCGGTGCTTCTAAATAAAATGGGAGCGGTTGTTAAAGGGGCTGGTACTGAAACACTTACTATCGTTGGTGTCGACAGTCTTCATGGCGCTGACCATGATGTAGTTCAAGACCGTATCGAAGCAGGCACATTTATGGTTGCGGCAGCGATGACATCTGGTAATGTTCTCATTAAAGATGCTATCTGGGAACACAATCGTCCATTGATTTCAAAATTGATTGAAATGGGTGTGACTGTAATTGATGAACCAGAAGGTATTCGTGTGGTCGCTGATACAGCTAAATTAAAACCTGTAACAGTTAAAACACTTCCTCACCCAGGATTTCCTACAGACATGCAGGCTCAGTTCACAGCCTTGATGGCAGTGGTTAACGGTGAGTCAACAATGATTGAAACAGTTTTTGAAAATCGCTTCCAACATTTAGAAGAAATGCGCCGTATGGGATTGCAATCTGAAATCATGCGTGATACAGCAATGATTCACGGTGGTCAAGAACTTCAAGGTGCTCCTGTGATGTCAACAGACCTTCGTGCTAGTGCAGCTTTGATTTTAACAGGAATGGTCGCCAAAGGGACAACAACTGTTGGGCGTTTGAACCATCTTGACCGTGGTTATTACAAATTCCATGAAAAATTGGTAAAACTAGGTGCAAATATTAAACGTGTAAGCGAGGCTTAAAAATGACAAGTGGCTGGAAATATGTGGTAAGACAAATAGGATTAGTTTTATTGGTTGCTCTATTAGCCTGCTTATTTTTAGCGATTGGATTGATGGTTGGATATGGTGTTATCAGCGATGGTAAAAATCCATTTTCAATTCTATCACTCGATAAATGGCAATCTATTATTGCTAAGTTCACAGGTCAATAATTAGAGCAGTTTCGAGAAACTTTGTTGTAGAATTTAGAGGTGGAATCATCGAATCTATTTTTAGGTTTGGTATTCCACCTTTTTGGTGAAAGGACGTTAATGGCAAAAAAATCAAATCTGTCTAAAAAGACAAAATCAATTATCTCTTTACTGATTTTATTAGTTGGTATTGGTACAGGGTGGGTAACGACATCTGATTCTAGTGACCTAGTCAGTCAAGTTTTATCCCTTGTTACGGGAGAATCATCATCGGTTGCTTCAAATCATTCAAGTGCTAATGAATCAGCACCAAATCAGGAATTGGCTGAGTCAGTTTTAACTGATAATGTTAAAGCACAGTTAGGCTCAACTATTGAATGGAATGGAGCAGGGGCTTATCTTGTAAATGGAAATAAAACCTCTTTGAATGCAAAGGTTGCAAGCAAACCTTATGCCAATAATAAGACGAAAGTTGTACAAGGACAGTCAGTTCCGACAGTTGCTAATGCTCTTTTGAGTAAGTCAACCCGTCAATACCGAAGCCGTGAGGAAACAGGTAATGGCTCAACCTCTTGGACGCCAGCTGGTTGGCATCAAGTACAAAATCTATCTGGAACTTATAGCCATGCGGTTGATCGTGGGCATTTGCTTGGATACGCTTTAGTTGGTGGGCTAAAAGGTTTTGATGCCTCAACAAGTAACCCTGAAAATGTTGCTACTCAGACAGCTTGGGCAAATGAGGCTAGATCAGAAGATTCAACAGGACAGAATTATTATGAAGGGCTTGTCCGTCGAGCACTTGATCAGAATAAACGCGTTCGTTATCGTGTGACTTTGATTTATGATGGGGACAATATTTTAGCTAGTGGAACACATTTAGAAGCAAAGTCATCTGACGGTAGCTTAGAGTTTAATGTCTTTGTTCCAAACGTTCAAAGTGGACTTACGATTGACTATTATTCTGGTCAGGTTAGTGTGAATTAATTTGGCTTGACCTTGTCAAATGGTGAAAAATTTGCTAGAATGAGGAGTAAATTGAATAATGTCTTATGAGACTAGTAACCTTATGGCAGTTTAACAGGGAATGGAAGTCGTGACTGGAAGCTTCCTAGATGAAAGTTTGGCGAATTCACTCATGATAAAGACGATGAATTAAGGTCTGCTAGTCAGATAAAAAACGGATGGTACCGCGTGTCAACGCTCCGCTATTGGAGTGTGGCACGCTTTTTTCGTTTTCAATTAAATCGGGCTTGACCCAAGGAAGGAAATTTAATGGATTTACAAGCGCAGTTAGAGGAATTAAAATCATCTACGCAAGCTAAATTGGCTGAAATGCGTGGAAACAATGCAAAAGAACTTCAAGAATTACGTGTTCAAGTTCTTGGTAAAAAAGGATCATTGACAGAATTGTTGAAAGGTTTGAAAGATCTTTCTAAAGAAATGCGTCCAGTTATCGGAAAACAAGTCAATGAAGTGCGTGACGTTTTGACAAAAGCTTTTGAAGAGCAAGCTAAAATTCTTGAAGCCGCTAAAATCAAAGCACAATTGGAATCAGAAAGCTTGGATGTGACTCTTCCAGGACGTCAAATCAATCTTGGTAACCGTCATGTCTTGTCGCAAACAAGTGAAGAAATCGAAGATATCTTTCTTGGTATGGGATTCCAAGTTGTTGATGGTTTTGAAGTTGAATCAGATTACTACAACTTCGAACGTATGAACTTGCCTAAAGATCACCCAGCACGTGATATGCAAGATACTTTCTACATCACTGAAGAAATCTTGCTTCGTACACACACAAGTCCTGTTCAAGCTCGTACACTTGATAAACATGACTTTTCTAAAGGTCCATTGAAAATGATCTCACCAGGACGTGTGTTCCGTCGTGATACTGACGATGCAACTCATAGCCACCAATTCCACCAAATCGAAGGTCTTGTTGTTGGTGAAAACATTTCTATGGGTGACCTTAAAGGAACTCTTGAAATGATTATCAAGAAAATGTTTGGTGAAGATCGTAAAATCCGTCTTCGTCCATCATACTTCCCATTCACTGAACCATCAGTAGAAGTCGACGTTTCATGTTTCAAATGTGGCGGTAAAGGATGTAACGTATGTAAGAAAACAGGTTGGATTGAAATCCTTGGTGCTGGTATGGTACACCCTCGTGTTCTTGAAATGTCTGGTGTTGACTCAGAAAAATATTCTGGGTTTGCTTTTGGTCTTGGTCAAGAACGTATTGCAATGCTTCGTTATGGTATCAACGACATTCGTGGCTTCTATCAAGGCGATGTCCGTTTCTCAGATCAATTTAAATAATCATTATTAAGAAAAAGAATTGGAGGTCATCATGGCAGAAATCAGAGTTGAAAAAGTGACCTTGGATAAGTTGGATGTGCTACAGAAACTTAGCATCGATACTTTTCGTGAAACTTTTGGTTATGATAACACCGAGGAAGAACTTCAACAATTTTTCGATGACAGTTACACTTTAGAGCAACTTGAAAAAGATGTGACAGATGCTGAATCTGATGTTCGCTTTGTTTTGGTTGATGGACGTGAAGTCGGTTTTATGAAAGTCAACTGGGGAGCTGCACAGACTGAGCATGAGTTAGAAAATGCTTTTGAAATTCAACGTATTTATATTCTTAGTGAATGTCAGAGCTTGGGATTAGGTAAAAAATTATTTGAGCTAGCGCTTGATATGGCTAAAAAAGGTGGATTTGATTGGGCTTGGTTAGGTGTCTGGGAAGACAACGTTAAAGCGCAAGGATTCTATCGTAAATATGGTTTCGAGAAATTTTCAGAACACTCATTTGAAGTTGGCGATAAAGTCGATACAGATTGGCTTATGAGAAAAGCCTTAAAAGAATAACAGTAGAAAGGGATAAAGAAGCTTGCAGGTCAATTAAACTTTGACCGCGAAAGCTTTTAACACATTATTATGTTAGTAAGTTATAAATGGTTAAAAGAGCTTGTCGATGTTGATGTTACAACTCATGAGCTTTCTGAAAAAATGTCAACTACAGGGATTGAGGTTGAAGGAGTATCAACACCATCTGAAGGTTTGACAAAATTGGTTGTTGGTCACGTTGTATCTTGTGAAGATGTTCCTGAAACACACTTGCACCTTTGCCAAGTAGATACTGGTGATGACGAATTGCGCCAAATCGTGTGTGGTGCTCCAAATGTTACTGCAGGAATTAAAGTAATTGTTGCCGTTCCAGGTGCTCGTATTGCAGACAACTATAAAATCAAAAAAGGTAAAATCCGTGGTATGGAATCTCTTGGTATGATTTGCTCACTCCAAGAACTTGGTTTGCCAGAATCAATCATTCCAAAAGAATTTTCAGACGGAATTCAAATCTTGCCAGAAGATGCTAAACCAGGTGACAGCATTTTCCCATACCTTGATTTGGATGATGAAATCGTTGAATTGTCAATCACACCAAACCGTGCAGATGCTCTTTCAATGCGCGGTGTAGCTCACGAAGTAGCAGCTATCTACGGAAAAGAAGTTCACTTCCCAGAAAAAGAAGTTAAAGAAGTTTCTAAAGCTGCTAAAGATGTTATTGATGTTGCAATCGAGTCTGACAAAGTCTTGACTTACAAAGCACGTGTCGTTGAAAATGTGACTGTTAAACCAAGCCCACAATGGTTGCAAAATCTTTTGATGAACGCTGGAATCCGTCCAATCAACAACGTTGTTGACGTGACAAACTATGTTCTATTATACTTTGGTCAACCAATGCACGCCTTTGATTTGAACAAATTTGAAGGAAATATAATTGTTGCACGTAACGCGCGTGAAGGTGAAAAATTAGTCACTCTTGATGGCGAAGAACGTGAATTGATTGCTGAAGATCTTGTTATCACAGTTGCCGATAAACCAGTTGCACTTGCAGGTGTTATGGGTGGACAAGATACTGAAATCGACAGCAATTCTAAAAATGTTGTTCTTGAAGCTGCTGTCTTTGACGGTACATCAATTCGTCGCACAAGCGGTCGTTTGAACCTTCGTTCTGAAAGCTCAGCTCGTTTTGAAAAAGGTATCAACTATGCAACTGTCGATGAAGCTCTTGACTTTGCAGCAGCAATGCTTACAGAACTAGCTGAAGGTGATGTTCTTGCTGGTCGTGTTGAAGCTGGTTCAGTACCAACTGAAGATGTAGAAGTATCAACTACACTTGATTACGTTAACGTTCGTTTGGGAACAGAATTGACATATGCTGATATCGAAGATGTCTTTGCAAAACTTGGTTTCGGCTTGTCAGGAAATGCTGATAAATTTACAGTTTCAGTACCACGTCGTCGTTGGGATATTGCTATCCAAGCTGACTTGGTTGAAGAAATTGCTCGTATTTACGGTTACGAAAATCTTCCAACAACATTGCCACAAGCAGCTGGTACTGCAGGTGAATTGACAGCAACTCAAAAATTACGTCGTAAAATGCGTTCAATCGCTGAAGCAGCAGGTTTGTCTGAAATTGTATCATATGCTTTGACAACACCTGAAAAAGCAACTGAATTCACATTGCAACCAAGCAACTTGACTGAATTGATGTGGCCAATGTCAGTAGAACGTTCAGTTCTTCGTCAAAACGTTGTTTCAGGTATGCTTGATACAATTGCTTACAACGTTGCTCGTAAGAACAGCAACTTGGCTATCTACGAAATTGGTAAAGTCTTCGAACAAAAAGGTAATCCAAAAGTAGACCTTCCAAATGAAATCAACACATTTGCATTTGCCATTTCTGGTTTGGTAGCTGAAAAAGATTTCCAAACAAAAGCTACACCAGTTGATTTCTTCTATGCTAAAGGTATCGTTGAAGCAATCTTTAACAAACTTGACTTGACAGTTGATTACGTTGCTGAAAAAGGTCTTGATAGCATGCACCCAGGCCGTACAGCAAGCATTTACTTGGACGACAAATTAGTAGGTTTTGTTGGTCAAATTCACCCACAAACTGCTAAAAACTACAACGTTCCAGAAACTTATGTTGCTGAATTGAACTTGGATGTTATCGAAGCTGCTCTTGAAGCTGATAAAGCATTCGTAGAAATCACTAAATACCCTGCAGTTTCTCGTGATATTGCTTTGCTATTGCCAGCAGCAACAACTCACAAAGATATTGTCACTGCAATCGAATTAGCTAAAGTGAAACGTTTGACTGATATCAAACTCTTCGACGTGTACGCTGGTGCAAACATTGCTGAAGGTATGAAATCAATGGCTTACAGCCTAACATTCCAAAATCCAAATGACAACTTGACTGATGAAGAAGTTACAAAATACATGGATAAAATCACTAAAGTCCTTGTTGAACAACTCGGAGCAGAAGTTCGTTAATTGCTAACTGTACAGTAGGCTATTTGGGTTAATATACATAAACCACCGCTGCAAAGTGGTGGTTTTGTTTTGTCAGAAATCCAAAGGCTCTTAGAATTTGATATAATAAAACTATCTATGCATGACGAAGGATTATTATGAAATTATTATATACAGATATTCAGTTTGATATGACTGAGGTTTTAACGAAAGAAGCAATTGAACAAGCGAAAGGTAATAAGCGAGTTTTTTATATTGCTCCAAACTCTTTGTCTTTTGAAAAGGAAAGAGCGGTTTTAGAGCTTTTGCCTGAGCAGGCTTCTTTTGCAATTACTATTACGCGTTTTGCTCAGATGGCGCGCTATTTTGTCTTAAATGAGCCTCAGACAGCAGAAACAATTGACGATAATGGTCTAGCCATGATTTTTTACCGTGCGCTTTCACATTTTTCTGATACAGATTTGAAAGTCTTTGGACGTTTAAAACAGGATACCAATTTTATCAAACAATTGGTTGATTTGTATAAAGAGTTGAAGTCGGCTAATATGACTGTGCTTGATTTGAATGGACTTCAATCTGAGGAAAAGCAAGAAGATTTGGTGAAAATTTTCTTGGCTGTCAATGATATTTTGTTAGCCAATCAGTATGATACTCAGTCAAAAATTGCTTTTTTTGCTAAGCAAGTTGAATCAGGGCACTTGGACAAGGCTCTTGAAAATGTAGCACTTGTCATTGATGGTTTTACGCGTTTTTCAGCAGAAGAAGAGCACTTGGTTAGCTTACTTGAGCAAAAATGTGCGCAAGTTATTATCGGGACGTACAGCAGCCAAAAGGCTTATAAGGCAACCTTTACAGCGGGAAATGTTTATCAAGCTAGTTTGGATTTCTTGCGCTCTTTAGCGATGAAATTTCAAGCACAGCCATATTATGTTGAAAGTTCTCAAGCGTCACACGAAGCTTTTGCTAAGTTGTCAAAATTATTTGAAGCTAAGCATGATTTTACAACAGCAGAGTTAACCTTGACAGATGATGATAAGAAACACTACGCTATCTGGGATGTTATCAACCAAAAAGAAGAAGTTGAGCATGTGGCTAAGGCGATTCGTCATAAACTTTATGAGGGTTACCGTTATAAAGATATCTTGGTTCTTTTAGGTGATGTGGACAGCTATCGTCTTCAAATCGGAAAGATTTTTGACAAGTATGAAATTCCATATTATTTTGGGAAATCAGAGTCGATGAGTGATCACCCGTTGGTGCATTTTATTGATTCTTTGGAGCGCGTGAAACGCTATCGTTTTCGAACAGAAGATGTTATCAATCTCTTGAAGACGGGGCTTTATGGACAATTCAAGCAAGATGATTTAGACCTTTTCGAGCAATATTTGATTTATGCTGATATTAAAGGACAAAGTAAGTTTGCAAAGGAATTTACGGTTAACTATAAAGGAAAAGAGCACTTAGCTTTTATGAATCAAATGCGCGAGCAAATCATGGTGCCTTTGCTTATGCTCTTTAAAGCACAAAAGCAGCTTGGTTCAAGTTTGCTTGAAAAATTAATGACTTTCTTGCGTGCTATTAGTCTTCCAGACAATCTTGAAGGCATGGTTGCCACTTTCCCAGAGATTGAGCAAGAAAAACATGAGCAAGTTTGGCGAACATTTACAGGAATTTTAAACCAGTTCCAAACGATTTTCGGTAAAGAAAAATTATCTTTGGATGAATGTTTATCGCTGGTCAGAAGTGGTATGCTTGCTGCTCAGTACCGTGTTGTGCCTGCGACTGTAGACGTTGTTTCGGTAAAATCGTATGACCTTGTCGAACCACATACGAATAAATTTGTTTTTGCACTCGGTATGACGCAGTCGCATTTTCCTAAAATTGCCCAAAACCGCAGTTTAATCTCAGATGAAGAACGTGCCAAGGTCAACGAAAACACAGATGAAAACCAACGTTTTGATGTCATTAGTCGTGAGAATATCAAGAAAAATCACTTTGCAGCCCTTTCGCTTTTCAATGCTGCAACAGAACAATTGGTTCTTAGTTTGCCACAAATTGTTAACGAATCAGAAGACAAAGAATCATCATATCTTGCTGAGCTAGCTAGCTTTGGTGTGCCTGTTGTAAAAAAAGGTCGCAATCGTTTATCAGCAAATCTTGAAGACATCGGAAACTACAAGGCGCTGTTGTCTCGGGTGATTGAGGTTAATCGTTTGGCGATTGAAGAAGAACGTGAGCTCAGTAAAGAAGAGCAAACATTTTGGTCTGTTGCTGTTCGATATCTTCGAAAAAAACTTGAGACACAAGGTATTGAGCTGCCATTGATTAAAGATAATATGCAGACTAAGCCAGTAGCTTCTGAAGTTATTGAGACTCGTTTCCCAAGTGATAAGCCAATTAATTTGTCATCATCAGCTGTGACAACTTTCTATAATAACCAGTACAAGTATTTCTTGCAGTATGTTCTTGGCTTGCAAGAAGTTGAAACGATTCATCCGGATGCTAGAAACCATGGAACATATCTTCACCGTGTCTTTGAACTTGTCATGAAAGATGAGTCTAATCAGCCATTTGATACTAAGTTGAATCAAGCAATTCAAAAGACTAATTCAGAAGATGAATTTAAATTTGTCTATGAAGAAGACGAAGAAAGTCGTTATTCTCTGACCGTTTTGGAAGATATTGCAAGAAGCACGGCAAGCATTTTGAAAAATGATGCTCAGATTCAAGTTGAAAACGAGGAAGAGCCGTTTGAATTGATGATTGCAAATGCGGTGCGCATTCGAGGTATTATTGACCGTGTTGACCGCTTGAGCGATGGCAGTCTTGGTGTGGTTGACTATAAATCCAGCCACAATACTTTTGATATTCAGAAATTCTATAATGGTTTGAACCCGCAATTGGTGACATATATGCAAGCTTTGCGTGATAAAAAAGGAAGAAGCGAGTCAGATAAAATTTTTGGCGCCATGTACCTTCACATGCAAGAACCCAAGGTTGATTTGTCATCGGTAGCCACGACAGATAAAATTTTGGAGAATTTGTCAAAAGAGCTACGCTATCGTGGCCTATTCTTGGACGAAGAAAAAGGTTATCTATCAAATGGAAATTATCATTTGAATGATTCTGTTTACACTCAAGAAGAGCTCGATATTCTTCTTGCTTACAACCAAAAATTATTTATTCAAGCAGCAGAGCAAATCAAAAAAGGACATTTTCTGATTAATCCATACAGCGAAGATGGCAAGTCTGTTCAAGGTAACCAGCTAAAAGCTATCACACGCTTTGAAGCCAATCGTCACATGCCATACGCGAGAAAATGGTATAAACTACCAAGAAAAGAAAGACGTCAAGGCTTTTTGAGTCTAATGCTAAAAGAAGAGGAGGATAAAGATGAACTTTAAGCCGTTTTTGACATCAGAAGAGATTTCCTTTTTGCAAGCTCAAGAAGCAAAGTCATCAAGTAAACAAAAGCGCACACCTGAACAGATTGAAGCGATTTATAGTTCTGGCAATAACATTTTAGTCTCAGCCTCAGCTGGTTCTGGTAAAACCTTTGTCATGGTTGAGCGCATTATTGATAAGATTTTACGTGGTGTCACTGTTGACCAGCTTTTCATCTCAACTTTTACTGTTAAAGCAGCAGGTGAATTGAAAGAGCGTCTTGAGAAAAAAATCAGTAAGGTTTTACAAGTAACCAAAGATAACGACACAAAAACATATTTGAATGAGCAATTGTTAGGTCTTCAGACAGCTGACATTGGGACAATGGATGCCTTTACGCAAAAATTGGTTAACCAATATGGCTACACGCTTGGTATTTCGCCAACTTTCCGTATTATGACTGATAAGAGCGAGCAAGACCTTGTCAAAAATGAAGTATTTGCAGATTTATTTTCTGATTATATGCTTGGTGAGAACCAAGCCATTTTCCGTAAATTAGTGCGTAATTTTTCAGGAAATCGAAAGGATAGCTCAGCGTTTAGAGAAATCGTTTATAAGATTTATGACTTCAGTCAAGCTACGGATAATCCAAAAAAATGGATGTCTGAGATATTTTTAAAAGGAGCTAAAACTTATACGGATTTTTCTGCTATTCCAGACCAAGAAGTCAATGACTTTCTAAGTTGCTTACATGATACGGCAAATCATTTGCAGGATGTGACGGAGTTAGAGGATTATAAGCAGGTTACAGCTAAGGGGACACCTACAGCTAATTATAAAAAACACTTGAATATGATTGAGCATTTGCATGAATGGGCAATGCATTTTGAGACGCTTTACGGGCGTGATGGGTTGGGACGTCTGGCTTCTGATGTGGCGGATTTAATACCATCTAGCCCAGCTGTGACAGTTGCAGGAACGAAATATCCTGTCTTTAAAAATCTACAAGGGCGCTTGACCGGGCTCAAACACCTAGAGACGATTTTTAATTATCAGTCAGAAAGTCTTCCTTTGTTGGAATTATTGCAGAATTTTGTGCAAGATTTTTCTGAGCAATATTTACAAGCCAAAATTCAAGAAAACTCTTTTGAATTCTCAGATATTGCTCACTTTGCGATTGAGATTTTAGAGGAAAATCCAGATATCCGTAAGTTTTATCAAGATAAGTACCACGAAGTGATGGTCGATGAGTACCAAGATAACAACCACACGCAGGAGCGCATGTTGGAATTGCTATCAAATGGTCATAATCGTTTTATGGTGGGAGATATCAAGCAATCGATTTATCGTTTCCGTCAGGCTGACCCACAGATTTTCAATCAAAAATTCAAAGATTTTCAAGAAAATCCTGAGCATGGAAAATTAATTTTGCTCAAAGAAAATTTCCGTAGCCAATCAGAAGTTCTAGATGCAACAAATAGCATTTTTACACACTTGATGGACGAGTCTGTTG
Source organism: Streptococcus equinus ATCC 9812 (assembly GCF_000187265.1). GTDB lineage: Bacteria > Bacillota > Bacilli > Lactobacillales > Streptococcaceae > Streptococcus > Streptococcus equinus. The sequence continues at coordinate 210,899 of NZ_GL698429.1, forward strand.
GTGAGATTTTGTATGATGGCATGCATCAACTTGTTGCAGGAAGTGATGCTCAGAAAGAAGCTCACCCCGAAAATGAAACAAAAGTGCTCATTTACGACACTGATGAGGCAAATGGTGCTCCAGAAGGTACTGAAGAAGAGTCAATCAATCCAAACGAAGTCAAGTTAGTCGCAAAAGAAATCATTCGTTTGCATAATGAAGAACATGTTCCTTTTGAAGATATTACTCTTCTAGTTTCGCTTCGTACGCGAAATAATGCGATTTTGCAGACCTTTGAATATTACGGGATTCCTTTGGTAACGGATGGTGGCGAACAAAATTATCTCAAATCGGTTGAGGTCATGGTGATGCTTGATACGCTTAGAGCTCTTGATAATCCGCTTAATGATTATGCCCTAGTTGCTCTGATGCGCTCACCAATGTTTGCCTTTAATGAAGATGATCTAGCTAGACTAGCACTTCAGACTCTTGAAGATGAACACAAGGCTAATCTTTATCAAAAACTCGAACACGCTTTGAGTGGCACAGGTGAACATGCTGATTTGATGACGGCAGCTCTTCAGAATAAATTGAAAGATTTCATGGACTGTCTTGCAAGCTGGCGTGAATTTGCCAAATGGCACTCGCTTTATGACTTGATTTGGAAGATTTATAATGAGCGTTTCTATTATGATTACGTTGGAAATCTGCCTCGTGCAGAGCAACGTCAAGCCAATCTTTATGCGCTTGCCCTTCGTGCCAATAATTTTGAACGAGGCGGCTTTAAAGGCTTGTCACGCTTTATTCGTATGATTGACAAAGTTCTTGAGAGTGAAAATGATTTGGCAGATGTTGAAGTGGCACTACCTAAAAATGCTGTAAACTTGATGACCATTCACAAGAGTAAGGGACTTGAGTTTAAGTATGTTTTCATTTTAAATCTTGATAAGAGATTTAGTATTCAAGACATGACTTCGCCTTTGATTCTGTCACGCCAAAATGGAGCAGGTATCAAGTATTTAGCTGATATGCGAGAAGAGTTGGAAACTGATTATTTCCCAGCAGTAAAAGTCAGCATGGATACTATGCCTTATCAACTGAACAAACGAGAACTGCGTTTAGCAATGTTATCTGAACAAATGCGTCTGCTTTACGTTGCAATGACTCGTGCAGAAAAGAGATTGTATTTAGTCGGAAAAGCAAGTGCAGAAAAATTAGTGGACAAATACAGTGGAAAATCAGAAAATAATCATATTCCAATATCTGAGCGTGAAACCTTCATGACATTTCAAGACTGGATTCTTGCTATTTATGATACTTACAAAAATTTGCCATTTAAAGTTGAATTTGTCACAGACGATGATTTGACAGAGGAAAAAATTGGTCAAATTGAAATGACGTCTGCTATTAAACCAGATGACTTGAAAGATAATCGTCAGACAGAGAATATTGCAGAAGCCTTGGATAGGTTAGAGGCTGTAGAAAAGCTAAATACTGAATTTAAAGCTGCGATTAATCTTCCAAGTTTGAGAACACCAAGTCAAGTTAAAAAACTTTATGAGCCAGTTATGGACGTTGATGGTGTTGATGTCATGGCAAAACCACATCAAGCTAAGCCAACGTTTGAGCTTCCAGATTTTTCAAAGAAAGCAAAAGTAGAAGCGACAGCGATTGGTTCTGCGATGCACGAACTCATGCAGAGAATTATACTATCAGAGCAAGTGACACTAGATGATATCACATCAGCATTAGCACAAGTTTCAGCTGAAGATGATGTCAAATCATGTATTCGTCTTGAGCATGTGCTTGATTTCTTTGAAGGTTCAGAACTCGGACAAATGATTCAGAAAAATGTTGATAAAATTTATCGTGAAGCTCCATTTGCCATGTTAAAAGAAGACCCAGAAAGTAACGAAAAATTTGTCGTACGTGGGATTGTCGATGGTTATTTTTTGTTCGACGACCGAATTGTTCTGTTTGATTATAAAACAGACAGATACACTAACAGCGAAGACATCAAAAAACGCTATCAGGGACAAATGGCTCTTTACGCCGAAGCCCTTAGCAAGTCTTACCGTATCGAACAAGTTGACAAATACCTTGTTTTACTTGGCGGAGAAAACTTAGAAGTAGTTAAACTGTAATTTAAAAGCGACCGATTATCGGTCGCTTTTTGTATAGTATTGTTATTGTATATAGAAAAATAAAGGTGAGTTTTTTTGATTAATTCCAGAATTTAGCAGCGATGTCTTGACCTTGCTTGATTTTGGCCCATTGTTGTGGAATGGCTAGCTCATTTCCTGAGTCACATGACGCAAAGCCACATTGATGTGAAAGGAAAAGGCGTTCTTTTGGAATAATCTTGCTAGCTTCTTCGAGCATTTTAAGTGCACGTTCTTCGTCATCAAGTTCAGTGGTTTTACTTGAAAGAAGTCCAAGCACAACTTCAGCGTTAGAGTCTTTCAAGCTTTCAAGTGCTTTAAGGTCACCAGAAACTTCGCTATCCCACTCTAGGAAGAAACGGTCATAGTGTTGGTCTTTCAAGAATTTTGTAGCGATAGCTTCATAAGTTCCACCAGCAGCAGAACGACTTTCATAGTTTCCACGGCAATTGTGTGTCCAAACTTTAAGTCCAAGCTCGTGACCATAATCAGCCACTTCATTGTTGACTGAGATGAATTCATCAGCTAGATTAGCAAGGGCACTATTTCCTTGAGCAAAGAAACCGGCTGGATTTGTTTCATCAAAAAGTTCCCAAAGACAATCGTCGAATTGGATGATTTCACCACCAGCTTCTTTGTACTCTTTCAAGAATTCTTTATAGGCACTGATAAGACCAGCTTTTAATTCTTCGTTAGTTTTGTAAACTTGATTTTCACCAGCTAGTTTATTGAAAACAGTGAATTCTGTGTAAGCGTGGGCAGGTCCCCAGATTGTTAGTTTTGTGTCAGTTTCACCAGCTTCTTCTTTAAGAAGTTTGTAAATATCTAGGAAGTGGTGATTTTTGCCAGAAAGTGGTTCTGTGATACGGATACCAATATCCTTACGTGTTTCAAAATGACCGCCATCATGGTCTTGGAAAGTGTATCCGTGGTCAGCGATGTAACGTTCAATACCTTTTAAGCCCCAAACGAAATCAAGGTGCCACATAGATTTTGAGTATTCACCGTCAGTTAGGACATCGATACCTGCCGCTTTTTCTTCAGCGATAACTTTTCTGATATCAGCTGTTTCTGTTTCTTTGTAGCCTTCGAATGCATCGTAGAAAGGATATTTGATATCATCACGGTGTTCGATAGCGATTTTGTATTCGCGTAAATCTGCTGGTCGTAAAAGTGAACCAACTAGTTGAAATCTTGATTTAGTCATTTTCTATACCTCGTTTATTTTTTGTGATTCCTATTTTAGCTGAGCTTTTCAGTTTTGAAAAATAGTTATTTATATGGGGTAATGTATAGTTATAAACTATAACTGAAAAAATATATTTTTCTATGAAAATGACAGAAAATTTGGTAAAATAAGAAAAGACTGACAATTTTTACAGGAGATTTATGATGGATATTTGGGAGAAACTGTACGAAGCAGCAAAAAATGACTATAATCCACATTATGTGACACCTTTTATTTATTCAAATCATGTTGTTGCAGCAATTGAAGCAGAAGATGGACAGATTTTTACAGGCTACTGTTTTGAAGCTACGTCTGGTGTATTTCATCTTTGTGCGGAACGAGCTGCAGCATTTAATATGTTCCAGCAATCTGGTCAAACGACTATAAAGCGTATCATTGCCTTTCGTGATAAAGCGCCAAATGGTGGTGGTTCAGGTATGCCTTGTGGTGCCTGCCGTGAATTTTTGATGCAATTGTCATCTAAAAATAAAGATTTGGAATTTATGATTGACTATGACAAGCGTGAAACCATTACACTTGGTGAGTTGATGCCAAATTGGTGGGGAGAAGAGCGCATGGCAGATGGTATTGAGGATTAGATTAGTCACAAGTAAAGATAAGCGAGGTAGAGGATGCGAGATAATCATTTACACACATATTTTTCATATGATTCAGAGGCTCAGTTTGAAGATTATTTAACTCATTATGATGGTGATATTGTGACAACAGAGCACTATGATTTGTCAAATCCTTATACTAAGCAAGATGATGTGCCGGATTACGACGCTTATTCGCGTGAAATAGCTGAGCTTAATCGAAAATATGGCAATCATATCAAAAAAGGAATTGAAATTGGCTATTATGAGCCACGTGAAGATGATATTATTGCTTATTTAGCAGATAAGGACTATGACTTAAAATTGTTATCAGTTCACCATAATGGGACAAATGATTACCTTGATGATGAAGTGGCAGATATGGATAAAGCGGAGATTATTCAAGAATATCTGGATAAGTTGGAGTACGCTATTGGGCGCGTGGATGCGGATGTTTTAGCGCATTTTGATTATGGCTTTCGAATTTTTGATATGACAGTCGAGGATTTAAAAGTTTATGAACCTCAATTAAAGCGTATCTTCCAGAAAATGATTGACCATGATTTAGCTTTTGAGTTAAATAGTAAATCCATGTATTTGTATGACAAAGAAGAGCTTTATCGATATGCACTAAGTCTAGTAAAAGAACTTGGTTGCCATAAATATTCCATTGGTTCAGATGGACACAAATTAGAGCATTTTCGTTTAGCATTTGATAAGATTCAAGCATTATTGGATGAATTTGGTATTGAAGAGTGGGAGATTTTGTAAAAAGATACATAAAAAAGCTATGAGAAACAGACTCATAGCTTTTAGTTTGTTCAGCAATTAGTGAGAAATACGTTTACGTGCTGCTTTTTTACGATTTTCTTGAATGAAAGCAGTCTTTTCTTCTTCAGGTTCAATAATTTTTTTCTTAACTGCAAAGATAGCGCCAGCAACTGTAGCTGCAGTGGCTACCACACCAGTAGCAAGACCTTTAGCAAATGCGAATTTTTTAGCCATAATAATTCTCCTCCTTACTGATAAGAACAGGGAGTATAAAGAGTTCTTTATACTCTTTTGTAGCAGTAGGATTTGTTTTCTTGTCCTACCACCTTGTGTTATAATAATGATAACTAAAATTGCCTAAAAGTTCAAGTGAAAATGTTATTTTACTAAAAAATCAGGCTTAGGACGGATAAAAATAAATGTCAAAAAAAATAAAACTGCTAGCTGTAGTTGGGCCGACTGCTGTTGGAAAAACAGCACTGGGAATTGAGCTAGCAAAACATTTCAACGGAGAAATTATCAGCGGTGATAGTCAGCAAGTCTATCGTCAATTAGATATTGGAACGGCAAAAGCAACTCCTGAAGAACAAGCTGAAGCAGTGCATCATTTGATTGATGTGCGCAATGTTGATGAGACTTACTCGGTTTATGATTTTGTTCAGGAAGCTAGCGCAGCCATTTCAGATATTGTCAGTCGAGGCAAACTTCCGATTATCGTCGGGGGAACAGGACTTTATCTTCAAAGCTTACTAGAAGGTTACCATCTGGGGGGGCAAGTAGATCAAGAAAAGGTTCTTGCTTATCGAAAAGAGCTTGACCTTTTATCAGACGACGAGCTTTTTGAAAAAATAGCAGAGCAAAAAATTGAAATTCCTCAGATTAATCGACGTCGAGCTATTCGAGCACTTGAGGTAGCTAAATTTGGAAAAGATTTGGAAAACAAAGAAACAGATTATGATGCTTACTTGATTGGTCTAAATGACGATCGTCAAGTTCTGTATGACCGCATTAATCATCGCGTTGATCTCATGGTTGAAAATGGGGTTTTGGATGAGGTAAAATGGCTCTATGACAATTATCGTGAGGTCCAAGCAGCACGAGCTATTGGCTACAAAGAACTTTTCCCATACTTTTCAGGAGAAGATTCTCTTGAAAACTGTGTTGAAAAATTAAAACAAAACACACGACGCTTTGCCAAACGCCAGTTAACTTGGTTTAGAAATCGAATGGCAGTTCAGTTTTATAATGTTTCTGAAACAGATTTTAAAACAAAAGTTGCAGAAGATGTTGACCGTTTCTTAAATGATAAGAAAATGTAAGGTAGAAGCAAAAACTCCTTTACCCTTTTTAAATAAAAATTTGTTATAATGATATTTACGGATTAATTAAGTAAAGGGGTGAGTACAAGATGATTGAAACAAATAAGCACCAAGAACGAGTGATTTTGCTAGGAGTTGAGTTGCCTGACACAGAAAACTTTGAAATGTCAATGGAAGAATTGGCATCACTCGCAGAAACAGCAGGTGCTGAGGTAGTCTCATCTTATCGTCAAAAGCGTGAGAAATATGATAGTAAATCTTTGATTGGTTCAGGGAAATTAGCTGAAATCAAAGCGATTGTTGACGCTGATGAGATTGATACTGTGATTGTCAATGACCGCTTAACACCGCGTCAAAATGTTAATTTGGAAGCAGAACTTGGCGTTAAAGTTATTGACCGCATGCAGTTGATTCTAGATATTTTTGCCATGCGTGCCCGTAGTCACGAAGGTAAATTGCAAGTTCATCTGGCTCAACTCAAATACATGTTGCCACGTCTTGTTGGTCAGGGTGTTATGCTTAGCCGACAAGCAGGTGGAATTGGTAGTCGTGGACCTGGTGAAAGTCAGTTAGAGCTTAACCGTCGTTCGATTCGCAATCAAATTTCAGATATTGAACGTCAACTGAAAATCGTTGAGAAGAATCGTGAAACTGGTCGAGAAAAACGCAATGAGTCACAAGTCTTTAAAATTGGTTTGATTGGCTACACAAATGCTGGTAAATCAACGATTATGAATGTTTTGACAAATGATAAGCAGTACGAAGCTGATGAATTGTTTGCGACTTTGGATGCAACGACAAAGCAAATTTATTTGCAAAATCAATTTCAAGTGACTCTCACAGATACGGTTGGATTTATTCAAAATTTACCGACAGAATTGGTAGCGGCGTTTAAGTCAACATTGGAAGAAAGCCGAAATGTTGATTTGCTTTTGCATGTCATCGATGCCAGCGACCCAAATCATGCCGAACATGAAAAAGTGGTTATGAATTTGTTAAAAGAGTTGGATATGCTTGATATTCCTCGCTTAGCAGTTTATAACAAAATGGATGTGGCAGAGCATTTTGCAGCGACAGCTTTTCCAAATGTTCGCATTTCAGCGCGTGATAAGGATGCTCGTTCACTCTTGCGTCGATTAATTATTAATGAAATTCGTGAGATTTTTGAACCTTTTAGCATTCGTGTGCATCAAAGTCAGGCTTACAAGCTTTATGATTTAAATAAAATTGCGCTTCTTGACCGTTATGACTTTGCACAAGAATACGAAACGATTACAGGTTACATTAATCCCAAAAATAAATGGAGACTAGAAGAATTCTATGACTGATTATATAAGCTTAGCTTTAAAATATGGTGGTTTTACATCACTTGATAAAGTGTATTTGAAAAATACTTTGGAAGATTTAACTGATGCGCAAAAATTGAGTTTTATCACACCACCACCAAGTGTTATTAACGCTTATTTTGCAGAAATGTATCAAAAACAATCTCCACAAGCAGCAACGGATTATTACTTTGAACTGTCAAAAGCACTTGATTTGTTAAATGACAAACCATCTTTTGACGAGCATAAACCGTTTATTCGCTTGAATTTATCTGGAAAATCATATGGTTTCACTTATGAAAATGACAAAGAAGTTGCGCGTGTTTTCTCTGAAAAGGATGAAGCAGTGACAACGGATGTCTTGTTTGAATTGGCTCGGGTTTTCCCACAATACAAAGTCTATGTTGAAGCTGATAAGATTAAAATGTCAAAAATGGACTTTGATGACGAAGAACTTGAAGACTTAACGCCAGAAAGCAGTCTGCTCAGCCATGTTTCAAAATTAAAAGGTAACATGGTTAAGCTAAAAAGTTTTAATCGTGATGAATTATCAGATTTGTTGGCGCATTATCAAGGGCAAGTCTACTATACCTTTGATCAGCGTGAATTCATTGCGTATGTAAAAGTAACGAAATAGGAAGGATAACTAAAAACTTCGGTTTTTATTGGTATATATGGAATTACAATTTTTGGGAACAGGGGCGGGTCAGCCCTCAAAGTCACGTAATGTGTCAAGTTTAGTATTAAAGTTACTTGATGAGATCAACGAAGTCTGGATGTTTGATTGCGGCGAGGGCACACAACGCCAAATTTTGGAAACTACAATTCGTCCACGTAAAATAAAACGCATTTTTATCACACACTTACACGGTGACCACATTTTTGGATTGCCAGGATTTCTAGCAAGCCGCGCCTTTCAAGCTAATGAAGAACAGACTGACCTTGATCTTTATGGTCCAGTAGGCATTCGTTCTTATGTTTTAAATAGCTTGCGCTTGTCAGGTGCACGTTTGCCATATCGTATTCATTTCCACGAATTTGACGAAAATAATCTTGGAAAAATCATGGAGACAGATAAATTTGTGGTTTATGCTGAAAAGCTCGATCACACTATTTTCTGTATTGGCTACCGTGTGATGCAAAAAGATCTTGAAGGAACGCTTGATGCGGAAGCTTTGAAAGCGGCTGGTGTACCATTTGGTCCATTGTTTGGAAAAATCAAGAGCGGACAAGATGTTGTGCTTGAAGATGGCACAAAAATCATTGCTAAAGATTATATTTCAGCACCGAAAAAAGGAAAAGTGGTTACTATTTTAGGTGACACACGTCAGACTGATGCTAGTGTTCGTCTTGGCCTTGGTGCTGATATTTTGGTCCACGAATCAACTTATGGTAAAGGTGATGAGAAAATTGCTCGTAAGCATGGCCACTCAACGGGGACACAAGCTGCTCAAATTGCAAAAGAAGCGTCAGCAAAATGTCTGCTGCTTAACCATGTTAGTGCTCGTTTCTTGGGTCGCGAATGCAAGCAAATCGAAAATGATGCCAAAGTCATTTTTGAAAATACACACTTAGTTAAAGATTTGGAAGAAGTTAGCTTATGAGAATAATCGCAATCACAGGGGCAACAGGTGGTCTTGCTCAAGAAATCGTAAAACAATTACCGACAGATGATTTCGTTATTGCTTTAGGACGAAACCTAAAACGTTTGGAAGCATGTTACGCCAACCGACCAAATACAGCTTGTTATGAATTAGACATGACAAGTGATGAGGCGATTGGTGACATGGTTGAAAAATTGTACGCTAATCATGATCACATTGATGTCTTCATTAACAATGCTGGCTACGGTGATTTTAGTGAATTTGATGCTTATACAACAGCACAAATCCGTGATATGTTTGATATCAATACATTTGCAACCATGACTTTTTCACGTTTAGTTGGTCACAAGATGAAAGAAGCAGGACATGGGCATATTGTTAATATCGCAAGTATTGCTGGCTTGATTTCGTCGGTTAAGTCATCTGTTTATTCTGCAACAAAATTTGCAGTGATTGGCTTTTCAAATGCTCTTCGTTTGGAACTTGCTGATAGTAATGTCTATGTGACCACTATTAACCCTGGACCAATTGCAACGACATTCTTTGACAAGGCAGACCCATCTGGCGAGTACTTAAAGAGCGTTGACAAATTTGTTCTTCAACCAGATTATGTTGCCCGTCGTACGGTTGCCATTTTAGGTAAGAATAAACGTGAAGTGAATATGCCATTTTCAATGGCAGCAGCTCATAAATTCTATACACTTTTCCCAAAAATTGCTGATTTTCTAGCACGAAAAGTGTTTAACTACAAATAACCTCCTTTCAATTCTACGTAAGAAGTGAGAAGTGAATGATAACAAGTAAATACCATTGGAAAAATATTGAAAAAGCGCCAGATGATGGCTTTTTTGACCTGACAAAAAAAGAAAAAATAACTGCCTTGGCTAGTAAGATTATTTACAGTCGAGGTATTGATACAGAAGAAAAAATAACTCAATTTTTGTCAAATGATTTATCAAAATTGCATGACCCATATCTCTTACATGATATGGACAAAGCTGTTGCCCGTATTCGTCAAGCAATTGAAAATTATGAACAAATCTTAGTGTACGGAGACTATGATGCTGACGGTATGACAAGTGCAAGTATTATGAAAGAAGCACTTGAAATGCTAGGTGCGGAAGCTCAAGTCTACTTGCCAAATCGTTTTGTGGACGGCTACGGTCCAAATGAATCTGTTTATAAATATTTCATCGAACAACAACAGGTTTCGCTGATTATTACAGTTGACAACGGTGTGGCTGGACATGAAGCGATTAGCTACGCACAAAGTCAAGGTGTTGATGTTATCGTGACAGACCACCATGGTTTGCCAGCTGAGCTTCCAGAAGCCTTTGCGATTGTGCACCCAGAGCATCCAGAAGGAAATTATCCGTTTAAGTATTTAGCTGGTTGCGGTGTTGCTTTCAAAGTAGCTTGTGCTTTGCTTGAATCTATTCCGACAGAAATGCTTGATTTGGTTGCTATCGGTACGATTGCAGATATGGTCAGTTTGACTGATGAAAATCGAATCATGGTTAAAGTTGGACTTGAAATGCTTAAGCAGACTGAACGCATTGGTTTAATGGAGCTGATGAAAGTGTCTGATATTGACATGTTGGATGTTAATGAAGAGACTGTTGGTTTTAAAATCGCTCCGCAGTTAAATGCTCTAGGACGTCTTGATGATCCAAATCCTGCTGTTGAATTATTAACGGGATTTGATGATGAAGAAGCACTAAGCATTGCTCAGATGATTAATGCAAAGAACGAAGAGCGTAAAGAAATCGTTCAAAAGATTTATGATGAAGCTATGAACATGGTGGATTTGGATAAGCCAGTTCAAGTTTTAGCCAAGGAAGGTTGGCATCCAGGTGTTTTAGGGATTGTAGCTGGACGTATTTTAGAACATATTGCTCAGCCTGTTATCGTTTTAAATATCGAAGATGGCATGGCGAAAGGTTCGGCAAGAAGTATTGAAGCTATCAATATTTTCCAAGCACTCGATGACCATCGTGATTTATTTGAGGCTTTTGGTGGACATGCTGGTGCTGCTGGAATGACTTTGCCAGTTGAAAATCTTGAACAACTATCTCAGGTATTGTGCGACTACATTGCTGATAATGGCATTGATTTGTCACAGAAAAAGACGCTGACAATTGACGAAGTTTTGCCACTAGCTGAAATTGATTTAGACACGGTTAAGAGCCTTGAAAAAATTGCACCGTTTGGTATGGACAATCCAAAACCAGTTTTTGAGATTAAAGATTTTGAAGTTAAGCAAGCGCGTACCATGGGGCAAAATGGTGCACACTTGAAATTGAAAATTACGCAAGGTTCAACAGCTGTTGATCTGGTTGCTTTTAACCAAGGACACCTAGTCCAAGAGTTCCAACAAGCACAAAATCTTTGCCTTGCTGTGACTTTGTCAATCAATAAATGGAATGGTCAGACTACTGTACAATTGATGCTTGAAGATGCGCGTGTTGACGGTGTTCAGTTGATTGATATTCGTGCTAAAAATGCAAGCCTTCCTGAGCGTGTGCCTGTTCTAGATGAAGATACAACTGCAAGTGAGGTAGTTGTTCTAGACGTTCCAGAGAGTGCTGATGAATTAAAATCACTTTTTGTAGGTAAACAATTTGATGCTATTTATTTCAAAAACCACATCAAGCGTGCTTATTACCTAACAGGATACGGTACACGAGATCAATTTGCTAAGCTTTATAAAACGATTTATCAATTCCCTGAATTTGATGTTCGTTACAAGCTGAAAGAATTGAGTCATTATCTTAATATTCCTGATATTCTTTTGGTCAAAATGATTCAGGTTTTTGATGAATTGGATTTTGTAACCGTCACAGATGGAGTGATGGTCGTCAATAAAGATGCTGAGAAGCGCAGCATTTCTGACAGTAAAATTTATCAAAATCTTAAGCAAGAAGTGAAATTTCAAGAGCTTATGGCACTTGGAACGCCGCAAGAAATTTATGACTGGTTGATGAACTAGACTAAAAAGTTACGTTGCTTAGCTAAGCGTAGCTTTTTTAGTTTTTTTCCATAGAGAACACTTACTTAAAAATTGAAAACTTTTTAAATTGGAACTATAATGAGACTATAGGGCTTTAGATGACTTTTAAGGTATTTTTTAAAGGAGGTTTCTTATGTGTACTGCAATTACTTATACAACTAAAGATAATTACTTTGGTCGAAATCTTGATTTGGACTTTTCTTACAATGAAACGGTAACGATTTGTCCTCGAAATTATCCTTTTTCGTTTAGACACCAAGGAGAAAATAACAGCCATTTTGCCATGATTGGTATGGCGACCGTAGTTGATGATTATCCACTTTTTTATGAAGCCGTTAATGAAAAAGGTTTGGGTATGGCAGGATTGAATTTTCCAGACAATGCTAACTATCAAGAAGTAGCAGAAGATAAGGTTAATGTTGCATCCTTTGAATTCATTCCTTGGTTATTGTCACAATGTGAATCTGTTGCAGAAGTTAAGGGACTATGTAAAAATCTTAATATAACAAACGAAGCTTTCAGCTCAGATTTTCAACCAAGTCCGCTACACTGGTTGGTAGCAGACGGTCATGAATCAATTGTGCTAGAACCACTTGCTAAAGGGTTAAAAGTTTACGATAACTCAACAGGTGTTTTGACTAATAATCCAACTTTTGATAAACAATTATTCAATTTGAATAACTATCGTCATCTATCTCCAAAGGTTTCAGAAAATCGTTTTGCTAAAGAGTTAGAACTTGAAACTTATAGCCGTGGCATGGGTGGACTTGGCTTGCCTGGTGATTTATCATCAATGTCACGTTATGTAAAAGTTACTTTTACAAAATTAAATTCTGTGGCTGAAGAAACAGAAGAAAGCAGTGTTAATCAATTCTTCCACATTTTAAAATCCGTTGAACAACAAAAAGGACTTTGCTATGTCGATGAAAGTGGCAAATATGAGTACACTATTTATAGCTCATGCATCAACACTGATAAGGGAATTTACTACTACACAACTTATGACAATTCACAGATAACAGCGGTTGATATGCATAAAGAAAATTTGGATGATAGCAAGTTGGTTTCTTATCCATTAGTAAAAGAATGGCAAGTCAACTATCAGAACTAAGGTCTCAAAATTTAATTGCCAAAATCTCTTCCCTTTTAGAAAAAATATGCTATAATGAAATGTAAAACATTTTTTGGCAAAAAGCCCATAGAAAGAAGAAAATGGATTTAAAAAATTATATCGCTACAATTGAAAACTATCCTAAAGAAGGAGTCACTTTTCGTGATATTTCTCCTTTGATGGCAGATGGAAATGCTTATAGCTATGCTGTTCGCGAAATTGTACAGTATGCTACTGACAAGAAGATCGACATGATTGTTGGTCCAGAGGCACGCGGATTTATCGTAGGATGCCCAGTTGCATTTGAACTTGGAATTGGTTTCGCACCAGTTCGTAAACCTGGTAAATTACCACGTGAAGTAATCTCAGCTGATTACGAAAAAGAGTACGGCATTGATACACTATGTATGCATGCTGATGCTATCAAACCTGGACAACGTGTCCTTATCGTTGATGACCTTTTGGCAACAGGTGGTACTGTGAAAGCTACTATCGAAATGGTAGAACGCCTTGGTGGTATCGTTGCTGGATGTGCTTTCCTTGTTGAATTGGACGGATTGAACGGACGTAAAGCACTTGAAGGTTATGATACGAAAGTCTTAATGAATTTCCCAGGATAATTATAGTTAAAAACTATAACTACCTAAAGAAATTATATAATTGAAAACTATATCTCCATCTCTTATAATATTACTTAAAAATAATATTATAGAGTGGAGATATTTTCATGCCAATAAAACTTGATAAAGAATTACCGGCCTTAGACATTTTGCGCAAAGAGAATGTCTTCATCATGGATAATAAACGTGCAAAACACCAAGATATTCGTGCGATGGATTTTCTCATTATCAATCTAATGCCAACAAAAGAAGTGACGGAAACGCAACTTTTACGTTTGCTTGCCAACACCCCATTGCAAATTAATGTAGAATTTCTTTATATGACAAGCCATGAGTCGAAAAATACAACAGCTGAGCATTTGGAAACTTTTTATAAAACTTTTTCAGATGTTAAGCACAAGTATTATGATGGTCTGATTATTACTGGTGCGCCTGTTGAGACGATGCCTTTTGAAGAAGTGGATTATTGGGAAGAGCTTTGTGATATTTTTGACTGGGCAAAAACTCATGTTTATTCGACGCTTCATCTTTGTTGGGGAGCTCAAGCAGGGCTTTATTACAAATATGGCATTAAAAAGGTTATGTTAGAACAAAAATTATCGGGTATCTTTTCTCAAACAGTAAAAGAACCATCAAATCCAATTGTTCGAGGTTTTGATGATTCCTTTATGGCTCCGCATTCTAGGCATACGGAAGTTCGTCATGAAGATGTTGACAAAATCGATAATCTTGAGGTAATTGCTGAAGGACCGTCGGTTGGATTGTCTATTGTGGCAAGTAAAGATTTGCGTGAGGTTTATAGTTTTGGGCATTTGGAATATGACCGTGAAACTTTGGACCGTGAATACAAACGTGATTTGAAAGCTGGGAAAAATCCGAATCTTCCTGAGCATTATTATACCAACGATAATCCAGAGCAAGATGTTCCAATGAAGTGGAATATGGCTGCAACGACATTTTTTAGTAACTGGATTAATTATGCTGTTTATCAAGAAACCCCATATTTGTTAGAGGAGTTAGAAAAAGAGCCTTCATTTTATGGTTTTCTATGATTAGCTGGAGTTGAAAAGTTAGCCGTCTTTTGATATGTTAAGTTTTAGTGGATGTAAAAATCTTTTAGGAATGATATTATGAGTTATTTAGAAAATTATAAATCTGGTAATTTAGTGTTACCAAGTGCTCTTTTGTTTCATTACAAAGACATTTTCAAAAGTTCAGATGACTTTTTGATCTGGCAATTTATTTATTTACAAAATACGACTAAAATGGATGATTTGGCACCAAGTCAAATTGCCAGTGCTCTCGATAAAACAGTTGCTGAAGTGAATCGTTCAATATCTGATTTGGCAGCACAAGGTCTACTTGATATGAAGACGATTGAGCTTGAAAATGAAATCGAAGTGATTTTTGATGCTAGCCCAGTATTAGAATTGTTGGATCACTTGGTAGAAGCACCAAAACAAGTGGCTAAAAAGCAAGCTTCTAATCCATTAAAAGAGTTAGTTGAAGATTTTGAACGTGAATTAGGTCGTATGTTGAGTCCATTTGAATTGGAAGATTTGCAAAAAACCATTCGTGAGGATAAGACTGAGCCTGACTTGGTACGTGCGGCTTTGCGCGAAGCCGTTTTCAACGGAAAAACAAACTGGAATTACATCAATGCCATTTTGCGCAATTGGCGTCGTGAAGGTATAACAACGCTACGTCAAGTTGAAGAACGACGTAAAGAACACGAAGATTCTAAAGCTGGTAAGGTCAATGTTTCAGACGACTTTTTGGCTGCTATGGATTTGTGGAGTGACTGATGAGAATTGGACGAGAACGTTTAAAGAAAGTCTTAGAAATTATCGGTGATATGTATCCTGATGCCCGTTGTGAGTTGGATTGGCAAACGCCATTTCAACTTTTGGTTGCGGTGATATTGTCTGCGCAAACGACGGATAAAGCCGTCAATAAAGTTACACCAAATCTTTGGAAGAAGTATCCTGAGATTGAGGATTTGGCGATGGCTAATCTGTCTGATGTGGAAGATTGTCTTCGTGCGATTGGGCTTTATAAAAATAAAGCTAAGAATATCATCAAGACTGCGCGTGCGATTTTGCAAGATTTTGATGGCAAAGTACCTAAGACACATAAAGAACTAGAAACCTTGCCTGGTGTTGGTCGAAAGACAGCTAATGTCGTACTAGCTGAAGTTTATGGCGTGCCGTCAATTGCTGTCGATACGCATGTTTCACGAATTGCAAAACGTCTTAACATTTCTGCACCAGATGCTGATGTTAAGGAGATTGAACAGGATTTGATGAAAAAAATTCCAAAGAAAGATTGGATTTTGACGCATCATCGTTTGATTTTCTTTGGACGCTATCATTGCTTGGCTAAAAAGCCTAATTGCGATATCTGTCCAGTCCAAACTTATTGCAAGTTTTATAAAGAAAATATCAAAAATAATTAGCAGTTCATATGGACTGCTTTTTATAGTGCTTTTGTAAGGAGAAGTCGTTTTTGATATAATAAAATGAATGATATTTTAGAAGGAAGAATTATGCAAACAGTATTATCACAGCGCTTAGCTGATGTGGCTGAATTTGTGCCACAAGGAGCGCGTTTATTGGACGTTGGAAGTGATCACGCTTACTTACCGATTGCTCTAATGGAAGAAGGAAAAATTGATTTTGCCATTGCTGGAGAAGTTGTGAAGGGGCCTTATGAAGCTGCAGTTCACAACGTTTCTGGAGCGGCTTTATCAGACAAGATTGATGTTCGCTTAGCTGATGGTCTAGCAGCATTTGAAGCATCTGATAACATTACAACAATCACAATTTGCGGCATGGGTGGCGGATTAATTGCCGATATTTTGGCTGCTGGTGCTGAAAAATTAGCAAACGTAGAGCGTCTTA
The DNA here is from genome assembly GCF_000187265.1 of Streptococcus equinus ATCC 9812. Taxonomy (GTDB): domain Bacteria; phylum Bacillota; class Bacilli; order Lactobacillales; family Streptococcaceae; genus Streptococcus; species Streptococcus equinus. Next base: position 227,524 of record NZ_GL698429.1, read on the forward strand.
TCTTACAACCTAACAACCGTGAAGATGAGCTTCGTACTTGGTTGATGAACAATGGCTTCAAGTTGGTTGCTGAAAAAATCATGACTGAAAATGATAAATTCTACGAAATCATGGTGGTTGAAAACGGCCAAATGGAGTTATCAGTGACAGAATTGCGCTTTGGTCCATTTTTGAATCAAGAAAAGTCTGATGTCTTTAAAGCACGCTGGCAACGAGAGTTGAAAAAACTTGAAATTGCTTTACCACATGTTCCAGAAACTCGAGTTGATGATCGCTCTGCTATTTTACAAAAAATGACAGCCATCAAGGAGGCAATCAATGAAGGCTAGCGAAATTATTGCACGTTATGAAGCATATTGCCCTCGCGAACTCTCAATGGAAGGCGATGTTTCAGGACTTCAAATCGGAACACTTGACAAAGAAGTGAATCGAGTTATGATTGCACTTGATGTGCGTGAAACAACTGTCGCTGAAGCAATTGAAAATAATGTTGATTTGATTATTGTTAAACATGCACCGATTTTCCGTCCGCTTAAAGATCTAGTGGCAACTCCTCAAAATCAGATTTATCTGGATTTGGTTAAGCACGATATCGCAGTTTATGTCAGTCATACGAATATTGACATCGTTTCAGATGGTCTGAATGACTGGTTCTGTGAGCTTTTGGAAATTACTGATACTGAGATTTTGAGTCCGACTTCTGATGGCTACGGTATTGGTCGTGTCGGCAACATCAAAGAACAAACTTTTTCAGAATTTGCTTTAAAAGTTAAAGAAAAATTCCAGCTCGACAGTGTTCGTTTGGTGGCATACGGCAGTCAAGAACAACTTATTAATCGTGTCGCTATTTGTGGTGGAAGTGGCCAAAGCTTTTATCGTGATGCAATGGCAAAAGGTGCCCAAGTTTATATTACAGGGGACATTTATTATCATACAGCCCAAGAAATGATTACAAATGGTATGCTAGCTATCGACCCAGGACATCATATCGAAGTGCTTATGGTTGACAAACTACTTGAGAAATTTAATGCTTGGAAAGCAGAAGGTGACTGGAACGTCGAATTCTTAGCAAGTAAAGCTGAGACAAATCCGTTTTATCATTTGTAGGATTTTTAGCTAACATTTGTCAATAATAGTCTCTAATTGCCTGTAAAATTAGGAAGATTAGTGACAGCATTTGCAAAAAATGATAAAATAGTTCTGATAATTGATATTTATTTATAAAGAGGGAGACCTAACTATGAAAGGTATTATTCTTGCAGGAGGCTCAGGAACACGTTTGTATCCTTTGACTCGTGCAGCTTCAAAACAACTTATGCCAGTGTATGATAAACCAATGATTTATTATCCACTATCAACATTGATGTTGGCTGGTATCCGAGATATCCTAATCATCTCAACACCAACTGATATTCACCGTTTTGAAGAATTACTAGGTGATGGTTCTGAATTTGGTATTTCACTTTCTTATGCTGTACAACCAAGTCCAGATGGATTGGCACAAGCATTTATCATTGGTGAAGACTTCATCGGTGATGACAACGTAGCACTTGTTTTGGGTGATAACATTTATCACGGTGCTGGACTTAGCAAAATGCTTCAAAAAGCGGCAAGCAAAGAAAAAGGTGCTACAGTATTTGGTTACCAAGTTAAAGACCCAGAACGTTTTGGTGTTGTTGAATTTGATGAAGATTTCAACGCTCTTTCAATTGAAGAAAAACCAGAACATCCAAAATCACACTATGCCGTAACAGGTCTTTACTTCTACGATAATGATGTTGTTGAGATTGCTAAAAGCATTAAACCAAGTGCACGTGGTGAACTTGAAATCACAGATGTCAACAAAGTTTACCTAGAACGGGGAGATCTTTCAGTAGAAGTTATGGGTCGTGGATTTGCATGGCTTGATACTGGTACACACGAAAGCCTTCTTGAAGCAGCTCAATACATCGAAACAGTGCAACGTATGCAAAACCTTCAAGTGGCAAACTTGGAAGAAATTGCATACCGCATGGGCTACATCACAAAAGATGATGTGCGCGAACTTGCACAACCACTTAAGAAAAACGAATACGGAAAATACTTGCTCCGTTTGATTGGAGAAGAATAATGACAGAACAATTTTTTGGTAAAGAATTAGCAGCACGAAAAATCGAGGCTATTCCTGGAATGATTGAATTCGATATTCCAGTTCATGGAGATAACCGTGGTTGGTTCAAAGAAAACTTCCAAAAGGAAAAAATGTTACCGCTTGGTTTCCCAGAATCATTCTTTGCAGAAGGAAAATTGCAAAATAACGTCAGCTTCTCACACAAAAATGTTTTGCGCGGACTTCACGCAGAACCATGGGATAAATACATCTCAGTTGCAGACGAAGGTAAAGTTCTAGGTTCATGGGTTGATTTGCGTGAAGGTGAAAGCTTTGGTCACGTTTATCAAACAGTTATCGACGCTTCAAAAGGTATCTTTGTTCCACGTGGTGTCGCTAATGGTTTCCAAGTATTGTCTGATAAAGTATCATACAGCTACTTAGTCAATGATTACTGGGCACTTGAACTTAAACCAAAATACGCTTTTGTAAACTACGCAGATCCAACTCTTGGTATCAAATGGGAAAACTTGGAAGAAGCAGAAGTTTCTGAAGCAGATAAAAATCACCCATTGCTTAAAGACGTTAAACCTTTAAGTAAAGATGATTTGAACTAAGACTTTAAATATTTAACAAAATTTAATCAGAAAGGAGTGTTCAGTTTTTCAAACTGAACACGGGACTAAATCTCCAAGAAAAAAGATAAATCTTCCTAGACGCTAGTCGTCTGCGTCAGATTTCCTATTTTTCTACGAGATTTTTCGCAAGCGAAACGTCCCTTTGTATCTTAATTATGTCTGAATACAAAAATATCATCGTAACCGGTGGTGCAGGTTTCATCGGTTCAAACTTTGTACACTATGTTTACAATAACCACCCAGATGTACACGTTACAGTACTTGATAAATTAACATATGCTGGTAACCGTGCAAACTTGGAAGAAATCCTTGGTGACCGTGTTGAGTTGGTTGTTGGTGATATCGCTGACGCAGAATTGGTTGACAAATTGGCTGCTAAAGCTGATGCAATCGTTCACTACGCTGCAGAAAGCCACAACGATAACTCATTGAAAGATCCAAGTCCATTTATCCAAACAAACTTTGTTGGTACATACACACTTTTGGAAGCAGCTCGTAAATACGACCTTCGTTTCCACCACGTATCAACTGACGAAGTTTACGGAGATCTTCCACTTCGTGAAGACCTTCCAGGACATGGTGAAGGACCAGGTGAAAAATTCACTGCAGAAACAAAATATAACCCAAGTTCACCATATTCATCAACAAAAGCTGCATCAGACTTGATCGTAAAAGCTTGGGTACGTTCATTTGGCGTTAAAGCAACTATCTCTAACTGCTCTAACAACTACGGACCATACCAACACATCGAAAAATTCATTCCTCGTCAAATCACAAACATCTTGTCAGGAATTAAACCAAAACTTTACGGTGATGGTAAAAATGTTCGTGACTGGATTCACACAAACGACCACTCAACTGGTGTTTGGGCAATCTTGACAAAAGGACGTATCGGTGAAACTTACCTTATCGGTGCAGATGGTGAAAAGAACAATAAAGAAGTTCTTGAACTTATCCTTGAAAAAATGGGTCAACCAAAAGACGCTTACGATCACGTAACAGACCGTGCAGGTCACGACCTTCGTTACGCTATCGATTCAACTAAACTTCGTGAAGAACTTGGTTGGGAACCAAAATACACTAACTTCGAAGAAGGACTTGAAGCAACAGTCAAATGGTATACAGATAACCAAGATTGGTGGAAAGCTGAAAAAGAAGCAGTTGAAGCTAACTACGCTAAAACACAAAAAGTTCTTGACTAATAAATTAAAAAGCCTATCACATCAAGCTTTTTCAGCTTGTGTGAAGGGCTTTTTTATGTAGAAGGGGCAAAGTATAGGGGAAAATGTTATAATAAGTTTACTTTTTGGATAAAGGAGGAGCAGTGATGAGAGATGACGTTAAATTAGCTCACGAAATTACTAAAAGAGCGCATAAAGGTCAAGTTGACAAAGCCGGTGCACCCTATATTTTACATCCTGAGACTGTAGCGTCATTCGTCACGAAAGATGATGAAAAAATTGTTGCCTATTTACATGATGTGATAGAAGACACTCCTTGTCAGCTGAGAGATTTAGAAAATGCAGGATTCTCATCTGAGATTATAAAAGCAGTTGATTTATTGACTAGAAAAACTGGTCAATCGTATAAGCAATATCTTAAACTTGTTAAAACAAATGAATTAGCACGTGTTGTCAAGTTAGCGGATTTGAAGCACAATTCGGATTTATCAAGGCTTACTCATGTTACTGAAAATGACATTAAACGTTTGAAGAAGTACCAAGATGCTATTGTTTTTTTAAGCACTTAGAAGCTCTACGTGCTTTTTCTCACTTTACATTAGGAAAAAAACAACTCATAAGTTAACCTTTGATGTAAGAATTGTTCTTGTTTTTCTTAACATCAAATTCAGAATAATAGCTATTTTTCTGGTACAATAGAAGAAAACGAGAAAGAAGAGAATGATGACAAAGTTAGCAACGATTTGTTATATTGATAATGGTGAGGCACTTTTGCTTTTGCACCGTAATAAAAAGCCAAATGATGTTCATGAAGGAAAATGGATCTCAGTTGGTGGTAAGCTTGAAGCAGGTGAGACTCCTGATGAATGCGCAAAGCGGGAAATTTTTGAAGAAACTCATTTTATCGTCAAAGAAATGGACTTTAAGGGAGTGATTACTTTCCCAGAATTTACGCCTGGTCATGATTGGTACACTTATGTGTTTAAAGTGACTGATTTTGAGGGTGAGTTGATTTCTGATGAGGAATCACGTGAAGGAACATTGGAATGGGTTCCTTATGATAAAGTTCTTTCAAAACCAACTTGGGAAGGTGATTACGAAATCTTTAAGTGGATTTTGGATGATGTTCCATTCTTTTCAGCTAAATTTACTTATGATGACCAACAACGTTTAGTTGATAAAAGTGTCACTTTCTATGATAATAAGTAGCACTTAAAGAATAGATTTACGTGAGTGAGGTTTTTATGGACAGTCATAAAGAAAAAAAGTTTACAGATTCCTGGTTTTTCAAATGGGTATTAAATAGTCAAGCGACAGTAGCTATTTTGGTTACGTTTATTGTCTTTTTGACACTTTATTTGTTTACTAAGATTTCATTTTTATTTGAACCGGTTCTGGCATTTCTTGCTATCATCATGCTTCCTTTGGTTATATCAGCCATTCTTTATTATCTGATTAAGCCTTTGGTTGCTTTTATTGAACGTCGTGGTTTTAGTCGAACGACTTCAATTTTTATTGTTTTTGCCATTATTATCGCTTTGATTATTTGGGCAGTTGCAAGCTTTATTCCGATGATTGAAGGGCAAGTTAAGTCATTTATTGAAAATTTACCTGCCTATGTTAAAAGTGTTAACATTGAAGGTTCTAAGCTTTTGAGAAGTCCATGGCTTTCTAATTATCAGACTGAGCTGCAGGATATGCTGGTAAATATTAGCAACAAGGCCGTTGATTACGCTGAAAGTTTTTCTAAGAATGCTTTTGATTGGGCATCTAATTTTGCCAGTGCTATAGCTCGTGTAACTGTTGCTATTATTATGTCACCTTTCATTCTATTTTATTTCTTACGTGATAGTCATAAGATGAAGGATGGTTTAATCAAGGCTCTGCCAACAAAAATGCGTCGTCCCTCAGCACGAATTCTTGGTGACATTAATAAACAACTTGCTGGATATGTTCAAGGTCAAGTTACGGTTGCTATCGTTGTTGGAATTATGTTTACGGTCTTCTTTAATATTATAGGCTTGCGTTATGCGGCAACTTTTGGTATTATTGCAGGGTTTCTTAATATGATTCCGTATCTTGGTAGCTTTTTAGCTATGGTTCCTGTTGTGATTATGGGGATTGTTCAAGGACCGATTATGCTTGTTAAGGTTTTAGTCACTTTTGTGATTGAACAGACTATTGAAGGACGTTTTGTGGCACCATTGGTTTTGGGAAGCAAGTTGAGCATTCACCCAATTACCATTATGTTTATTTTGCTAACGTCTGGTTCGATGTTTGGTATTTGGGGAGTTTTCCTAGGAATTCCAATCTATGCGTCTATCAAGGTTGTTGTAAAAGAAATTTTTGACTGGTACAAAGGTGTCAGTGGTTTATACGAAGAAGATTTTATCGTCGAAAAAGGAGAAGAAAAAACAGAGAATGTTAAATAGTGAAAAAATGGTAGCTTCGCTTCAAAGTCAAGATTTGGAGCATGCTAATAAATACTTTAAACGTGCTTTAAAAGAAGATGATGCGGAAACGCTCTTAGAATTGGCTGAATATCTTGAAAGCATTGGATTTTTACCGCAGGCAAAAGAAATCTACTTGCAAGAGCGTGAAGAATACCCAGAAGTTAATGTCAATCTTGCACAAATTGCTACAGAAGACGGCGACATTGAGGGGGCATTCTTGTATCTTGATGCGATTTCACCTGATAGTGATGCCTATTTGTCAGCACTTCTTGTTATGGCAGACATTTATGAAATGGAAGGTCTTGCGGATGTGGCGCGTGAGAAACTTTTGTTGGCTAATGAAATCAGTGATGAACCATTGGTTATCTTTGGTCTTGCTGAAATTGAACTTGAGCTTGGCAATTACAATCAAGCGATTAAAGAATACGCTAAGTTAGATAATCGTGAGATTTTGGAATTAACTGGTATCTCAACTTACCAACGTATTGGTCGAGCTTACGCTAGTCTTGGTAAATTTGAAGCTGCGATTGAGTTCCTTGAAAAAGCTGTAGAAATCGAATACGATGATAATACTATCTTTGAATTGGCAACAATCTTGTATGACCAAGAAGAGTACCAAAAAGCAAATATTTACTTCAAACAATTGGAAACAATGAATCCAGACTTTGAAGGTTATGAATATGTCTACGCGCAATCTCTTCACGAAGAAAATAAAACTGAAGAAGCTCTTCGTTTAATTCAAAAAGGGTTAGCAAAAAATGAATTTGATACCAATCTTTTACTTGCTGCATCACAATTCTCATATGAATTACATGATCCAAAACAAGCTGAAAGCTATTTAGTGAAAGCAAAAGAAGTAGCTGTAGACGATGAAGATGTGCTTATGCGTTTGACTAACTTGTATTTGGAAGAAGAGCGCTATGAAGATGTGATTGCACTAAATCGTGATAATATCGATAATGTTCTTACAAAATGGAACATTGCTAAAGCTTATCAAGCACTTGAAGCTGATAAAAAAGCTCTTAAGATTTATGATGATTTAGCGACAGATTTAGCAGACAATCCTGAGTTCTTACAAGATTATGCTTATATTTTGCGTGAATTTGGCTATATCGATCGTGCAAAAGATGTTGCAAAACGCTATTTAACCTTTGTTCCAGATGATGTTAATATGGTGGAATTTATAGATGAAGATGAATTTTAAAAGTCTTTTAGCTGGTAATCTCATAACAGTTATTATCATTTTTGTTTTGTTATCGTTCTTTGATCAAAGTGGAGATTTGATGCGCAATATTATTGTCGTGTTTGTCGGATTTGTCTTGATGACTAGCTATGATTTTATCAGAACAAGAAAAGATAAGAAAAAGTAGAGCGTAGCAATTGCTACGTTTTTTTATGCTGTTTTCATAGACATTTTCATTAACATAGGTTAAAGATAAATAAAAATTTCACAAGCGAAATTTCACAAACATTTCGTAAAACTATGGTATAATTGATTCATGTTTGTGAAAAAATAAAATTTTGTGATTTAGATTTGACTAATTTTATCACTAATCATATTAATAAGTGATGTATTTTGAAGGAAATACCTTTCTTGATTAGTCATCTAAATATAGGAGATAAAATGACAGAACAAAAGCAATATGGGGCTGACTTAGTTGTAGACAGTCTCATTAACCATGACATCGAATACGTATTTGGTATTCCAGGGGCAAAAATTGACCGAGTTTTTGATACCCTTGAAGACAAAGGACCAAAATTAATCGTTGCTCGTCATGAACAAAATGCTGCCTTTATGGCACAAGGTATTGGACGTATTACAGGAAATCCTGGTGTTGTGATTACAACAAGTGGACCTGGTGTGTCAAACTTGGCAACAGGTTTGGTTACAGCGACTGACGAAGGGGATCCAGTTCTTGCTATTTCAGGACAAGTAAAACGCTGTGATTTGTTGAAACGTTCGCACCAATCAATGAAAAACGTTGCGATGATGGAACCTGTTACAAAATTAGCAGTTGAAGTTCATGATCCAAATACTCTTTCTGAAACAATTGCTAATGCTTATCGTGCTGCAAAATCAGGCAAACGTGGGGCAAGTTTTGTATCAATTCCACAAGATGTGACAGACAGTCCAGTGTCAGTTAAAGCTATCAAACCATTGACAGACCCTAAACTTGGTTCAGCATCTGTTGAAGATATTAACTACCTTGCACAAGCTATTCGCAATGCCAAATTGCCAGTTCTACTTTTAGGGAACGGTGCTTCTACACGAGCTGTAACAAAATCAATTCGTAAACTGTTAGGAACTGTTAAATTGCCAGTTGTTGAAACATTCCAAGGTGCTGGTATTGTATCACGTGAACTCGAAGAAGATACTTTCTTTGGTCGTGTTGGACTTTTCCGCAATCAACCAGGTGATATGCTTCTTAAAAAAGCTGACCTTGTTATCGCAATCGGTTATGACCCAATCGAGTATGAAGCTCGTAACTGGAATGCTGAAATTTCAGCACGTATCATTGTTATCGATGTAGCTCAAGCAGAAATCGATACTTATTTCCAACCAGAGCGCGAATTGATTGGTGATATTTCTGATACCATTGACTTATTGTTGCCAGCAGTTAATGGCTACACATTACCAGCATGCTCAGTAGATTATCTTCAAAATCTTAAGAAAAACGTTGTTGAGGATGTGAAATTTGATCGAAACTCTAAAGAAGGTCTTGTTCACCCACTTGATGTTATTGACGTTTTACAAGAAAACACTACAGATGACATGACTGTTACTGTTGACGTCGGTAGTCACTACATTTGGATGGCACGTTACTTCAAATCATACGAAGCACGTCATTTGCTATTTTCAAATGGTATGCAAACTCTTGGAGTGGCTCTTCCATGGGCGATTTCAGCTGCGCTTGTCCGCCCAAATACAAAAGTCATTTCTGTCTCTGGTGACGGTGGATTCTTATTCTCAGCACAAGAATTAGAAACAGCTGTTCGCCTTAATTTACCAATCGTACACATCATCTGGAACGATGGAAAATACAACATGGTTGAATTCCAAGAAGAGATGAAATATGGTCGTTCTGCCGGTGTTGACTTCGGACCAGTTGACTTTGTAAAATATGCTGAAAGTTTTGGTGCTAAAGGTTACCGAGTTGATAGCAAAGATTCATTTGAAGCAACACTTAAAAAAGCTATTGCTGAAGCTGAAAATGGTCCAGTCTTGATTGATATTCCAATTGACTACAAAGATAACATCAAACTTGGTGAAACAATTTTACCTGATGAATTTTATTAAGCCTTGCATTTTAGAGAATTTGGCAATAAAATAGATTAGTATTATTTAATTTTAAATGACGAAAGTGAAGGAGAATATGTCAGAAACAATTAAACTTTTCCAATACAATACCTTGAGTGCCCTTATGGCTGGTCTTTATGGTGGTACATTAACAATCGGTGAACTTTTAGAGCACGGTGATTTGGGAATTGGAACACTTGATTCTATTGATGGAGAGTTGATTATTCTAGACGGTAAAGCCTATCAAGCTATCGGTTCAAACGGAAAACCTGAAATTGTTGAGGTTTCTGATGATGTCAAAGTTCCTTATGCTGCAGTTGTCCCTCATCAAGCAGAAGTGATTTTCAAACAACGTTATGAAATGGATGATGTTGAATTGAAAAAACGCATTGAATCATATTATGATGGGGTAAACTTGTTCCGTTCGATTAAAATTAAAGGGACTTTTTCTAAAATGCATGTTCGCATGATTCCAAAATCTGCACCAAATACAAAATTTGCAGAAGTAGCGACACGTCAACCAGAATATACTCGTGAAAACGTGACTGGTACCATTGTCGGCATTTGGACGCCACAGATGTTCCACGGTGTTAGTGTCGCAGGATATCATTTGCACTTTATTTCAGATGATTTAACTTTTGGTGGTCATGTGATGGATTTTGTGATTTCAGAAGGTGTTGTTGAAGTAGGACCTGTTGACCAACTAGATCAACGTTTCCCAGTTCAAGATCGTAAATACCTTTTTGCAAAATTCAATATGGATGAGCTAAAAGAAGACATCAATAAAAGCGAGTAAATCGTCTAGTTACGCATAAGAAAAAGCACATTACTAAATAAGGGTTATCCTTATTTTAGCAATGTGTTTTTTTATAAGATAAAATTCAATACAAAGTTGATTTTTATACGATTTTATCATAAACTATAATTTGTTGTGTATGAATTTTTTATCAATTTTGAAAATATTTGAAAATGAATTAATTCAACAATTTTATTAAATTTACAGGAGAATGTATGGATATTTTTCGAAAGACCCCAATGGCGCAAAAGACAAGTCATTTGCAACGACGCTTGGGGCTTGCTGAACTTATCTTTTTAGGGGTAGGTTCGATGGTCGGGACTGGTATTTTTACCATAACAGGAGTGGGTGCTTCGCAATATGCAGGACCTTCCATTACCATCTCGATTATTATTGCTGCTATTTGTGTGACGATGTCAGCATTGTTCTTTGCTGAATTTGCTTCAAGATTGCCTCATTCAGGCGGTGTTTATCGCTATTTGTATACTGTTTTTGGTGAGTATCCTGCTTGGATTGCTGGTTGGTTTATGATGATTGAGTTCGCCGGAGCTATTTCATCGGCTGCCTCAGGTTGGGGTGAGTACTTAAAAGCTTTCTTAAGAACTTTTGGCATCAATCTGCCAACGGCATTGAGTGGTCCATTTAATCCAGCAAAGGGAACTTACGTTGATATTGTTCCAGTTATCTTGTTATTTTTTGTAACGGTGCTGGTTGTCATGGGAGTGCAGACAGTATTACGCTTCAATTCAATCTTGGTTATTTTTAAACTAGCTGTGTTAGTCATTTTCATCGCTCTTGGTTTAACAGCTATTAACACTAACAATTGGAGTGATTTTGCACCGTACGGTTTTGGTCAAATTTATGGCGGAAAAGTTGGTATTGTGGCAGGAGCTTCATTGATGTTCTTTGCCTTTCTTGGATTTGAATCAATTTCAATGGCGGCTGATGAAACAAAAGAGCCACAAAGAAAAATTCCTCAAGGTATTTTCACATCAATTGGTTTGACAACTTTATTGTACATTTTAGTGACATTGGTTCTAACAGGAACAGTTCACTATTCTAAGTTGAATACTGCAGATGTTGTTCCTTTTGTACTTCGCAGCATTGGATTCCCTTTGGTTGGTAATATTGTTTCTGTTGTGGTTATTTTCACATTGGTGACTGTATGTATCTCAATGATGTTTGCATTGTCTCGTGTGATTTATAACATCAGCTGTGATGGGTTACTGCCAAAACTATTCCAAGAATTGACACCTAAAAGTAAGGTGCCTAAAAAAGCAACAATCTTTGTTGGGATTGTGACAATGCTCTTTTCAGGAATTTTCCCTTTGGAAATCCTTGCTTTGTTAGTTAATATTGTGACACTTGCATACCTTATCTTGCTTGCTTTTGGGGTTATCAAACTTCGTAAAGACTTTGGCGAACCAAAAGAAGGAGAGTTCAAAACACCTTGGGTGCCTGTTCTTCCAATTCTATCAATTATAGTTTGCTTGTCATTGATGACACAATGTAAGCTTGAGACATGGATTAGCTTTATTGTTGCTTTCATTATCGGAAGTTTAATCTATTTTGGTTTTGGTTACAGACATTCTCAATTTAGAAAAGAAACTGAAGAAGAAAAATAATAAAAAGTGATTCGTTTGAACGAATCACTTTTTGCTCTCGATGCGCATGCTATTGATTTTTTCTTCAGTTGGTGTGACACGAAGTGTTTTTTGACCAGTGTAAGTGACAAAACCAGGTTTGGCACCAGTTGGCTTATTAAGTTTTTTAGCCTCAATCATATCGACTTGGATAAGATTTGATAGGCGAGCTTTAGAGTAATAGGCGGCAAGCTCCGCGGCATCAGTCTTGACTTCGTCGCTTGGGTTGAAGTTATCTTTGATAAGAACGTGACTGCCAGGAATATCTTTGGCGTGGAACCAAAGTTCACCTTTTTTAGCCATTTTGAAAGTCAATTCATCGTTTTGAAGATTATTTCGCCCAACCATGATGATTGTCTTGCCGTCTGAAGCCAGATATTGTTCTGGTTTTTTACGTTTGTGACGTTTATCTTTTGTGCGACGTTTGACAAATCCTGTCTCAACCAATTCTTCACGGATATCAGCAATATCTGAGATAGAAGCATGACTCAAGGATGTTTCAACACTTTCAAGATAAGCAATCGTATGTTTAGTTTCTTCGATTAGACCAGTTAAGTGTTTAACAGCTTCTTTAAGTTTTTGGTATTTTTTGAAATAACGCTGCGCATTTTGGTTAGGTGTCAAACTTTTATCAAGAGCAATCGTGATTTTTTCGTTAGTGTAGTAGTTGTCAAGTTCCACTTGGTCTTGGTTGTTTGGCACCATTGAGAGATAAGTGGTTAAAAGTTCACCTTTTTGTCGGAACTCTTCGGCGTTTTCAGTCGCTTGGAGTTCTTTTTCTTGTTTTTTGAGTTTTTTGATATTCTTGTCTAGCTCTGTTTGAACGCGGTGAATTAAATCACTTGATTGTTGGTTAACACGATCGCGCTCGGCTTTATCTTGGTAGAAAACATCTAGAAGTTCTGAAAGACTATCAAATGTTTTTTCTTTATTACTGTTGTCAAATAGCACAGCGGCAAATGATTTATCAGTCATATTTGGCTGAACATCTCTAGCAAAGAAGGCGCGGAATTGTTTGATTTTGTCATCGCTAAGCTGAGCTGACAGATTTTCAGCAGTGTCACGTCCTAAGCCTTGGAAAAGTTTTTGAAGGTGACGAGGTGCTAAATCCTCAGTTTGTAAGATTTCAAATAATTTTTCATCTGAAACCGTAAATGGATTTTTGGCATCTGTTTTTGGTGGAGCGATGTAAGTTGAACCAGGCAAGATTGTTCGGTAGCTATTTTGTGAAAAGCCGATATGTTTGATAGATTCGATAATCTTACTTTCAGCCTTATCAATCAAAATAATGTTACTGTGTTTGCCCATGATTTCAACGACCAAAGTGACCTTGACATGATCACCAATTTCGTTTTTATTTGAAAAGGCAATTTCTAAAATACGGTCGTTATCGATTTGTTCAAGACTTTCAATGACAGCACCTTGCAGGTATTTACGCATAATCATGGTAAATGTGTTTGGTGTTTGTGGATTTTGAAAATCTGTTTTGGTAATTTGCACACGTCCAAAAACAGGGTGAGCAGAAAGTAGTAGTTTATAATTTTTACGGTTATTACGAATAGTTAAAACAAGCTCATGCTCAAAGGGTTGATTGACCTTTTGAATGCGTCCGTAGAGGAGCTCATCTTGTAATTCTTTGGTTAAATGATGTAGAAAAAAACCATCAAATGACATGATTAAAGTTGTCAAAAGTCTTATTAGCAGAAAAAACTGCAAAAAAGACTTGCGACGTCTCCTTTCTAATCTCGTGATTTCAATTCTTTTATTATACCATATTCACTGTGAAAACTGGTATTTACGCGATGGGAAAGTTTACTTTCTTGGGAAACTGACAGAAAAAATGTGAAAATTTTGAAAAGTGCTTGATATTTTTTGATTTTAGGTTATAATTATAAAAAAACACAGGAGGAAGACTAGGATGAACATGACACAAATTCTTACAAGTTGGCAAAGTTGGCGTATGTAGAAGTTGTGTTTATGTAGTTGCATAGATACGACTTTTGGAGTACTTCTAAAAAGTATCTATGCGCTAATCTTAGTTACAAGATACCAAAAGCGTGTAGTAAAAACTTACTACACGCTTTTCTTTTTAGTTGACTCACAGGTTGAAAGCAAATGAAAAACAGATATTAGTCAACGGAGATAAAAAGATGAAAAATAAAGCACTTATTGGAACACTTATTGGTCTTGTGATTTTGGTAGTTGGTTCAATGATTTATGACCAAACTAAAAGTGATTCAAGTAAAAATGATGTAGTTAAAATTGGTATTTTGCAATATGTTACCCACGATGCTCTTGATGAAATCGAAAGAGGGATTGAAGATGGTTTAGCCGATGCTGGTTATGATAAGAGTAATGCTAAAATTACGGTTCTCAATGCAGAAGCTGACCAAAGTAAAATTCAAACCATGAGTAAACAATTGGTTAACGCCAAAAACGATATTCTTATTGGAATTGCTACACCAGCAGCTCAAGGTTTGGCATCAGCTACGAGTGATACTCCAGTTGTGATGGGAGCAATTTCAGACCCAGTTGGTGCAAAACTGGTGAAAAATCTTAAACAACCAGAAGCAAATGTCACTGGTGTGTCAAACCAAGTTCCAATTGAGCAAACAGTTGAAATGATTCAAGAAATCACGCCAAATGCCAAAACAATCGGTGTTCTGTATGCTAGCAGCGAGGATAATTCTGTTTCTCAAGTAGCGGAATTCAAAAAATACGCTGAAGCAGCAGGAATCAATGTCGTTAAATACGCCGTTCCATCAACAAATGAAATCAAAACGACAATGTCAGTAATGACTAGCAAGGTTGATGTGGTTTTCGTGCCACAAGATAACACGGTTGCTTCAGCATTTACGACAGTTGTCAATTCAGCAAATGCTGCTAAAGTTCCTGTTTACTCATGTGTCGATACTATGGTTGAACAAGGAAGTCTTGCATCAGTTGCACAAAGTCAATATGATTTGGGTGTGGAAACAGCTAAAATTGCAGTTAAATTACTTGCAGGTAAAAAAGTGTCTGATGTTCCTGTAAAAATTGTTAATACTGGTACACCAACGCTTAATTTGAAAGAAGCAAAAGAGCTTGGCATTACGATTCCTGACAGCATGTTGTCAAAAGCAACAGTAGCAGTCAAAGAAGATGAAAATTAAGAGAGGAAGAGAAAAAATATGATTATTTCGTCAGTTTCACAAGGACTTTTGTGGGGAATTCTTGGATTAGGAATTTACCTCACATTCCGAATCCTTAATTTTCCAGATATGACAACAGAAGGGTCATTTCCGCTTGGCGGTGCGGTAGCCGTTACCTTGATGAACAATGGATTACATCCGCTTTTAGCGACTTTAGCAGGAATGTTTGCGGGATGTTTGGCTGGGTTGGTTACTGGTCTTCTTTATACGAAAGGAAAAATTCCAACACTTCTAGCAGGGATTTTGGTGATGACGTCATGTAACTCTGTCATGCTTATGGTTATGAAGCGTGCTAATCTTGGATTACTTGATATCAAACCACTGCAAGCAATGCTGCCATTTTCAGATAGCACAAATCTTTTGGTGATTGGCTTGTTAGCAGTTGTCATTGTGATTTTTGCACTGATTTTCTTCTTATACACCCGCCTAGGTCAAGCTTATATTGCAACGGGTGATAATCGAGATATGGCAAAAAGTTTTGGTATCAATACTGACCGCATGGAAGTTATGGGACTTGTGGTTTCAAATGGTTTGATTGCTTTGTCAGGTGCCCTGGTTAGTCAACAAGATGGCTACGCGGATGTCTCAAAAGGAATCGGTGTTATCGTTATTGGTCTTGCAAGTATTATTATCGGAGAAGTGCTTTACTCAACAGGCTTGACGCTACTTGAGCGTTTGATTGCGATTGTGGTTGGTTCAATCTTGTACCAATTCTTAATTACAGGTGTTATTGCACTTGGATTTAATACGAATTATCTTAAATTGTTTAGTGCGATTGTCCTAGCAATCTGCTTAATGGTTCCAGTTCTTAAAAATAAATTCTTTAAAGGAGTGACCTTATCGCGATGAAAAAAATTGTAGAATTAAAAAATGCAACGGTTCAAGTCAACAATGGTCTTGATGAGGTCAAAACAATTCTTGATGATGTAAATTTGACCATTTATGAACATGATTTTTTAACCATCTTAGGTGGAAATGGTGCTGGTAAATCAACACTCTTTAATGTGATTGCTGGAACATTGATGTTGACTAGCGGAAAAATTTACATTTTGGGTAAAGATGTGACGCATCTGCCAGCTGAAAAGCGTGCCAATTATCTTGCGCGTGTTTTCCAAGATCCGAAAATGGGAACAGCACCACGTATGACGGTGGCTGAAAATCTTCTCATTGCTAAATATCGTGGTGAAAAACGTGGACTTTTGCCACGGAAAATTCATCATTTCACTGATGAGTTTAAAACATTAGTTGCACGAACTGGAAATGGTCTTGAAAAACACTTGGACACACCGACGGGGCTTTTATCAGGTGGGCAACGTCAAGCGCTCAGCCTTTTAATGGCAACCTTAAAACGACCAGAATTGTTGCTTCTTGATGAACACACAGCTGCGCTTGATCCAAAAACAAGTGTATCTTTGATGAATCTGACAGACGAATTTGTAACTGGTAATGAGCTAACAGCGCTCATGATTACACACCACATGGAAGATGCACTCAAGTATGGCAATCGCTTGATTGTTATGAAAGATGGAAAAATCATTAAGGATCTCAATCAAGAAGAAAAAGCTCAGATGGCAATTGCTGATTACTATCAATTGTTTGAATAAGAAAAAATGCCTTAGGGCGTTTTTTTGCGCTCTTAATAACATTTCCAAATTCAAAAGAAGAAAATCTTCTGAAAATATGTTACAATGAAATTGCTGTAATTCGACTTGCTAACCTTTTTTTGGAGGCAAGGACCGTTAGTAAGATTTCATAAGCAAAGTAATTTGCACGTAAAAAAATTAAAATAAGGAGAAAACATCGACATGAGCGATATTAAAATTATTGCCCTAGGTGGGGTTCGTGAAAATGCTAAGAACCTCTATGTGGTAGAAGTTAATGACTCGATTTTCGTTTTGGATGCTGGGTTAAGATATCCTGAAAACGAGCAACTTGGTGTGGATGAAGTTATTCCAAACCTTGATTACTTGATTGAAAATAAAAAACGTGTTCAAGGGATTTTCCTAACACACGGGCACGCGGATGCTATCGGAGCTCTTCCATACATCTTATCTGAATTCAAAGCACCAGTCTTTGGTTCACCACTTACAATTGAATTAGCAAAACTTTTTGTTAAAAATAGCACTAATGTTAAAAAATTCAATAATTTCCACGTTATTGATGCTGAAACAGAGATTGAATTTGCGGATGCAACTATTTCATTCTTTAAAACTACTCACTCAGTTCCAGAAAGTTTAGGGATTGTTGTAGGGACAGACGAAGGAAACATTGTTTACACAGGTGACTTCAAATTTGACCAAGCTGCACGTAAATATTACCGCACTGATTTGTCACGTTTGACAGAAATTGGTCGTGAAGGAGTGCTTGCTCTTCTTTCTGATTCAGCTAACGCAACTAGCCATGTGATGACAGCTAGTGAAGCAGAAGTTGCGGCTGAAATGGATAGCGCAATCGCTGACGCTGAAGGCCGTGTTATCATCGCTGCCGTTGCTTCAAACCTTGTTCGTATCCAACAAGTTTTTGATTCAGCTGCAGAATATGGTCGCCGTGTGGTTCTTACAGGTTTTGATGCTGAAAACATTGTTCGCACAGCGATTCGTATGAAACGCCTTCGTTTGGTAGATGAAAAACTTATCATCAAGCCAAAAGATATGCACAAATACGAAGACCACGAATTGATTATTCTTGAAGCTGGTCGTATGGGTGAACCAATCAATGGTTTGCATAAGATGGCTCTTGGTCGTCACCGTTACGTTCAAATTAAAGACGGTGATTTGGTATACATTGTTACAACACCAAGCCTTTCAAAAGAAGCTGCTGTTGCACGCGTTGAAAACTTGATTTACAAAGCAGGTGGGATTGTTCACCTTATTTCACAAAGCCTTAACGTGTCTGGTCATGCCAATGCGCGTGACTTGCAATTGATGCTTAACCTTCTTCAACCGAAATACCTCTTCCCAGTTCAAGGTGAGTACCGTAATTTAGCTGCTCACGCTGAATTGGCAGAAGAAGTTGGTATGTATCCTGAAAATATCTATATCGTTAAACGTGGTGATGTCATGGTTCTTGGTAAAAATGGCTTTAACCACGAAGGTAGCGTGCCAGCTGGAGATGTCATGATTGATGGTAATGCTATTGGCGATGTTGGTAACATCGTTCTTCGTGACCGTAAAGTCTTGTCAGAAGATGGTATTTTCATCGTTGCTTTGACCGTTAATAAACGTGAGAAGAAAATCGTTTCTAAAGCGAAGATTCACACACGTGGATTTGTCTATGTTAAGAAGAGCCGTGATATTCTTCGTGAGTCAGCTGAATTGGTTAACCAAACTGTTGAAAATTATCTTGAACAAGAAAACTTTGACTGGGGTGAATTAAAAGGAGCAGTTCGCGATGAAGTCGCTAAGTTCTTATTTGACCAAACAAAACGTCGCCCAGCGATTTTACCAGTCGTCATGGAAGTAAGATAAAAAATAAAGGGAGGGTGAGCAATGCTCGATCCTCTTTTTTTGTTTTTTTAAGCTTTGCTTGTTATACTAAAGCCCGGGTAATTTGTTTATCTAAAAAACCGATAAAGAAAGGCTATGTATGAGAACATTATTTAAGATTATCTTCTTTATTCCAAGTCTTATTATTAATATTATTTGGAATGTTTTCTGGGCAATTATCAAGACCGTCGTCTTGTTTGCTATTGTTTGTTTTGGTCTGCTTTATTATGCTAATAACAGTAGCTCGCAGTTAGCAAATTCTATTTCAAATATTGCAAACAGTGTAACGACTTATTTTGCAGACAATAAAGACGATATTGCTTCTAATTTAAAAGAATTGTCAACGGATGACTTTACACATTATTCTGGTGCTCGCTGGTCTAGCAATTCAGCAAATGTTTATATTGAAACAACAGATGAGACCTTGGTTTCTGCTTACGAAGAAGCTATTAATGCTTGGAATGCGACTGGTGCCTTTACGTTTAATCTTGTCGAGGATGAAAGTTCAGCTGATATTGTTGCGACGGAATACTCTGATGCAAGCTCGAAAGCAGCAGGGCTTGCTGAAACTGAGACTAATGCTTTGACAAATCAAATCACCCATGTTGATGTGAAGTTGAACACGTATTATTTGCTTGAAAATGATTATGGCTACACACACAACCGTATCGTTTACACTGCCGAGCATGAACTTGGGCATGCAATCGGATTAGATCACGACGATGACGAAGAATCAGTGATGCAGTCATCAGGCTCTTACTATGGTATTCAAAGCGTCGATATTGAAAAAGTGAATGAGATTTACAATTCTTAATGAAAAAGATTTTGAAAAATCTGCTGAATTTGGCAGATTTTTTAATATTCTTCTAGTTTAACGGGTGAGGATTTGTTAAAATATAACTATGATTATTTTACAAGGAAACAAAATTGAACGCTCTTTTTCGGGCGATGTATTATTTGATAATATTAATATTCAAGTTGATGAAAAAGACCGTATTGCGCTTGTTGGGCGAAATGGTGCTGGTAAGTCAACGTTGTTAAAAATTTTAGTTGGGGAAGAAGCACCAACATCAGGTGAAATTAACACAAAACGTGATTTGAGTTTGTCATATTTGGCACAAGATAGCCGTTTCGAGTCTGAAAATACGATTTTTGATGAAATGCTCCATGTTTTTGATGATGTGCGCAGTATGGAATCTCGTCTTCGTAAGATGGAAATGCAAATGGCTGAGCTAACAGGCGATACTTTTGATAAATTGCTGTCAGATTATGACCGCTTATCAGAAGAATTTCGTGTTAAGGGTGGTTTTACTTACGAAGCAGAAATCAAAGCGATTTTGAACGGGTTCAAATTTGATGAATCGATGTGGCAAATGAAGATTTCTGAGTTGTCTGGTGGTCAAAATACACGTTTGGCACTTGCCAAAATGTTGCTTGAAAAGCCTGAACTTTTGGTGCTTGACGAACCAACCAACCACTTGGATATCGAAACGATTGCTTGGCTTGAAAATTATTTGGTCAACTACCAAGGCGCATTGATTATCGTCAGTCACGACCGTTACTTCCTAGATAAAGTGGCAACGATTACTCTTGACTTGACAAAACATTCGCTTGACCGTTATGTTGGTAATTACTCAAAATTCATGGATTTGAAAGCTGAGAAATTGGCACTCGAAGCCAAAAATTACGAAAAACAAGCTAAAGAAATTGCTAAGCTGGAAGATTTTGTGCAACGTAATCTTGTGCGTGCTTCAACGACAAAACGTGCGCAAGCTCGCCGCAAACAATTGGAAAAAATGGAACGCTTGGATAAACCGTCAGCTGGTCAAAAATCTGCTAATATGACCTTCCATGCGGACAAAGTATCAGGTAACGTTGTTTTGACAGTGGCGGATGCTGCCATTGGCTATGACGACCAAATCTTATCTGAACCAATCAACATTGATGTTAAGAAATTTGATGCGATTGCCATTGTTGGACCAAACGGTATCGGAAAATCAACGTTGATTAAATCAATCGTCGGTCAGATTCCGTTTATCAAAGGAATATCAACTTACGGTGCCAACGTCGAAGTGGGTTACTATGACCAAACACAATCAAACTTGACTCGTACCAATACTGTACTTGATGAGCTTTGGAATGATTTTTCAACAACACCAGAAGTTGAAATTAGAAATCGTCTTGGTGCTTTCTTATTCTCAGGTGATGACGTTAAAAAATCTGTCAGCATGCTTTCAGGTGGCGAACGAGCTCGTCTTTTGTTAGCAAAATTGTCAATGCAAAACAACAATTTCCTTATCCTTGATGAACCAACCAACCACTTGGATATCGACAGTAAGGAAGTTCTGGAAGATGCCTTGATTGATTTTGACGGCACGCTTTTATTTGTCAGCCACGACCGTTATTTCATTAACCGTGTAGCGACAAAAGTGCTTGAAATCTCCGAAGAAGGCTCAACACTTTACCTTGGTGATTACGATTATTACCTTGAGAAAAAAGCAGAGCTGGAAGAATTAGCTCGCTTGAAAGCTGAAGAAGCACAAGAAAAAACAACAGTTGTCGTTGAAAAAGCGCCAGCTAATGATTATCAAGCGCAAAAAGCAAATCAAAAAGAACTTCGTAAACTCACACGCCGAATCACTGAAATTGAAAATCAATTAGAAAAAATTGAAGCGCGTGAAGAAGAAATCAGCCAAGCCATGCTTGCTACAAACGAAGCAAGTGAGTTGATTGATTTGCAAAAAGAACTCGATGAACTAACTGAACAACAAGAAACCCTCATGCTTGAATGGGAAAAACTCAGCGAAAAGGTTGAGGGTTAAAATACTAGTAATCTCGGCAGAAATGTCGGGATTTTTTGTTTTAAAAAATCAATAGCAGGCTATTGATTTTCGCCTTTAAAGTTTTATAATAGTGTTGGAAATAAAATGAAATGTTTAGCAAATCTTAAAGAGTGCCTGCTGCTTTGGAGTGGCATTTTTTGAAATTGCTTTTTTATTGTTGGAGGTTACTATGAATCCTAAAAATGCTCCATATGGTTGGCTGGTTAAGCGGATTGCGCATCGTTTAGAACAAAATATGAATAACTTTCTAAAACCTTACAACATCACTATTATGCAGTCTTGGGTTTTGCTTTATTTGAAGGATACCAAGGCATGCTGTACTTATAAGGAACTTGAGAAGACGTTTGAAGTTTCACAACCAACGATGGTTGGGATTATCTCACGTTTAGAGCAAAAGGATTTAGTCAATTCTGTTCAGGATGAAAAGGATAAGCGCATCAAGAAGGTTCATATTACTGACAAGGGGATTGAAGTGATTATTCTGGTGTGTGACCACTTGAAAGAATCAGAAGATGATATCATTAGTGGTTTTTTTGATAATGAAAAAGAAACATTTCATTCTTTGCTTGAAAGAGCTTATTATAATGTTGTAGAAAGAGGTGACAAGAATGATTAAAACTCTTTTAGCTCAAGTTAAGGAGTACAAGACACCGTCTTTGCTTGCTCCTTTGTGTGCGGCTTTAGAAGTTTTCTTCGATATGTCAGTCCCTTTTGTCATTGCTAAATTGATTGACCAAGGGGTTCAAGCTGGAAATCTAGCTGTTGCCATGAAATATGGTATTTTAATGTTAATCCTTGCCACATGTGGCTTGACGACTGGTTTTTTAGCTGGTAAATTTGCTGCGCAAGCATCTGCAGGTTTCGCAGCTAATTTGCGTGAAGGTATGTATGATAATATTCAAACCTTTGCTTTTTCAAATATTGATAAATACAGCACAGCTGGTCTTGTCACTCGTATGACAACAGACGTTACAAACGTGCAAAATGCTTATCAGATGATTATTCGTGTGGTTGTGCGTGCACCTCTTACAATCATTGTCAGCATGATTATGTGTTTTGTAGTTGATCATCGTTTGAGTTTGATTTTCCTTGCTGCTGTCTTGATTCTTGGAGCTTTTCTTTTATTTATCATGCGTAAGGCGATGTCTACTTTTAATTATGTCTTCCGCAAATACGATGATTTGAATGCTAGTGTTCAAGAAAATATTTCAGCTATCCGAGTTGTCAAAGCTTTTGTACGTGAAAAATACGAAAACAAAAAATTCACGAAAGCAGCTGAAAACATTTATAATCTTTTTGTTAAAGCTGAAAAAATCATCATTTTTAACGTTCCAGTTATGATGACAATCATCTTCGGATGTATCATTTGCTTGTCATGGTTTGGGGCACAGTTTATCGTTGGCGGAACACTTACAACAGGTGAATTGACTTCTTTGATGTCTTATATCTTTGCCATGATGATGTCACTCATGATGCTATCAATGATTATGGTTATGGTTTCAATGAGTACTGCCAGTGCAGAACGTATCGCTGAAGTTTTGAATGAAAAAGCTGATATTGTTAATCCTGAAAATCCATTAATGGAAGTTCCAAATGGAGAAATCAATTTTGACCATGTACATTTTTCATACAAACATGGCGGTGGTGAAGAAGTGCTTTCTGATATTGATTTGAGCATCAAGTCAGGTGAAATTATTGGTGTTATCGGTGGTACAGGTTCAGGGAAAACATCATTTGCTAACTTGATTTCTCGCCTTTATGATGTTGATGCTGGGGCAATTAAAGTTGGTGGACATGATGTTCGTGAATATGATTTGGAAGTTCTTCGTGACCAAGTTGCGGTTGTTCTTCAAAAAAATGTCCTTTTCTCAGGTACTATTTTAGACAACCTCCGTTGGGGTAATGAAAATGCGACTGACGAAGAATGTATCGAAGCTTGTCGTCAATCTTGCGCTGATGAATTCATCGAGCGTTTCCCTGACAAATATAACACTTGGATTGAGCAAGGCGGAAGCAACGTTTCTGGTGGTCAAAAACAACGTCTATGTATTGCTCGCGCATTGCTTAAAAAACCAAAAGTTTTGATTCTTGATGATTCAACAAGTGCCGTTGATACAGCAACGGATGCCAATATTCGTAAGTCATTTGAAGAAACTATCCCAGGAACAACAAAAATTATCATTGCACAACGTATCTCAAGTGTGCAGCACGCTGATAAGATTTTGGTTCTTGATGATGGTAAAATCTCAGGCTTCGCTAGCCATGATGAATTACTTAAAACAAATGCTATCTATCGTGAAATCAATGATGTTCAACAACATGGTAGCGGTGATTTTGATGAGGAAGGAGGTAATAACTAATGTCTCAATCTAAAACTCAAGTGAATAAACAGGCAACGCTAAAACGTGTTTTGGCTTATGTTTTCAAAAACTATAAATGGCGATTTATGGCAGTGTTTGTTTTGATTTCAATCTCTGCCCTTTGTATGGTTCGTTTTAGTTTGTTTATGCAAACCTTGATTGATAGTTATATTACCCCTCTTTTAGCAGCTAAGAATCCTGATTTTTCAGGATTGGCACATGCTATTTTCCAATTGATTATTATTGGGATTATCGGAGTTGCAAGTACTTATACCTTTAACCGTCTTATGGTTTATGTTGGACAAGGGACAATGCGTCGTATTCGTGTTGATTTGTTCACACACATGGAAAGTTTGCCAATTAAGTACTTTGATACACATGCCCACGGTGATATCATGTCAATCTACACTAACGACGTTGATACCCTTCGTCAGTTGATTAGTCAAAGTATTCCGCAAGTGGTTAATTCAACTTTTTCTATTGTGACAACATTTGTCAGCATGCTTGTTTTGAACGTGCCATTGTCAGTTTTGTCACTATTTATGGTTGTTATTCTACTTTATGTGGCTCGTAAAATCGCTGCGCAATCATCAAAATATTTCCATGACCAACAAAATGATCTCGGTCGTGTCAATGGGTTCATTGAGGAAATGATGGATGGTCAGAAAGTCGTTAAAGTTTTCAACCACGAAGAGCGTGCTAAGGAAGATTTTCGAAAACTTAACCAAGAACTTCGTGAATCTGCTACAAATGCCAACATCTTTGCGAATATCTTGATGCCAGTCTCTGCAAATATCGGTCACTTTTCATACGTTCTTTGCGCCATGCTTGGAGCAGTTCTTGCTCTTAATGGTTATGCTGGCTTGACTTTGGGGACTTTGGTTTCTTTCCTAGCATTAAACCGTGGTTTTACTAATCCGATTACTCAAATTAGCCAACAAATCAACTCTGTTGTTATGGCGATGGCAGGTGCTGACCGTGTCTTCCAACTGCTAGATGCAGAATCTGAATTGGATGAAGGTTACGTTGAATTGGTTAATGCAAAAGAAGACGCTGCTGGAAATCTGCAAGAAGTGGAAGAATCAACTGGTACTTGGGCTTGGAAACATCCACACGAAGATGGTACAGTGACTTATCATAAACAAGAAGGTCGTGTAACTTTCACAGATGTAACCTTTGGTTATAATGATGATAAGATGGTTTTACATGACATTAATTTGTTTGCGAAACCTGGTCAAAAAATCGCTTTTGTAGGCTCAACTGGTGCGGGTAAAACAACCATTACAAACTTGATTAACCGTTTCTACGATATCCAAGAAGGTAAGATTCATTACGATGGTATTAACATTCGTAAAATTAAAAAAGCTGACCTTCGTCGTAGTTTAGGAATTGTATTGCAAGACACACACCTCTTTACAGGAACGGTTATGGATAATATCCGCTACGGACGTTTGAATGCTAGTGATGAAGAATGTATCGAAGCTGCCAAATTAGCTAATGCACATGATTTCATTAAGCGTTTGCCAGAAGGTTACGATACCATTTTGACAGGTGACGGAAGCAATCTTTCTCAAGGACAACGTCAATTACTTGCGATTGCGCGTGCAGCTGTAGCAAATCCACCTGCTTTGATTTTGGATGAAGCAACGTCATCAATCGACACGCGTACTGAAGTTCATGTGCAAGAAGGTATGGATGCCTTGATGAAAGGTCGTACAACATTTGTTATCGCTCACCGCTTGTCGACTGTTCGCAATGCTGATTGTATCATGGTTCTTGAACAAGGACGCATCATCGAACGGGGTAACCACGACGAGTTGATTGCGCAAAAAGGACGTTATTACCAACTTTATACAGGTAATGCCATTAGTGAATAATAGATTTAAACAATCTTTGGAAAATAGCACGGCTGTTTTTCAAGGGTTGTTTTTTGTTTTAGGTATATATTTTATTTGAAAATGTTAAATTGTCG
Source organism: Streptococcus equinus ATCC 9812 (assembly GCF_000187265.1). GTDB lineage: Bacteria > Bacillota > Bacilli > Lactobacillales > Streptococcaceae > Streptococcus > Streptococcus equinus. The sequence goes on from NZ_GL698429.1 coordinate 253,473, forward strand.
TGATACACTTTGTTCAAAATAAAGGAGGGGTATCATGGCGAAATCTATCAATATTCGGCAACTTTCAGAGGCTATTTCGGTTGAAAAAGATAATGGAACTAAGGTGAATTATTTCTTATATCCCGAATTTGAAATTCATCAAAATGTTTTACCTGCAAATACCATTCAAGATTGGCATAAGCATCAAGCTATCGAGGAAATTATTGTACCAACAAAAGGAAATGTAACTGTTCAAGTCTTGGAAGACAATGCTGTAAGGACTTACAATGCGAATTGTGGTGAAGTTCTGCGTGTCAAACAATCTATATACAGAATCATTGGTGATGTCAAAGAAGAAACAGAGCTTATCGTTTTCCGATTTGTACCGACTGGTAGTGACCAATCTGACAAAATAAAACATGACAAAGTCGATTGCGAAAAATTGGTTGCAGAAATTTTGAAAAGGAAATAGGGCTAGATGGCGCATTTGGCGCCTTTTTTAGTCTATCTTTTTAAAACGGTTGCAAATAACGGTTAAATAATTTGTGATTTGAGACATAATATCATATGATGAATGGAGTAAGAAAAAGATATTTGGAGGGCAATGTTATGAATTTGTCTCTAGAACAATATATAGATATGTATCTCAAAATGCAGCGTATTCGTGAGTTTGATATGCGCATTAATAAGTTAGTTCGACGTGGCTTTGTCCAAGGCATGACGCACTTTTCAGTTGGAGAAGAAGCGGCAAGTGTTGGAGCAATGGCGCATTTGACTTATGATGATATTATTTTTTCAAATCATCGTGGACATGGGCAGTGTATTGCTAAAGACATGGATTTGAATAAGATGATGGCTGAGCTTGCTGGTAAGGTGACTGGAGTGTCAAAAGGTCGTGGTGGTTCCATGCATTTGGCAGATTTTGAAAAAGGCAATTATGGTACGAATGGTATTGTTGGTGGTGGCTATGCACTTGCTGTTGGTGCTGCCTTGACACAGCAGTATAAAAAGACAAATAACATTGTTGTTGCTTTTTCTGGTGACGGTGCAACCAACGAAGGCTCTTTTCATGAATCAGTAAACCTAGCAGCTACTTGGAGATTACCTGTCATTTTCTTTATTATCAATAACCGTTATGGTATTTCTATGGATATTAGGAGAGCGACCAACACGCCGCATCTTTACACACGTGCTGAAGCTTATGGTATTCCTGGGTTTTACTGTGAAGATGGTAATGATGTCCTAGCTGTTTATGAGACAATGGGCAAAGCGGTTGAACATGTGCGTTCTGGAAATGGTCCAGCCATTGTTGAGGTGGAATCCTACCGTTGGTTTGGGCATTCGACAGCTGACGCAGGCAAATACCGAAGCAAAGAGGAAGTTAATGACTGGAAGAAAAAAGACCCGCTTGTTAAATTTCGCACATACTTGACTGAAAATCATTTAGCAAGCCATGACGAATTGGATGCAATCGATACGCAAGTAGTTAAAGAAATCGATGATGCTTATGCATTTGCACAAAATAGTCCTGAACCAGATTTGTCAGTAGCGTTTGAAGATATCTGGGTAGATTAAGTGCCTTTCAATCACAAAGAGGAGAAAGACAATGACTGAAACAAAACAAATGGCATTTCGTGAAGCAATCAATCTTGCAATGACAGAGGAAATGCAAAAAGATGAGACAATTTTTTTGATGGGTGAAGATGTTGGCATTTACGGTGGTGACTTTGGTACGTCTGTCGGCATGTTTGAGGAGTTTGGTCCTGAACGAGTCAAGGATACCCCGATTTCAGAAGCTGCAATTGCAGGAAGTGCTATCGGTGCTGCGATAACTGGTCTTCGTCCGATTGTTGATGTGACCTTTATGGATTTCATCACTATTGCGCTTGATGCCATTGTTAATAACGGCGCTAAAAATAATTACATGTTTGGTGGTGGTTTGAAAACGCCAGTGACCTTTAGGGTGGCATCGGGTTCTGGGATTGGTTCTGCAGCGCAACACTCACAGTCTCTGGAAGCTTGGCTGACTCATATTCCTGGCATCAAGGTTGTTGCACCAGGAAATGCTAATGATGCTAAAGGACTTCTAAAATCAGCTATTCGAGATAATAATATCGTCATTTTCATGGAGCCAAAGGCGCTTTATGGCAAGAAAGAAGAAGTCAGTTTGGATTCTGATTTTTATTTGCCACTTGGAAAGGGTGAGATTAAGCGTGAAGGAAATGATTTGACTGTTGTTTCTTATGGTCGCATGCTGGAACGCGTCCTTCAAGCAGCAGATGAAGTAGCAGCTGACGGTATTAGCGTTGAAGTGGTTGACCCACGGACACTTATTCCACTTGATAAGGAGTTGATTATCAATTCGGTGAAAAAGACTGGAAAGCTCATGCTGGTTAATGACGCTTATAAGACAGGTGGTTTTATTGGAGAAATAGCTGCACTGGTTACAGAAAGTGAAGCTTTTGATTACCTTGATTATCCGATTGTGCGTTTGGCCAGTGAAGATGTACCAGTTCCATATGCTCGTGTATTGGAAGAAGGCATTTTGCCAGATGTTGCTAAGATTAAAGCAGCCATTTATCAGATGGCACGCAATGGTCGGAAGTCTTGAAAGGAGTCTCTGTGGTAAATGAAATGATTATGCCAAAGGCATCTGAAATTGGAAAAGTTCGTGCCACACCAGCTGCTAGAAAGTTGGCACGTGAGCGCGAAATTGATTTAGATAAAATCAGTGGTAGTGGCGAAAATGGACGAATTCACAAGGAAGATGTCGAACAATTCAGCAAGATTCGTGTGACGCCACTAGCTCGCAGAATTGCTAAGGATAGAGGTGTTAAACTTGAAAAGCTAGTTGGAACAGGTGTTTCTGGCAAGATTACGAAGGAAGATGTTCTAGCGAGTCTAGGTGAAACTGTTGCTCAAAAAGAGGGCAAGGGCAGCCAAGTGTCACATCAACCTGTAGCTGTGTCAGATACATCACTTGCCAGTGATGGAGTTGAGATAGTTAAAATGTCTGCCATGCGTAAAGCCATTTCAAAAGGAATGAGTCAATCATATTTTACGGCGCCAACTTTTACGCTTAATTACGACGTTGATATGACAAATTTGATTGCTCTTCGAAAGCAACTTGTTGAACCAATTAAGGAAAAGACAGGCTACAAGGTCACTTTCACAGACTTGATAGGGCTTGCTACGGTTAAGGCTTTGATGAAAAAAGAGCATCGTTTTCTTAACGCTTCTTTGGTTAATGATGCTCATGAAATTGAAGTGCATCATTTTGTCAATCTTGGAATTGCTGTTGGACTTTCTGAAGGCTTAGTGGTTCCTGTGATTCATGGCGCTGAACAGATGAGCTTGTCAGACTTTGTGGTAGCTTCAAAAAATGTTATTGAAAAAGCACAGACTGGCAAATTGAAATCAGCAGACATGTCTGGCTCAACTTTCACCATAACAAATCTTGGAATGTTTGGAACCAAGTCATTTAATCCAATTATAAATCAACCAAATTCGGCGATTCTCGGCGTTTCAGCGACCATTGATACACCTGTTGCTCATGAGGGTGAGGTGGTTATTCGACCAATTATGGGAATGAGTTTGACCATTGACCACCGCTTGGTTGACGGAATGAATGGTGCAAAATTCATGTTGGATTTAAAAGCACTTCTTGAAAATCCGTTGGAATTATTAATTTAGCTAATGAACTGAAAAGAAAGGTAATTTATGGCAATAGAAATTATCATGCCAAAGCTTGGCGTTGACATGCAAGAAGGCGAAATCATTGAATGGAAAAAAGCGGAGGGCGATTCTGTTCAAGAAGGCGATATTTTGCTTGAAATTATGTCTGACAAGACAAATATGGAAATCGAAGCCGAAGACTCTGGAGTACTTTTGAAAATTCTTCACGAGGCTGGTGAAGTTGTCCCAGTTACGGAAATCATTGGCTACCTCGGTGCTGAAGGTGAGGTGGTCGAGAAAATTGAACAAGCCACAGCAGACTTAACTGCAGTAGGATTGGAAGTACCTAAGGAAGTGGCGGCTGATGCAACTTTTGAACAAAAAGTTCCGCTTGCAGCTGATGAGTATGACATGATTGTGGTTGGTGGAGGTCCTGCAGGCTATTATGCAGCTATCCGTGGTGCCCAGCTTGGAGGAAAAATTGCAATTGTTGAAAAATCAGAGTTTGGCGGTACCTGCCTAAATGTTGGCTGTATTCCAACCAAAACTTATCTTAAAAATGCTGAAATCCTTGATGGGTTGAAAATCGCCGCTGGTCGTGGTATCAATCTAGCCTCAACTAGCTACAGTATTGATATGGATAAGACAGTTGCATTTAAAAATTCTGTTGTTAAAACACTGACAAGTGGTGTTCGTAGTCTTTTGAAAGCCAATAAAGTAACTATCTTTGAAGGACTAGCCGAAGTCAATCCAGACAAGACAGTTACGATTGGCTCGCAAGTGATTAAAGGACATAGTATTATTTTGGCAACAGGTTCAAAAGTATCACGCATTAATATTCCAGGTATTGATTCTCCACTTGTTTTGACCTCTGATGATATCCTTGATTTGAGAGAAGTTCCGAAATCATTAGCTGTCATTGGTGGCGGTGTTGTTGGGATTGAGCTTGGCTTGGTCTGGTCGTCTTACGGCGTTGATGTGACTGTTATTGAAATGTCAGACCGCATTATTCCAGCAATGGACAAGGAAATCTCACAGGAATTGCAAAAAATTCTGACCAAAAAGGGGATGACTATTAAAACAAATGTTGGAGTGTCAGAAATTATTGAGAAAAACAATCAGCTTGAGTTGACGCTGACAAATGGCGAGAAAATCCAATCAGACAAAGCTCTGCTATCGATTGGACGAGTGCCACAACTGCAAGGCCTTGAAAATCTCAACCTTGACATGGAAGACAATCGCATCAAAGTTAATGCTTATCAAGAAACGTCAATCTCTGGTATTTATGCCCCTGGTGATGTCAATGGCCAAAAAATGCTAGCACACGCTGCTTATCGTATGGGAGAAGTGGCTGCTGAAAATGCTCTACGTGGCAATCATCGCAAAGCCAATCTCACATACACTCCAGCAGCAGTTTATACACACCCAGAAGTTGCTATGGTTGGGTTAACTGAAGAGGCTGCGCGTGAACAATATGGTGATATTTTGATTGGAAAGTCTAGCTTTACTGGTAATGGACGAGCTCTTGCTTCTAATGAAGCACAAGGTTTTGTTAAAGTCATTGCTGACAGCAAGTACCATGAAATTCTTGGGGTGCATATTATTGGACCATCAGCAGCTGAGCTCATTAACGAAGCGGCAACTATTATGGAAAATGAATTGACCGTTGATGATGTTGCCCAAGCCATCCATGGACACCCGACCTTTTCTGAAAACATGTACGAAGCTTTCCTAGATACCATTGGTGAAGCCATCCATAACATGCCAAAGAGATAGTTTGACATACGCTATGATTCAGCAAGTTAGCATAAATCAAAAAGAGTATGAGATAGAATTCTCATACTCTTTTATGATTCTAAACTGTTTAGATTTCCTCTTCAACGAGTTTGTTTGAAGTTTGTGTTTTAGCGAGGTAAACGCCTGTCAACGTGATGATAATAGTGATAATAGATTGCAGGTTTAAATGTTTTTGGAAAATGACCCAAGCGTAAAGAGCTGCAACGACGGGTTGTGATAGAGTGATTAATGATGACAGACTAGCATTGACTTTTCCTAGGCAATAAGCGAGCAGTCCTTGTCCTAAAATCTGTGACACAAGAGCTAGTGCCAAAAGTGGCCAGAGTTCTTCAAAGTTTTTAGGCACGTAAAAACCTTCTGTAAAGGAGATAACAGCAGCCAATACGAGCAATGTTCCAAAAGCGCTGAGGAACATGATAACATTTGATTTGACCGTATCACGTAGCTTGTAAACGGTAATCATGAACATTGCGTAAAAGACTGAAGCACCTAGTCTCATTGAATCGCCAAGAAGGTCTCTCAGGTGACACAGTGACTTTATTTGCCATAACGACAAAAACGCCAAGCAAAGTAACAAGTCCACCTAAAAGAAATTTTGGTGTCATTTTTTCTTTGAACAGAAAATAACTGACTGGAATCACCGTAAATGGTGTTAGATTAACGAGCTAATTTGAATTTGCCACAGTTCTGTAAGAAAAAGAACTGTTCCAAAAAGTCAAATTCCCTGCTAGAAAAGCGCCTGCTAAAACGATAGTGACAACTTGTTTATAGCTGAGTGATTGCAAATCTGATTTCCTGATAAAAGGTAGTAGCATTGGGATAAAAAATAAAACTCGGTAAAAGCCAGTGTTGATTGGTGGCAATGGGCTGAGTTTTACAAAAATACCACCTGTTGCCAAAAAACAGATTGCTAAAAAGATTAGAAAGATGTATTTTGCTGAGTTACAGCGGTTGTTATTCATGTATTTTTTTACCTCGTGTAAAATTTTAAAGGATAAGTGGTATAATAAAAAGTACCAGTATTTAAAAATTTTTAGGTGCCACCTTGGAGGGAAAATGATTCATTTAGATAGAACCGCAGGTGCTAGCCCACTGTACCAGCAGATTTACCAGCAAATCAAGTCAGATATTTTGCAGGGCTATTTATCACCTGATGAGAAACTTTTAGGGACAAGAACGCTCGCTAAAATGCTTGAGGTCAGTCGAAATACGGTTGATAGAGCTTATGTGCAATTGACCTTGGAAGGATATATTGAAAGCCGTCAAAATGCAGGCTTTTATGTCTTGAAATTACCAAAATCGTTTAAATCAGAGAAAAAATTTAGCGAGCAAGTTCCGACGAATGAGGACTGTATTTCTGATGAAGAGATTATTTATGATTTGACAAATAGTAGCCATACCAGCAATTTATTTCCCAAAAAAGTGTGGAAAAAGCATTACTTAAATACGCTTGATGAGTTGGATGATGCTGAGAAGTTGTCGACACTTCAACCGTTTCAAGGTGAATATAAACTTAGAAAAGAGATAAGTCGTTATTTGGAACGTATTCGTGGCGTTAGGTGCCACCCAAGTCAGATTATTATCACGAGTGGTCTTCAGCAGTCGTTAGACTATCTTTGCCAGTTTTTAGGAAATACGCAAGAAAGTGTTTTGATGGAAGACCCAAGTTATCCCAAAGCGCGTGCAACTTTTAAGAAAAATCATTATCAAATTGTGACAGCTGAGGTCGATGACAAGGGATTAGATTTGACAAAGGTTGACAAAAATGTCGCAATCAAAATGATTTACACAACACCGTCGCATCAATTTCCGCTGGGGATGATTATGCCTATCTCGAGGCGTCAAGAGCTTTTAACGTTTGCAAAAGAAAGAAATTCATTTATTATCGAGGATGATTATGACAGTGAGCTCCGCTATTATCAAAGACCAATTCCAGCTCTGAAATCGATTGACTATCTTGATCGTGTGATTTACTTGGGGACTTTTTCAAAGATATTATCGCCATCTTTTCGTATGGGTTATATGGTTTTGCCAGAACAGTTTACGGAAAAATTCTTAGAAAAAGGGAAACTTTATAATAGTACCGTTAATCTTTTGAACCAAATTGCGCTTGCTAATATCTTATCAAGTGGTGATTATGACCGCTTAGTTCGTAAGATGAATCATGTTTTTAAGAAACGTTATGAAGCATTTAAACAGGAATTTCAAAAATTTAAAACACCGATAGAGTTGTCTTCAAACGTTAGTGGTCAGTATTTTTTGCTGCACTTATCAAATGGGATGCAACAAGATGAGTTGATTAAAAAAGCTGAAAGAGAAGGTGTTCGAGTTTATGACACTATGCAATTTTGGCAGGAAAAAGCAGCCTGCCCTCAGGAAAGTCTTTTTCTAGGTTTTAGTAAAATTGATTTGGAAGATATTCCAGATTGCGTTAGCCGCCTCAGAAGGGCATGGGAGAAGTAGTGAGCATATTAAGAGACGGTGGGGTAGGATTCTGATATACTAAGCCTAATGAAAATGAAGGAGCTTTTATATGAAGTATATCGTCAATAAGTCTCATAATCCTGCCTACAATATTGCGTTAGAAGCTTACGCTTTTCGTGAATTGTTAGCTGAAGATGAGCTTTTCATTCTTTGGATTAATGAGCCTGCGATTATCATTGGCAAACACCAAAATGCTATTGAAGAGATTAACAAAGCTTATACAGATGAGCATGGCATTCATGTAGTCCGTCGTTTGTCAGGTGGCGGTGCGGTTTACCATGACCTCAATAATTTGAATTACACAATTATTTCTAATAAATCACAAGAAGGTACCTTTGATTTTAAGACCTTTTCAAGACCTGTCATTGAAACCTTAGCTGATTTAGGGGTGACAGCGACTTTTACTGGTCGTAATGACCTTGAAATTGATGGCAAGAAGTTTTGTGGCAATGCACAAGCTTATTTCAAAGGACGGATGATGCACCATGGTTGTCTGTTATTTGACGTGGATATGACGGTGCTTGAAAATGCCCTGCAAGTTTCAAAGGATAAAATTGAATCAAAAGGTGTTAAATCAGTGCGTGCACGTGTGACCAATATCTTAGATGAATTGCCAGAAAAAATGGCTGTTGAAGCATTTTCAGAACAATTACTTAACAAAATAAAAGAACAATACCCTGACATGACGGAGTATGTTCTTTCTGAAGCTGATTTAGAAAACATTCAAAATCTAGCCGATAACCAATTTGCCACTTGGGATTGGACTTACGGACAATCACCAGAATATACCATTAAGCGTTCAGTTCGTTATCCAGCAGGAAAAATCACAACATATGCCAATATTGAAAAATCGGTTATCAAAGGAATTAAAATTTATGGAGATTTTTTTGGCATCAAAGATGTGGCTGAGGTCGAACAATCCTTAATTGGACTTCGATACGACTATCTTGACGTTCTAAAAAAACTCCAAACAATTGACACCACTAAATATTTCACCAATATAACTCCACAAGAAATCGCGGGAGCAATCGTGGAGTGAGGAATATATAAAACAAGTTAGCAAAAATTGCTAGCTTGTTTTGGTATATTCTCTAATTAAGTATCTTGTGATGAGTGTAGTCTTTATTTCCAAGTTGCATTTTCGTAGGAAATAGTGACAGGGTTATTGTCACTTACAAGATAAACATCAACGATAGTTGCTTTTTGACCTGCTGTTAAGCCATCAATAGATTGGGTTGAAACATTTGTAAATGTGTAATCCAAGGTTTTTCCTTCAGAATCTAAAACAGTCCATCCGCCTAAATCAATATAGTCTGAACTTGTATTCTCTACTACCGTTGTAACAACAAGTGCTTTTTTCCTTCGAATTTACTATACTCTTCCTCTGGGTACCCTTCTTTTAAGTCAATATTTTCATCTATAACAGGTTTCTGTATTGTCATTTTTAAACCTGCTGATTCATATCCAGTAACTTCCGTATCACTTTCAGTGAAGGTATAACTTTCATCAAAAGATAATTGATGAGATGTCTCTTTTTTACTAGAACTTGATTCTTTGATAATCTCAATAGAAGTTGAACTTGTTTCTTCGTCCGAGTTATTTGAACAAGCAACAAGTGCAGAGGCAGAATGAATAAATACCTATTGTAATAATGGTTAGAATTAGCCATTTAATCCAGTTTCCAAAAAGCTGGATTGCTTTTCCATCAAAGTATAAGCGCTGTCCGTCAATCACGGTATGCTTGACCTTCCAATTAATCATGATGCAGATACCCCATGGAGCGTAAATACTAAGTGTAAAAATAGTAATTAAGGTAGCTACAATACTATGTCCAATAAAGCTTAGCAAACCACCATCAAAATAACTTTCTTGTTTCATCAAAATTCCTTTATGTGAAATTCTAAACATTTTAATGTGAGCAAAACGATAACAGTTTAACATAATGATGTTTGACATGCAAGATAGAATAGCGTTTCATCAAAAAAAGAAGACCAACTTTTGTTAGTTGGTGTTTTTTTATGTGCTATAAAATGTTTTTATTTTTCGATTTTTGCTTGCATCAGCTTAAGAAAGAGTTTGGTACTTGGTGATTGAGTGCTTTGCTTTTTCCAGAGAATCTGAAGTGAATCGTGCTTTTGAGTCGCAAATGGAATAAATTTTAGTTCAGAATCAGTGTAGGAAGTGTTGATAATATCACCTAGACAAATCGCAATACCAAGTCCAGCTTTGACTAGAAGTGATGCATTGTAGAGAAGATTATAGGTTGCAACGATGTGATAATCGCCAAGTCCAGCTAGCTCTCGGAGGTCATTATTGGTTTGAGCAGAAGTGATTAGTGGATAGGACAAAATATCTGCTAATTCAACTTTATCAAACTTAGTCAACGGATGATTTTTGGTGACCAAGACTCCCCATTGGTCACGATTTTTAAGAGCAAGCGCATTGTATTTTCGGTTGTCAAAATCACCGATTGTGATGCCTAAATCGTAGACCCCTTTATTCAATTGCTCCAAAATGTCATCAGCGTTTCCGCTACGAATGTGAATACGAATCTCAGGGTACTGGTCTGTCATTTTTTTGATGACAGTTGCGACAATATCAAGTGAGTGAGTTTCGGCAGCACCAATGTAAATTTCTCCAGAAATCTCTTCTGATTTTCGGATATTATTTTCTGTTTTTTCGACCAAAGAAAGAATTTCGATGGCACGATTGTAGAGGTATTGCCCATCATCTGTCAATTGAATTTCACGACTGCCACGGTAAAAAAGTACAGTATCAAGTTCTTCTTCCAAATCTTTGATTTGGCGTGATAGTGTCGGTTGTGTCACGTGTAAGGTATTTGCAGCGTTTGAAATACTTTTCGTTTGTACAATGGTTACAAAATAATTAAGAACGCGAATATCCATATCTTTTTCCTATACATTTTAGCTATATTAATTATGTAATATAAGTATTTGCTATGTTTATTGTAGCGTGTTAGAGTATTTTTGTAAATTAAAAACAAAAAATCCTTGACCTGAAGTCGACTACAAGGTGTAGACTAAGTGCCGTTTCGGTCCTAGAAGGACTTTGAAAATGGAGGAATAAAAATGAAAATCATCAATCAAGAATTATTGACTGGTGAGCGTGCTTGTTTTAAAGCAGAACATACAAAAATCACTCAATCAGTTTTTGCGGACGGCGAATCACCTTTAAAAGAAAGCCGCAATATTATTTTAGAAAATGATATTTTCCGTTGGAAATACCCGCTTTGGTATTCAAAACATGTTACAGCTGAAAATGTTCAGCTACTTGATACTGCACGTTCTGGAATCTGGTATACGCATGATATTAAAATCAAAAATAGTGTCATTCAAGCTCCCAAGACTTTCCGTCGCAGCTCAGCTATTGCTTTAGAAAATGTTCAAATGCCAAATGCTTTAGAAAGTTTGTGGTCATGTGAAGAGGTTAGATTAACAAATGTTAATGTGACTGGTGACTATTTTGGCATGAATAGTAAGAATGTTAAGCTTGAAAATGTGACTATTACTGGTAATTATTGCTTTGATGGTGCTGAAAATGTGGAAGTCTCAAATAGTACTTTGCTATCCAAAGATGCTTTTTGGAACTGTAAGCACGTGGTTGTACGTGATTCGACAATCGTTGGCGAATACCTTGTGTGGAATACGAAGACATTACTTTTATCAATTGTACGATTGAAAGTAATCAAGGGCTTTGTTATATGAAGCATGTTACGCTTGATAATTGTAAATTAATCTATTCAGATTTGGTCTTTGAGTACGTTGAGGATTTGCAAGCAGACATCAAGTCAGACATTATCAGCGTTAAAAATCCAATTTCGGGTTCAATTGTAGCTGACAATATCGGTGAGATTATTTTTGATGACCCTAACATTAATAGCAATAAAACTAAGATTAGCTTGAGAAAGGCTGTGTGATACGTGAAAAAATATCATTTTGATAAAATTGTCAATCGTCGTAAAGTGAATTCCTATAAATGGGATGTTGGTGAGGATGAACTCCCGATGTGGGTTGCAGACATGGATTTTGACACAGCTCCAGAAATCAAATGTGCTATTCAGACACGTTTAAATCAGGGTGCTCTTGGTTACAATACCGTGCCGGATTCATTTTTTGAGTCTTATATTTCATGGTGGGAGCGTCGACATGGTTTCACGCTTCAAAAAGAGTGGCTGATGTTTTGTACAGGTGCTGTTCCAGCGATTTCATCAATTGTCCGCAAGATGACGAAAGAAAATGACAAAGTCTTGCTCATCACTCCAGTCTATAACATTTTTTACAATTCAATCTTGAACAACGGTCGTGAAGTTTTAGAGAGTCGCATGCTGTATGAGGATGGAAAGTACAGTATCGACTATGAGGATTTGGAAAATAAGCTAGCGCAAGATGAGACGACTTTGATGATTTTTTGCAATCCACACAATCCAACAGGTTATGTCTGGACAAAAGCTGAGCTCGAAAAAATTGGTCAACTTTGTCTAAAACATGATGTTCTTATCTTATCAGACGAAGTGCAGTGTGATTTGACACATCCAGGTAGTAAGTATACGCCTTTTGCATCAGTATCAGAGGCTATTTCAAATATCAGTATGACTTGTATGGCGCCGTCAAAAGCTTTTAATATCGCAGGACTGCAGACATCAGTGATTTCTGTGCCAAACGAAGCCCTTCGTAAACAAGTCAATCGTGGCATCAATACAGACGAAGTGGCAGAACCAAATTCATTTGCCATTCAAGCGACAGAAGCAGCTTTTAACGATTCTGAAGGTTGGTTAGATGAATTGAATCACTATTTGGCAACTAACCGCGCCTATCTAATTGAGCAAGTGAGTGAGACTTTCCCTGAAATTAAAATTGTTGAGGCAAAGGCGACTTACCTTGCTTGGCTTGACTGCTCTGCTATTTCATAAGATACAACAGAATTATGTGCTTTTATCCGCCACGAAACAGGCTTAATCTTATCAAGCGGTGAGATTTTTGGTGGCAATGGAAGAGCATTTATCAGATGGAACTATGCTTGCCCGCTTGAGCTATTAATTGATGTTGTGGAGTGTTTTAAAAAAGCAGTTAGAAAATATAGCGAGCAGTAAATGAAAAAATATCTAAGGATTTTGTTTATTGTGATGGCTGTGCTTTTATCAGCTTGCCAGCCAAGTCAGCAAAACCACATACACAAAAGGTTTCAGGTGAAAAAATGATTAAAGTAAGTGTAAATAATAAAACATTTAAACTTCTTTTGAATGATTTGACTGCCGCGCGTGAGTTTCGAGACAGTCTTCCTTTGACGTTAAAGATGAGTGATGTTAATGGTAATGAGAAATACGCCGTGTTAGATAGAAAGTTTACCTCAGATAATCATTGAGCTGGAGAAATCCACTCTGGTGATTTGAAATTATGGGCTGGTAATGGTTTGGTCTTGTTTTATGACGATTTTTCATCAAGCTATTCCCACACTGATTTAGGAAAAATAGTGGATGGTAGTGGACTTTCTGATAGTCTTGGACGTGGTAATATCTCGGTAACATTTGAAGAGGAGGATTAGCATGGCATTTGTAGTGACGGTTGCTGGCGAAAGCTTTGGGTTGATTTTAGAAAATAGTGCTAGCGCGAAAGCATTTGCCAAACTTTTGCCACTTGAGCTAGATATGGCTGATGTTAATGGCAATGAGAAATTTTATTTACTAGCTGACCACCTACCAAGTCACGAACGCTGTTCTTGTTTGATAAAAGCAGGTGATTTATTACTATGTCAGACGAATGAACTGACCTTTTTCTATGATGATTGCAAGACTTGTTTTAAATACATTTATCTAGGGCATATCAAAGACACGAGTAGCTTTAGCAAAGCAATGGCTGGAAAAAACGTTACTGTTGTTTTTGAAGAAAAGTAGGATAGTCTTGACCGCTTCGAGAAATTACTGCTTTTTTTGCTATAATGTTTGAAAAAAGAAATGATGGGATGGCAACCTATGACAAAAATGAGACGTCGTGACCGTGAAGTGACTGACTTGACAGAAATCAAAGCTATTGTTGAGAAAAATATGATTTTGCATTTAGGGCTTTTTGATGAGGAATTTCCTTACGTTGTCCCTTTGCATTATGGATATGAGTACCGTGAAGAAACTGACCAGTTTACTTTTTACACACACGGTGCGAGACAAGGGCATAAAATTGATTTAATCTACCAAAATCCCAATGTTTGTGTTCAGATTGAGGGAGAAGTGGTGCCTGATTACGACTATGACGTGCCTTGTAAATACGGTGCTTTTTTTAGTTCGTTTATCGGACGTGGAAAAGCAGAGCTTCTCGAAGATTCAGATCAAAAAGCCTACGCCCTTAATCTACTCATGCAGCACCAAGCTGGAAAAACATTTGAATTCACCGAAAAAATGACAAAACCAGTCGGCGTGATTAAGATTGTGATTGATCAATATTCCGCCAAAGCTAAGACAATGATGCCTAAAAAATAATAGAAAAACAACTAATCTAAAGTAGATTGGTTACTTTTTTTGTTAATAAAGATAGAAAATTAAAAAATTCACTTGACTTGGAGCTAACTCAATGGTGTACAGTAACAGATGATGTTAGAAAGAGGAGAAAACTATGGAAAGTGATGTAGTTGCAGCACAGCAAAACACGTATTTTTTAGTAATCGTGATATAGAAAAATTGTTCATTCCTTCGATTATTGAACAAGGTTTGGAATATCTGGTGGGCTTAATCGCCTCAATTTTGGTTTCAAAAGTTGGTGAAGCAGCAGTGTCAGGAGTATCCTTGGTTGAATTTCTTATGGCGCTCTTTATCAGTATCTTTGCTGCATTGGCAACGGGTGGTGGCATTGTTGCAGGTCAATACTTAGGTGACCGTGATAGTAAAAATGCTAATAAAGCTGTCAATCAGTTGGTCAAATTCACATTGTATTTTAGCTTAATGATCACTATTTTAATTTTTGTGATTAAGCCATTTATCTTAAGTCATTTATTTGGAACGATTACACCTGAGGTTCATTCGCAAGCAGATCGCTACTTTAATATCGTTGCTTTATCAACACCGTTTATTGCTCTTTATAATTCGGGTGCAGCGATTTTTAGAACCCTAAACAAATCACGCTTTCCGATGAATATTATGTTGGTCATGAATGGCTTGAATATTTTAATGGGGATTAGTTTGATTTATGGCCTTGGTTGGGGCGTTGAAGGAGTAGCTGTACCGATTCTTTTTTCACGTGTTGGCGCAATGATTTTAGTGCCTTGGTTTGCCTATCATCTAACGTCTGAATTGACTTTAGGAAATTTTTTGAAAGAAAAAGTTGACTGGAAAATGATTAAGAAGGTTCTTAGTGCAGAATATTACAAACGTAAAGTTAGCCGAATCATCCATATTACAAATGCTTGTCTTTCAGCTGCTGTTATAGCTTTAATGCCTTTGTTAATGAAATTATATAATCTATCAGCTGTCTTTCGTAGTGCGGGTGATACAAATTTTCCAATGGTCATCAGTATTTCTTCTATGCTTTTAGTTCGTGTAGTATGTGCCTACTTTTTTCTGTTAACCTTAGAATGGGGATGCTAGGAACTTGGGCGGCTATGTTTCTAGACTGGTTTGTTAAAGGAATTATTCATGAAATCCGTTACCATAAGGGGACATGGAAAAATTATAAGTTAGTGTAAGAAAAGATTTCCTCACTAGCTTGGTGGGGAATTTTTATTGGGAAACTATGCTTTTTAGGCATTGGATATATCAAATATAAGTATTTGTAATGGCCGGCATTCCTTGTTATGATAATGGTAGAAGTTAAGGAAAGGAAGTGTCGAATGCAGAAAACTTCAAACCGTTCATTGGTTTTACTGTTAACAATCGGTGTATTTGGGATTTTGAATACTGAAATGGGGATAACGGGTATCTTACCACATATTTCTGAGCATTATGGTATTTCACTAACTACAGCCAGTCTGTTGGTATCTGGATTTGCTTTAGTCGTGGCTATCGCAGGACCAACCATGCCCTTACTGTTTTCAAAGGTCAACCGAAGGTCTGTTATGCTTTTGGCTACCGGTGCTTTTGCTTTGAGCACTATCGTTTCAATTTTCGCACCAAACTTCACTGTTTTACTGATTGCGCGTGTTCTACCAGCAATTTTTCATCCTGTATATGTTTCTATGGCAATGACGGTTGCAGCTACATCGGTTCCTGAAAATGAATCGCAAAAAGCAGTTGCTCAAGTTTTTATGGGAGTTTCAGCTGGAACGCTGCTTGGAGTGCCAGTTTCTAATTTTTTAGCTAGCCAATTCTCGCTCAGCTTAGCCATGCTTTTTTTTGCTGTTATTAATTTACTTGTTTTTATCGGAACCATAGTTTTAGTGCCATCGATGCCAGTGACACGTGGCTTGTCTTATGGACAACAATTAAGTATTTTAAAACGAAAAACGATATGGATTTCTATTATAAGCGTTATTTTATTGAATGGAGCTGTGCTTGGTTTTAATTCCTATATGTCAGATTTCTTAGCGACTTTCTCACAAATCAACGTTAATTTAATCGCCTTGGTTTTGTTAAGTATTGGCTTGGCTAATATTATCGGTAATGCTCTGGCTGGAAAATTCTTAGACAAAAATGCTCATCAATTATTGATTAGTTTACCAATCGTCCTAATTATTAATCTAGCTTTGCTATTTTTCTTTGGAAATCAAGCACTAACAATGATGATTTTAGTTGTCATTTTTGGAATGTTTGGTGGACTTGCAGGAAATGTGAATCAATATATGATTTATAGCGTTGGTGATGATGCACCCGATTTTGCTAACGGCTTATTTTTAGCAGCTGCTAATCTTGGTGTGACTGTTGGGACATCGTTTACAGGTAAATTTATTGACATCGGAAATGGTAGTCAGTTTAGCATTTGGGGAAGTATCATAATGTTGTTATTTGCTTTTTTAACGATACAAATTCGACAGAAGTGGCTTTCAAACAAATAATTTTATTGAAATTTTGATAAATCATCTTGACTTAGAGCGGACTTCAAGGTGTAAAGTAACTACTAGAAAAAGATTTCAAAGCTTTTTGTCGACAAATTTTTTAAATTATTTTAGGTTAGTGTTACACTTTAAGTAACATCATAAACACATAATAAAAAGGAGAATAAGATGACTGAACAATTACATTTGGTACAAGAATGGGATAAAGTTTTCCCAAAAAGTGACAAAGTTGACCACAAAAAAGTGACTTTCCATAATCACTTTGGTATTACTTTAGCTGCTGATATGTATACGCCTAAGAATGCTTCAGGCAAATTGCCAGCACTTGCTGTATCAGGACCTTTTGGAGCTGTAAAGGAACAATCTTCAGGACTTTATGCGCAAGAAATGGCAGAGCGTGGTATCTTGACAATTGCTTTTGACCCGTCTTACACAGGAGAATCAGGCGGTACTCCACGTTATATGCAATCGCCAGACATTAATACCGAAGATTTCCAAGCAGCTGTTGATTATCTATCAACGCTTGAAAATGTTGATGCGGATAAAATTGGTATCATCGGTATTTGTGGTTGGGGAGGCATTGCCCTTAATGCAGCAGCGATTGACCCACGTATCAAAGTAACAGTAGCCTCAACTATGTATGACATGTCTCGAATTGCTGGAAATGGTTATTTTGATTCAGCTGATAATGAAGAAGCACGTTACCAAGCTCGTCTAGCTCTTGCAAATCAACGTACCAAAGATTATCAAAATGGTGATTACGCTCTAGCTGGTGGTGTGGTTGACCCTCTTCCAGAAGACGCACCGCAATTTGTCAAAGATTATTATGCTTATTACAAACAACCGCGTGGTTATCATGCACGTAGCCTTAATTCTAATAATGGTTGGGCAGTTCAATCAAATACAAGTTTCCTAAATACGCGTTTCCTTCACTATACTGATGAAATTCGTAATGCTGTGCTTGTCGTTCATGGTGACAAGGCTCACTCATATTATATGGGTAAAGATGCCTTTGAAAAATTGACTGGCGACAACAAGAAGATGATTTCTGTAGTAGGTGCAAGTCACTGTGACCTTTATGACCAAAAAGATATCATCCCATTTGATGACATTGAAAAATTCATCAACGAAAATCTATAATTAAGTTTATAGTATTCATAAATTAACTTTCTTTGCGAATATAAAAAAACTTCCGTCTGTTAAGGCGGAAGTTTTTGGTTTAACGAAGTAATTCTTGATAAAGAGCAACTTCATCTTCAGCAACGTTGAAAATAATTTTCTTAACGTATTTACTTTGTGCCAAGAAATTTTTGACTGTATTTACAGCGATTCTAGCAGCATCTTCGTTAACGAAATGTTTATCGTGATTTGTTGCTAGCGACGCTAGTGCTACAGACTCTAACTGATTTTTTTCAGCTAAGGTCAAGCAAGAAAGATAACTTTGTGCAAGTAAATCAGCATCAGATTCTGTCAAATGTTCATTGATAGCTGGTCCAACAGTGTGGAGAATGAATTTTGCTGGAAGATTATAACCAGGTGTGATTTTAGCACTACCTTCTGGTTCGTCATGTCCTTGATCCTTCATCAGATTGTAGCATTCCAAACGTAGTTGAACACCAGCGTAAGTATGAATCGTGTTGTCAGCACATTCGTGAAGAGGTTGGAAACAACCAAGCATTTGGTGGTTTGCCATATTGACAATAGCATCAACCTGAAGACGTGAAATATCTCCTTTCCACACATATAATCGATCATCTGTGGCGAGTGGTTGAATGTGATTTAAAAAGACAACAACGCGCTCAGCTTTTTTTAATTGAAGATAGTCATTTTGTATAATCAAAAAGCGTGTTGAAACAGCCATAGGCGGTCTAACATTGAGAAGAGCTCGCAAAAGTGCTTCTTGTCCAGGTAAATCTTCAGGCACATCGATAGCTTTGAATTGTGGATTTTCCATAATCAGGTAATCTAAAAGGAAGTTTACCATTTCTTTCTTAGTCATACGGACTCCTTACTAAATATATAAAATCGCTTACTCAGATTTTAGTATATCACCTTTTTAAGGAATTCGCATTAAGAAAAAGTAGACTTTCTTAGCCTATTTTTTGATAATCATCTCAATAACTTTAGCAAGTTTTTCTTCTTGAAGTTCAGGATCTTGTACAGGCTCCTCAATGACTTGATTGATTTTATTTGCAATCACAATTCCAATAGTACGATTGATGCTTGATCTGACAGCTGTAAGTTGAGTCACGATATCTATGCATTCTTGCTCTTCGTTAATCATTTTTTGAATGCCACGTAGCTGCCCTTCAGCACGTTTTAAACGATTGAGAATATCTTTTTTATCTGTTTTCATGAGGCCTCCTTTTTATATATTATACCGGTGGTAGGTATAGTTGTCAAACTTGAAACCTTTTCGTTGACAGAATAAAAGTCTCTATGATATCATTCTTTTATACCTATAGGGGTATTTTGAAAAAGAAAGAGAAGCTCATTTTTCTTAAAAAACTTTTTACTCAACCAGTGAGGACAATTACAACAACTGAGCTTGAGAACAAGATGCGAAACAAGTTTACTGTCTTATTAGATGTGCGAACAGCTCAAGAATACATGGGGGGCATATTAAGGGAGCACGACTTTTTTCATTTGATAGGATTTATACCTATGAGGGTAAAAAAGATAAGTCTATTTATCTTATCTGTCACTCTGGAGCACGCAGTAAGCGTGCCGCAAAAATCTTAAAAGCTAAGGGGTACGATGCTATTTCTGTTAAAGGTGGCATGTTAGCTTGGCACGGAAAAATTGTTGGAGGAAAATAGATGACTAAAATTCTTATTGTTGGTGGTGTCGCTGGGGGCATGTCAGCTGCGACACGTCTTCGCCGTTTGATGGAAGATGCTGAAATTATTGTTTTTGATAAAGGACCATACGTTTCATTTGCTAACTGTGGCTTACCTTTCCACGTTTCTGGAGAAATTGCAGAGCGTAGCAATTTACTAGTTCAGACACCTGAGCGATTGAAAGCACGCTTTAACATTGATGTACGTCCAGAATCAGACGTATTATCAGTTGATGCAGACAAGAAAGAAATCACAGTTCGTCATGGTGACAAAGACTATACAGAATCATATGATAAATTAATTCTATCACCAGGTGCTAAACCATTTGTTCCAGAGATGGAAGGATTAGACAGTGCAGATAATGTTTATGTGCTCCGTAATATTCCAGATTTGGATAAAATCATGGCTGCCTTGTCTGAAGTTCAATCTGGACGAGCAACAGTTATTGGTGCAGGGTTTATCGGTCTTGAAATGGCAGAAAGCTTAGCCAAAAAAGGTTTGAAAGTGACCATCGTTGAAAGGGCACCGCATGTCTTACCGCCACTTGATGAAGAAATGGCAGCTTTTGTTAAGCAAGAGTTGGAAGAAAATGGTATCAAAGTTTATACCAATCAATCTGCTAAAGCTTTCAAAGATAATGGCAAAACGATCATTTTAGAAGATGGTAGTGAGTTGGTATCTGACATTACGATTATGTCTGTCGGGGTTCAACCAGAATCAAGTTTAGCAAGAGAAGCCGGTCTTGAACTTGGTATGCGTGGTGGCATTTTAGTTAATCAAAATTATCAAACAAGTAATCCAGATATTTACGCAGTCGGTGATGCTATCATCGTCAAACAAGAAATAACAGGTCAGGATGCACTGATTTCTTTGGCGAGTCCAGCTAACCGTCAAGGTCGTCAAGTTGCTGATAATATCGCTGGCATAGCGCGTCAAAATAAAGGTAGTATTGGAACAGCTATCGTTCGAGTCTTTGATTTAGCAGCGGCTTCAACAGGGCTAAGTGAACGTATTGCTCGTCAGCATTTTGAAGATGTTGCTGTCGTTCATACGAATAACAAGGATCATGCGGGCTACTATCCAGGAGCAACTGATGTTGTTTTGAAATTAATTTTCAACAAGAAAACTGGAGCTATCTATGGAGCTCAAGCTGTGGGACAAAAAGGTGTCGACAAACGTATCGATGTTTTAGCCACTGCCATCAAAGCGGGCTTAACTGTAGCAGACCTTCCAGAACTAGAGTTCGCTTATGCGCCACCATTTGGAGCTGCTAAAGATCCAGTTAATATGGCAGGATATGCTGCACTTAATATCATTGAAGGTATTAGTGAGTCTGTCCAATGGTATGATTTGGCTGACGAATTAGCCAAAGCTAAACTCTTACTTGATGTGCGTACAAAAGCAGAAGTTGCTAGAGGCTATATCGCAAATGGTATTAACATACCACTTGACGAATTACGTGAGCGTCTATCTGAATTAGATTCTAGCAAAGAATATATCATCAGTTGTCACAGTGGTCTTCGTTCTTACATTGGAGAACGCATTTTGAAACAAAACGGTTTTAAAGTGAAGAATCTTGATGGTTCTTACCACCTCTATAGTACTGTAAAACCAGAGGATATTAAACATGATTAAAGAAATCTCAGCAACTCACCTACATGAAAAAATGAAGAGCGAAAGCTGTAATATTATTGATGTGCGTGAAAGAGTAGAATTCGTTACGGGGCATGTTCCGACAGCTGTTAACCTTCCTTTAAGTGAATTTGTATCTGGCTACCAAGTACTTGATAAAGATAAAACTTATCATATTATCTGTCAAAGTGGTGCACGTTCTGGACAGGCTTGCCTTTTTCTTGATGCACAAGGCTATAATGTCGTCAATATTGCTGGTGGTACTTCAGCGTGGCCAGGAGTATTAGAATACTAATTAAACATTTTCTAATTTTTTAGCAGGGTAAATTTACTCTGCTTTTATGTTATAATCATTTTATGATTGATAAGAATACTATTTTACAAGAAGCTGAAAAGCTTGTTTATGATAAATTGCATACGGATGCAAGCGGGCATGGCTGGTGGCATGCGGTTCGTGTGAGAAATACGGCGCGTGAGTTGGCGGAGAAAGAAGGAGCAGATAGTTTCATTTGTCAATTGACTGCTTTGGTGCATGACATGGCTGATGAAAAATTAAATGATAATCCAGAGCAAGCTTTAGCAGAATTGAAGAGTTGGTTGACTAATCAAGGCTTAGCTGCGAGCGATGTAAATCATATTATCCAAATCATCAATACCATGTCATTTAAGGGCGATGGCAGCAGTATACCAGAAACACTAGAAGGAAAAATTGTACAAGATGCTGACCGACTAGATGCTATTGGCGCAATTGGGATTGCCAGATGTATGGCATATTCAGGTAGCAAAGGTCGTCCAATTCATGACCCAGACATGAAAGCTCGTGAGCATTTAAGTTACGATGAATATCGTAACGGCAA
This sequence comes from Streptococcus equinus ATCC 9812, assembly GCF_000187265.1. Lineage (GTDB taxonomy): Bacteria > Bacillota > Bacilli > Lactobacillales > Streptococcaceae > Streptococcus > Streptococcus equinus. Next base: position 275,731 of record NZ_GL698429.1, read on the forward strand.
GGATACAGCAATCATTCACTTCTATGAAAAATTGCTCAAACTTAAAGACTTGATGAATACTGATTATGCACGCAAAATGGCAGATCATCGCCACAAAGTTTTAGAAGAATTTTTACAAGAATTTTATGCAGAATGGGATGGCAAATTATAGTATTACAAATAAAAAAGAAAATGCTATAATTGAAAGACTAAATTGTGGAGGTTTGTTATATGACAATTAGACGTGCAAAAGAAGCAGATATTCCAAAACTTATAGACTTGTTAGAGCAAGTTCTTTTGGTGCACCACAAGGTGAGACCAGATTTATTTCAAGAAAAGGGAGTCAAATACACCGAGAGTGAATTAGCAGAGCTTATCGCTGATGATAGTCGTCCTATTTTTGTGTATGAGGATGAAAGCGGAACAGTTCTTGGTCATTTGTTTACTGTGATTGAAGAATCACATGCGCCAAAAGTTGCTCACAAAACGCTGTTTATTGATGATTTGTGTGTGGATGAGGCTGCGCGTGGGCAAAAAATTGGTGAACAACTTTACCGCTTTGCTCTTCAATATGCCAAAGAAATTGGCTGTTATAATCTCACATTAAACGTTTGGAGTGCTAATAAATCTGCTGTGCGTTTCTATGAACGTCAAGGTTTGACACCACAAGAAACCCGTATGGAACAAATTATTGATTAATAAAATGAGAAGTAAATGTGTAAAACGTTTACTTCTATTTTTTTGTCAAAAAATGCTTACGAAGAAAAATTTTTTATGGTAGACTGAATCCTGTTGACTGTAAACTGGAGTTGTTTGGAAAGAGTGCAAAACATCTATTTTAAGCACTATCCTAGCGGAGGACATCATGTTGTACGCCGACCTAGGTTGAGGGTTGATGAATAATTACATGAATGGAGATTGATAGAATGCCTCGTAATTTTAAAGAAGCAATGGTGTTTACATGTTTGATGTGTGGAATGATGGTTTTTGGAATGAGTATGTGGAACTTATTTGTTGCAGGAGCATTTTCATGGAAACACGTTTTTCTAGGATTCATTCCTGGGTTTATCGTTGCTTTCATTTTAGATACTCTAATTGTTGGACCAATCGCTAAAAAAATCGCATTTGGAATTTTGCCAAGCAGCTTAAAACATCAATTAGTTAAAATTCTTACTATCTCAGGATGCATGGTTCTTGGTATGGTAACTTGTATGTCATTTTACGGAATGGTCTTTAGTCATGGCTTGTCAGCTATTTCTCTTCCATTATATGGACGTACTTGGATTACAAATTTTGTTGTAGCATTGCCATATAATTTCTTAATCGTTGGACCAATTGCCCGTTTCTTCCTTGGAGAAATTCAAAAACAAGGTCTTTTGGCACCAGCGCCAGCACCTGCTGAAGTAACTGAATAATATGAAGAAAGTTGGAAGGTTTCTTCCAGCTTTTTTTGTACACATATGAAATTCTGTTGAAAATACTTTGGAAAGCAAGGCTTATTTACCTTGGTGGTTTGAAAAAGTAGTATAATGAGCTTAAGGACGTGTAACCGTTTTTAGAAATCGAGGAACAAGTTATGAGTAATCGAACAAATGAAAAAACTGTTCAACTTGACCTTGAAACTTACGCAGCTAACGACGTTTACAAAGCCGCTGCTACGCAAAGCTCAGGCCTAAGTCATAAACAAGTCAAAGAACGTCAAAAACAATATGGTCCGAATCGATTAAAAGAAGCTGAAAAAGAACCAGTCATTGTAACTTTTATTAGGAATTTTACAAGCCTTATGGCAATCCTTCTCTGGGTAGGAGGTGCTGTGGCGACTTTATCTCACAGTGTTGAACTTGGTCTTGCTATTTGGTTTGTCAATATCATCAATGGTATTTTTAGTTTTGTTCAAGAATACCGTGCGAGCCAAGCAACAGAAGCTCTTAGAAAAATGCTTCCTTCTTATGCACGTGTTATTCGTGATGGACAAGAAGAAAAAGTGCTTGCTGAAGAGTTGGTGCCTGGCGACCTTGTTTTGATTGAAGAAGGTGACCGTATCTCTGCAGATGGTCGTGTTATTTTTGCAACAGATTTGCAGGTCAATCAATCCGCCCTAACAGGTGAATCTAATCCTGTCTATAAAAATAGTGATGCTGACACAAATGCTCAAAAAACAGCTCTTGAATACGACAATATGGTCTTTGCAGGTACAACTGTTTCATCGGGTTCAGCCAAGATGATTGTCTCAGCAACTGGTATGGCAACCCAATTTGGACAAATCGCTCACTTGACAGAAAATATGGCTGATGATAAGAGCCCGCTTCAAAAAGAATTAGACCATTTGACCAAACAAATTTCAGTTATTGCAATTACTGTTGGGATTATTTTCTTTATCGCAGCGACACTTTTTGTTCACCAACCATTTGCAAAAGCCTTTATTTTCGCACTTGGTATGATCGTCGCCTTTATCCCAGAAGGATTGCTTCCGACAGTTACTCTTTCTTTGGCAATGGCTGTGCAACGCATGGCAAAATCAAACGCCTTGGTTAAAAAATTATCATCCGTTGAAACTTTGGGAGCAACTTCGGTTATTTGTTCGGATAAGACAGGAACATTGACCCAAAATGCCATGACGGTTAATCACCTCTGGCAAGTATCTGGTCAGTATGATGTGACAGGACTAGGCTATGCTGCTGAAGGAGATATCTACAAAAGTGTTGGTAAGAAAGCTGCGCTTATCGAAAGTCAACCGCTTGAACACCTTGTCCGCTTTGCTCACCTCTGCAGTAATGCACAAGTTTTGCCACCTAATGACGAAAATGCTTCGTACACTGTCCTTGGTGACCCGACTGAAGCTTGCTTGAATGTCTTGGCTGAAAAAGCAGGTCTAACCCTTGAGAAAAATAAATCTTGGGGACCACGTTTGAAAGAATTGCCTTTTGATTCTGTGCGCAAGCGCATGACAACTATCAATCGAGTAGACAGTCTAGTTGACGGCAACTCTTTGGTGTCAATCACTAAAGGTGCACCAAAAGAAATGGTAGAGCTCTGCCATTTCTACAAAGACCAAACTGGCATTCATGAAATGACGGCTGATGTCCAATCACGTATCTTAGCAGCAAATGATGCATTTGCCAAAGATGGTTTGCGAGTTTTGGCACTTGCTTACCGAACTTTGGAAAGCGATCGATTGACTCAAGAGGAGCAATGGACACAAGATATTCTTGAAAAGAATATGATTTTTCTTGGTTTGATTGCCATGAGTGACCCACCTCGTGAAGGTGTGCGTGAGGCAGTCGAAAAATGTCACCGTGCAAGTATTCGCATTATCATGGTGACAGGAGATTATGGCTTAACGGCACTTAGCATTGCGAAGAAAATTGGTATTGTGCATGGCGATGATGCCCGCGTGGTGACTGGATTAGAGTTGGAAAACATGTCAGATGATCAACTTAAAGATGCTCTCAAAGGTGAGATTGTTTTTGCGCGTGTAGCACCTGAACAAAAATACCGAGTTGTGTCAGCTTTGCAAGAATTAGGCGAAGTTGTCGCTGTGACGGGAGACGGAGTCAACGATGCTCCTGCTCTTAAAAAAGCAGATATTGGTGTCGCTATGGGGATTACAGGTACAGATGTCGCAAAAGAATCTGCTGATATGATTTTAGCTGATGATCATTTTGCATCGATTGTTGAAGCAGTTGAAGAAGGTCGTGCAGTTTACCATAACATCAAGAAATTCTTGACTTACATTTTCAACTCAAACACCCCAGAAGCAGTACCGTCAGCCTTCTTCCTATTATCACGTGGCTTTGTGCCCCTTCCTTTGACGGTCATGCAAATTTTAGCAGTCGATTTGGGGACTGACATGATTCCTGCTCTTGGTTTGGGGGTTGAACCGCCTGAACCAGGTGTGATGAATCGACCACCTCGCAAACTGACTGACCGTTTACTTGATAAAAAATTACTTATTAAAGCTTTTCTTTGGTATGGTTTGATTGAGTCAGCTCTTGCTATGGGTGCGTTCTTCATTACTTACCTTTTGCATAATGGAAATTTGGCTGTGCTTGCAAGTTCTGGTCAATTGTACCAAGAAGCAACAACCATGACTTTGGGTGCCATTATTTTCTGCCAAATTGGTATGGTTATGAACAGCAGAACCTCTGACCAATCCATTCGTAAGTTGCAATTATTTGGAAATCCTTTGATTAATATCGGTTTAGTTGTTGAGTTGATTATCTATGTGATTCTGGTATATGTGCCTGTTTTTCATGATTTGTTTAACACAGCAAGCCTTGGTGTTTGGCACTGGCTTTACCTTATGCTCTGCCCATTTGTCATCGTAGGACTTGAAGAATGGCGTAAGAGACTTATGCGAAAATAAGCTTACTTTGGGTGTCTGTCTTTTCCTTGACACTTTCTGAAAATCTCTGTAAAATTCAAAAGAGTTAGGGGAGAATTATGGCGACAATTAATGACTATTTAGATTACAACAAAAATCGTTCTTTTGAAGAATTTGCCTTTAATGAAGCGGATATTCTGTGTTTGAATGAGCTTGGTTATTTCTGTTTTGAAGAGTTAGATGCATCGATTGATTTTTCAAAAGAAGTGGATCTTCACGAGGTCTTAATGCCTTACGTAACAGGTGAAAAAGTCTTTAATCCCAGTTTTTTGGTGACAAAAGCCCGAGTAGATTTGCTAAAAAGTGTTGTCACTTCACAGCGTTTTAAAAATCTTGTGCTATCAGATTATATCAACGATGTTGATTCAGAGTACGAAAGACAATTTTCAGCAATGGTCTTTCGTTTGCCTGAACTTAATCATCATCAGATTGTTTTTCGTGGGACAGATGATACTTTGATTGGCTGGAAAGAGGACTTCAAACTGACCTACGTCCGAGAGATTCCTGCTCATCGAGCAGCGGTAGCCTATCTTGAATCTTATCTTGAAAAATATGCTGGCAAAGTGACCGTCAGCGGTCATTCTAAAGGTGGTAATTTAGCGCTTTATGCGGTAGCACATGTTAATGACTTGCTTCGACCTCAGGTAGAAAAAGTTTATATGCTTGATGCGCCGGGTTTACAAGAAAAAGGGCTTGATAGTGAGGGATATAAGGCTGTTCGCAAGCGCGTGACAGTTATTCGACCAGAAGAATCTATCGTCGGTATTATGCTCTATAATGACATTACTCCGATAGTTGTGAAGAGTAATGCCACAGGTATCATGCAACATGCTATGACCTCGTGGCAGCTTAATGAAGAAACTGGTGAGCTTATTTTAGCGGAATGTCAGACAGCTTTAAGTCAGAACCTTGAGAAGACTTTCAAACAATGGATGGCAGAGTTGTCTAGTCAGGAATTAAAAGTACTTTTTGATACTCTTTTTGATACCCTGATGTCAAGTGGTATTAATAGCATTAATGACGTGACCATTGATAGAAAATTTGCTACAAAATTAGCCAAAAGCATCGCCTCATTCTACTCAGTCGGGACAGAAAAGAAAATGCTCCTTGCAAAATCCGCAAAGCTTTTCGTTGAAGCATTTGTCGGACACAGTAAGTTTGGCAATTTTGGAAAAGATAGTATTCCTTTTAGCTTACCAGACTTTAATAGTTTGCTAGCTAATTTGAATAATAGAAAATCAAAATAAAACTTGAGATTTTTCTCAAGTTTTTTTCTTGACTTAGAGTTAACTTCAAGGTATATACTGAAGTAAAGTTAGAAAGGAGATGACCTATGAATATCAAAAAAGTCAGTGAACAGGCTGGGGTTTCTGCAGATACGATTCGCTACTATGAACGGATTGGCTTGCTGCCGCGTGTACGTCGAAATAAATCAGGCATCCGCGATTTTTCTGAACAAGACATTGCAACACTTGAGTTTATTCGCTGTTTCAGACGAGCTGGAATGAGTGTTGAATCCTTGATTGAGTACATGAATTTGGTTGAACAAGGTGAAGGTACTGAAGAAGCTCGCATGCACCTCTTGCAAGAACAACGTGATAAACTAGATGCTCGTATTGAGGAATTACTAGCAACTAGAAATCGCATGGATTATAAGATTAAAAATTATCAAAATAAACTATTGAAAAAAGAAGATAGTCTTTTTGAGGGTCGAAAATAGCAAGAAAGAGGAAGTTATGGCTTCCTTATTCTTATTATCTGACATATGTCTAAAAAGCATAATGCTGTATTTGAAATGAGTATTTGTTATTTTACTTAAGCAGGATTACAATAGCCTTAGAAAGAATTCTTGGTGTTGAAAGGAGTCAAAAATGACAATTAAACAAAGTGCAGGTCGTGACCAATTGGGTGAATTTGCCCCTGATTTTGCGCACTTTAACGATGATATTCTTTTTGGTGAAAACTGGAACAATGCTGACATTGATGTCAAAACTCGTTGTATTATCACGGTTGTTGCCCTTATGTCACAAGGCATCACAGACAGCTCACTTGTGTATCATTTGCAAAATGCCCAAGCTAACGGTGTTAGCAAAGAAGAAATTTCAGCTATCGTGACACACGTAGCATTTTACGCAGGATGGCCAAAAGCTTGGGCAGTATTTAACCTTGCAAAAGATGTTTGGAGCGAAGATTAAGCATACGAAAGAAAGGATAGAAGATGGTAGATAAAGAACTTTTTGATAAAGAAAATGTATTCGGTCAAGGTCAGCCAAATGATGCTTTTGCCCAATATTTTGATGGGCAATCATTCCTAAATCCTCTTGTCGGATCAGATTCAACACTATTTTTAGCAAATGTGACTTTTGAACCTGGTTGTCGTAATCATTGGCACGTTCATAATGCTAGCAAAGGTGGCGGTCAAATTTTGATTTGTACAGCTGGTCAAGGTTGGTATCAAGAAGAAGGCAAAGAAGCAGTTAGTCTTGAACCAGGTAAAGTTATTGTGATTCCAGCAAATGTCAAACACTGGCACGGTGCTAAGAAAGATTCATGGTTTAGCCACATCTCAGTAGAAGTGCCAGGTGAAAATACTTCAAATACTTGGCTAGAAGCAGTCAGCGAAGCTGACTACAACGCACTTTAAGTCATTATTATTGTCATATATTTAAACAAAATTAATCTCTCATTCATTAGATACCCAGTACAAATCTGGGTATTTTTTGTGTCGTGACAATTTTATTTTGCCGTGTTAAACTAGAAACTATGACGCAAGAAAAACATATTAGGCTAGTTAAGGCTGGGCCATTTCTTAATCTTTTTAAAAAAGATGCTCAGTATGCAACTCCGATTTTTAGAATAGACCAGAAACGAAAAAATTTACAATTTGTTATTGTTTTTAAATTGGATGAGTCGGCTGATTTTTACGTGCTTAATCGCTCGGAAAAAGGTTATAGCAAGGAATTAAAACGTATTAGGATATTTACAAAATCACAGCTTTATAATGCGATGGCAAAAGTCCCCATCAAAGCGCGTGAGACGATTCAGATTTTGCAAGTGCCAAGTGATAAAAAGCAGCTGAAAGATTCCATCACTTATTATGACAATGCAAGCATAGACTGGTTGAGTTACGGTAAGACAGTAGCTCTTGATGATGTCTACAATCCTTTTCGTGATGCGCACTCATCGCTTTTTCACACAGATAGCACTGACAGTGCAGTATCTTATGATGATTATCAAGGGATTCAAGACTTTCATCCTTTTTCTGTTTTGGACAATCATGCGCAAGCTCTGTCATGTTGTTATCAAGACCCAATAAGGCAGAAGATTGTTTCGTTGCAACTGATGGGCTGGTATTTTCTTGGACAACAGTTGAAAATCAGTTGGAAACCCGACAATCAGCACAATGCACGTTGGCGCTCATCGGTTGTGGCGATTGACCGAAAGACTCGCCGTTATTTCTTTCAAGGAAATATTTATCAAGAAAAAGGAACTGACCCCGTCTTTTTAGAGAATCTTTCATTTGATTGTGATTCGAAAAATAGCAGAGCAGCAAAAGCAGAATTTGACAGATTTATTCAAGAGATAAAAGAACAAGAGCGCGTGGCTTTGTTAAAGCTGCGCTGACAATCAAAGAGGTTTTTGAGTCCTCTTTTTATTTGTGCTATAATATTTTCTGACTGAAAACAATATTAGAAAGTATGAAAATGACAGATATTGACATTGAACGTTATCATGAACTAGCTCAACAAAAACAAAAAGAACACCGCAAATTTTTAGCAACACTCAAAAAAAAAGCTCCTAAAAATCTTGATAAAATTACTCAAGAAATTCACACAGAAGTTTTTAACGAGATTGATTGCACAAAATGTGCTAACTGTTGCAAAAGCTTAGGTCCTCTGTTTACAGAAGCAGATATTACACGCATTTCAAAAGTTTTTCGTATGAAACTTGGCGTATTTGAAGACATGTACCTTCGTGTCGATGAAGACGGCGACAAAGTCTTTCAATCAATGCCTTGTCCATTTTTAGGCGATGACAACCTTTGTACCATTTACGACGTCCGACCAAAAGCATGCCGTGAATTTCCACACACAGACCGCAAAAAAATCTATCAAATTAATAACCTAACCATCAAAAACACCCTTTTCTGCCCCGCAGCCTACCTCTTTGTCGAAAAACTCAAAGAACGATTGGAAGGGAAATAGAGAAGTTGCCTCCCCTCATTTTGAGGGGAGGTTTTTCTATCCCTTGCTGCGCTTGCGTTTTCGTGAAAGCGGTAAAATTTGTAATCAAATAAATGTACTTTGCATGAAAATCATAGTAAGCTTACAGTAATCGAACTAGAGGAGGACACTTATGTTTTTAGCCTGGAATGAAATAAAACACTCGAAGTTACGTTATGGATTGGTAGTAGGAGTAATCTTTTTAATTGCTTACCTAGTATTTTTCCTGACAAGTTTAGCTAATGGCTTGGCACAGACCAATCGTTCGGCGGTTGATTCTTGGAAATCTGATTATGTCATTTTAAATGAGCAAGCTAATAAAAATCTGCGTATGTCACGCTTTTCAGTCGACTTAAAAAGTGATGTTAAAGCTGATAAAATGGCAGAATTGACACAAACTTCTGCAACAATTAAAGACAAGGAAAAAAATAAAATTAATGTCAATTTATTCGCGATTAAGCAGGATGAATTTCTACGTCCGAAGTTGAGTGAAGGAAGGCTTTTCTCAAAAACAGGAGAAGTCGTCGCTGATAGTAGCTTAAAAAAATCCTATCAATTAAAAATTGGTGACAAAATTACTCTTGGAGATAGTACTAAAAAGCTAACTATTACTGGTTTTACGGATAATGCGAGCTTTAACGTTCAGCCAGTCCTTTACATGACAAAAGAAACACAGGCAAGCGTCCTTGCGGATAATGCTCAAGTAAATACAATCAGTGCTCTTGTGATTCGTGGCAAGGTAAATCAGGTTCCTAAAGAGCTTGAGAGCATGACCACATCAACGTTTATCGAAAATCTTCCAGGTTATAAAGCTCAGAATCTGACTTTTTCCTTTATGATTGGCTTTTTGATTGTGATAGCAGCGATTGTCATTGGAATATTTATCTATATTTTGACACTGCAGAAAAAAGCAATCTTTGGTGTTTTAAAAGCGCAAGGAATTTCGAACTTTTATTTGTCAAAAATGGTTTTTGCACAGACCTTCATTTTAGCCATATTAGCGGTTAGTCTCGGCTTAGCGTTAACCCTGCTCAGTGTCGTTTTTCTACCAACATCAGTTCCTTTTCAGGTAAATCCACTCTTTTTTGCAGGAATCAGTGTGATGATGGTTCTTATCGCAGTCTTTGGCGCACTATTCTCAGTGATTAGTATCGTTAAAGTTGACCCGCTGAAAGCAATCGGTTAGGAGAATTTATGACAGCAATTGAATTAATAAAAATCAAAAAATATTTTAAAGATGGACCCGAACAAATTGAAGCTCTGAAAGAAACCAATTTGACCATTAATAAGGGAGAATTTGTAGCAGTTATTGGGCCATCAGGTTCTGGGAAAAGTACCTTTTTGACCATTATCGGTGGGCTACAATCACCCTCACAAGGAGAGGTCAGACTTAATGGTCAATCATTTAGCCAGAAAAAAGAAAAAGAACGCGCTAAAATGCGTTTTGACCAGATTGGATTTATTCTGCAAGCTTCAAACTTAGTACCATTTTTAAAAATCAAAGACCAGCTACGCTTGGTTGATAAGGTGGATAAGAAAAAGCAGCGTGAGTCGATTGATAGTCTTTTTGCTCAGCTTGGCATCACTGATATCGCAGATAAATATCCTGAAGAGATTTCTGGTGGACAAAGGCAGCGTGTCGCTATCGCTAGAGCTTTGTACAATGACCCAACTATTATCCTTGCTGATGAACCAACAGCGAGCTTGGATACTGAAAAAGCAATGGAAGTTGTCAAAATATTAGCCGATGAAGCTAAAGAAAAAAATAAAGCGGTCTTGATGGTAACGCATGACAGACGCTTGGTTGCTTATTGTGACCGACTGTTAGTCATGGAAGACGGTGTTTTGCGCGAAGAGGAGATTAGTACATTCCAGCAATAAGACCCTGTGTGCGATATAATGAAGTCAAAATTGACTGAGTTTAAAACAGGTCGTAAGTAAAGGAGACGTCATGATTACTTTTTTCTTGCAAATGCGTCGGACCATTCGTATCTTGTGGTCACATCTAAAAGATGAAGAGACTCGAGGTATAGTAGGGGTTACTGCTGTAGTGCTTTTAAGTGGTACACTTTTTTTATGCCAATGTTGAGCATTTTTCATACCTTGATGCTTTGTACTTTTCCTTTACAACCTTAACAACGATTGGTTATGGTGATATTTACCCGGTAACGGCAGTCGGCAAAATCTCCACCATGGCATACTCTGTCATTAGTCTTGGAATCATGGCAAGTTTCTTGGCTGTTGTGGTTAAGAAATTTGAGAAAATCAGATTTAAAAAGTAAATTAGTTTTGGACAAACAAAAAGCCGAAAGCGTTCAAACTTTCGGTTTTTTAATAATCAATTTTACGGTCTTCTGCGATGAGTTTTGCCATTTGTGTTGGATTTGTGATGTGAATCTGGTGACCGCATTTATCAATCATACCTTCAGCGTGCAAAGCCTTAACCATTCGTGCAATGGTCACAGAGTGCATGCCAAGGTAGCAAGCAATTTCTTGATAAGTAAAGAAAGTGTCTAAAACAAGATCGCCTTTATCGCTTGCTTCGGCTTGTTCAAGCAAGAAACGACAGAATTGAACCAAAGCAGGCTCATTTTTACTGCTGTGAAAATGTTCCATCAGATAAATATGATTTTCAGTCAGTGTATTTAGCATCAGGCTAACAACTGATGGAAATCCAAGTAATTCTTGAAATTGTCGACTTGAGATACGATAAGCAATGCACGGCCTTTTAGCCACGATTGAAAATGATTTTTTTCCATAGTAGTTTAGATGAACAGTGTTCATCAAGGGAACAAATCCAACGAATTGTTGTTTTTTAAAATAGAGGTAGGTTGTCTCTCTACCGTCAGAAGAAATAGAAGAAAGAGCACATATACCTGAGCAAAGGATATAAATATCACCGCTTGTTTCTCCAGCGATGGACTGTGCTAAATATTCACCCTTTTGAAAGGCTACACGTTCGCCGTATTGATAAAGTTCTGTAATATCTAGTGTAGATTGCATAATTGTCCTTTCTAAAAATTAACATAGGCTATAAACTACATAGTTTACGAAAAAAAAGTGTTTTTATCAAGCCAAAAAATCAGAAAAAGAGCTTAAAAATATCTTGATAATGATTTTTAAAATGACTATTTTTGCGCCAAATAAAGGTAAAATCATGACTTATGGCAGAAATATCCAAATTAATTTTTTGGAGATTACCTGCAGAAATTTCTTTTTGAACCACGCTTTGATAAACAAAACTAATTCCCAGATTTTTTTGGACCAGCTTGCAAATGGTATTTAGATTACCAATTTCAGTAATTTTATGGAAATCAGAAATGGTTAGATTGGCCTCTTTGAGCATGATTTCAAGTATTTCACGGGTACCTGACCCTTGCTCGCGCACAATGATAGGATAGGTTAGTAGGTCTTCTAAAGAATAGCTTCCGCTTGCTAGGGGTGAGCCGGGAGAAGCGACCGCGATGAAAGGTTCTGTGCGATAAGGCAGAAAATCGTATTTTTCTTTTGAAAAGAAACCTTCAATCAAGGCAAAATCAATCTGTCCATTATCAATAGCTTTTAACAGTTTCTTGGTATTATCCACCAGCATTTTGACTTGGAAATTCGGGTGATTTGCCAAAATATCCACTAAAGAATCGGTCAAAACATACTCGCCAATGGTCAAAGTAGCCCCAAAATTTAGCGGCTGTAAATCTTGCTTAAGCTGTGTCTTGAAATGCTTAATATCTGTGTCCATAGTCGTCAGCAAATCAAGCAATTCTTTGCCACTTTGTGTCAGCTGACATTGCTTGCCAGAAAAGGTAAAAAGCCTAGTTTGATACTCTGTCTCTAAAGTTTTGATATGCTTAGTGACTGCAGGTTGAGTGATATGCAATTCTTTAGCAGCTTGGGTAAAATTAAGCGTTTCGCAGACTTTCATAAAGGTAAAAACACGGTAATCAAGCATAATAATCTCCTATTATTTTTTTTATTATATCATAATAAATCATAATTTTACATTATAACTTGTCCGGGTTATAATGTTTTGTGAAAAGGAGTTTTTATTATGATGACAATTGAGAAAAAATTGCCGGGAATTATGTTTTGTGTGATTCTGGCTTTACCAGCCTGGTTTTTAGGGCATTTATTTCCACTTGTAGGAGCGCCAGTATTTGCAATTTTACTTGGGATGGTTGTGGGGAATTTTCATAACAATCGCACCCAAACCACTGATGGTATTGCTTTTACATCAAAATATGTTTTACAAGCGGCGGTTGTTTTATTAGGTTTTGGTTTAAACTTAACACAAGTTTTTAAAATTGGGACACAGTCATTGCCAATTATTATTTCAACCATTGCAGTCTCGTTGGTTGTAGCGTTTTTATTGCAAAAATGGCTAAAATTGGATAGTAATATAGCAATCTTGGTTGGTGTTGGGTCATCTATTTGTGGTGGCTCAGCTATTGCCGCAACAGCACCAGTTATTAAAGCAAAAGATGAAGAAGTCGCAAAGAGTATTTCGGTTATCTTTCTTTTCAATATCTTAGCGGCACTAATTTTTCCAACGTTGGGGGACTTACTTCACCTATCTAACCAAGGTTTTGCGCTTTTTGCGGGAACAGCTGTCAATGATACGTCATCCGTTACGGCGACCGCGACAGCTTGGGATGCTGTTCACGGGTCAAATACCTTAGATGGTGCAACAATTGTGAAATTGACTCGAACACTAGCGATTATCCCGATTACGCTTGTTTTATCATTTTACACAGCCTTCAAGGAAAGTAAAAATGGTGGAGCTTCTGAGAAAACATTCAGCCTTAAAAAAGCATTTCCAATGTTTGTGTTGTATTTCTTGTTAGCTTCAATCGTGACAACAGTAGTTAGTGGCTTAGGAATGTCTGTGGAACTCTTTGAGCAGCTCAAAGTTCTCTCAAAATTCTTTATCGTCATGGCAATGGGCGCTATCGGATTAAATACAAATCCTATCAAGTTAGTTAAAACAGGCGGTCAAGCAATCGGTGTTGGTGCAGCTTGCTGGCTTGCAATCACGTGTGTCAGTCTCTTGATGCAACATGTTTTAGGTATTTGGTAGGAGAAATTTAGATTAAAAATTCCTTAGAAAAATCTAGGGGATTTTTTGAGTTTGAAAACGTTAACAAAAAGTAATGTACTGAATGAGGTGAACTGAATGGTCATTTATTTTACAATTAGCTCGCTCTCCTTTTATTAAAATCTTATACGAAAAAGTCGTCTACTGAGCTCTTAGGCGGCTTTTTGATGTCTAAATCTCACAGCGAGCAAAGGAAAATTCTTTTTGCTATAATAAAAACATGAATGAACTGATTAAGCACAAATTGGAATTGCTTCCAGATAGCCCTGGTTGCTATATCCATAAAGATAAAAACGGCAAAATTATCTATGTCGGAAAGGCTAAAAATCTCAAGAATCGTGTGCGTAGCTACTTTCACGGCAGCCACAATACCAAGACAGAACTCTTGGTTTCTGAGATTGAAGATTTTGAATACATTGTTACTGGGTCAAATACAGAAGCCCTTCTTCTTGAAATCAATCTGATTCAAGAAAACATGCCAAAGTATAACATCAAGCTAAAAGATGACAAATCTTACCCATTCATCAAAATTACTGTGAATGAGCAGTACCCACGCTTGATGATTACCCGCCAAATCAAAAAAGATGGTGCCATGTATTTTGGACCATACCCAGATTCTGGTGCTGCGACAGAAATCAAACGTCTGCTCGACCGCATTTTCCCATTCAAGAAATGTACAAATCCTGCTAACAAGGTTTGTTTTTATTACCATTTGGGGCAATGTAAAGCTCACACAATTTGTCATGTTGACCATGATTATTTTGTTGAAATGGCGCAAGACGTCAAGAATTTTCTTGATGGCAAAGACAATAAAATCGTCGATGGCTTGAAAGACAAAATGCAAAAAGCGTCAGACATGATGGAATTTGAACGTGCGGCAGAATACCGTGATTTATTGCAAGCTATTTCAACACTTCGTACCAAACAACGTGTCATGAACCAAGATATGATGGACCGTGATATTTTTGGTTATTATGTCGACAAAGGTTGGATGTGTGTTCAGGTCTTCTTTGTTCGCCAAGGAAAACTCATCCAACGTGATGTTAATATGTTCCCGTATTACAATGACCCAGAAGAAGATTTCTTAACCTATGTCGGACAATTTTACCGAGATAGCAAGCATTTTGTGCCAAAAGAAGTCTTTATTCCTCAGGACATTGACGAAGAATTAGTTAAAGCAGTTGTTGATACCAAAGTCATCAAACCACAACGTGGTGAGAAGAAGCAGCTGGTAAATCTTGCGACAAAAAATGCGCGTGTCAGCCTGCAACAAAAATTTGACCTGCTGGAAAAAGATATCCGCAAAACACATGGCGCCATTGAAAACATCGGTGAATTACTCAATATTCCAAAACCTGTGCGCATTGAAGCCTTTGATAACTCAAATATTCAAGGAACAAGCCCAGTTGCGGGGATGGTTGTCTTTGTAAATGGAAAACCAAGTAAGAAAGATTACCGTAAATTTAAAATTAAAACTGTAGTCGGACCAGATGATTATGCCAGCATGCGTGAAGTCATTTACCGTAGATACAGTCGGGTCATGAAAGACGGTCTAACTCCGCCAGATTTGATTATCATTGATGGTGGTCAAGGTCAGGTTAATGTTGCGCGTGATGTCATTGAAAATAAACTTGGACTCGATATTCCAATCGCTGGTCTGCAAAAAAATGATAAGCACCAAACGCACGAATTGCTCTTTGGTGACCCATTAGAAGTGGTCGAATTGCCACGAAACTCTGAAGAATTCTTCTTGCTGCAGCGCATTCAAGACGAAGTGCACCGCTTTGCCATTACCTTTCACCGTCAATTGCGTAGTAAAAATTCATTCTCATCAAAACTTGATGGCATTGCTGGATTGGGACCAAAACGCAAGCAATTACTCATGAAACACTTTAAGAGCCTACCCAATATTCAAAAGGCTGATATAGACGATATTGTGAACTGTGGTATTCCACGAAATGTCGCAACTGCGATTAAAGAAAAATTAAACAAGGAGAAAGCTGTCAATGCTAACCATTAAACCGATTACTGAAGAATTTGCTGTTTGCCAAGTTGAGGATTATTCACAAGTCAATCTGGAAAATACATTTGTTTTTACTGGGGTAACAGATGACGAAAAATCACTTGTTTGTCCGATTACACTTGTCCCTGAAAATGCTTTGACAGTTGATAAGACTTGGTCAGCTTTTCGAATCGAGGGTGTTTTAGACTTTTCTTTGATTGGCATTTTATCGAAAATATCAAGTCTTTTAGCAGAAAATAATATTGGTATCTTTGCCATTTCGACTTATAACACGGATTACATTTTAACGAAAACAACGGATTTTCAAAGCGCACTCCGAGTATTAGAAGAAGCAGGATATCAGATTTTGGGATAATTTTCGCAAGAAATGAAAGGTGTTTTTGAATATAAATAAGAAAATTTCATAAAAACTTTCTTGAAATTTTCTGCTAGGATTGTAATCTATTTTAAACTGTGCTAACATGGATAGGGATTTTTTAAGGAGATATGCATGTTTAAAAAAATGAAGCAAGGCCTCTCTCAATTAAGTCAAAAGAGCACTTGGCTGCCAAGTATTGTTATTCTTGTGGTAGCTTTCTTGCTCTTGCTTCCCCAAATCATGTCTCGTGGAGTTATTGCGGGTAGTGATTTTCTCTTTCACTATAATCGTTTCTACGAGACAGCGATGCAACTTAAGACTGGAAATTTTAGCTATTTCATTTCCTTATATGGCTTTTACAGTTCAGGACGTATTGTCAATGCCTTGTATGGCCCGTATTTTGCTTATTTTCAAGGGCTTTTAGTTCTTATCAGTAAGAATTGGTATACCTACCAATTGCTATCACGTTTCTTATTAAGCGTCATTGCTGGGTTTTCGATGTATCGTTTAAATCGCAGAGCACTTGTTAAGCCAAAGATAGCTTTGGGGGTCGCAGCCTTTTACATGATGACGTTTTCGGTTCAGTACTGGACCTTTAGACAAGGTTTCTCAAGCTGGGGCGCAGCCTTTATGCCATGGTGTTTAATCCCAGCTGTTGACTTTATCAGAACGAAAAAAGTAGGTGTGCTGCGCTTGGCAGTAGCAGTGGCAGTTATGATGCAGGTGCATATGCTCAGCTGTTTCTTGCTGATTGTCGCCTACTTGCCATTTTACTTGTACGGATTTTTCAAATCTGCTGAGAAAAAAGAAGTCTTTGTTAAGGGCGTTCAAGCTGTTTTGCTTAGCCTTTTACTAACGGCAAATGTCTGGGCAGCTTTGATTGATGTTGGACGTAGCAACAATTTGGTTGAGCCATTCATCAATTCAAAATTGTACATTATGACCGTCAACCAACGCAGTATCGAGTGGTTGTTAACGCCTAAGGCGCTTGTTTTGGTACTTTTGTATCAACTGTACTTTTCATTTAGACACTGGCGTCATTTTGATCAATTGCTGCGCGCGGTGACAGGGGCATTTTTCCTTTTCTTGGTGTTATCAAGTAGTATTTTCCCTTGGTATACGGTCAACCAATTGAATCTTCCGCTGGTTAATCTGATTCAATTTCCATTTCGTTTCTTTGTGCCAGCCACTGTCTTGTTGCTTTTAGCAGCGACTATGGTTTTGGATCGTTATTTTGATAAAAAATGGTCAAAAATCGTTACTGTCGGATTGATTGTGGTCAACGTTTTAAGCCTAGCGCAGTTATCACAATTGCAGAGCGAAAAGATTGATGAGTATTACAATACTAAATACCCAATTCAACGTAAGAAGCATACCTTTATCTGGGGAAATCCTGCCGATGTACGAGCAAGTTTTTATGATTCAGATAAATTTAAACTGCTGGATATTGTGTCAAAATCAACGCCTGATTACTTGCCGGCTGACAAATCAAACAAAGAAAACAAGTATGTCTTGTATGAAGAATTTGTCTTAGGTCATACTGATTTATTCAAAAAAACACAAGGGGATAATGAGCTAACCTTCACTTGGTATGCGGATACCAGCGATTGGGCGATTATCCCAGCTGTTAAGTATAAGGATACTGAGTTGACGCTTAACGGCAAAAAACTGAGTGATAAGGATTATTCTTTATCTGGTATTGGGACACCAACCGTGATGCAAAAAGCAGGAAAAAACACGCTAACAATTACCTACCACATCAGCACTTGGTTTAAGGCATTGATTGTCGTGAACATCCTCTCATGGCTAGCAACCCTCGCTTACCTCATCAAGAAAAAACGATGAAATAATAACTGATAACCAGAACGTAAATGAACTTAATTCTTTAGGTTATTGTTATCACGATTAGATTGCAGGATTGTTTGCGAGTGAAACGAGCAACAAAAAGATACTTTCTGCCGTGGTGAAAGTTGCTGTAATTCTGCTAAATTCAGCCACCGGGAAGTTTTGAGACTTTAGGCTCAAAACTTAGGCATGGAATTCCGTAGGAAGTCACTGCCGACCACACCACCTAAGGAAAGTATCAAAAAAGATTTTATCTTAAGATCAGAACGCAAGTTCTGGTTTTTCTTTTTAAGTCGACTTAATTTTTAGGCCAGCAGCCGTGCAAAATAGCTGTAAACTCTTCCAAAAAATGATAAAATAAAAGAGCATAGAATTAAAAAAGGAGGGTCGCTTATGAAATTTCTTGAATTGAACAAAAAGCGCCATGCCGTCAAAACTTTCAATGACAAACCCGTAGACTATAAAGATTTGCGTACTGCTATTGAAATTGCTACCTTAGCACCTAGTGCTAATAACATTCAACCATGGAAAATTGTGATTGTTGAAGAGAAAAAAGCAGAACTGGCTGAACATCTCCCAGATATTAACAAAAAACAAGTTGAAGAAGCTCAATATGTTGTGGCACTCTTTACAGATACTGATTTAGTGCAACGCTCTCGCAAGATTGCTCGCATTGGTGTCAAATCATTGGACAATGCTAAGCTAGAATATTATATGGAAACTTTGCCAGCACGTTATGCAGAATATGATAACAAACGTAAAGGCGAATACCTAGCACTCAATGCTGGTATTTTTGCGATGAATCTGGTTCTAGCTTTGACTGACCAAGGTATCTCATCAAATATTATTCTTGGTTTTGATAAATCTCTGCCAAATGACATTCTAGAAATTGACAAACGTTTCCGTCCAGAACTTTTGATAACAGTTGGTTACAGCGATGATAAACCAGAACCAAGTTATCGTTTGCCAGTGGATGAAATCATCGAACGTCGATAAGCAGAACTTTTTAAGCTTTATGCATAAAACTTAGTGAAGAATTTACCAAACTAGGTTTACAAATCTTAAAATATGAGTTACTATTGGTAAGTTGGCTCAAAAGATAAAATGACGTGGCTTTTCTGTGAAAGAGAAGCTACATATATGGAGGAGTTATAAGAAATGACAGTAGACTTTAAAGCAGAAGTTGAAAAACGTAAAGATGCCATGATGGACGACCTCTTTGCACTTTTGCGTATCAACTCTGAACGTGATGATAGCAAAGCTGACAAAGAACACCCATTTGGACCTGGTCCAGCAAAAGCTTTGGAACACTTCCTTGCAATGGCTGAACGCGATGGTTACAAAACTCGTAACATTGACAACTATGCTGGTGACTTTGAATTTGGTGAAGGTGACGAAGTACTTGGTATCTTTGCTCACTTGGATGTTGTGCCAGCAGGTAGCGGTTGGGATACAGATCCTTACGAACCAGTTATCAAAGACGGACGTCTTTATGCGCGTGGATCATCAGATGATAAAGGTCCTACAATGGCATGTTACTATGCCCTAAAAATCATCAAAGATCTTGGTCTTCCAGTATCTAAACGTGTTCGTTTCATCGTTGGTACTGACGAAGAATCAGGTTGGGGCGATATGGAATACTATTTCGCACATAACGGTTTGAAAGATCCTGATTTCGGATTCTCTCCAGATGCTGAATTCCCAATCATCAACGGTGAAAAAGGTAACATTACTGAATACCTTCACTTCGCTGGTGAAAACAACGGAGCTTTCACTTTGAATACTTTTGAAGCTGGCCTTCGTGACAACATGGTTCCAGAATCAGCAACAGCAGTATTTACAGCAGACAGTACTTTGGCTAAACTTCAAGAAAAACTTGCTGCTTTTGCGGCTGCTGAAGATCTTAAAGCTGAGCTTGTTCAAGAAGGTGACGCTTTCCGCGCTACAGTAATCGGTAAATCAGCTCACGGTTCAACTCCAGAAATTGGTCTTAACGCTGCAACTTACCTTGCTAAATTCTTGGATCAATTTGCTTTTGATGGCGCAGCTAAAGTTTACCTTGATACAACAGCTAACGTTCTTCACAAAGATTTCGCTGGTGAAAACCTTGGTGTTGCTTACACTGATGCGAAAATGGGTGCACTTAGCATGAACGCTGGTGTCTTCAAATTTGACCGCAACTCAGATGACAACACAATCACACTTAACTTCCGTTACCCACAAGGTACTGACTCTCAAACAATCAAAGCTGAACTTGAAAAACTTAACGGTGTAACTAAAGTGACTCTTTCAGATCACGAACACACACCTCACTACGTTCCAGCTGATGACCCATTGGTATCAACACTTCTTTCAGTTTACGAAAAACAAACTGGTTTGAAAGGCTACGAACAAGTTATCGGTGGTGGTACATTCGGTCGTCTTCTTAAACGTGGTGTTGCCTTTGGTGCTATGTTCCCAGATTACGTAAACACAATGCACCAAGCAAATGAATTTGCTGATGTTGAAGACCTTTACCGTGCAGCTGCTATCTACGCTGAAGCACTTTACGAATTGATCAAATAATCATTAACCTTTGAAAAGAAGAGAATTTTTTGCGAAATTGTGAAAAGCTCTTCTTTTTTTATACATGAAAACGAGATTTTTTAGGAGATTTTATGGTAAAAGCGAATTCTTTGCGTGTTGAGAAGATTTTGAAATCTGTTTTAATGCCAAATGAAGAACTGATAGGCATGTACCAAAGCAAGAAGAGCAAGTCTGTTTATGCTTGTGTCTTAACTAGTGATTTAAAAGATATTAATTAGTACCAGTTTGACTTATCTAGGCGCTATTTGCCTAAACATGATAAAGATGGTTCAGAAATTGAGCGTGTTTGGCTAAACTATAATATTTCCGTTTTTCAGACTGGGATGTCACGCCCGATTTATCCTGATGTCAGATATTATCAAAAGCCAAAACAAACTTTTTTGAAGTTTAAGTAGTATCTGCAGCGCTTTTTAAACCGTCTGCGCAGCTTATTTTTCAAAATCATAAAGACATCTGATAAAAATCCTGCTAAGGAAGAATTAGCTGATAAGCAAAATGCTTCTCTGAAGCAAGAGCCAACGCAAAAGTGGACTAAAAAAGAGAAGATAGCTTTTGAGCCAAAACGAAATCAGGTGAAGATGGCAGGGGTAGTTGACAATCAAAGCTTGTCTGCTTTAATGAGCCTAAGAGATGAGCTACCAAAAGAATAGGAAGAAGTGATATGTATGGATAGTTATGAGCGACTAGTCGCTGATATTATGGCTGATGAGCAAAATGCAGCTTATACTGAGCAAGGAATTAGACCACTTTTTACGGTTCCAAAAACTGCCAGAATCAATATCGTTGGTCAAGCACCAGGTATTCGTGCTCAAGAATCAGGGCTGTATTGGAATGACCCGAGTGGTGATAATTTGCGGAGATGGCTTGGCGTTGACCGTGAAATTTTCTATGAATCTGGACTTTTTGCGGTGGTACCTATGGATTTCTATTTTCCTGGCAAGGGTAAGTCAGGTGATTTAGCTCCACGAAAAGGTTTTGCGGATAAATGGCATAAGCGTACTCTGGATTTGGCACCAAATATTGAATTGCACATCTTGGTTGGGTCATATGCGCAGCGCTATTATCTCCAACAAAAATCATCTGCAAAGCTGACTGAAACTGTTAAGCATTACAAAGATTACTTGCCTGAATTTTTCCCAGTGGTGCACCCATCTCCGCGAAATAATATATGGCAACGCAAAAATCCTTGGTTCGAACAAGAAGTTATTCCAGATTTGCAGAAACGTGTCAGAGAAATTCTTAAAAAATAAAAAAACTCGCCAATGTTTGGCGAGTTTTTGTTGTTATTTTCCAAGACAGAATTGGGTGAAGAGTTGGTTGATGAGTTCGTCTGGCGCAGCATCACCAGTGATTTCACCAAGAATTTCCCAACAACGTGTCAAATCAATTTGAAGAAGGTCAACAGGCATTCCCATTTCAAGTCCTTCATTGACAGATTGTAAGCTTTGAACAGCTTTTTCAATCAATGAAATGTGACGAGCATTTGAAAGGTAAGTCGCATCTTTTTCAACGATTCCAGCATTGTCAAAGAAAAGTTGGTTGATGCGTTCTTCAATTAAATTAATGTTTTCATTTTTAAGAACAGAAATGCGAATCACATCGTCTGGCAATTGGTCAGCCTCGATTTTTTCTGGCAAATCTGTTTTGTTAAGTAAAATAATGCGGTTGCTGTCTTTGCTGAGTTCAAGAAGTGCACGGTCTTGATCAGTCAAAGGTTCAGAACTATTGAGTACAAGAAGTACTAAATCAGCTTCCTCAAGAGCTTTTTTAGAACGTTCAACACCGATTTTTTCAACCACGTCGTCAGTTTCACGGATACCAGCTGTATCGACTAGTTTCAAAGGAACACCTTTGATGTTGACGTATTCTTCGATAACGTCACGTGTTGTCCCTTCAATATCAGTAACGATTGCTTTGTCTTCGCGAAGCAAATTGTTCAAAAGACTAGATTTTCCAACGTTTGGACGACCAATGATAGCAGTAGAAAGACCTTCACGAAGGATTTTACCACGACGTGCTGTGCGCAAAAGGTTTTCCAAAAGTGATTGGAATTCTTGCGTTTTTTCATGGATAAGTGCTGTTGTCATTTCTTCGACATCGTCGTACTCCGGGTAATCAATGTTAACCTCAACTTGAGCAAGAGTGTTTAGAATTTCTTGGCGCGTGTCGTTGATGAGTTTTGATAGGGAACCATCAAGCTGTTTAACAGCGATGTTCATGGCTTTATCAGTTTTAGCACGGATAATATCCATGACAGCTTCAGCTTGAGTCAAGTCAACACGACCATTCAAGAAAGCACGTTTTGTAAATTCACCAGGTTCAGCAAGACGAGCACCATGTCGCAAGACAAGTTGCAAAATCTCATTAGTGACAGCCACACCACCGTGTGTGTTGATTTCGATGACATCTTCACGGGTAAATGTTTTTGGTGAAAGCATGACAGATACCATAACTTCATCAAGAATTTCATCGTTGTCAGGGTCAACAATATGACCATAGTTGATAGTGTGAGAGTCGACTTTACTTAGGTCTTTACCGCGATAGACTTTTTTGGCAATATCTAGCGCGTCAGTACCAGAGAGTCGGACAATTCCAATTGCCCCTTCACCAAGCGGTGTTGAAATTGCGGCAATCGTATCGAATTCCTTAGTAATCATTCGTATTCATTCCAATCTATTTCTTTAAGTATTATTTTCAAAAAATATCTTATTTAATTGTAACGCAAATAGAACATTCAAGCAATAGAAGAGGGTTGAAAGACGCCTGAAACTCTATAAATTTTGAGTAATTCAATCTAGCTAAAACACCCCAAGTCATGGTATAATGGTTAGTTAGAAATAGGTATATTTGTTTTACATATAAATTTAGGTGAGGTTGTTATGGAAAAACTTAAAAAAATGGCTGGGGTGACTGCTGCCCAGTATGTTAAAGATGGCATGGTTGTTGGACTTGGAACAGGTTCAAC
The DNA here is from genome assembly GCF_000187265.1 of Streptococcus equinus ATCC 9812. GTDB lineage: Bacteria > Bacillota > Bacilli > Lactobacillales > Streptococcaceae > Streptococcus > Streptococcus equinus. The sequence continues at coordinate 299,186 of NZ_GL698429.1, forward strand.
TGCGTATTTCTTCGTTGAAGAAATCGGACGCCGTATGAAAGAAGAAGGACTTAAAGTTGTTGGTGTTACAACTTCAAGCCAAACAACTGCTCAAGCAGAAGGTCTTGGTATTCCTTTGAAAGCCGTTGATGACATCGATGTTATTGATGTAACCGTTGATGGTGCTGACGAAGTTGATAAAAACTTCAACGGTATCAAAGGTGGCGGCGGAGCCCTTCTTATGGAAAAAATCGTTGCTACACCAAGTAAAGAATATATCTGGGTTGTTGACGAATCTAAGATGGTCGACAAACTTGGTGCTTTCAAATTGCCTGTAGAAGTCGTACAATATGGTGCTGACCGCATTTTTCGTGAATTTGAGAAAAAAGGTTACAAACCATCATACCGTATGGCAGATGGCGAACGCTTTGTGACTGATATGAAAAACTACATCATTGATCTTGACCTTGGCGTGATTGAAAATCCAGTTGAATTTGGTAAAGAATTGAAAGCTATGGTTGGTGTCGTTGAGCACGGTCTTTTCAATGGTATGGTTAACAAAGTCATCGTTGCTGGTAAAGACGGCGTTAAAATTCTAGAAGCTAAATAAGATAGTTTACAGGAGATATTTTGACTGGATCAGCCGATAGTCTCCTGTTTGCATGTTATCGTCATTATGATTTCTAATCGATTTGATTAGGAGGTTTTGGGTGCCAACCGTAACCACCCTAGAGTAGGAAAACTATGTCAACATTTAATCGTATTCATCTTGTCGTACTTGATTCTGTCGGAATCGGTGCTGCACCAGATGCTAACAACTTTGTCAACGCTGGCGTGCCAGATGGTGCATCAGATACACTTGGTCACATTTCAAAAACTGTAGGACTTAATGTTCCAAACATGGCTAAAGTTGGTCTTGGAAATATTCCTCGTGAAACTCCTCTAAAAACAGTTCCAGCTGAAGCTCAACCAACAGGTTATGCCACTAAACTTGAAGAAGTTTCTCTTGGTAAAGACACAATGACTGGTCACTGGGAAATCATGGGTCTTAACATTACAGAACCATTTGATACATTCCTTGATGGATTCCCAGAAGAAATTTTAACTAAAATCGAAGAATTTTCAGGACGTAAAGTCATTCGTGAAGCTAACAAACCTTACTCAGGTACTGCAGTTATCGATGATTTCGGTCCACGTCAAATGGAAACTGGCGAGTTAATCATCTACACATCAGCTGACCCAGTACTTCAAATCGCTGCTCACGAAGATGTAATCCCAGTAGAAGAGCTTTACAAAATCTGTGAATACGCCCGTTCAATCACACTAGAACGTCCAGCTCTTCTTGGTCGTATCATTGCACGTCCATACGTTGGTGAACCTGGTAATTTTACACGTACAGCAAACCGTCATGACTATGCCTTGTCACCATTTGGTCCAACAGTTTTGAATAAATTGGCTGATGCTGGTATTCCAACATACGGTGTTGGTAAAATCAATGATATCTTCAACGGTTCAGGTATCACAAACGACATGGGACACAACAAATCAAACATGCACGGTGTTGATACCCTTCTTAAAACAATGCAATTGCCTGAATTCACAAAAGGCTTGTCATTTACAAACTTAGTTGACTTTGATGCCATGTACGGTCACCGTCGTAACGCTCAAGGTTACCGTGATTGCCTTGAAGATTTTGACAAACGCATGCCAGAAATCTTGGAAAATATGAAAGAAGATGACCTTCTTCTAATCACTGCTGACCACGGTAATGACCCAACTTACACTGGTACAGACCACACTCGTGAATACATTCCATTGTTGGCATACAGCCCAGCATTTAAAGGAAACGGTGTCTTGCCAGTTGGTCATTTTGCAGATATCTCAGCAACAATTGCTGAAAACTTTGGTGTTGAAAAAGCAATGATTGGTCAATCATTCTTAGATAAATTAGTATAAGAGGTAATTATGTCTACAATTATTGAAAAAATTGAAGAAGCACGTCAGTTTTTAGTGTCACAAGCGTGTGACGCCCCAGAATTTGGACTTATTCTTGGTTCAGGTCTTGGTGAATTGGCTGAAGAAATCGAAAATGCTGTTGTTATTCCTTACGAAAAAATCCCAAACTGGGGTAAATCAACAGTTGCTGGTCACGCTGGTCAATTGGTTTATGGTGACCTTGGTGGTCACAAAGTTCTTGCTCTTCAAGGACGTTTCCATTTCTACGAAGGAAATCCAATGGAATTGGTGACTTTCCCAGTGCGCGTGATGAAAGCTCTTGGTTGTAAAGGTCTTATCGTAACAAATGCTGCTGGTGGTATCGGCTTTGGTCCTGGTACATTGATGGCAATTTCTGACCACATCAACATGACTGGTCAAAACCCATTGATTGGTGCTAACCTTGATGACTTCGGACCTCGTTTCCCAGATATGTCAGATGCTTACACTGCTGAATACCGCGCAATCGCTCACAAAGTTGCTGAAAAAATCGGTATCAAACTTGACGAAGGTGTTTACCTTGGCGTGTCAGGTCCTTGTTATGAAACACCTGCTGAAATCCGCGCCTTCCAAACACTTGGTGCTGACGCTGTTGGTATGTCAACAGTTCCTGAAGTTATCGTTGCCGCTCACTCAGGTTTGAAAGTCTTGGGAATCTCAGCTATCACAAACCACGCAGCAGGTTTCCAAAGCTCACTTAACCACGAAGAAGTTGTCGCAGTTACACAACAAATCAAAGAAGACTTCAAAACACTTGTCAAATCAGTTTTGGCAGAACTATAATTTAGGAAATTTGCCTTAAAACGTATTTAAAAAATATTTTTTAGATGCATTTACAAAATAATCGATTTAAACATTTTAACTACTGTTTACCTTTTGGAGGAGTGCTGATTTTAACAGCTTTAATAGCTGGTTTAGGTGGCATTTTACTTCATGAATTTTTAGACTTAATTGAGTATCTAGTTTTTGGTCACGGCGAGGCATCGACTACTCAAGCAGTTTCGACTAAGCAGTTCATTTTGATTGTCCTTGCAGGGATTATCTCAGCAATTCTCTGGTATTTTTTACAACGAAAAAATCGTCAGATTATTTCTGTCAAATCTCAGATGAAAGCTGAAAATCCAGCATCGAGACAACCAAAACTTTGGATTCACTTGACCAATATTTTCTTGCAAGTTGCCTCTGTCGGTGCAGGCTCACCAATCGGAAAAGAAGGAGCACCTCGCGAGCTTGGTGCGTTGGGAGCTGGACGTGTATCTGACTACTTGAAACTAACCTTACAAGATAGAAAGCTCGCAATTGCTTGTGGGGCTGCGGCTGGTCTTGCAGCAGTTTATCAAGTACCAATTGCCAGTATCTTTTTCGCCTTTGAAACGCTTGGGTTGGGAATTTCAGTTCTTAATCTGATTTCTGTCTCAGTAACGACGATTTTAGCAAGCCTTATAGCTGGAGTAGTCATTTCAGATGCTCCACTTTATGAGGCTGCTCAAGTAACGCTGGATGTAAAGACTGCTATTTTGGCGATTGTTCTTGCGGTTCTCATCTCGCCGATAGCGCAGCTATTTCGCAGACTTACCCAAAAAGCACAAGCACAAAAAGCGACTGATTGCACCATCTTATGGCGCTTACCACTGACTTTTCTACTATTAGCCAGTTTATCGCTTGTTTTTCCTGAGATTTTAGGAAATGGCGGAGCTATGGCGCAAGGTGTATTTGATGGTATGACTGTTCAGTATGCTGCTGTGATTGTTGTCGTTAAGGCGTTTGTGGTCTTGCTGACGCTAAAAAATGGCGCTTACGGTGGAACCTTGACTCCCTCATTTTCAATGGGAGCAGTTCTGGGATTTCTTGGTGCTGTGCTTTGTAGCCAAATCTTTCCCACTATTTCACTAGCCTCAGCTAAGCTCATCGGCTCAAGTGTATTCTTAGCAATCACAATGAATGCACCGCTGACAGCAGTAGGCTTAGTCGTCTCGTTTACAGGTCAACAACTTCAAGCTCTTCCAATCTTATTGATTGCAGTAGCGGTAGCTATTTTTATAAAACATCTCATTGAAAGGAATTCTTATGTCAATCCATATTGAAGCCAAACAAGGCGAAATCGCAGATAAAATCTTACTTCCGGGAGACCCACTCCGTGCAAAATTCATCGCTGAAAACTTCCTAGAAGATGCTGTATGTTTTAACAACGTTCGCGGAATGCTGGGCTTCACAGGAACTTACAAAGGTGAACGTGTTAGCGTTATGGGAACAGGTATGGGAATGCCTTCAATCTCAATCTACGCAACTGAACTTATCCAATCTTACGGCGTTAAAAAACTAATCCGTGTTGGTACAGCTGGTTCACTTAACAAAGACGTTCACGTGCGTGAACTTGTTCTTGCTCAAGCAGCAGCAACAACTTCAAGTATGATTAAAAACGAATGGCCACAGTATGATTTTCCACAAATTGCTGATTTCACCTTGCTTGACAAAGCCTATCATATTGCACAAGACCTTGGAATGACAACCCACGTTGGTAGTGTTTTGTCTGTTGATGCATTTTACTCAGATTTTGCTGAAAACAACATCAAACTTGGTCAACTTGGCGTGAAAGCCGTTGAGATGGAAGCTGCTGCACTTTACTATCTCGCTGCCAAACACGGTGTTCAAGCACTTGGTATCATGACAATCTCTGATAGCTTGGTTGCTGACGAAGACACAACAGCTCAAGAACGTCAAACAACTTTCACAGACATGATGAAAGTTGGTCTTGAGACTCTTATTGCTGATTAATGCAAGAAATATACGAGACGATAGACATCCTTTTGGATGTCTATGCTTATAATCACGCTTGGAAAATAGCAGAGCAGCATGCAGATTTTCCATCGACAAGTCGCTATCTTTTAGAAATGCTAAAAGAGCGTCGTGAATTAAACGTTGATTTCCTTTTTGCTCATCAATCTGAAAACAAGGCTATTTGGCGTCAGTATGATTTTGATTTGATTACGAATCATAGGCAAGAAGAACAATTGGCCAACTATATCATGGACCTAGAAGCGAAAATTAGAAATGGTAATATCATTGATTTTGTCCGCTCAGTTAGTCCTATTCTATACAGACTCTTTTATCGCTTAGCAAAGCGTGAGATTCCTAATCTAGAAGAGTTTATCCATGATGCTAAAAATGATCAGTATGATACTTGGCTTTTTACAGAAATGAAGCAGAGCGACTATCCTATTTTTCATAAGTATTTGGTGATTCGCCGTGATGCAAAGGTGACGTCTCGTAGTTTAGCAGAGCTCTTGCAATACAGTCAGTTGCCAGATCATATTAAAAACTTAATCACAGAGCTTCGTCAATTTGAGAAATCTGTCCGAAACCCTCTTGCTCATCTGATTAAAGCATTTGATGAAGAAGAACTTCATCGCACAACGAATTTCTCATCGCAAGCCTTTCTAGATAAAATCATTGATTTAGCCATTTATGCAGGCATTAAATATGACACAAAGACTTTCTATTTTGACAAAATCAATGAGATAATAAAGCATGAATTAAGACAATGAAGCATAAAAAGTTCTTGGACTCTGTCCAAGAACTTTTTATTTATCAAATTGTACTTCTCC
>NZ_GL698429.1:305428-307361 GCF_000187265.1 Streptococcus equinus ATCC 9812
AAGGAGATAGTCGATGAAACGTTCTCCCATTTTTGAAAGATTTGCTTTTTCATGGCGAATGTATATGATATCAATCATATCTTCAACATCAAGTGGGATTGAAACAATACCGTCTCCATTTAGGTTGCTATTTAGGATACCTGTTGCAATTGTGTAACCATCAAGACCAATCAAAAGATTGAAAAGCGTTGCGCGGTCGCTGACAACGATAGATTTTTTATGCGGAATTTGTGAAAAAATCTCTTCAGAGAAGTAAAAGGAGTTGTGAATCCCTTGGTCGTAGCTTAGATAAGGAAAGTCCTCCAAATCTTCCATAGTTACCATTTTTTTCTTGGCTAATGGGTTATTTTTGCTGACAAAGATGTGTGGACGAGTTTTGAAAAGACTTGTATAGGTCAAATGATTGTCGTCGAACATCTTAGTTAAGACATCACGGTTATAGCTGTTTAAGAATAACACACCGATTTCAGAGCGGAAAATTTTTAACGTCATCAATGATTTCATATGTTCGGGTTTCACGAAGGAAAAGCTCATAGCGTGTCATGTCAGTTCCTTTTAATAAAGACACGAAAGCATTCACCACAAAAGCATAGTGCTGCGCTGAGACACTAAAAAGTTCACGATTGGTGTTTTTGCTTTTATAGCGCTCTTCAAGAAGGGCTGTTTGCTCCAAAATCTGGCGAGCATAAGATAGAAATTCTACACCGTCTTTTGTTAGCGTGATGCCTTTTGGGTTACGGATAAAAATCTCAATCCCCATTTCTCGCTCCAAATCTCGAACGGCATTAGATAGACTAGGTTGTGTGATAAAAAGCTGCTTTGCAGCTTCGTTCATGCTCCCTGTTTCAACGATTTTAACGATATAATGTAACTGTTGTATTCTCATAGCCCTAGTTTAGCTCAAAAAAGGAAATCCCGCAAGTAGTGGCCTTGTTACTGATGTGAAAGCGATAAAAAGTTAACATTGCTCATCTAGTATCATTAAAAAATCTAATGAATTTAGTTACCTCGCTTTAATACTTCTAAAAAATTCGTTTGGGAAATAATGTTAAAAATGTACAAAAATGAAGATTGAAAAGTTAACAAATTCGAAACTGAGACAATCTTATAACTTTGTAACTAAACTGTAACTGCCACTTTAAAATAGCTTGTTCTCTGTAAATAAAACTTTATAACGCTGATATTTTATTAGAAGTAAACAAATTATCATGTGAATTTTCAGAAAAATTTAGTATTGCATGATATTTTACAAAGTGATATAATAGAAATGTTTGAAATTATTTCGGAATTGGAGAATTAAAGTGCCCACACATTCACGTCATAGAAGACATCATAAGAGTTCACGTTCGTATTCTCGTTTTGATACGAAGACGATAGTAAATAGTGCCTTATTAGTGTTGTTTGCTTTGTTAGCGGGAATCGCAACTTATCTCATGTATGCCAATAATATTCTAGCTTTTCGTCATCTGAATATTATCTACACCGTTTTACTAGTTGCTGTATTCCTTATATCTTTGGTCTTGATAATTCGGAAAAAAGGAAAAATCGTTGTGACGATTCTCTTGGTTATTTTTTCAATTGTCACAGCCATTTCACTTTTTGCTTTTAAATCATTGGTTGATGTGGCTAATGATATGAATCAATCAGCCTCATATTCAGAAATTGAGATGAGTGTTGTAGTGCCAGCGGATAGCTCGATTTCAGCTGTAACAGAATTATCAAGCGTTCAAGCACCGACTAATGCTGATGGTAGCAATATTGATGCCTTAATCTCACAGATCAAATCTGATAAAGGTGTTGATTTAGCGACAGAAACAGTAGATTCTTATCAAGCCGCTTATGAAAATTTGATTAATGGTTCAAGTCAAGCAATGGTCTTGAACAGTGCTTATTCAAGCTTGCTTGAGCTATCATATGATGATTACGAATCAAA
>NZ_GL698429.1:308483-324487 GCF_000187265.1 Streptococcus equinus ATCC 9812
CTTGAAAACAATTTATACCTATAAAATTAAGAAGAGTGTTTCAAGCGAAGCAAAATCATCTGATGCTAATGTCTTTAACATTTATATTAGTGGTATTGATACCTACGGGTCTATTTCAACCGTTTCACGTTCAGATGTTAATATCATCTTGACAGTTAATATGAATACGCATAAGATTTTGATGACAACAACACCACGTGACTCATATGTACAAATTCCAGACGGCGGTGCAAATCAATACGATAAACTGACACACGCTGGTATCTATGGTGTTGAAACATCTGAGAAGACACTAGAAAATCTTTATGGTATTGATATTAATTATTATGCCCGCATCAACTTCACAACATTTATGAATCTGATTGATGCTATTGGTGGTGTGACAGTTTATAATGATCAAGCCTTTACTTCTTATACTAATAGTAACTATTCATTTGAAGTTGGAAATGTTAACTTAAGTTCAGGTGAGGAAGCACTTGCTTTTGTTCGTGAACGCTATAGTCTTGATAATGGCGACTATGATCGTGGGAATAACCAAATTAAAGTTGTTCAAGCTATCGTTAATAAGTTAACATCATTAAGTTCGATTACAAATTACTCAACAATTATTTCTACCTTGCAGGATTCTATTCAAACCGATATGTCATTAGATACAATGATGAGCCTTGCTAATGCTCAGCTTGATTCAGGTAAGAAATTTACCATTACATCACAAGAAGTAACTGGTACAGGTTCAACAGGAGAATTGACTTCTTATGCCATGCCAACTGCAAGTCTTTATATGATTCAGTTGGATGATGCTAGTGTAGCAAGTGCATCACAAGCCATTAAAGATGTTATGGAAGGTAAGTAGATGATTGATATTCATTCACATATTGTTTTTGATGTAGATGACGGACCAACTACTATTGAAGAGAGCTTAGCTTTGATTGGGGAAAGCTATCGTCAAGGTGTGCGCACGATTGTCTCAACGTCACATCGTCGCAAGGGAATGTTTGAAACACCGGAAGATAGGATTTTTGCTAATTTTAGTCAAGTCAAAGAAGCTGCTGAAGCCAAATATGAAGGCTTAGAAATCTTATATGGTGGCGAACTCTACTATAGTAGCGATATTCTGGAAAGACTGGAACATCATCAAGTTCCAAGAATGAACAATACACGTTTTGCATTGATTGAGTTTAGCATGACAACACCATGGAAAGAGATTCATACAGCACTTAGCAATGTGATAATGCTTGGAATTACACCAGTTGTTGCTCATATCGAACGCTATAATGCGCTTGAATTTAATGAAGAACGTGTTAAAGAATTGATTAACATGGGGTGTTATACGCAAATTAATAGCTCACATGTTCTCAAACCGAAATTGTTCGGTGATAAATACCGTCAGTTCAAAAAACGAGCGCGTTACTTCTTGGAAAAAAATCTTGTTCATTGTGTTGCAAGCGATATGCATAACCTTGGACCAAGACCGCCATTTATGGACGAAGCTAGGGAAATCGTTACAAAAGATTTTGGGGCAAACAGAGCTTATGCTCTTTTCGAGAGAAATCCTCAAACCTTATTAGAAAATAAAGATTTATAGGAGTTAATATGAATTCAAATGATAATGCAAGTATCGAGATTGATGTCCTCTACTTGCTAAGAAAACTTTGGAGTAGAAAATTTTTCATTATTTTTATTGCTCTAGTTGTCGGGACAGTAGCTTTGCTTGGTAGTATCTTTTTTATCAAACCTAAGTACACATCAACAACTCGTATTTATGTTGTGAGCCGAAGTAGTGATAGCAGTTTGACCAATCAAGATTTGCAAGCAGGTTCTTATCTTGTTAATGACTATAAAGAAGTCATTACCTCAAATGAAGTGTTGTCATCTGTTATTGACCAAGAAAACCTATCACTTTCAACAAGTGAATTATCAGATATGATTTCTGTAGATATTCCAACAGATACACGTGTCATTTCAATCTCTGTTGAAGATACAGATGCACAAGAAGCAGCTGATATCGCTAATACGATTCGTGAAGTTGCTGCTGAAAAAATCAAATCTGTAACCAAGGTAGATGATGTAACAACTTTAGAGGCTGCCGAAGTCGCTAGCAAACCATCATCACCAAATATCAAACGCAATGCTGCTTTAGGTGCACTTGTTGGTGGTTTCTTAGCTATTGTTGGTATTCTTGTGCTTGAAGTGCTTGATGACCATGTTCGTCGTCCAGAAGACGTCGAAGAAGTGCTTGGTATGACACTTTTAGGAGTTGTACCAGATATTGATAAATTATAAGGAGAAATTGTAATGCCACAGTTAGAATTAGTGAGAGCTAAAGCTCAAATGGTTAAATCTATGGAGGAATATTACAATTCTATCCGTACCAATATTCAATTTAGTGGACGTGATTTAAAAGTAATTACGTTAACTTCGGCTCAACCTGGCGAAGGAAAATCAACAACGTCTGTTAACCTTGCAATTTCTTTTGCACATGCAGGTTTCCGTACACTTTTGATTGATGCGGATACACGTAATTCAGTCATGTCAGGAACGTTTAAATCTAATGAACGTTATCAGGGGTTGACAAGTTTCTTGTCTGGAAATGCAGAGTTGTCAGATGTTATTTGTGACACAAGTATTGATAATTTGATGATCATTCCTGCTGGGCAAGTCCCACCAAATCCAACATCATTGATTCAAAATGATAACTTCAAAGCGATGATTGAAATTGTTCGTGGACTTTACGACTATGTTATCATTGATACACCACCGCTTGGTTTGGTTATTGATGCTGCTATCCTGGCACACCATTCAGATGCTAGCTTGCTTGTGACAAAAGCGGGGGCTGATAAGCGTCGTACCATTACAAAATTAAAGGAACAATTGGAACAAAGTGGTTCAGTTTTCCTTGGCGTTATTTTGAATAAATATGATATCCACTTAGATAAGTATGGTTCATATGGTAGTTACGGTGGGTACGGAGAATACGGGGAAAAAAACTAAGAAAAATTGATTCTAGGAAGAGGTTATATGGAAGGGATTAAAAGGTTAGTATTTCTTGTTGTTAAAAGAATATTTGATATCGTTAGTGGTCTCGTTGGGACATGTGTATTATTCTTACCTGCAGCTATTTTAATTTTTATTATTTATAAGCTACAAGGTTACTCAGGAAGTATATTTTTTAAACAGGAAAGACTTGGCTTAAATGGTAAAAAATTTAAAATTATTAAATTTCGTTCAATGATTGAAAACGCAGAAGAAGTTTTGAGATCTAATAAAGTACTTTATAGAAAGTATGTTGAAAATAGTTATAAACTGGCTCCTGAAGAGGATCCAAGATTGACCACAATTGGTGCCTTTATTCGTAAAACCTCAATTGATGAGTTACCACAATTTATTAATATTTTAAAAGGTGATATGAGTTTTATAGGGCCTAGGCCAATTATTGAGGAAGAGATTCAAGAGTACAAAGGTAGTGATAAAGATAAGTTTTTATCGGTTAAACCTGGTGCTACGGGGTATTGGCAAGTTTCTGGGCGGAGTAATGTTTCTTATCCAGAGCGTTGCGATATAGAACTTTACTATGTTGATAATATGTCATTATTGCTTGATTTAAAGATACTATTAAATTCTTTTGCGAAAGTTATTTCTAAGACAGGGGCATATTAAATTAAAATTCAAGTAGTATTTAAGGTATAAAAACGATGAATAATAAGAGAAAGTCCATGAAGTTAAATATAGTCATGAATTTCATTCTGACTGTGTCAAATTTTATTTTCCCATTGATAACTTTTCCGTATGTATCACGTGTTCTTTTGCCTGTCGGAACAGGTAAAGTTGCTTTTGCAACGTCAATAGTTTCATATTTTTCAATGGTTGGTATGTTAGGAATTCCAACCTATGGTATTAGAGCATGCGCAAAAGTTAGAAATGACAGAGACAAATTATCAAAAACTGTTCAAGAAATTATGGTGATAAATTCTGTTGCGATGGGATTATCACTGCTTGTCTATATTATTGCCATAATCTTAGTACCTCGTATGGCACAAGATAGGGTTCTGTTTATGATTAATATTGCTACTCTATTCTTTAATTTGATTGGCTGTGAGTGGCTGTATAAAGCATTAGAGCAGTATTCTTATATCACTATCAGATCAATTCTTTTGAAATTAGTATCACTTGTTTTAATGTTCTTGATGGTACATCAAAAAAGCGACTATGTCATTTATGGTGCAATTACTATTTTGGCAAGTGTCGGATCTAACTTTTTTAACTTTATTAACTTACGACGTTTTCTTCATCTAAAATGGTATCCTAATATGAACCTTAGTCAACACATAAAGCCTATTTTTAGTTTTTTTATGATGACTATTGCAACTACTGTATACACTAATCTTGATTCAGTGATGCTTGGATTTATGAAAGGCGATGAAGCAGTAGGATATTACAATGCTGCTGTAAAAATAAAAACAATACTTGTTAGTTTGGTAACGTCTATGGGAGCTGTTCTTCTTCCTAGATTATCTTTTTATATTAAGGAAGGAAAGACTAAAGAATTTAAAGAATTAACCGTTCGTTCTTTGCAATTTGTATGCTTTGTATCAATTCCTCTATGGGTTTATTTTACAGTTTTTGCTAAAGAAGGTATTTATTTCTTGTCAGGGGATGCTTATACAGATTCAATACTTCCTATGCAAATTATCATGCCTACGCTTTTCTTAATAGGAATTTCAAATTTATTAGGCATTCAGATATTAGTTCCAATGGATAGAGAAAATGATGTTTTAAAGTCGGTTTCTCTTGGTGCAATTGTCAATCTAATAATAAATGCTATTTTTATCCCTAGATTTGGAGCTTCAGGTGCGGCATTTGGTACGTTAGTTGCTGAATTTTTTGTCACAAGTTATCAAATCTATGTATTACGTGACTTTTTGAAAGAAATTGTGGCTAATGTCAAATTATATAAAAATGTCATATCTACTTTATTAGCTACTATTCTTGTTTTAATAGCAAATACATTATTTATTAGTAATATTTCTTCACTCTTTATGGTAGTAGTTATTTCGGCTATTATTTTTGGGCTGATTTACGGCTTAGTAGGATTGTTGCTAAAAGAAGAATTTACTATTTACTTACTACATTATATGAAAAAATAGGAGAATTTATGTCGAATTATGATTATTTAGTTGTCGGTTCAGGGTTGTTCGGTGCGATTTTTGCACACGAAGCTGCTAAAAAAGGAAAAAAAGTTAAAGTTATTGAAAAACGTGATCATATTGCAGGGAATATCTATACTAAAGAAGTAGAAGGTATTCAAGTGCATGAATATGGCGCACATATTTTCCATACTTCTGATAAGGAAATCTGGAATTACATTAATCAATTTGCAGAATTTAATCGTTATACAAATTCTCCGATTGCTAATTACAAAGGTGAAATTTATAATCTTCCTTTCAATATGAATACGTTCAATAAACTTTGGGGAGTTGTAACACCAGCAGAAGCACAAGCTAAAATTGATGAACAACGTGCCGTTCTTAACGGAAAAGAGCCTGAAAATTTAGAAGAACAAGCTATTTCACTTGTTGGAACAGATATTTACGAAAAGCTTGTCAAAGATTACACTGAAAAACAATGGGGTAAAGCTTGTACAGAATTGCCAGCCTTTATCATTCGCCGTTTACCAGTTCGTTTGACTTATGACAATAACTATTTCAACGATACTTACCAAGGTATTCCAATCGGTGGTTATACACAAATCATTGAAAAAATGCTAGCGCATGATAATATTGATGTCGAAACTGGCGTAGATTTCTTTGATAACAAAGATGAATATTTGAAAGAATTCCCTAAAATTGTCTTTACAGGAATGATTGATCAATTCTTTGATTACCAACTTGGTGAGTTAGAATACCGTAGCCTTCGTTTTGAAACTGAACTCCTTGATATGGAAAATTATCAAGGGAATGCTGTCGTTAACTACACAGATTCTGAAACACCATACACTCGTATTATCGAACATAAACACTTTGAATTCGGAACTCAAGAGAAAACTATTATCACGAAAGAACATCCTAAAACTTGGGAAAAAGGCGATGAGCCTTACTACCCAGTAAATAACGATCGTAATAATAATCTTTACCAAGAGTATAAGAAGCTTGCAGATGCGCAAGGAAATGTTATTTTTGGTGGACGACTTGGACAATATCGTTATTATGACATGCACAAAGTCATCGAAGCAGCTTTGGAATGTGTTGAGAGTGAATTAAATTAATAATAAGGAAAAGTGTTTTGAAAAACGTAAAATTAATTGTAGCAACTCATAAAAAATTTCAGATGCCTAAAGATACCAATTTATATCTTCCTCTTCACGTTGGTCGTGAAGGAAAGAAGGAGTTGGGTTATATAGGAGATAATACTGGAGATAACATTTCAACGTTAAACCCCTATTATTGTGAGCTAACTGGTCTATATTGGGCTTGGAAAAACCTTAATTGCGATTATCTAGGTCTTGTGCATTATCGTCGTTACTTTACTAGAAACAGTCAATCCTATAGTGATGACGTTAAAATTGACGATGTTATTTTGTCGCAAGCTGACGTTGAACAGCTACTTGATGAAGTTGACGTGATTGTTCCTAAAAAGCGTAAATATTATATTGAAACGCTGTATTCACATTATAGCCATACCCATGATTCTAATCACTTGGATGTAACTAGACAAATTATCTCTGAGCTATATCCAGAAGATGTTCCGACTTTTGATGCTGTTATGAAACAAAGAAGTGGCTATATGTTTAATATGTTCATTATGAAAAAAGAGTTAGCTGGAAAATATTGTGAGTGGCTATTTCCTATTATTGATGAACTGTATAAGCGTTTAGATATTAGTGGCTATTCAGCATTCGATGCACGTTTGTTTGGACGTGTGAGTGAACGTCTCTTTAATGTGTGGTTGAAAAAAGAAAAGGTAACAATCAAAGAAGTTCCATTTATGTACATGGAAAAAGTGAACCTATGGAACAAGGGAAAATCATTTCTACAGGCTAAATTTTTAGGCAAAAAATACGGAAAGAGTTTTTGAAGATATTAATTACAAAAAATTGTAATTAATTTAAGTTACAAGAAAGGGCGATACTCATGGCACAAAAAAATGATATCGATATTGTCATTACCTGGGTCAATGGCAATGATCCAATTTGGCAACAAAAACAAGCAGAGTACAAAGGTGTTCAGAAATCTACTGAGAGTGCGGATCCTGCGCGTTATCGTGATTGGGGAACTTTAAAGTATCTGTTACGTAGTATTGAACAAAATGCTCCTTGGGTTCGGAAAATTTTTTTAGTCACTGATAATCAGAAACCAGAGTGGTTTGTGGAGCAAGATAAGCTGGTTATTGTGGATCATAAGGATTTTATTCCAAATAAATATTTACCTGTTTTTTCAGCTAATCCAATTGAGAATAATTTACATCGTATTCCAGGATTGAGTGAGCAGTTTATTTTCTGTAATGATGATTTCTTCTTTTTGAATAAAACAAAACCAGAAGATTTCTTCCTAAATGGTAAACCTAGAGATTTTGCATCTTTACATATTCACGCAGTTAAAAAGAGTCTCATGATTTATCAAATTGCCAATAATGACATTTCACTTATTAATGAACATTTTGATATGAAAGAAGTCTTGAAAAAAGATCGAAAAAAATGGTTTAACCTTAAGTATGGTTTAAAGAAAAACTTAAAAACTTTATTTTTAAGCAATTCCCCACGCTTTCCAGGGATTGAACAATTTCATCTGCCACAACCCTACTTAAAATCTACTTTTAAAGAAGTTTGGGAAAAAGAATTTGATGAGTTGGATGAGACCTGCCAACATAGATTTCGTAATAAAAATGACGTTAATCAATGGCTCTTCAAGGATTGGCAAATAGCTTCTGGTAATTTTGAACCAGTAACTCCAAAAAACCGGGGTGTCTTGATAGATTTTGAAAAAAATGATGAAATGGCTGAACTTGAGAGATGTGAAAAAATCTTAAGTAATGGGAAAGAATTGCTACTTTGTATTAATGACGGCGACAAAATTGAGAATTTAGGTATTATTGTGTCTAGAGTACAGAAAGCGATGGAAAGTAGATTCCCTATTAAAGCTAGATGGGAAAAGTAATTTTTGAAAGGTGATACTTTGGAAAAGAGAACTATAAGTGTTATTGTTCCATGCTATAATGCTGAGAAGACAATAGAACGTTGTGTTTCAAGTTTATTAAATCAAACTTACTTGCCATTAGAAATTCTTTTATTTAATGATGGATCTCAGGATAATACTGGTGAAATACTTAATAAATTAAGTAAAAAATATTATTCTCTTAGAGTTTTCCACCAAGAAAATAGAGGTGTATCAGCTACCAGAAATCAAGGTATAGACTTAGCAAATGGAGACTATATTTCATTTATAGATGCAGATGATTATATTTTTCCAACCTTTTTTGAAACTCTTATAGCTGATTTTGATGAAACAGCTCAGATTTCTGTTGTTCAGGCTCAGAAAAGTACGGATATTATGGAACCAATAGAGTGTTCGGGAACTGAAGTTCTTAATGAAGAAAATTATTTTAATACTCTTCTTTTTGGTAAGAATGTTATGGGGTATCCTTGGAATAAACTATATCGTAAAGATATTATTAAGGTACACAATATTCGTTTTGATGAATCGGTAAAAATAATGGAAGATTTAGCATTTAATCTTGAGTACGCTCAGTTTGTTACTAAAGCGATAGTTTCCCATGAAAAACTTTATTATTATCAAATTCATAAAAATAGTGCACTCCATAAGGGGTTTTCAGAAAGTTTTATGACAACTATAACGGCATTTGAAATAATGGCTAATCTTTCTTTCCCAAAAGATAAAATAGAAGATATAAAGATATGTTCAGTAAGAGGGCTTTTATGGCTAGTAGCTAGACTCTATCGATTAGGAACGAAATCTGATATTAAAAAATATGAGTCTAGAATTTTTGATGAACTCAAAAAAGAAAAAAAACTATTCCTCAGAAAAGGGTTGAAGGTGGGAAAAAAATATTATATTTCATATTTATTATTCTCAATAAGTCCAAAACTACTAAGATTAGTAATAAGATGATAAATTACAGGTAAATATATGTTAAAAAAACGTTCTAAAATTATAGTGGTAGGTGCGGAAAATTTTGGAAGGGGTGGCAGATCTGTTATTTCTTGGAATCTAACGGAGCCTTTGTCTGACAAATTCCAAATTGATTTTTTATCACGCCATGCTGTAGCTGATTATAGTTACTTTGATAAAATGGCAGTAAGACATGCAGAAATTCAAGTTAGTGATGTAAAAACAAGGAATCCTATTTTAAAGCCACTTAAAAAGTTTATTTCTCAAAATAAAATTTTATCCTTAAATGAATACGAAATTGCACATCTTAACGTAGATACCCCCTTAGAAGCATTAAGATTGGTTCTCCAAGCTAAATTTGCAGGAATACCTAATATTATTGTACATGGACATACGGCTAATTTCGAGTTACTTAAAGATTGGCAACATAAACTTAAGTTTATGTTTGCGCAACAATTATTAAAAAGGATGGAGTTAACTCGTTTGGCTTGTAGTCAAGAAGCGGCTTCCTTTTTATATGGAAATAGTCAAAACGTTACGATAATAAAAAATGGAATTAGGATAACAGATTTTGTTTTCTCTGATGGAAAACGTCAAATGGTTAGAAAACAGTTGCAAATTAAGCCATCTACCCTCGTTATTGGGACAATTGGAAGATTATCCCCCCCAAAAAATCCACTCTTTATTTTAGATATTTTACAGGCTTTAAAGGATAAAGGAGTTAATTTCCATTTTATTTGGATTGGTGATGGCGAACTCTTTGAGTCAGTTCAACAAGATGCAAGAAAGAGGAATCTACATTCTTTTATCAGTTTCCTAGGGAATCGAACAGATACACCTGATCTTCTCTCAGCGATGGATGTTTTCTTATTGCCATCGCTTTATGAAGGTTTTGGTATTGTTAATATTGAAGCTCAGGCTTCGGGACTTCCTTGTCTAGTAAGCAATATTATACCAAAAAACGTGAAAGTTTTAGATAGACTTTATTTTAAAAGTTTAGATGATCCAGCTATTAAATGGGCTGACAAGTTGTTAGAAATTGCTTCCCAAGAAAATAGAATAGTTAATGTTAGCCATTTCAAAAAGATGGGGTTTGACATAAAATCTAATTCGGAAGAGCTTGGACAGATTTATAGTCATATATTAAAGCTTTAAAAAGAAAGAATATGGTGTAGTTTATAAGATGAAGAAAATTTTGATTATGGGGATGTCACCTGTATTAGCAGGTACTGAAACATTTATAATGACTTATTATAGATATCTAGACAAGACTAAATTTAAAATAGATTTCTTAGTAAATACAAAAGAAAAAATTATTTTTGAAAAAGAAATTTTGCAAAATGGTTCAAAAATTTATCGTTTGCCACGAAAAGGCAAAAATTTGAAGAAATATTATCAGTCATTAGACGATTTATTTAAATCGTTTTCGGGAGAATATGATATTTTTTGGTTTAATGGTATGGGTATTGTAAACCTTGACTATTTTATTTATGCTAAAAAATATGGTATTGAACGTCGCATTATGCATAGTCACTCATCCAAGTGGGGTGGAAATTTCATCAGGAGAATATTTCATGAAATGAATAGAAGAAAGCTTGATGATGTAGCCACAGATTATTTTGCGTGTTCTGAGACTGCAGCTGATTTTATGTTTCCAACTAAGATTAGAAGTAAAGTTAAAATTATCAATAATGCTATTGAAATGGAAAATTTTACGTTTGATAGCCTTAAGAGACAGGAAATTAGAGATGAACTTGGCTGGCCTGAGAATGTGAAAATAGTTGGAAACGTTGGACGATTATCATATCAAAAGAATCAAGGTGCTCTAATAGATTATTTTTATGAGGCTTATAAGCAGGAACAAAATTTAAGACTAGTTATTTTAGGCTCTAAAACTTCGAATGATAAAACAAAAGAAATTGTTGAAAATAAAATTAAAAATTATGGCCTTGAAAAGGTAGTCAAACTAGTTGGAACTCAAAATGATATGAAATCATGGCTAAGTGCGTTAGACCTTTTTATTATGACTTCTAAATTTGAAGGGCTGCCCCTGTCAGCTGTTGAAGCACAAGCAAATGGTCTTCCAGTATTATTGAGCGATTCTATTACCAAAGAAACCCAAATTAATGATAATGTCATCTTTTTACCGTTAGGGGATTCTGTAACAACTTGGGCGGATAAAATTATTTCTCAATCTTACCAAGATAGGTTACCCAAAGAGCAAGTACAACTAAATTTTGATTCGAAAGGATTCAATATTAAAACGCAAGTAGCAAATATTGAAAAAATATTAAATGATAAGTAAAAATGAGTGGTATCAGGTTGTTGAGAATTATGGTAACCAGATGCATGCTGGCAGTAAGGCAACAAACGATGTGAGTGATATTTTGAGTGGAATGGGATTTAATAACCTTTATATTGAAAACTCTCCGCGCCAAAAAAATCCTTTTAAAAAGGTATTAAGACAGTCAGACTATGCAAGGCAATGGAAAAAATTACCTAGGGATATTAAAGATGGTTCTATCCTTATTTTACAGCATCCATTTCATATAAAACAATTAGGTCGAAAAAAAAGCCTGAGCAAATTGAAAAAAGAAAAACATGTTAAGATAATATCAATTGTGCATGATGTTGAAGAACTTAGAGGACTTTTTAAGCTCGATTACTATAATGTTGAATTTAGAGATATGGTTTCATTGGCTGATGCTATAATTGTACACAATTCCTCTATGATGAATTGGTTCATAGAAAAAGGTGTTAACAAAGACAAACTAATTACTTTGGAAATCTTTGATTATTTAAATTCGAAAGTTTTGAAACTAAATCATGATCTTTCAAAACATGTTGTGATAGCCGGAAATTTGTCGAAGTCCAAATCTCCTTATATTTACAAACTTCCTGAATTATCGAACCTAGAGTTTAAGCTATTCGGTATAAATTATGATGAAACTGAGATAGCAGAGAATGTTTCTTATGAAGGAGCTTTTCCGGCAGACGAGGTACCGATGGAGCTTAATAGTGGTTTTGGATTGGTCTGGGATGGAGATAACTTAGAAACATGTTCTGGAAACACGGGCAATTATTTGAGATATAATAACCCTCATAAATTGTCCTTGTATCTTTCATCTGGCTTGCCAGTAATTGTTTGGTCTGAATCAGCAGAGTCAGAATTTGTTGAGAAAAATAAAGTTGGATTTTCTGTTAGCTCACTTGAAGAAATAAGTACTATTTTTGAAGCATTAAGTGAAGAACAGTTAATTGAATTTAAAAAGAATGCCATCGAAATTGGAAATAAATTGAAACAAGGACATTATCTATCAACAGCAGTCAAAGAAGCGATTAATCGAATTAATTTTTGATGGGGTGACTGAGGAAGCTTATAAGGATATGGTGGTTAATACAAAGAAATTAAAGAGAAAGCTACAAAGTGGCTACTATCTTAAACGAGCATTGAACTATATAGATAGTATGGAGTATAAATGACAACTAATCATAATTTTATTTATAATGGAAAGCAAGCAACGCATAGGCTGGATTGATTTTGGAAAAGGGCTAGTGATTTTTCTTGTGGTACTAGGCCATGTGTTTCTAGGTTTATACCAGTCGGACGATTTCATTCCAGCGAGTACTGGCTTTGGATTTTAATTGAAGGTATTTATATTTTCCACATGCCTGTTTTCTTTGCGCTTTCAGGGTACTTTTTTAAACCAGTCGAGACGTTGGCTAGTTATGTAGGCTTTATTTTAAAGAAAACTGTTCAATTAGGAATTCCTTACATACTCTACAATGTGATTCATTTTGTTCTTCAACAAATCGGTGGAGGAGCTGTTCATGATAAGGCGAGTTTTGTTGATTTAATACATATTTATAAATCACCTTTGTCTGTTTCTTGGTTCTTATACATCCTTTGGGGAATTTTTGTAATCTTAGGGTTACTCTCTTTGCTGATTAAAGATAAGAAGGTGATGTTTGGAATTACTCTGATTATGCTAGTCTTAGTCAGTCTATTTCCAAACAACTTAATGATTATTCAGCGCGTGGGGCTATGGGCACCAGTCTTTATGCTTGGAAGTCTATTACGAGATGTTTCACTGAAGGATAATAAATCGAGATTGTTGATTTTAGCTGTAGTGATTGCTGCTTATTTGATAGCATGGTACAATTTTGATTTTGAAAACCGGATTTCTTACTCAAACCCTGGTTTGTGGGGAATTATTTTCTACATATCAGTTATTTTTGCTTTCATGCTATTTTCAATATTTCCAAAAGGAAAGTGCTTTGACTATTTTACAAAATATGGACGTGATAGTTTAGTCATCTATATTCTTCATGCACCAATTGTTTCAGTTTCTAGAATTGTCTTGCTGAAAGTTGGTGTGACTAATGTCATTCTGCATATTTTAATAGGATTGAGTGCAGGTTGGCTAGGGAGTATATTCATTTTATATTTGACAAAAGTTATCCCTTATATTGACTTTGTATTTTATCCAACTAAGTACTTAAAAAAATAATTTGAGGCTCATAAGCCTCTTTTTTGTAGAAAGGTATAGAAATTGAAAAACTTTCTAAAAAGATTTCGCAAAAGCATTGTTATTCTTGTTGTGACCTTGACTTTATTTTTGCTGTCGTATCTTTTAACGACATTTTGTACTCAATCTAAAATTCTATACAGTTTTATGCCAGATCCAAGCTCAGGTGAGAATCTTAGTTTTATGTTTTATGAAGCTAGTTTAGATAGCCCGTTAGAGTTAAAGCAAATAGGTGAAGCATCTCCTGGTAAAATGCCTGGGCGGGACATGTTTTTACTACAAAAAGACGATGGTAGGCTTTATGGTGCTGTGACAAATTATGATTTAGCACAGGGAATTGAGGCTATTATCTATTCGGGCTATGCTCCTAGTGACTTTACCGCTCATTATGTTAACCTAGGTATTCGAAATTTATCAGGTGCGAGCAACAAATCTCCTAAAAAAGTTTGGGCTCCTGAGTTTTTTGAGGATAGCGATGGTTTGACCTACCTATTCTCCGCTGCAAATGATGTAGATGACATGGTGGATAAGGATGGCGCTGTTATCCCTAGGCACAGTATTTATCGTTCTAAAATCAATTTAGATGATTTTAATACGATGGAAACTGTTCAAGTCCATCTCAAAGATGGTAAAACCTATATTGATCCCCATGTGTTTTATAAAGATGGTAGCTATCATATGCTTATTAAGGATGAGTATCAAAAGACCATTGATTACTATCAATCAAAAGATTTAGACAACTGGAATCTTGTTCAGGAAGATTTTATATCACATGCTGTAGGTGAATCGATTGATTATACAGAAGGTCAGTTTGTCATGAAGGTAAAGGGTGCTTACTATATTTTCTGGGACAAATATATCACGACGGGTAATTTCAAGAAAAATCAATATGTCATCACGACAAGAGACTTTAAGCATTTCAGCAAACCACGAGTTGTAACGGATAGTAAAAAGCGTATTTTACGGCATGGCTCCGGTATTGTTTATGAAAAGAAACCCTATCACTTGATTTTGATTACAAGAGTTATGGGAATCGTTGTATTGCTTATTTTTGCGGTTAGTTTTTTAAGAATATTGACGAAATAAATAGAGTACAATATGGATAAATTAAGAAATAAAATATGATATTTGAATTTAAAAGGAGAAATGTAAATTGACACAAAGAAATTATGGGATTGATTTGTTAAGACTTGTTTTGATGTTTATGGTGGGGGTACTCCATACACTTGGGCAAGGCGGTATTTTACAAATGTCACCTAAAGTTGGGGGGGGGGGAGCACCTCTGGCTGATTGAAATAATAGCGTACTGTGCTGTTGATGGTTTCGCCTTAATTAGCGGATATGTGTCACAAAATAAGGCTCCTAACTATGTGCGATTAGTAGCTATGTGGATGCAAGTGTTTTTCTACTCTTTTATTATCCCGCTTATCCTGATGAGTCTTGGAGTGGGGAAATTATCGCTAATTGAGATGATTAAGAACTTCCTACCGTTAACGTTTGGCAGGTACTGGTACTTTAATGCTTATGTTGTGTTATACTTATCCCTCCCTCTTCTAAATAAATTTTTATTTTCTCTTGATAAAGAAAAAGGAGAAAAATGGTTGATCGGTCTGATTGTGCTATTTTCAATCATTGGTTTGGTGAATGATTCTTTTAAAACCGATCATGGCTATTCACCTATTTGGATAATTGTCCTTTATCTTGTGGGGCATTTAATACGTAAGGTAGATTTATTTTCTCGTTGGAAGAATTTTTACTTGCTTTTACTAGCGTGTTTTGGCACACTAGTGACATTTGCTTTTCACACTATTATTGGAGTTGATAGGCTAATGAGCTATTTGTCGCCAACAATAATGTTAAATGCAATAGTTTTAGTTATTGTATTTTCACGAATAAAAATTCATAACTCTCATGTGTTAAGAAAATTATCACCGTTAGCATTTGGAATCTATCTTTTTCAATTAAGTCCAATTGTGTGGGATACCGTATTAAAAAATAGATTTACTTTTGTAGCAACCGAAGGTTTCTTACAAAGTTTGGTGTGGGTGTTACTGTTCTCTAGTTTAATTTTCATATCAGGCCTGATTGTTGAATGGCTTAGAATAATCTTGTTCAAGTTGCTAAAACTGAATAAGCTAAGTGTACTGTTTGTGAAGTTGATTGAAAGAATGATTGGTATGCTGAATAAAGTTATCTAAATAACTTACTGTAAATATTTTTTAGTATGTAATTACGTTAATTGTATGGAGGCGGTATGATTTTTGATACATGAGAATTTTGGAAAATACTAGAAGTAGTTATGTTCTGATTTATTATTTTAACGTTTTTCCATTCCTTTAGATTATGGATTTTT
>NZ_GL698429.1:326042-414038 GCF_000187265.1 Streptococcus equinus ATCC 9812
TCCTTTTAAAATAGTATTAACAACTTTCATTCGGTGTCAGAAATACATCACTAATGCCATTAAGCTTCCTTATTCTAATGCCAAACTTGAAGCAACCAACAAGCTCATCAAAAATATTAAACGAAATGCTTTTGGTTACAGGAACTTTGACAACTTTAAAAAACGCATTTACCTCACTTTAAACAGCAAAAAAGCGAGAACATCATTTGTTCTCGCTAGAGCTTAACTTTGCCACCCACTACAGTTGATAAAGTGTTTGAAATTTTCTCTTTTAAACGAATGAGACTAGGCAGTCCGTTTATCACAATAAATGGAATCTTAGAAGGCTTTTGAAAGTCGTATTTAATTTGCTTTCCCTTGCAATAATTGCACTTAGGAGGGGGATAATCTAGTGTAGCTATAATCTCTATATGATAGTAGAAAAGAATAGTATGTAGTATAGAGAACTATTCTTTTAGTTGTTTCACCAGCTGGTAGAACTTTTTTCCAAAATAAACTAATAGGGAAAAACTTAGGATAAGTATAAGATATGGAGAAGAACGTTTGACTTTAAATAATGTAGAATTATCCTTACTTGTGATGACATTTAAAATAGATGTTTTATTAATTGTTTTATTAATGGTTTTTTGTGGTACTTGGTAGGTTGTTTCTACTCTTTTTGCATTAACAAGATAGCGTTGATTATACTGTGGGGCATTAGTACAGGTCATTAGAGTAATAGTGTCTTGACCTGAGACTGGTTTCAGTTTATTGCTATCATATTCATCAATTATCTCTTTACTGTAAACCGAATAGATTAATGTTTGGTTCAAAAAAATGATAAAGATTTTATCCCCCTTTTTTAATTCTGGAATAAAATTAAAAGACATATTGTTGTAAGTAATCCTATGACCTGCAATAATAGGACGTTGTCCTTTAATTCCCAAAGGTGCACCTGTTCCTACTAAAGTGGCGACACCTTTAGTCAATTTGTTATAATCAGCATCAAGGTATAAGTCAAAACGTTGTCCTAAAGAAGGAATGACAATTTGTCCCCATACTTTATTTGTATCAAGTACAGTAGAGTATGGACTATTTTGTCCATTCTTTTTTTCCGTAAAAACATCCCGTATAGGAGTAGAGATAGTTGTTTCTTTTATGGCACTATAAATTCTTTTGAGATTTACTTGACTATTCTCTTGGTAAGTGATAAACGCTTGATTGGTTTCTAGTTGTGCAATATCATAGTGAACCATTAATACGAACGGATAACTTAAGATTATTAGACCAATTAGTAAGAGACTGAGTCCAAATATTTTTTTCTTTTTCATAGCTTTCTTCCTTTTTTACATATCAGTCGACAAATCAAATAAACAATAATTCCTAAAAGAAATAGTGACATGATAACGATAAACCATTTATATTGACTAAAGAAATTAATCTGACTATCTTTAGCGACTTTTCTTTTTGGTAAATTGATACGTTCTCCACGAACTAATAATCGATGTGAATTTATCATATAGGGTGTACAAGTTAATAGTGTTGCATAATCATGATAATCATCCACTAGAATCGGTGTAAAATCATCAGGTTCAACTATTAATATTTGATCAACCTTATAAGCTAACGTCTCTTTGATATTAGTAATATAGAAAAAATCTCCAATCTTTAATTTATTGAGATCTGTAAAAAGACGTTCAGTTGGAAGCCCACGGTGAGCCGTAATAACTGTATGTGTACCTTTACCCCCGATTGGAAGACTAGTTCCTTCAAGGTGACCAGCACCTTTTTGTAAAACGTTTTCACTAGTTCCTGCTCTACAAGGGATTTTTTGATCGATTTTAGGAATAGTAATGTAACCAATTTTTTCTTGTAATTGAATCATTCGAGCATATTCAGCAATCCCAGCTTTTTCTTTATTTGTAAATGGGTCACCTAATTTTGCAGGTGAAAGAGTTCGATTATAAGCTTTAGCTAATTCAATACGGTGTCGTATTTCATAAGGATTTACTTTTTTACACTCTTCTTCAAATTGATTGGTCTCTTGTTTAGAAATATATTGATAGTAGGTTTGACTTGCGAAAGGAAAAAAAATAGTAAATAAGCCAATGGTGATTAAAAGACGATAAAGAAATTTTCCGAATTTAATTGGTTGCTTCATGGCATCCTCCTATCTTTTGCTGATAGTCTTTTTAATTTCATTTTAAAAAGAATAAATGAGAGGATAAGAATAATAAAACTAATAGCAATATATAGTATTGGAATATTAAAAATTGCTGTTCTTAAATTTGTTTCCTTATCTTTTGGATGATAAGGAACACGGTGTCCTCTAACGAGAAGGCGATGAGAATTAATCATGTAAGGTGTGCAAGTTAAGAGAGTTACATAGTCTTTCCCGGGTATGATAGCTAATTTATCAATCTGTGTAGGTGTAATTACGGTGATAGAATCAACTTCATATGCTATGACTTCCTTAATATTAGTAATAAAAAACTTATGACCCATTTTTACTTTGTTTAAATCTGTAAATAAACGATTTTTGGGAAGCCCTGTATGTGCAGTTAAGACAGAATGAGTATTTTTACCACCTATTGGAAGACTTGTTCCTTCAAGATGACCGACACCTTTTTGAAGAACATTTTCAGAGGTACCTGCAAAAATCGGAAGATTAACACCAATAGCTGGAATAGAAATACTTCCAATTTTTTCATTGATTTCTAGCATTCTAGCATATTCTTTTAGTCCTTTTTCTATCTTTTCTCTAGTATATGGATCTGTAATGGTAACGTTTCGTAAAGATTTATTATAGTCTCTTGCTAAGACAATACGATTGGAAATTTCTGATTCTGATAAAGTCTTAGAGCCAGAATTGAAGTCAATGATTTCTTGTTTATTAATAATATTATAGTAAATTTGGCTAATAACAGGATAACAGGTGATTAATATACCAAGAATAATGATAAACGATGTTAAAACTCTTATAATCTTTTTCACTTTTATACCTCCTCGTTAACTCCTATCTTCACACCTCATTCTATAAAAAATGATAGAGAAAAACAAATAAAATAATGAAATAGAGTATTTTCAAAAAGAAAATGTAGGTAAAACAATAAAAAAAGCATAATATTTATGGAATTTTCAGAAAATAATTGCTGAATTAATGAAAATGAATAAATAATAAAAAAAGTTGTGCTTTTATTTTTTCTTTTTTAAAAAAATATTATAATGTAGTTAGAGGTTGGAGGATAATAGCATAAGGAGGTTGAAAATGAAAGAGAGAATAAGCGTTTGTAAATTTACTTATTTAAGTTTTTTTTAAAAAAACTATTAGTTAGCAAACAAATAGTTATGGCGGGTTTTCTTTCCATTATTTTAATTTATTCCGCTCTGTTATGTCCTATTGTATATGCAATAGATAGTAGCAAGGGATTGTCTCAATCAGAAAATGTGGTTCAACAAGAAAAATCACAAGAAAAGGAAGTTGCAATTTTCTTAAAAAATAAAGAAACAGATGAAAATATCAATAATGTAGGGATTGAGATTCGAGAAAGGGATAGTAATAATATTGTTGAGAAATGGGCAACAAGTGATGAAATTAAAAAAATCAATCTAAAAATTAACAAAGAGTATCTCATTAAAGTTAACAGCGTTAAAGAATATGATGCTTTTGATGATGAAATATTTAAGATTGATGAGAACGGTGATGTTTTTGTTTTATCGGATGGTAATCAGTGGGATAAAGAAGAAAAATCCGGGACTTTGATTTTGTCAATGAGACCAAGTATAGATTCTGGAAACGATAAAACGACGAATGATGATTCATCGGACAAAGAAAATACACTTAAGGCTGAAGAAAAGAAGATTTTAACAGTTACTCTTCCTAAGATAAATGTTTATGATGCTGAGGATAATACAAAAGATTGGTATCCTGCTTCCTTTATGTTTTATAAGGAGAGTGAACCTGAAATGATATTGGCAAGTTGGGTAAGTGCAGAAGATTCTCCGACACTTGATTTAGAAGTTGGAGTAGTTTATGATTTGAAAGAATCTGATGTCTATCAATTTGAAGATATTGATAAACCTATAAAAATTAGAATCACTGCAAATGGTAAGTTTGAACAGTATATAGATGATAGTTGGAAAGAAGTAGATGTTATCAATATTGCTATCAAAAAGTCAAAACGTTCTAAACTATTGCGTGCTTCACGTGGTATCATAAAGCCTGAACCAATTACAGAAGGTGACATTGCCCCTTTTAATAATCTGCAGATCATTAAAAATATGCCATCATCTTCTAAAGTAGAAATTATGGCTATTGGTAGTCAAGTTGACAAACATGTTCGTGTAACGGGAGGTAATCAAACACAGTCAAATAATAGAGTTCATGGTGGTGATTATAGGATTGAAGAGAGAGGCTATGGACTTGATCCTAATATTAAAAAGGCCATGGATAATAATTCCAGAGGAGCGATCTTAGTGAGATTTAAACCTTCAAACAAAACGTCTGATAGTGAATATTTAACAAATCCAAATTATGGTTGGGACGATGAAGATTTGTCGTTAAATACAACAAGAATGTGGGTTAAAGTTAGATATACTGATGCAGCTTATTATGACGGACAGTTGGTAGATGCAATTGCTACAATTAGTGTTACACCTTATAAAAATAGAACAATCGATACTGGCAATGGTCATAGTGATTACAGTAAATCACAGTATTATCCACTCATTGAAATTAGTGACTTGTTATTTGGTGGTTGGGTTTGGCAGAATGTTAATGAATTTCAGGTTGACTTGCAGTTTGTTCCAAAAGGTGGTGACGAAAGTCAAGCTATACTTATGCCTGAGGGTGATTTAAAGAGTAAAAATGCTGCTTATTACACTATCAATTCGTTGGATCCTGAATCGGTGCCTTCTTGGGATACGCCGAATCCAGCAGCTTATGGGCCTGAATCAGTTGTACCAGCTGAGGGAACTGTATCTGGTGCCTATGTAGTTCCAAATTCTAATATTGTTACATCATATGAAGGTGGACCAAATGGTACTCAAACTGCCTATAACGGGGGTGCTACACCTTGGGGAACAGCTGCCGAACGTGAGTCGATTGATGATGTTCCTGGATCCGATACGTGGTCGCTTAACTCTGTACTTTTCACAACTTCAGCAACGACACATATCACTGTAACTCTTGGAAATCTTGAAAGGAATCCTATTCAACAGAAAGTTCCACGTACGAATTATGTATGGGCAACAATTAGTACGGAGGCCTTTACTAATAATTTCGTTAAGTATATTGATATTCCAATTCAAAAAGTTTGGCAAGACGAAGAAAATAGCCATGAATCAGTGACTATTGATTTGTATGCAGTCTGGACTGCAGATGGAAAAGAAGGTGAAACACTGTTTCAATCTCAAACATTGAGTGATGAGAATAATTGGAATACAGTCTTCAAGCAGGTACCAGATCAAGAATCTTTGGAAAAGATAATTCGTAAAAACTTTACTCAGGATGCAAAAGAAATCAAATATAAGGTTCGGGAACGTGAGATTCCCTCTGATTATGAGTCCATTGATAGCGGAGATTCAAGTGCGGAGACTGGTTTTACAGTAACAAATAAAAAAGTCAAAACTGGTCTAACTATTACTAAAAAGTGGCAAGAAAATGGTGCTGCTATTGATAATGAATCTACAAAGGATTTTGGTCAGATAAAAGTGACTTTAAAGCGTAAAGTTGGTAATTTAGTTGATGCTACTTTTCAACAAGATGTTGAACTCTTATATGATACTGATGCTACTAAATCTTGGAAGAAGTCAATTGATGGGCTACCAATAGCAGATGAAAAAGGTGTAAATTATACCTATTTTATCGAAGAAGATATGAGTACCATTCCTGATTTCTTCTATATTAAAGATTATTTGAACAATGGTATTGAATTATCACAAACAAAGGATAATAATCATTTGGGTGTAACAAATAATCGTGAGATCAGTCAATTAATTATTCAAAAAAAATGGTACAACAAAGATGGAAAAGAAATAAGTAATGAAAAATTACCAAAATCTTTGAGCGTAAAACTTTACCGAACAACTGATGGCTCAACTAATAATGGTGAGTTATATAAAGAAGTAAGATTGGAACGTCAAAAAAATGACGGAAAATATACCTGGGCAATAACGGAATCAGTACCAGTTCGTGATAGTGGTGGAAGTTATTACACTTACTACATCGAAGAAGATGTTCCAAAAGGGTATTTGGAAATTAGTGATGATAATGATAAATTTGTAAAATATTCAGATGATAATGCTACATCTGATGTAACATTGACTCTCAAGAATAAAGTGAATCCTACCTACCCGGTAACGGGTGGTATCGGTATATTACCATTTATCTCGATTGGGTTAGTTATATTATTAATGGCAGTAATGTTATATTACATGCAAAATAGAAAGGAAATTTAGGAGGAAGGAAAAATGAAAAAGATTACCCAACTCTTGTTTACAACTTTTGCAGCTCTAAGTTTGGTATTTTCAGCACTTGGATCTGTAACTGCCTTTGCCCAGGATAATGCACCTGGTACTGACGACAAATACGATGTTGTTTTGACTAAAGTTAAAATGCCCAATTTAGACGGTTGGCCAAATCAAACTGGTAAGGATGGTACAGTATACACTGGTCAAGAACTTAATATAGGGGCTTATTTTGAAACTACCGAAACTGTTCAAGGCGCTTATTTTGAAGTGCATAAAGGCAGTGTTGATGGCGAAATTATCGAAGATGGTCTTACAGACGCAGATGGCAACATCACATTCACCAATCTAGCTGCAGGTAAATACTTTATTGTTGAAAATAAAGAAAAATCTGAAGTATCTGGTAATGAAGAACTTGCTAATTCTGCTGCTGTACCACTTGAAATTGAACTTCCAGTTTTTAAAGCTGACGGAGGATGGTATACAACTGGAGAAGATGCTGTTCATGTTTATCCAAAGAATACTGTTGATAAACCAACAATTGATAAAGTTGTCAATGAAAAAGACAAACATGGTACAGCACTAATTGGTGAAACAAAAACTTTCAAAGTTTCTTCAGTAATGCCCGAAGGAATTGCTGACTATAAAGTTTTGAAATTTGATGACGAATTTTCAAAAGGATTAAGTTATCAAGGAAATCTTAAAGTCCAATTGAATGATGCAGATATTGATACAAATAACTATACTCTTACAGCTCCATCTGTAGGAACAAAAAATGCAAAAATTACAGTCGCATTCACTAAGGCTTACATTGCTACTCTAAAAGCTGGTGATGAAATTACTATTTCATACGATGCAACAATTAATGAAGATGCTGTACTCGGAGCGGAAAATCCTAATGATGTAAAAGTCGTTTATGGTACAAATCCTTCAAAACAAAAAGAAGATACTCCTGAAAATCCTGAGCTTCATACAGGTGGTAAACGTTTTGAAAAAGTGGATAAAGCAACAAGCAAAAAGCTATCTGATGCTGAATTTGTTGTAACAAACGAAGCTGGAGATAGATATTTGAAACAGACTGTTTCAAATGATGCGGTTATTAAGAACGAATGGATATCTTCTAAAGATGATGCAACTGTCTTCAAGTCAGATGAAAGTGGTTATTTCGAAGTTATTGGATTACCTTATGGAGATGCTGATCAAGCTGCAGAATATGGTGAAACAACTTATAAGATTGTTGAAACAAAGGCTCCAAAAGATTATGCGCTTTTACAACAACCAATTGAATTTGTAGTGAACTCTTCTTCTTATTATGAAGATCCAACAGCTGTTGTGCTTAAAAAATCTGATTCTCAAGAAGTAAAGAATAATAAAGTTACTATTCCACAGACTGGTGGTATTGGTTCGATTATTGTTGTTGCGGTGGGGGTTGTTCTAGCAGTTGTAGGTTTATTTGTAAAACGTCGTGTTACTAAATAAACTGTTTTAGAAAACATGAGGTAGGCAAGATTTTCTTGCCTCTTCAGTAAAGCGTTCAACAATGGAACGCTTTACTGAAGAAGAGAAAAGGAGAGATGTTAGGTATGAAACTACAATCTTGTCTGAAGAATTTTGTTTTTTGTTTATTATCCTTGATAGTGATTTTTCACGTTTTTACTATTCCAGTACATGCTCAAGATGATACTGATGCTGCTATTACTATAATAAAATTAAAAAATAGTGAAGACTCAAGTCAGGCTGTTCCTATTTCTGGGAGTTCTTATAGTTTATTTAAGATAGCTCCTACCGAAGAGTTAAGTGTAGATAATCAAAAAGCTTTAGTTCTTAAGTATGCTGATAAAACTATTGAAGATTTGAAGTCTATGGCCTATGACGGAGAATATTATAATAGTGAAGTGACGGATTTGAATGGTTCAACAACTGTTTCGAATATGACGCCAGGTGTTTATTATGTTGTGGAGGTTAATCAACCCTCGAATATTCAGCAGCTTTGGAAGAGTGTACCTTTTGTTGTACTGCTCTTACCTAATCAACCTACTACAGTTTATCCTAAAACAGAAGAAAATAATTTACCAGCAATGGCGACTTATACGGTCAAAAAAAAGTGGGTCGGAAAGGAACTTAGTAGTGTAATTGTTAGATTAAAAAAATCTGGAAGAATCGTTGATACTGCAGAATTAAATAGTAGTAATAATTGGTCATTTACTTTTTCAAATTTACTTGTTGACGCTACATATTCTGTTGAAGAAGTTGTCCCCCAAGGATATGCAGCAACTTACACAAAAATGTCAAAAAAACAAGGTATGATAATTACTAATACTGAATTAACAAAAAATCAAATACCGATTATTAAAACAGGAACTTTTGGAATTTATTTATTGATTGGGATTGCCTTAGTTCTTATTGCTTTGGGTTACCGATTTTATAAATCAAATAAATTTTAATAGTGTTATTGTTAGTTAATCAGTTTAGGTATAGTAAATAATGAGAGGAGATTAATTAAATCTCCTCTTTTTTATGCGATTAAAGTAGACTATTTTAAATTTCAATGTTATAAAGATTTGATTATATATTTTTTAGATATCAATAAGCTGCCCTGGGGCAATCTTTTTATAACGTGATTAGCTAAATAGAATTATTCGAATCGTTTTGCTAGAGGTGTTAGGTATTTTATAAGAATTTTGTCTGATTTGGTTGTACCATACATAGGTAAATTCGTTTATAACTTGTTTCAATTCCTCGATAGTATCATATCAGTATTGGCTAAATTAATGAATGGTAATACCATTCTATTGTGGTATGTCACTTAGAGTACCTGACGACTCATATTTTGTGAAATGCATAATGATGAAGAAATTCTTTTGAACTGAACATATTTATCTGAACTTTGATTGCTCACAAGGATGTTTTGCTAAAGGGGAAATAGCTAAATCAGCCGTAATTTTCTTCACGTTTTTACTTGCAACTACACTACGGTTATATAAATCAATGATTGTACAGTTATATTGAACAGTTCTGCTATACATCACATGTAATTAGGTTCAGTTGAGGCAAAGATTTATTTGAGGAGTTTTAGAAAGACTCTATGAATGTTACCTTTCTATCGTTCGATTTCCTTATTCGAGAAATACTAACTAAGTTTAGTCATTTATTCATATATTTGTGAACGGTAGTTTTAGAAAGATAGATATCTCGTCTTTCTAGAAAAAACTTTCATGAATCTGTGAGCGATATTTCCATTGTACTCATGATAAATAATTTGAATTGGACTAAGAAGAGTTTGCTCTTATCAATGATAGTCGCTTGTTTCTTTTTTGAAATAATTGTAATGAGCGTTAGAATGAATGTTCATATGTAGAAATAGACATCTCAAGACTTATTTTTCTTTATAATTATCAATAAAATGATATGTCTTTATTCGATTCTCTTTGCAAAGAATGACACAGTTTTTTAAGAAGTCATTTGCTTTTTCTGATTCAGTTTTTTTCTGGTGTCATTTGCGAACTTTTTTCATAAGTTCAAGATTTGATTTTTCCATTTAGGTTTGACTGGTATTCTTTACGATAAGCACGTACCTGATTCGAGATTGAGGCTGAAGATATACCATATTTAGCAGCTAAGCTCTTTAACGTTTAATCAAATATAAAGTTAAACAATCTTTTGATGAACTTCATTTGGATAGTGTTTTGTGACACTTTTCCTATTTTAACTCATTAAGTAATAGTGTTACCAATTTACTACACCAGAACAATCTCATTAATTACTGCTTTTTCTGAAAAAATAGTGTAAAATAGTAGGGAATAATTTAAAAGGTTTGAAAGCCTTTAGATATGATAAAAGGAGTGCTAAAATGATTTTAGTTACAGGTGCCAATGGGCAACTAGGAACAGAATTACGTTATCTTTTGGATGAACGTGGTGAGGAGTATGTAGCGGTTGACGTTGCAGAAATGGACATCACTAATGCTGAAAAAGTTGATGAAGTATTTGCACAAGTAAAACCAACACTTGTTTACCACTGTGCGGCATACACTGCGGTTGATGCGGCTGAAGATGAAGGTAAAGAACTTGATTACGCGATCAACGTGACAGGTACTGAAATTGTTGCTAAAGCAGCAGCAAAATACGGTGCAACTCTTGTTTACATCTCAACTGACTATGTTTTTGATGGTAAAAAACCAGTTGGTCAAGAATGGGAAGTTGATGATACTCCAGATCCTCAAACTGAATATGGTCGTACAAAACGTTTGGGCGAAGAAGCAGTTGAAAAATACGCTAAAAACTTCTACATCATCCGTACTGCTTGGGTATTTGGTAACTACGGTAAAAACTTTGTCTTCACAATGCAAAATCTTGCCAAAACTCATGACACATTGACAGTTGTTAATGACCAACACGGTCGTCCAACATGGACTCGTACTTTGGCAGAATTCATGACTTACTTGACAGAAAACCAAAAAGAATTTGGTTACTACCACTTGTCAAATGACGCTACTGAAGATACAACTTGGTATGATTTTGCAGTTGAAATCTTGAAAGATACTGATGTTGTCGTTAAACCAGTTGATTCAAGCCAATTCCCAGCTAAAGCAAAACGTCCACTTAACTCAACAATGAGTCTTAAAAAAGCAAAAGCTACAGGCTTTGTTATCCCAACATGGCAAGAAGCTTTGAAAGAATTCTACAAACAAGACGTTAAAAAATAATAATTAGAAACGAGGGTGTAAGCCTTCGTTTTTTATGCGTAAAAGCAGTAATAATTTTAGTATAACAAGAAAAAATGGTTAATAGGGCCAAAAAAAATAGGTGGTATAATTATGGTTGCTATTATTGAAAGAAATCGAGATTTTAAGTTTTTGACTAATAAGGAATTCTTAGAGTAGGCAAAGATTAATTCGAAAAAAGGGAACTACTTTGTCGAAGGCACTTGATTTATTTGTTAAGCAAGTGGCTATTACCGGAGAAATTAATCTGATGAGTGAAGAAGAGCTTGAAAAAGAAAGATTGTTTAGACAACTTCAAACAGAGGTAAATGAAAGTATAGCAGAATATAAAACTGGAAAATATTATACTGAGGAAGATTTAAATGAACGATACGGTTTATGAGATTGTTTTCCAAAGTAATGTGATTACAAAACTAGATGAAATATATGACTCAATAGCTAGAGAGCTTTCTGCTCCGATTACTGCAAATAAAAAAATTAAAGAAATTCGAGATAATATATCTCTATTGAAAATATTTCCTGAAGCTGGTTTTGATGCAGATGATAAATTTGGAAAGGTAATAGGTTCCAATAACAAAAGGAGGGGAATCACTTTAAAAAGAGATTATATTGTTTTATATTTTATTGATGATAATCAAAGACGTGTAGTTGTTACAAATTTATTTTCAACAAAAAGTGATTATATGAGACTTTTTAAGTAGACTAAGAAAAGAAACCTCCTCTTGAATTTTTGGTACTTCAGGAGGAGATCTTTGTTATATTTTTCAAAGGTTAACTATTCGTGATTTAGGATTGTTGCGCCTTCAAAATCATCCATCATATGTAAGTTACTTTTTTCCTTGAAAGGGTTAGATAGTTCAGTTGTTAACAATTTAGAATTGTTTTGCTCTTACTTAATCTTTATTGGTTTTACTGTAAAAGCCATTAAAATCCCTTCCTTCTCATTAGGTATAGAGTATGGGAAGAATCTTTTCCTGTCAATTAATATATCGTTCGGTTTTTCTTTTTATTTTCAGGCTTCTTATCTTTTTTTCGTTGTCCTTTTGCCTATTATATGATATATTAGTAGTAAAAGATTGTAATAAAAATGTAATATAAATTGTAATATAAATTGTAAGGTGAGTGTGATGGTAGTGAAGAAAGATATGAACTCAAATGGGCATCGTTTATTAATTCAAAAGTTACTTGTCAGCATTCATTACCTAACACTTTTCAAAGATGAGATTGTTTTGGTCGAAAAGACACCATCATTGCTTGGTGATTCTTTTTCACTTAATACTGTCCAATCAGAGTTAGGTGAAATTTTGTCTTCTGTGGATGCGCTTTCTAAGCAAGAAAAATTGATTAAATCAACTTTTTGGTATGATGAGCCTTCATTCAGATTGATGAATCATGCTTTGGATATTGTAGGTAGCTGGGTGCGTGGCATTGACCACGTTTTAGAAATTTGTGAATCTAAGTCAGTTTTTCAAGCGATTTTAGGTGACAATCGTCAGCGTGTTTTCGGAATTTTGATTGATGTGTTTACATCTTTGCGAGTGACTAATATGTCAATCAAGGAAGAGTCTGAATACCCTGTTTTGATTGACCCTCTACAAGTTGTTGAGTATAAAAAAAGAGAAGTCAAAAAAGCTGAATTATTTGCTAAGATTGATGCTTTAGTTCCGAGAAAATTAGAGCAAGTTCACACTGAAAGCGAAGAGACTAAAGCAGAGTCTATTCCAGAATTACTGGCGAAAGAATTAGCCAAAAGAGAAGAAGCTGTAAATCCCGAAAAAGTTCTTGGACCAACTGAGTTAGAAGAAGTTGCCCCTGAAGTTAGTGAAGAAGTTGAAAATCAAGAAGTTGATGAGGATACAGCTGAACCTGCTGTTTCTGAAGTGTCAGAGGAACCTGAATCAGTTGAAGAAAACTCTTCTCAAGAAGAAGTGCCAGCCGAAGAAAAAAATGGCGCAACCGATGATGAGGTAGTTTCTCAGCCTGATCTAGAAGATTCTGCTGAGGATGAGAAAGTTGCTCAAGAAGAATCAAGTCAGCTTTCTGAAGAAAAATCAGAACAAGAAGTCTCTGAAGAAGTTCCTGTTGAAATTGCTGAGCAAGAAGTTAATGATGACCCGACTGAGTCAGGAGAGTTAGAAGTCTCTAAAGTTGATGTTCAAGCAGAATCAACTGAATTAGATGTAGACGAAAAAGTATCAACTGATGATAGCGAAGTATCTGATTCTGAGGAAGAAGAGTCAAAAGAGTCTGATTATCCAGAAATTACTCGTGAAGATGCTATTAAACAATTCCGCAGCTTCTTGTTTGACCATAAAGGTCTGTTGTGTGTCTTGGATGCTAGAGATGATTTGGAGCATGAAATCAAGTTCTACAATGTTTTTGACCGTTTCTACGGAGCTTTTGACAACGTATCGGACTGTTTGATTCTTTTGGAAAATATTTTAGATGATATTCGAAAACGTCCAAAAGAAGTTTTTGATAAAGAAGGAAACTTGATTAGTGAGCCAACTGAACCAATCAATCTTTTGATTTATGGAGGAGATATTTTGATGAAAGATAGCCGTTTTGAAACACTGATGTCTGAATTATCACCATTTTATCATCGCTCAGATTTACATGTTTATTCTTATAAAGCTTATGAATAGTAAAAACGTCCTTTGGGCGTTTTTTTGTAAATGAGTGTTGACAATCAAAAAAAATAGCGATATAATAATAAAAATTTGAAAACCTTTAATTAAGTCCAGAGAGACTTTCAAGGTTACTGTAAAAAAGAGTTTTATCTCTAATAAAAGGTGTGTGTATGCGTTTGTGTACACTGCTTATTTTGCTGTAACCTTGCCTTCTGGCGAGGTTTTTTTGTGTGAAAGGAAGACTATGACTTCTAAAGAAAAAGCATCTGTGCTAAAAGAAGATTTGTTGATTGTTAGTCAAAGAGAGATTGCACCTCGTATTTTTGAGATGAAACTTTCTGGTGAGATGGTTTTGGATATGGCTCCAGGGCAGTTCTTGCATCTTCGTGTTCCAGATCCAAGCAAGTTACTTCGCCGTCCAATTTCAATCTGTCAGATTGATAAGCTAAATAAAATTGCAACGATTGTTTATCGTGTTGAGCGTGCTGGTACAGCAACTTTATCACAGCTAAAAGCAGGTCACCGTGTCGATGCTATGGGACCTCAAGGAAATGGTTTTGATCTGTCAGTGATATCTGCTGGACAAACAGCTTTGCTTATCGGTGGAGGAATTGGAGT
Source organism: Streptococcus equinus ATCC 9812 (assembly GCF_000187265.1). GTDB lineage: Bacteria > Bacillota > Bacilli > Lactobacillales > Streptococcaceae > Streptococcus > Streptococcus equinus. The sequence continues at coordinate 340,461 of NZ_GL698429.1, forward strand.
TCCACCATTGGTTGAAACAGCTAAACAGCTAGCTGCCAAAGGGGTGAAAGTGATTTCTGTGCTTGGGTTTGCTAATAAGGACGCAGTCATTTTAGAAGATAAATTCTCAGCCTACGGTGAGGTTTATGTGACAACTGATGACGGATCATATGGTATTAAGGGCTATGTCTCAACTGTTGTAGATGAATTGGTTGAAAAACAGTCCTTCGATGCGATTTATTCTTGTGGAGCGCCAGGCATGCTCAAATATGTTGACAAGAAATTTGAAAATCACCCACACGCCTTTTTGTCAATGGAATCTCGCATGGCTTGTGGTATGGGAGCTTGTTATGCTTGCGTGGTTCATTTGCGAAATGCTAAAGAAGCAGCTAACAAGCGTGTCTGTGAAGATGGGCCAGTCTTTGAAACTGGTAAAATCATTTTATAGGGAGGTAAGATGATGTCAGAAAATCGTTTAGCAGTTAGTCTTCCAGGAATTGATTTGAAAAATCCAATTATGCCAGCGTCAGGATGTTTTGGTTTTGGGCAAGAATACGCCAAATACTATGATTTGGATAAACTTGGTTCTATCATGATTAAGGCAACGACGCAGGAAGCGCGTTTTGGAAATCCTACGCCTCGAGTGGCAGAAACACCTTCAGGAATGTTGAATGCTATTGGTCTTCAAAATCCTGGTGTTGATGTGGTTTTATCAGAAAAACTTCCGTGGTTAGCTGAGCATTTTCCAGAATTACCCATCATTGCAAATGTCGCTGGTTTTTCAAATGATGAATACGCTTATGTGTCTGAAAAAATCTCAAAAGCACCAAATGTTAAGGCTATTGAGCTTAACATCTCATGCCCAAACGTTGACCATGGAAATCATGGGCTTTTGATTGGTCAGGTGCCAGAATTAGCATACGCTGCTGTTAAGGCTAGTGTTGAGAATTCTGAGGTTCCTGTCTATGTGAAATTAACACCGAGTGTTGCTGATATTACAACGGTTGCTAAAGCAGTTGAAGAAGCTGGTGCGACAGGATTTACCATGATTAATACTTTGGTTGGTATGCGTTTTGATTTGAAGACTCGTAAACCAATTATTGCTAATGGTACAGGTGGGATGAGTGGCCCAGCAGTCTTTCCAGTTGCGCTTAAGCTCATTCGTCAAGTAGCTCAAAGTTCGGATTTACCGATTATCGGTATGGGTGGTGTTGATTCGGCAGAAGCTGCACTTGAGATGATGATTGCTGGCGCGTCAGCAATCGGTGTTGGAACAGCTAACTTTGCTGATCCATATGCATGTCCAAATATCATCGACCGTTTGCCTGAGGTCATGGATCAATATGGTATCACTGATCTTGAAACACTCCGCCGTGAAGTCAGACAAGAATTACGCGGCAAATAAGTTCTGCTATTTTATTAAAAAGTCAGTAAATTTTTGACTTTGAAATTCAAAAAAGCTATAATAATTACAATTGAATAACCTTTAATTGAGTCCAGAGAGGCGAGAAAGGTTCGTGAAAAATAAAAAGATATTTTCTTTGACTAATGGGTGTTTGCTACCCTAGTTTTCGTGTAACCTCGCCCTCGGGCGGGGTTTTCTTTATAGAAAAAGGAGAAAAAATGCACGAAAGTCGTCCGATTATTGCTCTTGATTTTCCATCGTTTGATGATGTGAAATCATTTCTTGCTTTGTTTCCAGCTGATGAGAAACTTTATGTCAAGATTGGTATGGAACTTTATTATGCTGAGGGACCAGAGGTTGTACGCTATGTCAAATCTCTAGGACATTCAGTCTTCCTAGATTTGAAGTTACATGACATTCCAAATACGGTCAAATCAGCTATGCGTGTTCTTTCAAATCTGGGTGTGGATATGACTAATGTTCATGCGGCTGGTGGTGTTGAGATGATGAAAGCTGCGCGTGAAGGGCTTGGGCAAGGTCCGAAACTTATCGCAGTTACACAGCTAACGTCAACATCTGATGAGCAAATGAAATCTGACCAAAATATCCAGACAAGCCTTGTTCAATCAGTTTTGCACTATGCGAAGAAAACTCAAAAGGCAGGACTTGATGGTGTTGTTTGCTCAGCAAATGAAGTGGCTGTAATCAAGGATGAAACATCAGATGATTTTATTTGCTTGACGCCTGGTATTCGACCAGCTGGGTCAGCTGTTGGAGATCAAAAACGTGTCATGACGCCGAGTCAAGCAAGTGCAATTGGATCAAGTTATATTGTCGTTGGACGTCCAATTACAAAAGCAGAAGATCCGGTTGCAGCTTACAAGGCTATTTACGACGAATGGAACGCTTAGTACTTGAATACTAACGCTAATATAATTTTTAAAAGTTTAGAAAAGAGGAATACGATGACTTTAGCATCACAAATTGCATCAGATTTGCTTGATATTCAAGCTGTTTACTTGAAACCAAATGATCCATTTACTTGGGCATCTGGTATTAAATCACCAATTTACACAGATAACCGTGTGACTTTATCATACCCTGAAACACGCACTTTGATTGAAAATGGTTTTGTTGAAAAAATCAAAGAAGAGTTTCCAGAAGTTGAAGTAATCGCTGGTACTGCAACAGCAGGTATCCCACACGGTGCCATTATTGCTGACAAGATGAACCTTCCGTTTGCCTACATTCGTAGTAAACCAAAAGATCACGGTGCAGGTAACCAAATCGAAGGTCGCGTAAGAAAAGGTCAAAAAATGGTTGTTGTTGAAGACCTTATCTCAACTGGTGGTTCAGTGCTTGAAGCTGTAGCTGCGGCAGAACGTGAAGGTGCTGATGTTATTGGTGTTGTAGCAATTTTCACTTATGAATTGCCAAAAGCAACTGAAAACTTTGAAAAAGCAGGAGTTAAACTAGTAACACTTTCTAATTACACAGAATTAATCAAAGTTGCTAAGGTTCAAGGTTACATCACTGCAGATGATTTGAATTTATTGCGTAAATTTAAAGAAAATCAAGAAACTTGGCGTGATTAAAAAGTTAGTATTTGGCTACTAAGGTTAAAAGCTTTGGTGGCCTTCTTGGTTTAAAGGTTGAAAGGAGTTATAATGAAAGTATCGTCAACATTTAAACATCATGTTTTACCAGATGTTTATGCTAAAAAAGCTAGCGTTCAAGTGAGAGGAAATGCGGTGATTTCTTTCCCGTTTACGATTGAGGATGTACCTGAAGGAACTAAGACGTTTGCTTGGACATTTGTAGACTATGATTCGATTCCAGTTTGTGGCTTTGCTTACATTCATTGGGTAGTTGCTAATGTGCCAGCAGATATGACAGCAGTTCCTGAAGATTTCTCTCGTTTGGATGCTAAGCATACACATGGTAAAAATAGCTTAGTTAGCAAATTTTTAAATGAGGACAATTCTGATATTTATGATGGCTATATGGGGCCATATCCACCGGATAAAGACCATATCTATACCCTTACAGTCTACGCTTTAGATTGTGAATTACCATTGGAAAATGGATTCTACATGAATGATTTACTACATGCTATGGATGGTCATGTCTTGGCAAAAGAAAAGCTAGATTTAGTAGGGAAATACTAAAACTAACGAGGAGTGAACATGCAACATTCAACATGGCATGAGTTAATCAAACAGGAATTACCAGAGCATTATTTTGGACGAATTAATCAATTTATGGATAGTGTTTATCAGCAGGAATTGGTTTATCCGCCACGTGAAAAAGTCTTTAATGCGATTCAGACAACAGCATTAGAAGATGTTAAAGTTGTTATCATTGGTCAGGATCCTTATCATGGTCCTAATCAAGCACAAGGTCTATCATTTTCAGTACCAGAAGATATCCCAGCTCCGCCATCTCTTCAAAATATTTTGAAAGAGTTGGCTGAAGATTTAGGGCAACGTGATCATCATGATTTGACACCCTGGGCTCAACAAGGGGTGCTTTTATTAAATGCTTGTCTGACTGTTCCTGCGGGTCGAGCTAATGGGCATGCTGGCCAAATTTGGGAACCATTCACAGATGCTATTATCAAGGTGGTCAATCAAAAAGAAACGCCAGTCGTTTTCATCTTGTGGGGCGGATTTGCTCGTAAGAAAAAAGCTTTGATTACTAATCCGATTCACCATGTCATTGAAAGTGCGCATCCAAGTCCACTCTCAGCTTATCGAGGATTTTTTGGTAGTCATCCTTTCTCAAAAGCTAATGCTTACTTAACAAAGGATGGCCTTGAACCAATTGATTGGTTGAAATAATAGGAGTTTAACATGTTACTTATTAAAAATGGTCGTGTCGTTGATCCAAAATCTGGTTTTGATCAGGTAGCGGACGTTCTTGTTGATGGTAAAAAAGTCGTGAAAATTGCTGATTCTATTGAAGAATCTAGCGCTGAAGTGATTGATGCGACAGGTCTTGTTGTGGCACCTGGTTTGGTAGATATCCACGTCCATTTCCGTGAACCTGGCCAAACACACAAAGAAGATATTCATACTGGTGCACTCGCTGCGGCGGCAGGAGGCTTTACATCAGTTGTTATGATGGCAAATACGACGCCGACTATTTCTGATGTTAAAACATTGAAAGAAGTACTAGCTAGCGCTAGTAAAGAAAAAGTTCACGTTTATACAAATGCGACTATCACTAAAAATTTTGATGGTCAAAATTTGACTGATTTTAAAGCATTGCTTGAAAATGGAGCACTTAGTTTTTCTGATGATGGTATTCCGCTTCAAAGTTCAAAAGTTTTAAAAGAAGCGCTTGATTTGGCAAAAGAAAATAATACCTTTGTTGCTGTGCACGAAGAAGATCCTGAGTTAAATGGTATTCTTGGATTTAACGAAGGCATTGCACATGATAAATTCCATTTCTGTGGTGCTACAGGTGTAGCAGAATATAGCATGATTGCGCGTGATGTTATGATTGCTTACGACCGCGGTGCTCACTTGCACATCCAACACTTATCAAAAGCTGAATCTGTGAAAGTGGTCGAGTTTGCTCAACAACTAGGTGCTAATGTGACTGCAGAAGCAGCACCGCAGCATTTCTCAAAAACAGAAGATTTGCTTTTGATTAAAGGGTCTGCAGCTAAGATGAATCCACCACTTCGTACTGAAAAAGACCGCTTGGCAGTTATCGAAGGATTGAAATCTGGAGTTATTTCAGTGATTGCGACAGACCATGCACCACATCATGCTGATGAAAAAAATGTTGAAGACATTACAAAAGCTCCATCAGGTATGACAGGACTTGAAACATCATTGTCACTAGGTTTAACAAATTTAGTGGCTACAGGTGATTTGACACTTTCAGAATTGTTGGCTAAGATGACTATTAATCCCTCATCAATGTATGACTTTGATGCGGGCTATTTAGCTGAAAATGGCCCTGCAGATATCGTTATCTTCGCTGATAAGGAAGAACGCATTGTCTCTGATAAATTCGCCTCTAAAGCCTCAAATTCGCCATTTATCGGTGAAAAACTACAAGGTGTGGTCAAATACACTATCTGTGACGGTGAAGTTGTCTATCAAGCTTGATAAGTGCAGAAGAAAAGGATTAGCCTAAAGCTAGTCCTTTTTAGTTTTTTCTTGATGACTTAGATTTAATCCCCAAGGGACCAAGTTTTCCTCACGGTTTTGGATACGTGTAATATTATCTTTGTGTCGTACAATAATAATACTTGCAATAAGGATAATCAGTAAAGTAAACAACAAATCATAATGTGGTAGCAAAAAGCCAAAGGCTGGGAAAATCAGAACGCTAAGCACTGCAACACCAGCTGAAACAACACTTGATAATGAAATCATACTGAAAAGATAAAGAGTGATAACAAAGATTACAACAAGATATAGAAGAAATAGCGGTGCAAATCCAAGAAGGACACCAGCGCTTGTTGCAACAGCTTTACCACCTTTAAAGTTTGCAAAAATCGGGAAAGTGTGTCCGATAATAGCAAATAAACCAATCAAAACTGCAGATACCTCTGGAGCGCTAAAAATAACCGGTAGGAGAGCTGCTAGAGTCCCTTTTAGCATGTCAATAATAAATGTAATGATACCTGCTTTAGTGCCTAGTACTCGGAAAGTATTGGTCGTTCCAGTGTTTCCGCTACCATGCTCTCTTAAGTTAGTGTGGTAGAAGTACTGACCAATCCAAAGTCCAGTTGGGATTGACCCCAACAAGTAAGCAATCACAATCATAACTAAAATTTTCATGTTTTCATTATAACATAATAGACCGCTATGAAAAGGGAAAATTTGAAAAATAAATAACTTGAGAAGCCAAAGTAAATTTGTGATAACGCTTTAAATTTGATATACTATTTCATGCAAAAATTGGTGATTTTCCTTGTAAAATCGTCATTGGTTTTGATTTTTTTTGCAAAAATCTGAAAAAACTTGTAAGATAAAAAAGATGAATTATTTGGAGGTCGCTTTTGGCTAAAAAAGAAATTAATGTAAATAATTATAATGACGATGCCATTCAAGTATTAGAAGGACTGGATGCTGTACGCAAACGTCCCGGAATGTACATCGGTTCAACAGATGCGACAGGACTACATCACTTAGTTTGGGAGATTGTTGATAATGCCGTTGATGAGGCGCTTTCTGGTTTCGGTAATCAGATTGATGTCATCCTTAACCAAGATGGTAGTGTTACCGTAAAAGACCAAGGACGCGGTATGCCAACTGGTAAGCATGCTATGGGGATTCCTACGGTAGAAGTTATTTTCACAGTGCTTCACGCTGGTGGTAAATTTGGTCAAGGAGGCTACAAGACTTCTGGAGGTCTACATGGTGTAGGTTCTTCAGTTGTTAATGCTCTTTCAAGCTGGCTTGAAGTTGAAATCACTCGTGATGGTGCAGTTTACAAGCAACGTTTTGAAAATGGTGGAAAACCTGTAACAACACTTAAGAAAATTGGTACAGCACCTAAATCAAAATCAGGGACAACTGTTACATTCATGCCTGATGATAAGATTTTTTCAACGACAGATTTCAAGTTTAATACCATTGCTGAACGTTTGAAAGAATCAGCCTTCTTACTTAAGGATGTCACCTTGACATTAACAGACGAACGTCCAGAAGAAGCAGAGCATTTGGAATTCCACTATGTAAATGGTGTTCAAGATTTTGTTGAGTATCTTAACGAAGACAAGGAAACATTGACGCCAGTCATTTGGGTTACTGGTGAAGACCAAGGCTTCCAAGTTGAGGTTGCTCTTCAGTACAATGATGGTTTCTCTGATAATATTCTTTCATTTGTTAATAATGTTCGTACAAAAGACGGTGGTACTCATGAGACTGGTCTAAAATCTGCTATTACCAAAGCAATGAATGACTATGCTCGTAAGTCAGGGCTTTTGAAGGAAAAAGATAAGAATCTTGAAGGGTCAGATTACCGCGAAGGTCTTTCAGCTGTGCTTTCTATCCTTGTCCCAGAAGAACACTTGCAATTTGAGGGGCAAACGAAAGATAAACTTGGAAGCCCACTAGCTCGTCCGATTGTTGATAGTATTGTTTCTGAAAAATTGACTTTCTTCCTTTTGGAAAATGGTGAAGTAGCATCAAATCTTGTTCGTAAAGCGATTAAAGCGCGAGATGCCAGAGAAGCAGCACGTAAAGCGCGTGATGAATCCCGTAACGGCAAGAAGAATAAGAAAGACAAAGGTCTTCTTTCTGGTAAATTGACACCAGCGCAATCTAAAAATCCTAAGAAAAATGAGCTTTATCTGGTCGAAGGGGATTCTGCCGGCGGTTCAGCTAAACAAGGACGTGACCGCAAATTCCAAGCCATTTTGCCATTGCGAGGTAAAGTCTTAAATACAGCAAAAGCTAAGATGTCTGATATTGTGAAAAACGAAGAAATCAATACCATGATTTACACAATTGGTGGAGGCGTCGGTGCAGATTTTAAAGTTGAAAATTCAAACTACGATAAGATTATTATCATGACCGATGCGGATACCGATGGTGCTCACATTCAGACACTTTTGCTAACATTCTTTTACCGTTACATGCGTCCGCTTGTTGAGACTGGACATGTTTATATTGCCCTTCCTCCTTTGTACAAAATGTCAAAAGGAAAAGGCAAAAAAGAGCAAGTTGAGTACGCTTGGACAGATGGTGAGTTAGAAGAACTTCGTCAAAAATTTGGTAAGGGTGCTCAATTGCAACGTTACAAAGGTCTTGGTGAAATGAATGCAGACCAGCTTTGGGAAACAACTATGAATCCTGAAACACGTACTCTAATTCGTGTAACGATTGAAGACTTGGCGCGTGCTGAACGCCGTGTCAACGTCCTTATGGGCGACAAAGTTGAGCCGCGTCGTAAATGGATTGAAGACAACGTTAAATTTACTCTAGAAGAAAATACGGTGTTTTAAGCTCACTGTTGCTGATTCTGGAGAAACTTATTTTTAACGTTTATTTGATGATATTTTACATAAATATGATTATGTGAAATATTTTAGACAGAGCGACTCAAATTTAATTATTTATTTGTGATAAAAAGGATAAGAAACATGTCAAATGTACAAAATATGTCTCTTGAAGACATTATGGGGGATCGTTTTGGACGATATTCCAAATATATTATTCAAGAGCGGGCTTTGCCAGATATTCGTGATGGTTTGAAGCCTGTTCAACGTCGTATCCTTTATTCGATGAATAAGGACGGCAATACTTTTGATAAAGGTTTCCGTAAATCGGCAAAATCTGTCGGTAATGTTATGGGGAATTTCCACCCGCACGGTGATTCATCTATTTATGACGCTATGGTGCGCATGAGTCAGGATTGGAAAAATCGTGAAACCTTGATTGAAATGCATGGTAACAATGGTTCTATGGACGGTGATCCGCCGGCAGCCATGCGTTACACTGAAGCACGTTTGTCAGAGATTGCTGGCTACTTACTTCACGATATTGATAAAAATACTGTTCCGTTTGCTTGGAACTTTGATGATACTGAAAAAGAACCAACGGTTTTGCCAGCTGCCTTTCCTAACCTTTTAGTTAATGGTGCAACAGGTATTTCAGCTGGATATGCAACTGATATTCCGCCACACAACTTGGCTGAAGTTATTGATGCAGTTGTTTACCTTATCGACCATCCAAATGCAAAACTAGATAAATTGATGGAATTCTTGCCGGGACCCGATTTCCCTACTGGGGCGATTATCCAAGGTAAGGATGGTATTCGTAAGGCTTACGAAACTGGTAAAGGACGTGTTGTTGTTCGTTCGCGCACTGATATTGAGACTCTTCGTGGTGGTAAAAAACAAATTGTTGTCACAGAAATTCCATACGAAGTCAATAAAGCAGTACTTGTTAAAAAAATCGATGATGTTCGTGTGAATAATAAGGTTCCTGGCATTGCTGAAGTGCGTGACGAGTCAGACCGTGATGGTCTTCGCATTGCTATCGAACTCAAAAAAGATGCTGACGAACAAACTATTCTCAATTATCTTTTGAAATATACTGACTTGCAAGTCAACTATAACTTCAATATGGTTGCTATTGATAACTACACACCGCGTCAAGTTGGTATTATTCCGATGTTGACAAGTTATGTTGCGCACCGTAAAGAAATTATTGTTGCACGTTCAAAATTTGATAAAGAAAAAGCTGAAAAACGTCTTCACATCGTCGAAGGTTTGATTCGAGTGATTTCGATCCTTGATGACGTTATTGCGCTTATTCGTGCGTCTGAAAATAAAGCTGACGCTAAGGAAAACCTAAAAATCAGCTACGATTTTTCAGAAGAACAAGCAGAAGCAATCGTTACTTTGCAATTGTACCGTTTGTCAAATACTGACATTGTTGCACTTGAAAACGAAGAAGCAGAGCTTCGTGAACGTATCACGATGTTTAAAGCTATTATCGGTGACGAGCGTACTATGTACAATGTTATGAAACGTGAGTTACGTGAAGTTAAGAAGAAATTTGCAAATCCACGTTTAACAGAATTGCAAGCAGAAGCAGAAACAATCGAAATTGATGTTGCAAGCTTGATTGTGGAAGAAGATACGTTTGTCAGCGTAACAAAAGGTGGTTACATCAAACGCACCAGTCCACGTTCATTTAATGCTTCTACAGTTGAAGAAATTGGTAAACGTGATGATGATGAATTAATCTTCGTTTCTCAAGCCAAGACGACGCAACATTTGCTGATTTTTACAAATCTTGGAAATGTGATTTATCGTCCAGTTCATGAGTTGACAGATATTCGTTGGAAAGATATCGGTGAACACTTATCACAAACAATCACTAATTTTGCAACGGATGAATCTGTCCTTTATGCGGAAATTGTTGATGAATTTGGACCACAAACGTATTTTGCTGCTACAAAACTAGGTCAAATCAAACGCTTTGAACGCAAGGAAATATCGCCTTGGCGTACTTATAAATCAAAAGCGGTTAAATATGCTAAATTGAAGAATGACGATGACATGATTGTGACAATTTCACCAATTGCACTTGATGATGTCATGGTGGTTACACACAATGGTTATGCCCTTCATTTCAATATTGATGAGGTGCCGGTTGTGGGTGCGAAAGCAGCAGGGGTTAAATCTATTAACCTCAAGGATGATGATTTTGTTGTGTCGACTTTCATCGCCAATACAGAAAGCTTCTTTATTTTGACACAACGTGGTAGCTTGAAACGTATGTCAACTGACTTGATTCCAGCTACAAATCGTGCTAACCGTGGTTTACAAGTACTTCGAGAACTCAAGTCTAAACCACACCGCGTCTTTATGGCAGGAGCAGTAAACGCTTCAAATGATGTGCAAAATATTGATTTATTTAGCAGTGAGCCACTTGATTCTGATAAGATTGAAACTCTAGAAGTTTATTCGAATAAGGGTAACATCTACAATGCTATCTTGGAGGATTTAACACTTTCAGAACGTACAAGTAATGGTTCGTTCATTTCAGATAAAATTTCTGATGAAGGCGTCTTTAGCGCAAGAATTAAATAATTACAAAAGGAGGCTGAGACAAATGTTCTCAGTTTCTTTTTTTGAAGCTGTAATGAGTAAAATGCAGTGGTTTGGAGAGACTCTGTTTGCTTTAGTTAACTTAGAGTTTTCCATGCACAAATGAAATAAGCGCTTTACTGTCAATCACTGCTGAGCAATCAAGTTTCAACTAAACTACTAATTCGCTTTTCAGTTTTTAAGCTCATGAATAACATCTCCACTAGCGACTTTATTTGCCTCACCTCTGTTTTAAATAAATTTTCAGAATTTTGTGAAAAGCACTTGAAAAATGTTTTAAAAGGCGTACAATAGGATAAAAATAAAGAAAGAGGAATTGTTATGACAGTAGATTTAGACTGGGAAAATCTAGGCTTTGCCTATCGCAAATTACCATTTCGCTATATTTCATATTACAAAGACGGTAAATGGGATGAAGGAAAATTAACAGAAGATTCAGTGCTCCATATTTCAGAAGCTTCACCAGCTTTGCACTATGGACAACAAGCTTTTGAAGGATTGAAAGCTTATCGCACAAAAGATGGTTCTGTTCAATTGTTCCGTCCAAATATGAATGCGGAACGCTTGCAACGCACAGCAGATCGTCTTCTCATGCCACAAGTGCCAACAGAAAAATTTATCGATGCTGCAAAGCAAGTTGTTCGCGCTAACGAAGAATTTGTCCCACCTTATGGAACAGGTGCGACACTTTATCTACGTCCTCTTTTGATCGGTGTTGGTGATATTATCGGGGTTCACCCAGCAGACGAATACATTTTTACAATCTTTGCAATGCCCGTTGGAAATTATTTCAAAGGTGGTTTGGTTCCAACAAACTTTTTGATTCAAGATGAATATGACCGTGCGGCACCACATGGAACAGGTGCTGCTAAAGTTGGTGGTAACTATGCATCAAGTCTTCTTCCAGGTAAAATGGCACATGAACGCAAGTTCTCTGATGTTATTTACCTAGACCCAGCTACACATACCAAGATTGAAGAAGTGGGTTCTGCAAACTTCTTTGGTATTACAGCAGATAATGAGTTTATCACACCACTTAGCCCTTCTATTTTGCCATCAATTACAAAATATTCACTTCTTTATTTGGCTGAGCATCGTTTTGGCATGAAAGCTATTCAAGGTGACGTTAAACTTGATGAATTGGATAAGTTTGTCGAAGCAGGTGCCTGCGGTACAGCAGCAGTCATTTCACCAATTGGTGGTGTCCAACATGGTGATGATTTCCATGTTTTCTATAGTGAAACAGAAGTAGGACCAGTGACACGTAAATTGTACGATGAACTTGTAGGTATTCAATTCGGTGATGTGGAAGCACCTGAAGGATGGATTTACAAAGTTGACTAATATTTTAAAGCTTGCTCTTGCAAGCTTTTTTGTTTTTCGGTAAAATATAGCGTGAGGTGGAAAAATGAGCAAAAAAGATAAAAAAATCGAAATTCAACTTGCTGATGCAAAAGTTGCTATTAACAACGTTAATGTTGATGGTTACAACTTGACTGCCGGTAAAAAAGTTATCGGTGAAATTGCTGAACTTGACCATAAGTTGGCAGTTGTAAAAAACGGTGAAGTTGAGTCACTTTTCAAGACATTAGAGCAAGCAATTGAAAGTATTATTGAAAATTACAACTTAAATCGCTAAAAAATCGCGAAAAGTACTTGTCAGAGAACAAAAACTATGCTAGAATAGTTTTTGTCGTAACGGAAGGGTAGCGAAGAGGCTAAACGCGGCGGACTGTAAATCCGCTCCTTCGGGTTCGGGGGTTCGAATCCCTCCCCTTCCATTCTTAGATTAATTGAACATTCTTTTTGGGGTATAGCCAAGCGGTAAGGCAAGGGACTTTGACTCCCTCATGCGTTGGTTCGAATCCAGCTACCCCAGTCAAAGGTATCGAGTTTCGGCTTGACACCGTCAAAGATAAAAGTTGTTGTCGTTGCGGGTTACCTTGAGAAATATTATTGTTGTCAAAAGCTAGCTTAAGCTAGCTTTTGTTGGAGGATTTTTTTAGAATGAATGAATTTGAAGATTTGCTAAACAGTGTTAGCGAAGTAAACCCTGGTGATGTTGTCACTGCGGAAGTTTTAACTGTTGATAATGATCAAGCAAACGTTGTTATCGAAGGAACAGGTGTTGAAGGTGTTCTTACACTTCGTGAATTGACTAACGATCGTGATGCTGATATTAACGATTTCGTTAAAGCTGGCGACACAGTTGAAGTTCTTGTTCTTCGTCAAGTTGTAGGTAAAGATACTGATACAGTTACTTTCCTTGTCTCTAAAAAACGCTTGGAAGCTCGCAAAGCTTGGGATAAACTTGTTGGTCGCGAAGGCGAAGTTGTTACTGTTAAGGGTACACGTGCTGTTAAAGGTGGTCTTTCAGTTGAATTTGAAGGACTTCGTGGTTTCATCCCTGCTTCAATGATCGATACACGTTTCGTACGTAACACTGAAAAATTTGTTGGTCAAGAATTTGAAGCTAAAATCAAAGAAGTTGTTCCAGCTGAAAACCGCTTCATCCTTTCACGTCGTGAAGTAGTTGAAGAAAAAGCTGCTGCAGCTCGTAAAGAAGTCTTCTCTAAAATTGAAGAAGGTTCAATCGTTAAAGGTAAAGTTGCTCGCTTGACAAGCTTCGGTGCTTTCGTTGACCTTGGCGGTGTTGATGGACTTGTTCACGTGACTGAATTGTCTCACGAACGTAACGTTTCACCTAAATCAGTTGTTTCAGTTGGTGAAGAAATCGAAGTTAAAGTTCTTTCAATCGATGAAGAAGCAGGTCGTGTATCACTTTCACTTAAAGCTACAACACCTGGACCATGGGATGGTGTAGAACAAAAACTTGCTGCTGGCGATGTTGTTGAAGGTAAAGTTAAACGTTTGACTGATTTCGGTGCTTTCGTTGAAGTATTACCTGGTATCGATGGACTTGTTCACATCTCACAAATTTCACACAAACGTGTTGGAAATCCTAAAGATGTTCTTTCAGTTGGTCAAGAAGTTAAAGTTAAAGTTCTTGATGTTAACGCTGATGCAGAACGTGTATCACTTTCAATTAAAGCTCTTGAAGAACGTCCAGCACAAGCTGAAAACGAAGAAAAACGTCAATCTCGTCCACGTCGTCCAAAACGTGAAGCTAAACGTGATTACGAACTTCCAGAAACTCAAACTGGATTCTCAATGGCTGATTTATTCGGCGATATTGAATTGTAATTATAAATCAAGAAAAGACTTACATTGTAAGTCTTTTCTTTTTGTTTTGATATGGTATAATAGAATAGTTGCCACCCTTAGTGTAATGGATATCACGCAAGATTCCGGTTCTTGAAATAGGGGTTCGATTCCCTTAGGGTGGAGTTATTGAGTAAAAAAAGCCAGAATGGCTTTTTTCTTTGCGATAAAATCGATTCTAATTGCCTTGTAGCTGTTTTTATGAGGAAGTAGTGGTTTATCAGGATAAAAGTAAAAAGTGCTTTAAAAAGCTATTCTGTAGTGATTAGGGCGTTAAAAAAGCAGTCTAATAATTATAGACTGCTTAATACATTATTTTAAGATAATTTGTGCGATAATTGGGCTAACGATAACATACATAATTCCGGTAACGCCGATAGCAAGACCTGCCATGGCACCTTCAACTAGGCCATATTTCAGAGCTGTTCCAGTACCGATAGCATGCCCTGTTCCGCCAAGACTAAGTCCGATAGCAACAGGGTCTTCAATTTTTAAAAGTTTTAAGAATACAGGACCAAGAACACTGGTTAAAATTCCTGTAATGACAACAACAACTAGAGTTACAGTTGTAATTCCTCCCATTTTATCAGTAATACCGACTGCCATAGCAGTTGTAACTGATTTAGGGAATAATGAAATAGCTAGCAAGTATTTAATACCAAAACTTTTAGCAACGATTGCTGTAAAAGTAGTATTTACGACACAAGCAATGAGGATTCCAGATAAAATACTTCTAATATGGTGTTTCATTAAGTGAAATGAACGATAGAGTGGAATACCAAGTGCAACTGTCGATGGAACGATAAGTGTATTTAGATAACTTCCTCCGACATAATAGTCTGAGTATGAAATTTTTGTGATTTTTAAAAATGCAATAATGAAAAATGTTGCAAGAAGTAAAGGGGTGGTAATAGGGTGAGGAAATCTCCGGTAAATCAAGATTCCCATTAGATAGGCTAAAATTGAAAGCATAATACCAAAGATTGGATTGGTTAGAATATTAGTCATGGTGTCCTCCTTTATCGACATAATCTCCTTCGAAACGTGTTTTGATGAATTGTACAACAAAACCAATTGTAGTGACGTTTAAAAAGATTGCTACTAGGATGATAATAGTGATAGGAAGCAGATAATCTTTGATATCATTAAATCTGTCCATAATACCAACGGCCGCTGGTAAAAATAGGATGGTCATATTATTGAGCAGAAAATTTCCAACTACATCAATATGCCTCAGACGAATGATTTTGAATTCGAGGGCAAGAAAAAGTAGCACTAATCCAATAATGCTACCAGGAACAGGCAAATTGAGTAAATTAGAAATTGCCTCCCCTATAAATGAAAAGATGAGAATAATCATAAATTGAACGTATAATTTCATTAGTAAACTCCTTCGTTATAAGTCTACTACTATAGATATTTTTTTCAAGGTTATGAAACGTTTACATGTAAATTTTTTGAAAAATTACAAATATTATCTTTCTTTAACATAAAAAAACTGAGTTTAACTCAGTTTTAGTGATTTAATATCAATTTTAAGACGTTTCCTCCAAAGATCCAGATATAACTATAAGAGATAATTGAAATTGGTTTTGTAAGTAGGATAATTAGAATGAAACGCTTCAGAGAAATTCTTGAAAGGCCAGTAATCATTACGACAATATCTGCAGGTGAAACTGGTGATAACATACAAAGGATAAAGAAATTCTCGTAATTTTTTGTATCAAGTTTAGCTTCATACTTGTAAAATGTCTTTTCGTCAATAAACAGTAGGATGAATATTCGTCCGTATTGTCTGACAAGTAGGAAAAGTATAATACTACCAATAACGATTCCAAGGTAGTTGTAAATGAATGCTAAAACAGGGTTAAAAATTAAAAATCCAGCTACAGTTGTAACTCCACCAGGAATTATTGGGAACACAACTTGGAAAATTTGTACCAAAATAAAAACCAAGGGGCCACAGAATCGGTGTTGGTTGACAAAATCTTTGAGTGCATTGCTATCATTTAAAATACCCAAGTGGTAGAACCAGATAACTAAGACAAAGGTCCCTAATAAAGCTAGAATACCTAATAATTGAATCAGTCGCTGGCAAAAAGCATAGCTATCAAACTTCTTCATTTTCATATTTTTATGATAACATAAGACTTTGTTTTTTTGAAATACAAACTATAAAATGAACATTTTTGAACAAAAATACTAGTTTATAGTGGCATAACATTCTATTTCAAAATTATTTTTTGCCATTTTCCGTATTATTTGCTATAATATTATTTGTAGCTTTTGATTACTTTATAATTTCTGGGGTCGTTACGGATTCGACAGGCATTATGAGGTACATTCTGCGACTCATCGGCAGATGTAAAAATGCCAGTTAAATATAACTGCAAAAAATACAAATTCTTACGCTGTAGCTGCCTAAAAACCAGCTCGCGTGATCTCTACAGGATTGCTTGTGTTTTGCTAGAGGTTTCATTGATTAACAAGCTACATTTGACTATTGCCTAGCTAGTCAAAAAGAGATTTATAGGCTCGCTTAATCTAGGTTTGAGTTATGTATCGAGCTTGAGTTAAAATAAAGACATAACCTATGGTTGTAGACGAATGTATTGGCAGGTGTTTGGACGTGGGTTCGACTCCCACCGGCTCCATAAAAGCTTTTCATAGTTTAGCAAAGTTACGCAAAACGTTGATTGTCAACGTTTTTTATTTTTATATTTTGCCTAGTTTTGTCTTTTAGAGAGACCCAAAAAGAGACCCAAAAACGGGTCTCTTTTTAAAAATCAATATAATCGGAAAATTGTTTCCCAATATCATCAATGATTGGTAGTTATTTTTGAGTATCAAAATTCTTTAAAAATCCCTCACCAATTTGGTAGGGATTTTTTTATTATTGAATATTAATTTTGTTTTTTAGTAAGTAGTGGGTTGCAAGGTAGAAGATAATGCCTTTAATGAGATTTTCAATAATTGATAATGGAAGTAAATTCCAGCTCAAGGTGTCATCACTCAATTGTCCACTAGTTAATTCAGAAACAATAATTAAAACAATGCTTAGAACACAATATGCAATAAATGCCATCAAGCTTCGTTTGTTAGCAAAAAGCTGTCCGATTGAAATAGCTAGATAAATCATCAATATTCCAGATAGTACTGATGTAATTTCAAGAAGAAGTAGCAAGAACCAATCTTTAAGTATCAGCATATTTCCAATTTGTGGGAGTATTGCTAAGAAATGTCCAAGTCCAGAAATTGGCAGGATTAGTATTGTAATACCAATCAGCACAATCAAGAGATTAAAAGCAGTCCAAATCGCTGATGCAACAAGTTTAGATAAAATGATTTGGTGTGTCGATACAGGTAGTGTCAGGGTTAGATAACCTTCTCGACCAAAGAGATTTTTATAGAAGCGTCTGACGATGATAACTAGAGTAGCAATACAAGCACTTGCAACTAGTACTCCAAAAATCAAAGCTAGAATGATTGGGATTAACTGTGCAAAGTTATTGGAACTAATATTGGAATGTTCTTCAGCGAAGTTTGTTAGAGATTTTATGCTAAAGCCAAGGAAGAATGACATGGCAATGATTGAAGCATTGAGTGCGAAATACCATTTACCAACGGATTTTAATTCATATTTTAAAAGTTTTGAAAACATAATTCCCCCTAAGCTTTGTAAGTCTCACGGAAAAGTGAATCAATAGATTTTCCGCGTTCTTCACGAATATCATCGGTATTACCTTGTAAAATGATTTTACCGTCTTTTAGGAAAATAATCTCATCAAGAATTGGTTCAATTTCTGAGATGAGGTGTGTTGAAATAATGACAGAAGCGTCTTCACAATAGTTGTTGATAATCGTGCGTAAAATATAATCACGAGCAGCAGGATCCACCCCGCCAATTGGCTCATCAAGAATGTATAGTTTTGCTTGACGGCTCATGACTAAAATTAATTGGACTTTTTCCTTGTTCCCTTTTGATAAATTTTTAAGAATGTCGTCAGGGTCTAGATTTAAATCTTTTAAAAGGTGCTCGGCTTTTTCACGAGAAAAATCTTCGTAGAAATCCTCGAAAAAGGTTAAAGCATCGTTGATTTTCATATCGTCTCTGAGGTATGAAGTATCAGGAAGATATGAAATAATTTTCTTTGTGTCAACAGAAGGGCGATAGCCGTCAACAACGATTTCTCCACTTGTTGGGTGAAGAAGACCGTTGATTAGTTTAATAAGTGTTGTCTTTCCGCTTCCGTTTGGTCCAAGCAACCCAATGATTTTTCCAGCTGGTAAACTGAGGGTCACATCATCAACAGCTACACGTTTTTTATATTTTTTAGTAACGTGATGTAGTTGGAGTAATTGACTCATCCTATTTTTTCTCCTTAATATACGATTCTAATACAGTCACAATGTCGTCGATATTATATCCCATTTTTTGCATGTTATTAACAAATGATTGAAGTTCTGCTTCAGCAACTTCACGACGTTTTTGCTTAATCAAATCTTTATCATCAGTGACAAAACGCCCAGAAGTTCGTTGGGAGTAAACCATTCCTTCGCGTTCTAGTTCTGAAAAGGCGCGTTGCATAGTGTTGGGATTGACGCCAGCTTCTTCAGCTAATTCGCGAACTGTTGGGAGTTGATCACCGCTTTTTATTTCTTGGCTGATAATCTGCATTTTAATGTGTTGTGCAATTTGGATATAAATAGGTGATTTTTCATCAAATTTCCAGGACATACGATAACCCCTTTCTATATTAAAATTAAAGAAGTCTTGTACTACATTAATGGTACAAAAATAAGTTTGAAATGTCAAGGAATCAGAAGCTTCCGTCTACGATTTGGATTAAAACATAAATATGCTTTCATTTTTAGTGTATAATAAGATGGAAGAAGTGAATCGAAGAAAGGAGGGCACTTTATGTTTGCCCAATTAGACACCAAGACAGTCTATTCTTTTATGGACAGTTTAATTGACTTAGAAGGCTATGTTAAAGAAGCAAAAGTATTAGGCTACCAAACTATTGGGATTATGGACAAAGATAATCTCTATGCCGCCTTTCATTTTATTGAAATAGCTAAAAAGCAAGGTATTCGTCCTGTTTTAGGTTTAGAATTGACACTTGACATTCAAGAAAATCTGTCGGTGACTTTCTACTTAATTGCGCGCGATACACAAGGTTATAAAAATCTGATGAAGGTATCGAGTCGCCAAATGACGAATGGTATTCAGTTAGAAGATTTAAATGATTACCTACAAGGGATAGCAGTCATCATTCCTTACTTTGAGGATTTAGAAAGTATTAGCGTACCTTTTGATTACTATATTGGTGTCGATATTCATTCGGAGGAAAGAGAATATAACAAACCGATTCTTCCATTACACACAGTTCGGTATTTTAATACTAACGAAGTAGAAACGCTGCACATGCTGCACGCTATTCGAGACAACGTTAGTTTAAAAGACGCTCCGCTAGTACCACAAAACCAACATTTGGTAGCTTGTGATATTTTAACACAGGCTTTTGAACAGAAATTTCCAAAGGCTTTAGAAAACCTTGAACAACTGGTTTCTACCATTCAGTACGATTTTAATAGTGAGTTGAAATTGCCAAGGTTTAACCGTCAAAAGCCTGCTCAAGAAGAGTTAGTTGAGTTGACTCAATCAGGACTTAAGGAAAAAGGACTTTGGCTACTAGAGTATCAAGAACGATTATCAAAAGAGTTATCTGTCATTCACAAAATGGGATTTGACGACTATTTCTTGATTGTTTGGGATTTATTACGTTTTGGTCGTAGTCGTGGCTATTATATGGGAATGGGACGTGGTTCTGCAGCAGGAAGTTTAGTTTCTTATGCTCTTGATATTACAGGGATTGATCCAGTTAAAAACAACCTGCTTTTTGAACGCTTCCTAAACGAAGAACGTTATAGTATGCCGGATATTGATATTGACCTACCAGACGTTTATCGTAGTGAATTTCTTCATTATGTACGCAATCGTTATGGAAGTCTTCATTCAGCGCAGATTGTGACGTTCTCGACGTTTGGTGCTAAACAGGCTATCCGCGATGTTTTTAAACGCTTTGGAGCTCCTGAGCATGAATTGACTAATATCACTAAGAAAATTAGCTTTAGAGATAATTTGACGACGGTTTATGAAAAAAATCTTTCTTTCCGTCAGATTATTAATTCAAAAATTGAATACCAAAAAGCGTTTGCTATTGCTAAGCGAATTGAAGGCAACCCACGTCAAACTTCTATCCACGCAGCCGGTGTCGTTATGAGTGATGACAATCTGACAGAACATATTCCACTAAAAGCTGGTGAGGATATGATGATAACTCAGTATGATGCTTCTGCAGTTGAGGCTAACGGTCTTCTTAAGATGGACTTCTTAGGCCTACGAAATCTGACTTTTGTTCAACGAATGCAAGAAAAAGTAGCAAAAGATTATGATGTTAATATTGATATTAAATCAATTAATTTAGAGGATAAGAAGACACTTGCTCTTTTTGCAGCTGGAAGAACAAAGGGGATTTTTCAGTTTGAACAAGCTGGGGCAATTAATCTTCTAAAACGTATTAAACCACGTAAATTTGAGGATATTGTAGCTACTACGAGTTTAAATCGTCCTGGGGCTAGTGATTATACCGAGAACTTTATTAAACGTCGTTTTCGAAAAGAAACTGTTGATTTGATTGATCCTTTAGTGGCTCATATCTTGGAACCTACTTATGGTATTATGCTTTATCAAGAGCAAGTTATGCAGATTGCTCAAGTATATGCTGGCTTTACTCTTGGAAAGGCGGATTTGTTGCGCCGCGCTATGTCGAAGAAAAAAGTAGAAGACATGCAAAAAATGGAAAGTGAATTTTTAAAAGGAGCACAATCCCTAGGTCGTCCACTCGATGTTGCTAAGGATTTGTTTTCTCGCATGGCAAAATTCGCTGGTTACGGCTTCAACAGAAGTCACGCATTTGCCTATTCAGCTTTAGCTTTTCAACTAGCATACTTTAAAGCTCATTACCCTGCTGTCTTTTACGATGTCATGCTCAATTATTCAAGTGCGGACTACATTACTGATGCGCTTGAGTCAGAGTTCAGTGTCAATAAAATTGATATAAACACTGTTCCCTATAATGATAAGATTTCAGATGGGCGTATTTATCTTGGATTGAAAAATCTTAAAGGCGTACCACGAGATATGTGTTATTGGATTATTGAGAATCGTCCGTTTTCAAGCATTGAAGACTTTTTGACTAAGTTACCTGAAAACTATCAGAAAAAAGAATTTGTCACTCCGCTGATTGAAATTGGTGCATTTGATAAATTTGAAAAAAATCGTCGTAAGATTATTGAAAATCTAGAACCTTTATTTATGTTTGTAAATGAACTAGGAAGTTTATTTGCTGAAACTTCTTACAGTTGGATTGAAGTTGAAGATTTTTCAAGTGCAGAGAAGTACCGTCAAGAACAAGGACTGCTTGGTGTTGGTATTAGCCCACATCCGCTTTTGGAAATCGCTAAAAAATCATCAGTTTCATTTACAGCTCTGGCTGACTTACATGAAAATACTGAAGCAACAATTCTTGTCGAATTGAACCAAATTCGTGTAATTCGAACAAAAACAAAGGGAGAACAAATGGCGTTTTTGAACGTAACTGACATGAAGAAAAAATTTGATGTGACATTGTTTCCAGAAATCTTTGCTCAATATAAGGATATGCTTCAAGAAGGTAGATTTTATTATTTAACCGGGAAAATTCAAAAACGTAACGACAGATTGCAGATGGTACTGAATCGTGTTCAAGAGGCAAGCAGCGAGCGCTTGTGGTTGCTGGTTGAAAATCATCTGCATGATGCAGAAATTTCACAAATCCTGTCTAAGTTTCCTGGTAAGATTCCTGTTATTTTGCACTATCAAGATAGTAAGCAGACGTTACAGAGTCAAAAGCATTTAGTTAGTAAGGATGTAGAATTAGCACAAGCTCTAAAACCATATACACTGAAAACGATTTATCAATAAAATTTTAGTAAAAATAAAATAAAGTAAAGCATTTTATAAAGTAATGTGCTATAATAAGAACGTTAGATTAATAAAAGGAGTATTAGCAAAATGAAACGTATTGCTGTTTTGACTAGTGGCGGCGACGCTCCTGGTATGAATGCTGCTGTTCGTGCAGTTGTTCGTAAAGCAATTAAAGAAGGAATGGAAGTCTTCGGAATCAACCGCGGTTATGCTGGTATGGTCGATGGCGACATTTTCCCATTGGACGCTCAAAGTGTTTCAAACATTTTGTCTCGTGGTGGTACTTTCCTTCAATCAGCTCGTTACCCTGAGTTTGCAACTCTTGAAGGACAACTTGCTGGTATCGAACAACTTAAAAAACACGGCATTGAAGGAGTCGTTGTTATCGGTGGTGACGGTTCTTATCACGGCGCTATGCGCTTGACAGAACACGGATTCCCAGCAGTTGGTATCCCAGGTACAATCGATAACGATATCGCTGGTACAGATTACACACTAGGGTTTGATACAGCTGTAAACACAGCTATGGAAGCTCTTGACAAAATCCGTGATACATCTTACAGTCACAAACGTACATTCGTTGTTGAAGTAATGGGACGTAACGCTGGTGATATCGCTCTTTGGTCAGGTATTGCTGCAGGTGCTGACCAAATCATTATTCCTGAAGAAGAATATGACATCAACGAAGTTGTTGCAAAAGTTAAAGATGGTTACGAAAACAAAGGTAAAGAACGTCACCTTATCGTTCTTGCTGAAGGTGTAATGCATGCTGAAAAATTTGCAGAGTTGATGAAAGAAGCTGGTGACACTAGCGACCTTCGTGCAACTAACCTTGGTCACATCCTTCGTGGTGGTGCACCATCACCTCGTGATCGTGTTCTTGCTTCTTGGATGGGTGCTCACGCTGTTGAATTGCTTCAACAAGGTCGTGGTGGACTTGCCGTTGGTATCCACAACGAAGAATTAGTAGAAAGCCCAATTCTTGGTACTAAAGAAGAAGGTGCTCTATTCTCATTGGCAGAAGATGGTAGCATTATCGTTAACATGCCACACAAAGCACGTCTTGACTTCGCTCAATTGAATCGAGATATTGCTCATTTATAATAGTATAGTATTTATAGTTTAAAAATTATTGTTATTAATAGTCGTTCATTCGGCTTAAAAATAAAGGGAGTTTCATATTATCATGAATAAACGCGTAAAAATCGTTGCAACACTTGGTCCTGCGGTTGAAATCCGTGGCGGTAAAAAATTTGGTGAAGATGGATATTGGGGTGAAAGCCTTGATATTGAAGCATCAGCACAAAAAATCGCTCAATTGATTAAAGAAGGTGCAAACGTCTTCCGTTTCAACTTCTCACACGGTGACCACGCAGAACAAGGTGAACGTATGGCTACTGTACGTCGTGCAGAAGAAATTGCAGGTCAAAAAGTTGGTTTCCTTCTTGACACTAAAGGTCCTGAAATCCGTACTGAACTTTTTGAAGGCGATGCTAAAGAATATTCATACAAAACTGGTGAACAAATCCGTGTTGCTACTAAACAAGGTATCAAATCAACTCGCGAAGTTATCGCTTTGAACGTTGCAGGTGCTCTTGACATCTACGACGATGTTGAAGTTGGTAAACAAGTTCTTGTTGACGATGGTAAACTTGGTCTTCGTGTTGTAGCTAAAGATGATGCAACTCGTGAATTTGTTGTTGAAGTTGAAAACGATGGCATTATCGCTAAACAAAAAGGTGTAAACATTCCTTACACTAAAATCCCATTCCCAGCTCTTGCTGAACGTGATAACGCTGATATCCGTTTTGGTCTTGAACAAGGTCTTAACTTCATCGCTATCTCATTCGTACGTACTGCAAAAGACGTTGAAGAAGTTCGTGCAATCTGTGAAGAAACTGGTAACGGACACGTTCGTTTGTTCGCTAAAATCGAAAACCAACAAGGTATCGAAAACATTGACGAAATCATCGAAGCTGCTGATGGTATCATGATCGCTCGTGGTGACATGGGTATTGAAGTTCCATTTGAAATGGTTCCAGTTTACCAAAAAATGATTATCACTAAAGTTAACGCAGCTGGTAAAGCAGTTATTACAGCAACAAACATGCTTGAATCTATGACTGAAAAACCACGTGCAACTCGTTCAGAAGTATCTGACGTCTTCAACGCTGTTATCGACGGTACTGATGCAACAATGCTTTCTGGTGAATCAGCAAATGGTAAATACCCAGTTGAAGCTGTTCGTGCAATGGCTACAATCGATAAAAACGCTCAAACCCTTCTTAACGAATACGGACGTCTTGATTCATCATCATTCGCTCGTACTTCTAAAACAGAAGTTGTGGCTTCAGCAGTTAAAGATGCAACAAGCTCAATGGATATCAAACTTGTAGTTGCTCTTACTGAATCTGGTAACACTGCTCGTCTTATCTCAAAATACCGTCCAGATGCTGACATCTTGGCTGTAACATTCGACGAAAAAACTCAAAAATCATTGATGATTAACTGGGGTGTTATTCCAGTCGTAACTGAAAAACCTGCATCAACTGATGACATGTTTGAAGTTGCTGAAAAAACTGCTCTTGAATCAGGATTGGTTCAATCAGGTGATAACATCGTTATCGTCGCTGGTGTTCCTGTTGGTTCAGGTGGTACAAACACAATGCGTATCCGTACTGTAAAATAATTAAATAATAAAAAAGCCTATCATATCAAGCTTTACAGCCTGTGTGATAGGGCTTTTTTTATGTCAAAATGGTTGCAAGGAGCACAAATGGGGCAAAAGAGCTCTACATAATTTCGATTTAACTCTGTGTTAAAATTCATTTGCATACTTTTTTTATATTTCAAAACATGATATAATAGAAAGAGAATAGGAGAAATTATGGTTAAACGCGATTTTATACGAAATATTATTATAGTTTTAATTGCCATTTTGGTACTGTTTTTGTTGAGAATTTTTGTATTTTCAACATTTAAGGTGCATAAAGATGCTGCTAATTCTTATTTGTCAAATGGTGATGTAGTAGTAGTTAATCGCAATCGTGAACCCCGTTATAAAGATTTTATCGTTTATAAGAAAGATGATATCTTTTATATCAGTCGTGTTGTTGCTACAGCTGGACAAAGTGTGACCGTAATGGATGATATTCTTTATGTTAATAATGAAGTTAAACAAGAGCCTTACATTGGTAAAATTAAATCTGAGTATTCTTCAACATCAGATACACAGCAACCGTTTACTTCTGATTTTTCTGTAAGTACTATTACCAATGGGAAGTACGATAAAATTCCAAAAGGTTATTATTTGGTATTGAATGATGATCGTCAAAATACAAATGATAGTCGTGATTTTGGTTTGATTAAAGAAAGTCAGATTCGTGGTGTTGTAACGTTTAAGATTTTGCCACTTAATAAATTTGGATTTATTACAACAGAGTAGTTTAACTGCTCTGTTTTTTCTATTTGTACCAATCCATAATTGGTATAGCTAAAATCATACCAATTATTTTGTTGACAATATCATATCAAAGTTATATACTGTTGCTGTAAGGTTTTGGAGAGTCTTTATTAGACTAGACCAATTCAATTTTTTAAGAAAGAGATAGCAAGATTCTTCTTGCTAAAGGTAGTAAATATGTGTGGTATTGTTGGTGTTGTTGGAAATAAAAATGCAACAGACATCTTAATGCAAGGTCTTGAAAAACTTGAATATCGTGGTTATGATTCAGCAGGAATTTACGTAACTAACGGTTCTAATCAAGGGCGTTTGATTAAATCAGTCGGACGTATTGCTGACCTACGTGCTAAAATCGGGATTGATATGGCCGGTTATACTGGAATTGGTCATACTCGTTGGGCAACTCATGGTCAACCAACTGAATCAAATGCTCACCCACATACATCTGAAACTGGACGTTTTGTCTTGGTTCACAATGGTGTTATTGAAAATTATCTACAAATTAAAGAAACACACCTTTCAAATCACCATCTAAAAGGTGAAACTGATACTGAAATTGCGGTTCACTTGGTTGGTGAATTTGTTGAACAAGGTCTTTCAGTTCTTGAAGCTTTCAAAAAAACTTTGAACATTATTGAAGGTTCATATGCTTTTGCACTTGTTGATGCTGAAGATTCTGATACTATTTATGTTGCTAAGAATAAATCACCACTTTTGATTGGTTTAGGTGATGGCTACAATATGGTATGTTCTGATGCTATGGCAATGATTCGCGAAACGAGTGAATTTATGGAAATCCATGATAAAGAGTTGGTTGTTTTAACAAAAGATTCTGTATCAGTTATGGATTATGATGGAAATGCAGTAGAACGTGATTCTTACACAGCTGAACTTGATTTGTCAGATATCGGTAAAGGAACTTATCCTTACTACATGTTAAAAGAAATCGACGAACAACCAACTGTTATGCGTAAATTGATTACTGCTTACACAGATGATAACAATAATATTACTGTTGATCCTGAAATCATCAAAGCAGTTCAAGAAGCTGACCGTATCTATATTTTAGCTGCTGGTACTTCTTACCACGCTGGTTTTGCATCAAAATCATTCCTTGAAACATTGACAGATACTCCAGTTGAGCTTGGTATTGCTTCAGAATGGGGTTATAACATGCCATTGTTGAGTAAAAAACCACTGTTCGTGATGATTTCTCAATCAGGTGAAACTGCTGATAGCCGTCAAGTTTTGGTTAAAGCTAATCAAATGGGAATTCCAAGTTTGACAATTACAAACGTTCCTGGATCTACCTTGTCACGTGAAGCAACTTACACAATGCTTTTGCATGCTGGTCCTGAAATTGCCGTTGCATCAACTAAAGCTTATACAGCTCAAATTGCTACACTAGCTATTTTGGCTAAAGCAGTTGGTGATGCTAATGGGAATAAAGCTGCTGCTGAATTTGACTTGGTACACGAACTTTCAATCGTTGCGCAATCTATTGAAGCTTCGCTTTCTGAAAAAGATACAATTGCTAAAAAAGCAGAAGCACTTCTTAAAGAAACACGCAATGCATTCTACATTGGACGTGGTTCTGATTACTATGTTGCTATGGAAGCAAGCTTGAAACTAAAAGAAATTTCTTATATTCAATGTGAAGGTTTTGCCGCTGGCGAATTGAAACATGGTACAATTTCATTGATTGAAGATGGTGTGCCTGTAATTGCTCTTATTTCAAGCAATCCTATCCTTGCATCTCATACTCGTGGTAATATTCAAGAAGTTGCAGCACGCGGAGCAAGTGTTCTAACAATCGTTGACGAAAGTCAAGCACGTGAAGGTGACGATATTATTGTAACGACTGTTCACCCATTCTTGTCTGCAATTGCAATGGTCGTTCCTACACAATTGATTGCTTACTATGCAACACTTCAACGCGGCTTGGATGTTGATAAACCACGTAATCTTGCAAAATCTGTAACTGTTGAATAAAGTTCTTGCCAAATTTTACTTTCTAGGGTAGAATGAATAATGTAACTTTTTGCTAAAGGACAGCTAAGAAAGTTATAGCTATTTTTGATAAGGAGAAATTATGTCTTTACCAAATTGTCCAAAATGTAACTCTGAGTATGTTTACGAAGATGGATTAATGTTAGTTTGCCCAGAGTGTGCTTATGAATGGAACCCAAGCGATTCAGTTGAAGAAGGAGATGGCTTGGTTGTTCTTGATAGCAACGGTACTCGTCTTGCTGATGGGGATAGTGTTACTATCGTTAAAAACTTGAAAGTAAAAGGTGCACCAAAAGATCTTAAACAAGGTACACGTGTGAAAAACATTCGTCTTGTTGAAGGTGATCACAACATCGATTGTAAAATTGATGGTTTTGGCGCAATGAAATTAAAATCAGAGTTTGTTAAAAAACTATAATGACTTTTAAGCTGTGAGTAGATTTACTCACAGCTTTTTTGCAAAAAAAGATGCATACATATATAAATTTATGTAAAAATGGTTTATTTTTATTACAAAAAGTGAGAAATTATTCTTGATTACTCCCAATTTATTCTAAAATCTGTTATAATAGAAGATACTATCAATTCTTTTTAGGAGAAAATATGTCATATATTTCACAAATTCTGCCTAGCTTATTAGATGGTGCAGCAGTGACATTGCAGGTTTTCTGTATTGTTATTGTATTATCAATTCCATTTGGTGCTATCTTAGCTTTTTTGATGCAGATAAAATTTAAACCGTTACAATGGTTGTTGACTTTGTACGTGTGGATTATGCGTGGGACTCCATTGTTACTACAATTAATTTTCTTTTACTATGTCTTGCCAAGCGTGGGCGTAGTTATGGATAGACTTCCAGCAGCTATTTTAGCTTTCACGTTAAATTATGCAGCTTATTTTGCTGAGATTTTCCGTGGTGGTATTTCAGCCATTCCCAAAGGGCAATATGAGGCTGCTAAAGTTTTGAAATTAAATCAACTTCAAACGATTCATTATATTATTTTGCCACAAGTTTTCAAAATTGTTTTGCCGAGCGTTTTCAATGAAATCATTAACCTCGTTAAGGATTCTTCACTTGTTTACGTGCTTGGTGTTGGTGATTTGTTGCTTGCTAGTAAAACAGCAGCCAATCGTGATGCTTCTTTAGCACCTATGTTTGTAGCGGGAGCGATTTACTTACTGATGATTGGTATTGTAACACTAATTTCAAAACAAACTGAGAAAAAATTTGATTATTACAAATAAGAGGTGACCAGATGTTAGAATTAAAAAATATTTCAAAACAATTTGGTCAAAAAAAGATTTTTGATCAATTTAATTTGACCATTGAAGATGGAAAAATTTTGTCATTAGTAGGTCCTTCAGGTGGTGGTAAAACAACTTTGCTACGTATGCTTGCAGGTCTTGAAACAATTGATTCAGGTGAAATCATTTATAATGGTGAAGTAGTTCCAATTGATCACTTGGAGAACCTTAACTTATTAGGATTTGTTTTCCAAGACTTTCAATTATTTCCACACTTGTCTGTTTTAGAAAACTTGATTTTGTCACCTGTTAAAACAATGGGAATGTCAAAAGAAGAAGCAAAAGAAAAAGCCCTAGGACTTCTTAAACGTCTTGGGTTGGGTGAGCATGCGGGAGCTTATCCTTATTCATTGTCTGGTGGTCAAAAGCAACGTGTGGCACTAGCTCGTGCAATGATGATTGATCCTCAGATTATTGGGTATGACGAACCGACTTCAGCGCTTGATCCTGAGTTACGCCAAGAAGTTGAAAAATTGATTTTACAAAATCGTGAAGCAGGAATGACTCAAATCGTGGTTACCCATGATTTGCAATTTGCTGAAACAATTTCAGATCACATTTTAAAAATTAATCCAAAATAACAGAAAGTTTATTAGGTGTGTCTATGAAGATCAAAAAAATTCTTTTAAGCGCTTTGGTGCTTGTTTCGACTGTAGCACTAGCTGCCTGTGGTTCATCGTCTTCAAAAAAAGTTTCTAACACTGACCAGTGGGATTCTTATGTAAAAGATGGTAAGATTACGATTGGTTTCGATAATACCTTTGTTCCAATGGGATATGAAGATGAAGACGGAAAAAACGTTGGTTTTGATATTGATTTAGCGAATGCTGTTTTTGCTGAATATGGTATTAAAGTTAAATGGCAGTCAATCAACTGGGATATGAAAGAAACTGAATTAAATAATGGAACAATTGATTTGATTTGGAATGGTTATTCAATCACAGATGAACGTTCAGAAAAAGTTCGTTTCACAAACCCTTATATGATAAATGAACAAGTATTGGTGACTAAAAAATCGTCAGATATTACAAGTTTTGCTGGTATGAAAGGAAAAGTCCTTGGTGCCCAATCAGGTTCATCAGGTTATGATGCTTTTAATGCGAATCCTAAAGTATTAAAAAACATTGTCTCTGGCGGAGATGCGACACAATATGAAACATTTACACAAGCTTTGATTGACCTTAAAAACGATCGTATCGATGGTTTGTTGATTGATAAAGTTTATGCTAATTACTATCTTGAACAAGAAGGCGAGCTTGACAAGTATAACATTATTTCAAGTGAATTTGATGGTGAAGACTTTGCTGTCGGAGCTAGAAAAGCAGATAAAACACTTGTTAAGAAAATTAATCAAGCATTCCAAAAACTTTATAAAGACGGTAAATTCCAAGAGATTTCAAATAAATGGTTTGGTGAAGACGTTGCAACTGATGCCGTCAAAAACTAAAAAAGAAGCTCTAAGTTTAACAACTTAGAGCTTTTTTAATTATAAAAAGCTAGAGTAGAAGCTCTAGCTTTTGTTTATTTTTGTGATTTAGGTGTGATTTGATGGAAAGCAAGGAACCAATTTTCCTTACGGCGCCAAATACTTGTGTGTGTTTGTCCATCGAGCTCATAAGTGATTAGTTTTGTTTTTTGACTAATTGAAGTCATCTCAAAGCCTTCAAAATTACTCATGTAGTGTTTGGCACGTGAAACCATTTCGTATTTTGTATAAGTTTGTCCATCAGCATCAACGAGTTTGAAGTTATCTGAAATCAATTCTTCGTAATCAGGGATTTTTGCAAGAATGGTTTTCTCTGCTTTGAATAGTTTGCGATAAACGTTGTCCCAAATTTCATCCTCTGGGATAGATCCAGGTTCAACGTGAACATCGGTGTCATAGACTGAAAATTCTTTTCGAAGAATGTCTTCGATTTGTTCAGTGACTTCATGGCTTTCATAAACTGATAAATCTGGATTCATTTCAACAACGATGTCAAGGTAGATGTTACTTCCATAAGAGCGACCACGTTGAGATTTAACATTTGAAACTTTTGGAAGTTTTAAAATGGCTTCCTTGTATTTTTTTAATTCTTTTTGATCAAATCCATCTGATAAACTAAAGGCACTTTCCATAAAGATATCGTAGGCTGTTTTCAAAATGAAGTAAGTGATGACGATAGCAGCAAGTCTATCGATGATAACGAGATTGAAAGAAGCGGATAGAATGGCGATAGAGGTACCGATTGATGTTACGGCATCGGATAAGTTATCCTTTGAAGCAGCTAAAAGAGCAGTTGATTTGACACGTTGAGAGAGACGTTTGTTGTGGAGGTAGACACCGTACATGATTAAAGCTGAGATGACTCCGATGATAGCACCTTCTGGATCAAGTGGTGTTAGACTACCAGTGATGATTTTTTCAACGGTTTGAAAGAGGACTTTAAAACCAATGTAAAACATGATAAATGAAGTAATCAAACTTGATAGATCTTCGATTTTCCAATGTCCAAAACGATGATCTTCATCAGCTGGCTTACTTGCTAGATGTAATCCAATTAATAGGACAACATTTCCTAAAATATCAGATAAGTTGTTAAAACCATCAGCGATTAAAGAAGATGAATTAATAAAATAGCCAGTGATTAATTTGAGTAAAGTAATGACAAAGTATGCGACAATACTGACAATTGGTCCACGCTTAGCTAAACGAAGATTTTCTTCTGGTGTTGACATATAATGCCTCCTTTGTGAGAAATGGCGGTATGTATATTAAAATTAAGGCTACCTTCTATTATATCACTAAAACGACTTCCTGGGGCAAAAGAATCCTGTCAAGAAGCGTTTTCTTAGCAGGATTTTCCTGAGTTTGACAAGAATAAAAGACTAGGATTAAACCTAGTCTTTATTTTGATAATTATTAAAATATTGTTTAGATTCTTTGATAATAATTGGTGAAAGAGCAAGTAGTGCAATCAAGTTTGGAATAGCCATTAAACCATTAACAATATCTGCAATAACCCAGATTGTTTCAAGGCTAATGTATCCACCCAAGGCAACCATTATAATGAAAATAACACGGTAAACTGGAATTGCTTTAGTCCCAAAAAGAAATTCGAAACAACGTTCTCCGTAGTAACCCCATCCAAGAATTGTTGTAAAGGCAAAGAGAATTAAACTAATTGTCAATGCGTAAACACCAAAGTTACCAAAGACAGTAGAGAACGCTGATTGCGTTAGAGTTGCTCCATTGAGGTTGCTTGTCCAGCCACCAGTAACGATGATTGATAGACCTGTTAGTGTACATATAATGATGGTATCGATGAAAGTACCAGTCATAGAAACAAGACCTTGTTCAACGGGTTCTTCGGTTTTGGCAGCAGCAGCAGCAATTGGTGCAGAACCAAGACCAGATTCATTTGAGAAGATACCACGCGCAATACCAGCTTGGATTGCTGTAATTACAGTTGCGCCTGCAAAACCACCTGTAGCAGCTTTACCAGTGAAAGCAGATTTAATGACTAAAACAATACTTGGAATGATTTGGTCATAGTGGAAAGCAAGGATAGTAATTGTTGCGAGAATATAAATAATCGCCATGAAAGGCACAACTTTTTCAGCAACTTTTGAAATTGATTGAATACCACCAAAGATGATAATGCTAACTAAAACAGCTAAAACCAAGCTAATAATTTTTGGTGACCAACCGACTGTATTGCTGAGAGAGTCAGTAATTGAGTTAACCTGTGTAAATGTACCTGAACCAAATAGCGCCACCATAACACCAAAGATTGAAAAGGCGATTGCTAGCGGTTTCCAGTGTTTTCCCATTCCGTTAACGATATAATGCATTGGACCACCAGCAATTTCACCATTTGCGTCTGTTGTACGGTATTTAATCGCCAAGAAACCTTCTGAGTATTTAGTCGCCATACCAAAGAATGCGGCTAACCACATCCATAGAAGTGCACCAGGGCCACCAAGTTTAATAGCAGTCGAAACACCCACAATATTACCAGTACCTACTGTAGCAGCAAGAGCTGTTGCAAGAGCCGCAAAACTTGAAATATCACCTTTTCCTTTCGCTTCAGATGCGAAAATAAGTTTTAAAGCTTTTGGAAGTCGAAAAACTTGCAGCAATCCTAAACGAATAGATAGATAAATTCCTGTTCCGACGAGCAGAACAAGAAGAGGTGGTCCCCAGACTAGACTGTCTAAAGACGATAGAAAATTATACATAATCAAACTCCTAAGTCAGTCATAGTACTATAATCATTGGTTAAAGGGTAAGTCATCTGGTGATTCTTTATCTTTTAGCCATTAAATAAGTACTACTTAATTAAAATTTTCTTCCCATTTTCAGAAAAAATAGAATAATTTTAACTAATTAATTATATAGATAGAATGGGCTTTTGTCAAATTTTCTTCTATAAAAAGTCTTCAAAAAGTCTTCAAAATGAGCGCATTTCATTGCAATTTCGGATAATTTCAAGAAAATGTTTCAGCTAAAGTAAGATTATTTGGTCAATAGTTTGTCATAGTATTAGTTTTTAAGATTATATTGATAGAAAACACTTACATTTCCAGCTATAATACAAGAGTAAGCTTAAGTATGAGGTGAATAATATGACAAAACAATTTCCAAAAGATTTTTTATGGGGTGGTGCAACAGCTGCCAATCAGTTTGAAGGGGCGTGGAATGTTGATGGACGTGGTCCAGCAACTTCAGATACTTCACGCGCTGTAGCTCCAGAAGAACGAAAATCAATGGGAAGTGAATTTAATACGCCAATGAATCGTGCAAAATTAGATGCTGCCTTAAACGATAAAAAAGGACTTTATCCAAAACGTTGGGGATCTGATTTTTATCACCGCTATAAAGAAGACATCGCTCTTTATGCTGAAATGGGCTTCAAAACATTTCGTATGTCAATTGCTTGGTCACGTATTTTCCCAAATGGTGACGATGCAACACCAAATGAAGCTGGTTTAGCATTTTATGACAAAGTTTTCGATGAGTTAAATAAATATGGTATTGAACCACTTGTAACACTTTCTCACTATGAATTTCCAATTCATTTAATTACAGAATACGGCGGTTGGAAGAATCGTAAGGTGATTGATTTCTTTGTTCGCTATGCAGAAACTGTTTTTAATCGTTACAAAGATAAAATTAAATATTGGTTAACGTTCAATGAAATTAACATCATTGGAATGACTGGTTACCTTTCTGGTGGACTTTTGTTTGAAGATGGAAAATTAAATCTTCAAGAAATGTATCAAGCAGCACACCACCAATTTGTAGCATCAAGTCTTGCTACAAAAGTTGGTCATGAGATTAATCCTGACTTTAAGATTGGTTGTATGTTAGCTCGTATGCAAGCTTATCCTGCAACATGTAATCCTGACGATGTCATGGAAGAAATTAAAAAAGACCATGAAAATCTATTCTTCTCTGATGTTCAAGTTCGTGGTAAATACCCTTCATATGCAAAACGTTTCTTCAAAGAAAACAATATTAAGCTAGATATTGCTGAAGGTGATCTTGAAATCCTTGAAAAATACCCTGTCGATTTCATGTCATTCTCTTATTACATGAGTTCAATTGCTCGTAAAGAAAAAACAGGCAATCAAACTGCAGGAAATCTTATGCTCAGCGAACCAAATCCATATCTAGAAGCATCTGATTGGGGTTGGCAAATCGATCCAGTTGGTCTTCGCATTACCCTTAATAAGCTTTACGATCGCTATCAAGTGCCACTTATGGTTGTTGAAAATGGTCTTGGTGCTCTTGATAAAGTGGAAGAAGATGGCTCAATTCACGACCAATACCGCATTGATTATCTTCAATCACACGTTAAACAAATGTATGAAGCCATTGAAGACGGTGTTGATTTGATGGGGTACACTTGGTGGGGCTGTACAGACCTTATTTCAGCGTCAACATCAGAAATGTCAAAACGTTACGGATTTGTCTATGTTGATGCGGATGACCAAGGAAACGGTAGCTTTGATCGATTACGAAAAGATTCATTCTTCTTCTATAAAGATTTGATTGCATCACGTGGTGCTAATATCCTAAATGATTAATAAGTTAACTCAGTTGGAAATTCCAACTGGGTTACTTTTCTAGAAAGGAAATGTATGGGAAAAAAACTGTATCTAATGCGTCATGGCGAGACTCTTTTTAATACTCAAGGTCGTGTTCAAGGAGCTTGTGATTCTCCTTTGACACAACTTGGTATAGATCAAGCTATGCTCGCTAAGAAATATTTTGATGACAATGCGATTTCTTTTGATAAAGTCTATTCATCAACGCAGGAAAGGGCGACAGATACCGCAAAATTGGTTTCTGCGCAAGAGAACGTTGTTCAGCTAAAAGGCATCAAAGAAATGGATTTTGGACAGTTTGAAGCGCAGCCAGAGTTTTTATTGCCAAAGTTCAGACCAGGTGCAAATTCATTCGAAGATTTATTAGTTCCATTTGGTGGAGAAGATATTATGGCGGTTGGTGCGCGTGCTTTAAAGACTATTCTTAAGGTTTTGCAAGAAGAAGACGATGCTGAGAGCCTACTTATGGTTAGCCACGGTGCAACGATGTGGGGACTTTGTCTCCAACTAAAAATAGCATTTCCAAAAGGTGTTGGCTTTTCAAATTGTGCTATTTGTGAGTTTGATTATGACGGTAAACTGCATCTTGATAAATTAATTTCGCCAACTAAAGATTTTGAAACATATTTATTTGAGAGGGATGAGAATCAATGAAGACATTTTATTTAATGCGACATGGACAAACACGTTTTAACTTACAAGGTCGAATTCAAGGAGCTTGTGATTCTCCTTTAACAGAACTTGGTATTGAGCAAGCAAAAGCAGCAAGACGCCATTTTGAAGAGGAAGGCATTACATTTACTCGAGTCTACTCATCAACGCAGGAACGTGCTTGTGATACCGCAGAACTTGCAACTGGAAGAGATGATTATATTCGATTAAAAGGGATTAAAGAGATGGATTTTGGCTCTTATGAAGCTCATCAAGAATACCTAAATCCACCTGTTCATCGTGAAGACGGCTCAGGTTATCGTGATTTCTTTGTGCGCTATGGCGGTGAGTCAAATGTTCAGGTATATGAGCGCGTGAGCCGTACGATTCGTGAGAGATTAAATCAGAGCGAAGATGACGAGACACTCTTATTTGTCAGTCATGGCGGAGCCATTACGCAGTTTTATCTTCATGCAACAAAAAATCCGCCTATTTTAAAGAAACGCATGTCAAATTGTGCAATTCTGGAAATTGCTTACGATGGCACAGACATGGAAGTAAAATCGATTTATAATCCAGTTGACCAAGAGTATATTTTTAAGCGTGATAATAAAGAATAAAGCAGCAGACTGTTCGCTATTTTAATATATTTTGCTATAATGGGAATAACTGAATTAAGGAGAATTTATTCCCCATGAAATTAGAGAAAAAACATGTTTATTATATAGTGATTGCTTTTGCAATTTGTTATGCGATTCAGGCTTACTGGAGCGCTGGTGCATCAATTATTTCTACCATTTTTAAGGCAAGTCACCCCTTTATGATAGGGGCAGGTATTGCTTATATTGTCAATATTGTGATGAGCCTTTATGAGATGATTTTTACACGCTTGATTAAAAATAAGTATCTACTAAAATTAAAACGTGCAGTTTCAATGATTTTAGCCTATCTCACTTTTATGCTACTTATTAGCTGGTTATTTTCAATTGTGTTGCCTGACTTGATTGCAAGTATTAATTCTCTTTTGAAAATTGATACGAGTGGTTTTTCAAAATTTATCAAGGAAGTCAGTGATAATAAAGCTGTACAAGAGTTTCTTGCTTATTTTGGGTCTTCATCAGACATTACAGCAACCTTGTCTGACTACAGTAAACAAATATTGAATCAGGTTTTAGCTGTTCTAACAAATATTTTAACTTCGGTGAGCACCATTGCATCGACTCTGTTAAATGTCTTCATTAGTTTTGTCTTTTCAATTTATGTGTTGGCAAGTAAGGAGCAGTTGGGACGTCAGTTTAATCTTTTGATTGATTCTTACCTTGGAAAATATGCTAAAACTGTGCACTATGTTTTGGATATTTTGCATAAGAGATTTCATGGTTTCTTTGTCGGTCAGACTCTAGAGGCGATGATTCTTGGAAGTTTGACAGCTATTGGTATGTTCTTATTCAAATTACCATATGCAGCAACAATTGGTATTTTAGTGGCGTTTACGGCATTAATTCCAGTTGTAGGAGCATATATCGGTGTAACAATCGGATTTATCCTCATTGCGACACAAGACGTGTCACAGGCGATATTCTTTGTTATTTACTTAGTTGTTCTACAGCAATTTGAAGGAAACATAATTTATCCGCGCGTGGTGGGTGGCTCAATTGGATTACCTGGTATGTGGGTGCTGATGGCAATTACCATTGGTGCGTCACTATGGGGAGTTCTAGGAATGCTTGTTGCAGTACCGTTAGCAGCAAGCTTATATCAAATGATTAAAGATAACGTCGCAAAACGTCAGAAAAATCGACTACAATAACTAAAAATTAAAGGAAATACCTTCAACTTACGAATAAATAAGTGGAGGTATTTTTATGTACACAATTGAGATGAGAGCAGATGCCATGCTACCGCGTGAGCGTTTGCGAGATTTAGGTGCAGAGCAACTAAGCAATCAGGAATTATTGTCGATTTTATTACGTACGGGAACAAAGACTAGGCCTGTTTTGGAAGTGGCAAATGATATTTTAAAACACATTGATAGCTTAGCGGATTTTCAGCATCTATCTTTACAAGAATTGCAAAAAATTAAGGGAATTGGTCACGTGAAGTCCATTGAAATTAAAGCGATGATTGAATTAGCTAAGCGCATTAGCAAGGCAGAGTACGTCCAAAAAGAGCGTATTATGAGCAGTGAACGTCTAGCTAGAAAGATGATGCTAGAACTTAGTGACCAAAAGCAAGAGCATCTAGTAGCCATTTACCTAGATACACAAAATCGGATTATCGAGCAACGTACTATTTTTATCGGTTCAGTTCGTCGCTCAATTGCTGAACCACGTGAAATTTTGTATTATGCTTGTAAAAATATGGCAACTTCAGTGATTATCGTTCATAACCACCCTTCTGGTTCGCCAGAACCTAGCGAAAATGATTTGCGCTTTACTGAAAAAATAAAGCGTTCATGTGAAGATATTGGACTAATTTGCTTAGATCATATCATAGTAGGCAAATACCAATATTACAGTTTTAGAGAAGAAACGGATGTTTTATAAGCAATAAAAAAGCCTGAGGAAAATTCTCAGACTTTGAAAAAAGTATTTAAATACTAAATTTCTTGAGCAAGGCATTATTGATTTGATTGGCTCATAAAATAGAGAAGTGTTTGAAGTTCACTAGTCAAATCAACATATTGAACAATCACATCCTTAGGAACATTAAGGTGTACAGGTGAGAAACTTAGGATTCCATGGATTCCAGCTTCAACCAAAATATCAGCAACTTCCTGAGCTTTAGTACTTGGTACAGTTAAAATAGCTGTTTCTATCCCAGCTTCCTGAGCATGTTCTTTAAGAGATGAGATACCATAGATTGGAATACCATCAGAGGTTTGATGTCCAACAATCTCGTTATCATCAGTATCAAATGCCATTGCAATTTGCATTTTATTACGGTCATGGAAACGGTAATGAAGTAGTGCACGTCCGATATTTCCACATCCTACTAAAAGAACGTTTGTTGTAGAATGGTCATTTAAAATATCAGCAAAGAAATTCATTAATTTTTTGACGTCGTAGCCAAAGCCGCGTCGTCCGAGTTCACCAAAATATGAAAAATCTCGACGAACTGTTGCAGAATCAATTCCCATAGCATCCGCAATTTGTTTTGAACTTGCTTTTTCAACATTATCAGTATTAAAACGTTTGAAAATACGATAATAAAGCGAGAGTCGCTTTGCTGTTGCTTTAGGAATAGATTTCTCAGTAGTCACAATACCATCTCCCTTTTACTTACTACATCTATTGTAACAAAAACTTTGTGAAAATAAAAACAAATTTTTGAATTAATTAAAAAAACAACTCTTAATCTGCCTTGAAGCAGGTAAAGAGTTGCTTTTTTATTAAACTTCTTTTTTAGTGAAAATATCACGTTCAACGAGACTATCCATCAAGAAGTAGAATTTTTCTTGGAGGATTTTGTTATCTTCAGATTTGAAGATATTAACAAAACGTAGTCCAGATTTATCAGTGATGCTTAATTTAAATCCTGTTAAATCTTTGTTGATTGTGATTTTCAATGGAAAACCGTCGCCTGAATTTGGAACTTTTTCTAACAAGCGAGTTAATTCGTAATTACCGATACGGTTTTGAGTAAAGGTTGTATCACGAAGTGTGTATTTTTTGATGTCATTGCTAATAGCATAGCTGTAAAGACAGTCTTGTAGAGTGATTTCTTTTTCAAATGCCATCCTAGTTTCCTACGATTTCTTTTAATTTTTGTGCGAGTTCTTGAACTTCTTCGATAGTATTAAGCTCTGAGAAGCTAACGCGGATTGATTCAGTTAAACGATGAGAGTCGTCACCGTATAGACTTGCCAAAACATGACTTGGATCAACGGTACCAGCAGTACAAGCAGAACCTGTTGAAACGGCAATTCCTTCTAAGTCAAGACGTGTTAGAAGCATACCATTGTTTTGATTTGGAAAACCAATATTAAGCACATGAGGCATTTTGTTCTCGCTACCGTTGATATAGTAATCTAGTCCAGAAATACCATTGAGAAAGGCTTGGTTAAGCTCCTCAACATGCTTAAAGTTTTTGTCTTTGTTAGCAACGGCATCAGATAAGGCTTGTGCCATACCAACGATACCAATCATATTTTCAGTGCTGGCTCTTCGTTTGTCTTCTTGTTCACCACCGTGGAGCAAGTTATCAAAATGTTGTGGTGTTGAGTAAAGGATACCGACACCTTTTGGTCCATGGAATTTGTGAGCAGAAGCAGAAAGAAAATCAGCTTTAATATCTTCAGGAAAAACATCGGTTTTTCCGATAGCTTGAACAGCATCAACGTGGAAAGCAGCCTGGTGATTTTGAAGGAGTTCACCAATTTCTTTAACTGGAAGTATATCACCAGTTTCATTGTTTGCAAACATTGTGCTGACTAAGGTGGTATCATCACGCAAAGCATCAGTAACTTGTTTAGCAGTAATTTGGTTATTTTCAGGTTTCAAATAAGTGACTTCAAAACCAAAGCGTTTTTCCAAGTACTCCATTGTAAGAAGAACTGAATGGTGTTCAATAGAAGTTGTAATAATGTGCTTACCTTTAGCTTGGTTAGCAAGGGCATAACCTTTGATAGCTGTGTTGTTGCTTTCAGTAGCACCTGATGTAAAGATAATGCGGCGTGGGTCAGTTTTTAAAGCTGAGGCAATGGTTTGGCGAGCTGAACGAAGACGCTGATTAGCGCGACGCCCAATGCCATGAATGCTTGATG
Organism: Streptococcus equinus ATCC 9812; assembly: GCF_000187265.1. GTDB lineage: Bacteria > Bacillota > Bacilli > Lactobacillales > Streptococcaceae > Streptococcus > Streptococcus equinus. The sequence goes on from NZ_GL698429.1 coordinate 380,972, forward strand.
GGTTACCAAAGTCATTCTTCATAATTTCTGTCATTGCATCAATAACAGAAGGGGTGAGAGGGGTAGTTGCAGCATTATCAAGATATATCATTTATTATTTAGTCCTTTTTAGCGTTATATGAGAATAGTGGGCTGAGCGGAGCTTTTTCGTGGATACGAGTAATCGCATCAGCAATCAATTGGCTTGCAGAAAGATATTTGATATTTTTTGGCAACCGTTCTTTAGTATCGACAGAGTCAGTTACTAAGATTTCCTTGATAGGAGCAGCATCAAGACTGTCAGCGGCAGCGCCAGCAAATAGACCATGGCTTGCTGCTGCATAGATTTCTGTTGCGCCACCACGTTCAACGATTTTAGCTGCCTCAGCAAATGTTTTACCAGTGTTTAAGATGTCATCGATAAGGATTGCTTTTTTACCAGCAACATCACCGATGATGTAACCTTCTTCACGGTGTGAATCATCTTCAGCGTAGTCGATGATAGCGATTGGTGAATCAAGAGTTTGAGCCAAGTTACGAGCACGTTTGATTCCAGAGTTTTTAGGGCTGACAACAACAACGTCTTCACCTTTCAAACCTTGTTCAAAGTAGTATTTAGCAAACAATGGAACAGTAAAGAGGTTATCAACTGGGACATCAAAGAAACCTTGTACTTGAACAGCGTGAAGGTCAAGGATTAAAAGACGGTCAACACCAGCTTTAACTAGCATGTTTGCAACAAGTTTAGCTGTGATTGGTTCACGTGAAGCAGCGATGCGGTCTTGGCGTGAGTATCCAAAGTATGGGATAACGACATTGACACTGTGTGCGCTGGCACGTTTACAAGCGTCTACCATAATTAATAGTTCCCAAAGGTTATCATTAACAGGGTAGCTAGTTGATTGGATGATGTAGATATCATCTCCACGAACTGTTTCTTCGATGTTAATCATGATTTCGCCGTCTGAAAACTTGCGTGTTGATACTTTTCCAAGAGGGACACCTAAAATATCCGCAATTTTTTGTGCAATCTCTACGTTAGAAGATAGAGAAAAAAGCTTGAACTGTTTGTCGGCGTAAAGTTCTGCCATGATATAAATAAACTCCTTTAAAATTAATACTTATATTTTACCAAAAAAAACGAAATAATTCAGCATTTTTAAGGAAAAGCGTGTTTAATTTCGCTTAAGTGTTGCACTAAAGCGAGCGACCTTGCTTTTAGCATACTTGAAATCAATGTCATGCTGAGCTAGGAAGTCATCAAAGTCTTTTTTGCCTTTTTTGGCATTTTCAACTTCGAGTTCAAGTTCATAGTCCTTGATATCAGCGTATTGGTTGCTATCAAGTGCCATAAGACCAATGTTTGTCATCGTTTCTCGGCGTATTGTTGTAAGACTACCGAAGTTTTTTAAGCTTGATAATTTTACACCGTTTTCTTCAATAAGCTTAAGAAAGTCAACGTCAGGAAATTTTCCAGACTTAATAATACTTTTTGCTTCTTCGACACTTAAATCATAGTTGTATTCTAAATTTCCAACTTCTTTTGGAATTTTTAGGGTGATTTCAGCACGATTTGGCAATGTCCGGATACGAAGTGACATGCGGTGCCCCTTCATGTCAAAATTATCTGAATCAAAGTAATAGTTAGTCTGAGTTACAGGCGTAACATGAGACAGTTGACTGTTGAGACGATTGAACTCGTCTTTAGTGAGTAACGTTTTGTACTCAATTTCAAGGTGTGTCATAAAAAATTTTTCCTTTTTTCACCATTAGGTTTTATGTTATAATAAGTTCGTTATATTAATTCTATACAAAAGTCAATTTTTTGACAAGGATTGGTTATGTCATCGTGACAAGCCCATCCCATTAGGAAGGAAATGTGATGGACTGGGAAAAATTTTTAGATCCTTATGTACAAACAGTTGGGGAGTTGAAGATTAAACTTCGCGGAATTCGTAAGCAATTTCGTAAACAAAATCGACATTCACCAATTGAATTTGTAACTGGTCGCGTAAAATCTGTTGAGAGTATCAAGGAAAAAATGGTACTGCGCGGAATTAAGCCAGAAAATATTGAACAAGATTTGCAAGATATAGCAGGTCTGCGTATTATGGTTCAATTTGTTGATGACGTTGATGAAGTTTTAACGCTTTTGCGTAGTCGACGAGATATGAAAATCGTTCAAGAACGTGATTATATCACCCACATGAAAGCAAGTGGATATCGTTCTTATCATGTGATTATCGAATATCCTGTTGACACAATTGATGGTCAAAAAGTGGTTCTAGCTGAGATTCAAATTAGAACGCTCGCGATGAACTTCTGGGCAACAATCGAACATTCATTGAACTATAAATATAAAGGCGAGTTTCCAGATAAGATTAAAAAACGTTTGGAAACAACAGCAAAAATCGCTCTTGAGTTAGATGAAGAAATGCGAAAAATTCGCGAGGATATTAGGGAAGCACAGCTTTTATTTGATCCCGCAAGTCGGAAATTAAATGATGGTGTAGGAAATAGTGATGACACAGACGAATATTACAGATAAGGCGACGCGTGTCGCTATCATAGCAAACGGGAAATATCAGAGTAGACGAGTAGCTTCAAAGTTATTTGCAGCTTTCAAAGAAGATAAGGATTTTTATTTATCTAAGAAAGATCCAGATATTGTCATTTCCATTGGTGGTGATGGCATGCTTTTATCTGCTTTTCATACTTATGAGAAGATTCTTGATAAAGTTCGTTTTGTAGGAATTCATACAGGCCATCTTGGTTTTTACACTGATTATCGAGATTTTGAAGTTGAAAAGTTGATAGAGAATTTGCGTGCTGATAAGGGGAGAAAGGCTTCTTATCCGGTTTTACGTGCTAAGATAACACTGGATGATGGACGTGTTATCAAGGCACGCGCGCTTAATGAAGTAGCCATTAAACGTATTGAAAAGACAATGGTTGCTGATGTGATTATTGATAAAGTAAAATTAGAACGTTTCCGTGGTGATGGTATTTCGGTATCAACGCCAACAGGCAGTACAGCTTATAATAAATCTTTGGGCGGAGCTATTTTGCATCCAACGATGGAAGCAATGCAATTGACCGAGATTTCTAGCTTGAACAATCGCGTTTATCGTACCTTAGGATCTTCAGTGATTGTTCCTAAAAAGGATAAAATTGAAATTGTTCCTAAGCGCCAAGGCATTTATACTGTGTCAATCGATAACAAGACGATGCATTATAAAAATGTGTCGAAAATTGAATATTACATTGACAATAAAAAAATTAGTTTTGTGGCAACTCCCTTCCATACAAGTTTTTGGGAGCGCGTGAGAGATGCCTTTATAGGAGAAGTAGATTCGTGAGATTTGATTTTGTTGCGGACCGACGAACAAAAGTAAAAACATTTTTAAAGGGACATGATGTCTCAAAAGGCTTACTTGCAAAAGTAAAGTTTAAAGGTGGAAATATTTGGGTAAATGGCGTTGAGCAAAATGCCATTTATTTATTGGATGAGGGAGATGTTGTAACGATTGAAATCCCTGATGAGCAAGAACATGAGACTTTGATTCCAGTCAAACATGATTTGAATATTGCTTATGAAGATGAGCATTTCTTGATTTTGAATAAGCCATATGGCTATGCCAGCATTCCAAGTATTTTACACTCAAATACCATTGCTAACTTTGTAAAAAATTACTATCTTGAGCAGAATTATCCTAACAAACAAGTTCATATTGTGACGCGTTTGGACAAGAATACAAGTGGTTTGATGCTCTTTGCTAAACACGGTTATGCACATGCAAGGCTTGATAAACAACTGCAAAATAAAACAATTGAAAAGCGGTACTATGCCTTGGTTTCTGGACAAGGTGATCTGGCAGACGAGGGCGAAATTATTGCACCGATTGCTCGAGATGAAGATAGCATTATCACACGTCGTGTGCACCCTTCAGGAAAATATGCTCACACAAGTTATAAAGTTGTTGAGAAATTTGGTGATGTAGCTCTAGTAGATATTCGTTTACATACTGGACGTACACACCAAATTCGAGTACATTTTTCTCATATTGGTTTCCCACTTTTGGGGGATGATTTGTATGGCGGTCGTATGGATCTTGGTATTACTCGCCAGGCACTTCATTGCCATTATCTACGTTTTGTTAACCCTTACACAAATGAAGAGATAATTCAGAGCACAAACTTGACAGATGACTTTGATAGCGTTATCATTGAGCTACAAAACAATTAGATGGAAGGTTGATTTATATGGGAATTCGATCTTTATTTGGTAGCTTGAGGGAAAAAATTATTGGTAAAAACCTTAAAATTGTTTTTCCTGAAGGAAATGACGAACGTGTTCTTCGTGCCGCCGCTCGTTTGAAATTTGAAGGGTTGATTGAACCGATTATTCTCGGTGATGCTACAGAAGTTCGAGAGTTATTGACTAAGTTTGGTTTTGCTGATCAAAATTATATTGTCATCAATCCCCAAAATTACGATAAACTTGATGAAATGAAAGAAGTTTTTCTTGAAATTCGTAAAGGAAAAGCTACTCCAGAAGATGTAGATCGTTTATTGAAAGACGTTAACTATTTTGGTGTAATGCTTGTTAAGTTAGGTTTGGCTGATGGTATGGTTTCGGGAGCTATTCATTCGACAGCTGATACTGTCCGTCCAGCGCTTCAAATCATTAAAACAAAACCTGGCATTTCTAGAACATCTGGTGTTTTCTTGATGAATCGTGAAAGCACTGATCACCGTTTGATTTTTGCTGACTGTGCTATCAATATTAATCCGAATGCTCAGGAATTATCTGAAATTGCTTTAAACACGGCTGAAACAGCTAGAATTTTTGATATTGATCCTAAAATTGCCATGTTGAGTTTTTCAACTAAAGGAAGTGCAAACGCTCCTGAAGTTGAAAAAGTTCGTGAAGCAACTCAGTTGGCAAAAGGACGTCAGCCTGAATTAGCTATCGATGGTGAATTGCAATTTGATGCGGCATTTGTACCAAGAACAGCAGCAGTTAAAGCACCAGATAGTAAAGTGGCTGGGCAAGCAAACGTCTTTATCTTCCCAGACCTTCAGTCAGGAAATATTGGGTATAAGATTGCACAACGTCTTGGTATGTTTGAAGCAATCGGTCCAATTCTTCAAGGACTTAACAAACCTGTGAATGATTTGTCACGTGGTTCAAGTGCTGAAGATATTTATAAATTAGCAATTATTACAGCAGCACAAGCTGTAGATGATATGGAATAAAGAAAAATCAGTTGGGTAGCCGTCAACTGACTTTCTTATATAACGTTTTAGAAAGAGAATAAAATGACAAAAATTGCATTAGTAACAGGAGCTTCTGCTGGTTTTGGTAAAGCTATTGTTAAAAAGTTAGTATTAGATGGCTATCGTGTTATTACTAGCGCTCGTCGTTTGGAAAAATTGCAGAGCTTACAAACTGAATTCGGTGAAGACAAAGTTTATCCGCTACAAATGGATGTTTCACAGACTGACTTGATTGACCAAGCTTTAGCAAGTCTACCAGAAGACTGGAAGCAGATTGACCTTTTAGTCAATAATGCTGGGTTAGCGCTTGGTTTAGATAAGACATATGAGGCAGATATTTCAGACTGGATGACGATGATTAATACAAATATCGTAGGTCTTGTTTATTTGACGCGCCAAATTTTGCCAAGCATGGTTAAGCGTAATTCAGGTATGATTATCAATCTTGGTTCAACAGCTGGAACAATCCCATACCCTGGTGCGAATATTTATGGTGCTTCAAAAGCTTTTGTGAAGCAATTCTCCCTAAATTTGCGAGCTGACCTTGCTGGTACTAAGATTCGTGTGACAAATATCGAACCAGGGCTTTGCGAAGGCACAGAGTTTTCGAACGTACGCTTTAAAGGCGATGATGAACGTGCTGAAAAACTTTACGAAGGAGCACATGCCATTACGCCAGAAGATATCGCAAACACCGTCTCATGGGTGGCTAGCCAACCAGAACACGTTAATTTCAACCGCATTGAAATGATGCCAGTGTCTCAAACCTACGGAGCACAGCCAGTTTATCGCGATTAATTTTTATATGAGTTAAAGAGCCAAAAGGTTCTTTTTTTAGTTTTATGAAATTTTGAAAAAGCATGAAAATAAGACTTGAAAATAGAAGAGAAAAGTATTACTTTTTCATAAGATATAACTATCGTTTTTAAAAAGTTCTTAGTAAAATAGAGAAAATAAGATTGAAGAGGGTATTGCTGTGCGTAAAATTGTGTTTTTAGATGTTGATGGAACTTTGGTTGATTATCACAATCGTATTCCAGAATCTGCGGTAATAGCAATCCGCAAGGCGCGTGAAAATGGGCATAAAGTATTTGTGTGTACGGGTCGTAGCCGTGCAGAAATGCAGCCTGAACTTTGGGAGATTGGTCTTGATGGCATGATTGGTGGAAATGGTTCATATGTTGAATATGATAACCAAGTTATCATGCATCAGATGCTTTCAGAAGAGGACTCAAAAGCAATTGTGGATTGGTTACATGAACGTGGCTTAGAGTTCTATTTGGAGTCAAATAATGGTTTGTTTGCTTCAGAAAATTTCAAAGAAGCAGCGCGACCAGTCATGAGACAATACGCTCTTCAGAAAGGGAAAACTGCAGCAGAAGTTGAAGATATGGAAGCTGAAGATGCTCTTCATGGCTTGGTTTATGGTGAAGAATTATATCGCAATGACCTCAATAAAGTTAGTTTTATCTTGAATTCTTACCAAGACCATTTGGATTCTGCCACAGCTTTTCCAAATCTTAAAGCAGGAACTTGGGGCGGACGTGGTGAGACGGCACTTTTTGGTGATTTAGGTGTTAAAGACATCACTAAAGCGCATGCGATTGAGGTTTTACTTGAACATTTGCAGGCTAGTCAAAAAGATACCATTGCTTTTGGTGATGCAAAAGTAGATATTCCGATGCTTGAGTATTGTGATTTTGGAGTTTCTATGGGAAATGGTGGCCCTGAAATCTTGGCAGTGGCAGATATGGTGACTGATGATGTTGAAGAAGATGGCATTTATAATGCCTTTGAAAAATTAGGTCTGATTTAGTAAGAGAGTGCTTGGCAGGTGTGCTAAGCATTTTTTTGATATTTTTATCCGCTTTTTAATATTGAATCATATGATAGTACAAAGAATGCATTGGATAACATTAGTATTTCATAAATGATAGCGCTATAATGAAGTCAATGAAAAGTGAAAGGGAGATTTACATGTTACACAAAACTTTAAAACCATTTCCGGATTATTTCTTGTGGGGTGCATCAACTTCAGCTTATCAAGTTGAAGGCGCAGCATTAGAAGATGGTAAAGGGCCTTCTTGTCAAGATGTCAAAGAATTACCAGCAGGAACTGCAGATTTGTCAGTTTCAGTGGACCATTACCATCACTACAAAGAAGACATTGCTTTGATGGCAGAAATGGGATTTAAGTCATACCGTTTTTCAATTTCATGGTCACGTATTTTGCCAAACGGGACAGGTGAAGTGAATCCAAAAGGAATTGAATTTTATAATAACTTGATTGATGAATGCTTGAAATATAATATTCAACCAATCGTGACAATGTTCCACTTTGATATGCCAGCAGCGCTTGATGAACGAGGTTCTTGGTCAACACATGAGTCAGTAGATTGGTTTGCAGAATACGCACGTGTTTTGTTTGAAAACTTTGGTGACCGTGTCAAATATTGGTTAACCATTAACGAACAAAATATGCTAACTTTGGTTGGTCCAGTTATCGGTACACTTCATGTGCCAGAAGGAACAACAAATCTCACTAAGGAAATCTACCAACAAAACCATCACCAATTGGTTGCGCAAGCAAAAGCCATGCAACTTTGTCATGAAATGTTGCCAGATGCTAAAATTGGTCCTGCTCCAAATATTTCTTTGGTATATCCAGCTTCTTCAAAACCAGAAGATATTATTGCTGCTCAAAACTTTAATGCCCTACGTAACTGGCTTTACCTTGATGCATATGTCTTTGGTGAATACAACAACCTTGCATGGGCTTATATGGAAGAAAATAATGCTGTGCCTACAGTTACAGATGAAGACCGTGCTATCATGAAAGCAGCTAAACCTGATTTTATTGGATTTAACTACTATAATACCGCAACTGTTGAAGCTTCTGACGGTAGTGAGGTAGCAGGTGCAAACGGTGACCAACAATCAAATCAAACTTTCCCTGGTTTTGCTAAAAGTGTTGATAATCCAAACCTTGTAAAAACAGAATTCGGTTGGGAAATTGACCCTGTTGGATTCCGTGCGACAGTTCGTGAAATGTACAGTCGTTACCACTTGCCACTTTTAGTTACTGAAAATGGTCTTGGAGCGTATGATACCTTAACAGAAGATGGCAGAATTCACGATGATTATCGTATTGAATATCTCCGTCAACACATCGCTCAAATTCATTTAGCAATCTCTGATGGTGTTGATATGCTTGGTTATAATCCTTGGTCAGCAATCGACCTTATCTCAACACACGAAGGTATCCGTAAACGTTACGGCTTTATCTATGTAGACCGCACAGATGAAGAAATCGGAAGTCTTAAACGTTATCGTAAAGATTCATTCTTCTGGTACAAGAAAGTCATTGACACAAACGGTCAAGATTTATCTGATTAATAATATTAAAAGCACTCAGCTAATTACTGAGTGCTTCTTTTAAATTTGAGTGAATTGTTTTTTCTTGAGTTCGAAAATGACATCAGTTTCTTTGGCGACGGCTGTTTCGTGAGTTACGATAATGACTGTTTTATTTTGCTGATGTGCGATTTCTTTGAAAATCGAAACGATATCTTGCGTGGTTTCTTCGTCTAAATTTCCTGTCGGTTCATCCGCGATAATTAAATCATGTCCAGTTGCTAAGGCGCGTACGATAGCAACACGTTGCTGTTGACCGCCAGAAAGTTTGAGAACTGGCTTATCAATCATTTTTCTAGGGATGCCAACGAGTTCGAAAAGCTCTTCAATTTTAGCATTATCAACAGATTTATTAGAAATTTCTAGCGCCGTTTGAACGTTTTGACGAGCAGTCATGTAGGTCATTAGATTGTAAGCTTGGAAAATAGTCGATACTGCATTTCGACGATAATTGGTCAAGCCAGATTTGTTAATATCTGTGTCATCCAAGTAGATTTGTCCAGTTTTAGGACTGTCAAGTCCAGCTAGTAGTGAGAGGAAAGTTGTTTTTCCGCTTCCTGACTGACCAAGGATTGAATAAACTTTTCCTTTTTCAAAAGTTAGATTCACATCTTTAAACAGATAATCGTCGGGATTATTGGTGTACCAGTAGCCGATATTTTTAGTTTGTAACGTCATATGATTGTCCTTTCTAGTTAGAAGTCAAGATGTCTTTAGGTTTCATTCGGATAATACCGATACTTGCTAAAATCGTTGACACAAATGAAATAAGAAGAGCAATACCACCGAGTTTTGCAACATCTGTTCCGGTTAATTTGATATCAAGGTCATCGATTTCTTGGCCAGAAGACGTAGCCATCGCAACCATGTTACCCATGCCACGACCTCCGCCGTTTCCAGGCGCAGATGGTTTTTGATTCGAATTAGTGTCTGTGTTGCTGTCAGATGATTTAGTATCTTGTCCAGGTCCGCCAGCCCCAGGTCCAGCATTTTGAGTTGTTTGTTCAGTAGAAGTTGATGACGATAGCAATTGATTTCCAAGGGCATTACCGACAAAATTACCTGCAAATGAAGCAATGGCAAGCGAAACCACAGTTACCATAAGAAGTTCTGTGAAGAATGGACCGATAATCTTCAAACGATTTTCACCGAGACTCATCAAGACACCAATCTCATAACGGCGTTCGCGGATGCTTAAGATGATGATAAGTGTCAAAATAACGGCACCTGCAACAGCAACTAAAATCACGATATTTTGTGCGATTGATGAAATGTTATTTAATGGTGAAAGCATTTGTTCATAGATTTCATCACTTGAAGTTACTGAGTAAGAATCTGTGTCGATGTCAGACTTGATTTCTTTGACGAAAGCATCCATATTTTTAGGATTTGAAAGTGTATAAATAGCTGAATCAAGCGTGTCAGTTTCACCCGTGGTCAGGTTGATTAGAGTCTGTTGAAGTGCTATCGCTTGTATCATCAGAAGATGAAGAAGTTGAAATTGCAGAGATTCCATCACCAGCAGTTGCTGTGGTAGTGGTTGTGAAGAGATAAGATGCAACATCATCTTTTTCTGCAATTGATTTTGCTGTTGCGAGGTCGATAGAAGTCACTGCAGAGCCACCATCTGAATTCTCGTCACTTGCTTCACTATTGTCAGAACTGTTTTCACTATCAGGTTTGAAATCTTTCATCATTGCTTCGCGGTTAACTGATAAGGTGACCGTAGCGCCAGCTTTGCTTTTTGCGGACTCAACTGCAGAATTTGCTGCATTTTTAATGGTTAGACCAGCTAACACAAAAATCAATATAGCACTAGTTACTAGAATTAATAATCCAGTTCGTCCTTTTTTAGCTTTGGTCACAAGCCAAGCTCTTTTAAAAAAATTCATATAAAACTCCTTTGCATTTGTTACAAAAAGTTTACCTAACCAAAACTGAAATAAAGCTAAAATAAAACTTAAAGTCATAAAATTCAGAAATCAGATAACGTACGTAAATAGCGAACGTTATAAAAATATATTTTATAAAGAGTTGACATAAAACGAATAAAGATATAAAATAACAATGGAAGGGTAATGAATTACCTAGCGATGCTCTGCTATTTAACACGAGTAGGAGAGTTATAGGAAGGTTATTTTTTAATGAAAGAGTCGATGTATTTTTGGCTACTCTATTAAGTGAAAAAGTGATTGCTATTATTCCTAAAATGAGTTGCCAATGATACAAAGACTATGGAGAAACTTATATGTATAATGAAATGCCTGTCTTTGATTACGAAGATATCCAATTGATTCCTAACAAATGTATCATTAAGAGTCGCTCAGAAGCTGATACGCATGTGACACTCGGTGATTATACTTTTAAGTTACCAGTTGTGCCAGCAAATATGCAAACGATTATCGATGAAGATATTGCTGAACAGCTTGCTAAGGATGGCTATTTTTACATCATGCACCGTTTTGATGAAGCTTCTCGTAAGCCATTTGTTAAACGTATGCATGACCAAGATTTGATTGCTTCAATCTCAGTAGGTGTTAAAGATTATGAGTACGATTTTGTCTCAAGTTTAAAAGATGACGCACCAGAATTCATTACTATTGATATTGCTCACGGGCATTCTGACAGCGTGATTAATATGATTAAACATATTAAAAAAGAGTTACCAGATACTTTTGTTATCGCTGGTAATGTCGGAACGCCTGAGGCTGTTCGTGAGTTGGAAAATGCTGGTGCAGATGCTACAAAAGTTGGTATCGGCCCAGGTAAAGTATGTATTACAAAAGTGAAAACTGGTTTTGGTACAGGTGGCTGGCAATTAGCTGCGCTTCGTTGGTGTGCAAAAGCTGCCCGCAAGCCGATCATTGCTGATGGTGGTATTCGTACGCACGGTGACATCGCTAAATCAATCCGCTTCGGTGCCACAATCGTTATGATTGGTTCGCTTTTTGCTGGTCATTTAGAAAGTCCAGGAAAATTGGTAGAAGTAGATGGCAAACAGTACAAGGAATATTATGGCTCTGCTTCTGAATACCAAAAAGGTGAACACAAAAACGTTGAAGGTAAGAAAATCTTGTTACCTGTTAAAGGTCATTTGAAAGACACGCTTGTGGAAATGAAAGAAGACCTTCAAAGTTCGATTTCATATGCTGGTGGACGTGACCTTCATGCCCTGACACGAGTAGATTATGTTATCGTTAAAAATTCAATTTGGAACGGTGACTCGATTTAAAGAAGGGAGATGTCAGTATCTTCAGAAAATTACTTCTTTAATAATCAGGCCGATTTCATCTTGAAATCTCAAATTAAAATGATACAATATCTATAATATTAATGTGATAGTTAAAATTTAATAAAGCTTATTTATGCTACGAATGGGCGTAGCGTTTCTACAAGACACCGTAATGTCTAACAATAAGTCAATTGCTCAGTAAGTGACTGAGAAGCGTTTTTACGTAACTGTAAAAGCGAGACCGAGTTTTACAAAAAGGTGTTTACGATTCGTAAACACTTTTTTTATATATTTTGTCTTCGTTAAGATTGCCCTAAAAAGCTTCAGAGTAAGTTGTTAGTTTTGACAATCCAATTTTTAATAAGATTTAAAAGGAGAATCCATGAAATTATTGGAAGAACGCATCTTAAAAGATGGGAATGTTTTGGGTGAGGATATCTTAAAAGTAGATAGTTTCCTTACACACCAAGTTGACTTTGAACTAATGCAAGAAATTGGTAAAGTTTTTGCCGAAGCTTATAAAGAAGCTGGTATCACAAAAGTTGTTACAATCGAAGCATCAGGTATTGCGCCAGCTCTTTATGCAGCACAAGCTATGGGTGTTCCGATGATTTTTGCTAAAAAAGCTAAAAACATCACAATGACAGAAGGCATCCTAACTGCTGAGGTCTACTCATTCACTAAGCGCGTGACAAGCACGGTATCAATTGCAAGTAAATTCTTGTCAGAAGATGATACAGTTCTTATCGTTGATGATTTCTTAGCAAATGGTCAAGCAGCCAAAGGTCTTCTTGAAATCATTGGTCAAGCAGGTGCCAAAGTCGCTGGTATCGGTATCGTTATCGAAAAATCTTTCCAAACAGGTCGTCACTTACTTGAAGAAGCAGGTGTTCCTGTAACATCACTTGCTCGTATCAAAGAATTCAAAGATGGAAAAGTCATCTTTACGGAGGCAGATGCATAAAATGGAAATGAATGAACAAAATCACCCACAAGCAGCAATCCTAGGTTTGCAACATTTACTTGCTATGTACGCAGGTTCAATCCTCGTACCAATTATGATTGCAAGCGCACTTAATTATTCAGCTGAGCAATTAACCTACCTAATCTCAACTGATATTTTCATGTGTGGGGTTGCTACTTTCTTACAGCTCCAATTGCGTAAGTATTTTGGAGTAGGGCTTCCAGTTGTTCTTGGTTGTGCCTTCCAATCTGTAGCTCCATTATCAATCATCGGTGCAAAACAAGGTTCAGGTTACATGTTTGGTGCTTTGATTGTCTCTGGTATCTATGTGATTTTGATTTCAGGTATTTTCTCAAAAATCGCCGATTTCTTCCCACCGGTTGTAACAGGTTCCGTCATCACAACAATTGGTCTGACATTGATTCCAGTTGCGATTGGTAATATGGGTGATAACGCTGATACACCAACAGCTCAGTCTTTGATTTTAGCACTTGTGACAATTGCTATTGTGCTTGTGGTTAATATCTTTGCTAAAGGTTTTATTAAATCAATTTCTATCTTGATTGGTTTGATTGGTGGTACGATTGTAGCAGCGTTTATGGGCTTAGTTGATACTTCAGTTGTTGCTAACGCTCCGCTTGTTCATATTCCACAACCATTTTACTTCGGTGCACCAAAATTTGAAATCACATCAATCATTATGATGTGTATCATCGCAACCGTTTCAATGGTTGAATCAACTGGTGTTTACCTTGCGCTTTCAGATTTGACTGGTGAAAACCTTGACAGTAAACGACTTCGCAATGGTTACCGTGCAGAAGGTGCAGCTGTTCTTCTCGGTGGTATTTTCAATACTTTCCCATATACAGGATTCTCTCAAAACGTTGGTTTGGTTCGTATTTCTGGAATCAAAACACGCCGTCCAATCTACTACACAGCCTTGTTCCTTGTTATCCTTGGACTTCTTCCAAAATTCGGTGCTATGGCACAAATGATTCCAAGTCCAGTTCTTGGTGGTGCCATGATTGTCCTATTTGGTATGGTTGCCCTTCAAGGGATTCAAATGTTACATAAAGTTGATTTCGAAAATAACGAATATAACTTTATCATTGCTGCAGTCTCAATCGCTTGTGGTGTTGGTTTTAACGGAACAAATCTCTTTGTTAGCCTTCCAAACACAGTTCAAATGTTCTTAACAAACGGTATTGTCATTGCCGCATTATTCGCTGTTGTTCTTAATTTGATTTTAAACGGGAAACAAAAAAAATAAGCGTTTAGATATAAATAAGCCATTCTATAATTCTCTAGAATGGCTTTTAATTTATCGTAGCATCTGAAAATGCGATTTTAACCCGCTAGTAATGGCTAGGCGATTGTCTTTTGTGATGAGAATGCCTTCGATATTTGGTGTATTTTGAATGGTGGTTAGAGCTTGTATGATTGGTAGCCCAAAGAGTTTTGTCGTCCATATTTCACAGTCAACAGATAAATCAGAAACAATGGTTAGACTTGCCATGTCAGTTTCAATTGGATAGCCAGTTTTTCGGTCAAAAATGTGGTGGTAATCTTTGTGACCAATTCGCAAATGTCGTTCGTAGATGCCTGAAGTGACAACAGATTTATTTTTGAGAGATAAAATTCCGATATTATTCCCACGAGTGGTTTTCGGATTTTGGATACCAATTCGCCAAATGCCGTTTTCTTGTTTTGGATTGTCACCGTAAACGAGAACATTGCCACCAAGGTTAATCATGGCAGAAGTGACTTTTTCAGACTTTAGATAGTCCATGACTTTATCAGCGATATAACCTTTAGCTAGAGCACCGAGGTCAATTTTCATTCCTTTTTGGCTGAGGAAAATACTCTTCTTATCAGGATTTAGAATAATATTATTAGGATTTGACAAGGCTAGCGCATTTTGAATTTTTTTAGGATTTGGGACATTCGCATCGACAAAACCAATGCGCCAGCTTTGCACCAATGGACCGATAGCAATATTGAGATTTCCTGGATGAGTGAGGCTGTGCGTTTTACCAAGCTGTGTCAGCTCAAATAAATCTGGGTGAACACTGACAGGATCAATGCCGGAGCTGTTGTTAATCACCATAAGCTCAGAATCAGCATCGTTTGCACTGAAACGATTTTTATAGATTGTTAATAGGTGGCAGACGTCATTGATATGTTTTTCAGGAGTGTCAGACTCAATAAGGATATCGATGATTGTTCCCATCATTTTTATGCTATGACTTAATTGCATGTGTTCACCTTCCAAAATCTTTCTTAGTTTAGCATAATGTTTCTAGTTTAAAAAGCAATTATTTAATAATGATAAAAAAGCCGCCTATAAAAGGTGGCTTGTTAGTTATAATGAAAAATTAGTTTTTCTTTTTCATTTCGCCATGTGGGTAGTAAGTACCTTCAGGCATATCGTTGATGAAAACGTGGATAGCTTCTTTTGGAGCTTTAGCGATACGTGAAACAACTTCAGTTACTTCGCGAGCAAGCTCAACTTTTTGTTCTTGTGTTCGACCTTCGAATAAATCGATTTTTACGAATGGCATAAGAATCTCCTTTAAAATAAATTAACACTACAATTTTAGCATATTTAGCAGTAAAATTCAGTGCTTATCGGGAAAATAGGGAATGTTTTTTTATTCTATTTAAAAAGTTTTAAAATATCAGATAAGCCAAATGTTGTTTTATGATAAACCTTATTGTAGGCCGCTTTTTTAGGATTTTTAATCCAGCCAGATCCTTTTTTGCCATATCCTGGAATAATAGTCTTTTTGGCTTGCCTTTTCCATTTACCTGTAGTACGAGCCCTCAAGTTCTTTTTTAAACTTGGTTTTCTAAATCCAATTTTCATGGCTATAACCTCCACAAATTAGTTTATTTCTTTCAATGTATAAAATACTCCAAAGTAATTTTTCCGTCAATAAGTTTTGAAAATTTGTATACACATTCTCGTAATACAATTGTGATTCTTTTAATGAAATGTTATCTAATCTACATGAGTGCTATGCTATAATATAACTAAGCTTTAACAACTTAACCGCAGGGTGGGTGATGTTTTGTCGCTCTTTAATGCGTTAGGTATTTTTTGTGTTGGTCACTGATTTTTTATGAGTAATAAGGGCTAGTAGTGTGTTGCTACTAGCTTTTTTGTGCATTCAAATGTTACTCGTATCGCATTAATTAAGCAGATACTTTTTGAATTGCTGGTTACCTGGTTTAATCCACGGTGATTTTATGGTAGAATAGAAGAATATTAGTAGAAGGTAGGATTGTCACTTTTGGCTCAACTCTATTATAAGTATGGAACCATGAATTCTGGTAAAACCATCGAAATTTTAAAAGTAGCTCACAATTATGAAGAACAAGGAAAACCTGTTGTTATCATGACATCAGCTCTTGATACACGTGATGGGTATGGTATTGTTTCAAGTCGTATCGGTATGCGTCGTGAAGCTATTGCAATTACAAATGAGATGGATGTTTTTGAATACGTCAAAGCTTTACCAGAAAAACCATACTGCGTTTTAATTGATGAATGTCAATTTTTAACGAAAAAGCATGTCTATGATTTGGCGCGTGTTGTTGATGATTTGGACGTTCCTGTGATGGCTTTTGGGTTAAAAAATGATTTTCAAAACGAATTGTTCGAAGGCTCCAAATATCTACTGCTATTAGCAGATAAAATTGACGAGATTAAAACCATTTGTCAGTTTTGTTCTAAAAAAGCAACCATGGTCTTGCGAACTGAAAATGGCAAGCCTGTTTACGAAGGAAATCAAATTCAAATCGGTGGCAACGAAACCTATATCCCCGTTTGCCGTAAACATTATTTTAATCCAATGATTTCCAAAGAAAAATAAGAAAATGAATTTGCAAAAGAGAGGTTAATCGATAACAAATGAACATTTATGATCAGCTACAAGCGGTTGAAGACCGTTATGAAGAATTGGGAGAATTGCTAAGTGACCCAGATGTCGTTAGTGACACAAAACGCTTCATGGCTTTGTCTAAAGAAGAAGCAAGTACACGTGAAACTGTGGCCGTTTACCGTGAATACAAAAAAGTTCTTCAAAACATTGAAGATGCTGAAGAAATGATTAAAGATGCTGGTGGTGATCCAGAACTTGAAGAAATGGCAAAAGAAGAGCTTAAAGAATCTAAAGCAGCAAAAGAAGAATATGAAGAAAAACTAAAAATCCTTCTATTACCAAAAGATCCTAATGATGATAAAAATATCATCTTGGAAATTCGTGGTGCTGCTGGTGGTGATGAAGCAGCTCTATTTGCTGGAGACCTTCTTCAAATGTATCAAAAATACGCTGAAAGCCAAGGTTGGAAATTTGACGTCATGGAAGCTTCTTACAATGGTGTTGGAGGTATCAAAGAAGTTGTTGTCATGGTTTCAGGTCAATCAGTTTACTCTAAATTGAAATATGAATCAGGTGCCCACCGTGTTCAACGTGTCCCTGTAACCGAAAGCCAAGGTCGTGTTCACACATCAACAGCTACTGTCCTTGTTATGCCAGAAGTAGAAGAAGTTGAATACGAAATCGATCCAAAAGATTTGCGTGTAGATATCTACCACGCATCAGGTGCTGGTGGACAAAACGTCAACAAAGTTGCAACTGCCGTTCGTATGGTCCACATTCCAACTGGTATCAAAGTTGAAATGCAAGAAGAACGTACACAACAAAAGAACCGAGATAAAGCCATGAAAGTTATCCGTGCGCGTGTTGCTGACCACTTTGCTCAAATCGCTCAAAATGAACAAGATGCGGAACGTAAATCTACAGTCGGAACTGGTGATCGTTCTGAACGTATCCGTACATATAACTTCCCACAAAACCGTGTGACTGACCACCGTATTGGCTTGACATTGCAAAAGCTTGACAGCATTTTGTCTGGTAAACTAGACGAAATTATCGATGCCCTTGTTTTATTTGATCAAACTAAGAAACTAGAAGAGTTGAATAAATAATGAATTACGCTGAAACAATCAGCCGATTAGAAAAACAATTACAAGAAATTGGTGAGGATCCAGAAAATTTGGCTTACGTTTTTCGTGAGCTAAAAGGCTGGAGCCTGCTCGATTTCATTTTGCATCAAAATAAAGATGTTTCTACTCAAGATCAAGCTCTGATAGAAGACATCATGAGCCAGTTAAAAGAGCACCGTTCACCTCAGTACATCACTGGGAAAGCTTACTTTCGTGATTTAGAACTTGATGTTGATGAGCGTGTCTTGATTCCACGACCTGAGACAGAAGAGCTAGTTGATTTGGTTTTGAAGGAAAATAGCAAAGCTGACTTGCAGATTTTAGATATTGGCACTGGTAGTGGAGCGATTGCGATTTCACTTAAGAGTGCGCGTCCGGATTGGCACGTGACAGCATCAGATATCTCATCAGAAGCTTTGCAATTGGCAAAAGAAAACAGTGAGAGAAAACAAGTGTCACTTGATTTTATTGAGTCAGATGTTTTTAATCAGATTTCAGGAAAATTTGATGTAATTATCTCAAATCCTCCATACATTGCTTATGATGACGAGGGTGAGGTTGGTGTTAATGTTCTTGCTTCAGAACCACATTTGGCGCTTTTTGCGGATGAAGATGGTTTTGCGATTTATCGTCGCATTATCGAAGGTGCAAATAGTCACTTGACTGAGAATGGAAAACTTTATTTTGAAATTGGATACAAGCAGGGAGATGGTATGCGTCGTCTGTTAGCGCAGCATTTTCCTGAAAAACGTGTCCGTGTTCTACAAGATGTATTTGGTAAAGATAGAATGGTCGTGATGGATAATGGCTAATTTGGAAGAAATTCTTCAGTCAGGTGGGGCGGTGATTCTGCCGACAGAAACGGTTTATGGATTATTTGCTCAAGCGATGAATGAGGATGCGGTAGAGCATGTTTACCAACTCAAGCGTCGTCCAAAAGAAAAAGCCATGAATTTAAACGTAGCAGATTACGAAACTATTTTAGCTTTTTCGAAAAATCAACCTAGCTATTTGAAAAAAATATATGATACTTTTTTACCCGGTCCGCTGACGATTATTTTACAAGCAAATGACCGTGTGCCAGCTTGGATCAATTCTGGCTTATCAACAATTGGTTTTAGAATTCCAAAACATCCACAGACTCTAGAATTGATTAAAAAGACAGGTCCATTGATTGGTCCGTCAGCTAACATTTCTGGAAAAGAAAGTGGGAAAATATTTGCTGATATAAAAAAGCAATTCGGCAATAATGTAACAGGACTTTCTGATGATGCTGCGCTTACAGGTGTTGATTCGACGATTTTAGATTTGTCTGGTGAGTCTGCTCGTATTCTTCGTCAAGGTGCCATCACTAAGGAAGAGTTGTTAGCTTGTGTGCCAGAGTTGACTTTTGCGGATTAGGTATTTTTTTGGATATTCTTTTTACTGTTTTGGCTTTTACAGACTTTAAAGAGTAATTCTTGCGATTTAAGGAATGTGACGTGATCTTATCAAAAGGAGATAAGGATATGATTTTTGACAAGGAAAACTATGAAGCATTTGACCCAGAACTTTGGGCGGCAATTTCTGCTGAAGAAGTTCGTCAACAAAATAATATTGAGCTAATTGCCTCAGAAAATGTTGTCTCTAAAGCTGTTATGGCAGCACAAGGAAGTTTACTAACGAATAAGTATGCTGAAGGCTATCCTGGTAAACGTTACTATGGAGGAACCGATTGCGTGGATGTTGTCGAAAATTTGGCTATCGAACGCGCAAAGCAACTATTTGGAGCTAAATTTGCTAATGTTCAACCGCACTCAGGAAGTCAAGCTAATGCCGCTGCTTATATGGCTTTAATCCAACCAGGTGATACTGTGATGGGGATGGATTTAGCAGCTGGTGGACATTTGACACACGGAGCTGCTGTGAGCTTTTCAGGAAAAACATATCATTTTGTCTCTTACACAGTTGATCCTGTCACAGAATGTATTGACTATGATAAGTTAGCTGAGCAAGCAAAAGAAGTGAAGCCAAAACTTATCGTTGCAGGCGCATCAGCTTATTCACGTATCATTGATTTTAAACGTTTCCGTGAAATCGCAGATAGCGTCGGTGCATACTTGATGGTTGATATGGCTCACATTGCTGGTTTAGTTGCAGCAGGTCTTCATCCAAGTCCAGTTCCTTATGCGCATGTCACTACGACAACAACTCACAAGACTCTTCGTGGTCCTCGCGGCGGTTTGATTTTGACGAATGATGAAGCTATCGCTAAAAAGATTAATTCCGCTGTCTTTCCTGGACTTCAAGGTGGCCCTTTGATGCATGTTATTGCAGGTAAAGCTGTCGCTTTGAAAGAAGCACTAGATCCAGCATTCAAAGAATATGGTGAGCAAGTGATTAAAAACGCTGCAGCTATGGTTGAAGTGTTTGCAAACCACTCTGAATTTCGTGTCATTTCAGGTGGAACAGATAACCATGTCTTTCTTGTAGATGTGACAAAAGTGGTTGAAAATGGGAAATTAGCCCAAAATCTCCTTGAGTCTGTAAATATCACACTTAATAAGAATTCAATTCCATTTGAAACACTTTCTCCATTTAAAACTTCTGGTATTCGTATCGGAACGCCAGCTATCACAAGCCGTGGAATGGGAGAAAAAGAATCACGAACTATAGCTGAGTTGATTGTTAAAACTCTTGAAAATTATCAAAATGAAACTATTTTAGAGGAGGTTCGTCGTGAGGTTAAAGCATTGACTGATGCTTTCCCACTTTATTAACGAACAGCTGAGTCTAACTTTTAGGCTCGCTCGCAAATAACCATGATTGATTTATATATAAAACGTATTGTTATCCATCAATTTTCTCCGAATGATACTAAGCTAATTTTGTCAGATCAGTTATTGACAATTACACCTCGTATTGACGAGTATTTTCGTAAAAAATTGAGCAAAGTTTTTTCTGACGAAGCTAAACGTGGAACTTTTTCAGAAGACAATGTTTTTCTTAGTTACTTAACTGATGATTTGATGGAATCATCAGTTAAGATTGCACAGCTTTGGAAAGAAGAATTTGTCATCTCTGATAATCAAAAGACAAATGATTTGGTTTTTATCCAATTTGATAAAGACGGTGTTGAACACTTTGCTTTTCTTCGTGTAACATTGAGAGAGAACTTCACTCACATTTCAAGTGATAGCGAAAGTCCAATCAAAGTAACACAAAATAATTTTCCATCAGCAGCGCAAATGCCTGATGAAGCTTTAGTCATTAATCGTAGCAATCGCAATTATTATCTGATTGAAAAACGTATTAAGCATAATGGAAGCTTTGTTAATTATTTTTCAGAGAATTTGTTGCAAGTCCAACCAGAGCAATCCGTCAAAAAATCGATTAAGATGGTTGAACAAACCGCACAAAAAATTGCTGAAAACTTCCAGCAAGATGATTTTGCTTTCCAATCTAAAATGAAAGCAGCCATTTACAAAAATTTGGAAGAAGAGCAAGAACTCTCGCCTGAAAAATTGGCAGATCAGCTTTTTGATAATAATTTGACAGCTCGTTTGACTTTTGTTGATGAATTGAAAGAAAGCATTCCAGAGCCTATTCAGGTATTGGATATCGATCATTCACGTCAGACAAAAAAATTAGAGAACCAGAAACTTTCTCTGTCAAATGGAATTCAGTTGATTGTTCCTAATAATGTTTATGAGGATGCCGAATCGGTAGAATTCATTCAAAATCCAAATGGAACTTATTCCATCTTGATAAAAAACATAGAGGATATTCAAAATAAATAATGTTTAAGTTCTTAAAACGTCTGATTGTCCTTGCTTTTGTTCTTTTCTGTGGCTATCAGGTTTATGTCACACACGAAAATGTCAAAAACGTTTTGCAGTACAAAAGCATGGTTAAAGAGATTTTAGATGACAATGATACAACAGCAAATGTTGAGCTGGTTTTGGCCATGATTTACACGGAAACTAAAGGGTACGATTGTGACGTCATGCAATCAAGCGAAAGCTATGATGGTGTTGTCAATTCCATTTCTGATAGTAAGACCAGCATTCGTCAAGGTGTCACTGTTCTTTCAGAAAATCTTTCCTTGGCTGCTGAAGCAGGGGTTGATGTTTGGACAGCTGTTCAGGCATACAACTTTGGGACATCATACATTGATTATGTTGCAAAACACGGTAGTAAAAATACAATTACTTTAGCTAAAACTTACTCGCGCGACGTAGTAGCTCCAAGTCTTGGTAATACGACTGGTGAATCTTATTTTTACTATCATCCGCTTGCTTTGATTTCAGGCGGACAATTATATCGAAATGGTGGAAATATCTACTACTCGCGTGAAGTTCATTTTAATCTTTATTTGATTGAATTAATGAGCTTATTCTAACTAGTAAGGTTTAGAGAGAAGTATGAGAGAATTAAGTCGTTATTTTAAAGGGTACCTTAAGGAGACAATCTTAGGTCCCCTTTTCAAATTGTTTGAAGCAACCTTTGAACTGTTAGTTCCAATTATTATTGCAAGGATTGTTGATACAATCATTCCAAGTGAAAATAAAGGCAGTCTTATTTTGATGATTGGACTCTTGTTCTTGTTTGCGATTATTGGTGTCATTGTTGCACTTACTGCACAGTATTTTTCTTCAAAAGCTGCAGTTGGCTATACTCGTCAGCTGACAAAAGATTTATTCAAAAAAATCATGGGCCTGAGTAAAGAAGATCGAGATAAGTTGACAACATCAAGTTTGGTGACACGTTTAACCAGTGATACCTACCAGATTCAAACTGGAATTAATCAGTTTTTACGTTTGTTTTTACGCGCACCGATTATTGTTTTTGGCGCTATCATTATGGCATTTAACATTAGTCCAAAGATGACCTTAGACTTTTTGGTTATGGTTGTGATCCTATTTGCTATTGTTTTTGCTATGTCGCACTTACTGAATCCAATTTATGCTAAGATTCGTCTGGCAACGGATAAAATTGTTAATATGACTCGCCAACAATTAGAAGGTGTCCGTGTCATTCGTGCTTTTGGTCAAGTTGATAAAGAAGAAAAAGAATTTGCTGTTGCCAACCAAGATTATACAGATTTACAGTTAAAAGCAGGGCGTCTATCAAGTTTGGTAATACCGCTAACTTATCTTGTTGTTAATAGCACGCTTATCCTAGTTATCTGGCAAGGAAATCTTCAAATTGGAAAAGGTTTGCTATCTCAAGGAATGTTAATTGCCTTGGTTAACTATCTTTTGCAAATTTTGACAGAGCTGCTTAAGATGACGATGCTTGTGACATCTTTGAATCAATCATTTATCAGTGCAAAACGTATCACGGAAGTATTTGAGAAAGAGTCTGAGGATTTGGAGATGGCGTTTGAGCAAGTGTCATCTGACTACGCGGTTTGTGTAGACGATATGAGCTTTACCTATCCAACAGCTGCGGAGCCATCTTTATCTCACATTGATTTTAATTTAAATCCTGGTGACTTTTTAGGCGTTATTGGCGGAACTGGTTCAGGGAAATCTACCTTGGTTGATTTACTGGTACACCTTTATACACCACAAGCTGGTAGCTTAGCTATTTTCCAAAATCATCAGTCACCCAAAACACTTGGTCAGTGGCGTTCTTGGGTTAATGTTGTGCCACAAAAAGCAGAGCTTTTCCAAGGAACAATTCGCTCTAACTTGACGTTGGGAATCAATCGCGAAGTGAGCGATGATGAGCTTTGGCGTGCTTTGGATATTGCGCAAGCCAGTGATTTTGTTTCAGAAAAAGAAGGACAGTTGGATGCAGTGGTTGAAGCTTTTGGACGCAATTTTTCTGGCGGGCAGCGTCAGCGTTTGACAATTGCTCGTGCCTTGGTTCAAAAAGCTCCATTATTGATTTTAGATGACTCAACGTCAGCACTTGATTATTTGACAGAAGCGAAGCTGCTGTCTGCCATTCATAAAAAACTCAGTGATGTGACGCTTATTTTGATTTCACAACGTACTAATAGTTTAAAAGCAGCAGATAAAATCTTGCTTTTAGATAAAGGTCAACAGCTTGGTTTTGCAAGCCATGAAGAATTGTTAGCGGATAATGATGTTTATCGAGCAATTCACTATTCACAACACCAAAAAGAGGAGGTCAGAGCATGAAAGCAAGAAATCAATCAACTACAACTCGTCGCTTGTTTAAAGACCTCTTTTCTCAAAAAGGACTTGTTATTGGAGCAACGCTTGGTACGACTGCCCAAGTCGCATTGACTGTTTACCTTCCTGTTTTGATTGGTAACGCAGTCGATGTCGTTCTTTCTCCAAAATCATTGACTTTGATTTTGCCAATCATCATAAAAATGCTTGTTGTTGTCGCGGTGAATACTTTAATTCAGTGGCTTAATCCATTGATTTATAATCGTTTAACCTTTGGTTATATTTACGATTTGCGTCAAAGGGTAATGGAAAAATTAAATCAAATGCCGATTGCTTATCTTGATAAGAAAAGTTCTGGAGATTTGGTTAGTCGTGTAACGACTGATGCAGAGCAATTAAGTAATGGTCTTTTGATGGTTTTCAATCAATTTTTTATTGGTATTTTGACTATTATCATTACCATTGTTACGATGGCTGATATTGATTTTCTGATGCTTGGTTTGGTATTGGTTTTAACGCCACTTTCTCTTTTCTTAGCACGATTTATCGCTAATAAGAGTTATCACCTTTACCAAAAGCAAACCAAATCTCGTGGTCGTCAGACACAATATATCGAAGAGATGATTCGTCAAGAGAGCTTATTGCATGTCTTTAACGCACAAGAAGCAGCGATTGATACTTTCACTGAAATCAATGATACCTACGCAGATTATTCACAAGGTGCAATTTTCTACTCATCAACCGTCAATCCTTCAACGCGTTTTATCAATAGCTTGATTTATGCGTTGCTTGCAGGAGTGGGAGCGTTGCGCATCATGTCAGGTGCCTTTACAGTTGGTCAGTTAACAACGTTTTTGAATTATGTTAACCAATATACTAAACCTTTCAATGATATTTCATCAGTCTTGTCAGAATTGCAAGGAGCCATTGCCTGTGCAGATCGCCTTTATACCATCTTGGATGAAGAAAATGAGCCTCTTCCAGTAACTGAGGAACTTGATGAGGACAAGATTCAAGGACAAATTGAATTTAAAGACGTGTCATTTGGTTACACTCCTCAGAAAACATTGATTAATCACTTGAGTTTGTCTATTCCAGCAGCTTCAAAAGTGGCTATTGTAGGTCCGACAGGAGCAGGAAAATCAACATTGATTAATCTCTTGATGCGTTTTTATGAAGTAAATAGTGGAGCCATTTATTTGGATGGTGTATCGATGGCTGATTATTCTGTTGAGGAACTTCGCAAGCAAATTGGTATGGTTCTGCAAGAGACTTGGCTAAAAGTTGGAACAATCCATGACAATATTGCTTATGGTAATCCTCAAGCAACACGTGAAGAAGTTATCCAAGCGGCAAAAGCAGCTAACGCAGATTTCTTCATCCGTCAATTACCAAATGGTTATGATACATATTTGGCTGATGCTGGAGCTTCACTGTCTCAAGGACAACGTCAGCTTTTGACGATTGCACGTATTTTTGTGAAATTACCAAAAATCTTGATACTTGATGAAGCAACATCATCTATTGATACACGTACAGAAGTGCTAGTTCAAGAAGCTTTCGAAAAATTGATGCAAGGGCGTACAAGCTTTATCATTGCTCACCGTTTATCAACTATCCAATCAGCTGACTGTATTTTAGTCATGGTTGATGGAGATATTGTTGAACATGGCACACATGTAGAATTAATGGCAAAACAAGGTGTCTACTATCAAATGCAAACAGCACAAGCTGGATGATCTAATACATAAAAATAATTATGTAAAAACGATTAGATTTAAAGTCTAATCGTTTTTTTGTTTTATAAGATTTATTGATCTTGTGGAATATAAGCAGAGACGGATTCTGCGCCAACTGGAAAACTGCCGTAACCTTCTTCGTCGATAGTGATAGTAGCAGTTTGATTTCCGAGATAATCGGTAAAAGTTTTTCCTGTCCATTTTTTGCCAACAAACATTCGTTTTGCTGTAGAATGTTTGTTGTTGATTAAAACAGCAAGAGAAGTAGGGTGCTCTTCATTTCCAAGATAAGTCCAACCAACACAATTTGGATTGTCAAAATAGTTCATTTCTTTGCCGTAAACAGCTGCTTGTCTTAAGAAAAGTAATTTATCAATGTCATCTTGAAAGTCTTGTTGTGCAAATTCACCTGAAATGCCGTAGTAGTCACCGTAGAAGATGCATGGAAGACCAGTTTGGCGAAGTAAGATGAGAGCGTAAGCCGCTGGTTTGAACCATTCTTCAATTGTAGATTCAAGTGCTTGCCCTCGTTGGGTATCATGATTGTCAACGAAAGTAACAGCAGAATTAGGCTGATTTTTCACCAAAGTATGATTAAAAATTTCTCGCAAGTCGTAATAAGCTTTTTCTTTGCTTGCTTCAAAAAGATTTTGGTGGAGTCGAACGTCGATTAGGTCAAAGCGGTACTCAGTCGTTTCAAGATAATCGTTGTTAGTTTTTTCATCATCGTTCCAGAATTCGCCAAAAACATAAAAGTCTTTACCGTATTTTTCCTTCATATCGCGGATGAAATTGCTCATAAAGAATGAATCAATGTGTTTAATAGCATCCAAGCGAAAACCACAAACTCCTGTTGTTTTGACGAACCACTCTGCCCAGTCATAGATATTTTTGATAACTTCTGGGTGTTTAAAATCAAGGTCAGCATACATAAGATAATCGTAATTGCCATTTTCGCCATCAACCAAATCTTGATTTGCCCAACCTTTGTTGTCACCCTGAATTTGGAAAATACCGTTTTTACCAGTTTTTACATCATAATCCGTTCCAGTAAAGTGGTACCAATGCCATTCAAAATCATTGTAAGCTTTATGTCGACCATCAAAAGTGAAGTTTGTCCAGCCCTCAATGTCAAAAGGTTTACTGATGATTTTTGTACGGTCATCGGGGGCAACTTCGACAACGGAAAAAGTTTCAGTATGGTCAGCAGCAGCTTTGTGATTTAAGACAACATCAGCTAAAGGTGCAATATGATTTGCTTTTAAAGCAGAAATTGCATGTAGATAGTCAGCTTTTGTTCCATATTTTGTTCGGATAGTCCCTTTTTGGTCAAATTCACCGAGATCAAAAAGATCATAAACGCCATAACCAACGTCGCCATCATGTGTAGCCTTAAAAGCTGGAGGCATCCAAATTTTTGTGATACCATTTTGAGCAAGTGTGGGAGCATCAGCCGCTAATCGCATCCAGTGTTTACCATCGTTTGGCAGATACCATTCAAAGTACTGCATTAAAGTTTCATTTGTCATTAAAAACACCTCAAAAAGAAAGTTCTTTCTTTCATTTTACCAAAAAAATAAAATTATGCAAACGTTTGCGTAACAAAAAATAAAAATAAGCCTGAGATTTTTCTCAGACTTTTACATAATATGTAAAAAACATTCACCACCATAAAAAAGAAGTAGAATGTGACCGATGATTGAAATAGGTTTGCAGATGACAATGATTTTTGAAAATGTTTTGAGTGACATGTTACTCAAAGCAGCTAACATGACAAGTAAATCTGCTGGTGCAAAAGGCAGTGTCATACCAATAATAAAGATTACTGTAAATGACTTATGTTGTTCGATTAAATCTTTGTATTTTTTAAGCGTGTTTTCTTTAATAAAGAGAAGGCAGAAGCGTTTGCCATACCAACGCGTGAGTAAAAACAAAATTGTTGACCCTAGGATAATACCAATACTGCTTGTTAAAACACCAACTACAGGATGAAATGTCATTACAGCAAGCATCATTGTTATGCTAGCAGGAACGATAGGGATGACGACTTGCATCATCTGAAAAACGGTAAAGAAAATTACTCCCCAAACTTTATCCTGACCGATAAGAATCTGTATTTTTTCCTGGTTAGTCAAATAACCATGCTGATAAAGCCAGAAAATACAGATACATGATGTAATGAAAATAACTGCAGACAGAATGTGAATTAGTCTTTGAATAAGTTTGTAATGTTGAAACAGAAAGCGCCATCTCCAATCTACTTTTTCATGATATTATTGTAAAACTTTTTCTAAAGATATGCTAACGATTTTATCAAAATAGGTCTTAAGACGGATGTAGTAGAAGTCAGAAAATCATATAATATAATTATCCTGAAAACTTTTCATATAACTCCTAAGCAAGTGGTTTTCCCAGCCGCTTGCTTTTTGTGCTTTAAATTTTAATAAGATACCTAAAATCTACTGCTAAATGTGTAAATTTATGCTACAATTAAGGTGAATACTGTTAGCCAAAGGGCTGACGTTAATAGAAAGGGTAATAATGACTGACAATTCTACTTTGAACGATGTTCAAAAAATCATTGTTCTTGACTATGGTAGCCAGTACAACCAATTGATTGCTCGTCGTATTCGTGAATTTGGTGTTTTCTCAGAATTACGAAGCCACAAAATCACAGCAGACGAAGTTCGTGAAATCAACCCAATTGGTATCGTACTTTCAGGTGGTCCAAATTCAGTTTATGCTGATAATGCTTTTGGCATTGACGAAGAAATTTTTGAATTGGGTATTCCAATTCTTGGTATCTGCTATGGTATGCAATTGTTGACTGATAAACTCGGTGGTAAAGTTGTCCCTGCTGGACAAACTGGTCACAGTGAGTATGGCCAATCAACACTTCGCTTGAAAGCAACATCAGAACTTTTTGCTGAAACACCAGAAGAGCAAACTGTTTTGATGAGCCACGGTGATGCCGTTACTGAAATTCCTGCAGGCTTCCACTTGGTTGGGGACTCTGCCGATTGCCCTTACGCAGCAATTGAAAATACTGAGAAAAACATCTACGGTATCCAATTCCACCCAGAAGTTCGCCACTCAGTATATGGTAATGATATTTTACGTAACTTTGCTTTCCGAATCTGTGGTGCTAAAGGCGATTGGTCAATGGATAACTTCATTGATTTGCAAATTAATGAAATTCGTCAAAAAGTTGGTGACCGTAAAGTTCTTCTTGGACTTTCAGGTGGTGTTGACTCATCAGTTGTAGGTGTCCTTTTGCAACGCGCTATCGGTGATCAATTGACATGTATTTTTGTTGACCATGGTCTTCTTCGTAAAGGAGAAGGTGACCAAGTTATGAACATGCTTGGTGGTAAATTCGGTTTGAACATCATCCGTGTTGATGCTTCAAAACGTTTCTTAGACCTTCTTGCTGGCGTTGATGATCCAGAGAAAAAACGTAAAATCATTGGTAATGAATTTGTCAGTGTATTTGACGACGAAGCAAGCAAACTTAAAGGTGTTGACTTCTTAGCACAAGGTACTCTTTACACAGACGTTATCGAATCAGGTACTGATACAGCACAAACAATCAAATCACACCACAATGTTGGTGGTCTTCCAGAAGACATGCAATTTGAATTGATTGAACCACTTAACACACTTTTCAAAGACGAAGTTCGTGCTCTTGGTACAGCTCTTGGTATGCCAGATGAAATCGTTTGGCGTCAACCATTCCCAGGACCAGGTCTTGCTATCCGTGTGATGGGTGAAATCACAGCAGAACGTCTTGAAACTGTTCGTGAATCTGATGCTATCCTTCGTGAAGAAATCGCTAAAGCAGGTCTTGACCGCGATATCTGGCAATATTTTACAGTTAACACAGGTGTTCGTTCAGTTGGTGTTATGGGTGACGGACGTACTTACGATTACACAATCGCTATTCGTGCTATCACATCAATTGACGGTATGACTGCAGACTTTGCTCGCATCCCATGGGATGTCCTTCAAAAAATCTCAGTACGTATCGTAAATGAAGTTGACCACGTTAACCGCATCGTCTACGATATTACAAGTAAACCACCAGCAACAGTTGAGTGGGAATAATAGCGAAAAGCCCGGAAAGCCTTGAAAACACTGGGTTTTCTGAATTTGAAAATCTCTTCTGATAACAATTTGATAACAGTACTCTGAAGGAGCATCATTCTTCGTACCAAGTGGTTTTGGAGTAAAGAATGATTCCAAGAGGTGTTCGAAAGGTATCCATGACAGAAGCTGAATATGATACTCTCCAAACTGCCGCTAAAAAGTACGTAACCTATAAGCGGAAAGATATTGGATTACAGAAGCAGGTGGACCAGCTGACAGAGCAGCTGTCCCAGAAGGATAGTTTTATTGATAAGCTTAAGGGTATCATTGCCGGGCTGAAGAATAAGATTGCGGAACTGGAACAAAAGCTCAGTTCCAGGGACAGTATTCGTGAGCAGATGGAGCGTGGCAGATTGAAGTCCGAAAACGACAGTCTCAGAAAAGAAAATCAAAAGCTGAGAGATGTGTTGGCAGCTCATGGAATACCATTTGGTAGAAAGCAGATTGATCGTGACAGCAGGTAAATAACAGTATGTGCGGCGGCATTCGGGGTAACTCGGGTGCTGCCGTTTTTTACGTTATGCCGTCCGGATTATTGCCTTTCGGGGTATAATTATAAAATACAGCGATGGCAAGATGGAGTAATAAATTTAAATTTGTGAAAGAGGATAGTAATGAGTAAGTTAGCTAAGGATTTTTTGTTTTACACTTTTTTAATTATGATAGTATGTTGGGGAATACTTCTATGGTGCAGTGTATCAGGTATAAATATAGAAGATAATTATCTGCTATTTTTGCCGTATCTATTGGGCGGGTGGTCACCGACGATTGCTTCATATGTTGTGTTAAGAAAGAATGGGAATGTTAATAGTTTTAAAAAATGGATGAAGAATGTTTTTGATTTTAAGCATAGTGTAAGCTCGTACTTGATGGTAGTTGTTTTTGCTGTGGCATATATTCTGACACAGTGTTTGGTTTCAGGATATGAAAAAGGAACACCGTTGTATATGATTATTGTTATGATACCTATGATGATAATTGCCGGTGGATTAGAGGAAGCTGGATGGAGGTATATTTTTCAACCGGAATTGGAGAAGAAATATTCGTATTCTGTATCAACAATTATAGTTAGTGTTGTTTGGTGGCTGTGGCACTTGCCTTTGTTTTACGTTAATAATGGAGCAGAATTAGGGCTAAATTATATAGCCTATGGAGTAAATGTATTAGGATTAAGTTTTGCTTTAGCGTGTATAAAGAAAAATACTGGAAGTGTATGGTTGTGTGTTCTGTTTCACAGTATTGTTAATTCGCTGACTGGAATATATAGCGTAAAAGAGAATATTTGGGGCAATATTGTTGCTGCAGTAGTTTTGATTGTTTTTTCACATATTTTTGTAAAGAGCAATGCTGTTAAAAGAATTATGTACTAATGCTTTTTAGTATTCGGTTATATTTGGTGTCTTGCAAAAGATATGTCTCTTAATATTGCTTGATAAGTATCAGAAAAAGGAAGCGTAAATCCCAGTTTCGTACTATATAAGTGTAGATGTTAATGAAACATCTGCACGGTAGTGTCAATTTTTTTCGCAAATTCAGATTCCATCGGTAGCCTGGCATCAGCCAATCGCCAGGTCAGCTTCGGTTTCAAGGTCATAAAGATGCTTCATGTTGAGGTATCTTTTCTGACCCCAATCATTTGAAGCAACGTAGCGAAGTCGCGCACAGACCAGCATCAGTGCACTGTTCCCATCCGGGAAAGCACCTATAGACCTTGTGCGACGGCGAACCTCACGGTTCACTCGCTCGGTCAGATTGTTGGTGCGGATCCTGTGCCAATGCTGTACAGGAAACTCCATATAAGTCAGGGTCTCTTCGATGCCGTCCTCAAGCTTTTTAGCTGCAGCATACAGTTTCATCTCCCTGAGTTTCGTGGCGACCAGTTCAGCTTTCTCTCTGGCAGCTGCTTTATCTTCCTGAGCATGGATGGCTTTCAGCATACGGGTCACTTCCTGCATCTTCATTCGTGGAGTAGCAGTGAAGATGTTCCTATAAAAGTGAACTGTGCAGCGTTGATACCTGGCTTTTGGAAAGACTTCCGGAATAGCTTCGAGCATACCAAGACACTTATCCCCAATGACAAGGCGTACTCCTGAAAGGCCTCTTTCTTTTAAATAAACAAAGAAGTTCTTCCAGCTTTCATGGTCTTCTTTCATGCCTTCAGTGGCACCGATGATCTCACGATATCCATCAGATGTGACGCCGATAGCTATGAGGATGGAGACGTTCTGGACTTCGCCGCCCCAGCATCGTTTAAGATAGATGCCGTCTACATAAACGTAGGGATACTCCCCGGAAAGTGGACGCATACGCCATTCTTCGATATGCTCGTAGGCTTTTTTGTTAAGATTGCTGATGGTTCCGGGAGATACCTTAGAACCCCAGAGGGCTTCCGTAACATCTTCGATGCGACGGACAGAAACACCGGCCAGATACATCTCGATCAGAGCTTCTTCTACAGAGGATTCTCTGCGACGGTATCTTTCGATGATGGCTGTTTCAAACTGAACGCCCTTGAGTTTGGGGACGTGCAAGGTGACATCACCTGAGGACGTTGTGAAGTTCCGGTCATAATGACCGGATCGATACCCCTGACGATCTCCTGAACGTTCGTATTTATCTGCTTTGATCAGCTCATCAGCTTCGTGATCAAGTAGAGCGTTGAGAGTTTCCTCAACACTGTTCCTGACGAGATCTTTAAGATTATTCTTTATGAGATCCTCGTTTAACTGTATAATGCTATCAGACATAGTTTATTGCCTCCTTCGGTGGGTTTTGTGTGGTAGCTTAATTTTACCGATGGCAATAGACTATGTCTATTTTGTTATTCAATTGAATTTGCGAAACTTATTTTACGTTATCTATTGCGCTGAATTACAGAAATATCAGAATACCGATTTTTATACCTGTCATTGTACCGGAAGGAAAGCCTTTCGTTATTTATCAGGGAAAATGAAAAATCTGCATTATATTTCCTGTGGTGAGATGATTGTGATATAAACAGGGGCGTACAATCCTTTTTGTGATAAGCAAGGGAGGATTATTTTATGAGTGAAAACACAGTGATCAGAGTAAACGAATCGGATGCATTGCAACTTACATATCATTTGCTGCATCTTACAGTCCCTTATATTGTGCGCATTCTAAGAAGTCCATATTATGCAATTAATAAATCTCAAT
>NZ_GL698429.1:414628-491881 GCF_000187265.1 Streptococcus equinus ATCC 9812
TTAATAAATCTCAAAGGAAAAATAACAGGAGAAAATGGTATGAATATCTTATTATTAATTGCATTTTTGCTAACAGAAATCGGACTTGTAACATTTACATTGACAGAGCAAAGACAGAAAAAACAGTGGCATTTTAATCGCCTTTATGCGAATGTACTGGAACTTTCACTTTACCTAGTATTTGCCTGTTTTCCAGGGATAGATTTTAGTTTTCGTTATAAGGGCTTACTGATTATCTTATTGGTGCGAATTCTTATAAAAGCGATTTTCACTTTTATAAATCGTAACAAGACAGGACGAAAAAGTATTGCCTCTACAGTGATCAGTGCATTACTTGCCATGTGTCTTCTTGGCACAGCGATGCTGCCTGCCTTTTTGTTCGCAGATTACAAAGGAAGAGAAGTCACCGGGTCCTATAAGATTGCTCAGACGGAAGCGATTCTCGTAGACGAATCCAGAGAAGAGACATTCGAAAATGACGGATCGAAAAGAGAAGTTCCAGTACATTTTTATTACCCGGAAGATGCCGGGGATGGAGAAACATTTCCGCTTGTGATTTTTTCCCATGGGGCATTTGGATACTATCAGAGCAACAGTTCTACTTACATGGAGCTGGCGTCCCATGGATATGTGGTTGTTAGTCTGGATCATCCTTACCATTCATTTTTCTGTAAGGATACGGATGGAAAGATTATCACCGTGAATCAGGAATTTATGAATGATGTCATGAAGGTAAATGAAGACGCAATTCCTGAATCAGAAATTATTAGTCTTTCTAGTACATGGCTGAAACTTCGCACGGAAGATATTTCCTTCGTCATTGACTCGATTGAACATTATAATAAAGATGGAAAACTGGATGAATCATGGTTTGTAAAAGTTAATCAGGACATGATCCTTAAGGCTCTTGATATGGTTGATACAGATAAGATTGGACTTATGGGTCATTCTCTTGGAGGAGCATCTTCCGTAGAGCTTGGCCGTGTAAGAGATGATATCGATGCTGTTATCGATCTTGATGGAACCATGCTTAGTGAACAGAAAGGCGTCGTAGAATGTGAACCCTACGAATTTGAGGGTATCAGGTATCATGAGAAGTACATTTTAGACGAAACGCCGTATCCGGTTCCATTATTTGCCATGGATAGTGTTCTTCACCATGAGTCGAGAGTTGGTGCGAAAGCCATTGATATGCCTTATGCGAATAACACTGTTCTTGAGAATGCCGTAGAAGGATATGAAACCTATATTGTAGATACCGCCCATATGAACTTTACAGATCTTCCTTTATTCGCACCATTTCTTGGAAAGATGTTAGGAACAGGAACGATCGATGCGGGAAAATGTGTTGACATCATGAATGATTTAGTCCTTAAATTCTATGATGCAAAGTTAAAAGATATGGGGACATTTGAAGTAAAGGATTGTTATGGAAATTAAAATAAGCAGAATACCGGAAAATGAACCGGAACATCTCTATATTATGTGTCACGAGGTGACAAGCGAAGTGAGAGAAATCATACATTTTGTAAAGTCCCTGCAAGGGACCATAACAGGAGATCTGGAAGATAAACAGTACGAGATCCAGGTGCCGGATATCCTGTACGTAGAAGCTGTAGATAACCGAACTTATATATATACATCAAAGCATGTGTATTCCAGTCGATTAAAACTTTATGAGCTGGAAAACCTTCTTCAGGACAGATCCTTTTCTAGGATCTCCAAGTCAGTTATCGTAAATTTATTGAAGATCCGCTCTATGAAACCGGCACTTAATGGACGTTTCTGTGCTACTTTGATGAATGGAGAAGACGTGATCATTTCAAGAAAATACGTGCAAGAGTTTAAAGAGAAGATTCGAGGGGGTGGAAAAAGATGAGTTTGAAAGAGTTTGCACTGGATCGGATCAAAGAATTTTTTATCATTACTACTTTGGTTAATATCGTAATGTTCGTATTAGGAACAATCTATCAGCGCGGACAGCTTTTTTCATACGAGGTTCTTTTACTGCCGCCACTTTATGGATTCTTCGGAACCTTACCGTCCTGGATTACTTACTCCAGGCGCGAATTGCAGGCAAAGCAGCTTTTCATCCGAAAGATTTTTCAGGTTCTGGCATTGGAGATTCTAATGATCCTCATCATTTTCCCTGGAGAGATGTTGTGTAAAGAAAATCTGGGTATGATTCTGTCTTTAGCTATAAGTATCATGGTTGTATATTTTCTGGTACTCTTGATTTCCTGGCTGCTGGACAAAAAACGTGCGGATCAGATGATGAAAGATTTGGAAATGTATCAGCATCTTGCGGAGGATAATAGTTAAATATGGATATTGCAATTAGAAGGGTCCAAAAAGAAGATCTGAAGGGGTGTGTATCAGCACTAGAAAATTCAACTCTTTCAGATGCATACTTTCAAACGGAAGAAAGCAGGGTAAATGCGGTGTAAGAAGCAATTGATATAAGATTACGGTAAAGTCAAAGAATGAGGATTCAAAAGTTCCGGTATGTCCTCCGGAAAAAGAAATGGCAATTATGGATGCATTGAAGCACTTTGGAATAATTTGATGGTGAGATAAATTCTGATATATACAGCTTAGGAGAATAATCAATGAGAGCGAAGATTCGTAAATATATAGTGCCAATAATAATGCTTATCATATTTGAAACGGTAGCAATATCATTGTGGCTTTCAAAAGATAATATTTTTTATTTGTTTAATTTTAGCTATATAGGTATTTCAATTGCTTTAGGAATAGGTCTGATGACAGCTAAAAACAAATATGGAAGGCGTGTAACACAGCTTCTAGTTGGAATGTATATGCTTATATATTTGGGCGTTATCAGTAACGAAAATATGCAAATAGAAGGATTTTGGCATTATCTATTTACGGGTGTTTTCGAGGCAGCAACTATTCATTATGCTGTTGCTAAGATTTTCGGTCCTCTTGTATTCGGAAGAGGTTGGTGTGGTTATGCTTGCTGGACAGCAATGATACTTGATTTTCTTCCTTATAAACAACCTATTAGTCATGAGAGAAAGAAAATAGGGTGGTTAAGATATGTTATGTTTGCCATTTCTCTCATATTTGTGTCTACATTATTTTTAGCAAATGTAGAAAATATAGAGAGAATAATGTTTGTGGCTTTTATTGTTGGCAATGTATTGTATTACGTATCTGGAATTGTATTGGCAGTTGTTTTCAAAGATAATCGTGCTTTCTGCAAATACTTGTGCCCAATTACAGTATTTTTAAAGCCAATGAGTTATTTTGCACTGTTCAGAGTTAAGTGTAATAAAGATAAATGCATTTCCTGTGGTAAATGTAAAAAAGTATGTCCAATGGATGTTGATGTTACGGATAATTCACGAAAGCGTAAAAATGGAACAGAATGTATTTTATGCTTAGAGTGCAAGAAAAGTTGTCCTAAAGGTGCACTATAAAATTTGAATTTGTATGAATGGAGATGATTTTTCTATGATAGAAAAAGATTTATCAAATAAGAGATTACTATTGATTGGTCTTATTGCTGCTATTATTACTGTGCTAGGCGGTGAACTGCCAATCGGGTGGTATAAAATGCCCGAAACTGACGGTACGCTAATGGCTCAATTGGGTGGCTATGGAAATGTATCTACATTTCAGCTTGCCTGTGGCGTTTTTTTTGGTGGAATAGGGATAGCACTTCAGTCATTTGGATTCGAGGCATTATCACATATCATAGGTAAAGACGGTCAAAATCCTAAAACAAGCAAAATGATTCATATCGGAGCATTGGCTTGCGGTTTTTTAGGTCCGGTAGTACATATACTCTGCATTGCACTTATGTATGTGTGCAGAGGAAATGATATAGATGAAATAATGAACTTTGCATTGTTTATTGTTGCGCCTATCTGTATAGTATTTATGCCTGTTTATATGGCTATGATGGTTGTTATGTTTATTGCTATTTTCAGAAAAAAGACGGTTTTGCCAAGGTGTGCGGCGTTTCTAAATCCGGCAATAATAATGATGGCTGTAAATATTATTACATTTTTCGGCGGAAATAATGAAATTGCTCATTCGTTACAAATGGCTAATATGGGGCTTGGCTCAGTAATTACATTCGGCGGATTTTTTCTGTTGTGTAAAAAACAGATTCAATAATTAAACTGACAAATCCCAGTTTAATCGCTCATCCGGATCAAATCGGAGGTTGAGATTTACCCTCTGGATGCTATAATACACCCAAGCCAATTGATATTATCCGCAGGGGACAATCCCGTGTTATCACGGCTGATAACATTTTGATAACAATAGTCGTGATACTTGGGATAATATGAATACCACAAATAATCAGAAGAACAGGAATACATATCTTCTAAACAAAACTGTTTAAGAAATGAGTCCTGTTGTAGAGATGGAGTAATTGAATACTATATCCAGTTATTATTTAATGGCGGACAGCTGCTTGAGCTGTCTGCCATTCTCTTTATTGTTCGTACTATTCGTTTTTTGATGACGGATGCATGGCGGCAGGGATTTCTCCCCGTCGCCGTTTTCTGTTTCATGTTTTTTCGCAAGAAATTGCGAACTATTGATTACAATTTGTCAAAAATTATTGATATATAGCGCATGATGTGATATGATATTTTTGTAAAATATTATGTAAACGGAGGGTTGACTTCTGAAGATCAGTTATAAAAAATTGTGGATATTGTTAATCAAAAAAGAAATCTCTCCCGTTACAATGAGGCGAGACCTTAGTATTGCAACAGGAACTATGACAAAATTGCGCAAAAACGAGGAAGTTGCATTATCCGTACTTTTGCGTATATGTGAATATTTAGATTGCAACATCGGCGATATATGCGATGCTGTCAGAGTAGAAAATAATATTTGATTTAGATAGAGAGGTAAGAGTATGGCGTTTTGCATGAATTGCGGTCAACAACTACCAGAAGGTGCAAAATTCTGCTCTAATTGTGGAACTGCGACGGGAGAGGCTAAATCCGAGACAGCACAGCGAAAAACTGTATATGACGGAGAATTACATAAATGCCCGAATTGTGGTGAGCTCATTAACGCTTTTGTTACCATTTGTCCCGCTTGTAATTATGAACTTCGAGGGGCCAAGGCATCTTCCATTGTGAAAGAATTTGCTGATAAATTGGAGCAAATCGAGCAAACGAGAGAATCGCAAAAATCACATTCGTTTATTGGCAAGCTATATGGTAGTGATGGGCAGTTGAATAAAACCGATGAACAAAAGATTAGTTTGATACGGAGTTTTTCAATCCCCAACACCAAAGAAGATATTTTTGAGTTTATGATTTTAGCAGCTTCAAACCTTGATTTGAAATTATACGGTCTTGGTGACAAGGGAGTTATTACAGCTTCACAGAGAGCTGTATCTGATGCTTGGTTGGCAAAGTTTGAGCAGGCATATGCGAAAGCGAGTTTTGCATTTGCAGCCTCTCCTGACTTTTTAGGAATAAAAGATATTTATGACAAAAAAATCAAGCAATTAAAAAGAAAGAAATTGGAATTTCCTATGTTGATACTTGGAATGCTTGCTCTTGCTTTTTTACCTTGGTTGCTGTTAGTTCTAATTCTCCGATTGCTCTAATTCTCCGATAATCTGTGTATATAAAAGGAGCAAAAGACATGGCTTTATTTAATAAAAACAATTACAGAGGCGGTTTTATGGACGCGATACGCTGTGATGAGCCATCCTATCTTATTTGGAAATGGCATCCTGTTGGATCTCAGGGCGGAAATAACAACCGGGAAAACGCAATTCGTTGGGGCTCGTCTCTGCGTGTAAAAGATGGTGAAGTCGCCGTGTTTGTTTACAAGCAGAAAGACGGTACTATGCAGGATTTTATTGTAGGTCCGTTTGATGAAATTATTAAAACGAAGAACTTTCCTATTTTGGCAAGCATTGTAGGTCTTGCATACGAAGGCGGTACGCCTTTTCAGGCGGAAGTATATTTTATTAACCTTGCTCGTATTATTCAGGTAAAATTTGGCGTGCCTTTCTTTAATGTGTATGATCCAAGATTTTCTGATTTTGGTGTGCCTGTTGCAGTTAGAGGAACAATAAGTTTTAACATCAAAGATTACCTTGAATTTATCAAGTTACATAGGCTAAATTCTTTTAATCTTGATGATTTTCAAAAGCAGATTCGTGATGCTACTATACGGTATGTTAAAGATGCCGTTGCTAATGCCCCTGCAGCTCACAACATTCCTCTTGTGCAGATCGAAACAAAAACTGCGCAGATTAATGATGCCATTGAATATGATCTCAGCGAGCGATTGAATGAAGATTTCGGTGTAAATGTTTCTGGCGTTGATATCGGTGCCATTGAAGTTGACAAGTCTAGTGAAAGTTACCGCCAGCTTATGGCTGTCACAAAGGATATTGCCGCCGCAAAAGTCAAAGCAGAGACTGAAGATTACGTTGAAAGAATGCGTATCCAACGTGAAGAAGGTCAGTATGCGATGCACAAGCAGACACAATCTGCAAACATCGGAGCATTTCAGGTTGAAAAGCAGACCGAAGTTGGCATTGCCGGTGCTGAGGCTCTTGGGCATATGGGCGAGAACGGAGCTGGCGGCATTGAGCTCGGTGGAAACGGCGGCGGTTTCAATCCTGCTGCAATGATGGCGGGAATGGCACTCGGTGGAGCTGTCGGTCAGAGTATCGCAGGAACAATGAATAATGCTATGGCGGGAATGAATCAACCGCAAAGTGGCGTTACTCCGCCTCCGATTCCTACGGTGGCATATCATGTTGCAATAAATGGGCAGGCTGCTGGACCATTTGACGTGAATGCTCTTGCGCAAATGGCATCCGTAGGGCAATTCAACGCTGATAGTCTGGTTTGGAAAGCCGGTATGGCAGAGTGGGTTAAAGCCGGAACTGTTGATGAACTGAAAAATGTTTTGGCAAGTATTCCTCCTGTGATACCCGCTGAGTAAACATGAACATTCATACCGACTTGATAAAAAGTAAGCGTTTTACATCGTCGATTGAACCAAGTGTTCTTAAGCATTCTCAAGAGTATAGGGTACTTGCAACACTGCGTTATCTGTTTCCGACACAATTCGAATCAATGAATATTGGCGAAACTCCTGACCTTCAAGATTTGGAGAATAGCGTAGGCATTGAAGTTACCTCTGCTGTAAAAGAGGATGATATGATAGCATCTCGTATCTTTTCTGAATTGTGTCAAGGTGAGCCGGAGGAAATAGAGAAACGCAAAGAAATAATCAAGAAATGTGGTTATTCGTGCTCTTTGCTAAAAGGCGAAAAGTATGCAATCAGTTCGTCTGGAACATCTGATGAAGAAAAACTCTTTTTTCAGGATAGCATACGAAAAAAAGTTAAAAAACTTCCTCGGTACCGAACAAAATTTACGACAGTTGGTCTTGCGATTCTTTTGCCGGAAATTCCAACATCTTACGTAGAAGCGCATTTATCTAAATGGATTTCTGATTCGTTCAAAGGCATTGGAAACTCTTTTGATTTCATTTATGTGATTTCTCATCGCTTTTGTATATATTACGATGTACAGACAAATGGCATAGAGAAGCATACACTCACGCAGGACGAAAGCAACCTTCTTTCCACGATAGGCAGAATGACTGCAGAAGGAGAACTGTCCTTAATGGACAAAGAATGGTTGTAAACATTTGGGTTTATAAAAGTCGTAGGGAAATTACTATTAATGTGGTGATAGCAATACGGTGATAGCAAAATGATAGCAGAAGTTAGGATACCCTATGTATATAGGATAATCTGAAACAATGCGAGTCAAATCGAGTCACATTCCCTAAACAAAGTCGTTTAAGGTCGGCTTTGTGTTTGCGAGTGGGAGTAGTACTAGATTTTTAGCGACAAAGTCGCAATAAAAATCTTTAGTACTACCCCTGCGATAGCTGTCTCATCGCAAGGAGCAAAAGCAACGATGTAATGAAGTAACAGCGAACCGCTGGAGGTAAAGAAAGCTAGTCAGATTAGACTAGCTTTTTTAGTTTTAAAATCCAAGTACAAGAGTGTTGATGCATTCCCTCTGCAATAGTGGCCTAAGAGCAAGGAGTGGAAACGACGCAGCGATTAGCTAGCCACGAACTACTGGGAGTTTAAATGATGCAACCACTTAGAAGTAAAACTTCTAGGTGGTTTTTATGTTTTCCACTGCAGGAAAATTTCTTGTATGATATAATGTTTTAACGATTTTGTATTGTTTATTTTCGCTTTTTAAAGGAGGGTTGAGATGGAACTGTGGGATGCTTATGATGCGCATCTGAATAATATCGATGTCAAACTTTGGTTCGTGGAGAGAAGATTCCAAAAGGGCTTTATCATTTGGTTAGTGAGATTATCGTTAGACACCAAGATGGGATGTATCTGCTGACGCAAAGGGATGAACGGAAAAATTTTGGTGGCATGTGGGAAGCAACTGTAGGTGGTTCAGCCCTCAAAGGCGAAAGTCCTCTGGACTGTGCAAAGC
The DNA here is from genome assembly GCF_000187265.1 of Streptococcus equinus ATCC 9812. Lineage (GTDB taxonomy): Bacteria > Bacillota > Bacilli > Lactobacillales > Streptococcaceae > Streptococcus > Streptococcus equinus. Next base: position 423,130 of record NZ_GL698429.1, read on the forward strand.
GAGAATTATATGAAGAAACGGGTATTTCATCAGAAGATTTCATTGAAGTCGGTCGAATTTTACACAAAGACTATCAGACTTATTACGTTGAGTATCTATGCTTAACAAACATTGATAAGACTGATATTGTTTTACAAGATGGTGAAACCTCGGCTTTCAAATGGCTTACCTCTGATGAATTACGTCAGATGCCTAGAGACGAATTAACCACGCAGCGAATACAAAATTTTATTGAGGATTTGCGATAAAACTTTATCACATGGAGGAAAGATGATAATACGAAAAACAGAAGAAAAAGATTTGCCACGTCTTATGGAATTGTATGCTCGTGCAAGAGAATTTATGGCTAAAAATGGAAATCCCAATCAGTGGGGTCTGACCAATTGGCCACCAAAGGATTTAATCTGTGATGATATAAAAACTGGTAGAAGTTACGTTTGTGTAAACGATGAGGAACGAGTTGTAGGAACCTTTGTTTACGTTTATGGGGAAGACATTGAACCAACTTATCAAGTCATTTCAGATGGACAGTGGATTGGAGATAACACATATGGTGTTATTCACCGATTAGCTGGTGATGGTTCGGAAAGAGGTATCGGTGCTTTCTGTATTAATTGGGCACTTAATCAAGATGAGCATCTTCGTATTGACACCCACCAAGATAATGTTATCATGCAAAGACTTTTGCAGAAATTAGGATTTTCACATTGTGGCACGATTTTTATAGGAGATAATCGTGATTCAGATTCACGTTTAGCCTACGAAAAACTTATTTAACAAACAAGCAGGCTCGTTGTACTGACCCCAAAAAGTTGGACAACTGAAAGGATTTAGTTCTGTACTGCACAGGGCTAAGTCCTTTTAGTTTGACTTTAATTCGTTTGTTATTGTAATAGTTAATGCAAGTAATAATAGCTTGTTTTAGCTCATCGAGTGACTTAAATGTCTTTTCAAAACCATAAAACATTTCTGATTTTAAGATTCCAAAAAAAGATTCCATCATGCCATTATCTGAGCTATTTTCCTTACGGGACATGGATGGACAAATTCATTTGAATCCCTTGTCAATTTTTAATATTTGCCTTGTCTTTTTATCGATTTGCGCAGTGAATGTCACTTTTGAACGATTTCCAAATGGCGCTTTGAAATGGTTTAAAGAAGTTTCAAAAAGGGCATTTTAAATCGATGCAATCTGCCGTGCTTGTTGCCACTACGATTTGCATGTTTTGACAGATGAACAACAAGCAAAACTTCATTTAGAGTATGGCGAAAAAGATTTTGATTTAGGTATTTCGAAAAAAGCTTTTAAAAAATATTTGCCAAAAGTTGATGTGATTATCCGAAAAGGGTATCCTCATTGTGGTTATTTTTCAGCTAATACTAAGGCTTACATTGAAGAGTTAGAAGCATTTATGAGCGATTAAATCATGCTATAATGATACTGTAATAATAACTGTAAAAAAGGAGTTGTCAGATGTCAAAAAAACTCTTTATTCAAGCTATTGCGAAATTTTTATTAGGATTTTTACTGGTCTTTTTACTTTTATTTTTGCCTGCTGGAACCCTAAAGTATTGGAACGCTTGGCTATTATTGGCGATTCTTTTTATTCCGATGTTCTTGGTAGGGCTTGTTATGATGATTGTGAATCCAGTTTTACTTCAAAAACGTTTAGATGCCAAGGAAAGTGAGAAAGAGCAGCAGCAGGTAATTAAGTTCAGTGCGTTGATGTTTATAGCGGCTTTCTTGTCAGCTGGCTTTAGTTTTCGTTTTCATTGGCTACGCTTATCACCTAGTATCAGTTATATTGCAGCAGTTATTTTTCTATTAGCTTATTGCATATATGCTGAGGTTTTACGTGAAAATACTTATCTAGCTCGAACAATCGGTGTAGATGAGGGGCAAAAGGTGATTGATACAGGATTATATGGTGTGATTCGTCACCCGATGTACACGGCAACTATACTTTTGTTTTTATCAATGGGATTGGTTTTAGGCTCACTACTTTCTTTTATTATTTTGCTCTGCTATTTTCCGCTAATCATCAAGCGCATTCGCAATGAAGAAGCAGTACTAGAAAAAGATTTAGAAGGCTATTTGGCATATGAGAAGAAAGTCCAGTACAGATTATTTCCATTTATTTGGTAAGTCATTTCTTTTGAAATGGCTTTTTTAATAAGCAAAAGTCGTTTGATTAATCAAAGTAAGACTTTGCAAAGCTGCAAATTCCGAAAAATAGCCAAAAATTACTTTCCACACTTCAAAAAATGGAGTCATATGGTTACTGTTCTATTTTTTATGGGAAAGGGATACAACATGGAAAATCATTTAGGAAAATGCTTTAACCTTTTGAGGGAGTCAAAAGGTTTATCACAAAAGGAAATAGCCGGGGAAGTTATTTCGATTGCACAATTATCACGCTTTGAGCGTGCTGTCAGCAACATAAACACTGATACACTTTATCATTGTTTAGAGAATATGAATGTTTCTATTGCCGAATTTCAATGCGTTTGTCTCAATTATTCGCAAAATCAAAGACTACTTTTTCAGGATGAAGTGGCTAAAGCTTATCTTGAAAAAATATATTGACCTTGAAACATTACTTGGTTAAATGTAATCAGCAAGAAAAGGTTGCTAAAAAAGATGTTCAATTTTTGGTTGACTATCTGTTTTCTGTTGATGAACGGGGGCGTTATGAAGGTGTTCACTATTATGCCTTTGATTCAACTGAAACAGTTGATGGTGTGACTAAGAAAGTTACTAACTAGCGTTACTTTGGTAAAGACGGCGTCATGGCGCGTGGTCTTGTCAAAATTGGTGAAGATTACCGATACTATGATGAAAATGGTAACCAAGTTAAAGTTCAACTTGTCAAAGACAAAGATGGCAACACTCCTTACTTCAAAGGTGATTCAGGTGCAATGGTTGCAGGTGAATTCACCCTCATCAATGGCGGATGGTATTACTTTAATGAAGATGGTGTAGCAGTTAAAGGTACCCAAACAATTAACGGTCAACAATTGTACTTTGACGAAAATGGTGTCCAGGCTAAGGGCATTTTCGTAACAAACGAAGACGGTACACGTAGTTACTATGATGCTAAATCAGGTGAAAAATTCGTTGGTGATTTCTTCTCAACAGGTGATAATCACTGGTATTACGCTAATGAAAATGGTAACTTGACAGCTGGTTCACAAGTTATTCGTGGTCAAAAACTTTACTTTGCTGAAGACGGTCTTCAAGCTAAAGGTATCTTTGTAACTGATGCAGAAGGAAATCGTCACTTTTACGATCCAGATTTAGGTGTTCTTGCCACAAATAAATTTATCGCTGATGGTGACGATTGGTATTACTTCGACGAAAATGGTCAAGTAGTAACTGGTGACCAAGAAATTAATGGTCCATACATTGCACTTTGATGAAAACGGTGTACAAACCAAAGGCGGCTTTGCAGCAGACGCTAACAGAAACGAACATTACTATGACGCTAAATCAGGCGACAGGGTAGATGACTCAGAACTTACTATTGCAGCCAAAGCAGAAGCTTAACTACACATTTTATGGCTTTGGTATTTCAATACTAAGCATCAGTATAGTTTTTAAAATGCAATAACTCCATAATAAAAAGAAAGTCTACTAGGTTTGGTATTTAAATACTAAATCTTAGTAGGCTTTTTTATGCTGTGTTTTATGTGATCTTGTTGTATGATTTTTGCAGATTAAATATGAGGAGAAGAAAAGAAGGATATGTTCTTAAAATATGTCAAAGCAAATTTAATCCCGCTGATTATCGAGATTCTATTTATCATTTCGTATTATATTGTTCCGAAAGATGATTTTATTTATATGAATGCCTTTTTTATGTTTTGTTGTTTGTTTATTTATTTTCTTATCTCTAAGGACCTCAATCTGAAAGAATTGTTTTTGAGTTTTAGAAGTGGTAAGAAGTATTGGATTCAGGTTTTGCTTACTTTTTTAGGATTTATGCTGGCTTTTATTATTACGACGATTTTGGAAGGCATTTTTCCTGGACTTGAGACTGGGACTATTAATCTAAGAAGAGATGCTTGGCTAACCTTAGGTGTATTTGCCATTTCAACAATTTTATTTCCCGCAATTACTGAAGAGACATTTTATCGAAAAAATTTGATTCTCTTTGATAGCCAAAAACAGTTATTATTACAACGATTCTAAGTATGTTTTTATATGCCTGTGAGCATTCGCTAGCGCCGTGGGGAATATTTCTGACTATGATTTGGGCACTGCCGTTGAGTTTTTCTTATATTAAAACTAGAAATATTTATGTTGTTATGACGGCGCATTTTCTTGGAAATCTTCTCGGAAATGGAGTAGACGTGATATTAACTCTGATTCATTGACTGTAGTCTAACAAAAGCACCTCTAGCTAAATAGCTAGAGGGCGTTTGTTTATGTTCTAAATGCCTAAGATAATAGTGCAGACTTTATGCAAACGCTTGTGATATAATTCAATTATCACATTTTACGGAGAATACTCATGGAAAAGAGAGAAAGATTTTTAAAAGAGGCAATGATGATTGCCGTACCAGTAGCGCTACAGGCGATGCTTCAGTCATCGTTTTCAATGATTGACCAGCTGATGGTTGGACAGCTTGGCAAAACAGCTATAGCAGCCGTAGAAGTCGGTGGAAAGCCACAATTTGTCTTTGCTTTTGTCAGTGGAGCTATTGCCACGGTTACAGGTATCATGGTTTCCCAGTACATGGGGAAAAATAACCAGAAAAAGATTAATACCAGTATGTCTGTCAATCTATTAGTGATGCTAGTATTAGCAGCTTTCACCATGGGTCTTTGTTTGTTGTTACCAGGTGAGTTGGCAGGAATCTTCACCAAGGATACTAGCGTTATTCAGGCTGCAAGACCTTACGTGCAACTGTTAGCTTGGGTTTATCCGCTATCTGGGATTTCCTCGTTGTTAGCAGTTCAATTACGCTGTCGAAATCGGGCAAAATATCCCCTTTACATTAGTGCGGTTGCGGCTGTGGTCAATACTGTATTGAACTATACCTTGATTTTCGGGCATTTTGGAGTTAGTCCAATGGGGGTTAAAGGTGCTGCACTTGCTAGTTTATCATCTCAAGTGGTGAATCTGCTCTTGATGGTTTATTTTTACCAAAAAATGTGTCGATTTACTTTTGACTTACATCTACCAAAAGCAGAGATTTTGCAATATATTTTCATGCTGTCACCGATTGTTGTTAATGAGTTATTGTGGACTTTAGGGCAAAATGTCAATACTTACATTTATGGGCATATGGGAACGAGCGAACTCGCTGGTATGTCTCTAACTGGTCCAATCCAAGGGCTTTTTATCGGAGCTTTATCAGGTTTATCTCAAGCAGCGGGAATCTTGATTGGTCGACGTCTTGGTAAGCACGACTACGAAAGCGCCTATCGAGATTCAAAAAGGCTTTGTTTGTATGGATTTGTTGGTTCTTTGATTTTATCTGTGATTCTTATTTTGGGAGAACGATTCTATATCGGTTTGTATAATGTTGGCGATGATGTTAGTCTAGTGGGCACACAGTTGCTGCTGGCTTTTGCCTTTTTAGCACCTGTTAAAGTGCAAAATATGATTTTAGGCGGAGGCATTATTAGAAGTGGTGGTAGAACCAAGTACATTATGATAATTGATATTATTGGGACATGGTGTATCGGTGTGCCTCTAGGAGTTTTGACTGGTTTAGTTTTAAAACTTCCGATTGTTTGGGTGTATTTTATCCTTTCTCAAGAAGAACTTTTCCGTTTTATCGTTTCAGTCTTTATGTTCCGCAGTAAAAAATGGATGAATACGATTCATTAAATGAGAGCTATTTTTACGAAAAATATATCTTTTTCAGTTTTTCTTTTAGAATTTTGATTAAAAAGGTTTTCTAATTAAAAGCGAAGAGAACGATAGCGTTTTCTATATAGCAGTGTTTAGGGTATAAAGGGGTGCTTATATGAAATTAGAGACTGCAAAAAGATGACTCATCTTGTTTTATGAAAAAAATCAGGAAAATGAGAAGGTTTTAGCTGAATTAGATTCTTTCATGGGTGGTGATGGGGACCATGGTGAAAACATGCTGCGCAGTATGACAGCCGTTGTCAATGAAGTTGAACCGAGAGAATTTGAATCAACAGTTGATTTATTTAAAAATACGATAATGCTTCTTTTGACAAAAGTCGGAGGTGTCTCCGGAACCTTATACGGCTCAGCATTTTTTGGAATTGCGCACGTTGAAAAGAAGATAGTACGCTTTACCAAGATATTAAAGAAGGTCTAGAAATGATTCAAAGACGTGGCCAAGCAAAAGTTGGTGATAAAACCATGGTCGATGTTTGGGCACCTGTCGTAGATGATTTAAAAGAAAATCAGCTAACACCTGAACGTATCGACGAGTACATTTTAGCGACAGCTCTTTTACGAGCTGCAAAAGGACGTCAAGCACTGCTTTTAGATGGTTCATCTGGTCTTGTTGATCCTGGTTCATAGTCATCAGGTTTGTTATGTAAAGCGCTAATAGAAGCGGAAGAAGTCGAACATGGCCAACAAAATTGGTATTGTTATTGCATCACATTCAAAACATTGCTAAAGGAACATCAGAATTCATCTCTCAGGTTGCTTCAAATGTGCCCATTACATTTGCTGGAGGAACGGACGATGATAGAATCGGAACAAGTTTTAAACGCATCAAAGACGCTATTGACGAAAATGAAGGTGAACTTCTTTTAGGATTTTGTGACCTTAGTTCTTCAACAATGAACCTTGAAATGGCCGCTGAAATGTCTGACAAGGACGTGCTTTTACAAAAAGTGCCAATCGTTGAAGGTGCTTATACAGCGGGCGCTTTATTACATGCTGGTCTTCCTTTCGAAGCTGTCCTTGAACAATTACAAGAACTTGAAATCGACAAGTAAGCATAAATTATAATCGTATCATTTTAAAGTGGACATCAGTCCACTTTTTTTATATAATGAAGTCAGTTATATAACTGACTGAAAAATCAGCAGTTATTATCTAAGATAAAAAGAGGTGAGTTTGATGTATTATCCTGAAAAATTGAAAAATCGTCGTTTGGAGCTTGGATTAAAACAGACTGAGTTAGCAAAGCAATTAGGCATTTCAAAGCAATCTTACTTTGCTTGGGAGAAAGGAACATCACAGCCGACAAAGGCTAATTTGCTAAAGTTAGAAGAACTTTTGCAGGTGCCACATGGTTATTTTAGTGAGCTTGAAATCGCCACTTTGTACAAGCAATTAACTGACCAAAACCAAGAACATGCATTGACTTACGTTAGAGATTTGCTGGAACAACAAGCAAAAGTTGTCTCAATCGTTCAAGAGCCACGTTTTGCCTATAAGGTTTACGAGCGTTTGTCAGCTGGTGTCGGGACTAATATCTATGACGATATGGACTATGATACGGTTTATTTTGATAAAGACTTGGCACATGACTTTGCATCATGGATTGACGGAGATTCTATGGAGCCTACTTATCACAATGGCTCTGTGGCTCTCATTCGTGAGACTGGGTTTGACTACGACGGTGCGGTTTATGCGGTCGTTTGGAACTCACAGACTTACATCAAAAAGGTCTATCGTGAGGAAAATGGGCTGCGCTTAGTGTCAATCAATAAAGATTACGATGATAAGTTTGCGCCATATGATGAAAATCCACGTATTGTTGGAAAAATTGTCGGCAACTTCATGCCAATCATAGGAGGATAAGATGCATTTAAAAGATATTTTAGATTTGGATTCATATGATTTAGCACCAGATAGCAAGGTCGAAATTTTTGATATGGATGATTTTGCGGATTCTGTCATGTATCAGCGTTTTACTAGGGTTTATTTACCAGAGGATAAAGAGAGTGAACTCTCACCTTATGCTTTCTTGGTTAATGATTCGATTTTGATCACCATGGAGGCTTAGATGGGCTATTTTGATTATTCACGAGAGCCGCGTTCTGATATCGCCTTTGTGGATATGAAGTCCTTTTATGCTAGTGTGGAGTGCGTGGACCGTGGCTTGCATCCTTTGAAAACTTCGCTTTGCGTTATGAGCCGAGCTGAAAATGCCAGTGGCTTGATTTTAGCGTCTTCACCGACATTTAAGAAAGTCTTTGGAACGTCAAATGTCAGCCGAGCTTATGATTTGCCGTTTGATGTTCACACGCGCAAGTTTTCTTATTACAATGCCAAACGTCAAGGTTTGCCTACGACGCCTGAATATGTCGCTTACATCGAAAATTGGGCAAAGGCGACTTGGATTGTACCACCGCGAATGGACCGTTACATTGAGAAAAATCTAGAAATTCAGCATATCTTTCAAAACTATGGCAGCATCGAAGATATCTTACCTTACTCGATTGACGAAGGTTTTATTGATTTAACTTCATCGTTGAACTATTTTATCCCAGATAAGACCCTAGGGAAGAAAGAAAAGCTGGATAAGGTTTCTGCTATGATTCAGCGAGAAATTTGGCAAAAGACAGGCATCTACTCAACGGTTGGCATGTCAAATGCCAATCCATTGCTTGCAAAGCTTGCTCTTGATAATGAAGCCAAGCACAATCAGAACATGCGTGCCAATTGGTCTTACGAGGATGTTGAAACCAAGGTTTGGGCGATTCCTAAGATGACTGACTTCTGGGGGATTGGCAGCCGTATGGAAAAACGTCTTAATAAGCTTGGCATTTTTACCATCAAAGAACTCGCTAATTTCAATCCCGATATTCTCAAAAAAGAACTTGGTATCGTGGGGGTCGACCTCTTCTTTCATGCTAACGGCATTGATGAAAGCAACGTTCACCAGCCCTACAAGCCTAAGTCTAAGAGCATTGGCAATTCTCAGGTTTTGCCACGCGATTATCGTAAGAAGGCTGATATCGAGTTAGTTTTTAGGGAAATGGCAGAGCAGGTTGCCATTCGCCTGAGAAGAGCTCACAAGAAGGCGACAACTGTGTCGATTTATGTCGGCTTTTCAAAGCAAGAGAAAAAGCACCGCATTCAGGCGCAAATGAAAATCGAGCCTAGCAATAACACCAAGCAACTGACTGAGCACGTTTTAACTTTGCTGCGCAAAAAATACGATTCAGGTGCAGTTAGACATATCGCGGTATCTTATTCAGGCTTAGTCGATGAATCCTACAGTACGTTTTCCTTATTTGATGACATTGAAAAAATAGAAAAAGAAGAAAGGCTCCAATCAGCTATCGATGCTATTCGTGACCAGTTTGGCTTTACGACTATTCAAAAGGCTAATGCTCTGCAGGAAGCCTCACGCAGTTTAGAGCGCAGCAAATTGGTCGGAGGGCATTCAGCAGGAGGATTGGATGGATTAAGTTAAGATGATTGACCGCAGTTATTTACCATTTCAAGCGGCGCGGGAGCACTACGACAGAGGCATGGAAAAATGGATGGGCTTTTTCTTATCAGAACACACCAGCTCACTAAAAGCTGACAAAACCAAAGAACTCCTACACACCAACCTTACTAAAGCCCAAAAAGCGCTGCTCCTCAGCCAACTCTACACCAGCCAGCTCACTGGTGTTTTTACAACCGCAAAAGACAAAGACCACAGCCAACAACTCAGGGGCAAAATCACCGAAATCACCCCACAAGAAATCACCATCAAAACAAAGTCCCACTACCACCTCATCAAAACCAAGGACATCCTAGCAATCGGCGTCGAAGTCGATGGAGTGGTTTAAATTTTATACTAAAGGAGAAGAATAACGAAAGATATGACAGAAGCAAGTCAATTAATTGTATTAGGAAATGGATTCGATTTACATTGTGGCTTAAAAAGCTCTTACAAAGATTTTTTATACTATGTGCTAACACAAAAATATCATTTTTCGATTGATAGTGATGATAGAAATCAAGCAATAAATCAAGCTTTTGATAAATTTTTAAAAAGATTAAAAGATGTTTTTGAGAGATTTAGGATTGACAATAATTTTGTAAGTTACACAGAGAAGAGTATGGATGAAATTTTTTCTGATATTAATATCTGGTATTTAATTCTATTTAATGAACATTTAGCGAAGATTACAAGAATAAAGCCCAAAATTTCTTGCAAAGTATAGTTATGGACGGGGATTTTCCATCGAGTTATAGTGTTTTTTCATTTAATTATACTAATTCGTGTTCTGGTAATCCTGGCATTCAAGTAGCTTTTCGTAATGTTCACGGAGCATTGAATCATACTTCGGATGAAAGTAAGATTATTTTTGGAATAGATAACATCTCTTCAGATTCGAGTGCAGAAGATATTGGCTAAATCTTACCGTACCATGAGATTATATACTGAATTAGAAAATGACAAAGCTTTTGGGGATAAAACCGATAATATTTTCACTAAAGATATGGACGTTATTAAATTTTATGGTCACTCTTTAGCAAGAGCTGATTACAGCTATTTTCAGTATATTTTTGACATGTATGATTTGTATAATTCTGATGTCAAATTGATTTTTTACTATTCAAAAATTGAAGGACGAACAGTAGAAAAAGTAAGGTAAGAACAATACCGCAATATAACGAAATTAATAGAATAATACGGTGAGACTTTAGATAACAAAGCTCATGGAAGAAATCTTTTAACAAGACTAATTCAAACAGGAAGATTGAAGATAGTTGGATTGGAAGACGACAATAATAAAATGCAAGAAGAATAATCAAAGCTACCCTACCTAGTTTTATAAAGAAACTGGATAGGGTATTTTTTATTTGAATGGTCAAGATAACGGTTCCGTGCGTAGTAGAAAATGGTATAATATACCTAATGCATTATTTTATATATGTTAAAAGAAATTGTTTTTATAATTAAGAACAAACACTTAGACTAGGTTACACAATAACCAGAAATATTTTATTTAATGATAGGATAAACAAGTAAATGTCAATTACAGAATACGAAGATAAGATTAAAGATATTGTCGAGAATGGTGATTATTCTCAATTTATATATGATTTTCTATCAATTTATGATAAAATCTCAAAAGCAACAATTACTAAGCTACGCAAAGGTAGCAATAATTTATCAAAGTTACCAGGCGAGGTGCATTTAAAAAATAAGCTATATTTTAAAGAAACTGATGGAAAAGTTTTGCAAGCTTATTCTGATTTAGAAGATAAGATAAGTGAGCTTAAATCTAAACCACGTTATATTATAGTTACAGATTATAAACAATTACTGGCTAAAGATACCCAAAATAGTGACTCTTTAGATATCAAGTTTAAAGAACTTCCTCAGTATTTTGATTTTTTCTTAGCTTGGAACGGAATTGAAAAAGCAGATTTTGAGAAAGAAAATCCTGCTGATTTAAAGGCTGCTGAACGTTTCGCAAAATTGTTTGATGAAATTTTAAAAAACAATGAGAATGTTGATCGTCATGGTTTGAACCTTTTTTTGATTAGGATTTTATTTTGTCTTTTTGCTGAAGATACGAATATATTTAAACCTAATTTATTTACTAACTTTTTAAAGCAATTTACTACGGAAGACGGTTCGGATATGAATGAACGGATATCTGAATTATTCTCTTTTTTAGATGATAAAGATAGAATTGGAGAGATTCCTGCTTATTTAAAAGATTTTCCATATGTAAATGGTTCTCTATTTTCAGAAGAACATGTTAATTTAAATTTCAGCAGTAAAGCAAGAGATTTGATTATTGAGGCTGGCGAATTAATTGGTTGGTCAAAAGTTAATCCAGATATTTTAGGTTCCATGCTTCAAGCAGTTGCAACTGGAGATAAAAGAAGTCATTTAGGAATGCATTATACCAGTGTTCCTAATATTATGAAGGTTATTAAACCTTTATTTTTAGATGATTTAAGAGAGAATTTTGAAAGAGCTAAAGGTGACGAGGAGAAGCTAAACAAACTTCTTAATCGAATTGGTAATATCAAATTTATGGATCCGGCGTGTGGATCAGGTAATTTCTTGATCATTACCTATAAGGAACTTCGACAATTAGAAATTGATATTTTGAAAGAATTAAATAGTATGGGAATTGCTACTATGTATGTTCCATCAGTTACACTTGGTCAATTTTACGGAATTGAAATCGAAGACTTTGCATGTGATGTAACGCGATTATCTTTATGGATTGCAGAACACCAAATGAATGTTCAACTTCATAAAGAAATTCATGATGCAGTTCGACCAACGTTGCCATTGCAGAAAGCGGGTGCAATTGTTTGTGGTAACGCCCTAAAAATTGATTGGAACGAAGTTTTACCTCATGAAAAAGATGACGAGGTGTATTTGTTTGGTAATCCTCCATATCTGGGATCAAAAAAACAAAATAAGTATCAAAAACTTGATATTGAGCACTTATTAAAAAATGTAAAAGGCCATAGAATGCTGGACTATATTTCAGGGTGGTTTCTATTAGCAAGTAGATTTATTAACTCATCGCCTAAAGTACAATCTGGGTTCGTTTCCACAAATTCGATTACTCAAGGAGAACAAGTCGGTAAATTGTGGCCAGAAATTTTTAATTATAAAGTTGATATTAGTTTTGCATACAGATCCTTTAAGTGGAATAACAATGCAAAAAGTAATGCTGGTGTAGTGGTAGTTATTATTGGATTAAAACACAGTTCGATTAATAAAAAAAGAAATTATTTAGCAATAATAGTTATAGAATTGTTGAAAATATTAGTCCATACTTAACGAATGCTTCTAATTTAACAGTGAAAAATATAAGTACTCCTATTTTTTTAAAACAAAAGATGCATTTTGGAAATATGCCAAATGATGGTGGAGGATTAATTGTAGATCGTTCAGATCTTAAACGGTTTGAAGAAGAAGGATTGAAAAAGTATTTTAAAAAATATGTTGGATCACAAGAGCTAATTAATTCTACCCATAGATATTGTATTTGGTTACCTTTTAAAGAAAAAAATGAATATGTTAAAGAAGCGCTTCTGCATCCATTAATTAGACAAAGAGTAGAAATTTCAGAAGAGCATAGGTTGAATAGCAAAGACAAAGGTGCGCAAAAACTTGCTAAATTTCCGTGGAAATTTAGAGATACTAATACCTTTAAAAAAAATGCTATTATTATTCCAAGTGTTAGTTCAGAAAAACGAATGTATGTGCCAATGGGGATAGTTGATTCAGATACTATAATATCAAATCTAGCTATGGCAATTTATGATGCACCGCTATGGTTATTGGGACTTTTGGAGTCTAGGATGCATATGATTTGGTTAGGGGCGGTAGGCGGAAGGCTAGGAACGGGATTTAGATATTCTATGGGAATTGTCTATAACACTTTTCCAGTACCAGAATTATCTCAACGTCGTAAAAATGAAATTGAAGATTTAACGTTAAATATTTTAGATATTCGTGATGAAGAAGGTGGGACACTAGCTGAATTATATGGTTCACCACTTGCAGAAAAGGATCCTAAACCGATGAATCCACGTTTACTTAAGGCGCACCAAGAATTAGATGCTGTTATTGATCGAGCATATAAAGCAAGTGGTTTTAAAGATGACAATGAACGATTATCATTATTACTAGATATGTATAGTAAGAAGGTAAATGAACTTGATGAATGATAAAAACGTAGTGTCGGTAGCGTATCACCATACTGGCAAAAGTACTAATACTAACGATTTGGGAATGCGTGCTATGCAGGCGCGTGTTTATGAAAAGAGAAAATCTCAATACCTTTTGGTTAAAGCGCCACCAGCTTCTGGTAAGTCACGCGCTTTAATGTTTGTTGCTTTGGATAAGTTGGCTAATCAGGGTGTAAAAAAAGTGATTGTTGCTGTACCCGAACGCTCAATAGGTCGGTCTTTTAAGAGTACAGATTTAACGACTTATGGATTTTATGAAGATTGGATTGTTGATCCATATTATGACTTAACTTCAGGGGGCTCTAATGGTAGTAATGTTAAGCGTTTTGCTGAATTTCTAAATGATCCAGATGCCAAAGTATTAATTTGTACTCATGCAACTTTACGTTTTGCATACGAAGAAATTGATGACGATGCTAAGTTTGATAATACAATGCTCGCCATTGATGAATTTCACCATGTATCGGCTGCTGATAATTCAGTTTTAGGAACTGCACTTAAAAATATTATGCATAATTCTAATGCACATATTTTAGCAATGACGGGTTCCTATTTCCGTGGAGATTCACAACCTATTTTAACGAATGAAGATGAGCGTCGATTTAATAAAGTTAATTATTCATATTATGAGCAATTAGATGGCTATCAGTATTTGAAGTCTTTTGGTATCGATTATAAGTTCTACCAAGGAACTTATTTAGATGCTTTGGAAAAGGCTATTGATACAGATAAGAAAACAATTATTCATATTCCAAGTGTTAATTCTGCTGAGTCTACTAAGGATAAATACGAGGAAGTTGGTCACATTCAAGATGCTATTGGGGAGTTCCAAGAAAAAGACCCAGAAACAGGAATTGATTACGTTAAGCGTAAGAGCGATGGCAAAATTTTAAAAGTGGCTGATTTAGTAACAGAAGAAGGCCGTGATAGAGTACAAGCTTATTTACGTGATATGGGTTCAGCAGATGATTTAGATATCATCATTGCCTTAGGAATGGCCAAAGAAGGCTTTGATTGGCCATGGGCAGAGTATGCTTTAACAATCGGCTATCGTGGATCTTTGACTGAAATTGTTCAGATTATTGGTCGAGTAACTCGTGATAGTGATAATAAGAGCCATGCACAATTTACGAATTTGATTGCACAACCAGATGCCAAAAATGATGATGTTATGATAGCAGTAAATACAATTCTTAAAGCAATTACAGCATCTCTTTTGATGGAACAAGTTTTAGCACCAGAATTGAAGTTAAAATCAACACGAAGTAGTTCTTCAATAGATATTGATGGTGGTTTAGACAACGATGTTATTGTTGTTAAAGGATTAAAAGAGCCATCGACTAAGCGTGTTAGAGATATCATTGAAAATGATCTGCCTGATTTAAAGGCTGCTATCTTACAGGATACTAAGGTACAAGAAGCGATTGCATCTAAAGCAGGTTCAGATGTTATTAACAAGGTGTTAATTCCAAAGGTTATTATGGAACAAAATCCTGATTTGACTGATGAAGAGTTAGAAGAAATTCGTCAATATACAATTGCTGAAATGGCTCTTAAACAAGCAGAAATACAGTCAACTACTAATGAAGTGGGTGATGACAAGAAGTTTTTGCGAATGGCAGATAAATTTATTAACGTTGACGAATTAGATATTAATTTAATTGAACAAATCAATCCATTTCAACGTGCTTATGAGGTTATGTCAAGTAATATCGATAGCAAAACTTTACGTTTAATTCAACAGACAATTGATGCTAAAAAAGCAGATATTTCTGTAGAAGAACTTCCAGTTCTTTATCCCCAAATTAAGCGATTTATCGCTGATAATAAACGTTATCCTAGTAAGGAATCAAGCGACGAACTTGAAGTTAAATATGCTTATGCGCTGGCTAAACTTCGTGATTTAAGAATGCGGAGGAATGCAAGAAATGGCAAATAGAGAGTATCGAACTGTAGACGATATTTTTAATGATCCTGATTTAGAAGAATTATTAAAACCGATTGAAAAAAATACTAAAAAATCTGTGGTAATTGATCCTGATGTAAGAGAGTTACAAGAAATAGAAAATTGGTATAAAGAAAATGGACGCAAGCCAGAGAAAAGTCGTGTAGATTTAAAAGAAAGAAGCTTATTTAACAAATTGAATAGGTTAATTGGAAGTTATGATAAGTTAAAAGACTTTGATACTTATGGTTTGTTAGTCCAAGAAAGTCCTGATGTGTATGATCAATTGGCAGATGAAGTAAAACAAGATGTTAATACTAAGAGTTTTAATTCATTAGATGATATATTGAACGATGATTCAGTCTTGTTTAGTGGATTAGATGAAAATAATAGTTTTAATGTAAATCTTTTTAACACTGAAAAGGTGACTAGAAAACAAGAAAATAATCCAGAAAAACGGGCTCAACGTCAGAAAATGGATGATTTCGGACAATATAGTACTAAGTTTAAGCAAGTACAAAAAGAACTTGCAAGTGGGAAACGCCAGCTAGTTTCTTTTAAAGATTATGCTATACTTTTACATCATTATTATGTTTTAAAGGGGCAACTGATATATATAGACGCCTTTGGTGAGGAAGAGTCTAAAAATAATAAAAATGGAGTTTACAACGATAAACGCGTACATGTGGTTTATGAAAATGGTACGGAAAGTAATGTTTTATATCGAGGATTAGCTGCATCACTTTATGGTCGTGGTGGTAAAATGGTTACAGATGTTGAAACTGGTACAATTGAGTTGACTGCTGATGACTACCCTACAGGATATATATATATATTAAAATCGTTGAGTAAAGATCCACAAATTTCTAATATTAAATCTTTATACAAAGTCGGTTTTACAGCTGGAAGTGTCAAGAAAAGGATAGCTAATGCTGAAAATGAATCTACTTATTTGTATGCGCCAGTGAAACTTATTGAACAGATTCAAATAATTAATTTGAATCCTGAAGTTCTAGAAACTGCTATTCACCATGCATTAACTGACTATCGCTTAGAAGTAGAGATTAAGGCGCCTAATGGGAAAAATATTACTCCAAGAGAATGGTTTGTGATAGATTTACCTAAAATAGAAGATATTATAAACCATATTGTTGCTAGATTGCAGAGTGAACAGTAGGCTATTAGGGAAAGTACTAATTACTAGTTTAGTACTTTTTTAGTATCTCCCTCTCCAATTCTTCCAGCGCTAGCTAATTTTCTTCATACTCATAAAAAATTCAAACAAACATTGTTCTTTCATAATCTTCTTTACAGCCCCGCCATTTTCCAAAAGAAATAATACCGAGACTAAAAACTTCCTTGATTTTATGCTAAAATAGAGCTAAGTTATTTAGAACAGAACGGGAGTAGAGGTTATGATTCCAGCGTATATTAGAATTCATGATGCGTTAAAGAAAAAGATTGACGATGGTTTTTGGAAGATTGGTCAGCGTTTGCCGAGTGAGCGTGATTTGGCGGATGATTATGAGGTGAGTCGTATGACGCTTCGTCAGGCGATTACGCTTTTGGTGGAAGAAGGGATTCTTGAGCGCCGTGTGGGTAGTGGGACTTATGTGGCTAGCCATCGTGTGCAAGAGAAGATGCGCGGGACAACGAGTTTCACAGAGATTGTGCGTTCACAAGGCAAGATCCCGTCATCTCAGGTGGTTTCTTATCAGCGTAAGCCTGCCAATGAGACTGAGATTGAGCAGTTGCAACTGAAACCTAGCGATTATGTGGTTCGCATGGAGCGCGTGCGTTATGCGGATAACATGCCGCTTGTTTTTGAGGTAGCGTCAATTCCAGAGAAGTTGATTCGTGAGTTTAAGCATGAGGACATTGCGGAGCATTTCTTCCAGACTTTGACGGATAATGGTTATGAGATTGGTAAGAGTCAGCAAACCATTTATGCCAGAAATGCGAGTGAGCGCGTGGCTAACTACCTTAAGGTTCCGAAAAATCATGCCGTACTGGCTTTGACACAGGTCTCATATTTCACAGACGGCAGACCATTTGAGTACGTACACAGTCAGTATGTCGGCGACCGCTTCGAATTTTATTTGGAGAATAATTAAAATAAGAGAGCAAGTTTTCTTGCTCTCTTTTGTCATCAAATATAAAAAGGTTGAGAACCCTCGGGGATTTTCCTTGAAAAAATCAAGGCGGCAGCACCTCTACCTAGTACAACTGCACTCTTTGGATAAATCGTCACCGATTTAAACTCAGTCTCAACCTTGCTTTATTGTATCATTTTAGAGAAAGTTACACTAATTTTTGCTTCTAAACTGATATCGCTTACGACTTTTATGACTTATTGGGTGTGATTAACCAATTCTGACTATTAAAATTAGGCAAAATATGGTAAAATAAAGGCTATGGAAATTGAAAAAACCAATCGTATGAATGCTCTTTTTGAGTTTTATGCTGCGCTTTTGACAGATAAGCAGATGAATTATATTGAACTGTATTATGCGGATGACTATAGCTTGGCTGAGATTGCTGAGGAATTTGGGGTTAGCCGTCAGGCAGTTTATGACAATATCAAACGAACTGAAAAGATTTTAGAAGCTTATGAGATGAAGCTGCACATGTATTCGGACTATATTGTTCGTAGTCAGATTTTTGATGAGATTTTGGATAAATACCCATCAGATGATTTCTTAAAAGAAAAGATTGCCATTTTGAGCAGTATTGATAACCGAGATTAATTTACTGATAATTGATAATTTATAGATTTAGGTAGGAGAATTTATTATGGCTTTTGAAAGTTTGACAGAACGCCTGCAAGGGGTTTTTAAAAATATTCGTGGAAAGAAAAAGCTATCTGAAAAAGATGTTCAAGAAGTAACCAAAGAGATTCGCTTAGCTTTGCTTGAAGCTGACGTTGCTCTTCCGGTCGTTAAGACATTTATCAAACGCGTTCGCGAACGTGCTGTTGGTCATGAAATCATCGATACGCTTGACCCAACACAACAAATCGTTAAAATCGTTAATGAAGAATTAACAGAAATCCTTGGTTCTGAAACAGCTGAGCTTGAAAAATCACCTAAAATTCCTACAATCATTATGATGGTCGGTCTTCAAGGTGCTGGTAAAACGACATTTGCTGGTAAATTGGCTAACAAGCTGATTAAAGAAGAAAAAGCTCGTCCAATGATGATTGCGGCTGATATCTATCGTCCAGCAGCTATCGACCAATTGAAGACTCTTGGTAGCCAAATCAACGTTCCAGTCTTTGATATGGGAACTGACCACTCAGCCGTTGAAATCGTAACACACGGTCTTGCACAAGCCAAAGAAAACCACAATGACTACGTTATCATCGATACAGCTGGTCGTCTGCAAATCGATGAAGCTTTGATGCAAGAACTTCGTGATGTTAAAGCTCTCGCTAAACCAAATGAAATTCTTTTGGTTGTTGATAGTATGATTGGTCAAGAAGCTGCCAATGTCGCTGACGAATTCAACAAACAATTGGATATCACAGGGATTGTCTTGACTAAGATTGATGGTGATACACGTGGTGGTGCGGCGCTTTCTATCCGCGAAATCACTGGTAAACCAATCAAATTCACTGGTACTGGTGAAAAAATCACTGATATCGAAACCTTCCACCCAGACCGTATGTCAAGCCGTATCCTCGGCATGGGTGATTTGCTCACATTGATTGAAAAAGCAAGTCAAGAATACGATGAAAAACGTTCAATGGAACTCGCTGAAAAAATGCGTGAAAACACCTTTGACTTTAACGATTTCATCGAACAACTTGACCAAGTGCAAAATATGGGTCCAATGGAAGATCTTCTTAAGATGATTCCTGGTATGGCTAATAACCCTGCACTTAAAAACTTCAAAGTCGATGAAAAAGCTGTCGCTCGTAAACGTGCAATCGTCTCATCAATGACACCTGAAGAACGTGAAAATCCTGATTTGCTAACACCTAGCCGCCGTCGTCGTATTGCAGCTGGTTCAGGTAACAGCTTTGTCGATGTCAACAAATTCATCAAAGATTTCAACCAAGCAAAACAAATGATGCAAGGTGTCATGTCTGGTGACATGGAAAAAATGATGAAGAAAATGGGTATCAACCCAAATAACCTTCCTAAAAACATGCCAAATGGCATGGATATGTCATCACTTGAAGGCATGATGGGCGAAAATGGTATGCCAGACCTTTCAGCTCTTGGTGGAGATATGGACCTTAGCCAAATGATGGGTGGCGGCCTCAAAGGAAAAGTCGGTTCCTTTGCCATGAAGCAAGTCATGAAACGCCAAGCCAACAAAATGAAAAAAGCTAAGAAAAAACGCGGGAAGAAGTAAGAACTTCATATGCTAATCGACTATGCTAAATTTTTCTTAGCCCCCAAATTCACAAACGGTAGGTGGCCAGCTTACCTCTTTACGGTCGATCAATTCTGTCATTACCTAGCCATTATCGGAATCTATCTAGCTATCTCACCTCAGCAAACCCAGCTGATCCTCAATCCCAATTGGCTTATTCTGGCATTATTTTTCTTAATCATTACAAAGCCTATCAATATCATTTTCAAGCTCTATTTTGAATGCTACCAAGTAGAGCTTGAAGATACCAGCAGCATCTCAGGTGCTGGCGCCATGGTGGGAAATTTAGAAAGGCTCATCATCGGAATCTTTCTCATTCTCGGGCAGTATGCGGCTATAGCTCTCGTTTTTACCGCAAAATCCATTGCCCGTTACGATATGATTTCCAAAAATCAAGGCTTTGCAGAATATTACCTCATCGGATCCTTATTTAGCATGATCAGTGTCTTGGTAACCTACGCATTATTAATCTTTTAATATTCAAAATGAGGTCGGTCTTTAAAGATATTCCAACCTCGTTTTTCATATTTATACAAGCTCCCAATAATAGTGGCTATTCTTTCTGAATCGGTTTATCTAAAAATCGAGAAAACGGAATCCTAAGCATAACAAATGGATGGTAAACATCCTTTTCTTTACTTTAAACGGCATCTAAATAATATAGACAATTCTAATATTATCTGATAGACTATTAGAGTAATATTCCTATTTAGAAAGAATTTATCCAAATGCTGAAAGCATTATTTCCTTACAATTATGTTGAAGATGTCTTTGTGATCGATTATCAGAAATTATACGATAAAGGCTTTAGGGCAATCATCTTCGATATTGATCAAACACTCGTTCAACATGGTGAAGAAGCAACACCAGAGGTAGAAGCCCTATTCAAAACACTCCAGATTATTGGCTTTAAGACCTTCATCTTATCAAATAATAGTCCAGAGCGGATTGAAGCATTTTTGACCAATATCAATGATACTGGATTTATCGGACTGGCAGACAAGCCCAGACCTGACCAGTACCTAAGCGCTATTAAACAACTTAGCTTGCCTAAGGAATGCATTATCTTTATCGGTGATCAAATTTTTACGGATGTCTTAGGAGCTAATCGTGTTGGTATAGCAAGCATCCTAGTGAAATTTTTGCGACACCCTCACGAAATCAATATCGGAAAAAAGCGCAAGCTAGAATCGCTTTTTCTTAAAGTATATGTTAAGAGCAAGCGTTACTATAATCGCTTAGGCACTATCACCAAGGTAAGGGAGCATTAAAAATATGGTATTTTGGAATAAAGATTTATTGTTTAGTGAAATAAGCCCAACGACGTATAAAATTTCGGTATATAAGGAAATCTTAAAACGCCACCTCAAGAATGCTAGGGAAAAGAAAGTTTTTGCCACAACAAAATCTGATCAATTACTCCCCAATGTTGTCTCAGTTCACCAATCCAACCTTATCAAAAAAGGACCTGGTATTGACCCAGAACTACAATATAATAAAGCCCATAATATCGATATTGCTTCACGAACCATGGATAAAATTATTATGGAACCTGGAGAGGAGTTCTCTTTTTGGCATCTTGTCGGCAAGATCAATGAGAAAAAAGGCTATATGGATGGTCGTGTCATCATTGGCGATAGTGTAGAAGCTGAAACAGGTGGGGGACTTTGTAACTTAGCAAATACGCTCAATTTACTGATTTTACATAGCCCTCTTGAAATTACAGAACTAAATACACACTCAGATGCCTTAGCTGCAGACTTTGATCATCGTGTCCCATTTGCTAATGGGACATCAGTTGCTTATAATTATGTTGATTACCGATTCAAAAACTCAACTGACCAAACAATTCAGATCTGTATGTCTGTCCAAGGTGAGACACTAGAAGCAGAATTACGTAGCGAGAAACCGTTTGATAACCGTTACGAACTGTTAGAAGAAGATCATCATGTTATTCGCAAAAACGATAAATATTATCGTCGCTCACAAATTTATCGTCAAACTATCGATAAAAAATCTGAAGAAGTAACTGCTAAAGAATTAATTTGGGATAATAAATCACAAATTATGTTTGATCCAAAACTTATCCCTGCAGAAATGATTCGATCATAATTCAAAAGAAGACCTAATACCTAGAATTCAAGGTATTAGGTCTTCTTTTTGTCTTTTAAAACTTGGGGAACTCAAGGCATTTTACGGCAGTAACAAAACATAATCAGTTGGCCATATAGTCACAGACGATATCAATTTGCTCAGCAAAATCATCGCCAAATTTCTTCTCAAAGAAGGCACTCCCGATTGTAAAAGCCCAGGGTTTAATCTCTTTGATATGGTCCAATTTTTCAAAACTATCGACGCTACCAGCCAAACAAACTGGTGCATCAACTGATTCTACAACAGTCTTGTTTAGCAATTCTGCATCACCAGTATAGCGATAACCCAATAAATCAAATCCAAATACGCCCTTAGCCAAATACTGATTTGCTTCATCAATGAAACTATCGATTGAACCTTCCAAAACAGATGGACGTCCTGTAATCTTACCTAAAAATGGCATATACTTCATCTTATTTTCCTGGCAAAATATGTTTATTTTGTCGCTGAAAATAGTACCCATCAAAATATCACAGCAACATTCATGCGCTAATTTTGCACCCTCTAAGCCTTCCTCCTCACTGTAGGCGACAACCTCTAAAAACGTAGTTTTACCACAAGCTTTCATGTAGCTAAATAGCTTTTTCATTTCCTCTAAGGGAAGTGGCTCCTCTTTAAACCCCCAATATTGAGCTTTTGAGTTTTTACATTGATCAAAAATCTCTGCAGCATTTAAGATCGTTAGGTCGTTATGTGTCAGCATAACAATTAATTCAGAATGTTCCACAATAAATACAAACCCTTTCAAAATAAATCATAATCAATTATAATACTATGTAATATTTCTATCAATATAACTCTTGGAAATTTCCTGACAATTTTCAAATTAAAATAATGGGTAGAATTTATTTACAATCAGGAGAAACTTGGGTTAAGGATTAATAAATTTTCTACTAATCTCCAAAGTGGAATTACCCACTACAGGAATTATAGAGCCATTTTCGGTGGCTTTCTTTACGTCACAGAGTTTATTGAGGCAGTTGTGATATGGGCCTTTTTCTTTATTTTTAGGTTGTTTTTTAATATCGTGTGGGTAAACGCCAACATACTTTTAAAATAAGCTTGAAAATCGGCTATGTGAAGTGTAGCCAACGG
The DNA here is from genome assembly GCF_000187265.1 of Streptococcus equinus ATCC 9812. Classification (GTDB taxonomy): domain Bacteria; phylum Bacillota; class Bacilli; order Lactobacillales; family Streptococcaceae; genus Streptococcus; species Streptococcus equinus. The sequence goes on from NZ_GL698429.1 coordinate 446,326, forward strand.
CGATAACCACCTCTTTGATTTCAAGTTGAGTTGTCATTAAGAGCTGCTCTGCTAGTGCCATACGACGTTGTTGGATATATTCGGTTATTGTCATATGGTATTTGGTTTTAAAGGCAGTTTTGAGCTATGGGTGATTTAGTAGCATCTTTAAAGAAAATGAAATTTCTTGATAGTTTAATCATACCTTTGTCAGTCATGTTTCGATTTTTTTATACGCTAAAAGAAGATTATCAGCAGATCAAAGAAGCTATGTATTTACAAGGTTTAGTGACCAATCATTTTTTCATCATCCTTTACGCATGATAGAATACCGGTTTGTTCCCCTCTTGATGTGTTTGTCCCGAACAGCAGATAACATGTCTATTTCAGCGATGACCAGAGGAATAGCTATTGGTCAAGCAAGGTCTAGTATTTCAAGACCTCGTTTGAGTTGACTTGACTATTTTTGGATGCTGTTTATGTTGGTTATCCTAGTTTTGATGATTTGGAGTTAAATGATGCTAAAATTCAAACTTTTTCACTTACTTATGATAATTCCATTTTAGAAGATATCAATCTCAGTTTTAAACCAGGAGAAATTTCTGTTTTAACAGGGCAGTTCAGGTTGCGGGAAAAGTAGTCTTTTAAAGGTTATTAATGGAGTGATTCTTTATTTTCAAACAGCTAAGTTATCTGGTGATATGACTTATGATGGAAAAAGTTTGCTTGACCGTGATATTTTTACTTTATCAGGTGGTGAAAAAACAGCGTTTGCTTTTGTCCATGGCTAAAGTATCTGATAAACCAATCATTATCTTAGATGAACCTAAAAGTGGCTTGTGTTGAGGATAAATGATTAACATGATTGATATTTTACAGCAAATGGTACAAAACAAAAAAATAATAATTATAGTTACTCATGATTACGAGTTAATCAAGAATTGTAAAGGCAAAATCATCGAATTTGTCTAATAAAAAAGAACTCCGCATTTGAAAATGTGGAGTTTGTATATTTGTATCCGTTTACACTGGCTAAAAAACACAAAAAGGATAAAATAGAAGGTGTTTTTAGATAACAATATGACAGTTTTCCTAAAAAAGTAATCAAAAAGTCTATTTATTAGTAAATAATAATGAAAATTTATTGAAAATCACCTAAAAGAAGATAAAAATAGGGATTTATGTAAAAAATGATGAATATCAAAATTCAGATTGAGATTTTCCTGTGTAATTGATTTATCACTTAAAAAAGAAAAATCTTTTTTCGAAAAAAGATTTTTTTAAATAAGGGAATTGAAGAACAAGTAGTCACTAAAAAATCTAATCAGTGAAAAAAGCATAAAATCAAGTATTCAAGACAAATATAAAAAAACCAATATAAAGTACTTGTTTCTAAAATTTCTCATTACATCTTTCCGAAAAACTGTAATTTTCTTGAAAAACAAATCAGTCTATGATAAACTACTATTATAAAGATATCTGTGGAGATTTTTAGATGAAACGTGAAAAATTACTTGAAAAAATTGATGAATTAAAAAAAATAATGCCCTGGTATGTCCTTGACTATTACCAATCAAAACTATCTGTGCCATATAGTTTTACAACCTTGTACGAATATCTTAAGGAATACAGACGATTTTTTGAATGGATTCTTGAATCAGGAATTTCAAATGCTAAAAAAATTGCTGATGTTGAGTTAACGACTTTAGAGCATTTGTCTAAAAAAGATATGGAATCCTTCGTTCTCTATTTGCGTGAACGACCTTCGCTAAATACCTATTCAACCAAGCAAGGGGTCTCACAGACCACAATCAATCGGACGTTATCAGCGCTTTCAAGCCTTTTTAAATATCTAACAGAAGAGGTCGAGGATGAAAATGGTGACCCCTACTTCTATCGAAATGTCATGAAAAAGATTGCAACTAAGAAGAAGAAAGAAACTTTAGCTGCTCGTGCTGAAAACATCAAAGGAAAGCTATTTTTGGGAGATGAGACGATAGCGTTTATCGAGTATATTGACAAAGAATATCAGAATAAGCTCTCTCACCGTGCCCTCTCCTCCTTCCAGAAAAATAAGGAGCGAGATTTAGCTATTATTGCTCTTCTTCTTGCTTCTGGTGTCCGTCTTTCTGAAGCAGTTAATCTTGATTTAAAAGATTTAAACCTCAATATGATGGTTATTGAAGTCACTCGTAAAGGTGGAAAACGAGACTCTGTTAACGTTGCTGCTTTTGCTAAACCATATCTCGAAGAATATTTAAAAATTCGTGCACCTCGTTATAAAGCAGAAAAACAAGATCAAGCACTATTTTTAACAGAATACCGTGGTGTTCCAAATCGTATTGATGCATCAAGTATTGAAAAATTAGTAGCTAAATACTCACAAGACTTTAAAGTTCGAGTGACACCCCACAAGCTACGTCACACTTTGGCAACAAGATTATATGGGGCTACTAAATCACAAGTACTCGTCAGCCACCAATTGGGACATGCAACTACTCAAGTTACCGACTTATATACCCATATTGTCAATGATGAGCAGAAAAATGCTTTGGACAAATTATAATATTAAACCTGGTCAATCAAAGACCAGGTGTTTTTACAGAAAATAAAACTAGAATCCATGGTTTACATAAATAAAAATATGTATTTTATTGTCACCTTTTAAAATTACTTTCCCCCTAAACATTTTGATAAAAATAAAAGCAAGACAAAATAGTCTTGCTTTTATTTTTGAGGTGTAATGAAAACTTGAGTTCCTTGCTCGATTTGACTTTTGATAGAAATATTTAAATTAAGACTATCTAAGACTTGTTTTGTCATGTAAAGACCAAGACCAGTTGCTTTTTGATGTTCGTGACCATTAAAACCAGTAAAGCCTTCTTCAAAAATTCGTGGCAGATCTTCTTCTAGTATGCCAATACCATTGTCTGATATTTCAATACAACCTTTAGTTATTTGAATAGAAATCTTTCCGCCATCTTTTGAATACTTAATGGCATTATCAATAAGCTGTGTCAGAGCAAAATTTATCCATTTACGATCTGAGTTAAGTTGCCAATCACCATTAACTTCTACTGAAAGATGCTTTAGTAGGCAAGAAACACGGTATTTTTTTACAATTTCAGTTACACAATCTTTAACTGAAATTTTTTCAAAACGGAAATCATCTTTATTCTGATTAAACTTCAAATAGTTTAACAAAGTGTCTAAATAATTCTGGAGTCGATTTAGTTGTTGTTCAACCTCTTTTTCTTGGAGTTGATTTGTTTGAGCCATAAGAGATAATGCTGACAAAGGAACCTTCATCTGATGTGACCACATTTTAATCAGATTTTGGATGTTTTCGATTTGTGTTTTAAGATTTAAAACTTCAGTAGCCTGTTCTTCTTTTTGCTTAAAAATAATGTTTTTAAATGCTTCTTCAGATGGCAAGTTAAAGTCATCTAATTCTTTTGCATAAATAAATTGTTGTAAAATCACTTGTTTTTTCTTAAATTTACAGTATTGTCGTATACTGATGAAAATTAGTATTGTAATATTAAAGCTAAAACTGACTTCGAAATATGCAAGTGGCAAATGAAATAGGAAAAATGTTATTAGAAAAAGACTTGCTAATATAGCATAAGTCAAATACCAAATACTATATTCTTTAAAATATTTTTGAATCATTTTAGAAGGTACCCTACTCCTCTCACGGTATGGATGCGATCAAAGCCAATTGGCTGCACTTTTTTACGTAGGCGTGTCATATTCACACTCAAAGTATTTTGGTCGATAAAACTTTCGTTCTCCCACAGTTTTTCTAGCAATTCTTCTTTTGGGACGACTTGATTTTGACGTTCAAACAAGATACTTAGGATTTTATTTTCTGTTGGAGAAAGATTAATTTGCTCGCTTCCATTTGACAAAATACCATCACGTGACAGTGAAAACTCATCAAGTTGATAGTTATCAGAAGTGAACTGGTATGCTCTACGCAAAAATGCTGAAATCTTGGCATCCAAAATAGTTAGAGAGAATGGTTTAGAGATAAAGTCATCTCCTCCCATGTTAAGTGCCATGACAGTATCCATCTCATCATCGCTTGAAGAGATAAAAATAAGAGGTAAAGTCATGGTTTTACGGATTTCGGTCGTCCAGTAAAAGCCATTAAAGTAAGGCAGTGTAATATCCATCAAAATAAGATCTGGTTTTATTTCTTCAACCTCTTGCTTAATAGCACGAAAATTGTTGACACTAAAAACGTCATAGGATTTAGCCAAGTGCCGCTTTAGCAAAGTTACAATGGTTTGATCGTCTTCGACAATATAAATTTTTCCTTGTTTCATATTTTCAATTGTAGCAAAAAATGGTCATTACGACCATTTTCAGCTGAACTTTCTCATCAAAATTTTTTGGAGTTTTTATTTAAAAGAGTAGTTTTATGATTAGCGCTCGATTGCTTTGTAGTATGTTCGACTAGTAAATTTATAGATTAAGAAGTAAACGATAATGAGGCCTAGTATTGTAATACCACTCACAATAATCATACTTGAGCCAGTTACACCAAAGAGTAAGAGCATTTGTTTTAACATTGTTAACGCAAAGATAAAGTGCACAATTGCAATTCCAAGTGGCATGAAGAAAACAAGTAAGGTTTGTGAATTGATAGCTTTTTTCACAGCTTCTTTACTCATACCGACTTCTTGTAAAATCTTGTATGATTTTTTATCTTCGATTCCTTCTGTTAATTGTTTATAGTAGATGATTAGGGCTGCACCAAGTAAGAAACTAAGCCCAAGTAGGAAGCCTGTAAAGAGGAAGCCTCCAGTAATAGCATACATTTCATTTCTGAAGTTTTCTTTTGTTTCAATAATACCTTGAACTTCTTGATGAACGTCATCGTCAGGCAATACCATATCTTTAGAGATTTGGTTAACTTCATTTTTTGTCAAATCACCATAGGCAATCAAGTTCTCTTGCATTGGCATACGATGCGCCTCAAAAAGGTTCTCAACTTCTGTTAATTCTGAATCACTACTAAAGATGATGACACATGGATTATAAGAATTTCCGAATTCTGGGAATGTTGCTGACTTGAAGTTTTTAACATTTTTAAATGTCTTATCAAATAGAGTTAATTCCTCAAGCTGACTATCTCCTTTTTGTTTGTAAAAAGCGATTTGACCGTCTTTTAGTATCGGAGTATTATTCCCTAGCGCTCTGAAATCATCTTGTGTTGTCATATAAACAGATCCAAATGCATTGACATTAGGGTGTTTAACATCATTATCTGTAAGTTTCATTGACTTTCCTGTCGGAACAGAGAAAGCTGCCAAATCGGATTGATAAGTTAGAAAATCATCATTTGATTTTCCGAGTTTATCACTAACTTGTCTTTTGAGAATATCAGTGAAATCGCCCTCAGTGAGTGTTTTTGAATCGTCATTTGAGTTAATGTAATTAGTCAACGTAATCTGTGTTTGTTCAGGGAACAAGGTATCAAGTTGATTTTGTCCACTGACGTACAATGACGTTGTTGTCGCAATCGCTACAAAAGACATGATGGCAAGTAACGTGATATTAGCAAGACCAACTGCATTTTGTTTCATTCTGAAAATCATTTGTGAAGTTGTTACAAAATGTTCAGGCGTGTAAAAATATTTTTTATTTTTGCGACGATGTTTTAGGTACCATGCCATAAAACTAATGTAAAAGAGATAGGTACCAATAATGACTAAAACTACTGCGATAAAGAAACGATATACGACTACTAGCGCAGCTATTTTTTCAGAAGTTACTGATAGATAATAACCAGAACCGAGGCAAATAAGGCTGAGTAATGCAAAAATGATATTGCCTCGAGGTTCTTTTTCACCTTTTTCTTGGCGTTTAAACAAACTAAGAGGTGATGAACGATGAATGGTGATGAGGTTTACGATTTCTAGCAGTACAAAAATTACCGCAAATGCAACGATATTTAGGATAAATGCTACAGGTGATAAAGACAAAATGAGCTTATCATAATGTAACAGGTTGACAAAGATGAGGTAGAAAAGCTGAGAAAAGATTGCGGACAGCACACTACCTAGTATGATAATAGCAACAAATGACAGAATTAATTCAATCGTTGATACTAAGTTAACCTGCTTATGATTCATCCCTAAGATGTTATATAGACCAAATTCTTTACTTCTCTGCTTCAGCAAGAAATTGTAACTATAAACTTCCATGATGATTGTGAAAATCATTAGGACAATAATTGCAAGACCAAGAACGGAATTGCTATACTGCATGTCATCAGAGATTGGACTGTAAAGAATCAATAGTGTAGAACAATCTAGAATAAATAGTACAATACTTGCTAGTAAGAATGGGGCAAAGATGTTAAATGATTTTTTAAGGTTTGACCAAGCTAATTTAGCATAGAACATCTTACTCACCTCCTAGAAGGGCTGCCATCGCAAGTGAAATGTCTTTACTGAATTCTTGATTGGTTTTATTTCCACGGTAAATTTGGTGGAAAATACGACCGTCTTTGATGAACAACACACGTTTGGCATGACTTGCTGCATTTGCTGAGTGAGTTACCATAAGAAGTGCTTGTCCATCGTTATTGATTTCTTCAAAAAGATTTAGAATATCTTCTGAATTTTTGTAATCTAGCGCTGCTGTTGGTTCATCAGCTAAAAGAAGTTGCGCATTGGCTATCAAACTACGAGCAATAGCAACACGTTGTTTTTGACCACCAGATAGTTCAAATGGACGTTTTTCAAGCAGCTCTTCTATGTGTAATTTAGGAGCGAGTACTGCAATGCGTTTTTCCATTTCTTGATAGTTAACACGCCCAAGTACTAAAGGTAAAAAGATATTATCCTTAACAGATAATGTATCCAGCAAATTAAAATCTTGGAAAACAAATCCTAAGTTTTTTAAGCGAAAGTCGGCTAAGTTACTTTCTTTTATTTTTGTAATTTCTTGACCATTTAGGAAAACTGATCCGTTTGTTGGCTTTTCAAGTGTTGCCAAAATATTTAGTAAGGTTGTTTTACCTGATCCGGATTCTCCCATGATTGCGATGAATTCTTTTTCATCAACCTTAAAATCAACGTCTTGCAGTGCGCGCGTCGCTTCTTTTGAAAAGCGCGTGCGAAAAACTTTCTCTAAGTGATTGATTTCTAGTAACATAATTTCTCCTTTGTTTCATTATATCTTTTTTGTTTTAGTAACTCTACTTCTGCTTTTATTTTTCAAGTCTTTTTTTGGTGGTCTTCTACCACTCCAGTACCAAAGTGCTAAGCTAGCTAGTCCTCCTACGATGATTGATAGAATTGTTATTAAACTATAGCATTCAATCATAATAATCTCCTTCTTCTACCTTTTAATGCTAAGTGCATAGAAAATGATATAAATGATGGAACCCAAAAAGAGCAACATAAGCCAAACAATAAAAGTATTCCATAAAATGATGTGTTTTTTGATACTATCAGCCATACTGCTACTCCTTCCTTCTTGACATCTTTATTTTATCGAAAACAAAGGCTCTTATTCTTACACTTTCAGGGAGAAAACTTACAAAAATGTAAGAAAAAGTCCAAGACTTTAATAGTCCTGGACTTGTCATTGTAGCTGACTAGCGATTTTTTTGAGGTAGTCGTGACTTTCTAGTTGCTCAACTGGGTTTGTCAGATCTTTTAGATTAATTTCATATATGCTACTTGCCTTTTCATTAAAGAATGGCAGAGCTTTCGCCCAATCAACTTTTCCATGCCCGAGCGTCAAGCTGTCATGTGTTTTTCCAAATGAATCTACTAAATGATAATGAACAATGTTATTTTTCAAGACTTTTAGAGATTCTTGCAGGGCTTTGTTGTCACCACGAAGAAAGATAAAGGCATGAGAAATATCATAAGCAAGTTGATAGCCCTTTTTAGCAATAATTTGGTCTAATTCTGGATTACCATATGAATATAGTATTGAAATACCATTTTCAAAAATAATACGACCATGCCCAATCTTGCAAAGATAATCCATGCGAGAAAATAAGTACTCTCTTGCTTTTTCAATGCTTTTAAACGGTTCTAACAAATCTTTTTCTCGAAGTTCGTATGAACCATGAATTAAAACTTTACAATCATATTTTTCAGCGATTTCTAACAATTTTTCTGTTGAAAAATCAATAAAATCAACTAATTCAGTGTTATTTGAAGGGTGTGCGACAAGTTCTAAAAAGCGTCCATGATATTTCATAGGATGATGAAGTACGATGGTTTTAACACCAGACTTTCTTACGGTTTGAACAGCATTTTCAAGTTGTTTAAGCCCTTCAGGCGTAAAATCATTTTCACTTGTGAAAAATTCAAAAACATCTGGCTGATATTTCAAACGTGTCATCATTTGCTCTGGATTGCAACTTGCTTTTAGTCCCAATTGAATTGGAAACATTGTGCACCTCCTCTTTGATTACTAGGTTTAAACGTTAAGGTATTCTTCTAAGTCTTTCAAAGCACGTTCAGCAACTTTTTCGTAACGTTCTTTTTTATCACGGATACGTGGTCCTTCAAGCTCTTTAACGATTCCAAAGTTAACGTTCATTGGTTGGAAATGTTTGCTTTCAGCATGAGTGATGTAGTGAGGCAATGCACCGATAGCTGTTGTTTGAGGGAAGATAACTGGTTCTTCACCCTTGAAACGACGCACAGCATTGATACCAGCTACAAGACCTGAGGCAGCAGATTCTACATAACCTTCAACACCTGTCATTTGTCCAGCGAAGAAAAGATTTGGATTTTGACGTGTAGCAAATGTTTCTGTCAAAAGATTTGGAGAATCCATGTATGAGTTACGGTGCATAACGCCGTAACGAACAAATTCAGCATTTTCTAGACCTGGAATCATGCGGAAAACACGTTTTTGTTCACCCCATTTGAGGTGTGTTTGGAAACCAACGATATTAAATAGGCTACCAGCAGCGTTATCTTGGCGTAGTTGAACAACGGCATATGGTGTTTTAAATTCACCGTCACGTGGACCTTTGTAGTCATCTGGATATTCGAGCCCAACTGGTTTCATAGGGCCATAAAGCATTGTTTTGATGCCGCGTTTAGCCATCACTTCAATTGGCATACAACCTTCGAAGTATTTTTCTTTTTCAAATGAATTTAGCGGAGCTTCTTCAGCATTGACAAGAGCTTCGTGGAAAGCCATGAATTCTTCTTTTGTCATTGGGCAGTTAAGGTAAGCAGCTTCCCCTTTGTCATAACGTGATTTAAGGTAAACTTTATCCATGTCGATAGAACTTTTATCAACAATTGGTGCTGCCGCATCGTAGAAATAGAAGCCATCGCCGCCGTTTAATTCGTGGATTTTTGCAGCCAAGGCATCTGAAGTAAGTGGACCACTGGCGATGACTGTGATAGCATCGTCGGGGATTTCAGTGATTTCTTCACGGATAACTTCGATAAGTGGGTGGTTTGTAACTTCATCAGTTACCATTTGTGAAAATCCGTCACGGTCGACAGCAAGAGCACCACCAGCAGGCACACGGGTGCTTTCAGCAGCTTTCATGATAACAGAATCCAAGCGACGCATTTCTTCTTTCAAAAGACCAACAGCATTTGTTAAACTGTCACCACGAAGTGAATTTGAGCAGACAAGTTCAGCGAATTTATCAGTTTTATGCTGAGGAGTTGGTTTAACGCCACGCATTTCGTAAAGTTTAACTGGAATACCACGCTTAGCGATCTGATAAGCGGCTTCAGAACCAGCTAAACCAGCTCCAATAACGTTAATGTATGATGATTGAGACAATATACTAATACCTCCAAAACGACGCCAAAATGGCTAACTAAGCCAATCTAACATCGCTTCCAGACACGGGGATTTCCCATATCTGAATCTTTCTATTTTTAATACTTGACTATCATAACATAAAATCATTGAAATACAAACAAATATTTAAAATGTAAAACATAATTAAAGTTATGTAAAAAAGGCTAAAACAAACAAATCAAGTAGCCAGCAAAACACTTAAAATACTAAATAGTAATCCAATCAAATAATATTCTGCAAATGTTGGACTTTCTGAAATTTTGTTATAACGTACAATAGATTTTGCTGTAAAAACTAAGCCTATTGAGGCGAATTGATTAAAAATGATACAAATACTCATTACAATTCGTTCTAATAGTCCGATAGTAGCTCCTGCTCCTGGAATAGTATCCATTTTTTGATTGTCTTTTGGCTGATATTTTTGGAAGAAAATCTTAAAAAAGACATTAGTAGGTTTTGTAATCAATACAAGAAACAAAATCATATTGAGCATCTGTCCTATTTGTTCACTCGCTATGAGATTTACCACAGGGTTATTTTTCACTAGAAAAAGAATAATTGCTATATGAAGCATCTGGTCCAAAAGAAAAGTTACCATATTGCTTAAGCGTAACCAGTTAGAGATATAAGATTTGCCAAAATCAATAAGAGCATGACTAAAGAGAATAATCAAGCTAATCATCCAGAGGTTTGGTAAAAAAACAAGTCACAAGAATTAGCGGGAACGCAACGCCAAATAAGTGAATCATTAGATATTTCCTACCCGTATTTTTACGGTCTGCGACAGTTTGATTTTGAAGTTGAAAATCCGATAAAAAGTGACAAATCAATAGTAAAGTCAGTGTAGGATTTTGGATTAAATAGTGTGAAAGTCCTGTAATTGGCATTAATCTAGCTCCTCTCAGATGTGTTTTAGTGCCTGTAGTGCAGTATTTCGAGCACATAAGTATATTTTGATGTTGCTGCTTTTTAAGCGTTTTGAAAGAGCGCTAGTTGATAATTCTAGACGTTTTGCTAATTGTTTTTGGTCAAAGTGCTCATCATATATTCCCATACTTAGAAGTTCTTTTAAAACCATTTCCTGACTTGATCGCCAGTCAGATTTGATAGCTTCGCTGCTTGCAATTAAGGTGTTGATGATACTAATTTTCTCTTCGTTGTCAGAATAAACAGCGATTTGTGTGTTACCGTAGTCATTTTTTTGGTGAATATAATTAATTGCTTTTCTAGCATGCCAGTAAGCTGGACCATCGGCACCAATACTTAGTTCTGGGTTGATGTCTGTTAAAATTTTTCCTAAACCAATTCCAAAACGCACTTGATAAGGCTGCATAGCTAGATTAATACGGTCAATGATTTGAAATAGTGGAGCATCAAGGCTAAGTAATCCTTGAAATTCATCACCAAGTGTAATAGAGAATTTGGATACTAAAACGGCTTGATATTCATTATTTAAATCATTTAAGCAAGTTTCTAACGTTTTTTGAACTTGATAGCAGTTATTAATTTTTTTGAATCAATAATATCGCCAATTACTGCAAAATAATTCATAGGGCACCTCTCTTATAGGTCTATTATAATAGACTTATCAAAAAAGTCTGTTATAACGGAAATTTTTCAAAAAGTGCATTATAATGACAACAAAAATGCATAGAAAAACCTTGCAAAAGGAATTGCAAGGTTGATTGTTTTATTTAACTTTTGCTTCTTCGTAGTCGCATTCTTCATTGCTGCAGACGACTTGTTTACCGCCGCCACGGATTTTCTTCTCAACAAGGAATTGACCACATTTTGGACAAGAACGTCCGACAGGTTTGTCCCATGAAGTGAATTCACATTCTGGGTATTTGTCACAACCATAGAAGATACGGTTACGTTTTGTTTTGCGTTCGATAACTTGACCTTCACCACAAGTTGGACAAGTAACACCAATCTCTTTCGTGATAGCTTTCGTGTTGTGACACTCAGGGAAATTACTACAAGCGTAGAATTTTCCGTAGCGCCCAAGTTTAATAACCATTGGATGTCCGCAAACATCGCAATCAAAACCAGCTGGTTCATCTTTGATTTGAATTTTTTCGATTTCTGTTTCGGCTTTTGCTAGTTCTTTTTCAAATGGTTTATAGAAAGCGTCAATAACTTTTTGCCATTGTTCTTTACCTTCTTCGACTTCATCAAGCTTACCTTCCATATCGGCTGTAAATTTGACATCAACGATATCAGGGAAGAATTCAACGATTAGATTATTGACAATTTCACCGAGTTCAGTTGGCTCAAAACGTTTTGAAACCAAGCGAACATAGTAACGTCTTTGGATGACATCAAGTGTTGGCGCGTATGTTGATGGACGACCGACTCCATTTTCTTCCAATGTTTTGATAAGAGTTGCTTCAGAATAACGTGCTGGTGGCTGAGTGAAGTGTTGTTCGGGATTTGTAGAAACTTTCTTAACAACATCACCTTCAACCATATCAGGTAGCATTTTATTTTTATCTGAGTCATTGTAAACGGCTAAATAACCGTCAAATTTGACTTTACTACCATTTGCTGTAAAGCTTACACCATTTTGTTCTAAATTAACTTTCATGGTATCAAAGACAGCTGCAGTCATTTGACTTGCAACAAATCGATTCCAAATCAGTGTGTAAAGTTTTAATTGGTCTTTATCTAGGTGTTTGGCAATTGATTCTGGTGTCAAATTAACATTTGAAGGACGAATTGCTTCGTGGGCGTCTTGTGCACCAGATGCATTTTTCACGCGGCTACCGTGCTTAGAATAGTTTTCGCCGAAACGTTCAGTAATAAAGCTTGCAGCATCATTTTGGGCGACAGGACTGATACGTGTAGAGTCAGTACGCATGTAAGTAATCAAACCTTGTGTACCACTCTTACCGAGGCTGATACCTTCATATAATTGTTGAGCGACCATCATTGTCTTACGTGTACGGAAGTTGATTTTGTTAGCAGCATCTTGTTGAAGAGATGATGTTGTATATGGAAGTGGTGCATTACGACGACGTTCTTTCTTTTCAACTTTGGCTACATTAAACTCATCACTAGTAAGTCGGGCAAGAACTTTTTGAACATCTTCGTTAGTATTAAGTTTTAATTTTTTGCCGTCAATGCCATAAAAAGCAGCTTGGAATTTTTTAGTACCTTTTTTGAAGAATCCATCAATTGTCCAGTATTCTTCAGGTTTAAAGGCTTTGATTTCATTTTCACGGTCAATAATTAATTTCAGTGCTACAGATTGTACACGACCAGCAGAAAGACCTTTTTTAACTTTTTTCCAAAGCAGTGGTGAAATAGAATAACCCACAATACGGTCTAGTACACGACGTGCTTGTTGAGCATCTACCAAGTCCATATCGATTTGACGTGGTTCGACAAAGGCATTTTTGACAGCATCTTTTGTAATTTCATTGAAAACAACACGGTTTTTGTCGTTTTCATCAAGACCTAAAATATGTGCCAAATGCCATGAAATAGCTTCTCCTTCGCGGTCCGGGTCACTTGCAAGATATACTTTTTTAGATTTTTTAGCTTCTTTTTTCAAATCATTAATCAAAGGACCTTTACCACGAATATTGATGTATTGAGGTTCATAGTTGTTCTCAAAATCAATAGACATGCTAGATTTTTTCAAATCGCGGATATGACCAACTGAAGCGACAACTTTATAGTTGCGTCCTAGATATTTCTCAATTGTTTTTGCTTTAGCTGGTGATTCCACAATAACCAAGTTTTTCTTGGCAGCTGTTTTTTTCTTTGTTGTTTTTTTACTAGTTTTTTTAACAGCTGTTTGGGCTTTTGTAGTAGTCGTTGCCATAAGCTCACTTCCTATCAGTAATAAACTTATAACATGATACCCCGCTTTTTAAAAACTGTCAATAAAAAAGTTATATTTAATAGAAAAGATTTTGAAAAAATTGAAGAAAAAAATGCTCCCAACCTTTGCTATGACAGCATTTAGCTAATTATCTGAAAAATCCATATTTGTCTACAAAAAAGCACCGAATAAGGTGCTTAATAATTATAATTGGTATTCTGAGAGGACATCCATGCCTGATGTAATGCATTTTGCACCTTCCTTTATCAGGTGATGGCAACCGTCGGATTTTCCATCCAAGATATTTCCTGGAATTGCAAAAACATCTCGTCCTTCTTCCAGCGCTCTCTCACAAGTAATTAAACTACCTGAACGCATTTTTGCTTCTGCTACAATAACACCTTGAGACAATCCCGCAATGATGCGATTGCGTTCTGGAAAGTGGAATTTTAGTGGAGCCTCTCCTACTGCATACTCACTTAGAATTAGGTGATTTTTACCTAGATATTCTTGCAATAGCTTGTTTTCTTTAGGGTAATGAACATCTAATCCACAGCCGATAACAGCTATAGTTGCTCCGCCATTTTTTAACGCTGAAATGTGTGCACTTGTGTCAATTCCACGCGCCAACCCGCTAACAATAACAAACTGATTTCCGAGTTCACTAACAATCTTTTGAACAGATTTTGTTCCTGTTTGAGAGGCTGTCCTCGCTCCTACTACTGCCATTTTCAGACGTTTAAGCAACTCTACGTTGCCTTGGTAAAAGAGCAAAACAGGTGGATTATAGCAATTCTTCAATTCTATTGGATATTCATCGTCTAGTATTGAAATACTAGGATACTGATTAAAAATTAGGCGCAATGATTTACTATCAAGAGATTTGTATTTTTCCATGAAAAGAATTGGATTCTTACACTTTGAAGCTACAGCCATATCTCGCAAGGACAAAGATTTTTCTTGTTTACTCTGATAATCTAAAAGGGCTAAAATATTAAGATTAGTCAGTCCTGCTTGTTTTAATTTAAATAATTCAAAATTGTTCATTTTATACCTCACTACTTTATTATTCGAAAAAAAGTCCTGAAAACAGGACTTTGTGAGATATTTTTGATACTAATCTAATGTTTTTATGATTTTTGCAGGATTACCAGCAATAACGACGTTATCACCGAACGATTTTGTAACGACAGAACCTGCTCCTACGACGACATTATCACCTAGCGTAACACCAGGTAAGATTGTAACGCCTCCTCCAAGCCACACGTTGTCTCCAATAGTAATTGGTGCGCCATATTCTAGACCAGAGATCCGTTCCTTGGCATCGAGCGGATGTAGAGGAGTCAGAAGTTGACAGTTCGGACCAAACATAGCATTGTCGCCAATATGAATCTCGCAGACATCTAACATTGTACAATTATAGTTTGCAAAGAAATTTTCGCCGATATAGATATTTGTTCCATAGTCACAAACAAAACGCTGTTCCATCAAGAGATTTTTTCCAGTAGCGCCGAACAGATTTTTAATAATCTCTTTTCGCTTGTCACGGTCGTCTTCGTTATTAAAAAGTGAAATTTGTTTACGAGCGTGTAAACGCATAGCTACAAGTTCACTATCTCCAGCGTCATACAATTGACCAGCGAGCATTTTTTCTTTTTCGCTTAGCATTAGCTCTCCTTTAACATAGACTTGATTGGTTCAAATGTTTTACGGTGAATAGGTGTAATTCCGAGTTTTTTGAGCCCTTCAAGATGGTCTTTTGTTCCATAGCCCACATTTTTTTCAAAAGCGTAGCCAGGGTACTCTTTGGCATAATCAGCCATCATGCGGTCACGTGTTACTTTAGCAACAATAGATGCGGCAGCAATTGACAAAGAGTTGGCATCACCTTTAATCAGAGATTCTTGCGGAATATCTGTATCTAAATGCATAGCATCAATGAGAAGATAGTCTGGTCTTGTAACCTCTCCCTTTAATTGTTCAATTGCCTGTAACATACCGACTTTAGTTGCTTCGTAGATATTGATATCATCAATGACGTTGTTATCAATAACACCAATTCCCACTCCTAAAGCACGCGCAAGTACTTCTTCATAGATTTCTTCGTGATGCTTTTTAGGAATTTTTTTAGAATCGTTAAGATGCTTGATTTTACAATTTTTAGGAAGAATAACACAAGCTGTCACTACTGGTCCTGCTAGCGGGCCTCGACCAACTTCATCAATTCCGCCAATAGCTTGATAGCCTTGCTTGTAAAGTTCTTTTTCATAGCGCAGCATATTTTCCAAACGCAAATCTTCGTCAATATCAGCTTGAATGGCTTTTTTTCGCTGTGCTATCACTTTTTGAACTCCTGAACGGCTATCTGATTCGTAATCAAGCCAACGACTGTCATCAAGGCTATCGATAGCTGCTAGTGCTTCTTTTACTTCTTTAACGGTCGCCATTTTCGATTTCTCCTACGACATCTAAAGTGTAACGACCGAGTTTACCTTCACGTACGTCTTTAACGAACAAAGCATAGAAACGGTCGTAGTCATCACGGAAACCTAGTTTTTGTGTCATTGCCATGATAATTTCAGGTGCTTCTTCTTCTAGGTCGATTCCTTTATAACGCTCACTTAAACGTTCTGGATAGTGTTCTTTGAAGAAATTAAGCCCGAAGATAGTTACTTCATCCATTGGTAATAGTTGGTCTTTAATCGCACCTGTAAGAGCAAGTTTTAAACCAACGACTTCGTCTTCAAATTTTGGCCAAAGAATCCCAGGTGTGTCAAGGATTTCTAGGTCTTTATTAGATTTTAGCCACTGTTGTCCTTTAGTAACGCCTGGTTTATTACCAACGACAGCAATTTTCTTACCAGCCAAACGGTTCATCAGTGTAGATTTGCCAGCATTTGGAATTCCAATAATCATAGTACGTAGTGTTTCTTTTTGAATACCACGTTCACGTAATTTGGCTAGTTTATCAGCCATTAATGATTTTGCGGCTTCAGTCACTAATTTAACTGTTGATTGTTCTTTTGAATTAACAGCTAGTGTTTTAATTCCTTGGCTCTCAAAATATTTGTGCCATTCTTTTGTGCGATTACTGTCAGCGAGATCTGCTTTATTTAAAATCATTAGTTTTGGTTTATCACCAACAATTTTTGTTAGCATTGGGTTTTGACTTGAAAGTGGTAAACGTGCATCCACTAAAATAGTCACGAAATCAACGTGTTTAATATTTTCCTGAACTTGTCGACGGGCTTTTGACATATGCCCTGGAAACCATTGAATAGTTGCCATAAATTTTCTCTCCTTGATTAACGAATCTATATTTAGTATTTGACTATTATTTTCTATTCACAATTGTGAAAATCTATCACGTAATATTATATCATAAGTCTTTTTATTATGGGGAAAAGCCGAGAACTTACAGTACTCCTCCATTCTTGACTATCATATCTTAAGGCGATACAATGATATCAAATACGAAAAGACTTATCTCAAGGAGATTATATGATTGATTGTAACGAAATGTCAGTAGAAACATATGTAACAGAACGTTTAGAAAAAGCTATCGATACATATAGCAAAAAAGCAAAATTCCATCGTGCATGGTTTATTGTATTTAAGGTTATTCAAATCATTGCACTTGCCCTAATTCCGATTTTAGCCAGTTTACCTATTCCTTGTTTTAAACTTTTGACTGTGATTATTTCGTCTATTGTACTTGTTCTTGAGGCGCTTATTGCTCTTTCAAGTCATAAAGAAAAATGGCAACTTTATCAAGAAACATCAAAAATGATTACTTCAGAAAAATTTGCTTTTCAAACTAAAGCTGGTCTTTATCAAAACAAAGATGATGATAATTGCTTTTCACTTCTTGTTGAACGTTGTGAAGCTATGATTAAGTATCGTGATTAAAAAGGACCCCGTGTTTCATAAACATGGGGTCCTTTTTTTGATGCAAAAATAGTATTGGAACACTTAGCATCAAAAAATAATAAGGTAAAAAATGCCAATACGATGTCCTATGTGGATCTAAGTAGGTGACTATTAAAATAAATAAGCACCAAGATATCCAAAGTATGGTTACTAATTTACGCTTTTTCAGAATAAAATCTTTGAGTTTATTTTTCAATAACCTGATACTCCTTATTAAATCTCTTCTCAGAAATAATACGATGGTTGGTGCAATCAAGATAATCTCCTAATAGCCAATCTGATACATGCCATAACCAGTAAAGCCTCCGCCAAGACTTCCAACTGCACCAAGTTTAAAGTTTCTTGCTGTAGAAGGATTTAATCCTGCCATTAAAATACGTAAATGATTGTCTAGCCAATATAAATAATTCTTATCGAAAGCTTCCTTTACCCAATTTAGATAGCTTTCAACATTTTCTTTACTGATTTTCCAAACATCAGCCACTTTTCTTTATAAATTACTTTCATACTTCTCCTTTAACTCCCTTATAACTAAAAAATGAGTGCCACTACTAGGCGTGTCAAAATAGTAATGACTAATAGTTTTTGAATACAATATTTGGTATCAGCGGACCAATCTGTCATTTGGACAATACAAACACATAGTTTTAAAATTAGGCATGGAATTGTACGACATTAGTATACCAGATTTTTTTACTAATTGACGCAAATGTCGTAAACGGTCATTTTTTTGTCGCGAACGGTAAAAAAACAAGAGCCTTCAGCAAGACTCTTGTTTTTATTTTACATTAGTTCGTTAAAATCCCAAACTTCTGTCCAACCTTCATAGAAGTCAGGTTCGTGGCAAACCATCAAAATACTTCCTTTGTATGCTTTCAAAGCGCGTTTAAGCTCTTCTTTGGCATCAACATCCAAGTGATTGGTTGGTTCATCGAGGACAAGAACGTTATTTTCACGATTCATAAGCAGACAGAAACGGACTTTAGCTTGCTCACCACCTGAAAGTACTTGAATTTGACTTTCAATATGTTTTGATGTTAAACCGCAACGAGCAAGAGCGGCACGTACTTCTGCTTGGTTTAAAGCAGGGAAAGCATCCCAGACAGCTTCAAGTGGTGTTTGGCGGTTACCAGCAGCAACTTCTTGCTCAAAGTAGCCGAGATCAATATAGTCACCACGTTCGACACTACCTGCTAATGGCGGAATGATTCCTAAAAGACTCTTAAGAAGAGTTGTTTTACCAATACCATTGGCACCGATGATAGCAACTTTTTGATTTCGTTCAAAAGTTAGGCTAAGTGGTTTTGTCAATGGACGGTCGTAACCAATTTCTAAATCTTGAGTTTGGAAGATGAATCGGCTTGGCGTACGAGATTCTTTGAATTCAAATGAAGGTTTAGGTTTTTCAGCCTGCAATTCAATGCGATCCATCTTGTCTAATTTTTTCTGACGTGACATAGCCATATTACGTGTTGCAACACGCGCTTTGTTACGGTTAACGAAATCTTGCAAGTCAGCAATTTCTTTTTGTTGACGTTCGTATGCTGCTTCAAGCTGCGCTTTTTTCATAGCATAAACAGATTGGAAATTGTCGTAATCACCAGTATAGCGAACCAAGTCATGATTTTCTACGTGATAAACGATATTAATAACATCATTTAAGAATGGAATATCGTGCGAAATCAAGACAAAAGCATTTTCATAGTTTTGAAGATAACGTTTCAACCATTCAATGTGCTCAGCATCAAGGTAGTTCGTTGGCTCATCAAGAAGCAAGATATCTGGTTTTTCAAGCAAAAGTTTTGCTAGTAGAACTTTTGTACGTTGACCGCCTGATAATTCGGTAACATCAGAATCCATCCCAAAATCCATAACACCAAGGGCACGTGCGACTTCGTCAATCTTGGCATCGAGCGTGTAAAAATCACGTGATTCTAGACGGTCTTGTAGTTCACCAACTTCTTCCATAAGTGCATCCATGTCAGCACCTTCATCTGCCATTGACATGTAAATATCATTGATACGAGCTTCTGTTTTGAATAGTTCGTCAAAAGCTGTGCGCAAGACGTCACGGACTGTCATACCAGCTTCAAGTACAGTGTGCTGATCAAGGTAACCTGCAGTTACATATTTTGACCATTCTACCTTTCCTTCATCAGGCTGTAAATGCCCAGTAACGATACTCATGAAGGTAGATTTCCCTTCACCATTTGCTCCGACAAGACCAATGTGTTCACCTTTTAATAATCGGAAAGACACATCTTCAAAAATTGTACGTTCACCAAAACCATGGCTTAAATGTTT
Source organism: Streptococcus equinus ATCC 9812 (assembly GCF_000187265.1). Lineage (GTDB taxonomy): Bacteria > Bacillota > Bacilli > Lactobacillales > Streptococcaceae > Streptococcus > Streptococcus equinus. The sequence goes on from NZ_GL698429.1 coordinate 466,181, forward strand.
AACTTCTAAAATACTCATTCTTTATTTACTTTCATTATTTTTTTGAAAAAATAGCAGAGCTTTATAGCCTGCTTCATACATAATCTTTTCAATTATAGCATGACTTTAAGAAGTAAAGCAATGACTTTATACCATTGAAAGCGCAAAATAAAAAGCTCTTGTCAAAGAGCTTTTTATTTATTCAGAAATGGTTTTGGTATGAGCGTGCTCATAATCAAAAACTTGTTTTAAAATTGGGTAAAGAATTGGAACTGAGATGACTGTCACTAATGCAGAGCCGAATGTTCCGCCAATTTTAACCAAAGCTGTCAAAAAGGCAACATTCAGTTGTAGACTACCAACCACACTGTTAATGATAGTATATTTAACCAAATTGCTGATGATTTTAGTAATAGCAGCTACAACACCAACGATAATAACGTTGTGTGCTTTAGTTTCAGAATGCATCAGCTTTTCAAAAACTAAATGAAGAACCAAGCATACTATCAAAGATTCTAAAATAGTAATCCAAACCTCAGCAGCGTACCCATTAATGACATCAAATAGTCCAAGACCAATTGAAGCTACCAAAGCTGCAATTTTTGAACCGAATAATAGTACAGCAACTACTACCAGTGCATTTCCAAAATGGACAAATTGTGCGCCCAGCGGAATTCTTAAGAATTGTACACTGATAAAAATCAAGGCTGAATAAAAACTAAGTTCAACAAGTTGACGTGTCGTAAGATTCTTCATACTTTTTCCTCCATTAATCGTTTGATGTTAAGCGCTAATTCTGGCAAAAATGGCTCGTAAGATAGTCCAAATCGCAAATCACGATTCAAGGCTAGAGTTCGTTCAAGTGCTTTATCAATAAAGTCTAGCGCAACTTCTGCCACATCATCTAAAGATAAGTCATGAAAATAACCAGCTCCGAGAATTGCAGTTATTAAATCGCCAGTTCCAAAAAAGTGGTACGGGTAAGCTTTTGAAAAATGGTAAGTAATGTTGCCACTCTCACAATTAAAATGTGCAAGGCCGATTTTATCATCTTCAAAAGAGATACCCGTTAAAATAATGTGTTTATTATTGTACTTCACTAATGCTTGACACAGCTGCTCGATATCTGTCTTTGAATAATTCTCACTCAAGTAAGGTAAGTCTGTTAACAAGCAAGCCTCAGTTAAATTAGGAGTAATAACGTCAGCGTCTTTGCAAAATTGCTTCATCTTTTCAACAAATGTTTCTTGATATCCAGCATATAAGCGACCATTATCTGCCATAATCGGGTCAACAAATCGTGGTAATTGGTGGGTAAGAGCATATTCAGCTAGTACTTCCAATTGCTTTTGTGTTTTAAAATACCCTGTAATGATACCTTGGCAAGGAAAATCTAAATTATTCCATTGTTTAACGAAGTCTTCAATCGCTTGCGTTAAGTCTGAAATGTGAATGTCACTAAATCCACCTGTATGAGATGATAAAAGAACGGTTGGCATCGGAATAACTTCGATTTGACACGATGATAGTACCGGCAAAGCGCTAGACAAAGCTACTTTTCCTAAACCAACAATATCGTTAGCAACGATTACAGATTTTGTGAGTTCTTCCATAATAAACAACTTTCTAATCTCATATAAAAAACAAATCAGCATGCTTGAAAAGGTTTTATATGAAAGTTTAAATATATTGTAAGAAAATTCAATTTATTATACAATAGGTATTATCTAAAACTGTATGGGGACAGAATATGGCAAGTAAATATCAAGAAATTATCACGTCACTCATTAATCAAATTGAAACTGGAAAGCTATCAAAAGGTGATAGAATTCCTTCCATTCGTAGCTTGAGCCGAACTTTTCACTGCAGCAAAGATACTGCTCTGCGTGCTTTGCTAGAGTTAAAATATCAAAATTATATTTATGCTGTTGAAAAAAGTGGCTATTATGTCCTTAAAAACAAACAACAGGAAGAAGCGCCCTTAAATCTCAGTTTAAGCGACTATAACAATATGGCGTATGAAGATTTTACGACTTGCTTAACAGAAACACTAGTTAATCGCGAAAATTATCTGTTTAACTACTACTATCACCAAGAAGGGCTTCAAGAGTTCATTGATTCATTGCAAAAATACTTAGAAAAAAGTGCTATTTATGCTAAGAAGGAAGATATTGTGGTCACTTCAGGGACTCAACAGGCGCTTTATATTCTATCGCAAGTGATTTTCCCAAATCAGAAAAAAACAATTTTGTTAGAACAACCGACCTATCATCGTATGATTGAATTAGTGCAATCGCTTAACCTTCCCTACCAGACGATTAAACGTCATTTTAATGGCATTGATTTAGATGAACTCGAAGAATTATTTAAAAATGGCGACATTAAATTTTTCTACACAATCTCTCGCTTTTCAAATCCACTTGGTCTATCTTATTCAAATGTTGAGAAACAAAAAATTGTTGAACTAGCAAAACGCTATGACGTTTATATCATCGAAGATGATTATATGGGTGATTTTGCAAAAAGCACTGATTTACCTTTGCATTATTACGATACTTCAGATCATATTATCTATCTAAAGTCATTTTCAATGACTATTTTTCCAGCTTTGCGTTTGGGGACTATTATCCTACCACGAACATTAACAAAAGCCTTCTTAAACCTCAAAAAAATGATTGACTACGATACAAATTTAATCATGCAAAAAGCTTTGTCACTTTATTTGGATAGTGGATTATTTGAAAAAAATGTCACTTATTTGAAGCAAGTATTTCAAAAACAAATTTCCAAATCTCGTGAAGTACTTGAACAATTTCCAAATTTCCAGCATTACAATACATCGTTTCATGGAGTTGTTCTTGAATTACCAGAAAATCATCACCTTGGTAGCCTTATTTTTGCTGAGAAAATCAATTATTTAGAAGATAATTATATCGATATGTGCGAAAAACGATTTATTCGAATTTCAAATGATGACAACCTTCAAAAAAATCTCGCTTTGATTGCTGACAAATAATATAAAAGCCACGGAAATTTTTCTGTGGCTTTTATATTCTAATTAATAATCTGGACGTAGGACACCTGTAACGGTTTCTTTAGTTGCTTTTACATCTCCGTCGATAACAACGTCAATGATACGTTTGGCATCTTCTGGTGAGCAGCATACAAGCGGCAAACGTAAAGGACCAGTTTCAAACCCAAGGTAATTGAGTACAGCTTTGACAGGAGCTGGACTAGGGTATGAGAATAGAGCATTAACTTTTGGTATGAATTGACGCTGAATAGCTGCTGCTTTCTTAATATCATTATTTTCGATGGCAGTAAGCATTTCATGCATTTCGTCGCCACTGACATGTGATGCTACGGAAATAACACCATCAGCACCAAGATTCATGGCATGGAAAGCATCTCCGTCTTCACCGGTGTAAATCAAGAAGTTTTCAGGTTTGTGCTCAATTAGGTAAGCCATATTAGCGAGGCTTGTGCATTCTTTAACACCAATGATATTTGGATGTTCAGCCAAACGAAGCAGTGTTTCAGGTGTCATTTCAACAACAACGCGACCAGGAATGTTGTAGATAATGATTGGAAGGTCACTAGCATCGGCGATAGCTTTAAAGTGTTGATACATTCCTTCTTGTGAGGGCTTGTTGTAATAAGGGACGATTGCAAGCCCTGCAGCAAAACCTCCAAAGGCGGCAACTTCACGCGCAAATTCGATTGAATCTCGTGTATCATTTGTACCTACACCTGCAATCAAAGGTACGCGACCTTTAACAATCTTTTGGACAGCTGCAAATAATTGCAATTCCTCGTCGTGAGTTAATGTTGGACTTTCTGCTGTTGTTCCTGCCAACAAAAGGGCATCTGTATGGTGTGTTAGCAAATGCTCGATGAGTTTTGGAAGAGCATCAAAATTAATTGAACCATCTGCGTTAAAAGGCGTAACCATCGCAGTAATAATTTTAACATCTTTTAAATCTTCAATAGACATAATAACCTCTCTCTTTGCCTAAGATTTCAATACGCAATACAAATATGTCTCAAACCAGCTTCATGAGAAACTGGCTTGAGAATCATTATTTAAGTTCGAATTTTAGCTCTTTTGTTGGATGAACAAGACCACGTTCGTGAAGTGTTTCAGCAATTTGAACTGAGTTCCATGCAGCACCTTTTAGAAGGTTATCAGAAACGACCCACATATGAATACCGTTTTCGACATCCAAATCTTTGCGGATACGTCCAACAAATGTTTCTCGTTTTCCAACAGCATTTGCAGCTTGAGGATAGACTTGGTTAGCTACATCGTCCTCTAGTACTGCACCTGGGAAGGCTGCGATAGCTGCTTTCACTTCTCCGATTGGAGCGATTTCTTTTGTTTCGATGTAAACTGATTCTGAATGTGAGAAAAGAACTGGCACACGAACACATGTTGCTGAAACAGGAAGTTCTGGTTCTTCCATGATTTTCTTAGTTTCGTTTGTCATCTTCATTTCTTCATAAGTGTAGTCATTATCAGTGAAGACATCGATTTGTGCAAGAGCATTAAATGCAATTGGGAAGTGTTTTTTATCACCGCCACATGGCAAAATATCTGCATGGACGTCTTTAGGAGCTACACCATCGTTGACTACTTCTTTAATTTCACGAAGTGTTTCATTAATAGCTGATTGGCCTGCTCCAGACACAGCTTGATAAGTTGATACAATGATACGACTCAAGCCCCATTTTTGACGAACCGGTTCTAAAGCAACCATCATTTGAATAGTTGAACAGTTTGGACAAGCAATGATACCATTATGAGCATCTAAAGCATGAGCATTAACTTCTGGCACAACAAGTGGTACATCAGGATTTTGACGGAAATAAGATGTGTTATCAACGACGACAGCACCTGCTTTAACAGCGTAGGGAGCGAATTTTGCTGAAACGGAACCTCCAGCAGAGAAAAGTGCGATATCAACACCTTCAAAAGAATCTTCTGTTGTTAACTCAACGGTAACATCTTGTCCCTTATACTTTAATATTTTCCCGGCAGAACGTGAAGATGACAAAAGACGTACTTTGTCAATAGGGAGTGTTGATTGTTCTAATTGTTGAATCATACGTGTTCCAACGGCACCTGTGGCGCCAACGATAGCGACTATGTAGCCCATTTCAATACCTCTTCCTGGAAAATAGTACAATCTATTCTCAATTTTCTAAAAATTTTATAGTAGCTACATTATACAATTTTTTAAAGTAAAAGAAAAGACTCAATTTTATGAAATTTTAAAATATTTAAAAGAATTTTTGCAATTTTTTGATAAACAAAAAATCCCTACCATTTTGGTAGGGATAGAGGCACTCAAGAAAGAGTGTGGCAAAAAGGTTCACACAGATTGCCAAAGTCCGCTCCTGCGTTTCTAGTCGAACTAGAATGACCTCCTCTTGCGCAAATAAACTCTCAAATCGAGTTAATTCGGCTCATCGCATGTAATTAGTATACCATAGAAAGTAAGATTTGCAAACACTTCTTCTCTACATCAATGGTGCGATGGTTTTGACAAGGAGTCCGATGACTTTTTCGTGTGCTGGGCGTTCATCAAGCATTTCTTGAGTGACACGTTCACTTATTCGCATTGTTTGGATGCAATCATCATAAATATCACGAATTGCAGCAACTTTGTATAAGTAGGTTGCACACTCAAAATGATGATACAAGCTACGATAATCAAGATTAATTGTCCCAACGACTGCTTTACTATCATCGCTGATAAAGACTTTAGCATGGATAAATCCTGGAGTGTAATAATAAATCTTGACACCTGAACGCATAAGTTTTCTAAAGTAAGTTTTAGCAAGCATATAAGGTACTTTTTTATCTGGAATACCTGGCATAATGATTCTAACGTCTACACCACGCTCCGCTGCGAAACAAAGCGCATGCTCCATTTCACTATCTAAAATCAAGTAAGGTGTCATAATATAGACATACTCTCTTGCGTGATTGAGAATGTCAATGTAGACATTTTCCCCGATTTTATCCGTGTCAAGTGGCGAGTCGCCATACGGTATAACATACCCCTTGGCTTTTCTCTCCTTGTCATGTTTAGCAAGATAAGGTTTGACAACCATCTGTCTTTCAGTGATTGACCACATTTGTAAGAAAAGCACCAAGAAACTATCTACTGCTTCTCCTTCAAGCATAACGGCAGTATCTTTCCAGTGACCAAAACGTTCTAGCTTATTGATGTATTCATCAGCTAAGTTAACGCCACCAGTGAAACCAACTTTACCATCGATTACTATAATCTTGCGGTGATCTCGATAATTATAATAAGTTGAAATAAATGGTGAAATCGGTGAGAAAGCTTTAGCCTTAATACCAATTTTTTCAAGGCGTTTGGTATAGTCAAACGACAACGTAGAAAATTCAATCATGCCATCGTAAAGAACACGAACTTCTACTCCTTCTCTGACTTTCTGCTCTAAGATGCGTAGGATTTCTCCCCACATAACACCTTCAGCGATGATGAAAAATTCCATGAAAATGTATTTTTCTGCTTTGAGCAGTTGTTTTTTTAATTCTTCAAAAAATTCTTCCCCAGTTGGGAAATAAGTAACTTCAGTATTTTGGTAGGCTGGGAAGTCTCCTCGGCTATGGTCAAAATATTGAACCAGGTGGTAAGTTGTCGAAGTATTTCCTTTTAAAACTCTTAAAGTCTCTAGATTATCTTGCAAATATCGGCTACTGGAGTCCATCAAAAAATTCATTCGCTGCTTCAGACCACGATATCCCCAATCAAGTTTTGTATAAATGAGGAAAAGTGACCCCAGCAAAGGTACAATCATTACCAAAATCAGCCATGTGACGCGTGATAGAGCATCCATTTCGCTGTTGACCAAATAAAGGACAGCTGCTATTGCTAATGCTCGTTCAACGATAGCCACCAAAATTCGATGCTGATCTAACCAAACAAATGAAGCGATAATAAAGAGCAATTGTAAGATTAAAAGGATTGAAATAACAGTCGTTCGACTAAAAATTCCTCGAAGAAAACTGCGTCGGCTTTTATCTAATAAGCTCAGTGCTTTTATTTTATTAATATTTTTGTTACTGATAAGCTTGACCTCCACATAAACTTTTTTCTTGAATCGCTACTATTATATCATAAGTTGTGGTGAACTCTCATGTTTGACGAATAAGAAAAAAGCCAGCTACTGAGCTGACTTTTGTATTAATTAGAATAATCCGATAGCTGTACCGTCTTCAGAAACATCCATATTAAGCGCAGCTGGTTTCTTAGGAAGTCCCGGCATTGTCATCACATCACCAGTTAGAGCAACGATGAATCCTGCACCAGTTTTTGGAACGAATTCACGAATTGTGATGTCAAAGTCTTTAGGTGCGCCAAGTAGTGATGGATTATCAGAGAAACTGTATTGAGTTTTAGCCATACATACAGGCAATTTATCCCAACCAAATTGAGTGAATTGTTTTAATTGGTTTTTTGCTTTTTTACCGAAGATAACTTTGTTACCGCCGTAAATTTCAGTAACGATTTTAGTGACTTTTTCTTCAAGTGAGTCATCATCAGAGTAAAGGCGTTTGTAGTTTGCATTTCCGTTTTCAACAGCGTTTACGACAGCTTTAGCGAGGTCAACACCACCATCAGCACCATTTGCCCATACGCTAGCAAGTTCAACTGGTACATTGATTTCAGCGCAAAGTTCTTTAAGAGCTGCGATTTCAGCTTCAGTATCAGCTACGAATTCATTAATTGCTACGACTGCTGGAATACCGAATTTACGGATATTTTCAACGTGACGTTTGAGGTTAGCGAATCCTGCACGTACAGCTTCAACGTTTTCTTCACCAAGATCAGTCTTAGCAACGCCACCATGCATTTTAAGCGCGCGAATTGTTGCGACGATAACAACAGCATCTGGTGTTGTTGGAAGGTTTGGTGTTTTAATATCAAGGAATTTTTCAGCACCAAGGTCAGCACCAAAACCAGCTTCTGTGATTGTATAATCAGCTAAATGAAGTGCAGTTGTTGTGGCAAGAACTGAGTTACATCCGTGAGCGATGTTTGCAAAAGGTCCGCCGTGAACAAAAGCAGGTGTACCATAGATTGTTTGGACAAGGTTGGGTTTGATAGCGTCTTTAAGAATAAGTGTCAAAGCACCTTCTACTTTGAGGTCACGTACATAAACCGGTGTACGGTCATAACGATAAGCAACAACGATGTTTGCTAAACGTTCTTTCAAATCTTTGATGTCTGTTGCAAGACAAAGGATTGCCATGATTTCTGATGCAACAGTAATATCAAAACCATCTTCACGTGGAATACCATTAACTGGGCTACCAAGACCGATAGTTACATGACGGAGGGCACGATCATTAAGGTCAACGACACGTTTCCAAATGATACGACGTTGGTCAATACCAAGTTCATTACCTTGATGCATGTGATTATCGATAATTGCTGAAAGCGCGTTATTTGCTGTTGTGATTGCGTGCATATCACCTGTGAAGTGAAGGTTGATATCTTCCATTGGAAGAACTTGCGCATAACCACCACCAGCAGCACCACCTTTGATTCCCATAACAGGACCAAGTGAAGGTTCACGCAAAGCTAACATTGTTTTCTTACCAATTTTATTAAGGGCATCAGCAAGACCGATTGACATTGTTGATTTACCTTCACCTGCAGGTGTTGGATTGATTGCTGTTACAAGAACTAATTTACCAGGTTTGTTTTCTTGAACTGATTTGATTTTATCAAAAGATAATTTTGCTTTGTATTTGCCATAGAGTTCAATATCATCGAATGTGACACCAACTTTTTCGACAATTTCTGTAATCGGTTTAAGCTCAACGCTTTGTGCAATTTCGATATCTGATTTCACGGGAAACTCTCCTCTGATAATTTTTGATTGATAAAAACATTATAACACAATTTTTTAAAAACGCACGATATTTCTTAAAATATTTATTAATGTTCGTGTTCAGTGTTTAAAATGGGTTCTTTTTTATTACGAATCATAGTTAAAAACTATATCGTATAACATTCGTTAAACCAATGTTTTATAACTCCTTAACAAAACTAATCGAAATTATAAAATCCTTTTCTTAACTAAAATGCAATAAATAAATGTTCGTGTTTCTCCCAGGTTTTCAGTAAAAAATCCTTTTTTCATTTTAAAAGAAACGTAAACAATTTACGAAATTTTTGTTTTTGTGTACAATAAATCTATGAAAATTTTAATTACATCCGGTGGAACAACCGAAAAATTGATTCTGTCCGTGGTATTACAAATCACGCCACAGGGTCTCTTGGAAAATATATTGCTGAGATTTTTCTAGAAAATGGTCACGAAGTGACTTTGGTTACTACTAAAGAAGCTGTTAAACCAGAAAATCATCCCAATTTGACTATTTGTCTAATCACAAATGTTGAAAGTCTCATATCGACACTTGAGCCGCTTGTAAAAACTAGCGATGTTTTTATTCATGGCATGGCTGTATCTGACTACACACCTGTTTATATGACAGATTTACATGAAGTTGAACAGGCTGAGCATATTTCTGATTTGTTAAAACGTCAAAATACGGAATCTAAAATCTCTTCTAAAGAAGATTATCAAGTGCTTTTTCTGAAAAAAACACCTAAAGTGATTTCTCTGGTTAAATCATGGAATCCTAATATTACACTAATTGGTTTTAAACTGCTCGTTAATGTTTCAAAGGAAGAATTATTTGCAGTGTCGCGAGACAGTCTTCGAAAAAATAAAGCACGATATATTGTTGCAAATGACTTAACAGAGATTAACGGAATGCAGCACCATGCTTATTTGCTTGATACTGAGCACAGTTATGAAGCTAATAACAAAAAAGAAATTGCCAATTTGATTTATGAAAGGGTGGTAAATTATGACTAAAACAATCTTATTAGCTGTATCAGGCAGTATCTCTGCCTATAAATCAGCTGATTTAGCTAACGAATTAACAAAATCTGGTTATGATGTCCATGTCCTAATGACAAAAGCTGCGACGGATTTTATCACACCACTAACACTTCAAGTACTATCTAAAAATGCTGTGCATCTTGATGTCATGAAGGAAGATAATCCAAAGAGCGTTAATCACATTGAATTAGCAAAAAAAGCCGACCTCTTCGTTCTTGCCCCTGCTTCTGCCAATACATTAGCTAAACTTGCACATGGGATGGCTGATAACATTGTCACAGCTACTACTCTGGCTCTTCCAGCAGAAACACCTAAGTTGATTGCCCCAGCAATGAACACAAAAATGTATGACAACCCATTAACACAGCGTAATATTAGTATCTTAAAAGAAGTAGGTTATCAGGAAATCGAACCACGTTCTAGCCTTCTAGCCTGTGGTGATGTCGGTCGCGGTGCCTTAGCTGAGCAAGATGTCATTTTAGAGCGTATTATTAAATCACTTTAAATTTTACACTTGTCAAGACACTTGAAAACAAGTATAATGTATTGGATTTTTATAGAGAGAACTAAAACTCTCTAACCAAAATATCGTTCCTTTAGGAGGAGTTATGAAAAAAAATAAAGCAGCAAGTAATATTGCAACTATCGCAATTTTCTTTGCTATCATGATTGTCATTAACTTTTTAACAAGTTTTATATTCAATCTTTGGCCTGTGCCAATCAAACCAACGCTTATTCACATTCCAGTTATCATTGCATCAATTGTCTACGGTCCAAAAATCGGTGCCACACTAGGAGCTTTGATGGGGGTAATCAGTGTAACAGTTAACACTTTGACTTTACTTCCAACAAGTTACCTCTTCTCTCCATTTGTTGAAAATGGTAATCTTTCATCATTGATTATTGCTATGGTTCCACGTATTTTAATTGGTATCACACCATACTTTGTTTACAAATGGCTTCATAATAAAACTGGAATTGTGATTGCCGGTGCCGTAGGTTCAATGACAAACACAGTCTTTGTTTTAGGAGGAATTTTCTTCTTATTTGCAAATGTCTATAGCGGAGACATTAAAGCATTACTTGCGGTTGTTTTTGGTACTAATGCCATTGCAGAAATGATTATTTCAGCTATTTTAACACTCGCAATTGTTCCAAGTTTACAGAAAATCAAAGCATAAATAATGAAAGATACGTGAAAAACGTGTCTTTTTTGTTCACATGAAGTTAAAAATAAGTTAAAATTTTACTTTACGCAAACGTTTGAGTAACAGACTAAAAACCCCTAAAAACCTTGATTTAATAGTATTTTCAACAATGTTCAGTTTTTTAGTAGAAATATGATTTTTCGTATGTTATTCTATAGTAGAAAAAATCAAAAAAGGAATTTTAAAAATGGATGAAAAAGATCTAAAGCGAATTATCGAAAGTAGGTATAATAGTGTTAGGGCTTTTGCCCTTGAAAACGATATACCGTACACAACAATGCGTTCTATTTTAGAACGTGGTGTAATGAATGCGAAAGCAGAAACTATTTTTAAAATCTGCGATATTCTAGGAATTAATCCAGAAAGTTTCGCTGATAAAAAGCTAGATTGGCAGCCATCAATCGACCTTTCAAATTTGCGTGAAAGAGTCGTAATGTTTGACGGTAAGCCATTATCTGATGATGACGTTAAAAAAATAGAACAAATTATTAGACTTTCGATTGAGGTAATGGGAGATGAAGATTGATGAGCTTTTAAAAGAATATAAAATTTCATTGTTCGTTTTCCCTGCAGGCATGTGGGATAGGTCTGGGTTCTACTTCCCAGACCTAAGACGAATATGCGTTAACGAATCATTGTCTAAACAAGAGCGTGAAAAAGTCATCTTACACGAACTTGGGCATATCAATCATAACCCAAAGCATTACAAGAGACTACTTTTACAATATGAAAATCAAGCTGATAGATTTATGATTCATGAGTTATTGGTTGATTATTTGAAAACGACCGATATTTACGATTTTAATTGGGTTCGCTTTGCTACACAATATGATATTTCTACGACTTGGGGCGAAGCGATGATACAAGACGAATTTAGGAAAATTCAGCAAAGTGTTATTTAAAAATAAGGAGAAAAAATGCAAAAAGATAGCCTTCCATTATATTATAAAAACTGGTTTTTAATTATATTGTTTTTAATAGGTCCAGCTACATTTTATATCACTAGCATTGCAGCGATTGTTTTGATGTTATCTAAAGATGCAGCGTTGCTAACTGTAACAAAAGAAGAACATGCAAAGTATCAAGAAATTCTAGCACAACAACATGAAGCTGATTCTATAGTTATAAACGCCAAAAGTGATGCTAAACAAATCATAAACGATGCTGAAAACATTATAAACGATGCTAAAAAAGATGCTGAAAACATTATAACAGAAGCGAAATAAAAAAAAGAAAAAATCAATGATGAAGTTTTAACGTTAGAAAAAGAAAAAGAAAGATTTGATTTGATTTTATCAGAACATGCAGATGAAGTTTTATTTAAAGAAACTACAGTTGATTTTGCTGATAATATCTCTGCTAACGAAATTAAAAATGAGTTGTCGCTAGAAAAATTAAAAGAAAAAGAGCTGATTAAGAATGATGAAGCAGTTTTAAAAGTTGATCAGTCCAGCACTAAATCAATATTGAATAAACAAGCCAAACAACTATTACGCGCTTTTAATGCAGAAGCTGATTACTACATTTCAAATATAACAATGAGAAATGTCGACAATTATAGGAATAAATTGGCAAAATCGTTTGAAACCTTGAACAGTCTGTTTGCGATTGATGGCGTACAACTAAATCAAAAATTACTTACTTATAAATTAAAACAATTGGATATAGTTTATAAGTTCCAAAAACAACTCGATATTGAGAGAGAGCTTTTAAAAGCTCAAAAAGAAGAAATTCGCGAACAACAAAAAGTTGAAAAGGAACTTCAAAATGCTAAGCGTAAACTCGAGAAAGAAGAAAAACAATTTAACAACGAACTTTCTAAGCTAATGAAATATCTGAATTCTGCTCAAAATGAAGTTGAAAAAAATATTTATGCGGATAAAATCAAAGAACTTGAAGAAAAAATTAAGGTCCTTGAAAAAGATAAGCAGAACGTTCTAGAAAGAGAAACTAATACTCGAGCAGGCTATGTCTACATCATTTCAAATATTGGTTCATTCGGTAAAGATGTTTACAAAATTGGTATGACTCGCCGTTTAGAGCCTATGGATAGAATTTCAGAACTATCTAGTGCTTCTGTGCCATTCCCATTCGATGTTCATGCTCTTATTTTTAGCGAGGATGCACCAGCATTAGAAAACACTCTGCACAAATATTTCAAAAAACAAGAAGTTAACAAAGTAAATCAACGAAAAGAGTTCTTTAAGGTTAATCTCGAAGAAATTAAAGAATTAGTTCATAATGAATATAACAATACTGTCCACTTTACAGATTTAGCCGCTGCCGAACAATATTTCGAAAGTTTGAAAATCGAACAACAAGAAACAGCAGGCTGATAAAACTACGTGCAAAAGACTGAACCACGTTAAAAGCTGGAGAATGGAGAAAAAAAGATGGGATTGTTTGCTAAACGCTGTCCATATTGTAGAAGCACTAATATTCAATTTATGAATCAGGACAGAAAAAATTTCAATGGTTGTGTTGGTTGCATTGGATTTTTAATTTCTTGGCCACTCGTCCTACTTGGACTTGTCGGTAAGAACGGAAAAAACAACTGGCACTGTAATAACTGCGGTAGAACCTTTAAAAGTAAATAATTTTTATCAATTATAGGAGAAATAAAAATGAAAAAAATGTTTTTAGTAATATCTTTATTATTTGTTAGTATTATTGTTGCTGGCTGTGGAACAACATCAACCAAAAAAGAAGTGAAATATTATGATAATGATTTTGTTACTGATTTAGGAAAGGCATTAGATGCCAGATGGAAATATACTGATGATAAAGCAAATGCTGACGTTGTAATGACTGAAGAAGGATACGAAACAGCTACTCAGACAGAGCTTGATGTTATTGAAAAATATCAAGATCTTAAATTTAAAGATAGCAAACTTAAAGAAGCCGCTTTAGCATATATAAATGAACTAAAAAATGGTTTAGAAGTTGCTAAAACGTATGGTTCAGATTCGTTTTATGATAATTGGGAAAAACATTATGATTCTAGAACTTCGAAATTAATTGCAATCAATAATATCAAAAAAATTGAAGTGTCTGAAAAAAACCAAAGTATTTTAGACGAATTGTTAGCATCTGGAAAAGAAGTTCAAACAAAGAACAAAAATGAAGATACAATAAAGTCATTTGCTGACTCTCTCACATTTACATTGGATGAAGCAAATTCAGATGAATCTGCTTCATATTATATCTATACTGCTACTGCTGAAAATACTACTCAGTTGAATTTTGAATATTTATCTCTAAATATCAAGTTAATTGATAATCAGGGAACTACCGTTGATACTCAACCAATTTATGAAAATAACTGGACTGCTAACGAGAAACGAAACCTTGAATTTATAACAAATAAAACTTTTTCAACTATTCAAATTACAGTAAATGATTATAGTTTAGAAGATTAAAGCTAACAACGTACAAATGTTCTTTTTAAGCTAAACAGTTAGAAGGGATATTGATTTATGACTAACCATTTTAGGGAACTTGTTCAAGAACTACTTGAACATATCGATAACAATCCATTAACTAATGAACAAATTGAAAAAATCGAAAAATGGGTTGAGGAGAATAAAAAGCAATATTAAGTTTTTTAGGAGAACACATGGATGAAACTAAATATATTTCAGAAAGGATAGCATGGAAAATTTAGCAAAACGATTAGTCGATAAAAGTATTGAAGCTTTTATCATGGGGCTTGAAATCTATAATAAGCCGACTATTAAATATCGGATTGAAGGCTTTAGTTTCTTTATTTGTAACGCTTGGGAGTTGATGTTAAAGGCTGAATTATTAAATAGAGGGGTTCCTATTTACTTTCCTGATAGCGATCGAACAATTAGTTTAGAAAATGCAATTCGAAAAATTTACACTGATAAAAAACAACCTTTGAGAATCAACCTAGAAAAAATTATAGATTTACGAAACACAAGTACTCACTTCATTACTGAAGAGTACGAAACAATCTATGCTCCGTTCTTTCAATCCTGCGTATTGAATTTTTCAGAACAAATTAAAAGATTTCATAATATTGATGTCACAGACCATATTGCGCAAAATTTTCTCACTCTTTCTGTAAACTTAAATGTTTTAACTAATGAAGAAATCCGTGGAAAATATTCCCAAGAAATGGCTGAACGTTTAATTAGTAATAAAAACGAATTGGAGTTTTTAGCAACTAATAATTCATCTAATGATTTATTTATTCCAATCAGACATGAATTTGTCCAAATAAAAGATAAAGCCAAAGCTGACTTTACTTATGCAATCGCTCCTGAGTCTGATACAACTGCAAAGATAATTACTAAACTGCAGGATCCAAATGATAAATATAAACTTACGCGAAAAAATGTCATTGATTCAATTAATAAGCAACTTCAAACTAAAAAAATCTCCTTCAACTATCAGACAGTCAAGGGAGATAAAGTTTTTAATGAGTATACACTAAATTTAATTATGGATTTCTACAATTTAAAACAAGATAATAGATATTGCTATCAATTCGGCGTCACAAGGAGGTATTCTCAGCAACTGGTTGAATTCGTACTGGAAAAAATAAAAATTGATTCTGACATCATTAACAGTATTTTAGTAACAAAAAAAAGATAACCCCAGGGTCATAGGAATTCTAAGCTTACGCCTACTCCCATTCGGGAACCCAGAGCTAATCCTTCACAAGTTATCTTTGTTAATTATATTCTAACATATTCACTAAAAAAGTACAATAAAAATCCCCTACACTCCCTGTCGCCAAACTTAGAGTGTAAGGGTTAGATGATAAACACGAAAAAACAACTTAATTGATTACTTAAAAAATTGGAAATGGAAAAATCCAGGTTCGTTGCTTTCCGCTTATTTAATTTTATCAAAAAAGGTGGTGATGTCAAGAATTTCTCTAAGTTAAAAAAGCCTTGTCCAGAAGCTATTTTTTAACAAAGGAGAAAATAATGAAATACAATAAAACAAAATATTCAAACATTTATACATATGAAACTAAAAAAGGCAAACGCTACTACGTTCGCCGTAACTTTAAATTAAACGGTAAGAAAAAAGAGGCTAGCGCTAGCAATTTAAAGACACTTGCCGAAGCTAGACGCGCGCTTGCTGAAATTGAAAATAAAATAGCAAATAACGAGTATGATTCAAAGAAAAACATGACGGTCAATGATTACTGGGAAATATACAGCGAGAACCGTATCAAAACAGGCCGCTGGGCACCAGACACTGTTGTCTGTAAAATGAACATTTACAACAGAAACTTTGCCAAAAAATACGGAAATATGAAACTAAAAGACATTGATCGTCTTGAATATGAAAAATATATGACTGGATTATTGAAGAGGTTAACCCGCTCATCTGTAAGGCAGATTAATTCCGTTTTTGAAGCGATGCTCAACGACGCTGTGGTGAATGGTTATTTAGATAAAAATCCAGTTTTCAAAATTTATATCGGTGAAAGTAAAAACCCGCCCAAAAACAAAAGAATTTCTTTAGACGAGTTTCGTGAATGGGATGCATGCGCTAGAAAATTATTATCTAAATATGAATACACGATGGTCAGGCTTACTTATTTCGGTCTTCGAAAAAGCGAAGTCCTTGGAGTTAAGTTAGGTTCGTTAAAGCTGGTTGGCACACGTTTTAAAATACTCTTAGATGAGAGTCGAACTTCTTATCGTCCAAACGGAAAAGGCATGAAAACTAAAAATTCTGAACGATATATAGTTGTCGACGAAGAAACAACTCAGCTGTTAAAGTTTGCCATTAAATTTTCTCGCAAATTAGCCAAAGAATCAGGCCGCATACTTAGCAAGAATAGCTTCCTTTTTTTGGACACTGGGAAAAAAACTAAAAAAACATGGGGCAACCAGTTGCTTGTTCACGAATTTATGGTTTGTTTAAAAAAGTAAACGAAGCTTATGGCGGGCACATAACACCTCACATGATGAGACACTTCTTCGCTACACAAGGCCAAATAGCTGGCGTGCCCGTTGAACACATGGCTGCTGCGTTGGGACACTCAACAGCATACATGACCCAAAAATACACACATATCAAAGACGAGGTAGCAAGCGAGGTTACCGATTCGTTCTTGCGAGCGATTAAGTGAAATTTCCCCGTATTTGTCCCCGCCATCGCACCCACCTATACCTGAAAATAGCTGATTATTCTTGCTTTATCCCCAAAAAACGCTTTTAAAATAACGCTAAAGTGCGGTATTGAAAGTTGTCGTAAAAATCTCATTTTTTTAGTAGAAAAATGTTTCACAAAGTGGTATAATGAAAGCGTTTATAGGATTATAAAAAGGAGTTCCATTAATGACTTACACTGAAAACTATCAAAAATGGCTTGACTTTGCAGGTCTTCCGGACTATCTTCGTGAAGAATTGCTAGCCATGGATGAAAAGACAAAAGAAGATGCTTTCTACTCAAACCTTGAGTTTGGTACAGCAGGTATGCGTGGTGTTATTGGCGCTGGTACTAACCGTATCAATATCTATGTTGTGCGCCAAGCAACTGAAGGTCTTGCTAAACTTATTGAAACAAAAGGTGAAGATGTTAAAAAACGCGGTGTTGCAATCGCTTATGACTCTCGCCACTTCTCACCTGAATTTGCATTCGAATCAGCTCAAGTATTAGCTAAACACGGCATTAAAGCTTATGTTTTTGAATCACTTCGCCCAACTCCAGAATTGTCATTTGCCGTTCGTCACCTTGGTACTTTCGCAGGTATCATGGTAACAGCAAGTCACAACCCTGCTCCATTTAACGGATACAAAGTTTATGGTGAAGATGGTGGACAAATGCCACCTGCAGATGCTGATGCTTTGACTGACTTTATTCGTGCAATCGAAGATCCATTCTCAATCGAGTTAGCTGATCTTGATGAAAGTAAAGCTTCTGGTCTTATCGAAGTAATCGGTGAAAATGTCGATGCTGAATACCTTAAAGAAGTTAAAGATGTTAACATCAACCAAAAATTGATTAATGAATACGGTAAAGACATGAAAATTGTCTACACTCCACTTCACGGTACTGGTGAAATGCTTGCACGTCGTGCACTTGCTCAAGCAGGTTTCGAATCAGTTGAAGTTGTTGAAGCTCAAGCTGTTCCAGATCCAGACTTCTCAACTGTAAAATCACCAAACCCTGAAAACCAAGAAGCATTTGCTCTTGCTGAAGAACTTGGACGTAAAGTTGATGCTGACGTTCTTGTTGCAACTGACCCTGATGCTGACCGCCTTGGTGTTGAAATCCGTCAAGCCGATGGTTCATACCGTAACCTTTCAGGTAACCAAATCGGTGCAATCATCGCTAAATACATTCTTGAAGCTCACAAAACAGCTGGAACTCTTCCAGAAAATGCGGCTCTTGCTAAATCAATCGTATCTACTGAATTGGTAACTAAGATTGCTGAAAGCTATGGCGCTAAAATGTTTAACGTTTTAACTGGTTTCAAGTTCATTGCTGAAAAAATTCAAGAATTTGAAGAAAAACACAACCACACTTACATGTTTGGTTTTGAAGAAAGCTTTGGTTACCTTATCAAACCATTTGTTCGTGATAAAGATGCCGTTCAAGCTGTTCTCATCGTAGCTGAAATTGCTGCTTACTACCGTTCACGTGGTCTAACTCTTGCAGATGGTATCGAAGAAATCTATAAAGAATATGGATACTTCGCAGAAAAAACTATCTCTGTAACTCTTAGTGGTGTTGATGGTGCTGCTGAAATTAAGAAAATCATGGATAAATTCCGTGACAACGCTCCTTCTCAATTCAATTCAACTGACATTGTTAAAACAGAAGACTTCTTGGCACAAACAGCTACTAGCGCTGATGGCGTTGAAAAACTTACAACACCACCAAGTAACGTATTGAAATACACACTTGCTGATGATTCTTGGTTGGCTGTTCGTCCTTCAGGAACTGAACCAAAAATCAAATTCTACATTGCAACTGTTGGTTCTGACTTGGCTGATGCTGAAGCTAAAATCGCTAACATCGAAAAAGAAATCAACGCTTTTGTTAAATAATTACTATAAACACCTTCTACAATACCAAAGAAGGTGTTTTTTCTTTTTCTTTACTATCACCCCCCCATTTTACATAATTATATTTACGAACAAAAAAGAGCAACACCAGGGAGAAAGTGTTGCTCTTTTTTTGTATTTTTAAGAGAGTTTATAATTATATGAACAATTCTTTAAATCTTACCTGATAACCAAGAAAAGACAAAGAATAGCGCAAAACCGAATAGGTAAATCAAACCAATAATTGATAGTACTTTTAACCAAGGTTTGATTTGGTGATCTTTGTTATTGACCAATGAATAATTCAAATAAGCAAAGAATGGTGTTGTAATAAATGATGCGACCATTGCGAAACGGAGCATTGTAGCAACATTACCTGCAAATAGATAAACAATTACAAGACCAATTGCTGCTGTCAAAGAAACCCAAATCGGCAACGCCTTTGGAGATAATTCTTTTTTGCCAAGAAGCAATCGAAGTGATTCGTTGTTGGCACGTGAGTAGCCATCAATTACGGTAATTACTGTTCCAAAGATACACAAGAATGCAATCAAAGTAATCAAAACACGTGACCAGCAACCGAAGACTTTAGCATACATGTTTACAAATTGTGAAATGTAAGCTGCTGATGCTGCTTGTACTTCTTCTCCTGACCCAAACTGAATCAAAGCACCTAAAGCACAGAAGATAAGCGCTAGGATAGCTGTACCAATGTAACCGATATTGAAGTCGAAAACAGCATCTTTTTCTGACATTTCTACCGTTTTTCTCTTTTCAACAGACCACATTGAGTTAATTGCTGAAATTTCAATTGGACAAGGCATCCATCCCATCAAAGAAACGATAAATGGAAGTGCAGCCATGCGCCAAGGTGTAGGTGCTTCAAAGTTTGGAGCGTATTCACGGTGTTTAAAAAGAGCGATGACAACTGCTAGAACTGTTGCGAGCGTCAAAACTGTCATGACACATTTTGCAAGTGTATCAAGGAAACGATAGCCACCAATTAGCAACATTGCCCAAATAATGGTAATTATAATCGTTGTCAACTGGGAAATGCTCAATCCAAGTCCATTTGGAAAAATATCAAATAAAATAGCTGCACAAAGGATACCAACACCTGCTGTATTAACGATTGCTGAAAAGACGTTCAGTACAAAGAAAATTGTAAGCCAGACTTTTCCTTTTTCGGCATACCCTTCAATAAGACTTTTGTTATTTTCCAGTGTATACTGAGAGCCGAAACGGAAAAATGGGTATTTAAAAATATTTATCAAGATAATCAGCAAAGCAAGTTGCCAGCCATAAATAGCCCCTGCTTGTGTTGAAGATACAATGTGAGAACCACCTACAGCTGCTGAAGCCATTAGGATACCAGGACCTAAGGCTTTAAGCTTGGTGTGCCAATTTGATTCTTGTTCTATGTTTTCAGTCATAAAACAAACCTCTTTCTAAACAAACTTTTCAATATTCAGACAATTCTGAAATATGTAAACCCTATTTTACAACTCAAGTTAACTAAAGTCAATACATTTTGTGAATTTTCTGAAAAATTGAAAACGTATTTTTTAGAAAGAAAAAAGGAAAGAACTGAAATAGTTCTTTCCTCATTAGTTTTTACTTAATTAAATAAGTTGTTAAAGAAGTTTACGATTGCTTGCCATATGTTTGCTAAGAAACCTTTTCCTGATTCCAAAGCATTTGAGGCATCGAAATTCAAATTAATCCCTTTAAATGATGAACCAGCATTTGATACGATACTATCTTTTAAAGATGACAATGCAGATTTGAAACTGCTGCTATTAATAATATTTGAATTTGAAAGTTTAAAAGCAAAGTTCACAATCATATTGATTTGGTTATTTGATAGCACATCTTTCAGTTTATAGTTTTCAAGCGTATCATCAACAATTTGACGAACTTCATCCTTAGTGACATCTGATCCGGCGTCTGCTACTGCTGATTTGATATCAGTAAGAGCGACGTTTAATTTATCAGCATCGTAACCGTCTGTTCCTTGGTTTTCTGAGTTGATAGTTGATAGTGTATTCAACTCTTCTTGAGCTAATTTTTTACTTTCATCTGAGACTTTGGCACCATTTTCTTCCAGAGAATAGTAAATACCAGCAAGTGCAGATTCACCTGTTACAGGAATTGGTGAAGCAACAGTAATTGCTGCGTGTTCAATTCCTAGTGTCACAGCTGCATTTCGATACATATCTGAGGTAACTTTTGTGATGTTTTCAGGTGTCACAATGTTAACAGTCAGTGTTTCTGATGATCCCAATTTTTGAATTTTAACAGATGAATACAATTGCAAACTTGGATCATCTGCGACGTCCATAATATTAGCGTAAGCTGTTGTCGTGATAGTCTTCAAATTAGTATCTTTAGAACTATCATATCCAAGCAAAGAAAGAGTTTGATTACGTTGGTCTTCAGATAATGAATAGCCTAAAACGTAATCTGGTTGAACATAAGTCTCATCAATAACATTTTGAACAGAATTACTTGCTGCTTGTACATTTCCCATTGTAAAAACAGAAAACAAGGCTAGCGCACAAGCTGTTAAAGTTTTCTTAAATTTCATTTCTAATTAATTCCTTTCACTTAGGTATTTAATTATATCACTTATTATTTAAAGCGTCAGAAAAAAACTGTACTAGTTACTCATGAAGTTCTAATGGCAAACCATCTGGATCAAAGAAAAATGTCATTTTTTTACCAGTATAATCATCATGACGAATTGGTTGGACATAAATTCCCATTGATTCAAGTTCTTCTTTATGAGCTTCGATGTTTTCAACATAAAAAGCTAAGTGTCGAAGTCCGCAAGCTTCCATGTGATACTCAGGTTGACCAACACGTTTTGGCGGAGCAACATATTCTGGATCAGATAGCTTATTACCAAAAATTTCCAACTCAATAGAACCACATTTCAAATCAAGTTTGTAATCATGACGTTCTGGACGATGATTTTCACGAATCACTTCAAAACCTAATTTATTGACGTAGAAATCGCGTGATTTATCATAATCTGAAACGATTAAAGCCACATGGTGAACAGCAGTTAACTTCATACTAATAAATTCTCCTCACTTTAGAGTGTAAGTTTGTAAAAAAGCTGAGCATAAAACTTACTCCCAGTTTTTTCTTTAAAATGTCATTTGATTATAAGAATAAGCAAAGGCTTTATGGATATCATCTGAAGCTTGATCATAAGCAACAGATGATTCTAAGTTACCTTTAACAACAATCCGACCAGTTGCCTGCTGGTCAGTACAAGTCACCAATGTGACCTCTGCTTGACCAGAATTGTCATTTAAAACATCCGACCGGTTAGGTGTTACTGAAAAGACCTCAGAAATAACATAAGAGTAAATATTTGTTTTATCTGTAAGATAAATTTTCATACCAACTTTAGCGTTTTCTAGGGGTGAAAACAGCATTTTCGAAGAACCTGTAATCCCAAAAACATGGTGGCTTGCAAGCGCATAGTTATTTTGCCCGCCCATAACTTGTTTTTCTTTCATCGTTCCTGCACCGTAAGATAATTCTACATTGCCAAGTCCCTTAAAAATTGGTAGGTTAATACCAACATCTGGTATTGCAATACCACCAATTACAGGGAGATTTGCAACTTGTGATTGAGATTCAATAACAGATTGTAATGATATAGGTTCAACAGCTGAAAAATCATAAGTGACATTAGCTGATTCGTTCTTCTTGATTTTCTTTTTAGAAACTTTAGTGATTTGATAATTATTAGATTGATGACCAATCAAATAATTACAAATCGATTTGTTAAAAATCAAAGCAAGACCTACAAGCAGTAAAATCAAGCATACTAAAATTCTTATGAAGTTAAAAAAATGATGTGTTTTCTTCTTTTCTTTTTTCATTCGCTTATTATTCTTCTACTTCTTCAGTTTCTTATTCTTCTTCAGCTTGAACAAGGGCGAGTGTCATAATTTTAGCATTTTCATCAAGGCGCATAATCTTAACACCGAGTGTCGCACGACCAGTTTGTGAAATATCAGCAACGTTTGTACGAATCATTACACCAGTATCAGTGATAACCATGATGTCTTCGTCGCCGTTAACAGTTACTAGACCAGCTAGTTTACCGTTCTTTTTAGTGATATTTACAGTTTTAATACCTTTACCACCACGGCCCTTTGTTGGATATTCAGAAGCTAGTGTACGTTTACCATAACCCTTTTCTGTGATAACCAGAACTTCTTGATCATTAGTAATACGAGAAGCTCCGACAACTTCGTCACCCTCACGTAGGTTAACACCACGAACACCTGTAGCTGAACGACTCATGCTACGAACAGATGATTCATTAAAGCGTACGCTGTATCCTGTCTTCGTACCGATAATGATGTCGTCATCACCATTTGTACGAATAACATTAATCAACTCATCACTTTCTTTAAGGTTAAGAGCTTTCAAACCATTTTGACGGATATTGCTAAATTCAGATTCTTTTGTACGTTTAACAACACCTTGACGTGTTACAAAGAATAGATAATTTTCTGTTTCGTCATTACCTTTTTCACTGATAATCGTTTGAACAGTTTCACCCTCGTCAAGTTTTAACAGGTTAACAATTGGTAAACCTTTAGCTGTACGACCGTACTCAGGAATTTCATAACCTTTCAAACGGTATACGCGTCCTTTATTTGTCATGAAGTAAACATGATCATGTGTATTGGTTGATACTAGCTCACGAACAAAATCATCATCGTTAACACCGGTACCTTGAACACCACGTCCACCACGTCTTTGAGCACGGAACTCATCTTGAGCCAAACGTTTGATGTATCCTTTGTTAGAAAGAGTGATTAAAACATCTTCTTCTTCAATCAAATCTTCATCTTCAATAGAAAGAACTTCACCAACCATCAATTCAGTACGGCGTGGGTCAACGTATTTACGCTTAATTTCATCCATTTCTTCTTTGATGATTGTAATGACACGGTCTGGTTTAGCTAAAATATCAGCCAAATCAGCAATCAAAGCAAGAAGGTCATCATATTCAGCTTGAATTTTCTCACGTTCCAAACCTGTCAATCGACGAAGACGCATATCAAGGATTGCTTGACTTTGACGTTCAGACAAATTGAAACGGCTCATCAACTCGCTTTGAGCAATTACATCTGTTTCGCTATTACGGATAATGCTAATAACGTCATCAAGATGGTCAAGTGCGATTAACAAACCTTCTAAAATGTGCGCCCGTTTTTCGGCTTTAGCTTTATCAAATTCAGTGCGACGAACAATGACTTCTTTTTGGTGCTCGATATAATCAATGATGATTTGTTTCAAAGAAAGAATTTTTGGAACACCATTTTCAATAGCAAGCATGTTAAAGCTGAAGTTAGTTTGCAAACTTGTCAATTTGAATAAGTTGTTCAAAATAACATTTGCTGACGCGTCACGACGAACTTCAATGATGAAACGAACCCCTTCACGACTTGACTCATCGCGGACAGCTGTAATTCCTTCGATACGTTTTTCTTGTGCTAGACGAACAATGTGTTCGTGTACTTTAGTTTTGTTAACACCGTATGGGAATTCTGTAACAACAATGCGTTCACGACCACTCTTAGTTGTTTCAATTTCTGTACGTGAACGAAGAACGATTGAACCTTTACCAGTTTCGTAGGCTTTACGAATACCAGATTTACCCATAACAAGTGCTCCAGTAGGGAAGTCAGGTCCAGGCAACACTTCCATCAATTCACGTGTTGTGACATCCGGGTTATCCATAACCAACTTAACAGCATCAATTGATTCTCCCAAGTTGTGTGGTGGAATATTTGTTGCCATACCAACAGCAATACCTGTAGCACCGTTAACTAGCAAGTTTGGAAAACGTGCTGGCAATACTAACGGTTCGCGTTCACTACCATCATAGTTATCTTGGAAATCAACAGTATTTTTGTTAATATCACGAAGCATTTCTAGAGCGATTTTACTCATACGTGCTTCTGTATAACGTTGTGCGGCAGCGCCGTCACCATCCATTGAACCAAAGTTTCCGTGTCCGTCAACTAGCATGTGGCGGTAGCTCCACCATTGTGCCATACGAACCATGGCTTCATAAATTGATGAATCACCGTGTGGGTGATATTTACCCATAACATCCCCGGTGATACGTGCAGATTTTTTATGTGGTTTATCTGGCGTTACACCGAGCTCATTCATTCCATAGAGGATACGGCGGTGAACTGGTTTTAATCCATCGCGCACATCAGGAAGAGCACGAGCAACAATAACAGACATGGCGTAATCAATAAAGCTTGTCTTCATTTCTGAAGTTAGATTAACGTCAATTAAATTCTTATCCTGCATTAAGGAAAAACACTCCTTTTCTAGTGTAAAACTCAATTATATTATACCATATTTTGCTTATTAAACACACTATGACCACCTGTTTTTGTCTGTACAAAGTCAAAAATTTAAGTTCAACTTTTGACTTTGTAACGAAGATTTTATTCCTTTTTAAAATACTT
>NZ_GL698429.1:493196-494382 GCF_000187265.1 Streptococcus equinus ATCC 9812
CTTTTAAAATACTTTCTTATTTTTTCAAATTTTTCCAATTAGTTCGTGACATTTCTCACTTAACGTGTTAAAATATTATTCGTATGGGCGTCAGCCTAAAAAAATTAAGGAGATGTTTAGATAAATGACTGCAACTAAACAACACAAAAAAGTTATCCTTGTTGGTGACGGTGCCGTAGGTTCTTCTTACGCATTCGCACTTGTAAACCAAGGAATCGCTCAAGAACTTGGTATCATCGAAATCCCACAATTTTTCAACAAAGCTGTTGGGGATGCTGAAGACCTTAGCCACGCTCTTGCTTTCACTTCACCTAAAAAAATCTACGCAGCTAAATACGAAGACTGTGCAGACGCTGACCTTGTAGTTATCACTGCAGGTGCTCCACAAAAACCAGGTGAAACTCGTCTTGACCTTGTTGGTAAAAACCTTGCTATCAACAAATCAATCGTAACTGAAGTTGTTAAATCAGGATTCAAAGGAATCTTCTTGGTTGCTGCTAACCCAGTAGACGTATTGACTTACTCTACATGGAAATTCTCTGGATTCCCTAAAGAACGCGTTATCGGCTCAGGTACTTCACTTGACTCAGCTCGTTTCCGTCAAGCATTGGCTGAAAAACTTGATGTTGATGCTCGTTCAGTTCACGCATACATCATGGGTGAACATGGTGACTCAGAATTCGCTGTATGGTCACACGCTAACGTTGCTGGTGTAAACCTTGAAAACTACCTTAAAGACGTTCAAAATGTTGACGAAGCTGAATTGGTTGAACTTTTCGAAGGTGTTCGTGACGCTGCTTACTCAATCATCAACAAAAAAGGTGCTACATTCTACGGTATCGCTGTTGCGCTTGCTCGTATCACTAAAGCAATCCTTAACGATGAAAACGCAGTTCTTCCAGTTTCTGTATTCCAAGAAGGTCAATACGCTAACGTAACTGACTGCTACATCGGTCAACCAGCTATCGTTGGTGCACACGGTATTGTTCGTCCAGTTAACATTCCATTGAATGACGCTGAACAACAAAAAATGGAAGCGTCTGCTAAAGAATTGAAAGCTATCATCGACGAAGCTTTCTCTAAAGAAGAATTTGCTTCTGCTTGCAAAAACTAATTTCTAGTTTTTGATTAAAAAAAGCCATCCTTTCGGATGGTTTTTATTTGTAAAAAAACGACTTAAAAAGCT
>NZ_GL698429.1:495183-505449 GCF_000187265.1 Streptococcus equinus ATCC 9812
GCCAGACAATAGACTTTTGATGAACATCAATACCACAGCATGTTTCAATCATAACTTCCATAATAAAAACCTCCAATTCTATCATTGAACAATAGAACAAGAGGTTGTTAGTGATTTTATTTTCACGTTCAAGACGTATTCGAGTTATCTCACGGCCCTTGTTTATCCAGTTTTTTGTACAGGCTAGGCAAAGCCCTATTTAACACCACGGATTTGTATTGTTCACCTTAATTATAGTCGGTGATTCTTTTTCTGTCATGAGTTAGCAGGCGAAACCTGCTTAGAGTTTTTTATGCTTCTAATTACTAATTATTTTGCATTCAGCGCAGCCATTGTAATGTAGTTATATGGCTTATTAAAATGTGGTAAGAAGAACAAATCAGTGAGCGCTAATTTATCAATCGTTAGCCCTTCTTGGATAGCTAATGAGAAGAAATGTATACCAAGTGAAATATCAGTCATGGCTAGCATCTGAGCACCTAATATTCTTCTTGTTTTTTTGTCATAGGTTATTTTTAGGGTCACTTCATAATTATCTTTTTTGATGAAATCAGGTTTCTGCTTATCAGAGTATTCTATTTCTTCTGCGTCAAAACCTTTTGATTGAGCTTTTTCAAGTGTTAATCCTGTAGAAACAAGATTAAGACCATAAATTGAGATTCCATTTGAGCCTTGTACACCAACACCTTCAAGACTATGTCCACAAGCATTGTGAGCAGCGACGATACCAGTTCTTACAGCATTAGATGCGAGAGCAATATAGTCTACTTCCTGCGAAGCATTGTTATAAATCGTAGCACAGTCACCTATAGCATAAACTCCAGAAACACTTGTTTCCTGCTTCTTGTCAACGAGAAATGCACCATTTTTATACAGTTTGACACTTCCATTTGATAGACTAGTGTTTGGTTTAAAACCAACAGCTAGGATAACCATATCTACCTTGTAACTTGCTTTATCAGTAATGAGTTTCTCAACTTTTCCGTTACCAGTAATCTCTTGTACGTTCTCACCAAAAGCAAGCTTAATACCGTGTTCTTGAAGATTTGCTGCCATGATATCACTAAAATCGTCAGCGTAATAACCTGAAAGACAAGTTTTAGCGACATCAATTAGCGTTACCTCTTTTCCCTTGCGCTTGAAGGCTTCAGCAAGCTCGACACCAATATAACCTGCTCCTACTACTGCAACTCGTGAAATATCTCTACCATCTAGCTTTTCAATAACATCTTGAGCATTCTGATACAGTTTCACAAATTGAATGTTTTCTAGTTCTGCTTGAAATTCCCTTGAATCTTCTTTAAGTTTAGCACCTTTAATCGGTGGAACGATTGGCTGGGATCCTGTCGCAAAAATCAACTTTTCGTAAGTTTCAACATGCTCTTTTCCATCAACTAAGGCTGTAATTGTTTTTTTATCATAGTCAACAGCTATTACAGGAGAATTCATGTAAATCGTAGCTCCTAACACTTCAAGTTCCTCCTTACTTGAGTAAAAAAGTCCTTCAGGACCAGAAATTTGGTCTCCAATCCATAACGCCATGCCACATCCTAAAAAGGAAATATTTGAATTTTGATCAAAAACTACGACCTCATTTTCTGAACCATAGTTAGTTAAGATTGTTTTTATGCAGGCTGTACCAGCATGGTTTGCTCCGATTACAACAATTTTACTCATAAAAGTAACCTCACATTATTTATTTAGTTTAATATAACATATAATTAAAACGCTTACAACTTTTATGCTTAAAAAAGCTGGTAAAATACCAGCTCATTTTATTATTTAGATTTAATGTAATTGATACCATCTGCTTTTGGAGCAACTGCTTTACCAAAGAATGCTGCCAAGACAACGATTGTCAAAACATATGGAGCAACTTTCAAGTAAACTGATGGAATACTTGAGAAGAACGGCAATTGTGCACCGATAATAGCAAGTGATTGTGACAAGCCAAAGAATAGACTTGAAAGCATTGCACCAATTGGATTCCAACGACCGAAAATCATTGCAGCAAGCGCGATGAAACCAGGTCCAGCAATAGTTGTTACTGCAAAGTTGTTAGAGATTGTTTGGGCATAAACTGCTCCACCGATTCCTCCAAGGAAACCAGAAATCATAACACCTGCATAACGCATGAAGTAAACATTGATTCCAAGTGTATCTGCTGCTTGTGGGTGCTCACCAACAGAACGAAGACGCAATCCAAAACGGGTTTTAAAGATGATAAACCATGAAATAAATGATACTAAAATTGCAACATAAGCAACTAAAGATGTATTGTTAAAGAAAATTTTACCAATAACTGGGATATCTTTCAAAATCGGGAATGAGAAGCGACCGAAAGTTTGAGTAATAGTATCTGTTTGACCTTTACCAAACATATAGCGACATTGGAAAACAGCAAACGCTGGAGCAATCAAGTTAAGTACAGTACCAGAAACGACGTGGTCAGCACGGAAATTAATTGTAGCTGCAGCATGAATAAGAGAATAAACAATACCAACAAGACCTGCTACAATTGAAGCAACCCAAGGAGTTGCATGTCCAAAAACATCGGCGTATTTCAAGTTGAAAACAACACCAGAGAAAGCACCCATAACCATGATACCTTCAAGACCGACGTTGACGATACCACCACGTTCTGAGAATGTACCACCGATACTTGTAAAAATCAAAGGTGCTGAGTAAATTAACATGGAAGAAACTAATAGGGCTAACGTTGTTGAAAAACTCATCTTACTTTCC
Organism: Streptococcus equinus ATCC 9812; assembly: GCF_000187265.1. GTDB lineage: Bacteria > Bacillota > Bacilli > Lactobacillales > Streptococcaceae > Streptococcus > Streptococcus equinus. Next base: position 497,929 of record NZ_GL698429.1, read on the forward strand.
TCCCTCTTCATTTTTAGTTTTAATAAATTGACGAATCATATAATCTGCTCCAACAAAGAAGATAATGAAGGCAGACACAACATCGATAACTTCTGATGGGATACCAATCATACCTGTTTTACCGATAGCTAGAACAGCATACAAGAATGCTGCAAATGGAATACCTAAGGCAGTATTTACTGCAAGAAGTGAAACAGCCATACCGTCCCAACCAATACTTAGAGAACTTGTTTGTGAGTAAACATTTCCAAATGTACCAAGTCCTTCCACAGTACCACCAAGACCGGCAAGGGCACCAGAAATAATCATTGAAACAACGATCAAACGTTTAGCTGACATACCAGCGTATTCAGCAGCGTGAGAGTTGATACCAACTGAGTTAATTTCATAACCCAATGTTGTTTTACGCATCATAAACCAAACAACCACAACAGCAATCAAGGCGATGAAGATACCGATATTGATACGAGAGTTATCTGTCAAAGCTGATAACCATTCTGTTTGATAAGAAGCATTTTTAGAAACTTTGATAGTTGCTTCTGTTGTACGCATGATTTTATCAGAGAACACATCTTGAATAAGATACTGTGTACCATATAAGATAATGTAGTTCATCATGATTGTAACGATAACTTCACTTGTACCAAGGAAGGCACGAAGAATACCTGGAATTGCACCCGCAATACCACCAGCAATAAGACCAACTAAAACAGTACAAATTACTGAGATTGGTTTTGGTAGACCTGGGAATGAAAGTGCAAACCAAACCGACATTACCCAACCGATTAACGCTTGACCAGGAAGACCAACGTTAAAGAATCCAGCTTTTGAAGCAACTGAGAAACCAAGCGCAATAAGGATTAGTGGACCCATTGCACGGAAAATTTCACCAATATTTTTAACTGAACCAAATGCTGTATAAAGCAAATCGTTATATGCCCATAGTGGATTGTAACCAAAAGCAAGCATAAGAATTGCTCCAAGCAACATTCCAAGGAAGACTGCAATCAATGGCACAGCCCATTTTTGAGTTTTCTTAGACATTAACATTAGAATCCTCCTTTTCCACTTTACCACCAGCCATCAAAATACCAAGTTCTTGTTTATTGGTTGCGGCAGCGTCTAAGATACCTTGAATTTTACCATCGTGAATAACGGCAATACGGTCAGAAACATCAAGGATTTCATCTAATTCAAAGCTAATTACTAAGACTGCTTTACCTTTATCACGCTCCGCTACCAAGCGTTTACGGATATATTCAATCGCACCGACGTCAAGACCACGTGTCGGTTGACTAACGATAAGTAAATCAGGATTACGGTCAATTTCACGAGCGATAACAGCTTTTTGTTGGTTACCACCTGATAAGGCACCACCTGAAACGAGTTCACTAGCTGCACGAACGTCAAATTCTTTCATCAACTTACGAGCATGTTCATTTAATTTATTGTAGTTCATGAATCCATGTTTGCTGAATGGCTCTTTATAGTAAGTTTGAAGAGCAATATTTTCAGCAATTGTCATGTCGAGAACCATACCATCACGGTGACGGTCTTCTGGGACATGCCCAACACCCAATTCAGTAATCTTACGAGGACGTTGGTTAGTCATGTTAATGCCTTTAATGAAGAAGTGACCTGACTCTACTTTGCGCAAACCAGTCAAAGCTTCTACCAATTCAGTTTGGCCGTTACCGTCGATACCCGCGATACCAACGATTTCACCAGCACGAACATCAAGTGACAATTCTTTAACTGCTGGTACTCCACGGTTTTCATTGACAACTAAATCTTTAACTGACAACACAACATCTTTTGGATTTGCTGGAACTTTATCAGTTTTAAATGAAACTGCACGACCAACCATCATTTCTGCAAGTTCGCTACTTGTTGAATCAGCAACTGGAACTGTTTGAATTGACTTACCGTGACGAATAACTGTAACTCGGTCAGCAACAGCGCGGATTTCATCAAGTTTGTGAGTGATCAAGATGATTGATTTACCTTCTTTAACCAAATTACGCATAATATCAAGCAATTCAGTGATTTCAGAAGGTGTTAAAACAGCTGTCGGTTCATCAAAGATAATGATATCTGCTCCGCGGTAAAGTGTTTTTAAAATTTCAACACGTTGTTGCGCACCAACTGAAATATCAGAAATTTTGGCAGACGGATCTACGGCTAGACCGTATTTCTCTGATAATTCTTTGATTTCTTTGCTTGCTTTTTTAAGGTCAAGAATTCCAGGACCTTTTGTTACTTCATTACCCAAGATAATGTTTTCAGCAACTGTAAAAGCTTCTACCAACATAAAGTGTTGATGAACCATTCCGATACCCATCTTAGCTGATTTAGATGGTGAGTCAAGCCTTGCTTCTTCACCTTTTACTAAGATTTGACCACTTGTTGGTTGTAGAAGACCAGCAAGCATATTCATCAAAGTCGATTTACCGGCTCCATTTTCTCCGAGGAGAGCGTGGATTTCACCTTTTTTGACTTCTAAATTAATATGGTCATTTGCGACAAAATCACCAAATTTCTTGGTAATCTCACGCATTTCTATGACGTTTTCATGTGTCATGTGTGATCCCTTTCAGTCTAATAATAATTTTTAGGTCAGTTAAGTCCATTAAAACATGATTTAATGGACTTAACTGAGATAAAAATAAGATTTATCTCAGTCCCTGAAAAAAGGCGACCAAATTGGTCGCTTTTTTCAAAAGAGCGATTATTTGTTTACGCCATCATCTACTTTTACTTCGCCTTTGATAACTTTTTCTTTTGCAGTTTCTACAGCAGATTTGATGTTATCTGGAAGGTTTTTAGTAACAAGATCAACACCACCGTCTTTAAGACCGTATGTTTTAGTTGTGTTACCTTCAAATTTATCACCTTTGAGTTGACGGTTAGCAATATCATTAACAACTTGACCTACTTCTTTGATTGTTGAAGTCAAAACAAAGTTTGATTTCACTTTATCCGATGAAGTGTAGTTACCTTCTTCAGTTTGGTCACGGTCTACACCAATAACCCAAACTTTTTTGTCGCTATCAGCTGGTAATTTTTCGTTGATTTCTTTGGCTTGTGAGAAGACACCAGTACCAGAACCACCTGCAGCTTGGTAAATAACGTCAGAACCACCAGCATACATTGTTGCAGCAATTGTTTTACCTTTAGCTGAATCTGAGAAAGAACCAACGTATTGAACATCAACTTTGATAGAACTATCAACTGATGCAACACCTTCTTTAAAACCAGTTTCAAAACGAGTAATTGTATCAGATTCAACACCACCTACAAAACCAACGTGTTTTGTTTTAGATTGCATTGCAGCTGCGATTCCAGCAAGATATGCAGCTTCATTATCTGCAAACAATACACTTTCAACATTTTTGTGGTCTGCAACAACATCATCGATAATAACATAGTTTGTATCTTCATTTTGAGGTGCAGCTTCATCAACAGCGTCGTGAAGGTTGTAACCAATCGCAAAAACAAGGTTGTAACCATTTGATACAGCTGAGTCTAGGTTTGTTGCATAGTCTGACTCACTATCAGATTGGAAGTAAGTGTAGTCAGTATCTTTTTTCAATTTGTTTTCTTTACCCCAAGCTTGCATACCTTCCCAAGCAGATTGGTTGAATGATTTGTCATCAACACCACCTGTATCAGTAACGATTGCAGCTTTTACGCTAGAATCTGAGCTTGAGCTAGATGAATTTGAACGACTACATGCGCCAAGCGCTAATGTTGCTACTGCAGCAAGTCCAAGACCAACAATTTTCTTGTTCATGAAAAATGAACCCTCCTAAAAAACTTATAAGCAACCTTCGTTGCTAAAAATCTATCAAGCCAATTGGCTTAATGAACAACTTTCAGAACAGACTTCTGTGAGTCCTAAAACCGTGGCAATGTCACCACCTGACCATCATCGCGACCGTCAACAATCAAAAAATGTTCTATTTCTTCTTAACTAATGATTAATAGCTACCTTCTGCTGCTGTTTCACCATTTACAATAGCGACACCCGAAGAAGCACCGATACGAGTTGCACCAGCTTCAACAAATGCTTCAGCATCTGCATATGTACGAGCACCACCTGCAGCTTTAACACCAACGTTTGGTCCTACTGTTTTACGCATTAAAGCAACGTCATGAACATTTGCTCCAGCAGTTGAGAAACCTGTTGAAGTTTTAACATAATCTGCACCAGCAGCTACAGAAAGTTGACATGCTTTTTCTTTTTCTTCATCAGTTAGTAGACAAGTTTCAATGATAACTTTAACTAATTTATCACCACTTGCTTCAACAACAGCACGAATATCATTTTCAACAAAATCATATTGTTTAGCTTTTAATTGACCAATATTGATAACCATGTCAATTTCATCAGCACCGTTTTCAATCGCATCTTTTGTTTCAAAAGCTTTAACACGACTTGTATTTGCTCCAAGAGGGAAACCAATAACAGTACATACTTTAACGTCAGAATCTTTCAAAGATTCTGCTGCGTGAGAAACCCATGTTGGATTTACACAGACGCTTGCAAAGTTGTACTCTTTAGCTTCAGCAATGAGTTTATCGATTTGCTCTTGAGTGCTTTCAGGTTTTAACAAAGTGTGATCAATATACTTATTAATAGACATTAAACTAGTTTATTCCTTTCTGAGAATGATTTTATCATTCTGATTAATATTTACACCTCATCTATTCTACCATTTTTTCGACACAATAAAAGTTTTTTTGAGTATTTTTTTAATAATCAACAAAAATGGCAAAATCCGAAAATTATTTTTAAAGGAATTCTACAATGTTAAGTCAATAAAAAGCTTATTAAAGAACATTATACACGATATATATGTCATATATGTCATATGTCATATTCGTTATTTCTGAACTATTTTACAAAAAAATATATTCATTGGCAAGTTTTTCTAAAATAAAAAACGGTTTTTACTATTGTTTGAAAACGGTTATAATAGTTATTTTTATCAATATACTTAGGATAAATATTCATTTTTGTATGACTTAAATGTCATAATTATTCTATGACATTTGTCATAAACACTGATATATCAAGGATAAAATAAAAAACTTTATCAAATAAGAATCCAATTCTCATTCAATAAAGTTTCATAAATATTTTTTAATTTTTTTTACTTTGAAGGATATAATAACCTTTATCACGTTTTAAAATCTCAACATTTCCGAAAATTTCTTCCATTTTCGCTTTTGCACTTGGGGCACCTTGTTTTTTCTGGATGACAATTGTTAAATCGCCACCATCATTCAAATAGTTAATACTTTCAGAAATAATTGTATAGACCACTTTTTTTCCAGCACGAATCGGTGGGTTACTGATAACGTGATTAAAAGTTCCAATAACTTTTTCGTAGATGTTCGATTGATAAATGTCTGCACCAACACCATTTTTGTTCGCATTTTGCTTAGCCAAATCAATCGCACGGTTATTGATATCGACCATTGTTGGCTTTATTCCTTGAACTTTGGCTAATGAAATTCCTAATGGTCCGTACCCACATCCTAAATCCAAGAGTGTTTCACCTTGATTAAATTCTAAACTATTTAAAAGAACTTGGCTTCCGTAATCTACCATTTTTTTAGAAAAAACACCTGAATCAGTCAAAAATGTGAATGATTGACCAAGTAGTGTGACTTTTAATTCATGAATATCATGAGCACTATCAGGGTTTTCAGCGTAATACATTTTAGTCATTCTTCTATCACTTTCTCTTATAATGCATTTCTATTTTAGCACACATTGTAACTGTTTTCAATCTATCTTTAAAATGCTATAATAAAGTACACAACCTCTTTAAGGAGTTTCGTATGGCAAACGAATTTATTAATTTTGATCTTATTTCTCGTGAGAACTGGAAAGAATTTCACCAACAGACACAACCACCTCTTACGGCAGAGGAACTTGAGTCTATTAAAAGTTTGAATGATAACATCAGCATTCAAGATGTTATTGAAGTCTATCTTCCGCTGATTAGTTTGATTCAAATTTACAAAAACTCACAAGAAAATTTATCTTTCTCTAAAGGGATTTTTCTAAAAAAAGAAGCTAGCAAACGACCTTTCATTATTGGTATTTCAGGCTCAGTTGCAGTTGGAAAATCAACAACAAGTCGACTTTTACAACTGCTTTTAGCTAGAACGTTTAAGGATAGCAAAGTTGAAATGGTTACCACTGATGGTTTCATCTATCCAAATGAAGTTCTGATTGAGAAAAATATTTTAGACCGCAAAGGTTTTCCTGAAAGCTATAATATGGAACTTCTCTTAAACTTTTTAGATACGGTCAAAAACGGCATGACTGCTCATATCCCAGTTTATTCACACGAAGTTTATGATATTATACCCGACCAAAAACAAACCATCGAAGCTCCAGACTTCTTAATTGTTGAAGGTATTAATGTTTTTCAAAATCAAAAAAACAAACGTATTTATATGACAGGTTATTTTGATTTTTCAATTTATATTGATGCTGAAAATGAGTTAATCGAAAGATGGTACTTAGAACGTTTTGACAGTCTGCTAGAATTAGCTAAAACAGATAAAACAAACTACTATAATAGATTTGTAAAAATGCCTCATAACGATGCAATTGAATTTGCTAAAATGGTCTGGAAAACGGTCAATCTTGTTAACCTTGAAAAATATATCGAACCAACTCGTAATAGAGCAGAGTTAATCTTACATAAGACCAACAATCACAGAATTGACCAAATTTACTTGAAAAAATGAGTAAATTTCACTGAAACGACGATTAAGACTTGCCAAATCGCAATAAATTCTATATAATAATGTAGTTAGATTAATTTGGAGGTGAAAACATTGGCAAATATTAAATCAGCTATCAAACGCGCTGAACTTAACGTTAAACAAAACGAAAAAAATTCAGCACAAAAATCAGCTATGCGTTCTGCTATCAAAGCATTTGAAGCTAACCCATCTGAAGAGCTTTTCCGTGCTGCTTCTGCAAGCATCGACAAAGCTGAATCAAAAGGTTTGATTCACAAAAACAAAGCTAGCCGCGATAAAGCACGTCTTGCTGCTAAATTGGCTAAATAATATCCAATGAAAACTCCAAATGGAGTTTTTCTTTTTATCTAATGAACACTCTTACAAAAAAAGCGCTGATTACAGCGCTTTTTTAAGGCTCTATAATTTCTATAGTGGGTAAAACTCCACTGTGGAGATTATAGATCTTTTGAGTGTACACAAAAAGTCCCATATGACTTATAATGAAAAGCGACCAAACAATTCATTAGAAAGGCTCATATGGAACTACTTAAGAATACCACAGATTTAATCGGATTGAAAGACAAAAATATTTCTATTCTCTGCGCTCGGCAGCATCCATCTCATATCGAAATCAAAGCTAAGTTGGATTATACTGCCCCTTTATGCCCCCATTGTCAAAGGAGTCTAAAATCCCTATTCTTGACGCACAGGGAATGCCTACCGTCCTCAAACTCAAGAAGCGACGCTTTC
>NZ_GL698429.1:505871-520956 GCF_000187265.1 Streptococcus equinus ATCC 9812
TCAAAGTCCTCTCTCGCATGTGATTATAAGTCAACCCACTACAGTTGACAAAGAGCCTTTTTTATTTACCAAAATTATGTCTGTTGAAACGAACTTCAAAAATAATTCCTTTTGGTTTGTTATCTTTAACCTGAATATCACCCTTCAAAGCATCAACAATTTGCTTCGCTAGAGACAAACCCAAACCAAATCCCCCTTGTTGGCGCGTCCTTGCCTTGTCGACACGGTAAAAGCGATCAAAAATCTTCTGCTTATCGGCATCACTAACACCAGGTCCGTTATCAGCAATAGTTAAAATAGTTTGGCGTTCTGTTGTTTTAATGGTAAATTCAATAACGCCATCATCACCAGTGTACTTAATGGCATTATCAAATAAAATAGTCATTAGTTGTTTCAAAAGAGTCTTATCTGATTTTATCGGACGATTAGCTAAATTGTGTGCAGTGAACTTTTTATTATTTTCGTGAGCAATCATCTGATAATTTTCAAAAATCTCATTAAAGGTTGATGGATGAATTTCTTCCAATTCAACTTTCAAACCATCATCACGTCTAGCAAGATTTAAAAGATTTGTTGTCAGAATACGCATATTTCGCACTTCATCAAGACTTGCAGCAATACTTTCGCTATTATCTAAAATTGTTGCATCTGGACGTCTAAACAAACTTTCAAGACGATTTTGCAAAACAGCAAGCGGCGTTCTCAACTCATGACTGGCATTCTCAACAAAGCGTTTCTGTTTTTCATAACTTTCAAGAATCGGTTTACGAGTCCAGTTTGCAAGATAAATACTCGCTAAAATTGAAATAATCCAAAAGATAACCATAACTGTAATAGTAATTGTCACATATCTTTCATTTGCCTCGTCAAGCTGACGAACACTAATTAGAAAGGTTGCGTATTGAATTGTTGGATAATCACTGCTATAAACTCTGACAGTCAAGACGTGATACTTTTCAGTTTGACCGAAAATCGTAGTCATCTTCTCTTCGCTTATTTCACCGATTTTATCATCATTAACGCTCGTCGTTAGTGAGCCAAATTGAATAAAGGCATCTAAAGCATTAACTATTTTACCGTTGCAATCATACAAAAGGACACTAACATTACTCAATCCACCATTTGAACTCGGTTTATTTTTCCCAGATTGATTAATCGTATTATCGGATTGAATCGAGTCACTTCTCTCCATCGTTCTCGTAACATAATCACTAGCATTATTAGCAGCGTTTTGTAATGTCGTGTCGACAGAAGAATATAAACCATATCGGATGATTTGCAGGATAATAATTGTCATAATAATGAAAATCCCTGTAAACACAGCAAAAAAAAGGAAAAAGTGTGAGAAAGTCCCCGTAGATAATTTTTTCTTTATATTATTCAGCATCTTTCAATATGTAACCTACACTACGTAGTGTTTGAAGACTATCGGCAAAACTAGTGCCTTTGAGTTTTTTACGAATTTTTGAAACGTATACTTCAACAACTGAAATTGTAGTATCGCTATCAAAGCCCCAAATACGGTCAAAAATTTGTGATTTTGGCAAAATGACATTTTGGTTTTGCAAAAAGTATACTAACAAATCAAACTCTTTACCTAGTAATTCAACTTTTTCACCATTAACAGTTGTTGTATTTGTTGAAGTATCCGCAGTTAATTCATGATATGACAAAGTATTGTTATTAAATTTACCTGAACGTTTTAAAAGAGCTTGAATACGCATCTTAAGCTCTTCAAGATAAAATGGTTTTGTTAGGTAATCATCAGCACCTAATTCGAATCCGTGCCCTTTATCATCAAGACTTTCTTTAGCTGTCATAATCAAAACAGGTGTTGAAACGCATTTTTCACGTAATTCTTTAAGAATTTGGAAACCATCTTTTTCTGGCAACATCAAATCAAGCAAAATAAGGTCATAAACACCACTTTCTGCTTCGTACAAGCCTTCTGCGCCGTCAAAAACCTGCATGACATCCGCAAAATCATCCAAAAAATCAAAAATTGAATTCGACAAGCTCAAATCATCTTCTACTAATAAAATTTTAATCATATATCTGCTCCCTTATTTACTTTATTATATCATGACTTATCTCTTAGGTCTAAGCATTTTACACAATTTATTAATAGAAAAAGGATACCTTAAAGAACTTAAGATATCCTAAAAAAGCGTCTGAGATGACCTCAAATACTTTTAAATTTATATTATTTTACAGCTGCGAGAGCTTCTTCAACTGCGATTTTACTTGTGCTAATCAAATCAATACGAGCAGAGATTTCTTTGATACCCATTGTGATATTGCGGCTGATTGCCATATCATCAAGTTGTGGCTCAAAGAATGCTTTGTATTCCTCAAGACGTTCGACTGTCTTGAATGAATTAGCTGGGTAGATAACAAATTTATCAAAGCTCATGTCACCACCAAGTGCTGCTTTAATCCAATCCCAGTTTTCACGTGCCCAAGTCCAGAATGCTCCTTGAGAGAATGGTTTGTCAAGGAATGGACGATACCAACTCATAGCAAGGTCTTGAGGTTTGACAACATCTTTATTTTTCAACTCAGCTAAGACACATTCAACTGTTGCTTCAGATTTTGTATTTGACAAAGCTGAGGCTAACTGACGTTTGAAGTTTCCATCATTTGTCTTAACGTAAGTATCAAGATAAAGTGAAACTAATTCTTCAGTTTCAGCATGCTTGATTTGGTTTGCTAGAACTGACATGCGGATTGATGCAGGAATTGCTTCAATATTATCCTTGTGTTCATGGAAAATAGCTTCTGCTTTTGTTACTGCATCTTCATTATCAGCATACAACATCAATGAAATTGTATTTTGACGAACCATTTCATCTTCATCAGATTCACCAGCTTTTGGTTCAAATCCAAGACGATCATAGTTCCTTTGCATCAAATGACTAATCAATGCTTTGAATTGAGCTTGTGCTTGGCTGCCTTCTTCTAAGAAAATATCTAAACCATCAACAACTTGTGAAATAGCTTCAGCAACTAAATATGAAGTTTCATCTGCAAGTCTAGTCAACAAAGGTACTAATTCTGCGTATGAAATTTCACCACTTTCAGCTAACAAACGACGTTCTTGAATGACTTGAAGTTTTGAAACAGTATCAAGTTCAGTTAGTTGGTTAAGAACTGTATTTAGCAACTCACCTTTATAATTAGTGATGTAATGTGCTGTGTTTTCAGTATTTAGACGGAAACCACCTTCGTTATCAGCAGCTAATTGACTATAATTTGGAATTTCAAGGCGTGCATCTGTAAGAGTATCTGGCAGACCTTTCCAGTTGCTATTAAGTGGAATTGGCCAAATACGATTTTGGTCTACATTTTCACCGATGAAGAATTGTTTTTGACTAAGAACAAGTGTATCATTAACAACTTCTGCAGTCACAACTGGGTACCCAGGTTGTTCCAACCATGCATCCATAAATGCTGCAACATCTTTTCCAGATGCTTCAGACAATGCATTCCATAAGTCACGACCAATTGTATTTCCGTATTGGTGTTTTTCAAAGTAAATCTTAAGGCCTGCACGGAAATCATCATCACTTAACCAGCGACGAAGCATGTGCATCAAACGGCTACCTTTTGCATACACGATTGCTGGGTCAAATAATGTATTGATTTCATCTGGGTGTTTAACTTCAACATGAACTGATTGAACGCCATCAGTAGCATCACGTTTAAGAGCCAATGGAAGTCCACCAGTTTGGAAATCTTCGAAAATATTCCATGATGGTTCGATGGCATCAACTGAAACGTATTCCATCATATTGGCAAATGATTCATTTAACCATAAATCATCCCACCATTTCATTGTAACCAGGTTACCGAACCATTGGTGAGCCAACTCGTGTGCAACAACAAGTGCTACACTTTGACGGCTTTTAACAGTTGAATTTTCATCAACAAGAAGGTAAACTTCACGGTATGTTACCAAGCCCCAGTTTTCCATAGCTCCAGCTGAAAAGTCTGGAAGAGCCACGTGGTAAGACAATGGAATAGGATATTTAACACCAAAGTATTCTTCATAAAAATCAATAACACGAACAGCAATATCAAGTGAGAAATCAAGAGATTTAAGTGCGTGCGCTTTTGTTGAGAAGACACCAACTTCAGTACCATTTTTAGTTTTTGCTGTTTTTCCTTGCAAATCACCAAGTGCAAAGGCTAGCAAATAAGATGACATACGAGGTGTAGTGTCAAACGTCCAAAGACCAGTTTCTTGACGACGTTCAGCATCAACTTCTGGCATGTTTGAAAGAACGATTTCACCTTCAGTTTGGTCAAATTTGATGCTTAAATCAAAAGTAGCTTTTGCTTCTGGTTCATCAATACATGGAAAAGCTTCACGCGCAAAGTGGCTTTCAAACTGTGTTGAAATAACTTCTTTTTTAACACCATCTACTGTGTAATATGATGGATAAATACCTGTCATATTGTCAGTAATTTTACCAGAGAATTCAAGAACCAATGTCATTGTTCCAGTTTCTGGTAATTCAACGTGAACTGCATCATTAACATTATCAATTGTAAATTCAAGATTTTGATTGTCTAACAAAATTGATGCAATTGTCAAATCCTTTTGGTGGAATGAAATGGCATTATCCAAAGCCTCACCATTAATGGCAACATTTCCTGAAAAAGTTTTATCTTGACGATTGATATCAAGATAAATGTTGTAATTCTCAGGAACAAACTTTTCAATAAAATGTTCTACAGTTTTCATATAACTCCTTTAAAACGTAGAATGAGGTCTTTCCTCATATCATCTAATCTCTAAAAATTTGAATCTGGTGACAGCCTCACATATCAGAGGGCAGTTATTTTATAATAGACATACGAAACTATCAAACTTCATCATTATATCACAAAATATGATATATGTCAGTTTTTAAAAATTAAAAAAGAGAAGGTTTTCCCTTCTCTTAAATATTTTATAATTCAATGATTTTCCCTGTTTTAAGGTAAATAACCCATTCACAAAGGTTACGAGCATAGTCACCAATACGTTCTAAGTAAGTAATGACTTGAAGGTATTCTTTACCAGCAAATACTGTATCAGGTTGTTGTCGAATAGACTCAACAGCCATATTTTGAATTTCTTTAAAGTAGTTATCAATTACTTCATCTGAAGCTGCAACTTCATAGGCACGTTCTTCATCACCTGTTACGTAGACGTCTAGCGCTTCTTCAACCATATTTCGAACGGCTTTACCCATTTTTTTGATTTCTGCTTCTACTTCTGGAAGACGTTCTTCACCTTTAACACGAATAGTTGCTTTCGCGATTGATGCAGCATGGTCGCCCATTCGTTCAACGTCACTTGAAGCTTTTAAAACAGTAATTACAGTACGTAAATCTTGTGATACAGGTTGCTGTAAAGCAATGATTTCAAGAGATTCTTTTTCAAGTTTTGTTTCGAAATTATTAACAATTTCGTCATCCTCAATAACTTCTTTTGCCAGTTCTCGGTCATGACTGATAAAAGCTCTAACAGTTTTATTGATTTGTGACAACACTTCAGTTCCCATTGCATAGAACTGATTATGCAATTTTTCTAAATCATCATCAAACTTTGATCTTAACATAATATCATCTCCCTTTTGAAACTTTTCATCATTATCCAAATTTACCGGTGATGTAGTCTTCGGTTTCTTTGCATTTAGGCTCCATAAACATTTCATGTGTATTACCATATTCAATAAGTTTTCCATCCAAGAAGAATCCTGTACGATCTGAAATACGTGATGCTTGTTGCATTGAACGTGTGACAAGAAGCATTGTGTATTTGTCTTTCAAGCCATAAAGTGTGTCTTCGACTTTACCTGCTGAAATTGGATCGAGTGCTGATGTTGGTTCATCAAGCAAAATAATTTTTGGACTTGTCGCAAGAACACGTGCAACACAGACACGTTGTTGTTGACCACCTGATAAACCTAGTGCAGAATCATGTAAACGGTCTTTAACTTCATCCCAGATTGATGCACCAATTAAAGATTTTTCAACTGCTTCGTCAAGGACTTGCTTGTCTTTAATTCCTTTTAGACGCAACCCGTAAACCACATTTTCATAAATTGACATTGGAAATGGATTAGGTTGTTGAAAAACCATACCAATTTCTTTACGAAGTTCAACAGTGTCAGTACGTGGACTATAAATATTGTGTCCGTTATACACAATCGATCCTGTTAAAGTTACTTCGGGATTCAAATCACCCATACGGTTAATTGAACGCAATAATGTTGATTTTCCTGAGCCAGATGGTCCGATGAGAGCTGTAATTTCATTAGGATAGAAATCCATAGAGACATTATTGAGAGCTTTTTTCTTATTATAGTAAACAGATAGGTCTCTTACTTGTAAAATAGGTTCTGTCATGTCATGCCTTCCTAACCAAAATGTCCTGATACATAGTCGCTAGTTGATTGTAATTTAGCATTTTGGAAGATGTTGTTTGTTTTATCGTATTCAATCAAATCTCCCAAGTAAAAGAACGCTGTGTAATCACTAGCGCGAGCAGCTTGTTGCATGTTGTGAGTCACAATAATGATTGTATAATCTTTTTTCAACTCAAACATTGTATCTTCTAACTGCATTGTCGCAACAGGGTCAAGTGCTGATGCCGGTTCATCCATCAAAAGGATATCAGGTTTAACTGCAATAGCGCGAGCAATACACAAACGTTGCTGCTGACCACCTGATAGCGTAAAAGCAGATTTGTGTAAGTCATCTTTAACTTGATCCCATAGCGCAGCTTGTTTTAAAGAAGTTTCAACAATCTCATCTAAGAATTGTTTATCTTTGACACCTGCACGTTCATAGGCAAATGTAATGTTTTTATAAATTGATTTAGCAAATGGATTTGGTCTTTGGAAAACCATTCCAATGTGCTTACGCATTTCGTACACGTTAATATTTTTAGCATTAACATCGATACCTTCATATAAGATTTGACCTGTTACTTTGGCGATATCGATGGTGTCATTCATACGATTTAGGCTACGAAGAAAAGTTGATTTACCACATCCTGATGGACCGATAAGCGCAGTAATTTTATTTTTTTCAAACTGCATATCAATCCCTTTGATAGCTTCTTTTTGTCCATAATAGACATGAAGGTCTTTTGTAGAAAGTGCTAATTTTTCTTCAGGAAAAGTAATAATATGTCTTTCATTCCAATTATATTTTGTCATCTCTTCTCCTTTATTTTGCTGAAGTCAACTTAGCGTGAAGTTTTTTACCAATGTAGCGAGCTAAAAGGTTGAAAATCAAAATGAAAACTAATAGAACAGCAGCACTACCTTGAGATACTTGAGTTGCATCAGGAATTGTTCCTTCACTATTAACTTTCCAAATGTGAACAGCTAGTGTTTCAGCTTGACGGAAAATTGAAATTGGACTTGTAACACTTAGTGGATTCCAGTTTCCCCAGTCAAGAGCTGGTGCTGACTGACCAGCAGTATAAATAAGTGCAGCTGCTTCACCAAAGATACGACCCGATGCTAGGACGATACCAGTGACAATACTTGGTAGTGCTTCTGGAATAACCACGTGAACAACTGTTTCCCAGCGTGACAAACCAAGAGCGAGTCCAGCTTCACGTTGTGTATGGTGAACATTACGAAGACCATCTTCAACATTACGTGTCATTTGCGGCAAGTTAAATACAGTAAGTGCCAGCGCACCTGAAAGGATTGAAAATCCATATTGGAACTGAACAACGAAGATAAGATAACCAAACAAACCAACAACTACAGATGGTAATGATGAAAGAATCTCAATACAAGTTCTGATAAAGTTTGTAAAGCGTCCTTTTTTCGCATATTCAGATAGATAAATTCCTGCTCCCATTGAAAGTGGAATAGAAATGACTAATGTAATCACCAAGAGAAAGAGGGAATTATACAATTGAATCCCGATACCACCACCAGCTTCATACGATGATGATTTTCCTGTCAAGAATGACCAATTAACATATGGTAATCCATTAACCAAGATGTATAGTAGTAATGATGCCAAAATTGCAACAATGATTCCAGCGATTGTGTAGAGAATTCCTGTTGCCAACTTATCAAATTTCTTAGCGTGCATAGTTTCTCTTTCTTTCTCTTGTAATAAATTTAACGAGCATGTTAAATCCTAGACTCATGATGAGCAAGACTAATGCTAGTGACCAAAGAACATTATTTTGAACAGTTCCCATAACTGTGTTACCAATTCCCATTGTAAGAACTGATGTTAATGTTGCAGCTGGAGTTGTTAGCGAACTTGGCACTACTGCTGAGTTACCAACAACCATTTGAATAGCTAAGGCTTCACCAAAGGCACGCGCCATACCGAAAATGACTGCGGTAAAAATACCAGGTCTTGCGGCGTTTAGAATAACACGCCAAATTGTTTGCCATCGAGTGGCACCCATAGCTAAACTTGCTTCTTTATAATGTCTTGGTACTGCTTTTAAACTATCAATTGTCATGAAAGTTACTGTTGGTAGAATCATAACAAATAGCACGCAGACACCAGATAAAATACCAAAACCAGTTCCACCAAAGATTAAACGAGTGAATGGCACGATAACCTGCAAACCAATGAATCCATAAACAACAGATGGAATACCTGTCAGTAATTCAATGGCTGGTTGTAAAATTTTGGCTCCATATTTTGGAGAAATTTCTGTCATAAATACTGCTGCACCAATAGCAATCGGTGTTGCTATCAAGGCAGACAAAATAGTTACAATAAATGATCCTAAAATCATTGGTAAAGCACCAAATGATCCTGAACTTGGATCCCATTTACTTCCAAATAGGAATGTGATTGGATTAACACCATCAACAAAGAAAGTGGATAATCCTTTTTGAGCAACGAAAATTAAAATCATTGCTACAATAAAAACAATAAGTACCAAACAAAAGAATGTAATGCTTTTTCCAAATTTCTCAAGACGAGAATTCTTCGAAGGCGTCGTTAACTGTTTTTCAAGATCTTGATTTCTCATAGCATCTCCCTTATTTCGTTGTAACTGTGCCATCAGCTGTTTTTGTAACACGCATATCATTAACTGAAATATAGCCCATGTGTTCAACAATACCTTTTTGCACTTTGTCACTCATAACAAAATCCAAAAATTCTTTAGTCAAGCCAGTTGCTTTGCCCTTTGTGTACATATGTTCGTACGCCCAAAGTGGCCAGTTATTTGTTGTGACATTTTCAGCTGTCGGTTTGTACCCGTTTAAACGAATTGTTTTAACAGAAGTATCAACGTAAGCAAAAGCAAGATAAGAAATAGCTCCTGGTGTTTGCGAAACAATTGACTTGACCATACCATTTGAATCCTGTTCTTGACTTTGGACAGCTGAATCACCTTTCATGATGATGCTATCAAATGTCGCACGCGAACCTGAACTTGCAGCACGGTTAATGATTGAAATAGCTAAATCTGGTCCTCCAACTTCTTTCCAATTGGTAATTTTACCAGTAAAAATCTGGTGAAGTTGGTCTGTTGTTAAATTATTAACTGAGACTTTCTTATTAACAATCACAGCAAGCCCTGCTACCGCTACTTGATGATCAACTAGCTTATCAGCATCAATTCCTTCTTTTTCCTCAGCGAAAACATCGCTATTACCAATTTGTACAGCCCCTGATTGAACTTGTGAGAGACCTGTACCAGATCCACCACCTTGAACATTGACTGTTTTCCCAACATTTGTCGAACCAAATTCATCCGCGGCAGCTTCAACCAAAGGTTGTAAAGCTGTCGATCCGACACTAGTAATCGACTGACCTTTGTCAATCCAGCTTGCACAGCCAGATAGAGCAAAAGTAACTGAAGTAACTAGCAATAAAAAGCTAATAATTTTCTTTTTTTTCATTTGCGATTCCTACTTCTTTTGAAAATAAAGAGTAAATTCTATGAAGTATTAAAAATACCTCACAAGGAAATAGTAACACATCACAGAAACCTTGAAAAGTGTGTGCAAGGTAAAAATTGTACCTGTAACAGTTTACGGATTAAAGCGAAGACCCTTTGGAAAATAATTTTTCAGACTATTTCCAGTAATTTTTGCAAAACCTATTCCATTGCCATTTACAGAAATTAAATACCAACCATTTTTTAGTTGATCAGTTAAATTTATGACATTTCCAGTGACATAAACCTTGAACTGTTCTATATCAATTTCTACAGACTGTACTACTTCTTTTGGAGAAAGTGCCAAGCCTAAAGCAAACGATGGTTCAAAACGATTTTTCTTAAATGTTCCAAGATGGAGTCCATTTCGAGCAATTTTTAGTTTTTTAAGATCTGGCAGACCTTCTGGCAATAAATACAAATTATCACCAAAAGTTTGCAAAAGTCCTTTCAATTCGACCTTAATATGATCTTTTGCAAAATCTTGCCACAATGTCAATTGATCTTTTGTCAAATTAGATTTAACTGGCTTAACTTTGGAATGAGAAGGTTCTCGTGTATCACGCAATTTAGCAACGAACTGACCCTCGCCTTTAAAACAATGAGGATACATACGAGCAACTTCTGGCATCTCAATTCCTTCGGCCATCCCATTGATTTTTTCGATAGGAACAAGTTCTAAGTTATCATAGGTTGACAATAACCATTTAACAACACCTTCATTTTCTTCTGGCGACCAAGTACAAGTTGAATAAACTAGTGTTCCACCGGGCGCTAGCATTTTCATGGCTTCTTCCAAAATTTCTTTTTGAAGACTCGCACATTCTGCTGGGTAACCTTCATGCCAATACTGAGTTGCTTGAGGGTCCTTACGGAACATTCCTTCTCCAGAACATGGGCCATCAAAAACAATCAAATCAAAGTATTCTTTGAAAACTTTAGCTAACTTATCAGAACTTTCATTAGTTACTACAACATTTCTAGCACCAAATCGTTCAATATTTTCAACCAAAATTTTACTACGTTTGCTTGAAATTTCATTGCTGACAAGCACCCCAGTGTTATTCATATAACTAAGAAGGTGGGTTGATTTTCCACCAGGCGCTGCTGCTAAATCAAGTACTCGCATGTTTTCTTTTGGTGATGCAACTTGGGCAACCATCTGTGCAGCTGGTTCTTGAGAATAAACAAGACCCGAAACGTGCTCAGCTGATTTTCCAGAAACTTTTCCATAGTATCCCCAAGGAGTATTTGGAATCGGGGAGTCAAATTCTTGCTGAGCATTTTTTAGAGGATTTACTCGAAATCCAGAGACCGCTTCTTCATCAAATGTAGCAAAGAAATCATCTGCTTCTTGACCAAGAAGATTACGATATTTTTCAATAAACTTATCAGGTAATTTCATACTTCTATAATAACAATTTCACATATGATTTACAACTTTCAACTAATCTTAAAAACTCTAAATAAAAGAAAAAAGTAGCCATTAAAAGCTACTTCTTTATCTCGTTATCACTAATTTCTCTGAGCCCCTTTAATAACAAAGTTATCTCATCGTCACGAACTCTTCTGATCCCGTTGGGTGGATGGCTACTGTACTATCAAAATCCTCTTTTGTTGCCCCCATTTTTATGGCGACTGCGAATCCTTGAATCATTTCATCAACACCGTATCCAATACCATGAAGTCCGATGATTTTTTCTTCCTTACCAAGGGTCACTAATTTCATCTTACTTGGTTGACGATGAGCTCCCAAAGCTGTGTACATCGGAGTAAAGCTTGAACGGTAGACTTTTACGTTATCAGCGCCATACTTTTCAATAGCTTTTTCTTCCGAAAAGCCAATAGAACCTATTGCTGGGTGACTGAAAATAACTGTTGGAACATTATGATAATCTATCTTTGCATCAGGTTTGTTGTTAAATAGTCTTTCAGACAATTGACGTCCAGCTTTAACAGCAACTGGAGTTAATTCCAATTTACCATTGACATCTCCCAAAGCATAAATGCCTTCAACCGTAGTATTTTCGTATGCGTCTGTTTCAATAAAACCATCGTCTGTTAATGCAACACCTGTCTTTTCAAGTCCGAAACCAGAAATATTAGCTTTTCGCCCAATTGCCCAAATAATGGCATCGACTGTGTATGACTCACCATTTTCTAAAAACAATGTAAGTGAATCATCATCGTTTTTAATAACTTCTTTTGGAACAGAGTGAGTATGCAGATTTGGCCCATCTTCAGACATCACATCAACAAGAACATCTACAATTTCTTTATCAAACTTACGAAGTGGGCGGTCTTTTCGAACAAATAAGTCTGTCTGTGAACCAAGAGTATGTAAAACTCCAGCAAGTTCAACGGCAATATAACCCGCTCCAACAACAGCAGTGCGTTTTGGAATTTCATTCAGTTCAAAAAAGCCATCCGAAACCATGCCATACTCAGCACCTGGAATATTCGGATAGATGGCCTGACCACCAGTTGCAATTAAGATATGCGGAGCTGTGTAATATTGTCCTGCTGCCTCAACAGTGTGTGCATCAACAAAACGAGCATACTCGTAAACACGTTCGACGCCATTACTATCAAATCCACGTTCATAAGAAGCATGAATCCGATTAATATAATTTTGACGATTTTCTTTCAATTTATTAAAATCAAACGTTGTATTTTCGATTTGAAAACCATACTCTTCAGCGTACCTATTCAGAGTTTCTGAAACCTGAGCGCCATACCACATTACTTTTTTAGGGACACAACCTAGATTTACGCAAGTACCACCAACTTGTCTTGCTTCAAAAAGAATGACTTTTGCGCCATGTATCGCAGCTCGATTTGCTGAAGCGATACCGCCAGAACCGCCACCAATCACAATATAATCGTATTGTTTTATTTCCATAAAATCCCCGAATCTATTTTTTAATAAAATCCAAAATTTCTTCCTCTGATAATGAAGAATCACAAACTACTTTAACTCTGCCACCTTTAGCCACTAAAAGGCCTGGCACTGTAGCGACATTATAAGTAGAGCGAAGATTATCTAATTCAGGTGAAATTTCATCACTGTTAATGTAATAAACATCAAGTTTATTCTCTTTAGCAACCTGAGTTAATTTTGGCTCAAAACGTCGACAATAAGGACATGTAGGGCGCCCAATAAATAGAATAAATTCTTCAGCGTTTTGTAATTGATTTTCTGCTTTAACTACGTTTATTGGTGTAAAAAAATCTGCAAATGTAGTCATATAATTCTCCTAATTATTTGCGAATAAATTCACTATCGATATCAGTATCATCTGACACATAACGTTCCACCGTCATATGCAAATCATACTTGTCACGAAGTTTTGCTAGAATTGCCATCATAGGTGAAACATGGTGAACGTCGATAGCTTCTTGATTTTCCCAACTATCAATTAAAAGAACTGTCTCAGGGTCTTTGGCGGGAATAAAGTAGTCATATCTTAGGTTCCCTTTTTCTGCACGAATAGCATCTGCTGTCCCTGAATTTTCCATCTCTTCCATGAATTTTCTAGCATTTCCATTAACACCTTTATAGTATAAATTAACTGTAATTGACATTTTAATCCCTCTTTCTTTTTTTACTATTTTATTAAATTTTAAAAACAGTTTCAAATAATCAGCACGCAAAAAAGCTAGCAAGACATGCTAGCTTTTTACCTTTTATCATTAACCTAAGGCGACATCCATCACCATCATAATCACAAAACCGACCATTAAGCCAAGTGTGGCAACATCAGTATTTCCATTAGTTTGTGATTCTGGAATTAGCTCTTCAACAACAACGAAAATCATCGCACCAGCTGCGTAAGCAAGGGCATAGGGAATAATCTGCAACATGACGATGACAAGAGCTGAGCCAAGGACAGCTCCAATAGGTTCAACAATTGCTGACATAGAACCAAGGAAAAATGCTCGTTTTCGAGAGCTACCATCCGCACGAATTGGAATTGATAAGGCTGCTCCTTCAGGGATATTCTGAAGACCAATCCCAATAGCAAGACCAATTGCTCCTACAAGCGCAGCAGTTGTCATATTTCCAGAAGCCAGTGCACCAAAAGTAACCCCTACTGCTAATCCTTCCGGAAAATTATGAATAGTTATTGCTAACAAGAGCAAAGCAGTTTTAGACAATTTCTTTTTAGGGTGAAGCCCTTCTGCCTCTGAAACATCCTTTCCAAGATGTAGGTGAGGAACAACCGCATCAATCAAGCGAAGACTAAATCCTCCAAGAAGAAAGCCAACAGCCGCTGGAATCCATGCGTAACTTCCGTAATCAGCTTTGGCATAGGCAAGTGCAGGGTCAAGCAAAGACCAAAATGATGCAGCAATCATAACTCCAGCTGCAAATCCCATCATCACATCAAGTAATTTACGACTTACTTTGGTAAAGAAAAAAACTACTGCAGAACCAAGAATCGTACAGCCCCATGTAAATAGGCCAGCTAATAAGGCTAAAAAGACAACATTCTGCGTCAATAGCCAATTTATCATAAAAATTTCCTCTTCAATCTACATAATATTTGTCACTTAAACGTTTTCTTAAATTAAACCTATTTTACCACAGAAATAAAAGAAAAACCTAGTAAAACTGAACTGCACCCCAAAAGTTAGACAAAAAATCTAACGATTGGGGTGCTTTTTGTATGAAATTAACTTACGAAGATAAACTAGAAATCTATCAACTCAGAAAACAAGGTATGTCTTTGCCTCAGCTGGATCAAACCTATGATGTCAATCCTAGAAATCTACGTTACATGGTTAAGCTTATGGACCGATATGGCGTAGAGATTGTTAAAAAAAGCAAAAATAGGTACTATTCCCCTGAACTAAAGCAAGAAATTATCAATCAAGTCCTTTTTGAAGCTCACTCTCAAATATCAGTATCTCTTGAATATGCTCTTCCTAACATAGGAACACTTTCCAATTGGCTAGCGCAATACAAGAAAAATGGGTATACTATTGTTGAGAAAACAAGAGGGAGACCAAGTAAGATGGAACGTCAGCCGAAAAAGACTTCAAGCAATGTTACTAGAGATTCTATCCTTACCTCGTTCGAGTTATTATTACCACATCAAACAACTTAAACAAGTAGACAAAAACAAGGTTCTTAAAGCTAAAATCAGG
>NZ_GL698429.1:521892-527937 GCF_000187265.1 Streptococcus equinus ATCC 9812
CTCATTTAAAACAACACTAACAACTTTCATTCGGTATAAGAAATACATCACTAATGCCATTAAGCTTCCCTATTCTAATGCCAAACTGGAGGCAACCAACAAACTCATCAAAGACATCAAGCGCGATGCCTTTGGATTTAGGAACTTTGACAACTTTAAAAAACGTATCTTTATCGCTTTAAACATGCAAAAAGAGAAGACGCATTTCGTCTCCTCTCGTGCTTAGCTATAAGTCACCCACTACAGTTGACAAAGAGCCAATTTGTTCTCGCTAGAGCTTAACTTTGCCACCCACTACAGTTGACAAAGAGCCGATTTTCATCTTATCTGATTATCAAATTATTGATGACCTTTGACATAAGTAAATTGTGCTGCTTGAGCTGCACTGAATGTACGGTAAGAAATAGTTCCTAAACCAAGAACGTTTGATTCTGAAATCAGAATGGATCCATCGTCCTTAACTTCTTCGACAAAGGCTACATGACCATAAGTCCCATCGGCGCCAGCTTGACCTGGCAAGAATGACAAAGCTGTACCAACTTCTGGCTTGTGACTTGTTTCATAACCAGCCTTGAATTGCCAATCACCACCATTCCCCATGAAAGCATTAAAGTTGATGTTGAATTCCTTAGCACGGTTATAAACATACCAAGTACATTGTCCCCAAGGGTATGAAGCTGTGAGATAAGTTGATGAGTTTACAGGTCTTGAAATGCTATAACCCGCTGGAACATTAACAACGCTGGCAACTCCTGCCAAGTTAACTTGTTTAAGCTCTTCAGGGATAGCAGGCGTTCCACCATGCTCATCAATCCATTTATCAATAGCTTTCATGGTTTCTGCACGACGTTTACCAGTACCTGAAGCGTCCGTAAAATAAACGCCGCCATCAATGAGAGTATTGAGCATACCATTAGCTAATTTTTGAGCCTTCTGGTCTTGAATTTGGAAGCTGAGGTTTTTATTTTTAATAATGGTTTCCTTAGTTAAAGCACGAACGGCCACCTCATCATTGTATTGGTTGGCATTATTCGGATTGGAATCAAAAGCTCCATATCCAAACATGTTAGCACCTGGCGCTGTTGCAACACCTGCAGTCCCTAATGAACTTTCGGCAATGGCAATGGCAAGAATAGCACGAACATCAAGTCCACTCTCCTTTTCCCACTCTAACAATTTAGCACCATTGATACGTTTAGAATCATAGGCAATACCTGTAGAAGCAAGGTAGCCATCTAACTGCTCTGCCGTAATTCCATAACGATGCGCTAGAAGATTGTGGCTGTAAGCGTCACTGCCAGACCAATGCTCAACATAGAAAGCCTGATTTAAAGCAATATACTTAGACAAATCTACATAGCTATCATCAAAACTTCCTGTTGTTGCAACCGCATTTGTATTGAGCTGAGGCTGACTGACCGCTACTTCTGATGCCTTTTGTTCAGTAGCTGATGAGACCGATGCAGCTGGATTCAATGTTGTTTGACTTTGTGACTTATCAGTACCTGATGAACTTGCCGTCGTTGTGGATGAACTTGTAGCGGTTGAAGAAGCTACAATTGAACTTGAACTGGTTGACGAACTTGCTACTGTCGAGCTAGACTGACTAGTCTCTTCATCAGATGTTGATGTTGTCGTTTCAGATGGAGCCACTGAACTAGACTGAGTTGTTGGTGGCGTTTCAGATGGAGCCACTGAACTAGACTGAGTTGTTGGTGGCGTTTCCTGGGTTGAGGAAGACTCTGCTGGACTAGTTGTGCTTTCCGTCACATTACTTTCTGTTATAACTGGGTCAGAAGATTCTGTTCTTGTTTCAGACTCTTCAGTAGAGACAGATGTTTCAGTGATTGCTTGTGAACTATTTGTATCAATAGTTTCCGCAAAAACTGTTAGAGGCAAGCTATTTGAAAAAATCAAAGCAAGTATCACCGTTGATGTAATTGCTTTATTCCTCATCTTGACACCCCTTTCTAAACAATGTATACTATTTCATTTATTATATATTATAGCATATTATTGTAAAACATTCTAACAATTGGATTTTAATTAATAAATTCTAGGTATACGATCGCTCAACAAACAAAGGACTTCGTAATTAATTGTTTGTTTATACTGAGCTAGATTTGTTGCAGAGACGCTATTGTCCCCACTTCCACCAATCAAAGTTACCTTGATACCCAGAGTATATTTTTTAGGCAGATGGAGGGTCCAACCGTCCGCATAGATAATAGGCACTGTTCCAATGTACTCCTCCCCAGATGTGGTGTAGGTTGCTCTATAGCCAATATCTGCACCTGCTTCTAGTTTTTTGACATGAACCAGACTAGACTCCAAACTAAGTGCAGGCTTAAGTGGAAAGGGAAGCTCTAGCTCCCTTCCACTGGAATTTAAACCATATATAACAATACCGAGACGAACTGCATTGAAAATAGTTTCACTATGCCATATACTGGTAGCTGAATTGGAAGCATGAACTAAATCCGGTTTATAGGCCAGATTGTCAACTAACTCACTAAAAAAGCTAAACTGTTGCTCAAATTTATCCAGGTCGGCTTCGTCTGCTGTCGCAAAATGAGTAAAAATTCCTTCCACATGACAACCTTGCTCATTCAATTTAGCAATCACCTAATCAGCTTCTGACAAACTCCTCACACCTATTCGTCCCACCCTGAATCCACTTTAAGATGAACAGATAAACCAGATAAATCAATTTAAGTTGCTATTGCCAGGTTGACCCATTCCATGCTGTCAACCGTAACTGTAATCTGATATTTCTTTGCCAAAACAATTTCCTCGGGCATGATAATTCCCAAGATTAGGATGACCTCTGTAATGTCTGATTCTTGGAGTTCAATGGCTTCGTCAATATTTGACACACAAAAGCCATCCACAAGCGATCTAATGTGCTGAGCAACTTGTACAGCCCCATGACCATAAGCATTAGCCTTAACCACCGCAAAAGTCTTTTTTTCCAGCTGGAATATGAGCCTGCACAGATTTAATATTCTGACTAATAGCCTCTAAATCTATCAGTGCTCTAGTTGGGCGATGTAAACTTGAAATCATGCGTCTTCCTCCAAAATAATACTGGCTTGAACAAAATTTCCACTATGAGATAGGGAGATGAAAACTCTCCCCTCAAAAGGAGAGCGTGTCACTTGCGGAGCACCCTTCTCATGATTGAGTATCTCAATATCCTGAAAGCCAAGTTCGCCAATTCCTGTTACCATGGCTTTAGAAAAGACCTCCTTGCCTGACCACCTTCCCGCTAAAAATTCAATCTGACGTTTATGGTAAGAAATACCTTCAAAAACACGCAATTCATTTTCTGTCAAAACTCGCTTAGCAAACCTGTTATTTTTCTCATAGGCTCGCTTGATTGCATCAATTTCCTGCAAATCAATGCCGTGACCAATAATCATACGTCTTATATTTATATTAGCGGGTAGCTCCCGCCAGTATAAACCCTTTCTTTAATTATTTTTTAGATTTGTTTTATACTTAGTTCAGCGCTGTGGATTAGTATCATTTATCAATCGCCTAGACGATTTCAAGGAGACTCTAACCACAGCTCTTTATTTTATTGGTAATGAGAATGATAACGCTTGGACGTTTTATTTCGTGTAAGAGTACATGGCAAAGAGTGCGTGGAACGAACAACAGTCGCTAATCATTTTGAAAGGAATCAGAAACTTATGCTCTATGTTGGTATTGACATTGCCAAAAACAAACACGATTTAGCCTGTATCAACGAAACTGGAGAAACAGTGATAACTAACTTCAGATTTGTCAATTCTTATCAAGGATTTAATGACCTTAAACGGCAACTAAAACAACTATCCCCCATAACACAAGATATCCAAATAGCGCTTGAAAGCACAGGACACTATAATTACAATATTGTTGTTTTCTTAAGAGAGTTAGGCTACAACGTATTTGCTTACAACCCTTTTATCATTAAGCAATTTGCCAAATCACAATCCCTTAGAAAAACTAAGACTGATAGGAAAGATGCTTTATTAATCGCTCGTAAGCTACGCTCTGATGTCACTCCTGAATATTATCAGACAGATAAATCAATGGATGAGTTAAAAGAACTCACACGCTATCAAAATCCCTTAATTCAGTCACGGTCTAAATGCAAGAACTTATATATATCAGATTGCTTGACATCATCTTCCCTGAACTCCATAGAGTTGTTAGTAATCTTCATAATCATTTTGTCTATGAGTTACTAACAAATTATCCGTCTCCACAAAAGATAGCTCGCGCTCGGTTCTCATCGTTACTTAAAATCAAACGACTAACCGCTGATAAGGCTCATCAGATACAAGAGACAGCCAAACAGACTGTTGGGAAGGCTTCTACAGCTTTATCCTTAGAATTAGTGCAATTAATTGAAAGCATTAAACACTACGATAAACAAATTAACCAAATCCAAAAGGAAATTGACCTCTTGATGACTGACTTAAACTCTCCTATTACATCTATCACAGGGATTGGAAATCGTCTTGGTGCTATTATCTTAGCCAAAATTAAGACTATTCATAATTTCAAAAATTCAAATCAGCTTCAAGCTTTTGCAGGTTTAGACCCTGCTATTTACCAATCAGGACAGATGGATATACAGGTCATATGGTAAAACGAGGTTCCTCTTATCTAAGGTATGCCCTGATACAAGCTGCCAAGCTCATCTCGATTTACTCACCGCATTTTAAAGCCTATTTAAAGCTAAAAATCAGTCAAGGAAAACACTATAATGTCGCTGTAACACTTGTTGCCAAGAAACTTATTCGTATCATTTATCATCTACTCAAAAACTATCAAACCTTTGATGAAGCTAAACTAAGATAAAAATACAGAAGTCAAGAATGATTTTTAAAACTTGCTCAAGGGCAAGATTTTTTGCGTGTCTAAAATTGAGCTTTTAGACGAAAAGTAGTAAAATAACAAGTGCATCCTCCAGACGATTGAGTAACTTGTATTCAAGTTTATCGCTGTGTGAACCGTACCCCAAAAGTTAGACAAAAAATCTAACGATTGGGGTGCTTTTTGTATGAAATTAACTTACGAAGATAAATTAGAAATCTATCAACTCAGAAAACAAGGTATGTCTTGGCCTCAGCTGGGTCAAACCTATGATGTCAATCCTAGAAATCTACGTTACATGGTTAAGCTTATGGACCGATATGGCGTAGAGATTGTTAAAAAAAGCAAAAATAGGTACTATTCCCCTGAACTAAAGCAAGAAATTATCAATCAAGTCCTTTTTGAAGCTCACTCTCAAATATCAGTCTCTCTTGAATATGCTCTTCCTATTGGAACTAAGAAACCAAGGTTTTTTGGTCAACCACAAAAAAGTACAACGCTTAATGAAACGCATGAATTTGGCTGGACGTATTCGTCGTAAACGTAAGTATTCATCTTACAAGGGTGAGATTGGCAAGAAAGCTGATAATCTCATCCAGCGTCAATTTGAAGCTTCAAAGCCTTACGAAAAATGTTATACAGATGTCACAGAATTTGCCATTCCAGCCAGCTCTCAAAAATTATACTTATCACCAGTTTTAGATGGCTATAACAGTGAAATCATCGCTTATCAGTTATCAACTTCGCCTAATTTGGAACAAATCAAACGAATGTTAACACAAGCTTTTCCAGATGACCATTATGATGATACGATTCTTCATAGTGACCAAGGGTGGCAATATCAACACCTGTTTTATCATGACTTTCTCAATCAAAAAGGAACTCATCCATCCATGTCCCGTAAGGGAAATAGCCCAGATAATAGCATGATGGAATCTTTTTTGGAATCTTAAAATCTAAGATGTTTTACGGTTATGAAAAGACTCTTAAGTCGCTTGACAAGCTGGAACAAGCCATTACAGATTATATTTTTTATTACAACAATAAACGTATCAAGGCAAAATTAAAAGGACTCAGTCCTGTGCAATACAGAACTAAATCCTTATCATAATTAAGTGTCTAACTTTGGCTCTATAATTTCTGTAGTGGGTAATGCCACTTTGGAGATTATAGGGC
>NZ_GL698429.1:528375-533404 GCF_000187265.1 Streptococcus equinus ATCC 9812
AGAGAATCTTACATAAGGACAGTCGAAAACTTTCTGACAAGCGTTTTTACTCTAGAACGCTCAGGGAAACTAGAACTCCTAAAGAAATCATCGAGAAAGCACTGGCATTCTCAGATGAACTAAGCCACTACTACGAACTCTACCAACTGCTCTTATTTCCAAGAAAAGAATCGTGACCACTTTTTCTCACTCATACAAGAGCATAAACACTATGTCAATCCAGCGTTTAAGAAGGTTTTCCAGACCTTCATCAGATATAAAGACTACATCACCAATGCTTTAGAAATGCCTTATTCCAACGCTAGACTAGAAGCCACTAACAAACTCATTAAAGATATCAAACGATAAGCCTTTGGATTCAGAAATTTCGACAACTTCAAAACAAAAATACTTATCACTTTGAACATCAAGAAAGAGAGGACCAAAGTCCTCTCTCGCATGTGATTATAAGTCAACCCACTACAGTTGACAAAGAACCCTAACTTTTGGGGTGCAGTTCAAACATACTAGGTTTTCTTCAAATAAGCTTGTATTTCTGGTAATTTTTCTTTTGGAACAAACATGACTTTCTGTCGATTAACAAAATCAGGCTCTTTTCCATCGATAGTCAATAAAGTATAGCCAAGTTTTTCTCCCATGACCTTAGCTGCCGCATAATCCCACGGTTGAATATAAGAAAAGTAAGCCATTAGCTGACCTTCCATTACAGCAGCCATACTAATACCTGCTCCACCATAAACTCGAATCCCTAAAGTTTGTTCAATCATATCTTGAAGACCGTGGTAATTAGTCGCATACATGCAAGCATTACAACCAACTAAAAAGCGATTAAGAGGTCGATTCTGGAATGAAGGTAATTTTTGATTATTTTTATAAACATCAAATCGGCCACCACCAGAATACAACAAATCGTTCATCACGTCATAAATAAGACCAAACTGACCTACACCATTCTCATAATAGCCAATCATAACAGCAAAATGTGTCCCTTGAGCAACAAAATTAACCGTTCCATCAATTGGATCGAGAACCCAAACATTGCCATCAGATATGCTATGTCGTAAGCCGTTCTCCTCAGCAAAAATATTATCATTAGGATAATATTTTTTAATTTTTGTAACCAGTAATTCCTGAGTCGATTTATCAACGTTTGTTACCAAATCATCAAAACGTGTTTTTTCTTCGACTTGAAGATTACTGAGCATACTCGATTTGATTAAATCGCCTGCTTCACGAATAATTTGTTTAGCAAATTCAAACTTATTTTCCAAGGGAAATGTATCCTTTCTCCTTAGCTTTAGCAGTTTTTACAGCTTGATAAGTTGAGTATCCACTACTTTGCTGAAATGCACGATCAATTTGCTTTTCTTGAGCTATGCTTTTAACGATTGTTTTGAATTCAGCGTAGCTATTTAATAAATCACTTACTGAAACTTTTGTTTCGTATGCGGCTTCAACTTGATTCAAAAAATGAAGCACTGATGCTATCTCTTCAGTGCTCCAAGACAAATCAAGTGGATAGCTGTAATTTTTCATACAATAATGTCCAAACTCATCAAAAACAAGTAATCTTTAATACAAGTAAAACCGATGAGTCATTCCTTTCTATCCTTCAATCTCTGCTTTAATTGTTGCTTCACGCAACTCTTGTTTGCGATAATCGCGCGGCAAAAACGCACGAATTTCGTCTTCATTGAATCCAATTTGCATTCGTTTGTTGTCCAATATAATCGGACGACGAAGTAAACCAGGATTTTTTGCAATTAAATCAATTAAATCTGAAACAGATAACTCGTCAAGGTCAATATCCAATTTTTGGAAAACTTTTGAACGAGTTGAAATAATATCTTCTGTCCCATTTTCGGTGAACGCTAAAATATTCATCAATTCATCGCAACTAAGAGGGCTGGTAATGATGTTATGTTCTTGAAATTTAACATCATGTGCATTAAGCCAAGCTCGCGCTTTTCTACAGCTCGTACAACTTGGTGACAAAAATAGAGTAATCATAAAACCACCTCTCTCATCTTTTTATATTAATTATACAAAATTTTAAAAAACATTGCTATTTTTTATCCAGTTTTGGGCAATTTTTTTATCTTTTTTTAATTGCTCAACTAGCTCGTCAGCACCGGAGAATTTTTCCATGCCTCGAATCTTGTCTAGCCAGATTATTTCTACAGTTTCACCGTAAATATCTTCTTGAAAATCAAAAATATTAGCTTCCAGACGTAAATCTTGACCACCAAAGGTTACATTTTTCCCGACACTAGTCATTGAACGATAACGTTTACCAGATACGATAATATCCGTCACGTAAACACCGTCACCTGGAGTATAAACACGATCTAATACAGCAAGATTTGCAGTAGGAAATCCGATTGAACGTCCTCTTGCATCTCCATGAACAACAATTCCTTTTGTTGAAAATTCATATCCTAAAAGACGACTAACCTCAGAAACATTTCCAGATAAGATTTCTTTACGAATTCTTGTTGAGCTAATCTTTTCACCATTTTCTTGGACTTCAGGAACGACAATAACTTGGCCATCAAAAATCTCTGAAAGATAGTTAGCATCCTTACGGTCATGACCGAATTTATAATCAAAACCAACAACAATTGTTTTGGCGCGCAACGCTTTGATATATGTTTCAAGAAATTCTTTTGACGAACCCTTTGAAAATGATGATGTGAAATCAATCAAGTAAAGATTATCAACACCGTACTCAGCGAATTTGCCATATCGCTTTTGTGGAGCTGTCAAATTAAGGAGCAACTCAGGTGTAAATCGAGCAAGAGCTAAGCGTGGTGACTCATTAAAAGTCAAAACAGTCAATTCTAATTGATCACGTTCAGCAATTTTTCTTGCTTGATCAAATAATGCTTTGTGACCTCTGTGGAGACCATCAAAGTATCCCAATACTAAAACACTATCTCGAGTAGTTTTTATATCTCGAGCATCATTTATTTGTTGAATATTCATTTTTCCAATCTATTATAAAAACACTTTATTAGGTTTATATAGGTCATCACGTGGAATCAGAATAGCTACAACTTTATCTTGATAGAAGGCTGCTAATTGCTCTTCATCTCTATCAATGGCAATCTTTCGACCAAAAGAGATTTCAGTAACTTCTTCATCAGTCAAATCAATACGAGGTAAGTCTATAACACCGTATTCGATTGGCATGAGGAATGAAAAATCGTCATGTGCAACTTTATCAGCAATTTCAGATAAAGTTAAAGCATCTTCTAATTGCAAACCTGCTGAAGCTTGACGTTCAAGGTAAGACATATGACTTGCATAGCCAAGTTCTTTTCCTAAATCAACTGATAACGTTCTAATATAAGTACCTTTGCTACAAGCAACTTCAAAATCAAAATAGCAGCAGTCATTTTTAAATGATAACTGACTAATTCGTTTGAAATTATGAATAGTTACTTGACGTTTTGGACGTTCGACTGCTTGACCAGCTCGAGCATACTCATATAAACGTTTACCATTAACTTTAACTGCTGAATACATCGGTGGGACTTGAATGATGTCTCCAATAAAGCGAGACAAAGCTTGATCTACCTTCTCTTCAGACAAATCAGTAACTGGAGTTTTCTCAAGAATTTCACCACTAGCATCTTCTGTCGTTGTTGAGAAACCAAGACAAATCTGCCCACGATAAACTTTTCCAGCTTCAGTCATATATTCAATCACACGAGTTGCTTTTCCAACAGCGATTGGCAAAACACCGACTACATCAGGGTCTAACGTTCCACCATGACCAATTTTCTTTTCCTGTAAAATTTTTCGAAGCTTGAAGACTGCGTCATGACTAGTCATTCCTGCTTCTTTTTTTAAGTTAATAATTCCGTTAATCATAACTACTATTATAACCGTTTTCAGCATTAAAAGACAAGCTAAAACTTTGATTTTGTTTCAACTTGTCAACATTTTATTACCAAAATTTAAATCAATCTTTCAAGGCTTCAAATTTTGCTCGCATTGTTGGATTTTTTCGGGTTAATTTTTTTACCGAAACATCATCCAGTTTATTATTTGCAAGACGAAGTTGGTTTTCACTAGTAGTTAAGAAACGTTTAACTTCTTCCATACGACGAATAGATTTATCAATTTCGTCAATGGCTTTTTTGAAGTTATTGCTTGCTGAATTGTAATTCTTAGCAAAAGCATTTTTGAAGGTCTCAAGATCATCTTCAAAGTGTGTGATGTCAATATTTTGTTCGCGCACTAAAGCTAATTCTTGCTTGTACTTAAGTGAATTAAGCGCAGCATTTCGCAAAATACCAATCAGTTGGATGAAATATTGCGGACGCACAACGTACATTTTTTCATACTCGTGACTAACATCGACAATCCCAGTATTGAAATAATCATTGTCAATTTCTAGCATGGTTACTAAAACGGCATACTCACAATTTTTCTCGCGACGGTCTTTATCAAGTTCTTTATAGAAATCCTTGTTTTTATGCTTGGTCTTAGTCTCATCAGCCTCGTTTTTCATTTCAAACATAATCGATAGTATTTCAACACCATTTTCATCTGTTTCACGGTAAATGAAATCACCCTTTGAGCCACGACTTGAAACTTCATTATCTTTTCCAAAAGTGGCATTTGGGAAAGCATAGGCACGAACTTTGTTAAATTCTGTTTCTGCATAAACTTCTAAGCTTTCTCCAATCGCTTTTGTAGATTGCTGAGCTTTAAAGTTTTTGTAGAACTCAACTTGCTCGTTGGCAGCTTTTAACTGTGCCTCATAATCGCTTTTAACTGATGCAAGAGATAGCTCTGCTTCCTTTTCCTGCAATGCAAGCTTAGCCTTTGCATCGTCGCGTTCTTTTTCAACACTTGCAACTGCTTCAACCAAGCTTGTTTTATTTTCAAGCGACAAGCGCTCAATTTGATTATTAAGGTCAACAAGCTCTTTATCTTTTTCAGCTAAAGCTTGTTTTAATTCAAGTTTTTTAACTGAATTAAGATTATCTAATTGTGATTTTAAAGTAATGATTTCTTG
>NZ_GL698429.1:533667-552836 GCF_000187265.1 Streptococcus equinus ATCC 9812
TCCTTGATACTGACTTGAGTTTGTAAATCATTTTTAGATTTTTCTTCCATCAAGGCTTTTTCTTTTGCCAAACGTTCATGTAATTCTTTGTCAAATTCACTGCTGCGAACTTGCGCAAGCAATTGACTATATTCCGTTTCATTAATAGTAAAAACAGTTCCACAATGTGGACATTTGATATTACTCATAGCTTCCTCGCTCATTTGATAATACCCCTATTATAGCAAATCTTTGTCATAAATCTGGTAAAAAAGTTTTATCAACAGATTTCACTCAGATAAAAAGGTTAGGAGAAATCTGTCCTAACCTCATCAAATAACCTTTAAAATAAATTCTTTTCAACTTCATCACGGATGTGTTGCCATTCTTGCTGAGCTCTGGTCATTTTACGCTTATAATCTCTAAGACCCTGCTCGTAGCGTTGTAAGAGATAGGCTTGCTTAAGAACTGGAAGTTTTGGTATTTCAATACTAACGATTTTTTGAGTATTTAAATTCATAACATTCTTACCTGTATTAGTCTCTTCAAGAAGTTCTTGGCCAAGTTTTGAATCTAGAAATAGTTTAATGTAGCCTCCTGCAATATCAGCAATGGGTCTCAAGACAGTGATATTAGCTGAGGCAATGACTGGATAATCTTGCTCATGAAAAATAGCTGTTTTTTTGACTGTCCCCTTTGAAGCAATCAAAATGTCACCTTCTTGCAATAGATAACGCTGCACGCTATCCTCATCTGCTTCGATTTTTTTCAAACCGTCATAGTTTATACCTATTTCAAGCATGTCGCTAAGATTGACAACTGAAATATTTCCTTCACTACTTAATTTTGAAACAGCTTTTCCTTTGAAATGTTCAGTTACTTCCTTTAAGGAAATTTTGGCTATATTATTCACTTGATATCTTTCAATTGCTTCGCTCATAACTATCTCCTTTACAAATAGTATTCTAATACTAAGATAAATTTTTGACAAGTGAAAAGAGCAGCTTCAGCCACTCTTCCACTATATTATTCGTTTTTTGCTGCTAATCTACAGACTTCAACGCCTCTAGCATATCAACAGTTTTCAAGATATGATTAACTAAGAAACCAAGAAGTAATAGAATACCAACAACTACAACAACTGGTATGATATAAATTTCTATTCCGACTTCTGTACCAAATTTAATCGCATCTGAACCAATCATATTCATAATGATTTGGTGGAGATATTGTCCTCCAACCAATCCAACGACAATTCCAATTAGAGATAGCACAATTGTCTCACGATAAATGTACATAGTCACTTCTTTATCATAAAAACCAAGAACTTTAATCGTTGACAATTCTCTAATGCGTTCAGCAACATTGATATTAGTCAAATTATAAAGAATAACAACAGCGAGTAGTATTGAAATAATAATTAAGATTGTCATCGCGCCATTTAGTGATGCAACAACCGAATTGACATTTTTAACAAGTGTTGCATTTTGGCTAACGGCAGATACCTCATCCATTGCTAGCAATTTTGTCGCCATATTTTCAATGTTCTTACTTGAATGATTTCTAAGAATCAAAAGATAGGCATTATTTGAAATAGCATCATCAAATGTTTTTCGATATGATTTCTTCGACATAAACAGATAGTGTCCTACATTCATCTCAGCAACTTTAGAAACTTTGATAGAACGTCTATGACCATTTTGATCTGTCAGAGTAAATTTATCACCAGCTTTTACACCATATAATTCTGCTAATTTTTCGGAAACAATAGCTCCATCATCAGATAAAGTGAGTTCTTGTTTAGTTTTAGCATCTTTAAGGTGGATGAAATCTCCAAAATCATTATCGTCACTTACAAGAATTGAAATATCCTGTTTATCACTCAAATCTGAAATTTTTTCCGTTAGATGTGACATGAATACACTTTGGTATTTGGATACTTTTTTAGAATCCATGAATGAACTTAATTCTTTTGAAGTAGCACCTTCACTATTTTTGACGACAATCATATCATACGGCATCAACCGTGTAAACTGATTGTCAATAATTTTACTTAACGATGATTGAATACCAAGCCCTGCAAATAGCAGAGCTACTGAACCAGCGACACCAAAAATCGTCATTAACATACGCTGCTTGTATCGGAAAATATTTCTAGCAGTCACTTTATGTGTGAATGACATTCTACTCCAAATAAATCCAATTCTTTCTAATAAAATTTTTGAGCCTTTAACTGGAGGTTTAGGGAGTAACAGTTGCGCTGGTTTTTCACTGAGTTCACTGCGAGCGATAATAAAGGCAGGCAGCACTGCGCTAACAAGAGCAAATACAAATGCAATTAAAGTGTATGACCAATAGAAATACAAGTGCGTACTTCCAAGTGTTGTATCACCAGTAACGATTTCAGCAATAACTTGTGATAAAATATAATGCCCTGCAAAAACACCAATAACCGTTCCGGTCATACTTGCTACAAAACCATAGATAACAAACTTTTTAATAACGTCACTATTACTGTAGCCGAGCGCTTTTAGAACACCTGAGTTAGTACGTTCTTCATCAACAAATCGAGTCATCGTTGTAAATGTAACAAGCGCAGCTACAACATACAAGACAACTGGGAAGACATTCCCGATACTTCCGATACTTGAAGTACTTGATTCGTAAGTCTGGTAACCTCCACCACCTGGGAAAGATGAGCGTGTATAAATCGAATATGTTGGCGCCTTCATTGCTTCAACCTGCGCTTTACCTTCTTGTATTTGGCGTTCGCTCTCTGTGATTTTAGCTTTAGCGTTATCAATTGAGCTTTGGGCTACCGCCTGTTGTTCTGCAGGTAATAAAGTTAGTGCAGATTCTTGTTCTGCTAGTTCTGATTTGGCAACTGTTAGTTTTTCTTGATTCGTATCAATATTGGCTTTAGCTTCTGATTTTAATTGATTTAAACGCTTGTCAGCATTGTCAGACAACAAATCATCTAAAGAATCTTCTTTAGCTGCTAATTTTTCTTTATAACTTTTAGAAAACGGATTTAAACCTTTCAAATCATTGTAGCGAATTCGGGCAATAGTATAAAATTCGCTATCAAAAGCTGTGCTACTTGTGACAGCGTAGTATTTTAATACTCCATTACCAGCGCTTGATGTTCCTAGGCTATTTTTAGAGAGAATTTCTGATGAATTAAGAAATCCAACAATCTTAAAAGTTGTTTTTTTCAGAATACCATTTTCACTAGATTGAGCAAATGATATCTCATCACCAACATGATATTTTTTCATAAGCGTTGATGCTAGCGCAATTTCGTTATCTGCTTTTGGAAATCTTCCAGATACAAGTTCGTAAGTTGAAATATCCTTGCTCTTTGAAAAAATACGGATAGCATCATCGGTATTTTTTATAGTCACATCAGTTAAATAACCGAATTCAACCTGACTATTTTTTACAGATGATAGTTCATTTTTGTCATCATCACTCAAACCATAGCTCGCAATAACAGACAAGTCCATCGTGTTGTGCTTTTTAAGATAAT
This sequence comes from Streptococcus equinus ATCC 9812, assembly GCF_000187265.1. Lineage (GTDB taxonomy): Bacteria > Bacillota > Bacilli > Lactobacillales > Streptococcaceae > Streptococcus > Streptococcus equinus. The sequence continues at coordinate 537,176 of NZ_GL698429.1, forward strand.
CACTTGCCGTTCTTTGCATATCTGGTCCGGTCACTTTCAGAGCAACGAAGGCAAAAGCTCCTAGCATCATCAAAAGCATAATAGACAAAAAGCGTCCCTTAGATGCGATAATTGCCTTTCTAATATCTTTCCAATATGTTTTCTTCGACATATCAAACACCTCAGTATTCTAGTGTTTCAATGTCTTGTGGATGCTCATTAACCTCAATACTAGAGACTGTCGCATCATGCATATGAATGACACGGTCAGCAATCGGAGCAAGAGCTGAATTATGCGTTACAATAATGACAGTTGAGCCTTTGTGGCGTGACATATCCTGTAAAATTTTTAGAACCTGTTTTCCTGTTTGATAGTCCAAAGCACCAGTCGGCTCGTCACAGAGCAGCAATTTAGGATTTTTAGCCACCGCACGTGCAATTGAAACACGCTGTTGTTCTCCACCTGAAAGCTGTGCAGGAAAATTATTCAGACGTTTTCCTAGGCCAACATCAACCAAAGTCTGTTCAGCGTCTCTAGCATCTGGAACAATTTCAGAAGCCAATTCAACATTTTCTTTAGCAGTTAAGTTAGGCACCAAATTGTAGAATTGAAAAACAAAACCGACATCATTACGACGATAAGTTGTCAATTCCTTGGCATTGAATGTAGCAATATCAACACCATCAATCAAAACTTGACCCTCATCATTGGTATCCATACCACCGAGGATATTTAAGACAGTTGATTTTCCAGCACCTGATGCACCAAGAATAATAACCAACTCCCCCTTTTTAATCGCAAAATTGATATCATTATTGGCAACAATCTCAGTCTCACCTGCTTGATAACGTTTATAAGAATGTTTCATTTCAATATATGACATTTTAACTAACCTCTTTATAGTGATTAAGAAAGCCCTTTCTCTCCATTTTACCGAAAAATAGAAAATTAGACGAAAGATATGCTCAAAAATCATAAATAGTTACTAGTTTCTCTGGTTGTCAATACAGCTATATTTAGACTAGAAAATTTCTAACTTCATTCTAGCAAAAAAAGCCTGAGTTATCTTCTCTCAAACTTTTGCTTTTACCCTATATTAACACAATTTTAACCTTAGCTCTTATCCAAAGCTAATCGTAAGTCTTCAATCAAATCATCTGCGTTTTCTAGACCAACTGAAACACGAATTTGATTACGTGTGACTCCACAAGCTTGCAAATCTTCTTCAGACAATTGTTGGTGTGTTGTTGTTGCTGGGTGCACGACAAGTGATTTAGCATCAGCGACATTTGCCAAATCAGAAAAGATTTCAAGATTATCGATAAATTTGTGGGCTTCTTCTTGACCACCTTTGATATGGAAAGTAAAGATTGAGCCAGCACCTTTAGGGAAATATTTTTGAGCTAACTCATAGTAAGGACTCGATGGCAAACTTGGGTAGTTAACCTTTTCGACTTTAGGATGATTATCCAAAAATTCGACAATTTTTTTCGTATTTTCAAGGTGACGATCAATACGAAGAGACAATGTTTCAAGACCCTGTAACAATAGAAATGCGCTAAATGGTGATAGAGCCGCACCAGTATCACGTAGCAATTGAACACGAAGTGCTGTGATGAACGCTGCTGCACCAACATCACGTGTATAGCTAATGTTGTGGTATGATGGATCTTCATCAACAAATTGCGGGAATTTGCCGGAAGCTTCCCAGTCAAAGTTTCCAGAATCAACTACCACACCTGCAATCGTTGTTCCGTGTCCACCAATAAACTTAGTTGCAGAATGAACTGAAATATCAACACCATGTGAAAAAACATTAATGAGATAAGGCGTTCCAAACGTATTATCTGTGACTAATGGGATTTTATGAGCGTGTGCAATATCAGCAATTTTTTCGATATCAGGGATATTAATAACAGGATTACCAAGGGTTTCAATCAAAACTAACTTAGTATTCTCTTGAATTGCATTTTCAAGTTCCTCCAAATTTGAGACATCAACAAATGTTGTTGTAACTCCATAGCGTGGCAATGTTTCTTTAAGTAAATTGAAAGTACCGCCATAAAGTGTTGTCGCAGCTACTACATGATCACCTGCATGAGCTAAACCAAGTACAGCGTATGTGATAGCTGCCATACCAGAAGCTGTCGCTACAGCACCAACGCCATTTTCAAGAGCTGCAATACGTTCTTCAAAAACAGCTACTGTCGGATTTCCAATACGAGAGTAAATATTACCTGGCTTCTTCAATCCAAATAAATCTTCACCTTCTTGGGCATCATCAAAAACATATGAGGTTGTCTGATAAATTGGAACTGCACGAGATTTTGTTGTTGGATCAACTTCTTGACCTGCGTGTAATTGTAACGTTTCAAAATTATATTTTCGTGTCATAGCATGTACTCCAATCATTAAATTTTCTGAATGTACGTACAATTTTACACTTTTTTAAAAAACTTGACTAATACTTATTAAAAAAGACTGGATATAGTTTCAAACTATACCCTTAATGAAAGGCTTCTGCAAACCGTTGAGTATCCAATTCAACCTGAGTTGATTTCGCCAAAGCTGAAATAACTGCAACACCATCAGCACCCGATTCGCAAATACTTGGAACATCTCCAATTGTAATCCCACCGATGGCTACAATTGGAATTACTTTATCCAATTCACGAATTTCTCTTAAACCTTTTAACTCAATCACTTCCCCAGCGTCTGACTTAGATGGAGTTGGGAAAATCGGCCCTACCCCAATATAATCAACCAAGTCTATCTCAGATAGTTGATATTCCCTAACATCTCCAACTGATAAGCCGATAATTTTGTTTGAAAATAGTTTGCGGGCTTCAGTGACTGGCAGGTCATCCTGCCTAACGTGAATGCCATCTGCATCAACTTGTAAAGCTAAATCAACGTCATCATTGATGATAAAAGGAACGTGGTATTTATGACAAAGCTCCTTAACTTTGAGAGTCAAATCCAGTTTTTCTTTTCCAATTAAAGCCCCATCTCCTTTTTCACGAAGCTGAAAACAAGTCACACCCGATTTTAACGCTGCCTCTAAAGTCTTAAAAAACATTCCTTTTGGACAATTCGGTGTGCCACAAATAAAATAGACTCTTAATTCTTCTTTATTCACAATAATCCTCAACCTTTTTCATTTTTTCAACGTTATCATTCGAAATTTGATGGAGTGCATCAATGAAAGCTACTTGAAAACTTCCTGGTAGACCAATACCAGAATTTCTTTCGGCTATTTCTCCAGCTATGTTATAAACAGACATCGCTTCTTCTAGGCAGGAAAGTAAATCATCACTAGCTACACCAATAAACGCTGCTAATACAGCACCAAGTAAACAACCAGTTCCAGTCACTAAAGGCATGAGACTACTGCCATTATGCAAAAGTTTTACATGACCATTTACAGCGATAGCGTCTGTTTTTCCTGTGATAACAATTGGTAGTTTTAGCTGTTTATGTGCTTTTAAAGCAAGTTGTCCAATGTTCGCAACGTCAGCTGAATCTACACCTTTGCTTGCTACATCTTCTCCAATAAGCGCAGCAATTTCACCCGCGTTACCACGAATTAATGAAAGTTTGTGATTTTTAATTAAATCATTTGCAACTCGTTTTCGATATGGTCCAACACCCGCAGCAACAGGGTCAAGTACCGTTGGGACACCATTTTTTTCGGCAATATATAAGCCATCCTTATAAAGCTGCCAATTGTTATCACTTAATGTTCCGATATTGATAAGTAACCCGCTGGCACTTGGCAAAAAATCTTCTAAATCCTTTTGATACTCACTCATTGCTGGCGAAGCACCCAGTGCAAGCAACCCATTAGCTGTAAAATTCTTCACAACATCATTTGTGATACAAATCGTTAGCGGATTTTGTCTTCTCAATTCATCTAAATAGCTCATTTAGTCTCCTTTGTAGCTGACATGGTTGACTGGACCATTTCCATGACCGAGTTCTGGTGCAGTTTTTATTGTTTCAGTAATAAAATGTTTAGCCGTTCCAACCGCTTCTTTAACACTTTTGCCTTTAGCAAGCTCTGCTGTAATGACTGCTGCGTAAGTGCATCCTGTCCCATGAGTATGCTTGGTATGAATACGTTCAGCTGAAAACGTGACGACTTGTCCATCTTCTAAGAATAAAAAATCTTTAGCTTCTTTTTCTAAGTGTCCACCTTTGATGACGACATTTTTGATACCGTATTTTGATTGAATGATTTTTCCCGCTTCGAGAATTGCAGCCTCGTCTTTTAATTCTTTTCCAAAAAGAACTTCTGCTTCTGGCAAATTTGGTGTAATTATAGTGGCAATTGGCAGCAACTTTTCTTTTAGAGCTTCAACTGCTTCTGTACTAATCAAACGGTCGCCAATAGTTGCTACCATAACAGGGTCTAATACGTATGGGCAAGAAATAGTATTCAAATACTGACTTACTCTCTCAATTATCTCAACTTCAGCTAACATTCCTGTCTTGATTGCACCTGGTGTGATATCTAAAAAGACACTCTTTAACTGTTCATCTAGAATTTTTTGGTCAAGATTACAAATATCTTGAACACCTTGTGTATTTTGAGCTACAACGCTTGTCACTACTGCTATTCCGTAAACACCATACGCCTGAAAACTCTTCAAATCCGCCATAATTCCTGCGCCACCGCTCGGATCTATACCTGCAATTGTTAATGCTACGTTTATTTTAGACATTTCATACCTCCTCTGGCCATTCTTCTTGATCATATACCATTTGGAAAAATTGACGTTCATGCTGACAACTTTCCAAAAAGACTCGAATGATTTCTTTTTCCTTATCTTTTGGTAGCTGGCTACTATATGTTTTTAATAATTCAAAATAAGTTGGTAAACAAGCAGTTGCTTCGTCTTTAGCATAGAATTCAAACCAAGCTTTAAAAGGATTCTCATCTGATATCTTTCCACTTTCCAAAACTTTAGAAGAAATTCTTACTTGCTTTATCAGAAATTTTTGCAAACAAAAGAGCATAAACATCAGCAAATTTTTCTAAATAGATTGCATCTGCTTTTAGATAATGACAAATCGCCTTTTCAGACAGTGTCCCATTTACCATATCTTGAATAAAATCATCTTTAGAAATCTTATCAATGAAGACAAGACTTCGTTCTTTCATTTCATTAATCATTTACTTTTCCTTTACTATCTCTATAAATTCATCTAAGGTTTGAATGGTTTTAAAATCATGTTCAAAACTATCTTGGTGATTATCTTAATTTGATAAAAATACACCATTTATATTACATTTTTTAGCCTCTTTGAGATTTCTAAGACTGTCTTCTAAGTAATATATTTTTTTGTCTTGTAAATTCTCTTTCTCCAAAAGGCAATGATAAAAATCCTCAGTTTTATCGGGAAATCCTATTTCAATACAGGAAATGATTTTAAAAAAGTATTTCAATACTCCTAAAGATTTTAAACCAATCTGAGCTAAATCATGATAATTTGACGTTACGGCGTAAATCAAAAATCCTTGGTGGTGTAAGTCAGATAACATCTCATAAGCCTTAGGCATTAGGCTCACTTGTCAATAAGCATCCACCAGAAGACTCTTTAATAAGTTTTCTTGAAAGACGAGATTTTGTGATATGAAGAATTCTGCAAGATTCAACTCCGCTTCTGGCATATTTAATCGCCAAAGATGTTTTTGAATCTCATCAGTATAATCAACATTTGCCATAGCCAAAAGCTCTTTAACCACATCATCTCATAAGTCGTACGAATCAAAAATTACGCCATCCAAATCTAGAAAATAATATTTTTATTTTTGGGCGACAAGAGCAATATAACCTCCTTTGTCATACCCATCAATCGGCTCTTCAACAAAATCATTAGTATAAATCGGTTGAGCCGTAAGAGTTTGAAAATATCGAATATTTGTCATGCCAAGTTCGTCTCGAAGAATCGCTTCTTTTTCAAGAGGTGAATGAAAAATAGCAGAGCGAACAAGCTCGATTGGGTAAGGAAAAGTTGGGGCAACCTCTCGAAAAATTTCTATGTTATATTAGCCTACATGCGCAGCAAATTTATACAAGATACCATAAGCACTTTCAACTGGAACATCCAGTAAAATCAAATGTCCTCCCTTTTTCAAAGCTTGATGACAATTCTGATAAGCTGACGATAAATCTTTGATATAACTTGAACAACCATTTAAATAAATCACATCATAAGATTCTTTTGCTAACGTAGCAGTTTCTGCATCACCAATTTTAACTGTCATTCCACGTTTTCTGGCAATTGTTGCCATATCATTTGATGGCTCGATGCCATATTTTACTTGAATTCCATATTGTCTATGTAAGGCACTTTCAAAAAGACCACTACCACAACCGATAGATAAAATTTTTTCTTTTTCAATATTATGCAAAGCACGATGTAACAACTTTAATTCACTGGCAAACACATTACTATTTGTCATAAACCATTAATCATAAGCATCTGCATAGCCGTCAAACATTTTTGCTTTTGTCATCTTTTACCTCTCTCTTTCAATTTCTTTTACTTCGTATAATCTTACTAAATTCATAAAAGATGTTGAATACCTCAAACCTCGAAGAACAAGCATAGCAATTGCGCCTCCGATTAACGTTGCCAAAACAAATCTCGGTGTAAATAAAAATAATGATTGCGCTTGTGATGCTTTTACTAACAATTCACTATCACCATTTGCTGAGTAAGTCCAAAACCAGACCATAACTGGTGCTAAAATAAATGATCCAATCATACCTGTTCCAAGAAATTCACCAAACCAAGACATACTAACTTTTCTGGTTAACCGATAAAAATATGAAGCCAAAAACGCCCCAGGCACTAACCAATGATAGCTAAAGGTGCAACACTTGCAACACCTGGCTGCGTTAAAATCTGCATAATAACAACAATAAAAGCCATCGCTACTGCATATAGCGGTATCATAAAAGTTCCTGCTATAACGTTCATAACGCTTGACATAAATACCATTCCTTCGATTCTAAAAATCGGTGTTAGTAAATAATCCAAAGCTATCATAATAGCTAGATCAGATAAACGGTGTACACGATTACTCGTCATAAAAAATCCTTTCTCGACACCAAAAAGCACACAAAGCTCACAGAAAATAAAAAACACCATCTGAAAAATTCAAATGGAGTTTAATTTATAATACTGCGAAACAGCTCTCTTGAATGAACAAAAGAACTATCAAATATCGATTTTAACGTACAACAAAAAACGTTGTAATTTACACATTTCCCTTCGTCAGTTCTAACTGCATCAGGTTCAATGGGTATAATCTCAGCTTTTACGCACCCCAAATGTCATATTTAATTACACAGATACTTTACCACAATCTTTTTTATACTGCGAGTGCTTTCAGGAATATTTTAAAAAAATAGAGACTAATAAAGTCTCTATTTTTTATTTCTTCTCAATTGGTGCGACACTAGCCAGTAGTTTTTTGAGTCCGACTTCCGGGAAATTAATTTTAAGTTCTTGTGTTTTACCTGTTCCAGAGACAGCAAGGATAGTTCCATCACCCCATTTTCTGTGATGAGCGATATCTCCAATTTGCCAGTCGACTGCTTCTTTTGAAGCGCTAGCTGATTGACCAAACGGAACCCCTTTAACAGCTTTTGAATATGGCTGTGCTGCTTGTGTCGTTGATTGAACTTTTGCTTTACGTGCTTGAAGAGCTTGCTGAAGACTCATGCCTTTACCAAACGACATTGAGTTATCATTGCTATTGCTATAACGTACTCCAAATGAGGAATTAGCAGGGCGAGCTAAACCTTGGTATTGCAATAGCTCATCATCGATTTCACGAATGAAGCGTGATGGACGATTGTAACTTGTTTTACCAAACAAAGTACGTGTATTAGCATTTGTCACAAAAAGTAACTGCTCTGCACGAGTGATACCAACATAAGCTAAACGACGTTCTTCTTCCAACTCGTCTTGGTCTTCAGCAGCTCGAGAAAGTGGGAATACCCCTTCTTCCATACCAATCAAGAAGACAATTGGAAATTCCAAACCTTTGGCAGCGTGTAATGTCATCAAAGTCACTTCTGCAGTCTCAGTATCACCATCATCAGTATCTGCAATCAAAGCCAAGTCATTCAAGAAACGGCTCAGTTTGTCAATACCAGATTCATCTTCTGGAGCATCATCTTGATTCTCATCAAAGTTTTTCGTAACTGTCAAGAATTCTTCGATATTTTCAATACGTGCTTGGCTTTCAAGAGTATTTTGCACACGAAGGGCATCAAGATAGCCAGTCTTGTCAAGGACTGCTTCAACTAATTCAGTTACGCTGTATTTGTCTAAATCATCACGAAGATTCATGAGCAAATTAGACAACTCCCAAACAGCTTGCGCTGCTTTTCCTTTAACACCAGAAAGCATGATATTAGCCGATGCATCAAGTAAACTCATATTTTGTTGATTAGCAAAAGTACGAATTTTTTCAAGTGTACCAGGACCAACACCACGTTTTGGTTCATTAACGATACGTTCATAACTAATGTTGTCAGCAGTATTTGCAATGACATTCAAGTATGAAATGACATCACGAATTTCTTTACGGCTGTAGAACTTAGTACCACCAACCATTGTATAAGGAATATTTGATTTGAGCAGAGCTTCTTCAATGGTACGTGATTGAGCATTCGTACGGTAAAGAACCGCAAAATCTTTAAAGTTTTTACCTTGTTCACGGACAATATTATCAATAGTTGAAGCTACAAAAACTGCCTCTTCACGTTCGTCACGCGCGCGGTAGTAAACAATCTGCTCACCATCAGCATTTTGTGTCCAAAGTTTTTTAGGACGACGATTGCGGTTGTTATTGATAACAGCGTTTGCTGCTTGAAGAATCTTCTTGGTTGAACGATAGTTTTCTTCAAGCATAACCACTTTAGCTTCTGGATAATCTTTTTCGAAATCAAGGATATTTTGCATGTCAGCGCCACGCCAACCATAAATAGATTGATCAGCATCACCGACGACACAAATATTTTTAAAACGAGAAGCTAAAAGTTTGACCAACTGATATTGTGCATGGTTAGTATCTTGATACTCATCAACGTGAATGTATTGGTAGCGTTGTTGATAGTATGTCAAGACATCAGGATTTTGGTCAAACAAACGAAGCGTCAACATGATGAGATCATCAAAATCCATAGCTTCACTTTGACGAAGTTCTGCTTGATATGCTTTGTAACATTTGGCAACAATTTGTGTATACATATCACCTGCTTGATTTTCATAGGCAACTTCATCAAGAAGGTCATTCTTAGCATTTGAAATTGTCCCCAAAATCGCACGTTCATTCCATTTTTTAGGATCAAGATTAAGCGTTTTAAGGATTCGTTTCATAAGCGTACGTTGTTCACCAGGATCAACAATCGTAAAGTTGCGATTATAACCAATATGGTCAGCATCACGGCGCAAAATACGAACACACATACTGTGGAAAGTTGCAATCAGAGTATCTGCTGTTGCTGGATTTAAAGCCATCGCACGTTCACGCATTTCACGCGCCGCTTTATTGGTGAAGGTAATCGCTAAGATATTCCAAGGATTGATAAATTTTTCATCAATCAAATAGGCGATTCGATGTGTCAACACACGTGTCTTACCTGAACCAGCTCCTGCCATAATCAAAAGCGGACCTTCAGTTGTTTTTACAGCTTCGGCCTGCTTGTCATTCATACCATTTAATAAGGGATTCATCGTATACTTTCACGGACATGTATTCTAGAAAAAACAGCTAAAATCTCCGTGATTTATTCCTCTCTATATCAATAATTTCATTTTTAAATAATGCTTATCTATTGTACCATTTTTTGGAGAAATAGTCTTTGCTGCTTATTCTTTGTTTTGACAAATCTTTAAGAAATATGAATGAATGCTATTATCGTTATCAACTTCTGGGTGATAGGCTAAAGCAATTTGATTTTGATAGCGTACTGCAACGATTTTACCATGATGCTCAGACAAAATCTCGACACCATTTCTAACCTCACTAATGTATGGAGCTCGGATAAAAGTTGCAGGTACTTGACCAATATTTTTAAAATCTAGATGAGTAAAAAAACTCCCTAACTGTCTTCCATAAGCATTTCTTCTAACCGTTACTGGCAAGGTTGCTAAATACATTTTAGATTGATTTTCAACATGTTCAGATAGCAAAATCAGTCCAGCACAAGTTGCAAGAACAGGTAAACCTTGTATAATCTTCTCACGCAAAGGCTCTAAAAGAGACAAATCATTCAATAGTTTTCCTTGAACTGTTGATTCACCACCTGGTAACACAATGCCATCCAAAGGTTTGTGTAAATCATCAAATTGCCTAATATCAACTGTCTCAGCTCCTAATGAAGCTAATTTTATTTTATGCTCTGCAAAATCACCTTGCAAAGCTAGTACCCCAATTAAAACCATTATACCTCCTAAATGCCTCGTTCAGCCATGAGCAACTGAATTTCTTCTTCATTAATCCCAACCATAGCATCGCCGAGATTCTCTGATAAATTAGCAAGTAAGTTTTTATCTTGATAGTTTGTCACCGCTTGAACGATTGCACGAGCGCGCTTTTGAGGATTTCCAGATTTAAAAATTCCTGAACCAACAAAAACTCCTTCTGCCCCAAGTTGCATCATAAGCGCAGCATCAGCAGGCGTCGCTACACCTCCTGCAGCAAATAAAACTACAGGTAATTTTCCGCTCTCATGAACTTCTTTTACTAAATCATAAGGCACTTGCAATTCTTTAGCGGCTTGATACAATTCATCATCACGAAGAGATTGTAGACGATGAATTTCTTTGTTTAATTCACGTAAATGACGAACAGCTTGAACAACATCTCCTGTACCAGGTTCACCTTTTGACCGAATCATGCTAGCTCCTTCAGAAATACGACGAAGAGCCTCACCTAAATTTTTTGCCCCACAAACAAAGGGAACATTAAATGTTGTCTTATCGATATGATAAAGGTCATCAGCAGGTGATAAAACTTCGCTTTCATCAATGTAATCAATCTCAATCGCCTCTAAAATTTGTGCCTCAACAAAATGCCCAATTCGAACTTTTGCCATAACAGGAATAGAAACAGCTTCTTGGATTTCTTTAATCATTTTAGGGTCACTCATGCGAGATACTCCACCTGCAGCACGAATATCTGCTGGAATTCTTTCAAGCGCCATAACGGCACAAGCTCCCGCTTGTTCAGCTATCCTTGCTTGCTCGGGTGTTGTCACATCCATAATAACGCCACCTTTTAACATTTGCGCTAATTGTTTGTTGAGCTGATAACGTTGATTTCCCATAAAAAAACACCTCATTTACATTTTTATTGCTTTTCATTATAATAAAAACTGACATGGTATCAAGTACCAAATAAAATCTTTTTTATAGGGTCAGATTGGAGAATTTATGCTCACATATTCACTAGATAATCACGGAAATATTCCGCTATACGAACAACTTTATCGTGCAATAAAACAGGATATTACAAGAGGTACTTTATCAGCTAATGACAAGCTTCCTTCAAAACGAAATTTAGCCAAACATCTTGGAATATCAATGGTTACTGTCGAAAACAGCTATCAACAACTTAAAGCAGAAGGATATATTTACAGTCTAGCTAAAAAGGGTTTTTTCGTTTCTGAAATCAACCTGCACCATCCGCCTGTTGAAAAAACAATAAGGTTACTTTCACATCCAAAAAACATGCCAGATGAAAATAAGTCTCTCTTGCGATTAAGCAACAATCAAACTAATTCAGAAACTTTCCCATTTGCAACCTGGTCAAAAATTGTTAGACAAGTGCTAAATAATTGTCAAAACGAACTTGTCCAACCATCTCCTAGTAAAGGTATTCTTTTACTTCGACAGGCAATTGCAAAGCATCTTAACGACTATCGAGGAATGGCTGTCGATCCAAGACAGATTATCATTGGTGCTGGGACAGAATATTTGTATACTATTCTCATTCAATTACTTGGACTTGATAAAATAATCGCCTTGGAAGATCCAAGTTATCCTAAAATCCGAAAGATTTACCAGCAATTTAATATTAATCAAACCTACATTGATATGGAAAAAGACGGCATTAGTATTTCAAAACTAAAGCAAACAAAAGCTGAGGTTATTCACTTATCACCCTCTCATCAATTTCCAACTGGGAGTATTCTTTCGATTGGTAAACGTTACGAGCTTCTTAGTTGGGCTAATCAAGGAAATCGTTATATTATTGAAGATGATTACGACAGTGAGTTCCGTTTTCAAGGTCTTCCCATACCCAGTCTGCAAGAAATCGATACACTTGGAAAAGTGATATATATTAATACTTTTAGTAAAAGTCTTTCTTCTACGCTGCGAATTAGTTATATGATTCTTCCACCACAGTTACTTGAGCAATTTGAAGATAAGCTAAATTTTTACAGCAATACTGTATCGAATTTGCAGCAATACACTCTTGCTTATTTTATAAAGGACGGCTATTTTGAGAAACATTTAAATCGTATGCGTCTGTTTTACCAAAGAAAACGTGATAGCTTGGTTCAAAAATTACTTTCAAGTCCACTCAAAAATCACATTACAATACATGAGGACGAATCTGGTCTGCATTTTATCATGACTATCACCAGTGATTTATCAGAAGAAAAAATTTGTCAACTAGCATTAGAAAATCATTTGTTAATGACTCCAATTTCACATTACTATCACGGGAAAAATAGACTATATGAGAAAAGTTTTATTGTCAATTATTCCAACATTTCTGAAAAAGAAAGTGATTACATCATTAATGTTTTATCAAAAATAATTCTCTGATTTTTTAATTTATTATATTTTTCCCAAACAATTCAAAAAATAGGGTTGACAAAGTTCGGTTTTTACTTTATTATAGTAGACAAATCAAATAGCGAACCGAATGATGTCATTCAGGAGAAGAAAGCTTGCCTTTCGCCGAAGGAGTTACGCTCTCAGGTGTCATAGACAGGGACTGGGTGATGGACGGACTTCTGGAGAGACCTAGCCATTTTCAATGGCACTGGTATTCTTTAGTTAGTATGTTTTTAAGGACTAAGTATTATAATACTAACTTTGAGTACTGGATAGGCGCCGAAGGGGCAAGGCTAAATGTTTTGTTTAGCTCAAACTCTCAGGCAAAAGGACAGAAGATAAGAATCGATTAACAGGTAAGGTATATTATCTTTGTCAGTCTTCTTATCACTTTTCAGGAGTTATCTTAATGATAACTCCTTTTTCTTTTCTTAATGGCATCATAGGCGCTATATTAGTAGGAGACTATTCATATATGCTTAACTTTTTTACAATGCTTGATGATATTGTCTGGGGTGCCCCACTATTGATTTTATTGGTGGGAACAGGGATTTACTTGACTATTCGTCTTGGTTTACTTCAGATTCTTAAACTCCCTAAAGCATTTAAATTAATTTTTGCTGACGATAAAGGACAAGGAGATATTTCAAGTTTCGCTGCTCTTGCAACAGCTCTAGCTGCGACAGTTGGTACTGGTAATATTGTTGGTGTTGCAACAGCTATCAAAGCTGGTGGACCAGGAGCCCTCTTTTGGATGTGGATTGCTGCATTCTTTGGAATGGCTACAAAATACTCTGAAGGACTTCTTGCCATTAAATACCGCACTCGTGATGATAACGGAGAAATTTCTGGTGGACCAATGTACTACATTTTAAATGGTATGGGAAAACGTTGGAAACCACTTGCTATCTTCTTTGCCGTTGCGGGAATTCTTGTAGCATACTTTGGTATTGGTACTTTTTCACAAGTTAACTCAATCACTTCATCTCTTGAAAATTCTTTCGGTCTAGCACCGCAAATTGTTAGTATCGTAGTTGCCGTTGTGGTTGCTATTATCATCTTTGGTGGTATCAAGTCAATTTCTAAAGTTGCTGAAAAAGTGGTTCCTTTCATGGCAATCATTTACATTCTTGCTACTCTTGCTGTTATTTTCTGTAATGCTAACCAAATCATTCCAGCCTTTGGGCAAATTTTCTCTGGTGCATTTACAGGAACTGCTGCTGTCGGAGGTTTTGCTGGTGCTGTTGTAAAAGATGCTATTCAAAAAGGTATTGCGCGTGGTGTTTTCTCAAATGAATCTGGACTTGGTTCTGCTCCGATTGCTGCTGCTGCCGCTAAAACTGAAGAACCCGTAGAACAAGGGCTTATCTCAATGACAGGGACTTTCATTGATACAATCATCATCTGTACATTAACTGGACTTTCAATCATCGTAACTGAAAAATGGACAGTTACAGGTCTTGAAGGTGCTCCGTTAACACAAGCTGCCTTCTCTTCTCTTTTTGGAACTCCAGGAGCGCTAGCTCTTACATTCTGTCTTGTTCTATTTGCTTTTACAACTATTCTTGGTTGGTCATATTACGGTGAACGTTGCTTTGAGTTTCTGTTTGGAACAAAGCACATTAAACTTTACCGAGTAATCTTTGTTATCATGGTTGCTCTTGGTGGTTTCTTGAAACTTGAGCTGATCTGGATTATTGCGGATATCGTAAATGGTCTAATGGCTTTACCAAATTTGATTGCGCTTTTAGCACTTTCACCAGTTATCATCCGTGAAACAAAAAATTACTTTGCTCGTATGAAATAAATCAAACTCCTGAGATTTCTCAGGAGTTTTTTGTTTTAATGAGATGCTAAATATTTTTCAATAACTTGAAAAACACCAGATTGATTATTTGTCGGAGCAATAAAGCGTGCTGTACTTTTCACACGTTCAGTTGCGTTTTCCATAGCATAAGAATATTCTGCTAACTCAAGCATAGCTAAGTCATTATCACCATCACCAAATGCCATGACTTGGTTGCTTGATATATTTTCCAATTTCATTAGTTCTTTAATACCAAATGCTTTATCAACACCTGGCAAGACAACATCGATAGCACCAAAACCACTAGCCATAGGTACTAAATCTGGAAATTCTTTTTTGAATTCTTTTGTTACATCTTCTTCCAACTTTTCAGGCAACTACATGGTTAGCTTATTGATTGGCTCATTCGGAAGTTCAGACATTGAATCAAGAAGAATTACATTTGGAAAACTCGCATTATAATAGGCAAGTCTTTCAGGATTTCCAAGATTTTGACAATTGTAAGCCCCTTTTGTCATGTAAGAGTGGTCAGGTGACGAGATGACCATATGATAATCATTAAAATGATTTTGATAAAAGTCCAAAAGGTGGGCGAGCTGCTTTGATGTAAAATTTTTCAAGTACTTCGTTTCATTTTTTACAACCAAATGACTGCCATTTCCAACAACGTAAGCAAGCCGCTCTGCTTGTTTGCCAAAAGTGAGTCTCATTCGAGAAATTTGATTTCCAGTAGCTACAACAAAAATTATCCCGCGTTTATCTAGCTCGTTAAGAATTTTTTCAAATCTTTCAGAATCATACTCACCTTTTCCGTCCAGAAAAGTACCATCCATGTCCACTGCAATCATTTTTATCATATTTTTCACCATTTCAAAGTATTCTAATACTATGATAGCAGTTTCAAAAATCTTTCGCAAAAATGTGACACAAAAAGGAAGTATTTAAATACTTCCTTTACTAAATGTGCTTATTTTTTAGGCTCTATAATTTCTGTAGTGGGT
>NZ_GL698429.1:554094-555229 GCF_000187265.1 Streptococcus equinus ATCC 9812
CCATAAAAATTGGAAGTTATTTAAACTTCCAATTTTGTAATCATACATCTACTACTTTAACAAATGGATGCCCTAAACCATTAACATCAACTGCTTGTGTACTTTGTTCTCTCCAAAGTAGTTCAATTGAATACCAACCATTATTTGAAGCGTTGTATGGATCATAAACATATGTATTACCGTTTGAATAACCTTTTAGAACAATTTCATGGCTAGTTCCCCACCCCCAAGGTGAGAATTTATCCTGTTGAACAGCTGCTACCACATGATGCCCTTCTTTGAGTGCACTTGTTAGTGCAGCTGAAGAATTGATAACCGTTGGTGTCAAGCCCCATTGACGAGAGGCAACCAAAATACCATTTCCTGTTGTTCCTTCTGTTCCACGATTAAATTCAACAGTATTGTTATAGAGGTAACTTGCTACTGTAGTTGGGAGCACTTCATTTCCTGTTAGAGATGAAAAGACCATAGCAAGACTAGTTGGGACGCAGCCTGTAGATGCCAAAGTGTAGTAACCATACCGATTACCACCCCAACGGCCATCACGTTGGTTGTAATAAGGGGTATTATAATTTGTACGTTTAACGGTAAAATCAGTAGACGTCAAAAAGTACATTTGACCATTATCAGACTGATACACATGTATGTGGTAAGTTCCCGTACCAGAATGATTTGCAACGTTGATAAGACCAGTTGCGTTTGTTCCTGATGTTGTAGCATCATACCACCTAATGTCATTTTGACCGTTAACTTCTGACCAAACAGCGTATTTCACTGTACCGCTTGAATAAACACCGGAAATATTTACGCCATAGATACCAGTTCCCTTGTAATTAGTTGATACGCTAGCAGTTACTTGTTTATTATTTAAAGCGTATTGACCAAGATTATAGCCTTTAGTTTCACCATCTTTTGTCTTGACATAAACGTGGATAGTATAATCTGCTGAAATGTTATGATGATATTTTTCATCGACATTGATAATCACTCTGCCGTTTACAACTTTTGCAGAATTATACCAATGAAGATTTTTTTGATTTGGGTCTGACCAAGCAGCAACTGTAACACTTTGAATATCTTTTGAATTCTCAGTTTCTGCAATCACAACTTGTAATGTGCCTCTTTTAGAATCATG
>NZ_GL698429.1:556692-590795 GCF_000187265.1 Streptococcus equinus ATCC 9812
GAATCCTTTTGCTGTTAGAGCTGCACTTGTCGTTTCTGTCGCAGCACTTCCAGTTGCCCCTTTTTTATCCGCCTTCAGAATAATTTGATAGTCAGAAGTTACTTGATCTTGTTTTGATGATTTAAGCGTGGTTTCTGTAATCGTGTCTGAATTGTCCAATTCAGGACTTTCATTTTGCTTTTCTGGCTCACTTATCACTTCATTAGAAACGTCATCTTTTGAGGTATTAGAAATGACATCATCACTTTTTAGTATTTGACTACTATCGGATGTTTCAGTTGTAGCAATCGTTGACGATTGAGATGTAGAATTACTTTGATTGTCATCAACAGTTTCATTTGTTTTAGAGACTTCCCCATCATTAGTTGTTGCTGTAAAACTGTCAGCTGTTTCAGTTAATGGACTATCAATCTGATTTTCTACATTTGACACATTTTCAATAACATTAGATGAAGTATTAGTCACTTCATCAGCACTGACAGTTTCATTTCCAAAAGACACAATCAAAGCAGCCGATAATAAAAGCGTACCTATTACTCCATAAGCTTTTGATTTCTTAATTGTTCCATGACCTTTAATTTTCATAAGTTTCTCCTATTAAAACGTTTTCCTAACACAGCTTTATTCTATCATAATTATCGTATGAAAGTTACTAGAAAGCTGAATTTACAAACAAAAATCCCTTCCACCATAGGTGAAAGGGCAAAGGATTCACATTAGTTTTCTATTATTTTTGTTCAGCTTCTTCAATAGCTTTTTGTCCATTTGATGCAATCACATCTTAAGACCAATAGAAGCTATCTTTCGGTGTGCGGTTAAGAGTACCACTACCTGCGTCATCCATATCAACATAAATGAAGCCGTAACGTTTACGCATTTCACCTGTACCTGCTGAAACGATATCGATACATCCCTAAGTTGTGTAACCAATAAGATCTACCCCGTTTGCAATAGCATCTGCCATGGAATTGATATGTGCACGGTGGTAGTCAATGCGGTAATCATCGTGGATTGAGCCATCTTCTTCAACTGTATCAAAAGCACCAAGACCATTTTCAACAACCATCAACGGAATTTCGTAACGGTCGTAGATTTTTTCTAGATAGTATTGAAGTCCTACTGGGTCGTGCGCCCATCCCCAATCAGAGTAAGTCAAATAAGGATTTTTAGCACCAGTTGAGAAGTTTCCTGCCACTTCTTCAACCCCAGTATGAGTAGTAACGTTGTTAGACATGTAGTAAGAGAATGTGTACATGTCAACTGTACCACGTTTCAAATCTTCAAGGTCTTCTTCAGTGATATCTAACTCAACATTGTGTTCTTTCCAGAGACGTTTTGCATAAGTGCCATATTTACCTTTTACTTGAACGTCACCACAGTAGTAAATACCTGATTGCCATTTGTGTTCGTTAGCCAAGATATCTGCTGGGACACAAGTTCCTGGGTAGAATGTAATACCACAAATCATGTTACCAATCATAAAGTCTGGATTGATAGCATGTCCGATTTGGACTGCTTTAGCTGACGCGACAAATTGGTGGTGAAGAATTTGGTAACCTTCTTGATAATCAGCATCGGTTGCTTTTGCACCAAACATGTCAAGGAACATAGTTGTATTGTTGATTTCGTTGAACGTCAACCAATATTTGATCAAATCTTTGTATTCGTTGAAAATCACTTCACAGTAGCGAACATAAAAATCGATGAGTTTACGATTTTTCCAGCCACCATAATTTTCTTCAAGAGCAAGTGGTGTATCAAAGTGCTAAATTGAAACAAGTGGTTCAATATTGTATTTACGACATTCTTCAAAAACTGAACGATAGAAATCAAGTCCAGCTTGATTTGGTTCTTTATCATCACCATTTGGGGAAATACGTGCCCAAGAAATTGACAAACGGAATACTGAATATCCCATTTCAGCAAACATTTTAATGTCTTCTTTATAGCGATGATAGAAATCAACTGCCATGTGATTTGGATAATGTTCAGTATCTAAAACAGCGTGTTTTGCACCTTCAGGAATTTTACCATTGTGTCCCATGGCTGGTACTTTACCAGGATTACCATCTTTATCAATATATGTCATGTAACGTGGTGAGTTAACGCTACCACCTGTAGTTACATCTGTAGCAACGAGTCCACGACCATCTTCATTATATGCTCCTTCAGCTTGGTTTGCTGAGATTGCACCGCCCCAAAGGAAATTTTTTGGAAATGCTTTTGTCATCTATTCATTCCTTCTTTCAATGTTTTACAATAATATTATACCGTCATTTGAAAGCGCAATCTTGCATTATTATCTAAGAAAATGATACTATCTCACTATAAATACTGCTGAATAATTTTAGAAATAATAGTATAACCATCTATCGTCAAATGAAGACCATCAACTGTTAAGTCACGACATAATTGTCCAGATTCATCACAAAGCAAGTCATGAACATCCAGCCATTTCACTTTGTCGCTTGCCAAATGAGAAAGAAGCTCATTTAGTATTGAAATATTTTTATTACTTCGAAGACTTGGTGTGCGAATAAATTCAGGTGACTCATTCATCGGAAAAACTGACAGCAGAAAAATCTGTGTTTCAGGTAATTTTTGCTGAATCTTATCAATAATTTCACAGACAGTTTCACAGACTTCCTCTGGTTGTCGATTTTTCAAATCGTTGACACCAATCAACAGAAAAATTTTATTTGGTTTCAAGTCTAAAATTTGACTGTCAATATGATCTAGCAATTGCAGACTATTGATGCCGTGAATACCACGGTTGTAAAGTTTCAATTCAGGTTGAAGCATTTCATGGACTGGGAAAAATTCGGTAATCGAATCACCAGCAAAAACAATGTTTGGTTGTGAGGCAAGCTTATTAAGCGCAGCATATTTTTCCCACAACTGCTCCTGCTGATCCTTTAGCACATAAGCTCGAAATTCTTTGACATCACTTTTTTGGTACAAAACTTGAAAATCAGTCATTTAGATTCCTCTTTCTAAAATGTTTTCAATTGTATTGAGCACGCCATCTCTTGCATTTGATTGGATAATGTAACGAGCAACCTTTTTAATCTCATCTGAAGCATTAGCAACTGTATAAGAATGCCCAGCTAACTCGAGCATTTTACGGTCATTACCGCCGTCACCAAAAGCAGCAACTTCTTCTGGTTTAATGCCATGTTTAAACATCAATGTTTGCACTCCCCAAGCTTTATGAATCCCAGTTTTGATAATATCAACAGCACCATAGCCACTTGCGACCGCACGCAGTTCACCTTTAAAAGCTCGATTAAATCATTTTGTGACCTTTTTAGCAGACTTTTCACTAACGGTTATCGTGATTTTAACAATTGGGTCAGCAGGGCGTTTATGAAAATCATCAACTTGAACCATATTTTTGAAAAATGGTTGTACATCTTCTAATTCGAAATCAAAGGCTTCCATATCAAAATCAGTCCCTGTCATAACGTAAGCTGAATCAATCCCTGAAAGTACAATACGATAATCTTGAAATTTGCCATCAAAAAAATCAAGAACAGCATTTACCTGTTCTTCTGACATAGACTCACGCGCAATCATTTCACCATGATCAATAACAAGCGCTCCATTTTCAGCAACAAAATCAATGTTACCAGAAATTCCTGAAAAAACAGCATTCAAACGGTCCATGCGATTACCGCTTGCTACTACAAAAGAGATGCCTTTTTCAGTCATTTTATCAAGTAATTTTTGGAAACGTTCTTTGTCATATCCCCCTTTTGGATTTAAAAACGTTCCATCCATATCACTAACAATTAATTTAATCACAATCTGCCCCCTTCAAGAAAAAATCTGACAAGACTCTCAGTACCCCATTTTCCTGATTTGATGGTGCTTGATAACTAGCAATATCTTTAATATCCTGCGGTGCATTAGACATGGCAAAAGAGTACTTAGCTAATTTCATCATTTCAATATCATTACCACCGTCACCAAATACCATAAGGTTTTCTGGACCATATCCCCAATGATTGAGTAAAAAATCAAGCCCAGTTCCTTTATGAACATGTGACGGAATTACATCGATACAGCCAAATCCACTAGACGTTGCTGTTAGCTCATACTTTTCAAAAAGTGTATTGATTTCATCGCGAACTTGAAATGTTAATTCATCACGAACAAGCAAGGTCACTTTGAAAAAATCGTCATCAGGAATTGGATGAAGATTATCAACGTATTTTAATACAGGTAAATAGTATTGCAACGTATTCTTTGCCTTAATCGGTGTTGATTTTGGAAGATACGATGAAGCTTTACCAGCTAAATTAATAATAGTATCAGGATACTTTTTCTCAATATAGTTTACCAAAGCTGATATAGCTTCTGTCGTTTCAAATTCTTCCTGTAACGTCTTTCCATTTTCAACAATGTGACCACCATTTTCGGCAACAAAAGACATCAAATGTTTGTGTTTTGGAAATTGCTTGATAATCTGACGATATTGATTACCACTTGCTACCACAAATTTAATACCTTCTTCAAGAAAATGATCAAAAAGACGTTCAAAGAGATCTTTGTCGTATGTTTTTGAATCTGTTAAAAACGTTCCATCCATATCTGTTGCAATTACTTTTACTGTCATATGAGTCTCCTTTACTTTCATTATACGATAGATTCCTGAAAATTTCTTTGAATATCTTCAGAAAAAATAATACTATGATATAAAAAGTATCTTATCTTCTTTCATTTCAAAACAAAAAAAGAACGGGAAAACCCGCTCTTAATTTTTATTAAGCTTCTACACCTTCTTCTTTGAGAAGTTTCAAATCATACATTTTAAGGAATGGGAACCAAACAAAGAATGCTGCTACAGCACAAACAAGAGCTGTAATAACGGCACCGATGTTACCACCTGATCCAATGTAAGCACCAATACCGATTGGTGTTGGCCATGGAGTTTGAATGATAGATACAGCGGCAAAACCAAGTTTGATTGACCAATATGCGATTGAAGCACTCACGATTGGTGCCAAGATGAATGGAAGGGCAAGAATTGGGTTGTATACAACTGGAAGACCAAAGATAAGTGGTTCATTGATATTGAAGATTGCAGGACCCATAGCTGCACGACCAAGCATTTTAAGTTGAGATGATTTAGCTGCTACTGCAAGCCATACACAGGCAAGAAGCATTGCACCAGAACCACCCATGATAACGTATGAATTTGAGAATTCACCGGCAAATGCGATGTGAGCTCCATCAACGTTTTCTGCCATGTTTGACAAAAGGATTGGGTTAACAAGACCCATGACAATGTTAGCACCGTGAATACCAACAATCCACAAAGCGTGAACAAGAAGGTAAATAACAACAATACCGAGCCAAGAGTTTGCGATGTGTTTAACAAATCCAAATGGAATAGCAACAACGTTGTAGATATCAGTATCAAGTGAAATGAAGATACCATTGATGATAAGAACAACAAATGCAACAACTGCTGCTGGAATCAAAGCTGAGAATGAACGAGCTACACCTGAAGGAACAGCTTCTGGCATTTTTACGACCCAATTGCGTTTAATACAAGTTTTGTAAAGTTGTACAGCAAGAATCGCCATCAAAATAGCTGTAAACATACCTGAAGTTGACAAACGGTCTAGGCTGTTACCACCAACAGTCCAACCATTGATTGTAGCGCCTTTAACGTTCAAGTATTCAAATGCACCATTTTTGACAAATAGTTGTGGAATTGTCAAGAAGTATGCAAATACTGAAAGCAAAGCACCGTAAACTGGATCTACATCAAGTTCTTCTTCATCAGCGAAGATCTTTGTGTATTCATAACCAATGACAATGGCAAAGTATAGAGACAAGATACCCATTGTACAGTTGTAAGCTTGCAAGTAAAGCGGTGCAATCTTATCAACTGAGTTTGCCCAAATAGTGGCTAAGGCAGGAATTGGAAAGGCTTGTGGAACAATGCTCAAGACAAGGAACATTGACCCCACGATAGTAAATGGAATACTGGCCATACCAGCGGCAACAATTGCACGGACAGGACGCCAAGCAGATACTTTAGCCATTGGCCCCATCAAGTACTTTTCTAAGAATTCAAACATTTTCTTCTCCTCCTAAAAACTGTTGAATTTTTTATAAACTAATTAATTGATGCCAAATATTGTTGAATGCGGTAATATTGTTTGTCTGCATTTCGATTGATACGTCCAAGTTTTACTAACATCCATGATGCAATCATAATCCCGACTAAAAGCACCACAAGAAGGAAAATTTGAGTCGTACCATTTTCAGACAAGAATGGATAAAAGTATGGATATTGATTAAATAAAGTAGCAATCATTAAAATGACATTTAATGCAATAATCGTTTGGAAATAAAATTGCGTTTTAACCGCAGGTTTTTGCTCCCTTGAATACATTCGCGATTGTTCCCACATACAAATAGCACCAAAAATCGCCATAAGAACTGGAATGATAACTAGGCTGATTCGGCTGGCTGATAGAAACATCAAAATCCAGTACAGATTTACGAAAAAGAAGAAAGCAACCACATAACGAATGAGAAAATATCGTGTGTAATACATGTTTTTAATCCCATTTTCACGTCTTGTTGCATCTAATTCTCTTTTTTCTTTCTCTGTTAAAACATCCATAGCTATCCCCTTTCTTGCCTAACTAACCAAGTTTTTTGTATAGATTTAACATTTCAAGCGCCACTTCACGAAGTGTCATTGTTGTCATCAAATGGTCTTGGGCATGAACCATAATGATTTCAACATTAATCTCTTTACCACCTGCATATTCTTGTAACAAGTGGGTTTGTGACTGGTGCGCTTTTAGCAGTTCATCATTTGATTCTTTCAACTTTTCTTCTGCTAGCGCGTAATCTCCATCACGCATAGCATCGAATGCTTCGTGCACAATGGAACGAGCATTCCCAGAATTTAGAATAATTTCAAATGCTGCAACTTGCAATTCTTCTGAATTCATATAACTCCTACTTCCTTTTTAAATAGATAAAAATATTTTTTTAAATTCATCAAATGATTGGCAAGCTAACATTTGTTCTTGAAGTTTTGGATTATCAACCAAATCAACAATGGCAGATGTCAACTCTGGTAAGCCATCATTATCATGAATCGACATTGACATTAAAAAGATGATCTTAATTGAAGGATATTGTTCATCCCATTTGACACCATTTTTGACAATGGCTACTGCAAAGTGATGTTTGCTTCCGACGGCTTTTAATGGATGTGGTACAGCGATATTTTCGCCAAATACAATCGAGCTCATCGCCTCACGCTGTTTCATCATATCCAATAAACGTTTTTCAAATTGGTCATTTTCATTAACTGAAATGCTTTCAGCAAGTTTTTTCAAAACATCTTCTTTTGTCGCATCAGACATTAAGAAGAAATAATCTTCTGAAAAATAATCGTCAAAAACATCTTTAACACTAAGTTCATCTTGATGATATTCGACATTTGCCATAGAAGTATTCAAATGAGCGATTCCCTGTTTAATATCTTTCAACTCCTCATCATTTAAAAAGACTGAAACCGTAAATACTGGAATGTTAAACATCAGATTTGATAAATCGATGGAAGATACGATGAAATCGATCCCTTTTAACGTTTCATCATTGATTTCGTAGTATCCGATAACATCCGTAATTGAAACTAAGTTCCCGAGCTCATTTTCAATTCTGCTCTTAAGCATTTGAGCGCTTCCGTAACCTGTGGCACAGATAACGAGAACATTGTATTTACGCTGTTCTTTGTAGCGCTCTTTTGCCGCCATAAAATGCAGGGAAATGTATGCGATTTCATTTGGCGATAAAGTATAAGCACTGAAAGTTGGCATATTTGACACCACGCGCTCTGCTAACTGATACATGTCACGATAGTTGGCTTGGATTTCTGCTGTTAAAGGATTTTCCATAACAACTTTTCCTTGCAAACGAATGTACATAGTAGACAGATGAGCTAAAAGCTCTTCAATCAGTTGAAAATCATTTTTCACAGTTGGATTTATCTGATCAATACTGTCAATCAATTCCTGACGCACTTGCTCTTGCAAAACCTCAGAAATGTGACAAGAGTTCCCATGACCTTTTGACACCAAGTGAAGCGTAATGTAATCAACTTCCTCAATCGGAAAATGAATTCCTGTTGAAACTGAAACGCGTTTTAAAATATTTTCAGCAACATGTCGTTCTGCCAAGACTCTCAGCACCACTTCATCCTCAGACACCTTACTGATACGAAAACCTTCAGTAATACGTCTAATAGCTAAAGCAATATGGATGACCAAATTTTGAATCCCAAAATCTGATAATCTAAGACCACCCTCCCGGTACTCATCAAGAACGATAATCGTTAACTCTTCAAAAGAAATCTTTTGGTTGAGCAACTCATTATCGACATATGAATGCA
Source organism: Streptococcus equinus ATCC 9812 (assembly GCF_000187265.1). Classification (GTDB taxonomy): domain Bacteria; phylum Bacillota; class Bacilli; order Lactobacillales; family Streptococcaceae; genus Streptococcus; species Streptococcus equinus. Next base: position 565,121 of record NZ_GL698429.1, read on the forward strand.
TGGTATTGATGAAACCAGAATCGATAAAGTAATCCATAATGAATCGACGTTTATCACGTTCTTGCCCCATCACGTAAACACCCTTATTGGCTTTGCTTTCAATTTTTAAATGATATGGTTTAAACTTTTCTCTAATCTTTTTAAAGTCACTGGATAAAGTTGATCGACTTACAAATAATTCATCTGCTAAATCAGCAAAATAAATTTCGTTTTGTTCAAACAACAATTTATTTAACAGAAAATTGTAGCGATCATTGATATCCGTTACACTTTGATAATTAAAATGGCGATCATTGATGTGATTTTCTTCCAAGAAATCAGCATAAGCATCATCGTCTAAGATACCAAGCTTATAACCGTATCCTTGCTTAGAAATCAAATCTAGTCCAGAATAATTATCTAATTTTTCAACTAGTGTTTTATAGTAAGTTCTAATTGTTCTATCCGAACATCCCATGTGCGCTGCTAGTTCTTTACTAGTTACAAATTGTTCTTTATCTTTTGTTAGATATTGAATAATTTGCTTTTCTTTTTTGTTTAACACAGAAAAGGACACCTCCAAACAACAATAGAACTATTATATCACATTAGGCATTAGATGTTTTCTTTCACCAAAGCTGCCATTTTTTCAATTCCCATTGGAATTGGAATGTAAGCTTGCGGTGGAATTTGAACGATTGGTTTGTTTTTCTTAGCAGCAGCATCTGCTAATTGTTTGAAGTTCATTTTTGTTTGTGGGCTGACAAGATACAAATCATATTTATCAGCTTCAATACGTTTTTGACCTTCTGGAACACCAACGGCATCCATTTCGACGTCTTCACCTTTTTCTTGAAGGTATGTCATAGTTTTTTTAGCAATCATTGATGATGACATACCGCCTGCACATATAATTAAAGCTTGTTTAGCCATAATGTGAATCTCCTTTGTTTTTTGTTTACACTGATATTATATGAAAACGCACCCACTATGTAAACGCATTCTTTTTCCTTTACAATACGGAAAAAATTCCTACTATTGCGGAAATTACTGTAAAATCTAGTATTTTTCCGCATTGAAAAATTTCCACTATGGAAAATACTTGTTTTTTTTAGAAAAAAAGAGACAGACTAGAAAACTAGTCTGACTTCTCTAAAAGAAAGCTGGAATAAATAGTTTTGTGTAAATTACAGAAACTTGATTTTCTTGCAAACCTAACTCATTGATAATTAGCTTTTTAAGTTTTTCATCATTCACCTTAGAATATACACGGTAGCCTTTAGAGTCCTTGTGAAGCCGTTGAATTGTTTCAGCAATTTTTTGATTTGTTAAAATATCTGGCTGCTTATCAAGATTTGAAAACTTGATAATATAGGGACCTCCCATTTGTTCACCTTGATTATCATAAGTTTTTCGATATTTACTTGTTCCAAACCAAGCAGCTGCAATTGCTACCAAAAAAAGTACAAGCCACAAATTAAAGTGAAGCATTTTTACATCTCCTACATCATACCAAGTGCACCAGATAGTTGTGCTGGGCGAATAGATACTTGTTCATCTGATAAGTGATAGTCTGCCATTAAAATCTTTTTCAGTTCCACATCGTTGAGGTGTGATTGAACACTGCAAGTATCATCTGATGAGCCAACGACTCTAACTTTTCCTTTAAGGTGCGCATTACTTGCTAAATCAGGCAATGTTACTCCATCTTTCACCACCACTACGTAGTTATAACCAAAGGTTTTTGTCACCAATAGTTTTGCATGAACTGTGTAAATAGCAGCTGCAATAAAAGCAAGCATTACAATAATTCCTACTGTTTCTAACATCGTTAATCTCCTTATGCCTTTTATTCTGAAGCGTTTCTTAAGACTTCATTGGCATTATAAGACATTTATACAAAAAACAATTATTTTTCAAAACAAAATGTCATAAATATTAACTTTTTAGATACACTTATTTTTGAACTTCTTCGACAAGTACCTGAGTTGAATCTAAACCATAATCTTTCATCAAGGTTGTTTTCAGCTCAGTATCATTAATCTTTGATTGAACCATACAAGTGTCATCTGTCACTGAAATAATCTTAATTTTTCCTCTGAGATTATGATTTTTTCTCAAATCTGGTAACTTCAAACCATGTTGCATAGCAATCGAATAATGGTAAATTGGACCTTTGGTTAGTCCAAGCTTAATCTGGGCAACCCGAACAATTGCAAAAACGAGCAAGAGTCCAAAAATAATTGCTAAAATCGTCACCATAATACCTTAAACACCTCCTGGTTCCTAACAGGAACACTCGAATTATACGATTACTATAATCTTTTTTGAAAGCCCTGTCAATTATTTTCTGCAAAGCTAAATTCTGTGATTAAATAAGAAGATTTTACAACATTTCTCTTGCAAAAAAATCCTTCAAAACATCGATTTATCAACATTTTAAAGACTTTTAAGATTATTTATAAATGATTTTACAAATTAGGATAATTCCTGCTAAAGCAACAGAAATGGAATTTGCTACAATTAGAGCTGGATCTGAGACAGAAATGCCATGAGCCAACCATAATGCCATACCAGATACTGACATAGTATACATGCCAAGTGAAATTGATTCAACATCTTTTGTCTTTAAAACTTTAATCATTTGTGGTAAAAAACCAAAAGTTGTCAAACAAGCTGCAATATATCCAATCATAACTTTCTCTCTTTCTTACAACCATCTAAAAACCTTCGTGAGGTAAGAGATTACACCCTCACAAAGGTTTCTTAAATAAATTAATAGTTTTAGACTTCTTCACCATTAGAAGCAATGACTTTTTTGTACCAGTCAAATGACAATTTTGGTGTACGTTTGTATGTGCCGTTACCTTCATCATCTTTATCAACGTAAATGAAACCATAACGTTTACGCATTTCACCCGTACTTGCTGAGACAAGGTCAATACAACCCCATGGTGTGTATCCCATCAAATCAACACCATCTTCGTCAACAGCTTTAATCATTTCTTTAATGTGAGCTCCAAGGTAATCAATACGATAATCATCGTGAACCATGCCGTCTTCTTCAACTTGGTCAATAGCACCAAAACCATTTTCTACGATGAAAAGTGGCAAGTGGTACATATCAGTAAACCAGTTCAAGCTATAACGAAGTCCTTCTGGGTCAATTTGCCAACCCCATTCAGAAGCTTTGACGTATTTATTTTTAATCAAATCTTCTGTTTCAAGGTAGTCAAAGTGAGGATTATTTTCACGGTGGGCATCAATTGCAAATGACATGTAGTAAGAGAATCCGATGTAATCAACAGTTCCTTCTTTCAAATCTACCAAATCTTCTTCTGTCACGTCGACATCAATGCCTTTACGTTCCCAATATTTAAGAATGTGATTTGGATAGAAACCATGAACATGTACATCAGCAAAATAATAACGTTTTTCCATGGCTTTTTGTGCCATTAAGATATCTTTTGGATTGCAAGTTGCTGGATAAATTGGACACATGGCAATCATACAACCAATTTGGAAATCAGGGTTGATTTCACGACCAATCTTAACCGCACGCGCTGACGCTACCAATTCATAGTGAGCTGCTTGATACATAATCGTTTCGCGGTCATCACCTTCTTTGTAGACGATACCAGAGTTTGTGAACGGTGCAAAATCTTCTTGATAGTTAGCTTGGTTATTGATTTCATTGAATGTCATCCAATATTTAACTTTATCTTTGTAGCGACGGAAACATGTTTCAGCAAAGCGAACAAAGAAGTCAACCAATTTACGATTTGTGAAACCACCGTATTCTTTAACTAAGTGATATGGCAATTCAAAGTGAGACAAGGTCACAACTGGTTCAATACCATGTTTCAAACATTCATCAAATAAGTCATCGTAGAATTGCAAACCTGCTTCGTTTGGTTCTAATTCATCCCCATTTGGGAAAATTCGTGTCCATGCAATTGAGGTACGGAAACATTTGAAGCCCATTTCAGCAAACAAAGCAATGTCTTCTTTGTAGTGGTGATAGAAATCAATCGCTTCATGGTTTGGATAATATTTTCCTTCAACAACACCATCAGTAATTTCACGAGGAACACCATGACGTCCTGCTGTCATCACGTCAGCAACACTGAGTCCTTTTCCTCCTTCTTTCCAACCACCTTCAAGTTGGTGAGCAGCAACTGCACCACCCCACAAAAAATTATCTGGTAACTTAGCCATTACATATCCTCCTTGTTTTTTACAATGTCATTATAGCAAGCGGTTACAAAAATAAAAATAGAAAAAATTTCCTAAGTCATGAGGAAATTCTATCTATCTTGTTTCAGTACTATTTTTTCAAAATGAGAAATAAATCCCATACAAAGAGTAAACCAGACATAGCAAATAGCCTTATCGATACTGGAGTCATTTGTGGGTTAAAGCTCAAAATTACTGCTGCCATTAAAATAGCAAAAAAGAGAATGCTTACGACAAATCGATTAGCTACTCGATTAAAGAACTTGATGCGATTGGTGTAGTCGTACAGGTCATGATTAACCAAGATTCGTCCATTTAGCACCTGCTCTAAAAGTTGATTGAGCCTGCGTGGGATATTTTTGCCATTTTTGAGTTGGTAGAATAGCTCAATAAGCAAAGTTTCTTTATTCAATGCTTGTTTGAGCATATCTGGTCCCATATTTTCCAAGAAATAATTCTTAGCAAGCGTCATTAAATCAACTTCTGGTGCTAACTCTCGGAAAATCCCTTCGATTTGAAGCGCAGCTTTTTCCAAAATCGTAATCTGTGGCGAAGCCTTCAGACCATTTTTGACAAAAACATTAAGCAAGTCTTCAATCAAACCTGTAATAGATAAAGCACCGATATCAAGGCTAGAATACTTAGCAAGCATGCGTTCAACATCTTGGGCTAGCGCTGTTTTATTCATCGATGTGTCGAAACTTGTGACTGCAAGAATTCCTTGTATCATCCCTTCAACATCTTGAGCCGTAAAACTATAGAGAATGTCATTTAAAGCCACGCGCATGCCATTTTCAAGTTTTCCCATGATACCAAAATCAATAAAATATATCTTACCTTCAGAAATAAAAAGATTTCCTGGATGCGGATCACCATGGAAAAATCCGTCTTTAAAGACTTGCTTGATAAAGCTTAGCATCAGCTTTTTACCAACATCTTCAAGGTCATAACCAGCTTTAACCAACTCATCATAATGATTAATTGGAATACCTGAAACGTAGTCTTCGACAATCATTCGAGGAGTTGTAAATTCATCATAAACTTCTGGAATAGCAACACATTTAACGTTTTGATTGAGTTTCGCAAAAGTAATCATAGCCTGTGCTTCGTTGCGAAAATCAATCTCACGTGTCAGACTTTCCTTAATCTGTTGCAAAACTTCAGGTAGATTGACCATTGGAAGAAGTGCTTTGGGAACACGTCTTGATAGTCGAATTAACAAAGTTAAATCTTGTTCAATAATTTCAGGCAAATGAGGTCGTTGAATCTTGATAATGACATCTCGACCATTTAACAAACGAGCGCGATGTGTCTGAGCAACTGAGCCACTTGCCAAAGGTTCTGGTGTAATTTCAGTAAAGTATGCTGAAACTGGACCAGAAAGCTCATCAGAAATGGCCTCCATCACCAGTTCAGTTGGCAATGGAAGCACATTACTTTGCAATTTACTCAACTCTTTGACATAAGCCTCAGGAAATAAATCACTTCGTGTTGATAAAATTTGACCAATTTTTACAAAACTTGGTCCTAGTGTTTCAAAAGCAAGACGTAGTTTTCTTGGCGTTGACTTATCTTCTGTTGCTTTTCCTTTTTCGATTATAGACGTTAATCCAACTGAACTAAAAGCCCCAATGATTTCTCGTAAGCGTCTACCTGACATACTCCACCTTTTCTAATTTAGGATATTTGATTTTTTCAACAGTGCATCAATCTTACCTTCAAGACGAGAAACATCTTCCTTGGTAGCGTATTGAATTGGCTTTGTTTTTCTATCAAGGTCAGTTAAGAATTCTTTTACTTCGTCTTCACTTCGTCTCTTGAGTTCAGACTGTAATTCCTTTCCTTCGTCAACTGTGAGACGTCCTTTTTCGACTAACTCTTTAACAAAAGCGTCAGCTTTTTCCAAAGTCATAGACGTCAAACCAATACCAGCTAAGAGAACTTTTTTCAATTCTTCCATGATAATTCCTCCTTGAACGACTTTTATTAACATTATGTTTACCCTTTCATTCTACTACTTTTGAATCAAAATAGCTAAAAAGAAGGGCAACCTTTCATGAAAATACCGTTAGCGCTTTTCCAAGCAATAATACTTTAATATTGATATTTTTTAGAAAACCATGAAAACCTTTTCTAGAATACGCTTCCATTTTTTAAAAACTTTTGATATAATAAAAATGTATTGTAATACTATGATATGATTAGAAGGATTGTTATATGAATAAGATTAATTCTGCTCATGAAATCAAAATAGATGAAAGTAAACATCTATTGCCTTACGACTACTACAGCACAGTCGTTGAAAATGGCCGTCCTGACGTGCTTTTTCACTGGCATCCAGAGGTTGAAATCAATTATATCTACGAAGGTTCTGCGCGTTTTCACATTGACTATGATTATTTTAATAGTCAAGCTGGTGATATTATCCTCATCAGACCTAATGGTATGCACTCTATTCACCCGCTTGAAAATCAAAAGCATGTGAGTGATACTTTTCGCTTTCACTTAGATATGATTGGCTATTCAATCGTTGACCAAGTTAGTTTAAGATACTTGCAGCCTTTGCAAACCAGTCTTTACAAATTTGTTCCACGCATTCAACCTGATATGGAAGGTTACGAAGAAATCAAAGAATGCCTCTTCACTATCTTTGAACTTTCAAAAAACGAAGGACGTCACTTTGAATTGATGTTAAAATCGAAACTCAACGAATTTCTCTATCTACTCTTTTACTATCGTTATGTTTTGCGAAAAAATACTGATGATACTTACCGCAAAAACGAGCAAATTCGTGAATTGATTGATTTTATTAACAATAACTACCAAAAAAATCTTTCGATTGATTATTTATCGAAGTTTATGGGGTATAGCAAGACCCATTTCATGGCTGTCTTTAAGCAGCACACAGGCAGTTCATGTACTGAATTTATCATTCAAGTTCGGCTTAATAAAGCATGTGACATGCTAATTAATACCTCAAATCCTGTTCTTGAAATTGCAACAGCCGTTGGCTTTAATAATTTATCTAATTTTAATCGACAGTTCAAACGCTACTATGAATTGACTCCAAGTCAATACCGCAAACAATTCAGCAAACGAAAAGAAAGTCGAATATTGATTAATCCAGCTAAAACTACTAAATAAACTAAGCCAAAACGGCTTAGTTTTTTTAATTAATTTCAGATATTTACTGCAAGAAAAAAGAGCGCTTTTTGCGCTTCTTTTTTGTTAAGCGAGTGTAGTGAGGAGATAATCGCCTGTAGTAATTTGTGTTTCTTGAGTTGTCAAGACATCTTCATAATCTGATGAATTTGTCACAATAATTGGTGAGATGACTGGAAGATTTGCTTTGCGGATAGTGTCCAAATCAAACTCAAGTAATTTTTGACCTGCTTGAACTTTATCACCAACTTTAACAAGAGTATTGAATCCATTACCTTCAAGTGATACAGTGTCCATACCAACGTGAATCAAGATTTCTGCTCCATTTTCAGTACGCATACCAATAGCGTGTCCAGTTGGGAAGACAAGAGTGATTTCACCAGATGCTGGTGCTGCTACTACACCTTCAGCTGGATCAACAGCAATACCTTTACCCATTGCCCCAAAAGCAAATACTTCATCAGGAACATTTTCGAGTTTCACAACTTTACCAGAAATTGGGCTAGCAATGATTTCTTGTTTTAATTCTTTAAGTTCAGCAACTGGTTGTGCTGGTTTTTCTTCAGTTTTTGGAGTTTCATCTTTTGGTCCACCGTAAAGGTAAGGAACTGGTGCAACCATTTGGATAGCAAATGCAGCAATTGCACCGATAACAGCAATAGCAACACCAATCCAAAGTTTTGTCAAATTACCATCAGGCCCAATAAGAGTCGGAAATACAAAGACACCCATTGCTCCTGCAGAATAAGCAGCAACATTAAACGCCATCATTGCAGCACCCATAAATCCTGAAACAATACATGAAATGTAAAATGGAACTTTCATTGGAAGTGTGACACCATAGATGGCTGGTTCTGTAACACCAAAGATTGATGATACAAAGGCTGGCATAGAAATTGTTTTAACTTTTTGTTCTTTTGTCTTAAGCATGATTGCTCCAAGAATACCTGTTTGAGTAAAACATGGGAAAAGAGCTGCTGACAAAATTGATGATACACCATTAGTTGTAATATCCAAAATTGCAAGAGGAACAAGTGCCCAGTGCATACCAAACATTACTAGAACTTGCCATAAGAGACCTAAGATAAATCCATAAATAATTGGGCTAAAGTTCATAACTGCTTGGAAAGCGTTAGTTAATAAATCTGAGATAAGATTAGCAACTGGACCAACTACTAAGAAAGTTAGTGGAACAGAAATTAAAATTGTAAAGAATGGAACAACAAACACCTTAACAACATCTGGTGTAATCTTGCTAAAGAATTTTTGAATATACGATGCAACCCAGATAGCTAAAATTGCTGGAATAACTGTTGAAAGGTAGCCACCAGCAGGTAGAGAGAATGAAATAATACCAAAGACTTTATCATAACCACCATCTGCTAATGTTGATACAGATGTTGAAATATCTGGATAAACAAGAGTAGCTGCAATTGCAATCGCAGTAAATTCATTGACCTTAAAGCGACGATCGGTAAAAATTGGAAGAATCCATCACCTGTAGCATTTAAGATAACGTACATTGAACTCTTATCTGCACTTAATCCACATGCTGCCATAATGGCAACAATACCTTTAATGATACCAGCTGCTGCCAAAGGACCAAGGAACGGTTGGAAAATACTTGATACCAAAGAAACAAATCTATCAAAGAGATTTCCTTTTGGTCCGTCGCCTTCGTCAATATCAAGACTTCCTCCAGCAGCAATGCCACCAACTTTAAGAACTTCATCGTAGACATCTGGAACGTGATTTCCGATAACAACTTGGTATTGACCTCCGGATTTAACAACCGTTACAACACCGTCGCGTTGTTTGAGATAATCATCATCTGCTTTTGATTCATCTTTCAAATCAAAACGAAGACGTGTGACACAATGTTTTAAGCTGTTGACATTTTCTTTACCACCAACGTGTGCTAAAATGTCTTGAGCTAATTCAGTATATTTAGCCATAATTGGCTCCTTTCTAAGTAACAGAAAAAACCTAAATAAACACCAAACAACTTCTTGCGCCCAATCGGTAACGCCGAAATTATCTCGTATTTATTTAGGTTTTGCCTGCTTATCAGTAACAATCCTTTTAACAATTCTTAGTATTGCATGCGCTTTCATGAAGTGCAAGCGCTTTTTTGAAACTTTTTCTAGTATTTTAAACCGTTTTATAAAAATGAAAACAAAAACATTCTTCATTTCCTGCTACTTCAAGTTTTTTCAGCGCTTTCCAAAAATTTTTCATCATAAAAAATTTTTAAAAAAATCTTCTCGAATTCAATTCGAGAAGATTTAGACTTAATTACTACTAGTTTCTAAATGTTGAATATGGATGGTAATATAGACCTGCTCATCTTTGCTCATTGGAAAATCGTAGCTACTTTCAACATAGTTTTTAATCTTTTCAGAACACGAAAAAGCCACAGGATAGTTTTATTTAACTTGTTCGTACAAAAAACTATCATTTTTCCCTTGAACAACGCCATTAACAACACGTTGGGCAAAATACTGAATATGAGTAATGAAACGATTGTAACTAACCGAATCCTCATCAACGACATTACCATAGAACAAACGTACAATTCCCAAAATATCTGTCACAATTTTTGAAATTTGATAATTTTGTTCTATCATGCCAGAATCCTTCTGAGCATTAATAAAATGAAGTGCAATTGATGAGATTTCATCATCTGGAAGAATGACACCCAATTTTTCAAAGATAATCTTCAAAGCATCACGTCCCAATTGATACTCTTTTGGGAAAAATTTTCGAATTTCCCAAGATAGTGGATTTTGAATCGTTAAATTCTCACGATTTCGTTGAAGTGTATAATGGAGGTGGTCAGCAAGCGCTATATAAAAGGCTGTATCAAAAGTTGTATTAAGAACTTTTTGTCCATGCTTGATAATATCAAGAACTACCTCAGTCTCAGCTGGAGACAAATCAACATAGACACGTGTCAATTCATTAGTAGCTTTGCTGTCCTGCATAACAAATGTTATTTTCAATTAAAGATGCATCAATCTCATCACCTGGTTTCTTTTGAAAACCAAGACCTCTCCCCATTACGATGATTTCTTCGTTGTTATCACCTTTAACCAAAACAACATTGTTATTATAGACTTTATCAATCCTCATTATCTACTACTCTCTCAAAAAAATTCGGAAAGAAAAGGCAAAACTAATGTACACAAAAGGCAATGCCAAACTGACATTTTCTTTACACTGTACATTAGGTTTTGCCTGCTTAACCAGTAACAATCCTCTTACTCTATCCATTGTAACAAAACTTTTGCTCAGTAATTTACATTAATAATTGACGAATTTTTCCAATTTCTGGTTCATTGACCACCAAGAAAATGGTGTCACCAGCATTAAGGACGGTATTTCCTCGTACAACCTCTGATTTTTGACGGTGAATTTGGGTTGTGATTAAAACATTTTTTGGAAGAGTCAAATCACGAACACGTTTACCTGCTATTTTATCAGACACGGTTAACTCGATAAGGGTTGGTTCAATGACTTCTCGGTCTTTAAGAATCGAAAGCTTAGCAAGCATTGCTTCATAGATTGGTTCACCTTTTAATAAATCCATGACAATATAAGCAACCAAAGTAACTACCGCAATTGTCATAAGTTGACGGAAATCACCAACCATTTCCGTTACCAAAATCATAGCAGTTAGCGGAGCTTTTGAAATGGCACCAAAATAGCCAGCCATACCGAGCACAAGAAAATTAATCAAGGCTGCTGTGCTAATAAAACCAAGCTGATTAACACCCAAACCAAAGCCGAAACCAAGAAGTGCGCCCAAAGTTAAAATTGGAAGGAAAATCCCTCCTGGTAGGCCACTAGCATAACTTAAGGCACTCCAAATAAATCTGATAATAAAATACAAGAAAACTACTGCTAAAGTCAAATGACTAGTCGTCAATGACGTGATTAAACCATTACCACCACCAAGTAGTTGTGGGTAAAAATAACCGACTGGGATAATCAAAACTGCTGCAAAAATACCATAAAAATAATTCGGAATATGGCATACTTTTCCTAAGAAATCATAGACAACACCTGCATTCAACGTTACCTTTTCATAAAGATAGCCCATAGCACCTAAAAATGCTCCCAAAATCAGCAAAAGCCAATAATCTTTCAAAGGTAGGATAACAAGTTCACCAGGCATGTCAAGAACTGGTGTCAAACCAAAAATATTTAAAGAAATAAAGTTAGCAACTAAACTTGCAACCAAGGCTGATATCCAAACCAAACGAGAAAACTGGTGATAGATTTCTTCAACAACAAAGAGCAATCCTGCAATTGGTGCATTAAAGGCAGCTGAAAGTCCTGCTGCTGCACCACTAGCAATCAAAACACGCTGTTCCATGCGCTGTGCCTTCAAGGTTTTTGCAACTCCTTTTCCTGCCATTGCTCCCAATTGAATACTAGGTCCTTCACGACCTAGCATAAATCCCATTGAAATTGCCAGAGTACCACCAAGGAATTTTTTCCAAAGAACTGACCACCAATCAGGGTGAAGTAGCCCTTTTAACTCACCTTCCACGTGAGGAATTCCAGAACCCTTAATATCAGGATCAGATTTCACCAAAAATCCAATTGCGATAACTACAATAACACTTACTAGCAAAATCAAACCTAACAAAGAAGGATTTTCATGTGATAGTTGGTAATATTTGACAACTTGAGCAAAGATTTTTGCAATCAAGAGTCTAAAAAGGCCAACCACGATTCCTACAGCGCACCCAACTACAATTCCTCGCCAGACAAAACTCAAAATCGAGGACAGAGAAAATTCATACTCCCTACGATAACTTTCCATTTAACACTCCTTACTAAATCTTATTAAGTACAAACTGTTATTAAAGATTTTCAAAAAATCTCTCATTACTATTTTATCAAATCTTAGTGATGATTTCGAGTTCATTAAAAAAGAGCTTGGAAATTTCCAAACTCAATTTATCATTTACGATACATTTTAAATTGTAAGTATAAATCATTATAAATGCCAAGCCATTTTTGGCCAAGATTGTCATAAACTTCTAGATGTTTAAAAGTTTCTGTTGATGGATAAAATGCTTTGTCGTTTTTAATGTCGTCAGGTAACAACTTCTTAGCCTCATCATTTGGTGTTGCATAGCCGATGTATTCAGCATTCTGCGCAGCATTTTCAGGCTTAAGCATAAAGTTAATGAAAGCGTAAGCTTCTTTAATGTGCTTTGCTGTTTTTGGAATGACAAGATTATCAAACCAAAGATTTGAACCTTCGCTCGGAACTACATAATGCAAGTGTTCATTAGAATCAAGCATTTCACTTGCTTCACCTGAGAAGGTGACACCAATTGCCGCATCACCATTAATCATATAGCCTTTCATCTCGTCGCCAACAATCGCTTTGATATTTGGTGTTAGACTATCTAATTTTTTAGATGCCGCATCAAGTTCAGTTAATGATTTTGTATTTAGGCTATAACCAAGTGTTCCAAGTCCAATTCCCATCGCTTCACGGGCACCATCAACAAGCATGATGTTATTAGCGTACTCAGACTTCCAAAGATCTGACCAGTGCTCAGGTGCATTAGCAACCATAGTATCATTGTAGACAATACCTAGCGTTCCCCAGAAATATGGAACAGAATAATTATTGTTTTTATCAAAGCTTAAGCCAAGAAATTCTTTTCCAATGTTACCCAAGCCATCAATCTTTGATTTATCAAGCTTGATAAGAAGATTTTCTTTACGCATCTTATCAATCATGTAATCAGATGGAACTGTAATGTCATAAGTTGTCCCACCTTGCTTGATTTTAGTGTACATAGATTCATTAGAATCAAAAGTCTCGTACTGAACCTCAATACCAGTTTCTTTGGTAAATTTTGTAATTAAATCAGGGTCAATGTAATCACCCCAGTTGTAAATGACCAATTTATCAGACTGGCTAGAAGAACTTGACATCTTTTGCATATAGACTGAAACACCAAATAAGACGAAAGTTACCGCAATTATTCCGAAAATAAATGAATATAGTCTACGCATCGCGAGCCTCCTTCTTATCTTGTGAGATGAAGTAATAGCCAATCACGAGAAAAATACTAAAGATAAAGACAATCGTTGAAAGAGCATTGATTTCTAGAGAGATTCCACGTCTTGCACGTGAATAAATTTCAACTGAAAGTGTTGTGAAACCATTTCCTGTGACAAAGAAGGTTACCGCAAAATCATCCAAAGAATAAGTAAATGCCATGAAGAACCCTGAAATAATTCCAGGTGTCAAATATGGCAGCATCACTTCTTTCAGCATTTGCCATGGAGTTGCTCCCAAGTCATAGGCTGCATTAATCATATCGCCATTCATTTCTTTAAGTCGTGGCAACACCATAAGCACCACAATCGGAATTGAAAACGCAATGTGACTTAGCAAAACAGTCATAAATCCTAGATTAAAGTGAAAAATATCAGCCAAACGAGTGAACAGAATCAAGAAACTTGCACCAATCATAACATCAGGCGCCACCATCAAAATATTATTCAGAGATAAAATAGATTGTTGACGTTTCTGACGTGATTGATAAATGTAAATTGCTCCAAAAGTACCGATTGCTGTCGCTAAAATCGAGCTCAAAAATGCTAGGAAAAATGTCTGAATCAAAATCAACATCAAACGACTATCTGCAAACATTTCTGAATAATGCTCCAAAGTAAGACCTGTGAAGCCGTTCATATCTCCACCTTGATTAAATGAATAAAAAATCAAATAAAAAATTGGGATATAAAGGATAACAAAGACCAAGGCTAAATATAGATTTGCAAATTTTTTCATTCTCGTCTCTCCTTAGTCATCCACATAATCACAAGCATTGCCATGATTAAAATTACTCCAATAGTAGAACCCATTCCCCAGTTTTGAGTTGTTAGGAAATGTTGCTCAATGGCAGTACCAAGTGTAATTACTCGGTTACCACCAATCAAACGAGTCAACATGAACAGACTCAAACTTGGAATAAAGACAGACTGAACACCACTTCTGACACCGTTTAATGATAGTGGAAAGACGACCTTTGTAAAGGTTTGAAAATTATTTCCGCCCAAGTCATGACTGGCATTAATCAAATTCTCATCAATATCATCAAGCGCATTAAAAATCGGCAAAATCATAAATGGAATTTCGATATATGATGCAACAAAGATAAATGAAAAATCAGTAAACAAGATTTGTTTTGGACCAATACCGACAAATGACAAGAATGCGTTGACACCACCTTCTTGACCAAAAATTCCCATAAAAGCGTAAGCTTTTAACAAAAGATTAATCCAAGTTGGCAAAATAACCAGCATTAACCAGAGTTGCTTATGCTTAAGCTGCGTCAAAAAATAGGCAGTCGGGTAAGAAATGACCAAAGTTACCAAAGTGATAATAGCCGCATACAAGATTGAGTTAAAACTCATTCTAAGATAAGTCCAAGAACTGAAGAAAGTTTTGTAGTTATCTAGCGTAAACTGACCTTGGATGTCAAAAAACGATTGCCACAAAATCAAAATAACTGGCGCAATGACAAACAGCAACAACCATAAAATATATGGAATGGAGAAGAAACTATTTTTCTTCATTTCGCTCCTCCTTGATTGCATGAATCAAACCATCTTCATGCTCTTCCATTTCAACATACTCTTCCAAACGGGCATCAAATTCTTCTTCTGTCTCATTTAGACGCATGATGTGAATATCTTCTGGCGTGAAATCAAGACCAATTACTTCTCCTTCAATCGCCTTGCGTGTTGAATGAATCATCCATTCATTGCCAAGTTCATCATGAGCCATAATTTCATAGTGAACACCACGGAAGAGTTGTGTATCAACTTTAACACGAAGTTTTCCTTCTTCTGGCATTGTGATTTGCAAATCTTCTGGACGAATGACAACTTCAACCGCTTCATTTGGTCGCATACCACCATCAACTGCTTCAAAACGTTTACCATTGAACTCTACCAAGTAATCTTCAATCATTGTTCCTGGCAAAATATTTGACTCACCAATGAAAGTCGCAACGAAGTGGTTGATTGGTTCATCGTAAATATCAACAGGTGTGCCAGATTGGACAATCTCACCATCATTCATGACAAAAATCCAGTCAGACATAGCTAGTGCTTCTTCTTGGTCGTGAGTAACAAAAACAAAGGTAATCCCAAGGCGTTGTTGCAATTCACGAAGCTCATATTGCATCTCTGTACGAAGTTTTAAATCCAACGCTGACAAAGGTTCATCAAGCAAGACTACTCGTGGCTCATTGATAATAGCACGCGCAATAGCCACACGCTGACGCTGCCCACCCGATAATTTTTGAATTGGACGCTTCTCAAAGCCAGCCAAACGCACCATTTTAAGTGCTTCTTCTACACGACGCTCAATTTCTTTTTTGTCGACTTTTTTTAATTTTAGAGGAAAAGCGACATTTTCAAAAACATTCATATGTGGAAATAGAGCGTAATTTTGAAAAACAGTGTGGACATCACGTTTATTAATTGGAATTTCATTAATACGTTCACCATCAAGGAAGACATCACCAGTCGTTGGTTGTAAAAGACCAGCAATGATATTTAAAATGGTCGATTTACCTGAACCTGATGCACCAAGAAGAGTGTAAAACTTTCCTTCTTCAAGTTCAAAGTTAATGTCCTTTAAAACAACTGTACCGCTGTCTTCAAATACTTTTGATACGTTTTTAAATGCAATAATTGGATTAGTCAATTCTCATAAAACCTCCATGGAGTTTCTTTAATCTTTTTTCTCACCGATAATTCGAACTTCTCGTTCTAAGCGAACACCTGAATTTTTCTCAACGGTATCAATAACGTAAGCAATCAAATCTTCATAATCTTGTGCTGTACCATCAGCAACATTCACCATAAATCCAGCGTGTTTTTTACTAACTTCAACACCACCGATACGATGTCCTTTTAGATTTGCCTCAGTAATCAATTGTCCAGCAAAGTGACCAACAGGTCGTTTGAATACCGAACCACATGATGGGTATTCAAGTGGTTGTTTCAATTCACGTAAATGTGTTAAACGAGCCATTTCTTGCTCGATAAGAACATAGTCACCTGGTTTAAGGGCAAATTTTGCTGAAATAACAATATCACCACTGTCTTGAACTGCAGAATGACGGTAACCAAACTTCATATCACGTGCTTCGATTGTCTTAACTTTTCCTTCTTTTGTAAGCACTTGTGCAGAAACTAAGACATGTGAAATTTCACCACCGTAAGCTCCAGCATTCATGAAAACAGCACCACCGACACTACCTGGAATACCACAAGCAAATTCAAAGCCTGTTAAACTGTGGTATTTAGCAATACGTGTTGTTTCTGCTAAGTTTGCACCTGCTTCTGCTTCAATAACATAACCGTTAACAGTAACGGTATTTAATTTATCAAACATGATGACAAAACCACGAATACCACCATCTCGAACAATGATATTACTTGCATTACCAAGTACCATCCATGGAATGTCATTTTTATTAGCGAATTCGACGATACGAACCAATTCATAACGATTACGTGGAAAAGCGAGATAGTCTGCTGGACCTCCCACTTTTGTAAACGTATATTTTTTTAAGGGTTCATTAACGCGAATATCAATTCCTTTTAGTTCATCATTTAAAAATTCTAACATTTTCTTCCAACTCTAAAACTATTTAATAAAAATCGTAGTTATCTTTTGATTAAAATCAACTAATTCATCTAAAAAATTAATTAGCTCATTTATGATCAAATGATTGTATCGACTACTAAAAAATCGGCATAAAGCCGACCTTAATTATAACAAAAAAATCAGCTTTTGACGATATTTAAGACTGAAGTTTTCGCACTTCTTCAAGATTTAATTTTTTTAAATAAGACGTAATAGATTTGCCACAAATGTCAAGTGACGGTGCAATATCATGTAAAGGCACCAAAACAAAGGCACGCTCTGTCATATAAGGGTGCGGAACTTTCAAATTTTCTTCATTGATATGGTCATCACCATACAAAAGAATATCAATATCAATTGTTCTTGGTCCCCAATGTTCATGACGAACACGGTCTAAATCTTTCTCAATTTGTTGACAATTCACTAGTAACTCTTGCGCAGGTAAACTAGTTTCCAACTCACAGCACAGATTTAAAAAATCATCTTGGTCTGTTTTACCCCAGGCAGCTGTTTCATAAAATGGCGAAATAGACACTACCTGAGTTTTTGGCAATTGGTTTAGCTTATTAAGAGCAGATTCTAAATACGCCTTTTTATCACCAATATTACTACCAAGACTTAAAAATACTTTTGTCATTGACGCTCCCGTTCTAACTCAATGCCGACTGAGTCGTAATGTCCATTAATTGGCGGATTTTCTTTTGAAATTCTGATTTTAATGGCTTGAACAGTAGGAAATTGTTTAAAAATATCTTGGCAAATTGCACCGCCTAAGCGTTCAATTAAAATATATTTCTGTTCTTCGACTTGTCTTTTAATCGCTTCAAAAACTAAACCATAATGAACAGTATCTTCTAAACAGTCACTTTGCGAAGCCTTTCGTAAATCAACAGACAGTGTGCAATCAACGACAAAAATTTGACCTAGCGTCTGCTCTTCTTTGAAGGCACCGTGATAACCATAAAATCGACAACCTTGCAGATAAATTTTATCCATATATCTTTATACAACAAAGAAGCTTTGCCATTTAGCAAAGACAACTTTTATTACTCCTTTCAAGCGAGTTGACTAATGACATTAACAATATCTCGGTTAACTTCCACGTTATGCACACGAACAATTTGACAACCTTTTGCAATTGCCCATGCAGATAACGCTGCTGTTCCCATATCACGATCAGTAGCTTTTGTTCCACCACCGAGCAAAAAGTCAACTGTGCGTTTACGTGAAATACCAAAAAGAACTGGGTATCCTAATTGACAAACGGCATCTAAACCTTGCAAAAGTTCAATATTTTGTGCTTCATTTTTAGCAAAGCCAAAACCTGGATCAAGCCAGATATTTTCTTTAGCAACGCCAGATGCTAAAGCTACATTTGCTCTTTCTTTCAAAAATTCACAGACTTCTCTAGTGATATTGTCGTATTTTTCTTCTTCCTGGTTGTGCATTAAAATAATCGGAACATTCTTTTCGGCAGCAAGCGCTAGCATTTCGCCATCATAAAGACCTGCCCAAACATCATTTAAAATGTCTGCGCCAGCCTCCAAGGCAGCACGAGCTGTTTGCGTTTTATAAGTATCAATACTCACTAGCACATCAAATTTTTCTTTGAGAGCTTTGATGACTGGAACAACACGTTTTATTTCTTCTTCAGCATCGACAAAAGTGTACCCCGGACGTGTTGATTCTCCACCAACATCGATGATTTTAGCACCTTGTGCAATCATTTTTTCTGCTTGATTAAGCGCTTTTTCAACAGATGTATAAGAACCACCATCTGAAAATGAATCAGGAGTGACATTTAAGACACCCATGATGCACGCTTTTCCAGCAACACTATGCTTACCAATTTTCATCATTCTCTCCTTTTACCAATGCTTAACTAGCTATTATTTCCCTAAAATAAGTGACAAAATTTCTTTTCGTTCTTCACGATTTTCTTTAAAAATACCACGAGCAACTGTTGTTACAGTCTTACTACCTGGCTTTTTAATACCGCGCATTGTCATGCACATGTGCTCTGCTTCTACCATCACAAAAACACCTTTTGGATGAAGTGCTTCTTCGAGGGCAGTCGCTACTTGATCAGTTAAGCGTTCTTGCAATTGTGGACGTTTACTTGCTACTTCAACAGCACGCGCTAATTTGCTAAGACCAGTTACACGACCATCACTTGGCAAATAAGCAACATGCGCTTTTCCGTAAAAAGGAACTAAGTGGTGCTCACACATTGAATAAAAAGGAATATCCTTCACAAGCACAACCTCGTCATGATTTTCAGAAAAAACTGCTGTAAATTGATCTTTTGGATCTTCGTTTAAGCCTGAAAACATCTCTTGATACATCTTTGCAACACGTTTAGGAGTGTTAAGCAATCCTTCACGTTCAGGGTTTTCACCCAGTGCTTCTAAAAGTTGATATACTGCTGCTTCAAGTTTTTCTTGATTTGCCATTATCTTTTCCAATCTTTTTATATTTTTCTATTATAGCTTAATTTCCCTGTCTTGACAAAAGTACAGGACGTACTTGTGAAATAAAATAAAGTGAACCTGTAATTAAATAAAAGTCTTCTTGACTATTTAGGTTAATCTTATCAATCCACTCTTTCCAATTAGCGACTTTATAATAGTTGCTTGGGTATTTTTCAAGTGGTAGTGAATTATGATAAATAAAAGTTGTCACATCAACATCAGCTAGTTGGCTGAGCAATTTCAACATGGAACCAATAGGTTTGGTATCAATTGCTGCAAATAAGATGTGAAGATTTTTATCTTTGTATTTTTGCATCACATCAACCAAAGCTTTGACACTCTCATTATTATGCGCACCATCAATCATAACATTTGGAAACATGAGTTCAGTACGTCCAACCCAATGTGTCTCCTCAAGGCCTTTTCTAATAATATCATTAGTTACTTTTGGATAATCCTTTTTCAACAACAAAGCAGCTGTAATTGCTAAGCTAGCATTGCTAACTTGATGTTTTCCAGGCATTGAAAGTTTCACATTTTTAAGATTTTCAAGGCCTTGATAATCAAAACCGTTTTCATTTTCTTGAGCATAAAAATCTTTTGAAAACTCAAACAGACGGCTATCACAATCATGTGCTTTATTGACAAAAACGTGACGAACATCTTCTCGTTCAGTCGCAAAAATAAACGGCACACGCTCTTTTAGAACGCCAACTTTTTGCGCAGCGATTTCTGCATAAGTCTGCCCTAAAACATTTTGGTGATCTAACCCAATCGATGGGCAAACCACTGCTAAAGCTTTGAAAACATTTGTCGAATCATAAAGTCCACCCATTCCTGCTTCGATAATAGCAATATCAACTGGGTGCATGTGACCAAAATATTCAAACATCAACACAGTAATTACTTCAAATTCTGTTGCTGGTTCTAAATCAGTTTCGACTGACAAACGCTCAACAACAGGACGAATACGTTCGACCAAGTCAAGAAAATCAGTTTCTGAAATCATTTGACCATTTAGACTGATACGTTCACGAAAATCAACGATGTAAGGTGATGTAAACGTTCCAACTTCGTACCCAGCTGATGAAAAAATATGTTGTAAATAACTTGTGACAGAACCTTTACCATTTGTCCCAACAATATGGACAGCTGCTAAATTTTTTTGAGGATTTCCAAGTTCTTCTAGCATCCATGCCATTCGTTCTAAACCAGGTTTAATTCCAAATTTTAACTTGCCATGAATCCAATTCAAAGCTTCTTGATAATTCATTAATGAACTTCCCAATATGACCAAAATTGCCTGCATAAAGAAAGATTATCGAAGTGCAATTTCCGAACAAAATCTTTTACTAAAGCAATTAAAATCTATGTTTTTCCTTTCTTTCTTGACTTTTACAGTAACAGTTCTATTATATCATAAGTATTTACTAAAAAAAGCCAGCTAAGCTGACTTTCTTAAGTATTATGATTATTCTACACAAACTCCTTTAGTATCAACTTGTAGTGCGACAACTTCACCGTCAAAATTCAGTGACTGGATACGCTCAACAAGGTCTGCCTCATTTTCTTTTGAAACTAGTGTCATAACAGTTGGACCTGCACCGGATAAGTAAGTCGCATAAGAACCAACTTCGTGTGCCACTTCCTTAATCTGAGCAAATTCTTTGACTAATTTTTGGCGGAAACGCTCATGGAAAAGATCTGCTTCAATCGCTTTTCCAGCTTTTTTCAAATCACCTGTTAAAAGTGCAGCTACCGCAACATTAGCAATGGATGACGCTGCTACA
Source organism: Streptococcus equinus ATCC 9812 (assembly GCF_000187265.1). Classification (GTDB taxonomy): domain Bacteria; phylum Bacillota; class Bacilli; order Lactobacillales; family Streptococcaceae; genus Streptococcus; species Streptococcus equinus. Next base: position 586,462 of record NZ_GL698429.1, read on the forward strand.
GCTTCTTTATACGATAGCTCAGGAGGCAACACATTGCGACTATCACTGGTTTTCAATTCATAATTTGGAATGAAAGCAACAAATGACGCTTCTGGAAATGGTGCAACAACGCTGCTGACTTTTCCCTCGACATACGATGAAACGACAAGGTTGCCAAAAATCGCTGGCGCAACATTATCAGGATGCCCTTCAATTTTAGTGGCTAAAGTTAACTTTTCATCATCAGACAAATTCAAATCTGCTAATTGATTAGCTAACTCAATCCCCGCTACAATAACTGAAGATGAAGACCCCAATCCTCGCGCTAACGGGATATCTGAAATCATCTTGATACGATGAGGAATAAGGTCTTCTTTTACTTGTAATGTTGTTGCAACCAAAAGATTATTTTTATCACTAGGCACATCCCCTAAGTCATGTAAAACTTCCCATTTATCAGCAGGTTCAAGCACTTCAATTGTAAGGTACTTAGAAACTGCTACACCAACTGAATCAAACCCAGGTCCAATGTTAGCAGATGTCGCTGGTACAGTTATTTTCATATCTCTATCAATGCTCATTTTACATGAGCTTTCCTTTCATTTACTAAGTAATTCTTATTCGCCCAAAACTTTAAGGGTATTTAATACTTTGAAATCTTTTTCAGCTTCAAGTTTTTCAGTAACTGCTGCCAATTGTGTCTTACTCATTGAGTGAGTGATAATGACAACACGTGCACGTGTTCCATTTGCTTTTTGCTGAAGCACTTGTTCAAATGAAATGTTTTCAGAATTGAAGATTTCAGCTAAGCGAAGCAATTGACCTTTTTTGTCTGGCGTATTAATTGCAAAATAATAGTGACTTGTCACATCTGATGGATTTGCCATTTTTGTCTCACGAGCAAATTCATTGAAAGGTTTACCAACATTTCCATCTTTAATACGGCGACAAATACGAATAATGTCAGCTGTAACTGAAGTAGCAGTTGGTTTTTGACCAGCACCTGGTCCGTAGTACATTGATTCACCAATACCGATTGACTCAACAAAAACGGCATTCATCACATCGTTTACACTAGCAAGTGGGTGTGATTTAGGCAAGAATGTTGGAGAAACCTCAGCTGAGATACCTGATTCAACTTCACGGACGTCGCCAACAAGTTTAATCACATAACCAAGTTTTTGAGCCACCGCCACATCATCTGGTGTGATTGTTGTGATACCTTTATGAGCCACATCATCAAAATCAATTGACATACCAAAACCAAATTGACTCAAGATAACTGCTTTATAGGCTGCATCAATACCTTCAACGTCATTTGTTGGGTCACTTTCAGCGTAACCAAGTTCTTGAGCTGTCTTAAGAGCATCATCGTAAGTCCAACCTTCATCAACCATTTTAGTCATCATGAAGTTTGAAGTACCATTGAGAACACCCAAAATACGAGTGACTTTATCAGAAGTGAGTGAGTTAGCTAGAGTACGAAGAATTGGAATACCACCAGCAACTGCTGCTTCATAATAGAAAGCAACACCTTTGTCTTGTGCAAGAGCAATCAATTCTTTACCGTGAGTTGCAATCAAATCTTTGTTAGCAGAAACAACGTTTTTCCCAGCTTCAAGCGCTTTTGTAATGAATGTACGAGCAGGTTCAATACGTCCCATTAACTCGATAACAATGTCAATAGTTTCATCACTCAAAATCTCATCAACATTTGTAACAAAATTATAGTCGTTCCCAGCAGCCAACAAACGATTCTTTTCATCATCGTCTTTAACGAGAACTTTTGCGATTTCAATGGTATCATGAGCTGCTTCTGTAATTTTTGTTTGATTTTCTTTCAAAAGAAAAGGAACACCACTAGCAACCGTACCAAAACCGAGCAAAGCAATTTTTATTGACATCTTATTCTCCTTAGTATGTAATTTTGAATAGAAAAGCGGTCCCGAAAACCAACAATCCTAAGTATAAAAACATTTTCTACATTATACCACAAAATTATTCAGAATTTACAGAAAATATAACAAACTATGAAAATCTTTTTCTAATTTAAGGTAGATTCTTTATTTTACTTTCAAAAAACAGTACAATGGAAGAAAGATTTTATTTTTGGGAGAGATTTTTATGAAAAAACGTTACAAGCACGAAAAAAATTCAAAAAAGCCTTTGGCAATTATTAATATCATTCTTTTATTAGCTTGTATTATCGCTAGTGTTTTCCTTTTCTTTGTCTTAAAGGATAATCACTTGATTTTATCAAATGAAAAAACAGAACACGTTGTGCAGAAAAAAGCAAAACAATCAAGCACCACTTCTTCTAACAGCTCTTCTCAAGCAGATCAAAGCATTGAAAAGACTGAAGAAGTTAATTGGGTTCAACAAGACTCAGATGTTTCTCTTCCAATTTTAATGTATCACGCTATTCATGAAATGGCTCCTGAAGAAGAATCTAATGCTAACCTTATCGTTGACCCCGCGACATTTGAAAGTCATATTCAGCGTCTGTCTGAAGAAGGTTACTATTTTTTAACCCCAGAAGAAGCTTACAAAGTCTTGAGTGGAAATGTTTTACCAAATGGAAATTCAAAAATCATTTGGTTAACTTTTGACGACAGCTTATGGGATTTTTACACCAACGCTTATCCAATTTTGAAAAAATATCAGGCAAAAGGCACAAATAATGTCATCACAAGTACTGTCGGTGATAATGGCAACTTAACTCTTGATCAAATGTTAGAAATGAAAGAACAAGGAATGTCTTTCCAAAGTCATACTTCTACTCACCCTGATTTGTCAGTAAGCGATGATGACACTCAGAAATCTGAAATGGAAGATGCTAAAACGTACCTTGATAACAATTTATCACAAGACACGATGGCAATCGCCTATCCTGCAGGACGCTATTCAGATACAACACTTCAACTAGCTAGTAACCTCAACTACAAGATTGGTGTCACTACTAACGAAGGAATTGCAAACAAAGAAGATGGCCTTCTATCATTGAATCGAGTACGAATTTTACCAGAAACCACTGCTGATAGTCTCATAGCAAGCATCAGCCAGTAAAAGGAGCCCTATTCGGGTTCTTTTTTTGTCTTCAATTTTCTTATCCAATATTAAATTTTAGTCAATATCCTATTCAAGAGTATCTACCTATAATTTCAAATAACTATACTCCCAGAAAACGTTTTTCTACCAACTTTTTGTGCTCATTTCTCTTTGAAGTGCTGTAATAGTTCTGTTCATTACATAAAATGAAAGTAGTTGATAGCATGGTATGTGAAAAATGTGGTAAATTACAACAAATAAAAGATACAAAGAACAGACTTTTTCTCGCTCTTATCTGTCTTATGAGAAATGAAAAATACGAAAACATCACAATAAAAGATATCCTTGAATACGCTGAAGTTTCTAGAAGAATATTTTACAGGCACTTCAAAAATAAAGATAACCTCTTAAATTATTATTTTAAAAAAATAATCAATGAGTATTTAGCTGAACGCCGAATTTTTGCACAATCAGAGAACTTTGAGAAAATGTCAACAAGTTCTTTTGATTTTTGGTATAGAGAATGTGAGGTACTATCAATTATAATCAAACATCAGAAATCTGAGCTTTTATTTCACCAAATGAAAAAATACTCAAAGGAAATCTACGATAGTGTCACTCTTCCCTGGTTTGCTTACGACGGAGATGTTACTAAAATAAATTATGCCATGTCATTTATCATCGGTGGTTATTACAGTGTGCTATGCAATTGGTTAGTAAAAGATGAACCTGAAGATCCTAGTGTTATTGCTCTCGAAGTTAAGAAAATGGTTATAAAACTTACCAAATTTTTCGACCTCGATGTTGAGCAGAACTTACAAGATTCAAGTAAAATCAAAAAAGCTTTGTAATAATTCAAAGCTTTTTATTTTTTTATAGAAATTTTTGGAATATTACAAGGATAAAAATCAAAATCATTACAGAATAACTCTGAATAAATTTTTCTCGGTTTCAAGCAAAATGGGAAACTCTCTCAAATTAGCCTTTTTTCGATACCATTTTGACCAGAGTATACTGACTTCGCCAATAATGATTGTGATAAAAGAAAAAAGAAAGAGAGAATCTTTATGAGGATAGCTATAAAACGTTCCTTCTTTAAATTAAATTGATTTAAAGTTGATCTTGGCGAAAGAAAAAAGAAAACTAACGTCATAAGAAAAAATGGCTCTATAATTTCTATAGTGGGTAACTCCACTGTGGAGATTATAGAGCTTTTGAATGTACACAAAAAGTCCCATATGACTTATAATGAAAAGCGACCAAACAATTCATTAGAAAGGCTCATATGGAACTACTTAAGAATACCA
>NZ_GL698429.1:590993-622852 GCF_000187265.1 Streptococcus equinus ATCC 9812
CTGTGCCATGATGACAACTAGAATTGCCATTATGAAGACATTTGATGATAAATCTCTACCTTATCGAGCTATGAAAAATCATTGGAAAATTCTCCCAAAAGACTCTCGAAAGCTCTCACAAAATAGCTTTTATTCACGCACGTTTAGACAAACACTGACCCCTCGAGAGATCATCGGCAAAACCTTGGCTTACTCTGATGAACTACGCTATTATTATGACCTGTATCAGCTCCTGCTCTTTCATTTTCAAGAGAAGCGGACAAGTGAATTCTTTGCCCTTATTGAGGACAACCTTGATGTAGTCAATGATTCCTTTAAAACTGTCTTTAAGACCTTTAAAAAATACCAAACTTATATTACAAACGCATTGATCTATCCCTATTCCAATGCCAAACTGGAAGCTACCAACAAACTCATCAAAGACATCAAGCGCAAGGCCTTTGGATTCAGGAACTTTGACAACTATAAAAAACGTATCTTTATCGCTTTAAACATGCAAAAAGAGAAGACGCATTTCGTCTCCTCTCGTGCTTAGCTATAAGTCACCCACTACAGTTGACAAAGAGCCTAAAAAAACCGCTAGTCCTAAGACCAGCGGTTTTATCAGCTTTATTAAGCTACTTGAGTAATAACTCTATTATTTAAGAGTGATTGAAGCTCCAGCTTCTTCAAGTTTAGCTTTGATTTCTTCAGCTTCTGCAGTAGCAACGCCTTCTTTAACGTTAGCAGGTGCACCATCAACAAGAGCTTTAGCTTCTTTAAGACCAAGACCTGTAACTTCACGTACAGCTTTGATAACAGCAACTTTTTTGTCACCAGCTGAAGTCAATTCAACGTCAAATGAGTCTTTAGCAGCACCAGCGTCTGCAGCACCAGCAGCAGCTACAGCTACAGGAGCAGCTGCAGTTACACCAAATTCTTCTTCGATAGCTTTTACAAGATCGTTCAATTCAAGGATTGAAGCTTCTTTAATTTCAGCAATAATGTTTTCAATGTTCAATGCCATTGTAGATTCCTCCAAAAATATTAATGTTTTATTAGATAATTGTTTGTAGCGCTAGGCTACCATACGCATTAAGCAGCGTCGTCTTCTTTGTTGTCTGCAACTGCTTTGACAGCAAGTGCAACGTTGCGAACTGGCGCTTGAAGAACAGAAAGGAGCATAGAAAGAAGTCCTTCGCGGCTTGGCAATGATGCAAGGGCAACAATTTCTTCTTTAGAAGATACAGCGCCTTCGATTGCTCCACCTTTGATTTCAAGTGCTTCAGCATCTTTAGCAAAGTCGTTAATAACTTTTGCTGGTGCAACAACATCTTCGTTAGAAAATGCTACTGCAGATGGTCCTACGAAAAGATCTTTCATTCCGTCAAGACCTGCTTTTTCAGCTGCACGAGTCAAGATTGAATTTTTGATAACTTTAAATTCAATACCGTTTTCGCGAAGATTACGACGAAGAACTGTATCTTGTTCAACTGTAAGACCACGTGAATCAACAACAACGATAGATGCAGCAGCTTTCATTTTTTCAGCAACAGCATCAACTTGTTCAGCTTTTTTAGCAATAATTGCTTCACTCATTAGTTTTTACCTCCGTTATTATTTTTGGGCTAGGTACAAAAAAATTCGCACCTAAACCTAGACACGAAAGTACAAATACGTTATTTCATCATTACGTTTTGTGCCTCGGCAGGAATATTATGAGCACTGCTCCCCTGCTGTCTTAGGTCAGTTTCATTACAAAACCTCATTTATTATAACTTACATTTTTGACTCTGTCAATACTTTTTTATTATTTTTTTCAAAATTAATTACTTTTTATTGTTTCTACTATTAAATTATTTTATAATTCTTCTTTTATGATGACTGTTTTTTCTACCGTTTCAGATTATAATATCATAATCGCAACTAATAAACGCTATCTAAGAAAAATAATCATATTTTCTGCACATAAATCTTTGATTTTTACTGACTAATGAGTTATTATATCCTCAGAAGGTGATTGATGGGAACAATCAAAGATTTCTTTAAATACGATCTCTCTACTCTGATATGTAAAGACTAAAGAACTCCTACCTTCTATCAAATCGTATCATTTTGATTTGGTTAAATTTCACAAATAAAGCGAGGTAATTAATATGGCAAACAATCAATTTTATGGAAGAGATCCTTTTGGAAACATGGATGACATTTTCAACCAACTTATGGGAAATATGGGAGGGTATAACACAGAGAACAAACGTTATTTGATTAACGGACGTGAAGTTACTCCTGAGGAATTTGCTCAATATCGTCAAACTGGTAAACTTCCTGGAAATGCTGAATACCAAGAAGGAGCTCCTACTTCTGCTCCAAAAGAAGGTGGTATCTTGGCTAAACTAGGAACTAACTTAACTGAACGTGCTCGTAATAATGAGCTTGATCCAGTTGTCGGACGTAACAAGGAAATCCAAGAAACTGCTGAAATCTTGTCACGTCGTACAAAAAATAACCCAGTTCTAGTCGGAGATGCTGGTGTCGGTAAGACTGCTGTCGTTGAAGGGTTAGCGCAAGCTATTGTTAACGGTGATGTTCCTGCTGCTATCAAGAATAAAGAAATCATCTCAATTGATATCTCAGGGCTTGAAGCTGGTACACAATACCGCGGTTCTTTCGAAGAAAACATCCAAAACATGATTAAAGAAGTTAAAGATGCAGGTAATATCATCCTCTTCTTCGACGAAATCCATCAAATTCTTGGTGCTGGCTCAACTGGAGGTGACTCTGGTTCTAAAGGTTTAGCAGATATCCTTAAACCAGCCCTTTCTCGTGGTGAATTGACTGTTATCGGTGCTACTACTCAAGACGAATACCGCAATACTATTTTGAAAAATGCTGCGCTAGCTCGTCGTTTCAACGAAGTTAAAGTAAATGCACCTTCTGCCCAAGACAGTTTCAACATCTTGATGGGTATTCGTGATCTTTACGAAAAACACCACAACGTCATTCTTCCAGATAATGTTTTGAAAGCTGCTGTTGATTTTTCAATTCAATACATCCCACAACGTAGCCTTCCTGATAAAGCAATCGACTTAATTGATATGACTGCTGCTCACTTGGCTGCACAACACCCTGTGACTGATGTCAAATCTTTAGAAAAAGAAATTGCAAAACAAAAAGAAAAACAAGAAGCTGCCGCTGCCAAAGAAGATTACGAAGCTGCGCTTAATGCTAAAGTTCGTATCGAAGAATTGCAAAAACAAATCGACAATCACACAGAAGATAAAAAAGTCACTGCAACTGTTAATGACGTGGCTGAATCCGTTGAACGTTTGACTGGTGTGCCTGTTTCAAATATGGGAGCTTCAGATATTGAACGTTTGAAAGAATTGGCTAGCCGCTTGAAAGGTAAAGTCATCGGTCAAGACGAAGCTGTTGAAGCTGTTGCACGCGCCATCCGTCGTAACCGTGCTGGTTTTGATGAAGGTAACCGTCCAATCGGTAGTTTCCTATTTGTCGGACCAACTGGCGTCGGTAAAACAGAACTTGCTAAGCAGTTAGCACTTGATATGTTTGGCTCAAAAGATGCCATTATCCGTCTAGATATGTCCGAGTACTCTGATCGCACAGCTGTATCTAAATTAATCGGTACTACTGCCGGTTACGTTGGTTACGATGACAATAACAACACACTTACTGAACGTGTTCGTCGTAATCCTTATTCAATCGTCCTTCTTGATGAAATTGAAAAAGCTGACCCTCAAGTTATCACACTTCTTCTCCAAGTTTTGGATGATGGTCGTTTGACAGATGGTCAAGGTAATACTATCAACTTCAAGAACACTGTCATCATTGCAACTTCAAATGCTGGATTTGGTAATGAAGCCTTGACAGGTCAAGAAGACAAAGATGTGAAGATTATGGATCGTATCGCTCCATACTTCCGTCCTGAATTCCTCAACCGTTTCAACGGTATCATTGAATTCTCACACTTGACTAAGGATGACTTGAACGAAATTGTTGACTTGATGTTAGCTGAAGTTAGCAAGACTATTGCTAAAAAAGGTATTGACTTGGTTGTTAGCGACGATACTAAGAAACATCTTATCGAAGAAGGATACGATGAAGCAATGGGTGTTCGACCACTCCGCCGTGTTATCGAACAAGAAATCCGTGATAAAATCACTGACTTCTATCTTGATCACACTGATGTTAAACACCTTAAAGCTGATATGGTTGACGGAGAACTCACCATCAGCGAAAAATAAGTGTAATCTTACTCCTATTTCTAAGCACTCCTTACATAGCTCAACTCAGACTAATGAGTTGAGCTTTTTTATTGTAATCGCAAAAATTTCACAAATCCATCAATGAATCCTTTCAACCTATCGACGATTTCAAGAAAATCTTTCTCATTTGAAATTAATTAAAGTTCGATTAATTTTTTCACAAATCTCCCCTAGTACCTGACTTAATAAAATGTTACAATATGACTGTTGACTCTATTAGAAAGAAGGACATGGTGTGAATGATTTAGAATACATGCCTCAAAATAGTCGTTTTGAAGCTGTTTTACTTGGATTTTTAGGCGGAGCTCTTGATGTCTACTGTCAAATTCAATTTAACACCTTAGTTGCGACTCAAACAGGGAACATTTTGTTTCTTATTGCTGATATCAGCCATAGTTCACTACATCAGACATTAATCCGTTTTTATTCAGTTTTCTTTTTCTCACTCGGATTTATGTTTGGATTGCGTGTTCGAGCTCGGGCAAAAACAGCATTTTGGCGTGCTTATGCTATTTTACCATTGTTATTTGTTACCATTGCTCTACCGCTCTTACCTGAAAATCGACATTTATGGGTAATTCTTTTAGCATTAGGAACTGGTCTATTAACCTTGACCTTCTCAGGCAGCCAAATTGAATTTCACGCTTACTCGATTTTGATGACTTCCGGAAATTATCGTAAGATGATTACCGCTTGGCATAACTACCTTACTACTGAAAATAAAACTGCTAAGATGAAACGACAAGCTGTCAATTATTCATTGGTCGTTGTCAGTTTTGTTCTTGGTGCTATCTTTGTAGCAATCATTCACCACTTCATCCAAGTAAGAACCATTTGGATTGTATCATTGATACTATTAACAATCATTTATCACTATACAAGCGTCGTTATCCGCTATCGCTTGCAAACAGCAAATATTTAACAAAAAACGTCTAGAAAGTTTCTAGACGTTTTTATTATCTAAGATGATTAGTCAAACAAGCAATGTCATCAGGTGTTGTTCGGCAACAGCCCCCAACAACTTTTGCACCGAATTGGTGCCAAATCTGACTATTTTCTAGTAAAGTGTGAGTGTGATCTGGAAGAGATTTCCAAGTCTGTGTAACTCCGTCATAAATCTCTCCCGAGTTAGGATAAGTGACTAGTGGCTTTTGTGACACTGTCCGAATTTTCTTAAGTAAATTTGAAATGACAGCTGGACTACTACAATTAATCCCAAAAGCTAAAATCTGCTTGCTAGCATCACACAAAGCTGCTACAGTTTCAATCGCAGTTCCATCAGAAATAGACTCATCATCCTGTGCCGTAAATGACATATAAGCCTCAGTTTCTGGAAATTCATCAGCTAATAATTCAATTAAAGCTTCTGCTTCAACAACATTTGGAATGGTTTCAATTCCCAAAAAATCACAGCCAGCTGACAATAGTGCCTTGATACGAGTACAATGAAAATCTTTGAACTCTTCCTTAGACAAGTGATAGTTTCCATTGTATTCGGAACCATCAGCCAAATAAGCAGCGTAAGGTCCAACATCACCAGAAATCAAAGGATAGGGGCGTTTACTCTTTTCATCATCAGACAAAACATTCCAAACATTTTCTCTTGCTTTTTTTGCTAAATCTACTGTTAAAGCAATGGTGTCAGTAGCTTCTTGTTCTGTTAAACCGTAATCTTCAAGTCCTTGAATAGTTGCCTGATAACTTGAAGTTGTGATGATATCAGCACCAGCTCGCAAGTAAACTTCGTGTAAATCTTGAATCACTTTTGGATTTTCAAGTAAATACTTAGCGGACCAAAGTTTTCCTGACACATCATAGCCGCGATTTTCTAACTCCGTTCCAAGCGCACCATCTAAAATAACATATTCATTCTTGTCTAGTAAATCCTTAAATTTCCCCATAACTAACCTTTCTTACCATTTTTTATAACGAAAGTAATGATACAAATAACACAAAATAATAAATGGAATTCCAAAATAAAATCCTGCTCTTTGCGAAGCATCCCAAGCAATCCCAACAATTGAAATTAACAATAGGATAATAGTAACGTACGGTAGCACCGGCGTAAATGGTGTTTTGTACGATAACTCAGAAATAGAGTGTTCTTTTAAAAAGACTTTTCTGAACTTAATCTGAGCTAAAGGAATTGATAGCCAAACCACTACCACAGCGAAACCAGCAATAGAAACAAGAGCAAGATAGACAGTATCTGCAGCGTATATACTTGAAAAAAGTGATAAAACAGCACCCAGCATTGATAATAATAATGCGCGCATTGGAACACCATGCTCATTAATCTTAACAATCTTTTTAGAAAGCATGCCTTCATTTGCAAGAGACCAGAGCATGCGACTTGAAGCATATAGTCCAGAATTTCCTGCTGATAAAATAGCAGTTAGAATAACAAAATTCATCACATCAGCTGCAAACGGAATTCCCATTTTATCAAAAACATCAACAAATGGTGCACTTGATACTCCAGCTTCTTTCATTGGTAACAGGGATGCTAAAACAAAAATTGTCAAAACAAAAAAGATGACCAAACGACCAATCGTAGTTTTAATAGCCTTTGGTACTGCTTCTTTAGGATTATCAGTCTCGCCTGCAGCAATTCCAATTAATTCAGTTCCAGAAAAAGCATAATTGACTGCTAACATTACTGAAACAACTGCAGCAAAACCTTTTGGAAATGCGCCGTTAGCAGTTAGATTTGTAAATAGAATAGCTTTGTGTTGACCCTCAAAACTGACTATTCCAAGCATGGCACCTAACCCAAGAATGATAAAGATAATGATGGCAATGACCTTAATGGATGCAAAAAAGGACTCCGCTTCCGCAAAACTTTTTACACTTAAGGCATTAATGGCAAAAATAATCAGAGCAAAAAATGTTGCAAAAGCCCATGTCGGAACACCCGGAAACCATCGTCCCATGAGCATTGCTGCGCCTAAAAATTCAGTTCCCAAAGCAACTGTCCAACAAATCCAGTATAGCCAGGCAATTGTAAATCCAGTTCCGGGGCTTATGAATTTTGTAGCATAAGTGTGAAAAGACCCAGTAACGGGCATCGCTACAGCTAGCTCACCAAGTGATAGCATAACCAAATAAACAACTACTGCTCCTACCAAGTAAGATAGAACTGCTCCGAAAGGACCTGCTTGCGCAATTGTATACCCCGAACTGAGAAATAATCCCGTTCCAATAACACCACCAAGCGACAACATAAAGAGATGCCTGCTTGTCATCTTGCGTTGAAATTGACCTTCATTTTCAAAATTATGATTTTCCATAAAAACCTCTCAATACATAATAGGTCTATGATATCACAAGATTTTAAGAAACGGTAATAGACTTTAACTATCGACTTCTTAGTTTAAAACTATAGCATTGAAAAAAGCTTGAAATTTTCATCTCAAGCTTTTAATATTATAATTCTTCTAAAATACTATCCCATGATTCATCAAGACCAGTACGATCAACAGATGAAAAGATAATAAATTTATCAGTCTTATCGAAGTTCAATTTTTTCTTGATAGCTGATTCGTGCTTATTCCATTTACCTCGTGGAATTTTATCTGCTTTCGTCGCAACAACGATAACAGGAATTTCATAATATTTTAGGAATTCATACATTTGGATGTCATCAGCACTTGGGTCATGACGAAAATCAACTAAGCTGACAACTGCACGAAGATTATCACGGCTTACAAGATATTCCTCAATCATTTTGCCCCATTTAGCACGCTCAGATTTAGAAACTTTGGCATAACCGTACCCTGGAACGTCAACAAAACGCAATTTGTCATCAATATTATAGAAATTAAGCAACTGCGTTTTTCCTGGCTTACTTGACGTACGTGCCAAGTTTTTACGCCCTAAAAGTGTGTTGATAAAACTAGATTTTCCAACATTTGAACGACCTGCTAAAGCAATTTCAGGCAGATCATCTTGTGGATAATGTGATTTATTAGCTGCACTTAGTAGAAGTGAGGCATTATGGGTATTTAAATACTCAGTCATTTTCTCTCCTTATGCAGTTTCTAAGATAGGTTTATCAGTACCTTCGACAGCATCTTTTGTGATGCGAACTTTGGTAACTTCTTCGCGGCTAGGAATTTCAAACATGATATCCATCATTGTTTCTTCGATAATTGAACGAAGTCCACGCGCACCTGTCTTACGTTTGATAGCTTTATTGGCAATTGCTTGAAGAGCATCTTCATCAAATTCCAACTCAACACCATCATAAGATAGCAATGTTTGGTATTGTTTAACCAAGGCATTGCGAGGTTCAGTCAAGATACGAACCAAATCATCCGCAGTCAATTGCTCAAGCGCAGCTACTACAGGCAAGCGTCCGATAAACTCTGGAATAAGACCAAATTTTTGAATATCTTCTGAGATGATTTCTTGCATATAAGATGCATCTTCATCGATTTTACGGTTATTTTGACCAAAACCAATAATTTTTTCACCAAGGCGTTGTTTAACAATATCTTCGATACCGTCGAACGCACCACCAACAATGAAAAGAATGTTCTTGGTATCAATTTGAATCATTTCTTGGTTAGGGTGTTTACGTCCACCTTGTGGTGGTACGCTAGCAACAGTTCCTTCAATGATTTTAAGAAGAGCTTGTTGAACACCTTCACCTGAAACGTCACGAGTAATTGAAACATTTTCACCTTTTTTGGCGATTTTATCAATTTCATCGACGTAGATAATACCACGTTCAGCACGTTCAATATTAAAATCAGCTGCTTGAATCAGTTTCAAAAGGATATTTTCAACGTCTTCACCGACATATCCTGCTTCAGTCAATGATGTCGCATCTGCAATCGCAAATGGAACATTAAGACTTTTAGCCAATGTTTGAGCAAGGAAAGTTTTCCCTGACCCTGTTGGTCCGATAAGCAAGATGTTTGATTTTTGCAATTCAACATCTTCTTCATCACGACTGTCAGCAAAAGATACACGCTTGTAGTGATTGTAAACTGCTACTGCAAGGGCGCGTTTTGCACGTTCTTGACCAACAACATATTCATCAAGGGTAGCTAGTAATTCTTTTGGTTTTGGAACTTCTGCCAAATCTGCAAGAACTTCTTCTGCTAATTCTTCTTTAATAATCTCTTGGGATAAAGCCACACATTCATTACAAATAAAAACATTATTTCCTGCAATAATTTTTTTTACTTCGTCTTGGCTTTTTCCACAAAATGAGCAATAAACTTTTACATCATTTGTTCGATTTCCAACCATTTTGTTCTCTCTAACTTTATTTTTTCTCTCTATATATTAAAACAAGGTACCATACACGGCATGAATGGTATTTACAATATTAGTAAATGCATTCAAAAATAAAAGGACAGCTAATCCATAGCGTTTTTTACGAAGTGCTGGAATTGCACACAAAACACAGATAACTGCGAGCAGAGCCGTGAATACTCCGAAAATACTTCTTTGCATTCTTATCTCCATGTGTTATTTTTCAAAAACAGTAATTGTAAAGTCATAGGCATTCTTGTCATCTTTTTCATAAAATGACTCAGAAACCTTTGTAAATTGTTCTAAATCAACGTCTGGGAAGTAAGTATCTCCCTCAAACTCTCCATGAACTGTCGTTTTTATAATCGCATCACAATAAGGCAAAAAGGCTTTATAAATACTTGCACCACCAACAACATAAAGGGTCTTATCGTGATTTTTAAACCACTCAAATACTTGATCCATATCGTGAACGACCGTCACACCATCAGCTTCAAAAGCCTTATCTCGAGTCAAAATCAGTGTTTCACGACCAGGTAAGATGCGACGTTTCATGCCATCAAAGGTCACTCGCCCCATTAAAAGAGCTTGCCCCATCGTTGTTTCTTTAAAATGCTTCAGTTCCTTTGGGAGTCGCCAAGGCAACCCATCATTCACACCGATTAGATGATTTTCATCTTCAGCCCAGATAGCAACGATTTTCTTTGTCATATTGTCCTCTCATTCATTACTTTCATTTTATCAGATTTCTTGTAAAAATGCAGAAATGCGATACGAATAAGCCATGAAATAGATTAAATGGCTAAGTCAAATGTTAATTGTGGTTTGACTGGATCATAATCGACTAATTCAAAATCTTCAGGCTTAATATCAAAGAAATCTGTTCCATCTGGCACATTAAGAACCAAACGAGGTTTGCAATCAGTAGGTTCACGACGAAGCAATTCTTTTGCTTGTTCAAATTGATTGTCATAAATGTGCAAGTTGTTAACGAAATAGAAGAATTTTCCAACTTTCCAACCGAAGTGTTTTGCAATCATCATTTGAAGTGCAACGTATTGCATAGCATTAATATGGTGTGAAACCAACATGTCATTTGAACGTTGAGTCAAAGTGGCATCAAGATAAATATCGCCATCAACACGACGAACATCATACATGGTTTGGAAAGCACATGGCAAAAGACCATCAGTATTTTCAAAAGCTTCGTAATCCCAAAGTGAGATAACGTTACGACGATTCCATGGGTTTGCTTCTAATTGTTTTAAGATTTTACGAATGATATCGTGTTTCTTAACAACCGCTCCATAACGTTCACCGATTGTTCCAGTGCCATCGACTTCCCAATCGTTCCAATATTTAACGTTGTATTTATCATTTAGAACTGAAAGATCATTAGTTTGATCTTGATAGATCCAAAAAATTTCGCGAATAGCACTTTTAATTGGAATAGGACGAAGAGTTGTAATCGGGAATTCACCTCTACTCAAATCATATTCAGCAAAAGCACCTGTTACGTATTTAGAATTTGCTTGTCCACCACTTTGGTAAACAGGACGTGCGTTTTCTGAAAATACCCCTTCATCCATAATTTTTTTGATATTTTCTTTAAAAATAACATCTGCTTTTGTCATGCTATCCGCTCTCCTTTGATTTATTGTTTGATTTTTAAAAAAAATCATTCTTTTCCATTTTATCTGAAATCAGTTAAAATTACCAGCTTTTTAGTAGATTTAATAAGATTTTCTCATTTATTTTGAAAGATTAAATCAATATTTTTTTATAGAGTAATTAGGCTACTTTATGGTAAAATTATCAATGGACAATTAGTCACGCCGTAAATTTACTAAAAAAAGAATTTCTTATTTAAAAGGAATTCCCCGCCTTTTAAAAACTTGTTAGGCTAATAAGAAGAAATAAAGCACCTAACATTTATTGGAAATTCAATAAAAAGAAAGGTTTTTTCATGAACATTGGTATTGATAAAATTGGATTTGCAACAGCACAATATATGCTGAATATGGACGACTTAGCTGAGAGTCGAAACATTGATCCAGATAAATATAGCAAAGGTCTTCTATTAAACAACTTAAGTATCACACCTGTTAACGACGACATCGTAACACTTGGTGCTTCTGCTGCAAAAAGTATTCTTAGCGACCAAGATAAAGAAGACATTGATATGGTCATTGTAGCAACAGAATCATCTGTTGACCAAAGTAAAGCTGCTGCAACTTGGATTCACCACCTTTTGGATATTCAACCTTTTGCTCGTAGCATCGAAATGAAAGAAGCTTGCTACAGTGCAACAGCTGCACTTGACTATGCTCGATTGCATGTTCAAAAGCACCCTAAATCAAAAGTATTGGTTATTGCTGCTGACGTAGCACGTTACGGGGCGAACACACCAGGTGAACCGACTCAAGGTGCTGGAAGTATCGCTATGCTAATTTCAAAAGATCCACGTATCATGCTTTTGAATGATAATTCAGTTGCTCAAACGCGTGATATCATGGATTTCTGGCGTCCGAACTACTCAACAACACCCTTTGTAAATGGTATTTACTCTACAAAACAATACCTCAGCATGTTAAAAACAACTTGGGAAGAATTCCAAAAACGTTTTGAAACATCACTAGCTGACTTTTCAGCCTTTTGTTTCCACTTGCCATTTCCAAAATTAGCCCTCAAAGGCTTTAATAAAGTAATGGATAAAAATCTACCAGAAGAATTGAAAGCAAAACTCAAAGACAACTTTGAAAAATCAATTCTCTACAGCAAACAAGTTGGTAACATGTACACTGGTTCACTCTACCTTGGACTTCTATCACTTCTTGAAAACTCTGAAACGCTTGCTGCTGGTGACAACATTGCACTCTTTAGTTATGGTAGTGGTGCCGTAGCAGAAATTTTCACAGGAACTTTGGTAGGAGGATTTAAAGATATGCTTCAGACAAGTCGCCTTAAATCTCTAAAAAATCGTATCAAGCTTTCAGTTGAAGAATATGAAAAACTCTTCTTTGAAGAAGTTGAAGTTGACTCAGAAGGTAATGCTACCGTTGCAGATTACAAAACTGGTGCATTTGCACTCAAAGAAATTCGTGAACATCAAAGGATCTATGGTGAAGTAAATGACAACAAATAAAGTGACTTGGGGAGGTTTCTCCAAAAAAACGTTGGCTGAACGCCTTGAACATCTTGAAAAAAATGAGCTAATCAGTTCTGAAAATCTTGACCGTTTAAAATCAAATGAGCTACTCTCACCTGAAACAGCTAATCAGATGACAGAAAATCTTATCGGAACATTTTCATTGCCGTTTTCATTAGCACCCGATTTTCAAATTGATGGAGCTATTTTCAATGTTCCAATGGTAACTGAAGAACCTTCAGTGGTTGCTGCAGCTAGCTTTGCTGCGAAAATTATCAAACGTTCTGGAGGATTCAAAACTCAAGTTCACTCTCGTAAAATGATTGGACAAGTTGCACTTTACGATGTTCCAAATAAAAGTGCTGCAAAAAAAGCAATCATTGAACACACCGACCAACTGATTACTTTAGCAAACGATGCTCATCCTTCTATCGTAAAACGTGGGGGTGGTGCTTGCGAATTGAGTATCGATGAAAAAGATGATTTCCTTATTGTCTACTTAACCGTTGACACTCAAGAAGCGATGGGTGCTAACATGGTCAACACCATGATGGAGGCTTTAGTACCAAGTCTTGAAGAACTCTCTGGCGGAAAAAGCTTAATGGCAATTCTGTCAAACTATGCAACCGAATCTTTAGTAACTGCAGAATGTCAAGTAGACCTACGTTACCTCAGTCGTAATAAAGATGAAGCTAAAGAGTTAGCTCGAAAATTCCACCTAGCAAGCAAACTTGCTCAAGAAGATGTTTACCGAGCAAGCACACATAACAAAGGTATTTTTAACGGAATTGACGCTGTTGTTATGGCAACAGGAAATGACTGGCGTGCCATCGAAGCTGGTGCAAACACTTATGCTTGTAAAGATGGTCAATACCGTGGTCTTGCCACTTGGAATTACGATGAAGGGGCTCAGGTGCTTCGTGGCCAGCTAACACTTCCTATGCCAATTGCAACTCGCGGAGGTTCAATTGGTCTTAATCCAACAGTCAACATCGCTCACGATATACTTGGTTACCCTGATGCTCGTCAACTAGCTCGAATCATCGTTTCTGTCGGTTTAGCACAAAACTTTGCTGCCGTTAAAGCTTTGACTTCAACTGGTATTCAATCAGGACACATGAAATTGCAAGCAAAATCGCTTGCCCTTCTTTCAGGTGCTAAAGATAAAGAAGTTGCTGAAGTTGTGAAAGCTTTGCTTAAAGCACCACATATGAACCTTGAAACAGCGCAGCATATCTTACAAAATATTAGAAATTAAATTACATCGAGCCAACTTATTAGTATTGGCTCGATTTTTATTTTTGAACTCAGGACAGTTAACCAGCTCTTCTATTTTCCGGATCGTGAAAAAACTGTCCACTGGACAGTTTTTTTTCCTTGACTTCGATTATCGATAATTATATAATATGGTTATCAAAACTAGATGAAGAGGTTGAGATAACTTTATGAGTACTACTTATCCAAAATGGTCTGACTTACCACAAATTGATTTATACTTAGACCAAGTTCTTCTTTATGTTAATCAAGTTGTTCAGGCTAATCAACAAGATGCTAAAGGCTTGACTGCTTCTATGATAAATAATTATGTAAAACATGGTCATCTTGAAAAACCAATTAAAAAGAAATATAGCCGTAAACAAGTCGCTAGACTAATCGTTATTACAGCATTAAAAAATATTTTTTCAATTCAAGAAATTAGTCAAACATTGGCGCTTCTGACTGCTGATGATCAATCACAAAAACGTTACGATGCTTTTGTGTCATCAATGAATGGCGAGAAAGTTGATAACTTACCTCCTGTGGTCGTCTCTGCTTGTCAAACTTTGAAACTTTATTTTCAAACACATGAATTAGTCCAAAAATTAGAAGGAGAATCTCATGAAAGCTAACATGACTTTAAAACCCAGTAAACGTCTTTCTTTTGGTGAAGAGGTTGCAAATAGTGTTACTCACGCAGTTGGTGCGGTAGCCATGCTTGTACTACTTCCTATCACTGCTATTTATAGCTATCATCACTATGGCATGCAAGCTGCTGTAGGAATGTCAATTTTCGATATTAGTTTATTTTTGATGTTTCTGTCGTCAACAGTTTATCACTCAATGCAGTATGACTCACCACAAAAATTCATTCTACGAATCATTGACCACAGCATGATTTACATAGCTATTGCGGGTTCATACACACCAATTGCTCTTTCTCTTGTTGGTGGCTGGCTTGGTTATTTGATTATTATTTTGCAATGGGGTGCCACAATCTTTGGAATTCTTTACAAAATTTTTGCTAAAAAAATCAATGAAAAATTCTCACTCTTTCTTTACTTGCTCATGGGATGGCTGGTCATTTTCATCATCCCAAGTATTGTAAGTAAGACCGGCGTCGTCTTTTGGGCTTTAATGCTTGCTGGTGGTCTATCTTATACTATTGGTGCTGTTTTCTATGCTAGAAAACGACCTTACGACCACATGATTTGGCATATCTTTATCTTGATTGCCTCTGTTCTTCATTACATTGCAATTGTCTATTTCATGCTGTGATACAAAAAAACACTGATTTAAAATCAGTGTTTTTTATTTGCTTCGCTTAATTTCCCATATAAAAGATAATCAACATTTCGTAAGTCTGTAATTGTCTTACAATTAAGAGCACACATAATAAGACGCAAATCATCTTTCCAGCCATTTACAATATCAACAACTTTCTCAACGGGATATTTCTCAACAAGTTCTAAAACAGTTCGTGAAAGACCGACACCTTTTGCACCCAGGACAAAGCATTTCACCATATCAAGAGGATGACGTACACCACCTGAAGCCAGAATTTCGACGGTGTCAACAAAATCTTGTAGATTTAAAAGGCTTTGAACGGTAGTTTGACCCCATTCATTTAAGTATGAACGGTCGCCACCACGTTGGTTTTCAATAAAAGCAAAACTTGTTCCGCCACGTCCTGAAATATCAAAGGTTTTAATGCCAAATGCATGTGCCATCTGAATAGTTTTTAAATCCATTCCGAATCCAACTTCTTTTAAAACGATTGGAACAGGCATTTTTGTAGCGTAGTTTTCTAAATTTTTCTTCCAAGAACGAAACTCCCGTTCTCCCTCAGGCATCAAGAGTTCCTGCATCAAATTCACGTGAACTTGCAAGAAGATAGGCTGCATTTCATCAACGGTCTGCAATCCTAGTTCATATGGTTTGTCAATACCAAGATTTGTCGCAAGTAATAAATCTGGATAATCTTTCTTGCTTGGATAAGAATCATCTTGTGGATTTTTTAGTGCAGCACTATATGACCCTGTCACCATGACAAGCCCTGTCGCTTGAGCAACTTGAGCTAATTTACAGTTAACTGCCTTTGCTTTTTCTGAGCCACCTGTCATCGCATTGATATAAAATGGGTAATCAAAATCGCGCCCAGTAAAATGCGTGTGCAAATCAATCTCACTCAAATCATAATCTGGAAGAGAATGGTGAATCAATTCCATCTCATCAAAGGAATTATAAGGAGATTGGTATTTCAATGCATACTTAATATGCTCATCTTTACGATTCATCATGATAATTTCTCCAAATCTAGTAGTTCAATACCAAGATTTTGCCAACGTGTGATAAGTTCTTTCGTGTCATTGCTGTCAAATGATATTGCAATACCACAATCACCTCCACCTGAACCAGATGATTTAGCAATCACATCCAGACCTTCTTCTGAAGCCTTCAAATCTTTTAGTTTATCAATGTAAATAGCTGAGCTAAGGCTGAGCAATAAATCACTGATGTTTTGAAGTGCAGATTTAATTTTCTCTTTATCACCGCTCAAAAGAGCTTTTTTACAAGTTTGAACTTGCTGTTCAGTTTCCGTCAAAAATTCTTCTGAAATGGCTGATTTAACGAGATTAATCATATCTTTTGAAATGGACGGTTGCTTAGTCCAACCGACCAAAAACTCACAAGACAAGGCTGGTTTTATCACCTCAATCTGATATTCCCAGTCTTTATCAAGAACAGTCTGAATTGGCTCATCTGCAATCCATTTGGCAACCTTTTGTCGATTAAATGAAGTAAATGCAACTAAGTCATCGTATGCAATACAAGCAATATCCCCCATCGAACCATTGTCACCAAGTTTTAAAAGTGTGTAAGACGCCAATTTAAAAAGAAGATCGGCTGACAAATTCAAATCATAAAAAGCTGATATGGCCTTGAGCGTTAGGACAGTGACTGAACCACTTGAACCAATGCCAAATTTTTTCCCGTCACGTTCCATTTTTCCTGTGATTTCAAGTGAAAATGGTACTAATTCATCAATTGACTTGCCAAGATAATCAGCTAAAGTCTGAACACTTGCTTGAATTAAAGCATAATTTTTATCTTCAGACATTGTAGCTGAGTAATCAAACATATCAGAAGAAAGCTTGATTGTAGAATTTTCTTTAACAACCGCTGTCATATGAATTGGGATATTTTTAATGATTGCAGTCTGCCCTGGTGTCAGCACAGCGTATTCCCCAGCGATATAGAGTTTTCCGCCTGTCTGAACTTTAGTCATTTTCATCTGGTAATTCCTTAGTACGTGAAACAATTGCGCGATAGTTTTCTTCAAAACGTTTTGTCAATCGCTCTAAATCTTCTTCTAAACAAAGCACTTTAACATTTGGCCCAGCATCCATTGTGAAGTAACATTTTTCACCTTCAGCACGAAGTTGTTTGACAAAGTCCATTGCCTTATAACTTTCCTCTGTTAGGTAATTAAATGGTGGATTTGCATGTGTGTTTGTGTCATGCATTGCAAGTGCGTTGCGTTCAGTTAACTCACCAACACGTTCAAAGTCGTTATTTTTAAGATAACCTAGCATGTCTTTATAATCTTGTTCAGATTGTTTGACCCAATTCTCAAACGTTGTTGATGTTTCAACACAGCGTTTCATACCTTCTCGACTAGAGATTGGTTTCTTGCTATCGCTCAAAACAAGCATAATCATGCCAAGTTTGAGGTCAGTTTCTACTTGATAGACTTCTCCAGTGTCTTTATCCCATGCAGCAAGTGGTCCGAAGAATGAACGTGAAGATGAACCAGAAGCAAATTTTGCTTTTTGAGCCAGTTCAGCCTGAGTTAAACCAGTTTCAAAAAGTTCATTACATGCCTTCACAAGCGCTGACAATCCACTAGAACTTGATGACAATCCTGCTGCTGTTGGCATGTTATTACTTGTCTCAACTTTTACAAACTCAGTACGCTGCCCGCGGTACTGATCAATGATGGCAGAAATTTTAGCATGCTCTTTCTCATCTTGCAAAACACCGTTAATGTAAAATTCGTCGTGAGTTGCTGTGTCTGGTAAAAAGGATACACTTGTTGTGGTAAACATATTTTCCAGTGTCAATGAAATACTGCTGGTTGCTGGAATCATCTTAGCTGCGTCAGCTTTCCCCCAGTATTTGATAATAGCGATATTGGCATATGATTTTACCGTTACAATTTTTCGATCCACGTTTGAACCGCTCCTCCTTCTGTTAATGCTTTACTAATTTTTTCTGCTTGTGCTTTGGTCTGTGCAAGGGCGATAATACATCCTCCAGCACCTCCACCACTCATTTTGGCACCTAGAGCGCCGTTTTCTAAAGAAATCTGAACTAATTGGTCAGCTTTTTCAATGCTAACGCCAATTGCTTGTAAGTGACTGTGTGCTTTTGTCATCAAGGGACCAATTTCAGAAATAGCCTTGTCTTGAATCGCTTTTTGAACCATTTCTGTCAAGTCTCCTAAAGCCGCAAGATGTGGCAAATTAGCTTCCTCAGCTTGTGCAACTTTTTCAACTGCTTCACGCGTATTTCCATAAATACCCGTATCTGCGATAACAAGATAAGCATCCAAGCCTAGGTCAAGTGCACTAAAACCAATATTTCGAATAAAGGTAATCGCATTGTCACTTAAACATGTCTTAGCATCAAGGCCACTGGGATTTGAATGTGCAATAATTTCTGCTTTATTTACCAAAATTTCAAGAGTATCCATGTCAATGCTTTGCTCAAAATAATCAAACACGGCACGAATTGCTGCGATTGAAACCGCCGCTGATGAACCCATGCCTCGTTTTTGAGGAATTTCTGAGCGAATATCATAAGTGATTGAAACATCAGTATGATTTAGGTACTCAAGTGCCGCATAAACGGCTGTTGATAGTGTGTCATAATAATCAAAGTGAATTTTTTTATCAGCTGGATAAATACGACATTCCACTTCAATGCCTTGAAGTGGAATTGCAATGGCAGGATAGCCATACACCACTGAATGTTCACCCATCCAAATAATCTTACTATGCGCCTTTCCGACGCCAATTTTCTTAGTCATTTTCTTCTCTTACAATTTTTAGTTTACACTCCATTTTATCATTGTTCCGCAAAAAAAGCGACTTTTACTAAAAAATGTTATAGCATTCAAATAAATCACGAAAAAATCTGAGACAATCAATCTCAGATTTCTTAATTTTTACATTGTTAATTTTTTAATCAACTTTACCACTCTCTACGACTAAGTCATCTGCATTTGCAGCATCACCGTAAACTGGAGCTAATGTCTTGTCATAGTCTTCGTGGAAGAAGTTTTCATCACCCAAAGATTTAATTTCATCATTAATCCAATCAAGAAGCTCAGTATTTCCTTTTTGAACTGCTGGAGCAATGGTATCTGTGTCACCCAAACTTATAATGCCAACTTCGTAACCTTTATTTTCCAAAGCCCATGCTAAAACTTCTGTATTGTCAGTTGATAGCGCGTCACCTCGACCATCTAACAGTGCTTGATATGCTTCGCTGTACTGGTCAAATTTTAAAAGATTTACTTTTGGATAATGTTTTTCAAAGTATGTTTCAGCTGTTGTTCCTTTGCCAACGATCAAAGTTTTTCCTTCTAAAGCATCAACGTCAGAAATTAATTGATTACTTGGCGATACGACACCTAACGCTACTTTCATGTATGGCAAAGCAAAATCAACTTGTTTTGCACGTTCATCAGTCACTGTAAAGTTGGCAAGAATAATATCTACTTTAGCTGATGTCAAATACTCAACACGACTTGCTGGGTCTACTGAAACATATTTAACTTTAACACCCAAATCTTTTGCTAAACGGTTTGCAAAATAAACATCATATCCTTGGTATTTTCCTTTGTCATCAACATAACCAAACGGTTTTTTATCTGAGAAAACTCCAATTTTAATGGTACCGCTCTTCTTGATTGCATCAAGAGAGCGAGCTTTGGCTGTTGACGTAGCTGAAGATGAATTTTTAGTTGTTGAGGATTTTGAAGTTGAGCATCCTGCAGCAAAAACAATTAATAAAAGACTAATAATCGCTAAAAAACGTTTTACAATTTTCATATATAACTCCTTAAAATTTTATTACCTATTTAACCAACTGTAGAAAAATTAAAGACATTCAAGAAATCACGCGCACGTTGAGTTCTTGGTTGCCTGAAAAATAATATCGCATCACTTTCTTCTACAATTTGTCCTTTTTCAAGAAAAATCACACGATCTGCTATCGCTTTTGCAAACTGTAGCTCATGCGTCACAATAATCATTGTCCTACCTTCATGTGCAAGTTCCCCAATCAACTCTAAAACTTCTCTAACCATTTCAGGGTCAAGTGACGCTGTAACTTCATCAAATAGAAGCACTTCAGGATGTAAAAGTAAACTTCTCACAATAGCAACCCTTTGCATCTGACCGCCAGATAACTCGTGAGGGTAACTATTTTCTTTTCCTTCTAAACCAACTCGCTTAAGTAGTTTTAATGCCTCACCCTTCACTTCCTCTACTGACCTTTTTTGAACCTTTACTGATGCTAATAAAAGATTTTTTAGAACTGTTAAGTGTGGGAAAAGGTCGTAGGATTGAAATACCATGCCGATTTTTTGGCGAACAAGAGGAAGATTTTTAGACTCTTTTAAAATTTCCTTGCCTTCAAGTTCAACTCTTCCTGCTTGAATTGGTTCCAAGCCATTGATGCAACGAAGTAATGTTGATTTTCCACAACCTGACGGACCTAGAATGACTAAAACTTCACCCTCTTCAACGGAAAACGAAACTTGATTGAGAATCTTTTGCTCGCCATAAGATTTTTCAATATCTTTAAGTTCTAAAATTGTTGTCAAATGATTCACTCCTTCCAACGTTTTTCTAAATAAACTGACAATCTCGAGATTGGAAAACAAACAGCAAAATACATCATAAAGATTAAGCCATAAATCCAAATTGCGGTGCTAGGTACCGTCAAACGATTAGCTTCAATAATCTCTTGACCAACTTTTACCACTTCGACAACACCAATCAAAACAATTAATGACGTTGTTTTAATCATTCGTGTCATTAGGTTAACCGCTTGGGGTAATAATTGTCGTAAAATTTGTGGCATAACAACGTAAATGAATAACTGTCGATTGTTTAATCCCAGAGCAAAACCACTTTCAATTTGGTATTTTGGTAGTGATGTCAACGCTCCGCGAACAAGATCTCCCATCTCAGCTGTCCCCCACATTGAAAAGACAATAAGTGCTGCTACTTCACCAGATAAATTGAGATTAAAAGTTCTAGCTAAACCAAAATAAACAAGAAAGAGCAAGACTAATTGTGGCATGATTCGAATAAATTCTAGATAGATTTGTGAAATAAAGCGAATCACTCTAAAGTGTGAAATCATTATAAAGCCAAACAAGAATCCTAAAACCACTGAAATAAGAATGGACACTAGGGAAATATTAATCGTAACTAACAGTCCTTTAAGGAGTCGCAAAAGATTATTTCCCTGAAACAGCACCTGGAGTCCTGAAACCTGCATGATGCAACCTCCTTTCTAGTACCCTTGCCAATAGTGAAATCGGTAAAAGAATAATCAAGTAAGCAACTACCAACATTAACAACGCCTCATCGGTCTCATAATACAGTCCAATCAAATCCTTAGCAATGTACATCAAATCAGCAAGTGCAACAATTGAAAAGAAAGACGTCTCTTTGACAAGAAAGATGATATTAGCAACCAACGACGGAAGTGCAACTGCGATTGCTTGAGGAAGGATGACATAAAAAACATTCTGAAGATGTGATAATCCGATGCTCAAACCAACTTCATACTGTCTTTTGGACACTGCTTCCAACCCTGAACGAAATGACTCCGCCATGTAAGAACCACCTAAAAAGATTAGACCAACAATCGCACAAAGCTCCGATGGTAAAACCACTCCAACTTTAGGCAAGCCATAATAGAGAAAATAAAGCTGTATCAAAAGCGGTGTGTTACGAGACAATTCAATATAAATTTGGCAAATTTGACTTAAAATAGCTACATTGTAGTACTTAATCAAACTAATGAAAAAGCCTAGAATAATCGCTCCCAAGATGCCAAATAGAGCCAAACGAATCGTAAGCACCAAAGCTTGTTGATACAAGGAATATTCTCATAAACAAAGCCCAATCTAACATAATATTCCTCCAAACGTTATAAAGGTATAAAGAATTCTTCTATAGTCGTGTACTCTAAATATTTTATGCTGTGCCATAAATATTTTTTATAGCACAACACTTAAAAAGAAGCTGAAATGTATCAGCCTCCTTTTGTTTAGGTAATTAGTTCAGTTGATAAAACCAGTCATAACATAGCTTTTTACTTCTTCTTTTTCAATAATCTCATAAGAGCCATCTATATCACAGGGTCAATATTTAATTCTGGAATAATTCGTGTCAAGAATTGTTTGGTACGTTCTTCTTTTGGTCGTGTGAAGAATTCTTTCGGGTCACCTTCTTCGATGATATGCCCACCTTCCATAAAAATAACGTGCGTTGCGACATCACGCGCAAAACTCATTTCGTGAGTAACTACCACCATTGTCACACCCTCTTTAGCAAGTTCTTTCATGACATCAAGAACATCACCGATTAATTCTGGATCGAGTGCAGACGTTGGTTCGTCAAAAAGAATGACCTCTGGTTTTACCGCAATAGCACGCGCGATTCCAATACGTTGTTGTTGACCACCTGATAATTGGCTTGGGTAAAAATCTCTTTTTTCTAACAAACCAACCTTTTTTAACGCACTCTCAGCAATCGGAATGGCTTCTGCTTTTGGAACTTTTCGCGCGATGACTAAGCCTTCTAAAATATTTTCAAGCGCTGTTTTGTTGGCAAATAAATTATAATTTTGAAAGACAAAGGCTGTTTTTTTGCGGATTTCAAGCACATCTTTGCGATTAATTTTTGCCAAATCATATGTCTTTCCATCCAACTCTAGCTGACCTGAATCTGGCGCCTCAAGATGGTTTAACGTTCTCAAAAAAGTTGTCTTTCCTGACCCAGATGGCCCTAAAATGGCAACAACATCCCCTTTATTGACCGTCAAACTAATCCCATCTAAAACTTTCTTTTCTCCAAAAGATTTCTCAATATTTTTAACTGTTAGCATAACTTCTCCCATCATTTCTCTCAACCAATCTGAGCACGTTTTTCCAACACTTTAAAAGCATATTGAATCAACCCACAAATCACAATATAAATCACAAAAATAACAAAGTAGGATTCAAAATAATGATAGCCGTATGCTGCCTCAACCTTAGCAATCGCCGTTATATCTTTTACTGTCATTACAAAAACAAGAGAGGTACCTTTAACTAGATTAATGACAAGATTGCAAAGATTAGGAAGAGCTTGCTTAATAGCTTGTGGAAAAATAATCCTCAAATAAGCTTGCTTTTTCGTAAGTCCTATAGCAAGTGCTGCTTCTAGTTGCCCTTTATTAACCGTCAAAAGACTCGAACGAATAATCTCTGAAAGACTGCCTGTGGTCATAAGTCCAAAAATGACAAAGGCGTAATAAATAGGATTGATGTCAAAAACGTTAAAACCAGAAGCTTTCAATACTTGATTAATCAAACTTGGAAACAGGCTGTAAAAAAATAAAATTAACAAAATCGGCGGCGTTGAGCGAATAAAAGCAAGATAAACCACTGAAAATCCCGTAACACCTTTTACTTTGTGAATACGCCCCAATGCTAGAAAAAGTGCCGGAAAAAAGCTGATAAGAATTGAAACAATCATAATTCCTAAAGTGACCGGAATTCCTGCAAGAGCCTTGATAAACGTTTCTGAAATATAAGAAAAATCCATAATCTCCTCCTTAGCCCTTTTCGGTATTCAATTCATTTTCAGTCACATGTGCAATAAAAGATAAGAAGAAGGCTAAAACCCAGTAAACAATAGCAACTGCTGTATAAGTTTCAAGAGAATAATTTCCCATATTTCTTGAAATGATGAGATTTCCTTCTCCCATTAAATCAACTAACCCAATCGTATAAGCAAGTGCAATATCTTTTAAAAGATTAATAATAGCTGTCACAATATTTGGAAGTGCAATTCGAAACGCCTGCGGTAAAAGAATTCTAATGAAGGTTTGATATTCTGTCAGACCAATACTGAGTCCAGCCTCTAATTGCCCCTTAGGTAGAGCTTGATAAGATGACTTAAAAACTTCAGAAATACTTGCACCAAATAGCAAAGTCATTGCCAAAATGACAAATACCGCACGAGACCAGCCATTCACATCGATGCCAAGCCACCATTCAATAAAACGAGGTAAACCATAAAAAACCAAAAAGATAAGCACAATAGGTGGCGTACATCTTAAAATAAAGACATATCCTCTTGCAAAAGAGGATAAGCTTTTTTCACCTGACAACTGTGACCAAGCCAAAAAAAGTCCTAACAGGCTTCCAAATAAAATGGTCAATACTAAAACCCATAAAGTCAGAGGTAAAGCTGATAAAATTTCCGGAAGAAATGTTATCACACGAGACGGTTCATAAGAAACCATAGGCACCTCCTAATCTGTTACATAACTAAAGACATCTTCTCCAAAGTATTTTTCTGAAAGTTTTGCAATCGTACCGTCTTCCTGCAATTCTTTAACTGCTTTGTCATACTCTTTTACAAATGCTTTGTTAGTTGAATTTTTGTGAATCAACGGATAAGTTTCAATTCCCTTATATGGGAACCAAGTTAATTGATCAGCATATTGATGATAAGCACCATCTTCGTCTTGAACAGCTTCTTCAAATGACAACTTGATTGAGAAATAAGCATCGTCACGTCCTTCAAGAACCCAAGCATAGGCATCAGCAACAGAGAAACTTTCTGACTCAGTCAATTCAATCGGATTTTTAGCTTTCTTATTGTATTCTTGAATCACATTGTATTGAGCATTTTGAGGGGAAATTGGCACTAACTTACCACCGTTTTTTGCAAAAGAATCAATATCTTTGTATTTAGATTCGTCCTCTTTTCGAATAGCAAAGCCAATAACACTTGCACCGATGGCTTCATCAGGAATCACAAATTTTTCAGCACGTTCTTCAGTGTACCAAGCACCTTTGACACCAATATCATATTTGCCAGATTCAAGTCCAATCAACAAATCTTCATCACTTGTTCCAGTGTAATCGAATTTATAGTTTTTCAATTTTTCATCAACAGCTTTCAATACCGCAACTTCAAAACCATCGCTATCACCTTTTTCGTTGATATAATCATATGGAACATAGTTTTGCGTGTGAGCGACTTGCAAAGTTGTCACTTTTTCAGAGCTTTCTGATGAACTATCTGCACTTGCTGAATTTTTCCCTGTCAATTGACGTCCAACAATAGTTGCTGCAACAAGAGCTACGATAACGCCTCCTGAAATAATCCATTTTTTCTTACTCATATAACTCTCCTTTTTCTTTTTACCTAAAACTTTCCTTGATTTCTGAAATCTCTAAAATCCGACGGCTTCTTTGACCCAAGCAATACGCTCAGCTGCAATGTCATTTGGCACTGTGCAGTCAGCTCCAATAACTACACCTTTTCGACCTATTTCATCAAGAATTTCTCTAACTTTATTTTGAATCGCTTCTTTGCTGCCTTGATAAAGTAAGTCATTTTCGGTATTTCTAAATCCGCCAAGAACTGTCTTCCTGCCAAATAATTCACGACCTTCTGATAAACTAACACCTTCCAATTCAACAGCCCAATTAATCACATCAGCAGGATAACCAGTATAGTAAGAAATGTCATTTGTCGCACCTTCGTAACCGCAAATGTGAAGAATATTTGTGCCACCTGAGCTAATAGCTCGATTCAAGATATGAAGTTCACCTGGCTTAATAACATGGTCATATTCCTTACGACTCAATCGTGAATCTTGCAAATTTTGAACACTGAGATAAATACCATCAACACCTGCTTCTTCAATCAAACGTTTCGTTAACAAGCCAATATCAAAAGCAATCACATCAAGAACTGTCTTTGTCAACTCAGCATCTTCTTTGATAAAATCTTCGATAATCGTATCACCATTACCACCTTTTCCTGCGAGATGCCACTTGAGATAAGTCGTGGGGGCAAAAATATTATAAAAAGAGGCAATGTCTTCTGGAAAATCGTCACGGATTTTTTTAGCGAGCTCAATTTGCTTTTCAATCCATGGATGATTTTCACCGATTGATGTGATACCTTCGAGTTCTTTAATGGAAGTAATTCCTTCACGAATTTGTTCGTTTGGATAAGTGAAGAAACCATCGCTCATGATTTTGACAAAATCAGGATTAACGTCAGCGACAAATTTTTTGTGACCAGCAATATTTTTATTAAAAATTTCTGGATTAAAACCATCACTTCGTTCCTCATCAGTTGTAAAGTGATACCAGAAGCCGACTGGAACCTTGTCAACTGGTTCATTTTTAAATGCCTGTAAAACCCATTCTCTTTTTGTTGTCATAATGTCATCTCCTTTGCAATTGGTATGGCAATTATACTATCACGCTTTAGAAAACTTGAAAAATCTATTTTATTTATGCTTGGTCATAAAGATTAGTTATGACCTTAAAAAATTATAATGACACAAAAAAGAAGCTGAGCACTTTTATCCCAGCTTCTTTTACTCGTAAGGTAGATGTGTTAAATTTCTTAGACTATCTAAAAAAACAATATCTTCCTTTTCAATATGTGAAGAGATTTTATTAGTTTGATAGGCTTTGAAGGAAGAATATTTAAAAAATATTAGAAGAGATATGACAAGAACAATTGTAACAACGATTGAACTATTTCTTAAGCACTTTTCTGTAAAGAGCATTAACACATCACCCCCGAGAAGCTTCCTAGGCTCATTGTAGCAAACTTTCACATATTTGAAAAATCTTTATTTTTTATGACTAGCCATAATATTGGTTAATAATTAGATTGTTTTATCACTGGCTATAGGATTTTTTTATCAAGACTTTAAATATTTTTATCAGAATATTGCTGATTTTTTAATTTGATTCAATTATAATAATATCAATTATTTCAAGAAAGGATGATGTTTTATAAATTTCCAACAATGTCGTTATGTTGAAGTCGTCGCTCGTGTAGGGTCTTTTAGTCAGGCTGCCAAGGAATTATATATGACTCAGCCCAACTTGTCATGTTCGATCAAGGATTTGGAAAATGAGCTTGGTGTTCAACTGTTTACTCGCTCAAACACGGGAACGCGTTTAACAGAGGACGGGCATGATTTTTTGAAATACGCCAAACGTATCATTGGTGAGCTAGATTTGTTGCAACAACGCTATCATGACCAATTCAAAAAAAGCTTTACGGTTGCTTCTCATCACTATGACTTCTTATCAATTCCCCTTGCCAAAGTCGCTCAAGAATTCAAACATAACTACCAAGAATTTCATACCATCGAAACAAGTACTAAAAAAATATTAGACAGCGTAGCATCTTTTGAAGCTGATTTGGGAATTATTTACCTAGATGATGAAAATAAGCATAGTTTAAAATCAGCTCTGGAGCACCATGAACTCGAGTTCACTTCACTTGGTGACTTTCCAACACGTATTTTTCTTAGACGGAATCACCCTTTGGCAAGTAAAACTGTCATTTCTGAGAGTGACTTGAAAGGCTATAATCAAATTCGTTTTCGTCAAGAGCAGTCTGGGCTCAATTTTGACGAAGACGTACTTGAAATTCATGATAAACAACATATTCTCTACAGCAACGACCGTGGAACTGTGATGAATTTATTGTGTGCAACCGATGCTTACGCTTCTGGTCTTGGAATTGTCAATAGCTTTGTTCGAGATCAAATTGTTCTTATTCCTCTAAAAAACAGTCCAAAGCACACACTTGGTTATGTGACCAATAAGAAGAAAAAATTGGCGCCAATCAGCCAAAGTTTTATCAATGAAATCAAACTTAGCTTAAATGAATTCGCTGACCATAGCAATATAGTTTGAGACAAATTTTTTTACCATGAAAGTCTTTTATGCTAGAATCAAGGAAAAAAGGAGAATTAGCATGGAATATAAAACTCTAAATAATGGTGTCGAAATTCCCAAATTGGGATTTGGTGTTTGGCAAATTTTCGACCAAGCTGAGTGTCAAAAATCTGTTGAAGATGCTCTTGAAGTCGGCTACCGCCTTATCGATACTGCTGCTCTTTACAAAAACGAAGAAGCCGTAGGTCAAGCTATCAAAGCTTCTGGTATCAAACGTGAAGATGTTTTCATCACAACAAAAGCGTGGATTAACCAGCTTGGCTACGATGAAACCCAAAAAGCATTTGAAACAAGTCTTAAAAAACTAGGGACAGATTATCTTGACCTTTATCTCATTCACCAACCTTATGGTGACACTCATGGTGCTTGGCGTGCAATGAGTGAACTTTACAAAGAAGGTCGCATTCGTGCCATTGGAGTGTCAAACTTCTCAACTGGGCGCGTGACTGACTTTGCAGTCAACACCGATATCGTTCCTGCACTAAATCAAATCGAACTTCACCCATACAAGCAACAAACCATTCTTCGTGCGACAAACCAAGAACTCGGTGTTGCTACCCAAGCTTGGAGTCCTTTTAACCAAGGAAAAGATGATATTTTTAAAGACGCTACGCTCAATAGCATCGCTGAAAAATACGGCAAGTCTGTCGCTCAAATCATCCTTCGCTGGCAAATTCAAAACGACATTCTTACCATTCCAAAATCAGTTCACATCAACCGTATCAAAGAAAATTTTGACGTTTTTGATTTTGAACTTACCCAAAACGACCTTGATACCATCGCTAAACTTGATCATTTTCCAAACAACTACGGACCAAACGAAAGTCTCGAACAAGTCAAACGCCTGTCAGGATTTAGTGTTTGAGGACTAAAAACCAGCTAGTTTAACTAGCTGGTTATTTTATATGCTCACCACAAATGTAATGGTATCATCTTTATAGTTCACAGAGATATTTCCCTTAAAGAGTTTCACCATGGTTCGTGCCATAGAAAGTCCGATGCCGTAGCCAGATTTCTGGTTATTATGCGACTCGTCTTCACGGTAAAAGCGTTCGAAAAATTTGCTGTAATCAATGTCTTTACCTTCAGCATAAGTGTTTGAAATTTCAAGTTTTGCTTTAGATAATCTTCCCTTACTCAAGACAACTGAAACTGTACCACCTGGGTCACAATATTTATTGGCATTATCGACGAGAAGCATAACCAACTCAAACAAAGACTTTTCTTCAGCCTTGACGTGAATATTTGGCTGAATGTCCATGACGAAATTCTTGCCATCTTTGATAACTGGTCCTTTGAAATCTTCTGCAGCATCTTCTGCAATCTCTGAAAAATTCAAATCCGTTAGCACAACTTCAGGCTGTTCTTCTAAACGCGCCATAGCAACCAAACCATTAATCAGACCAGTCATGCGCTGAATCTGGTCATTAGTAATTTTTGTCCATTCAGACTCACCATTCATCAGCTCAACAAGTTCATTATTAGCTGAAATGATGGCAAGAGGCGTCTTTAATTCGTGCCCAGCATTTGTGATAAAACGGCGCTGCCTTTCATAATTTCTGATAAATGGCTTAATGACCTTCCCAGAGACAATCGAAATCACCAAGACAAAGAAAACAAAACTAATTCCCGACATCCAAACTGACAAATGCACCAAAGTCATGTTGTCGTTAAATTGATTGGTCGAGTCAAGAACGACGATTGATTTTACCCCCTTGTCCTCTGTCACCAAATAAGAATAGGTGTGGTGATTGAACGAAAAATCATCTCTTGTGTTTCTAGACTTGCTCGCCTTAACAAGAAACTCTTCTACTTGCTGGTCAGACAAATCTGAAATATTACTTGAATTCATGGAAATAATATTGCCATTTTGATTGATTTTCGCACTAAAATAACGGTATTGAAAGAGTGTGTCTGTCGAAACGGTGTCACCAAGCTCACTTGTCGTCTTAGAAATACTTGGAAAACTACCTCCGTTATCTGCTAATAAATTCAAGATTTTATTAATCTCATCTACTGTCTGAACATGGCGTGCTGAATTTAAAACCCCAACAACCGAAAACAAGACAAGTAGAATCGCTAAAGATGCAATTGCAATAAACCGTATCCGAAGTTTCCGAAACATAAGCCACCTACAATTCTCTTAACTCGTAGTCCCCCATTTCCTCTCCTTCAATCACGAGATTTGTCCCAATAGCTTGAAGTTTCTGGCGAAGGTAGGAAACATATATAAAGACATAACCATTATCAATATCAGGGTCATCCTTATCTGTTGCCCATACGTGATTAAAAATTTGGTCGGTTGATAATTTTTTCCCTGGGTTCAACATGAAGAATTCAAGCATTTTTGCTTCTTTACCAGCTAATTGAATCGTATTTTGGCTAGCAAGTTCCTGCTCACCGACATTTAAAGTAGCACTACCCAGTTTTAAAATATTTGAAGTGAAAGCTGTATCTACACGACGTGACATTGAACGAAGTCGCGCGAGCAACTCCTTCAACGAAAAAGGTTTCGTAAGATAATCATCAGCTCCTGCATCAAGCCCCGTCACACGGTCATCTATTTCTGACATAGCTGTCAGCATAATGATATGAGCTTGATTGCCACTCTGGCTAATTTCCTGCACCGCCTCAATTCCAGACTTAATGGGCATCATGATATCCATGACCATAACGTCATATGCATTTTCATTTGCCTGATCAATCGCAGCTTGTCCATCATAAACAGAATCAACATCATATCCTTCATGTGTCAACGCTGTTGTCAAAACACGATTCATCTGAACTTCATCTTCTGCAATCAAAACTTTCATCGCTCTCTCCTTAGGTTAATCACTTTCCTGAATCAAATTACGAATGGTTTGCAGGGTCAAATCACACGATGCTAACTCATCTGCGCAGCGTTTTAACTCACGTGCAATTCGTTTTGGGTGTTTGATATCATGCTTGTATTTCATTTGATGTTCTAGTCTCGCCCAAGAATCCATAGCAATCGTGCGAAGCTGAATTTTAATGAAGTATGAGCCTTGCTCATTCCAAAGACAGTCAGGATATGGTGTCTCCACTTCTACGATCATGTGATATGAGCGGTAGCCATTTGGTTTAGCATTTTTGATGTAGTCTTTTTCAGCAAGCACTTTGCAGTCATCAAATTGTCGAATAAGTTCAGCCAGAGTATAAATGTCATCGACAAACCCACAGACAATTCGAAGACCAATGCTGTCACGAATTTCTTTTAAAGCTGACTCAGTAGTCACTGGGAAATTTTTTCGTTGGCATTTTTCAACCATACTCTCAGGCGTCTTCACACGCGCCACAAAATGCTCAAATAACTTATATCCTGTCGCCTGCTTCGCCCCTTTATTTTTTTCTTGAATACGCTTGCTAAAATCCTCTAAAATCAAAGGAAGATACTCACATATTTTCCATAAATTGTATCTGTCATATTATTTCCTAACTAAGTGATATCTCAATTATAGCAAAATTCCTTAAAATAAAGATAAATCAAGCTATCGAGACAAATGAAAAGCCGGTCTATCCAGCTTTTTTATTTTTAAGGCTCTATAATTTCTGTAGTGGGTAATGCCACTTTGGAGATTATAGGACTTTTTTGAGTATAAAAAAAGTCCCATAAGACTTATAATGAAAAGCGATCAAACCATTATTAGAAAGTATCTTATGGAACAGATTAATAATACCACAGAACTCATCGGAATTAAAGACAATAATATTACCATTCAAAAGGCTCTTGATGGTGGCAGCCACCGTGAAATCTACGCTAAACTAGATTATACGCCTCCCTTGTGCCCTCATTTCCAAGGGACAATGATTAAATATGATT
>NZ_GL698429.1:623287-697839 GCF_000187265.1 Streptococcus equinus ATCC 9812
ACCAAACTGGAGGCAACCAACAAACTCATTAAAGACATCAAACGACAAGCCTTTGGATTCAGAAATTTCGACAACTTCAAAACAAAAATACTTATCACTTTGAACATCAAGAAAGAGAGGACCAAAGTCCTCTCTCGCATGTGATTATAAGTCAACCCACTACAGTTGACAAAGAACCAAAAAAAAAGAAAACTAGAAAAGCTCTAGTTTTCTAACATTTTTATGCTACTTCAAACTGTGAGTTGTAAAGGTCAGCATAGAAGCCACCTTCTGTCATCAACTCATCATGATTTCCTTGTTCGATGATGTTACCATCTTTCATAACAAGGATAAGATCAGCGTTTTTAATAGTTGATAGACGGTGAGCAATTACAAATGATGTGCGACCTTCCATCAATTTATCCATAGCTTTTTGAATCAATTCTTCAGTACGTGTATCAACTGAAGATGTTGCTTCGTCCAAGATAAGAAGCGGAGCATCTTTCAAAAGCGCACGCGCAATTGTCAAAAGTTGTTTTTGACCAATTGAAAGAGTTACTGAGTCATCAAGATAAGTATCATATCCATCAGGAAGCGTCATGATAAAGTGGTGAACACCGACTGCTTTAGCTGCGGCAACCACTTGTTCATCAGTAATGTTTTCTTGGTTGTAAATCAAGTTTTCTTTGATTGTACCTTCAAACAACCAAGTATCTTGAAGCACCATTGAGAATTGATCGTGAACTTCTTCTCGTGACATGTTACGAGTATCGATACCATCGATAGAGATTTGACCTTTATCGATTTCATAAAATTTCATAAGCAAATTAACAATGGTTGTTTTACCAGCACCTGTTGGTCCAACGATAGCCACTTTTTGTCCTGGTTTAGCAACCGCTGAAAAATCATGAATAATCGTTTTATCTTTAGAGTAACCAAAGAAGACATTATCAAAGGCAACCTCACCTTTAACAGCTGTCAATTGACGTTCTTTGTGAGAATCGTCTTCCATTTCCTCTTCTTCAAGGAATTCAAAGACACGGCTCATTGCAGCAGTTGCTGATTGCATTTGTGTGAAGGCTTGCGCAATTTGTGATAATGGTTGTGAAAAGATACGAACATAAGTCATAAAGGCAACCACATCACCCATTGTAATATCACCGTTAATAACTTTGACGGCACCAACAACACAGACCATAACGTAACCAAAGTTACCAGTGAAAATCATCAGCGGCATCATAATACCAGACAAGAATTGTGATTGCCACATTGATTTATAAAGGTTTGTATTTAGTTTCTTAAAGGCTTCACTTGTTTCTTCAGACGCGTTGTAACTTGTTACCACATTGTGTCCAGAATAAATTTCTTCGACATAACCATTGACTGCTGCCAAGTTGTTTTGTTGGCGTTTAAACAATGGTTGTGATGAGCCCATAATGACGATAACCAAAAGGAAACCGATGAAAACTGATCCGATAGCTGTCAAAGCCATACTTACATTTGAATGGAACATCATGAAAATTGAACCAAACAAAAGCACAACAGAAGTCACTAATGTTCCCAGACTTTGGTTAAGTGATTGAGCAAGTAAGTCAACATCGTTTGTCACACGAGAAAGGGTATCACCTTGTGAATGACTATCAAAATAATTTAGTGGAACACGATTAATTTTAACTTGAATAGCTGCACGTAATCGTTGTGAAAAACGTTGGACGATTGTGGCAACTGTAAAGTTTTGAATATAACCCACCACAGCTGAGACACCATACAAAACAGCAAGTGTCATTGCAATTTCTCCGACTTTATCCAAATCAACACCTGGAATTGTTCCCATTTTCGTAGGTGTCAATCCGTCCATAATCGTATTTGTAATCTCTTTTAATTTATCAGGTCCAATAACCGTGATAGTCGCAGAAATAATCGCTCCAATCACCGCAAGGATAAATGGAAATTGGAAACCTTTGATATATGGCTTCATTCTGCTATAGAAAGATGCTTTTTTCTTATTTTCCATTTTCTAATTCCTCCTTAGATAATTGTGAGTAGGCAATTTCACGGTAAACTTCATTGTTTGCAAGAAGTTCTTCATGAGTACCTTGACCAACAACTTTACCTTCGTCAAGAACCAAGATTTGGTCAGCGTCCATGATTGTCGAAATACGTTGAGCAACAATCAATTTTGTCATGTCAGCTGTGCGTTCTTTCAATTGTGAACGAAGAATTCGGTCAGTCTTGTAGTCAAGCGCAGAGAAAGAATCATCAAAGATAATGATTTCTGGTTTACGTGCAAGAGCACGCGCAATTGCCAAACGTTGTTTTTGGCCGCCTGAGAAGTTCTGACCGCCTTGTGAAACTGG
The DNA here is from genome assembly GCF_000187265.1 of Streptococcus equinus ATCC 9812. Classification (GTDB taxonomy): domain Bacteria; phylum Bacillota; class Bacilli; order Lactobacillales; family Streptococcaceae; genus Streptococcus; species Streptococcus equinus. The sequence continues at coordinate 625,624 of NZ_GL698429.1, forward strand.
CGCTTTTAGTTGACCTTCTTTGCTTTCGACAAAGTCTCTACCTTGAGCCAAGTCAAGAGCTTCCCAGATTTTATCGTCATCAAGTGGTGAGCTATTGCTGTCACCCATATTCATATTAGAAGTGATGTCTCCGCTAAAGAGAACTGCTTTTTGTGGAATGTATCCGACAATCTTATGAAGCGTATCATGGTCGTAATCACGAACATTGACACCATCAACCTTGATTGTTCCTTCCGTCGCATCGTAGAAACGTGGAATCAAGTTCACTAAGGTTGATTTACCTGAACCAGTTGATCCAATAAAGGCAACTGTATCACCAGCCTTAGCTTTGAAAGAAACATGTTCTAGGACAGCCTCAGAATTTTTACTGTATCGGAATGAAACATTATCAAACTCTACAGTTCCTTTTTCTTTTGGTTTAGCTTTACTTTCTTCAGGATAAAGTACAGATGATTTTGTATCCAAAACTTCATTGATACGACCTGCCGCTACAACCGCACGCGGCAAGATAAAGAACACAGCAATCATCATCATAAATCCGATAACAACTTGCATGGCATATGATGAATAAACCACCATATCAGAGAAAATGTTCACCTTGTCTTGCATAGCGCCTGCAATTTTTGTCGGATCTTTTGGAATAGCAATATCTTCAATCAAGAAGGCACCAATCCAGTAAATCGCCAATGTCATACCACTTGAAATACTTGTCATCACCGGTGACATCAATGACATTGAACGTCCAATGAAAAGGTTAAGATTTGTGACATCGTTATTTGCCTTTTCGAATTTACCGTCTTGGTAGCTTTCAGCGTTATAAGCTCGAACAACTCGAATACCACTTAATGATTCACGTGTAATACTGTTTAGTTTATCAGTTAGTTTTTGAATCATACGTTGTTTTGGCATTACCATCATAAGAAGGAAAGCAAGCATGAAAATCATGACTGCAACCGCCACAACAAGTACCATTAACCATTCATGGTTCTTATCAGCAATCTTAGTAATTGCCCAAATCGCCATAATCGGACCTTTAGTAACGACTTGAAGTCCCATTGTGAAGACTAATTGAATTTGAGTAATATCATTCGTTGTACGTGTCAAAAGACTTGGAATTGAAAACTTCTTGATTTCGGCATCCGAATAGTCTAAAACACTATGGAAAATATCATCACGTAGACGAGTACTGAAACTTGCTGCAATACGTGCCGCTAAGAAACCGACAACCACAGATGCTGCAAAACTTCCTAAAGAAAGCAAGACCATACGCATTCCAGGGGCATCAAAATTCCAAGCAAATATATCTTTCGCTTTTGTTCCTTGAGTTGATAGCAAGGATGTGATATCTGACATGTAATCAGGGATTTTCAAATCCAAGAAAACATTCAAACACACAAATAGTACGGCAATAATTATCATAGCAACTTCTTTTGCCGTTAATCGTTTAAAAATTTTTAACATGCGTTACTCCTTGTTTTCTAAATTTTTCAAAATACGATCAAAGACACGACCAGAAATTTCTAGCTCTTCACGACTAATGCCATCAAAAATTTGCTTGTGAACCGCAGCGTGAAAAGCATCAATATCTTTTGTCTTAGCTCGGCCAAGTTCTGTAAGCACTACACGCTTGTAACGCTTATCAACTTCAGATGGAACAACTTTTATAAAACCATTCTTTTCCATTCTTTTAATCAAATTGCTGGTTACTGATTTTGAAATTTTAAGCTTACGTTCAATATCTTTAATGAAAACTTCTTTGTCTTCATTATCTCTCAGATATAAAACCGCAAATCCCTGCGGACCAGCTAAGTTCTCCACATCATGAAGTTCACCGAGTTCGTGCACACGGTTTTCCATCAAATTAACGAAGTCTCTTAATTGTGAAAACGGATCTTTATCTCGCATTTTTTCCTCACTTTCTGAAAAGCTTTCAAGAATAATTCTTGCAAGTTATATTATAGTTCTTATGAGAACTATTGTCAAGAAAAAAGTTCTCGTGTTAATTATTTTTTAACTATAAAAGAAAAAGCGCTGACCATCAGCGCCTTCACCTTAAATAATAATACCTTCTAAATGGTCCAGCTCATGCTGACAAATTTGTGCAGGTAGCCCTGTCAACGTAAGGCTTTGTTTGTTCCAATTTTTATCCATGAAAGTAACATCAATTTTTTGATAACGACGTGTCGAACGTGAACCCACCAAAGAAAGGCATGATTCCTCTGTATCAAAAGGCAATGATTTGTTCGTCATAACTGGGTTAAACATAATTAAATCACCTAGTCCCATATTCACAATGATGGCACGTTTTTTTACGCCAATCATATTTGCCGCCATACCAACACAATTTTCACGATTCGCATTCAAGGTATCTTGTAAATCCGTTGCAAGATACAAATCGGCTTCTGTTGCTTCTTCTGATTTTTGTGCCAAGAAAAACGTATCTTTTACAATTTCTTTAATCATATTTACTCCATTACTAATTCCATAATATCAAAATCAATCAAAAGTCCATCGACTTCCATAAAACCTTTAAAAGTACCAATTTTTTGAAACCCCAAGCTTTCATAAAGGTGAATAGCTGACTTATTGTCAGACCTAACCTCAAGGAAAAGAATTTTTAAATCAGACTGCTTTGCAAGAGCAATTAATTGAGTCATCAACTTTCGATCGATTCTTTGATTCCAATTAGACTTTTTTACCGCAATCCCAATCTCAGCTCTATGAGCTAAGCGTTTTTTACGAAAACCACTATAGTTACAAGTACCAACAATTTGGTTATTAACTTCAGCTAACAGAAAAAAGATGTGTCAGCATTCTGAACTTCTGTTAAAATACTCTCTTCATCGCCGACAGAAAGTCCAATGCCTTCGCTCCCATAGGAGAGGTTGTCTGTTTCTGAACCGATTTGATAACAAAATTCTAAAATGGCTTTAGCGTCATTTACTTTTGCTTTCCTTATTGTGACCATATGAAAGTCTCCTCTTTCGATAAAATCATTATATCAAAAAATGGTATTAACCAAAAGAGCCCACCAATGTGAGCTCTTTTGGTTATTTGATATTAGAGAATTAATTAAGATAATAATGGCTTGTTTAATCTGTCTGTATGCTTCTAGAAAATTAGACAATACCTTGTGCTGACATAGCTTCCGCAACTTTAAGGAAACCAGCAACGTTTGCACCGACAACAAGGTTACCTTCTGCACCAAATTCTTTAGCTGCAGATGCTGCGCTTTCGTAGATACCTTTCATGATGTTGTAAAGTTTAGCATCTACTTCTTCGAATGTCCATGGTGTACGTTGGCTATTTTGAGCCATTTCAAGTGCTGAAACAGCGACACCACCAGCGTTTGCTGCTTTGGCAGGACCAAATGAAACACCAGCTTTTTGGAAGACGTCAATTGCTTCAAGTGTAGAAGGCATATTTGCACCTTCAGTGACTGCAATAACACCATTTGCAACAAGAGCTTTTGCGTGTTCTTCGTTAATTTCGTTTTGAGTAGCACATGGGAATGCAAGGTCTGCTTTGATGTTCCAGATTGAGCCTTCAGATGCAGGAGTGAATGTTGCACTTGGACGAGCTTCAGCGTATTTAACGATACGAGCACGTTCAACTTCTTTCAATTGTTTAAGAAGTGGGACATCAATACCTTCTGGATCATAAACAAAACCAGATGAGTCTGAAACAGCGACAACTTTAGCACCCAATGTTTGAAGTTTTTCAGTTGCATAAATCGCTACGTTACCTGAACCAGATACAAGAGCTACTTTACCAGCGAAGTCTTCACCACGTGCTTTAAGCATTTGTTCTGCAAAGTAAACTGCACCGTAACCAGTTGCTTCAGTACGAGCAAGTGATCCACCATAAGTAAGGCCTTTACCAGTAAGAACACCAGTGTATTCGTTACGAAGACGTTTGTATTGACCGTAAAGGTAACCAATTTCACGTCCACCTACACCGATATCACCAGCTGGTACGTCAGTGTCAGCACCGATGTGTTTGCTCAACTCAGTCATAAAACTTTGACAGAAACGCATAATTTCGTTGTCTGATTTACCTTTAGGATCAAAGTTGGAACCACCTTTACCACCACCGATTGGTTGACCAGTAAGAGAGTTTTTGAAGATTTGTTCGAAACCAAGGAATTTAATGATTGATTGGTTTACAGAAGGGTGGAAGCGAAGACCACCTTTGTATGGTCCAATTGCAGATGAGAACTGAACACGGAAACCACGATTCACTTGAACTTGACCTTTATCGTCAACCCACGGAACACGGAAAGTGATAATACGTTCTGGTTCTACCAAGCGTTCAAGAAGGTTTTCTTCGATATATTTTGGATATTTATCGAACACTGGGACAAGTGATTCGAAAACCTCTTCTACTGCTTGTAGAAACTCTGGTTCGTGAGCGTTTTGAGCTTTAACCTTTTCAAAGACGCCAGCTACGTACTCTTTACCTGTTGTCATATATATTCCTCCAAATGCGAGATTGTAATTTTTATTACGTTAAATATTATAAATTTTCTGAATATTGATGTCAAGCATTTTCGATAAGTTTTTTGAAAAATTCACGATTTTATGTCATAAAATGTTACATATAATATTAAAAACTCCTAAAAACCTGTCAGTACATGCTCTAACAAACTTTTTTGTGAAAAATGTGATATGATAAAGGTAACTTACAGGAGGTATCATTATGAAACGTTTTTCATTTTTAGCAGGGATTATCGCAACTCTTATCGGCTTGTTTCTTTTTATTCATCCTTTTACAACAACTGCTATGATTGGCTGGATTATCGCCATCATCATTTTCTTTTCTGGTTTCACCAGTCTTATGATGTTTTCTAGCAGTTTCACTCGTTCACCTTGGTACTTATTACAGGGAATTCTATCCATTATTTTTGGCATTATTCTTCTCTCAAGTTCAGCTATGTCACTATCAAGTGCGGTTATGACAATCGCTGCTTACTGGTTTTTGATTAGTGGTATTCTTCGCTTAATTGGTGGATTTCAAATGCGTAAAGCAGGATTTTACGACGCTAATCGATTTTTGAGTTCAGCTGTAATTGCTATTCTTATTGGACTCTTCCTCCTATTTAATCCAACATTATCAGCTATATTTGTTGGTCGACTTGCGGGTCTTCTTCTTATGGCTGTTGGTGTTTCAGGAATTACTTTTTCATTTAAATTATAATAAACAAAAGTCTCGGATAATTTTCCGAGACTTTATTTTTAGCGGTTATCAATTTTTTCTGGGTAGAGATCGTGATTCATCAAACGATGCTCTGCCATTTTTTCATATTTTGTACCAGGTTTACCATAGTTGAAGTATGGATCAATTGACAATCCACCACGTGGTGTGAATTTTCCCCAAACTTCGAGGTAACGAGGATTAAGCAATTTAATCAAATCTTTCCCGATTGTGTTAATGCAATTTTCATGAAAATCTCCATGATTGCGGTAACTAAAAAGATAAAGTTTTAAAGATTTTGATTCAACACAAAGTTTGTCAGGAATGTATGATAGATAAATAGTAGCAAAATCGGGTTGCCCTGTAATCGGACAAAGTGATGTAAACTCTGGACAGTTAAATTTGATAAAATAATCATTTTCAACGTGTCGATTATCAAATGATTCTAGTATACTTGGGTTGTATTCATATGTGTATTTTGTGTTTTGGTTTCCCAAAAGCGTTAAATCTTTCATTTCATCTGTTCTTGTCATGTTAAATCTCCTTTTTAAACACCACGTTTATTGTCATATAAAAGCGTATGTAATTGTGGTAATACGCGTACGGATTGCCATTCAGGGTCTGCAGCCACCGTTTCCCATAGCATGCGCAGACGATTAAGCTGTGCTTCTACAATATTTCCAGCAGCATGAGGCTCTGGGTTCCCTGCAGATAGGTACAAAACATCTGGTTGATAACGGTTTTGAATCATTTTTGCAAATGCCAAATCGTCATCATCAAAGACAGGAATTTTAAAAGTATGCTGGTCTTTTTCCAATTGTGACACAATAAAATCAAGTGTTTCAAAATTCACAGTCATTTTACTTGATGGTGGTTTTGGACTGAGTGTCACCTGATCAATGTCCTTAAGCCAAGTTTGCCAACGTGACCCTTGCGTTTCAATACCAAGTGTGACACCACGCGCCTTGAGTTTAGTAACTAATTCTCCCATACTTGCCCCTAAAAGGCATGGATTCCCACCTGACAAAGTCACATAATCGTAAGTACCCAGTCGATCAAGTTCAGCAATAATTTCATCTGCTGTCATACGATTTGGCTTTTCAGAACCATTCCAAGTAAAATCTGAATCACACCAAGCACAATGATAATCACAGCCACCTGTTCTTACAAACATGGTCTTTTGTCCAATTGCTCTGCCTTCTCCTTGGAAAGTTGGCCCAAAAATTTCTAAAACAGGAATGGTTAATGGTCGCTTAGGCATCTAACTCCCACTCCCTTCTGAACTCAGCATAAGAAGTTGGTGTTTCATATAAACGGACATATTCTACTCGAGTGTCTCGCTCTTTTGGCAAATACTGCTCTAACTGTTTAAAAATCCAATAAACCATATTTTCAGCAGTCGTATTCATGTAGGGTAGACTTTCATTTAAATAGCGATGATCCAAATATGGTTCCAAGTGGTCTTTATAAATTTGCTTGATATCTCCAAAATCAACTGCCATTGCGCGATTATCCAGCATTCCAGAAACAGCAAGTTGTAGGTGATAAGTATGCCCATGAAGTGCTTTACACTTCCCATCATAATCATATAAATGATGCGCTGCATCAAATGTAAATTCTTTTGAAACCATGACACGGTGTGGACAATACACAAGTGACTCACCTGTCGGTTTTTTAATTTCTTTTGGGATTTCAAACATCAGTCTTGACCTCTTCTAGCTAAATACTTTTCAAGACCAGCTTGGCGAAGTTTACATGAAGGGCATTCACCACAACCACTTCCCTTGATACCATTGTAACAAGTCAAAGTGTTTTCTCGGACATAATCAAATTTTCCAAGCTTATCTGCCAACTCCCATGTTTCTGACTTATCAAGCCACATTAAAGGAGTTTGAATGACAAAATTGTAATCCATTGCCAAATTCAAAGTCACATTTAGTGATTTAACAAAGGCATCACGACAGTCAGGATAACCTGAAAAGTCAGTTTCACAAACACCAGTAATAATATCTGTAATACCAAGACGTTTTGCAAGCACTGCCGCAAATGATAAGAAGAGATGATTACGACCATCAACAAAAGTATTTGGCACATCATCATCAGGATTTTCAATCTCAATATCACGAGTCAATGCATTTTCAGTTAATTGCCCAAGCAACGACATATCAAGTAAGTGATTTTTAACACCTTGTTCGGCTGCAATTTGTTTAGCAACTTCGATTTCAAGGCTATGGCGTTGACCATAATTAAAAGTCACCGTTTCGACATGTTCATAGTGCTTTAAAGCCCAAAATAGGCAAGTAGTTGAATCTTGTCCGCCACTAAAGACGACAAGAGCAGATTGACGTTTCATTCAATATCTCTTTTCTAAGATATCTGGGCAAAGAAAAAGCCCCTATGGGAATCCATAGGGGCGCTAATATCAGTCATTAGGCTGGTTTTTTTTAGCGATGGCTTTTCCCAAACATCGATAATATTACTTTCTAATCATACCATTTTTAAAACTGATATTCAATTTTTAACTGTTTTTAGCAAACTGGCTATTGTAAAGGTCATAATAGAAACCTTTAGCAGCGAGTAAGCATTCATGATTTCCTTGTTCGACAATTTGACCATCGTTCAAAACAAGAATTTTGTCTGCATCTTGAATAGTAGACAAACGATGGGCAATGACAAAACTTGTTCTGCCATGCATCAATTTTTCCATAGCTTTTTGGATAAGCAATTCCAAACGTGTATCAACTGAAGATGTCGCTTCATCCAAAATCAGAATTTTTGGATCTGCTAGAAGAGCACGCGCAATTGTTAATAATTGTTTTTGTCCAAGAGAAACATTACTTGATTCTTGATTCATTTCCATGTTGTATCCACCAGGAAGGGTGCGGATAAAGTGGTCAACGTTCGCGGCTTTAGCAGCTTCAACAATTTCTTCATCAGTCGCATCAAGATTACCAAAACGGAGATTTTCTTTAATCGTTGCTTCATAAAGCCAAGCATCTTGCAAGACCATACCAAACTGCTTACGGTATTCCTGACGTGATAGATTTCGAATGTCATGACCATCAATTTTAATTGAACCACCAGTGACATCGTAAAATCTCATCAGCAGATTAATCAAAGTTGTCTTACCAGCACCCGTCGGACCCACAATAGCAACCATTTCTCCCGGTTTGACGTCAAGATTAAAGTTACGAATCAGTGGCTTGTCAGGTGTGTATTGGAAAGAAACATCCTCAAAAGTGACTTGACCAGACAAATCATGTGTCAATTGTTCTTTGACTTCAGCTGCTTCTTCTGGCTCATCAAGAACTTCAAAGATACGTTCTAGTGATGATTTTGCACTTTGTAAAATACTTGCCAGTTGCGTAATCGTTTGAACTGGCTGACTAATTTGCCAAACGTATTGAACAAATGCCTGCATATTACCAATTGTCAAAGCACCTGCTAGCACTTGAAGCGCACTGAGCATGGCAATAAGTAAGTAAGCCATATCTGAAATTGCACTTAAAACGGGCATCATAATACCAGAAATGAAACTTGCTTTAAAACCTACTTCTTGAAGATTTTCTGTAATGTCTCGAAATTCTTCACTTGAAATTTCTTCACGACCATAGAGTTTAATGACATTAAAACCAGAAAGATTTTCCTGGACAAAACCATTCATATCTCCAAGCGTATCAGCTTGTTTTTTGAAATATGGCTGAGATTTTTTCAAAATGAACTTAGCACTAAAATAATTAATCGGAATAATGGCTACAACAATCAAAGCTAATTTCCAGTTAAGGTAGAAAACCATAAACATAACAGCAAAAATCGTTACAAAAGCATTGATAATTTGCAAGAAACTTTGTTGAAGAGCGTTTGATACTGTTTCAACATCAGAGGTGAAACGTCCCAAAACATTTCCAAATTGTTGGCTATCAAAATATGAAACTGGAATTTTATTGATTTTTTCACTCAAATCACGACGCAAATCATGAATCGTTTTTTGCACCGCTTTAGTCATAAAGAAGTTTGAGCCGTATGAACCAATTTCATAACCAAATCCACGAATAAAATACAGTACCAAAATAATCGCAATATAAGTTGTATTGATATGTGCGCCAGAAACACCTCGAGCCATATCAAGTAAGTTTGCTGTTAATTCAGTAATTGCAAGACCGAGTACGAAAGGCTCCAACACACTCATGATACCACTGAAAATTTTAAGAAAAATCGCTAAGAAAAGTGAACCTTTATAGTTGCGGAGATAATCCCATAAACGTAAAAATACATTTCGTTTTTCCATGTTTACTCTCCTTTCATTCCATCTACATTTTTCAACTGTGAATTAGCAATTTCACGATAAATATCATTTGATTGCATTAATTCGTCATGTGTACCACGACCTACAATTTCACCCTTATCAAGAACGATAATTTGGTCAGCATTCATAATAGTACCTACACGTTGAGCGACAATTAAAACCGTCGCATTATGCGTAACCTCTTTTAAACGAGCACGCAACTGCGCATCAGTCTTATAATCAAGAGCTGAGAATGAATCATCGAAAATGTAAATATCGGGTTCCTTAACAACCGCACGCGCAATTGACAAACGTTGTTTTTGACCACCAGACAAATTACTTCCGCCCTCTGCCAAGTGAGTCTGATAACGTTCATCACGACTTTCAATAAATTCTTTTGCCTGCGCAACGTCTGCAGCTTCTTGCAATTCAAAGTTTGTTGCGTCAGCCTTACCATATTTTAAGTTTTCCTCGATTGTTCCTGTAAATAGCAAAGCTTTTTGAGGAATAAAACCAATTTTTTGACGAAGTGCTTTCAACTGATAATCTCTGACGTCAACACCGTCCACTAAGATTTTACCAAGTGTGACATCGTAAAAACGTGGAATCAGATTCACAAGAGAAGATTTACCAGAACCAGTTGACCCGATAAAGGCAATAGTTTCACCAGGTTTTGCCTTGAAGGAAATATCTTTTAAGACCGGGCTTTCTGTTTCGCCAGGATAAGCGAATGTAACCTTGTCAAATTCCAAATAACCTTTTGTTTGTGTTTCAGTTACACCATCTTCATTCGGATTGATAGAGATTGGCATATTCATAACTTCAGAAATACGTTCACTTGAAACAACCATTCTTGGATACATGGTAAATAAATTAGCAAAAAGCAAGAATGAGAATAATGCGTGGAAACTATACTCAATGAAGGCAACTAGGTTACCGATTTGCAAAGCACCGCTTGCTAACGGATTCAAAGCAAACCAGACAATTGAGACAATCATTGAAATGATAATCAAAACAAACAAAGGCTCTGTCAATCCTGTCAAAACAAAGAGACAACTTGATAAATCTTTGTATTCTTCGTTTTTCGAATCAAAACGTTTTTCTTGAAAATCTTCTCTAGCAAATGCACGGATAACGCGCAAGCCAGTTAAATTTTCACGAACATATTGGTTAATTTTATCCAAAGTTGCTTGTTGTTTTTCAGATAATGGACGTGTCTTAGTTGCCACATAATAAACAACTAAAATCAAAAATGGAATGGCAACTGCTACAATCCATGCTAACGACGGACTTGTCAGTAAAATCATAACAACACTAGAAACCATCATCAAAGGTGTAATCACACCCATTCGAAGTGACTGCTCAGCAAATTGTGTCAAGATGAAAGCATCGCTCGTCATACGCGTAACAAGGGAAGACACACCAATTTGTTCATATTCATGGTGTGAATATTGTTGTAATTTATCATACATATCATTACGCATATCTTTAATCATATTAGTTGTGATTTTACCTGCCGCATAAGCAAGTACAACACGCCCAATCGTACCAATGACAATGATGGCAAACATAACAATCGCCCAAAAATAAACACGTTCTTTATTTCCAGGTGTTACCCCTTGGTCAATCATTCGAGCAAGAGCTGTTGGCAAACCTAAGTTAACCAATACAAAAGTTAAAGCTCCTACAACATCTAGAATTAGCCATTTGGGATATTTTTTCAAATAAGTCCAAATTAGTTTCATGGTCTTTCCTTTCTATATTTTGTGTATGAAAGAAGTGACCCCGCCTACTCGGCTAAGTCACTTAGGTATTCATATCTTTCGTATTTTTCAAGTAAGTTTTTATTAGCTTCATCTAATGAACGTTGAAGCTCTGCCAATTTACCATAATTGCTGGCATTTTCTTGCATTTGAGCTTCGATAGATTCGCTGTCTTCTTCAAGTTTGGCAATTTCATCTTCGATGACTTCCCATTCTTGTTTTTCAAAATAAGACATGCGTTTCTTTTTCGTTTTTTCTTTTTCGGTCTTTTGTTGAGTTTCTTTCTTAACTTGTTCTGCTGCATTTTCTTCAAATGCTTTTTCGTCAAGATAATCCGTGTAATTTCCGAAAAATTCTCTGACATGACCATTTTCAAAGGCCAAAATTTTATTAGCTACCTTATCAAGGAAATAGCGGTCGTGACTAACTGTGATAACTGGCCCTTGGAAAGTTTGTAAAAAGCTTTCAAGAACAGTTAAAGTCGCAATGTCAAGGTCGTTTGTCGGTTCGTCGAGCAAAAGAACATTTGGTTTTTCAATCAAAATTTTCAAGAGATAAAGACGTTTCTTCTCACCACCAGAAAGTTTTGAAATCAAAGTTCCATGCGTTGAACGCGGGAACAAGAATTGTTCAAGTAAATCTGTGACGCTTGTTGAACCTACACTTGTCTTAACCTCATCTGCCACTTCTTGAAGATAATTGATAACACGTTTGTTCTCGTCCATATCTTTTGGCAATTGTGAGAAATAACCAATGCGGACAGTCTCACCAATTTCAAGTTTACCTGAACTTGGCTTCAAATCACCATTAATCAAATTAAGAAGGGTTGATTTTCCAACTCCATTATCTCCAACAATCCCAATTCTGTCTTTATTTTGCACCAATAAATTGAAATCTGTTAAGATTTGTTTATCAGGAAAAGCAAATGAAACATCTTCAAAATTGATAACTTTTTTCCCGATACGGCTTGTTTCAAAGTTAATTTCAAGCTCTGCCGACTGAGTCGTACCAGACAAGTCAGCTTTTAAATCATTAAATCGATTAATACGTGCTTGTTGTTTTGTCGCACGAGCTTGTGGTTGCGTACGCATCCAAGCCAGCTCTTGCTTGTAAAGTTGTTTTTTCTTGTGAAGCGTTGCTGCATCACGTTCATCTTGTTCTGCACGCAAACGAACGTAATCCTGATAATTTCCTTGATATTCTGTCAATTGACTATTTGCCAATTCAAAAATACGTGTTGCCACATTATCCAAGAAATATCGGTCGTGAGTGATGAAAAGAACTGTCTTTTTAGAAGTTTTCAAGTAATTTGTTAACCAAGCAATGGTATCAATATCCAAGTGGTTTGTCGGTTCGTCAAGCAATAACAAGTCAGCATCATTTAGCAAGACTTGTGCTAATTGCACGCGACGACGAAGACCACCAGACAAATCACCAACTTTTTGTGACAAATCTTCAAGACCAAGTTTTGTCAAAACTGTCTTCACTTCACTCTCAATCGCCCAAGCATCAAGTGAGTCCATCTCAGCCATGATTTTTTCAAGCTTATCTTGACTAGCTTCATCATAATTTGCCATCAAGGTTTCATAAGTCTTAATCAAAGTCATTTCGCGTAAATCAGATGACAAAACAGTGTCCAAAATAGTTTTCTCATCGTCAAACTCAGGTTCTTGGGTTAGATAAGCAATCTTATAACCATTCTTGGCAGAAAATGGTGACACATCACCGTCAAAACCAAGTCGACCTGAAATAACATCGAGAAGTGTTGTTTTACCGGTCCCATTAACACCAATAATCCCGATACGATCAAAATCATGAATAATAAAGGAAATATCACGAAAGACGGTTTTATCCCCAACAGATTTTGTTAAATGTTCTACGATAAAATCGCTCATTTATTTTCCTTTCTAATGAATTCAAAAATTGCCTCTTTGTCGTTTGCTAATTCTCCAAGGACAATTTGTTTTTCGATTTCTTTTAAGATTTTACCAAGTTCTGGTCCTGGTTTGTACTGCATTTCTTTGATTAAAATGCCTCCATTGACCACAATTTCATGCTTATCATGAATCGTCAATTCTTTATCTAATCGATCAATAATGTCAAAATCAACTGGCAAACCAAAACCTAAGCGAAGATCTTCAGCTTGCTCAATCAAGTTTCTACCATAGCTATACATTTCCATCTTGTCAAGTTCACTGGTCATGCGGAAACGATAAATTGATACGATTTTTTCAACATCCTTTTGGAATTGACTTGACGTTTTCCAAGCACGCAAGAATGCTCGAACATCCTTAATCTCTAAAGCTAATAGCAAAGCTGCCCAAGCTTGTTCAGACGATTTAAAGTGATAATCACAAGATAAATCATCCAACAATTGCTGCAAATTATCATGTGCATTTTCAAGATAAGGAAGATATTTTTGAGCATCACTTGCAATCATGGCTGTAATCCCTTTACGCCAGAAAGGTGCCATCAAAAGTTTGTCAAACTCAATAAAAGAGCGCTCTACCGAAATTTTTTCAAGTAAGGGCGCATGTGCTGCCATAGCAGCAAAAGTTTCAGGTTCAATGTCAAAGTCAAGACTCGCAGAAAAACGGAAACCACGCATAATACGAAGAGCATCTTCATTAAAACGCTCTGCAGGATTTCCTACTGCGCGCAAGAGTTTCGCTTTCAAGTCGTCTAAACCATTGAATTTATCAATAATCAAACCTGTTTCATCAAGAGCAAAAGCATTCACCGTAAAATCACGGCGTTTCAAATCTTCTTCAAGTGATCGAACAAATGATACGCTGCTTGGTCTACGATAATCCACGTAAACATCTTCAGTACGGAAAGTCGTAATTTCATACTCTCCACCCTCTTCTAACACGAGAACTGTTCCGTGTTCAATACCGATATCAACCGTACGATGAAAAATACTTTTTGTCTCTTCTGGATAAGAGCTTGTCGCAATATCAACATCGTGAATTGGGCGGTGCAATAACACATCACGTACACTACCGCCAACAAAGTAAGCTTCATAGCCTGCTTCACGAATTTTCTTTAAAATTGGTAAAGCCTTCTGAAATTCAGAAGGCAAATTATTTAATTTCATAGTAATTTTTCCAAACCATAAACAAGTTTATCTTGTTTCACAACTGCTTTAATTCCAATATTTACGCCACTCATAAATGAAATACGATCATATGAATCATGACGAAGTGTCAATCCTTCACCTTGTGCTCCAAAAATAACTTCTTGGTGAGCAACCAAACCAGGTAAACGAACACTGTGAATACGCATGCCATCAAAATCAGCACCACGCGCACCTTTTAGTGTTTCAACTTCATCAGCTGCACCTTGTTTTTTAGGCTGACGCACTTCACGGATCAATTCAGCAGTCTTAACAGCTGTTCCTGAAGGAGCATCTTTCTTCTTATCATGATGTAGTTCAATAATCTCAACATCTGGGAAGTATTTAGCAGCTTTAGCGGCAAATTCCATGAGTAAAATAGCACCGATAGCAAAGTTTGGAGCGATTAGTCCACCAGTTTTCTTTTCTTCAGAAAGAGCAATAAGCTCTGCAATTTCTTCTTCAGAAAATCCAGTTGTTCCAACAACAGGAGCAAAACCATTCTCCAAGGCAAAACGAGTATTTTCATAAGCGACAGATGGCATCGTAAAATCAACCCACACGTCAGCATCAAAGCCAACTAGTTGTGATTTGTCAGTAAAAACTGGGACACCATCAACTTCTGTTTCAGTCGCAAATGGATCAAGTAAGCCCGCTAATGTTAGGTCTTTATCTTCCTTAACCATATTAACGGCTGCTGAACCCATTCTCCCTTTAAAACCTGCTACGATAACTTTAATACTCATGTCTTTTCCTCTCTAACACTTAGACAATTGGTGTGAAACCAAATGCAACTGCGCCTTCCCCTAAATGAGTAGCAATTACGCCATCAAATGATACAATTTCAAGATTATCAGTCTGACCTTTATCTGCCAAAGCTTGATAGAAGTGTTGTGCTTTTTCTTCAGCACGAGAATGGATAATAAAGACTTCGTAATCTCCATTAACTGTCACTTCTGAAAGAACATCAACGAGACGTTTAATAGCTTTTTTCTCTGTTCGAACTTTTTCGTAAACTTCAATAACACCTTCGTCGTTAAAGTAAAGAATTGGTTTAATGCTAAGCAAGTTACCAATCAAAGCTGAACCATTTGACAAACGACCACCTTTTACCAAGTGATTCAAATCATCCACCATGATAAAGGCACTTGTTCCATCGATTTGTTTTTGCAATTTTGCTAAAATCTCGTCGAATGAAACACCTGCTTCAGCCCAGTTCAAAGTATTGCGAACCATGCTACCTAGTGGTGCTGAAGTGATTTTGCTATCTGGAAATGCAATCGTCAATTCAGGGTAGTCTTCAATCAAGAATTGGATATTTTGCCAGAATCCTGAAATACCAGATGACAAGAACAAACCAACAACATGTGTGTAGCCTTCAGAAGAAATTTTTGTTAAGATTTCATCTAATTTTGCTAGACTTGGTTGACTTGTTTTTGGAAGAACTGGTGATGCTGCCATCTTTTTGTAAAAGTCATCTAAACTTAGGTTTTTACCTTCTACATAAGAAACACCATCAATCATAATAGGGATTTCAAGGACAAAAAGATTCTCTTTTGCCTTGATGTCATCTGACAAAACTGCGGTTGTATCTGTTATAACTGCTAATTTCATTAATTTCTAAACTCCAATTTAACCCCTGGACGATCGAGGGCAATTTCGGTTACTTCGTATGTTAGGCGTTGCACGATATCTAGTAAAGGTGCAGCCAAATATTCAACTTCGTCCTTAGTGAATTCGCTTGGTTCGTTAACAATACGATTTTGAATGTGAACCATTTGTGAGACAACACCGCTGATAACAAACTCTTGTTTCACGACCATAAACTGCAAAACAGAAACAATTGTTGTTTGATTGTTGTCTGTGTCTTTTTTCACTAATTGAAATGTTACTTCAAAATTAGTCTTCGGTGTACCATTTTCTTTTTCCCATTCGAGATTTCTTGCATCATAATGGTATTGGTTGACAAATTCTTTTTCACGTACTAATTCCATACTAATCTCCTCTTTGTACATCACTTTTCATTATAGCATAAATAACTTGTATTTTGCACGCTTTTCTTTGAAGTTTGAAACAATATCGAACAACTTTTTCAAAAGAAAGAAACGCTCACCAACTATCATAAATTGTCAAGTCATATTCTAAAATAATTTGATTTAATTTGCTGCCATAAGACGTGTCTGTAGCATAAGTTCCTGTCAATGCTGCCGTAGCATCTTGATAAGTTGTTGTATTTGATTTTCGAACTCCAGCATAAATATCTTTTTGTAAGAACTGTGCATAATCTTGTAACGATTCATCTTGGCTACCGTAAGAACGGAATTGAGCATCAATCGTATAAGCATCTCCACTGCCATCATCTTCCCAAGTTTGCATAGTCGTCGATTGCCCGTTGTAATCACCTTTAATTCCAAAATAATTATAATAAGGCGGTTGACTAAGTGCAGACTGACCACTATTTGACTCAAGAATAGCTTGCGCAATCATGACCGAAGCGTACAAATCATTTTGAGCAGCAATTTGGCGCGCTGTTTCACCAATTTCCTGAATAAATGAAATCGTTGTCGTATCTTGAGATGACTGGCTTGTATCCGCAGAAGCTGAATAAGCACCGTCTTGCGAAGAAATAGCATAGAACATCAAGGTCGAACAAGACAAAAAAGCCAGAAAAACCATTCCATACAAAACTGATTTTGACAGTTTTTTAGAAGTTCGATTTCTCCTAACTTTTCTTCTTCCTTTTATTTTTCTTACCTTTGCCAAATGCACACAATCCTTTCAAAATATCAATTTCCAGTATACCAGATTTTCATTAAAAATGAGTTAATCAATTGTTAAGTTAAGAAAAAAGTCAGCGTCTAACGGCACTGACTTTTCTATTTTTATTAATCTACATTTTTCAAAATGTTGTTAACGATATTTTCTACAGAAATACCATTTTCAGCTAACAATTCTTGAGCATTGTAACGGTCATGGAAAGCTTTTTCCACTCCGTAGTTTTGAACCTTAAGATCATGGTCACCAAGATAGCTTGCAACCATTTGACCGTAACCACCTTCAAGTACGCCATCTTCAAGCGTTACAACAAGCTGGTGCTCAACTGCCAAGCTATCAAGCAATTCTTCATCCAATCCTGTAATGAATTTCGGATTAACAATTGTCGCTGTGAGACCATGTTTGTCAGAAAGTTCTTTAGCCACTTCCTCTGCTAAAGCGTAGAAGTTACCAAGTCCAAAGATAGCAACTTTGCTACCTTTTTGAGTTACTTGGTTTTTATTAAGAATTGAGTAATCTGTGTTATCAGCAACACCTGTCTCACGAAGCGGACCAACGGGAATGCGGATAGCAACTGGATGTTCATTTTGTTCAACTGCCCAATCAAGCATAGCCAAGTGTTCTTCTTTACTTGTTGGTGCCAAATAAACAACGTTTGGAATGTGTGCCAAGAATGGAATATCAAAGAAACCAAGGTGACTTTCGTCATTCATTGCATTAACAGATGCTGAGTAAACAAGTGTTGTAACCGGAAGATTGTTCAGCGCGATGTCATGAGACCATTGGTCATATGTACGTTGCATAAATGGCGCTGCAACATACCAAATTGGTTTGGCACCATTTTTAGCAAGTCCAGCTGACATTGTAGCAGCTTCTTCTTCAGCGATACCGACATCAACAAATTGTTTCCCGGCTTCTTTACGTTGATTTTGATTCAACATAAACATTGGTGTTCCTGCATTAACAGCAACAACTGTCGGATCATTCTTAATTTTATTCAAGACAAAATCTGTAGTGATGCTATTGTATGTTTCACCAGCATTTCCACCTCGAAGATACTCACCTGTTTTTGGATTGTAAGGTCCACCTGCATGAAATGCTTCACGATTTTCTTCCATGAATGTCACGCCATGACCTTTTTGTGTATGAATATGTAACAAAACTGGATGATTAGTATCTTTGATCTCTTCAAACAAAGCGATCAAAGCATCGAGGCCATTACCCGCATCAAGGTAGTGATAATCAAATCCAAGAGCTTCGAAAAGATTATTTTCAGCTTGACCATTACTTTCACGCAGGTCACGAAGGGCTGTGTAAATACCACCAGTTGGGTTAACAGCAATTGATTGGTCGTTATCGTTAACAATGACAATTGTATTTGTGCCTTCTGTTGCGATTTGGTTCAAACCTTCGTACGCCATACCACCTGAGAGTGAACCATCCCCAATGACTGCAACCACGTTGTATGATTCATCTTTTAAATCACGCGCTTTTGCAACACCTGATGCAAGAGACAAAGAAGTTGATGTGTGACCTACTGTAAAGAGGTCGTGTTCGCTTTCTTTAGGATTTGTGTAACCAGATACATCATCGTAATGTGCTGAGTCAAGAAAAGCTTTGGCACGCCCAGTTAACATTTTATGAACGTATGATTGGTGTGATACGTCAAAAATGAATTTATCTACTGGTGAATTAAAGACATAGTGCATAGCAACTGTCATTTCAACCATGCCAAAGTTTGGTCCGTTGTGCCCACCATGTTGACTTGTTTTTTCAAGAAGCGCTTGTCGTGCTTCATCAACAACACGGTGCAAATCTTCACGAGATAATTGTTTTAAATCTTGTGGTGATGAAATTGTTTCAAGTACCATATCGTCTCCTTTGAGTTTTTTCTTTTCAAGTATGATTATCATACACCTTGGAGTCCACTCCAAGTCAAGCTATTTTTTTGATTTTAATCAAAGATTTTTTCAATAGGTGTGTCACCTAGATTAATGGCAATCACACGTTTAACTGTCGAAGATTTGTCGACAACTTCTGCCAAAACACTTGCAGTATCTTCGATTGAAATAACCGTAAAACCTTTATCTCCCAGTTCAACACAACCTTGACCAGCTTCTTCTAATAAACCACCAGGCTGAATAATAGTGTAATCCAAGTCAGACTGATTTATCAAGTAATTGTCGGCAAAAAATTTAGCAACGTAGTAATCTTTAAGATTCTCAGGCCATTTTTCTGGTGTTAACGAAAAGAGGGCACTGAGCATAACAAAACGTGTTACGCCAACTTTTTTAGCTGCTTGCATTAATTTAACAGCACCGCAGGCATCCGTTTGAAGTAAGTCCTTACCACGAGAACCTGCTGTAAAAATAATGGCATCAACACCTTTTAGTAAAGCATCAAGTTCATCCTCTGAAGCATGTAAATCCATTGTCTAACGAATCAGTTTCCAGCACAAAGCCAGAAACTTTTGTCTTATAAGGCACCTACAATTTTATGTGGTAAATATTTTTCATCCAAATAAGCCATATCATCTTCAGTTAATGTCACATCAAAAGCGCCCATAAAATCATCTAGGTATTTTTCTTTTGTGACACCGACAATTGGTGAGTTAATTCCTTTTTGCCATAGCCAAGCAAGTGCAACTTGAGCGCGAGTCACACCATATTTTTCTGCGACTTCTGCCACACGCGCAACAATTGCTTTATCTTGCTCTTCAGTGCTATCGTATTTCATTTTTGCTGTTTCATCCGTTTTACTGCGAGCAGTATCAGCATCCCAATCTCTAACCACACGACCTGCAGCTAAAGGACTATATGGCGCTAAACCTACACCTGAATCTTTACAAAAAGGAATCATTTCACGTTCATCTTCACGATAAAGCATGTTGTAATGATTTTGCATGGCTGAAAATTTCGTCCAACCATTTTTCTCAGCCACATATTGTGCCTTTTGAAAATGCCAAGTATACATTGCTGACGCACCAAGATAATGCACCTTGCCAGAACGCACCAAATCATTTAGGGCAGACATGGTTTCTTCAATCGGCGTATTGTAATCCCAACGGTGAATGTAAAGAACATCGATATAATCAGTTCCCAAGCGTTTAAGACTAGCTTCCACTTGATTAAAAATCGCTTTTCTAGATAAACCAGTTGTATTTCTTCCATCGTGCCGACCATCACCAAAGAAAACCTTAGTCGCGATAATCACCTCATCACGGTCTGCAAAATCACAAAGGGCACGCCCAAGATATTCTTCGCTAGTTCCTTTCCCGTAAACATTAGCTGTATAAAAAAATTGACACCCAAATCAAGGGCTTTTTTTAATAATAACGCGTGATTTTTCTTCATCTAAGAGCCAACCAGAATGAAAACCAAGGCTAGCATCCCCAAAACTCATGCAACCAAGGCACAATTTTGACACTTCAAGACCTGTATTTCCCAATTTTGTGTATTCCATAAGGGACCTCCACTTATTTTTTAAACGGTTTCATTTTACACCTTAGAGCCCACTCCAAGTCAAGAAAAAAATGGACTTAATTGTCCATTTTTATGATATTTTTTGTTTTTTCTCTTCCACCTTTTGGTGAATGTAATTAACTAGCTCGACAGTTAAATCATATCGCATGAAGGGCGTGATGAGATAGATTCCATTAAAGCACTCTAAAGCACTATCAATTAAAGCCTTGCTTTCTTGCAATGCTAATTCTTGACACTTATTCTTATCGTCTTTTACCGCTTCTATTTTTTCTAAAAAGTCATCTGACAACTGAATCCCTGGAACCTCATTATGTAGAAAAATTGCGTTATTGTAGCTCGTAATTGGCATTATTCCAATAAAAAACGGTGCTTCATAATCTCTTGTTAGCTCTGCTAAATTTTCAATAATCTCTTTGTTAAATATGGGCTGCGTAATAAAACAATCAGCTCCTGCAGCAATTTTTTTATCTATCAAACGACTGCAACGTGATAAATTTTTAACATTTGGATTAAATGCTGCAGCTGCTGTAAAAGATGTTTCTTTTTTTATGCTAGCGCCACTGTATCCTTTTCCCTTATTGAGCTGTTGAATCAGCTCTAATAACTTAAAACTTGTAGCATCATATACGCTGGTTGCTCCCGGAAAATCTCCTATTTTAGATGGATCCCCTGTAATTGCTAGAACTTGATGAAATCCTAAAACATCCATTCCCAAAAGACGTGATTGAAGACCTATCATATTGTGATCACGACATGATAAATGTAGTAAAAATGGTGTTGAAATCTCATTTTTCAAAAGTGAGGCAATACTGACATTGCAAATTCTTGTCTTAGCAAGAGAATTATCTGCCAATGTTATAGCTGAGACACCTGCGTCATCTAGAGCTTTAACACCTTCTGTAAACTTTTCAATATCTAATGTTTTTGGCGGATCAATTTCTGCAATTACGGTCACTTGACGTTTTACCTTGTCGACAATAGTCTCAGACTGCTTGACTGCCTTAATCAGCTCAGCCTCTTCAACCATTGGTGTCACAAATTTTCGCGAAACTGGTTTCAAACCTTTGATAGCACGCTTGACAGCTCGAATATGATCTGGTGTCGTACCGCAACATCCACCAATCAAACGAGCCCCTTCAGCCACTAAAAGCTCTGCACTTTTTCCAAAATAATCCGCATTTTGACTAAAGCCATATTGCCCACTACCATTGTCATCAACAAATGATAATAAACTAGCATTTGGATAAACCGATAAATAAGACTGGGCAAAAAGCGGAACTTGTTTTAGAGATTGGATCATGTGATAAGGTCCCAAATGACAATTTAATCCAACAACATCCGCTCCCAACATGACTAATTTGCCAAAAATTTCTACTAAAGGCTTACCATTTTCTGTAATTCCCGCTTCGTGAAGAGCAATGTTAGTGATAATTGGTAAATCCGTCAATGGCCTGACTGCTTTTAAAACCGCGATAATTTCTTCTTCATCATAATAAGTTTCAAAAAGTAATCCATCAATCTGATTAGTTTCAAGTAAGCAGTTCACCTGTTCAAGCGTTTCTTGGATAATTTCATCAAGTGATAACTCACACTGTTTTAGACCACGAAGAGCACCAACCGTTCCCAAAACAAAGAAATCTTTCCCAGCAGCTTGTCTTGCAATTCTGACTCCAGCTTGATTAATCTCCTTGACTTTATCTTCATAGCCATATCCCTTAAGTCGGTGTCGTTTTGCTGCATATGTGTTAGTCTGGATAACATCAGCCCCTGCTTCGATATAAGCTTTATGAATGGCAGATACCTTTTCAGGATGAATCAAATTATAGGCTTCATAGCAATTGTCAAGACCATTGGCGTAAAGAAGCGTTCCCATAGCACCGTCAGCTACCAGAATATCTGTTTTTAAACGTTCTAATAATCGTGACATAGCTTAACCTTCCTTATTTTCTGTATTTTGCTCGAACTTCCTTTGTTGCTTCCACTAAAACTTTAAGCGCTGCAACTGTTTCTGGTTCACGACGTGTTTTTAATCCACAGTCAGGATTAACCCAGAATTGTTCGACAGACAATTGACGAAGAGGACGTTCGATATTTGCAATAACTTCTTCTTTTGTCGGAACACGAGGCGAGTGAATATCGTAAACACCAAGACCGATTCCAAGCGGATAAACCGCAGTTTCAAATGCCTGAATAACATCTCCATGACTACGACTTGCTTCAATTGAAATAACATCAGCATCCAAATCTCGAATCGAGTCAATAATTTCATTAAATTTTGAATAACACATATGTGTGTGAATTTGCGTTTCATCTTTAACCGACGAAGTAGCAATACGAAAAGCATGCACAGCATCGTCAAGATATGCCTGTTGTTTAGCTTTTCGAAGTGGCAAGCCCTCACGAAGTGCTGCCTCATCTACTTGGATAATAGCAATACCCGCATCTTCTAGCAATTTGATTTCGTCTTTGATGGCAAGACCAATTTGATTAAATAAATCAGCACGTGAAATATCAGAACGCTCAAACGACCAATTCGTAATCGTGATTGGACCTGTTAGCATGCCTTTAACCGGACGATCAGTTAACCTTTGTGCATAAACCACTTCTTTCACTGATAATGGTTGAATGTGTTTCACATCACCATAAATAATCGGCGGTTTAACAGCACGAGAACCATACGATTGAACCCAACCAAGTTTTGTTGTGGTGAATCCAGCCAATTTTTGACCGAAGAATTCCACCATATCCACACGTTCAAATTCACCGTGCACCAAAACATCAAGATCTAAATCCTCTTGAATTTTAATCCAACGAGCAATTTCGGATTTGATAAAATCTTCGTATTCTGTATCAGAAATATCCCCACGCTTCCAAGCCAAACGTGTTCTTCTAACCTCTGGTGATTGTGGAAATGAGCCAATAGTTGTAGTCGGAAGAGTTGGTAAACCAAGTTTAGCTTCTTGTACTTTACGACGAACTTTATAGTTTACACGCTGAGTTGGCACATTATCTAAGTTTTCAAGGGTAACATTTCGAAAATCAGCTGCTTGTAAAGCATCAAAGTTAGCAAGATGCTGTTTGTAACTATCTGACTCTTCCCCATCTAAATGCTGAGCTAAAAGAACTAGCTCTTCTAATTTTTCATCAGCAAAAGCAAGACCATTTTTCAATACTAACTCTAGCTCATTCTCATTTTTTGTCGTCACCGGAACATGAAGTAGGGAACAAGACGGTTGAATCACAAGATTACCAACCTTATCTTGGAGCTTTTTCAGTAATTCGGATGTTTTTGCAAAATCATTTGCCCAAATATTTCGCCCATCAACTACGCCAGCAAAAACTTCTTTATTCTCAAAAAGACCATTTTCGACAGCTTGCAAATTTTCATCAAACCCATGAACAAAGTCAAGTCCAAAAGCAGCTACAGGAAGTTCAGACAATGTTTCAGCGTCAATCAATGCTTCAAAATACGTTTGGAAAATAATTTTCACCTCTGGCACTTCCTTTGCAAAATAAGAATATACATATTTTGCAGCCTCTAAAAGTCCAGCACCCTCATCCGTCACAAAAATTGGTTCATCAACTTGAATATAAGTTGCACCCGCTGCAGCTAATTCTTTAAAAACTTGCTTATAAAGTGGTAAAAGTTTTTTCACTGCTGATGTAAAATCACTGACTTCAGATGAAAGTGCAACATAAGTAATAGGACCTGTAATTACCGGTTTTGCCTTGTCACCCACAACTTCTTTTGCCTCAATGTATAAGTCAAGCAAGCGTGTATTTGTCAAATACGGCTTCACTTTTGACCATTCAGGTACAATGTAGTGATAATTTGTATTGAACCATTTTTTCATTGAAGAAGCCACATTGTCCTTGGTTCCACGAGCAATCGCAAAAAACAAATCCAGATTGACGTCTTCTTTTGAAAAACGATTTGGAATAACACCAAATTGAACAGATAAATCCAAAATATGGTCATAAAGTGAAAAATCACCTACTGGAATCAAATCAAGCCCTGCCTCAACTTGCTTTTTCAAAAATGACAGACGCAAGGTCTGAGCTTGTGCTTCTAACTCAGCTTGAGAAATATTTCCAGACCAATACGATTCAATCAGTTTTTTCCACTCACGATTCTCACCTAAACGCGGATAACCCAAATTCGAAACCTTAATCATAGTTACCTCCTATAACCTCATTAGTTTAAAACTATATGGATCAAAATTTTATAATTTAGATTTTAACTGATAACCCCTTATTTTTCAACGACTCTAGCCATTCTATCTTTTTATGATTTGTTATAGTTATCAGCTATGTAGTTAGATGTTATTATAGTTACAAACTATAACAGTGGTGCTTAAACAACAAAAAAAGAACCCCCGAAGGGATTCTCTAGTGTGTTAGATTAATAAAATTTTATATTAGTTGTTTTTAATTATTTAGCTTTGCGAAGAGCACCAAATAGGATACCCGCGATGATTGCTCCGATGATAACAAAGACAAGGTAAAGGATTGGAGCGCTTGTCAATGCGATAACGAAGATACCGCCGTGTGGAGCCATAAGTTTGATACCAAATGCACCAACAAGAGCTCCAGCTACAGCTGAACCAACCATGAAGCTTGGGATAGCACGAGCAGGGTCAGCAGCACCAAATGGAATAGCACCTTCAGTAATGAATGAAAGACCCATGATAATGTTAGTCAAACCTGAGTTGCGTTCTTCTTCAGTGAATTTATTTTTGAAAAGAAGAGTTGCAACAAATACTGCAAGTGGAGGAACCATACCACCAGCCATAACTGATGCCATAGCAACTGAACCACCTGAGGCTACAGATGCAGCAAGTGTACCTGTACCAAATACGTAAGCAGCTTTGTTAAATGGTCCACCCATATCGATAGCCATCATTCCACCAAGGATAGCACCTAGAAGAACAGCTGATGCACCTTGAAGACCTCCAAGGAAGTTGTTCAAACCAGTGTTGATTGCTGCCATTGGGATATTAACAAATAGCATTGCAAAACCTGTCAAGAATACACCAAGTAATGGGTAAAGCAAGATAGATTTAATACCTTCAAGTGAACGTGGAAGACCAGCACATGCTTTTTTAACAAGGTTTACAAGCCAACCAGCAAGGAAACCACCAACAAGAGCACCAAGGAATCCTGAAGGAGTTCCTTCAAGGTTACCCCATGCTGCACCACTTGAAGCAATAGCACCAGCTACGAAACCAGCTACAAGACCTGGTTTTTCAGCAATTGAATAAGCAATGTAGCCTGCTAAAATTGGAAGCATGAATCCAAATGCTGCGTTACCAATTGTTTTGAAGTAAGCAGCTGCTTGGTGATATGTACCCAAGTTAGAAAGTTGATCTTTTGGCACACCCAAAATGTTATCAATCAAGAATGCAAGTGCAATCATGATACCACCACCGATAACGAATGGCAACATTTGAGAAACACCACTCATCAAGTGTTTGTAGAATGCAGCACCAAGGCTAAGTTTTTCACTTGATTCTTTTTCTTCGGTAGAAGAACCCGCTGCAGCTTTGTAAGTGTCAGCTTTACCATCAAGGATGATATTAATTAATTCTTCAGTTTTCTTGATACCGTCAGCAACTGGACGAGATACCAATTGTTTGCCGTCGAAACGAGCCATTTCAACAGCTTTATCAGCAGCAACGATAACACCTTTAGCGCGAGCAATTTCATCTGCTGTCAAGCGGTTACCAACACCTGATGCACCATTTGTTTCAACACGAACTGTTACACCCATTTCTTCACCTTGTTTGATGAGGGCTTCTTCTGCCATGTAAGTGTGTGCGATACCAGTTGTACATGCTGTTACAGCAACGATAAGTGGTTTATCGTCTGAAACTGGAGCAGCTTTGACTTCTTCTTTTGCTTTGTTATCTTCTTCTGCAGCGTTAAATGTTGCAATAACTTCATCAGCAGTAGTTACTTTACGCAATTGATCTGCAAAACCGTCTTTCAAAAGGTATTTTGAAAGTTCAGCAAGGGCTGCCAAGTGAGTATCATTTGCTCCATCTGGTGCAGCGATCATGAAGAATAGGTATGTTGGTTGTCCATCCAAGGCTTCATAGTCAACACCAGCAGTAGATTTTGCAAAAAGAACTGTTGCTTCTTTCACAGCAGCATTTTTGCTGTGTGGCATAGCGATACCATCACCTAAACCAGTTGATGTTTGAGCTTCACGGTTCATGATACCTTGTTTAAAAGTATCAAAATCGGTTACAACACCATTTTCAACAAGGCTTGTAATCATTTCATCGATAGCAGCTTCTTTTGAAGTTGCTTTCAAATCAAGAATCATGACTTCTTTTTTAAGCAAGTCTTGAATTTTCATAGTTTTTCTACCTCTACTTTTTGATATGTTTCTTTGATGAATTCAGCTGTTGCTAAGTCATCTGAGAATGTAGTTGCTGTTCCACAAGCGACACCCCATTTAAGAGCTTCAACAGGGTCACCAGATTTAACGTATTCTCCAGTGAAACCAGCTACCATTGAGTCACCAGCACCTACAGAGTTTTTAACTGTACCTTTAATTGGTTTTGCGAAGTATGCTGCTTCTGGAGTTACAAGCAATGCGCCATCTCCAGCCATTGAAATAATAACGTTTTTAGCACCTTTAGCAAGAATTTCACGAGCGTATTTTTCAATATCAGCTAGACCATTCAATTCTACACCAAAGATATCAGCCAATTCGTGATTATTTGGTTTTACTAAAAGCGGTTGGTAGTTTAGTGAGTCAAGTAGAGTTTGTCCCTCAAAGTCACACACTACTTCAGCACCAGCTTTTTTAGCAATTGGAATCAAAGTGTTGTAAACTTGGTTCCCAAGGCTGCTTGGAGCTGAACCCGCAAAAACAACAGTATCTTCGCTAGACAAGCCAGCAAGAATTGATTTCAATTCTTCTAATTTTTCATCTGAAATTTTTGGACCAGCACCATTAATTTCAGTTTCTTCACCAGCTTTGATTTTAACGTTAATACGTGTATCTTCAGAAACTTCAACAAAGTCTGTTTTAATACCTTCAGCTACTAAGCTATCAGCAACAAAACGTCCAGTGAAACCACCGATAAAACCAGTTGCAGTATTATCGATATCCAATCGTTGTAAGATACGACTAACGTTAATTCCTTTACCACCAGCAAACTTATCATCGCTAGACATACGGTTAACACTGTCAAGTACTAAGTTATCCAAGCGAACGATAAAGTCGATTGATGGATTCAGAGTTACTGTGTAAATCATACTTCAATTACCCTCGTATTTTCTTTTATTTTTTTCATCAGTGCTCCGCTAGATTGATTGGTAATGATTGTAACATTTTCAATCTTTTCAACCTTTGCAAAAGAAATACGACCAATCTTTGATGAGTCAGTGACTACATAAGTCTTTCTGGCATTCTCGATAACTGTCCTTTTAATAACTGCTTCCTCTACGTCAGGTGTTGTTAGGAATTTTTCATCAATTCCATTAATACCTAAGAAAGCTTTATCAAAACTCAACTGTCGAATTTGATCGTAAGCTGCTACTCCGATACTTGCATCAGTTGATTTTTTTACATGACCACCAATAATGATGGTCTTGACGTTTTTATCAACCAACTTAGCAGCGTGGTGAATTGAATTCGTTACAACCGTTAAATTATCCTGATTTAAATAGCCTAATAATAATTCGTTGGTTGTTCCTGCATCCACAAAAATAACTTCATCATTTAAAATCATTTCTGCTGCTTTTTGAGCAACTAGCTTTTTTTCTTGAATGTTTTTGATAGATTTTTGCTGATTGGTAAATTCCTCTTGGAGCGAGTGAGGAAGTTCAGCCCCACCATGAACTCGGTGAAGTTTTCGCTCACTTTCAAGCTCGTCTAAATCCCTGCGAACAGTGGATTCAGAGGTATCTAGCAGGCTAACTAAGTCATCCAGCCGAACAAATTTATCATGAGACAATTTCTGCATGATTAATTGTTTTCGTTTAGACTTTAGAATCCTCATCACCTCCATTGAAATCGTTTACAGATAGAATTATACTATATTTCCAATCAATGTCAAGCACTTTCTCTCAAATTCTATCATTTTTCTGCAAAAACGTCAATTTCAGAAAGTGAATTTTTGATTTCAGAAAAAACCTTGTAAAACAAGTGGAATTCACTGTCTTACAAGGCTTTTTTATTATTCATTAATTAATGATGTTGAGTGAACAACTCGGTTATCACGATCAGGGAAAATGTATTTAATAGCTTGGTTAATAGCTGTTGGTGCTTCACCAAAACCAGTTGCAATCAAATCAACTTTTCCTTCATAATCAGCTGCATCACCGATTGCATAGACACCTGGTTGACTTGTTTCAAACAATGGTGAAACTGTAATACTTGAACGTTTGTAATCAACATTCCAGTTTTTAAGGTTTTTATTTGAAGTTGAAAAACCAAAGCTTACAATCAATGCATCAAGCGGTAACTCTACTGTCTCATCTGATTTCACCTTTTGAACTGTTAAGCTCTTAGCAAATTGGCCATCACCTGAGAGTTCGTATGGTATATAAGGTGTCAAAATATTGACATTTGAATTTTTCAACACTTCAACACTGTGTTCATGAGCTCGGAAAGCATCACGACGGTGTACGATTGTGACACTTTTAGCCAAACCATCCAAGTGGTTTGCCCAGTCAACTGCTGAGTCTCCTCCACCACAAATAACAACATTTTTACCAGCGAATTGGTCAAGTTTGTGAACGTTGTAGAAAAGGTTATTATCTGCGTATAATTCTTCGCCTTCTAGACCAAGTGTACGAGGAGCAAACGCGCCATTACCACAAGCAATCACAATCGCACGTGAAAAATGTTGTCCTTTATTTGTGTCGATAGTGAAGATGTCACCATCTTTTTCAAAAGTTTTAACTTCCTCTTTAAGGCAAATAGCTGTGTTATCTTTAAAACGATCCAATTGTTTAATAAGATTTTCAGTCAAATCTGCTGCTGTGATTCCTGGGAAACCAGCAACGTCGTAAACCATTTTTTCAGGATAAAGAACTGCAGGTTGGCCACCAAGTTCAGATAAACTTTCAATGATTTTTACTGAAACTCCACGCAAACCAGCATAAAATGCTGCAAACAGACCAACAGGTCCACCACCAATGATAGTAATGTCATAGATTTCACGATTTTCTGACATTTAAATTTCCATCTCCTTATATATTTGTTCAATAATAGTTGATTTATAGGCTATATAGCTATCGATATCTTTGGGAAATAGCTGCGCTGCTTTCACTTTTACTTCGCCATAAGCCTGAACAGCTTCTGGATGACAGCGTAAATAATCTCGAAAAGGAAGATGACGTTTTAACTCACACGAACTTTCAGGGCAGACATAGAGATGATGAAGTTGCAAGTGCTCTTTGCCAGAATAAGCAAAAGCCTCTCTTCCTTCTATCCCTAAATTTCCTTCATGAACATAACCAATTTTTGCTAAACGATCAATCACTTCCGTCAAATCTGTATCATCTGAAATAACAAGATCAATATCAATAATTGGCTTTGCCGAAAGTCCTTGAACGGAAGTACTACCGACATGTTCAATTCGAAGAACTAGCTTCCCTGCAGCTTCTTGTAACTCTTTTGAGATTTGCTCAAAATCGTCTTTCCAACTTTCTTGGTAAGAAAGTACCACAACTTCTTTTGTTCGCATAAAACCTCCACAAAAATAAAAAGACATACAGCCGCATGTCCTTTATTATATCACATATTCTATTTTTTCGCGTCTCTATCCTTTAGAATCTTACGGAAAATGGCCTCTTCTTCCTTCGTAAAGGTATAGTTTTCCAACAAATCAGGTCGACGATCCAATGTTTTACGAAGGCTTTGTTCAATTCGCCACTTACGAATATTCTCATGGTGACCACTCATCAAGACATCAGGCACTTTCATACCACGAAAGTCATATGGACGAGTGTACTGAGGAAATTCTAATAAACCAGATGAAAATGAATCATCTTGGTGACTTGCTTCTTTTCCGAGAACATTTGGAATCAAGCGAACTGTGGCATCAACGATTGTCATTGCTGCTAACTCACCACCCGTTAAAACAAAATCGCCAAGTGAAATCTCATCTGTCACTAACGTCTTGATACGCTCATCATAGCCTTCATAATGACCACAGATAAAGATTAACTCTTCTTCTTGTGAAAGCTCCTCAGCATAGCTTTGGTCAAATTTACGACCTGCAGGATCCAAAAGAATCACACGAGGTTTTTTAGCATTAATTTTGTCAATCGTATCAAAAATAGGCTGCGCACGAAGTAACATTCCTTGACCGCCACCATAAGGTTCATCATCAACATGACGAGCTTTTTCAGCATTATCACGGAAATTGTGGTAATTAATGTCAAGCAATCCTTTTTCAGTCGCTTTTCCGACAATTGAGTGTTCAAGCGGTGCAAACATTTCTGGAAAGAGTGTCAAGATATCAATCTTCATCGTCAAGTCCTTCCAATACATCTACATCAACACGATTACCTGCAACATCAACATTCAAAATAACTGGTGGAATGTACGGCAATAGCAAATCGCGTTTTCCTTTACGTTTGACAACCCAAACATCATTAGCACCAGGCTGAAGAATTTCTTTAATTTGCCCAATTAAAACATCATTTTCATAAACGTCAAGTCCAATGATTTCATGATAGTAAAATTCACCATCTTCAAGTTCTGAAAGATTTTCTTCAGCAACCTTCAATGAGCACCCTTTATATTTTTCGATATCATTGATATGATACATACCTTTGAATTTGATGATGTCAAAATTCTTTTGTTTGCGATGGCTTGCAATTTCTACATCAAGCAGAAAACGATCCTTATCATCAAAAACAGCCAGTTTTGAACCTTTTTTAAAACGTTCTTCAGCAAAATCTGTAACTGACAAAACACGCATCTCACCTTGAAGACCTTGTGTATTGACAATTCTTCCAACATTATAGTAATTCATTTTCACTCCACATAACTTAGTCTTTATTATTTTACCATAAAAATAGTAAAGAAAAAACCAGCTGCCCTACTGCAACTGGTCAAGATAGTCCGTACGGGATTCGAACCCGTGTTACCGCCGTGAAAAGGCGGTGTCTTAACCCCTTGACCAACGGACCATATTAACAAAACCATACGGTTCACTGGGGTAGCTGGATTCGAACCAACGCATGAGGGAGTCAAAGTCCCTTGCCTTACCGCTTGGCTATACCCCATAAACAACATAACCTATTCTATCGCAATCAACTTTATTTGTCAACCCCTTTTTTGAAGTTTTTTTCAAAAAGTTTTTTAAACTGCAATAATCTGACCTGCACAACAACTCTCAAAAGTTATCTCTCAAATCAATACAATATATATTCTATCATGATTGAGGCACTTTGGCAATACTTTTTTGAAACTTTTTTTAATTTTTTTCAGGATACTTGACATTTGCAAAAAGAAAAAGAGTAGCATAACACTACTCTTCTCCTTTTTCGTCAATAACGAGTCTTACTTTTTTACCTTGAGTTGGTACCGAATAGACAATCGATCTTATCGCTGTAATGGTACGACCTTTTTTACCGATAACACGACCGATGTCCTGTGCATCCAAATCCAGATGATATTCTAAAAACTCAGGTGTATCTTCAATTTTAATGGTAAGATTATCTGGTTGTGAAATCAAAGGTTTCACAATAGCGATAATAAGATTTTCAATGGTATCCATAGGCTTTTGTTACTCTATTATTTTGAGAATTTTGAATCGTGGAATTTTTTCATAACACCTTGTTTAGAAAGGATGTTACGAACTGTATCTGAAGGTTGAGCACCTTTAGACAACCATTCAAGAACACGTTCTTCTTTAAGTGTTACTTGGTTTTCAGCTACAAGTGGGTTGTAAGTACCAACTGTTTCGATGAAACGACCATCACGTGGAGCACGTGAATCAGCTACGTTGATACGGTAGAAAGGTTTTTTCTTAGAACCCATACGAGTTAAACGGATTTTTACTGCCATTAGTATAAAGTCTCTTTTCTATTTTTTTGTTTAGGTTAATAGCTCTGCTACTAACTCACTTAACTTATTATATCATAAAAAGATAAGGTGTCAAGAAAAAAACTTGACACCTTTTAATTTTTTTCAGATTGTTAAACAATATAAGCATTGTAGATTACTTAGTTTACAATTCATATTACTTATAACCAATAACTTTTTCTGAAACTTCAGTAATTATTTCATCAGAAATATCGCTTACAGATAGTGAATATGCTTTATTAAGTCTCGGATTGAAAATTCCGAGATTCTGAATATTGTTAAACTCTAGATAATTAGAATGCTTTCCCATTATATAATAAATCAATATTTGAAGTGTCTGGTCTTTATTTGGCTCTTTCTTTGATACTTTAAAATCCCAAAGAGTATCAGCAGTTAAATAGTCACCATCACCTATAGTAACAACATCAGTATAAGCTCCCTCAAAAGTAAAACCGTCTTTAATAATTGGTCCATAATTTTCAATAAATGCAAGTGATCTTAGGACCATTGTACGTACGTTCTCAATAGTCTCATCAGTTAGAACAGGACTATTTTTTTTTTGCATACTCCTATAAATGCTCTCATAAAATGATGACATTTGTACACGATAATATACATCAAATTCAACAAGTTTATGAGCACAACGTATTGATTCATCATCTAAACCTTTAACGTGCTTTAAAAACGCCTTTGCCAATTCATACTCAGATATATTTTTAGCCCCTTGTAAAGAAACTTTAAATGCATCCTCTAACGGTGCTCCATTCATAAATCGAGTAAGATAATCAACCAACAATCCAACAAGAATAGGATGTATGTTCTCTTCATCATTTAACGCTGTCTCATCATCAAATTGTTGGACATGAAATGCTGTCTTGGGTCGGATATATCCTCCCCAAGGTTGTTTCACTTGTTTTATACGTTGTGTTACTGAAACCATTTTTCTCCTCAATATAGTAATATATTACCAATTAAATCTCAATTACACCATAATGGAACTTCTGATTCGGTCGTACAAATTGCTTAAAGCCATATTTTTCAAAGACATCATCTCTAAAATGAGCTTTAATGATAATCTTCTTTCTAGCCACGCGCTTAGTTTCTTGCAAAAGCTCTTCTGAAAAAGCTGTGACATTAGCATACTGACGTAAGCCATCCAGATTCTTCGATTCCTCAATTCTCTCAGAAAACATCGGATCACAATAAACAATATCAAAAGAATCATTCGGTAGTTTTTTCAAGTACGCCAGACTCTCAGCACAAATAGTCTTGATTGAACGCATTGCTTGGTTTAGTGACTCAGAGTTACTTTGATAGTTTTTTAAACCTTCTGAAACAATAAAATGAATCAAAGGATTACTCTCTACTGCTGTTACATCGTGACCAGCGTATGCCATAACAATACTATCACTTGCTAATCCCATTGTCGTGTCAAGAACCTTCAAAGAGTCCGTACCAAGTAAATCAACCAATGCATCGTGTGAACTTTTTATTCGTAGCATAGCCGTATCTGGATGAAAAGAAAGCTCACTACCATCTTGATTTAATAAGCACAGCTTATTTTCATAAACCAAAAGGATACCCTCGCGACCCTGCAACAGCTTTTTTGCTGATTGTTTATTTCGCTCAATCACTGGAAGATTAAGCTTTTCACCGATTGTTTTTGCTTTAGCAAGCAATTTAGCATTTTCTCTCAAACTAGTTGTAATTACAATTGACATAACCACATTATACCAAAATCACAAAAAACTTTTGATGAATCGTCCACCATAAATCCAAAAATAACTAAAAGCAACAATCGAAATCGGCTTACAAATTAAAATAATGTATAAGAATCGTTTAAAGGACATTCTTGATAAGCCGGTTACCATAACCAAAATATCTGCTGGTGATATAGGAGAAGCCATATTCAAAGCAAATACAGTTTCATATGTTGATGATGCCAATTTTTGCTCATAATGCTTAAATGATTTCTCATCTACAAATAATAAAATAAACGGTTTACCATATCGCCTCGTAAGCAAAAATAGAATGATACTCCCAATCACAATTCCAACATAATTCAGAATAAATCCCAGAATTGGTCCAAATGCCATAAAACCAACAACCGTTGTCACACCACCTGGAATAATCGGGATAACAACTTGAATAATTTGTAATAGTAGAAATCCAATGCTACCTATAATCAAATGGCCTTTAAGCGCTCTTGTTAAAGCATCAGGATCATTTAAAATATCCATGTGCTTAAATAGATAGACTAAAAATAAAACAGTCAAAGCAATTGAAAAAATTCCCAAAAATTGAACCAACTTCTTCAAAGTTTCATACATCATATCATCCTTTAACACGTCTATTACTTAAATTTATTATACAAGGGTTATTCTTTTTTAACAAGAAATTATGTAACTCCTTTCATTATTCATAACGAAGGGCTTCAATTGGATTTAGTTTACTTGCTTTGTTAGCCGGTAATAGCCCAAATACAATACCGATAAGGGCTGAAAAGATAAGGCTACCTAGTGCAATATTTAGAGAAATAGATGGTTTAACATTTGGAATAGTATTTCCAAGCAAGGCTGTTACTCCAGACGCTAAAGCAAGCCCAATCAATCCACCTAAAATTGTTAAGACCATTGATTCAATTAAAAATTGAGTCAAAATTTTCTGGCGCGTAGCACCGAGAGCTTTACGTAAACCAATCTCACGTGTTCTCTCGGTTACAGATACTAACATGATATTCATGACACCAATACCACCAACAAGCAATGAAATACCTGCAATAGCACCGATAACCGTTGTCATCATGCCATAAGCTGATTTCACCTGAGAAAGTACTTGCGTCATGTCATAAATTGTAAATCGACCAGTTCTAACACCAGAAATCTGTGTCATCAAACGAGCAGCTTCTTTTCCGACTTTAGACGATTCTTTAACATCGCTGACATGAACAAATGCTCCCTGAACCTCGTCAATGTTGAACTCTGCAGCTAACTGAGTATTTGTCATAACAGCATTTCCGCCTGATTGCATGCCATACTGTGCCGAACCAGCATCTGGGTCTTTATAAACACCAACAACTAGATAGGTTTTTGAACCGATAGAAACTTGCTGATTAAGCGAAGCATTATTGCTGCCGAAAAGTTTAACAGCTAATTTTGTATCCAACATAACAATACGAGAAAAACGGTCATAATCTCCCTTTTCAAAACTTCGTCCTGCTAGTACTTTGAATTTTTTAACCGCAAAATAAGTCTTGTTTACCCCTGTTATATTAACATTTTTAGATTTTTTCTGATTTCCCTCAACTGTTGATGTTGTCCCATTTGTTAAATAGTAATTCGTAACACCTGGAAGCTCGCTTGTGATTTTTTGCAACCACTCTTCCTTAATTTGTGGTCCTTTGTCAGATGCTGTAGGGTCTTCATCATCAAAAATATCCATATCATCTGACTTCTTAGTTGTGTAATAAATTTGAATATTTTGATTGTCAGAAGCAAACATATTAGTGACTTGATTTGTCATTCCTTCACCCAATGCCATAATGACAACCACTGAAGCCACACCGATAATGATTCCTAAAGTTGTTAAAAACGAACGCATCTTGTGCCCCATGATTGAACTTAGGGCGAATTTCCAATTTTCCATCATAATCCTCCCTTAATCAATTCGAACACTTTCTGTGGTATCTCTTGTAATCTCACCATCACGAATAATAATTTTTCGTGTTGCAAAATCAGCCACCTCAGGCTCGTGCGTTACCATAACAATCGTTTTTCCTTCACGATTTAACTCCGTCAATAAGTTCATGATTTGAATACTTGTCTTAGTATCAAGGGCACCTGTTGGCTCATCAGCAAGAATAATTGAAGGATTATTGACCAAAGCACGCGCAATAGCGACACGTTGCTTTTGTCCACCAGACAACTCAGACGGTAAATGCTTCATTCGTTCGCTCAACTCAACTTTTTCTAAAAATTGTTTTGCTAATTGACGACGCTTTGAAGCACCGACACCAGCATAAATGAGTGGAAGTTCAACATTTTGTAAAGCTGATAACTTAGAAAGAAGGAAGAATTGTTGAAAGACAAATCCAATTTCTTCGTTTCTAACTCTGGCAAGTTCTTTCTCTTTGAGTTCTTCGACTTGTTTGCCATTCAAGCTATAATCACCAGATGTTGGTCTATCCAAGAGACCGATAATGTTCATCAAGGTTGATTTACCTGAACCAGATGGTCCCATAATGGCAAGAAATTCACCTTCATAAACTGTCAAATCAATTCCTTTTAAAACATTGAGTTCTTGATCGCCATTCTGGTAAGATTTTATAATATTATTTAATTGAATTAGTGGTTTTTTCTCATCTGTCACTACTGTCACCTCTTATTCTTCTTTAGCAGTGGCATCTTCTTTAGTTACATGTTCAACTTTTTCACCATTTTTTAGAGCTTTATCAGGATTTGAAATAACAGATTGACCTACTTCTACTCCACTTAAAATTTCTTGTTGTGAAGCATCAGCATTTCCAAGGGCTACTTCTACTTTACTTACTTTTTTAGAATCTTTGTCATAAATCCAG
This sequence comes from Streptococcus equinus ATCC 9812, assembly GCF_000187265.1. Taxonomy (GTDB): domain Bacteria; phylum Bacillota; class Bacilli; order Lactobacillales; family Streptococcaceae; genus Streptococcus; species Streptococcus equinus. The sequence continues at coordinate 662,871 of NZ_GL698429.1, forward strand.
ACAAACTTTTTATCTCCCTCAGTAGAGACAGCGTCAACTGGGACAAGTTTATTTTTGTTTTCATTAACAACTTCTACTGAAACTGTAAATCCTTGTTGAAGGTTAGTAGTGTCACCTGTCAAATCAATTTTGTAATCATAAGAAGCTGAACTATTTGATGAGTTGCTTGATTCAGAAGTTGCTGCATCAGCAGTTTGATTTGGATAATTTGAAATGTATGAAATTGTACCAGTCCATTCTTGATCAGGATAAACTTTTGACTTAATCTTAACGTTTTGACCAGTCTTAATATTTGCCAAATCGTATTCTGTCAATGTTCCTTTTACCTGAAGTTGACCTTCTGTTGCCACGTGAACAAGCGTTTGACTATTTTTAGATGATGGGTCAATATCATTATTAACTTCAACAACTGTACCAGAAACATCACTTGTAATAATTGTTTCATTTAGTGCTTGTTGAGCTTTATTTACCTCAGCTTGAGCATCCGCATAGGAATCATTCAAATCTTGTAATTGCTGATTGTATTCAGCAGTTTGTTGAGCTGTTGGCTGAGAAGTAACTGTTGTTTCCTCACCAGTTTCTTCATCGGTACTAGTTGATGTTGTTGGCAGATTACCGTATTTTTTCAAATAGTCAATTTGGCGTCCAACTTTATTAAGTCCACGAACAGCCGTATCGTAAGCTGCTTGTGCCGCAGTTGAGTCATATTGAACAAGTTGTTGACCTGTTGTGATTTGGTCTCCGACAGCTACAGTTGGTCTAGCTGAACTACCTTTGCTACTATCAAAATACACATATTGCTCCTGAGAAGCTTTCACTTTCCCAGTTAGTAAAGTAGATGATGAAATTGTACCTTCTGTTACATTGACAGTGTTGTAAGATACTTCACTTTTTACTGATGATTTGGACTGTTGCCACATCATCAATCCCCCACCAGCAACCACAAAAATTGCTACTGCTGCTCCAATTGTAATCTTAGTCTTTTTTGACATACTTGACTTGCTTCTTCTAGACATTTTCTTCCTCGTTTTCTTTTTGTATAATTGTATCGCTAAGATAGAACAATTATACATTTTTGGTATATTACTGTCAAGAATAAACCGAAGTTCATCTTTATAACCATTATAGTTGAATTCGTTAGCAGAAATTCTTACAAGTTTGTAAGTGAAAACAAAAAAAGCTGAGACATTAGTCTCAGCCTTTGATTGATATTAGATGGCTTGCGTTGTAAATCCGCGACTTTCAAGTACACGAATCATGGCATCTACTGTATCAAGCGCAGTAAAGAGAGGAACACCATGCTCGATAGCAGAGCTGCGAATAATAGCTCCATCTTCATCAAGAGTACGTTTTGTACCAACTGTATTAACAATTGCTTGAACTTTTCCTGCACGAACAAGTGCTGGAATGTCATTATCGTCATCTTGACCAATCTTATCAATGATTGTTGAATGAAGGCCATGCTCAGCAAAGAACTTAGCTGTTCCGTGTGTTGCAAGGATACAGTATCCAATGTTAGCAAAACGTTTTGCTAATCCAAGTGCTTCGGCTTTAGTATCATCAGATACAGTAAAGACTACATTACCAAATGATGGCAAGTGAAGATATGATGCTTCGAACACTTTGTAAAGAGCTTTTTCAAGTGTTTGATCTGATCCCATGACTTCACCAGTTGATTTCATTTCAGGACCCAAAAGGCTATCAACTTTAGCAAGTTTTGTAAATGAGAAGACTGGTGCTTTGACATGAACATAATCAGCTTCTGGATAAAGACCATCTTCATAACCAAGGTCTGACAAAGTTTGTCCAAGAATCAATTTTGTTGCTACTTGAGCCATTGGAATATTTGTTACTTTAGATAAGAATGGAACCGTACGACTTGCACGCGGGTTAACTTCGATAACATAAACAGTTTCATCTTTGATAACAAATTGGATATTCATCATACCAAAGCAATTCAACCCTATCGCTAGACGTTTTGTATAATCTGCGATAGTTTCTTGAACTTTCTTAGAAAGTGTTTGTGGTGGGTAAACAGCCATTGAGTCACCTGAGTGAACACCAGCACGTTCAATGTGTTCCATAATACCTGGAATCAAAACATCTTTACCATCTGAAATGGCATCCACTTCACATTCACGACCAACAATATATGAGTCTACAAGAACGGGATGGTCAGGACTCGCTTTTACAGCTGTACGCATGTATGAACGAAGATCTTCTTCATTTTCAACGATTTCCATAGCACGTCCACCTAGAACATATGATGGGCGAACAAGAACTGGGAAACCAATCTTATGAGCTGCTTCTACCGCTTCTTCTTCATTTGTTGCAGTTTGTCCTGGTGGTTGTGGAATGTTCAACGCTTTTAGAGCTTGTTCAAAAAGATCTCGGTCTTCAGCACGGTCAAGGTCAGCCACTTGCGTACCAAGAATTTTGACACCTGCTTTTGACAATGGTTCTGCTAAGTTAATCGCAGTTTGACCACCAAATTGAACGATAACACCTTTTGGTTGCTCAAGCTCAATCACATTCATAACATCTTCAAATGTAAGTGGCTCGAAGTAAAGTTTGTCTGAAATTGAGAAGTCAGTTGAAACTGTTTCAGGATTTGAGTTCATGATAATAGCTTCATATCCTGCAGCTTGAATTGCTTTAACAGAGTGAACTGTTGCGTAGTCAAATTCGACACCTTGACCAATTCGGATTGGTCCAGAACCAAGTACGATAATTGATTCTTTATCTGATTTGATTGATTCATTTTCCCATTCATATGTTGAGTAGAAGTATGGTGTTGCTGATTCGAACTCAGCAGCACATGTATCAACCATTTTATAAACTGGAATGATTTTATTTTCGATTCGAAGAGTTCGAACTTCTTCAGCAGTCATGTTCCAAAGCTCTGCAATTTTAAGATCCGCAAATCCATTTCGTTTTGCCTCTTTAAGAACATCGACATCACCAACGTGAGTAGCTAATTCTTGCTCAATTTCAAAAATGTGAAGCAATTTATCAAGGAAGAAAAGATCAATTTTTGTTAGTTTTGATAATTCTTCAATTGTGTATCCACGACGGATGGCTTCAGATAGGTAGAAAAGACGATCGTCTTGGGCACGAACAATCTTATTCACCAAATCATCATCTGAAACATTTGCTAATTCGGACATTTCATTGTGATGAATACCAATTTCAAGAGAGCGACAAGCTTTCAAAAGTGACTCTTCAATGTTACGACCGATTGCCATAACTTCACCAGTCGCTTTCATTTGAGTACCTAGACGGCGTTCACCATTTTCAAATTTATCAAATGGGAAGCGAGGAATCTTAGCTACCACATAGTCAAGAGCTGGCTCAAACATAGCGTATGTCGTACCTGTAACTGGGTTTATCATTTCATCAAGCGTTAAACCAACAGCAATCTTAGCAGCTAATTTTGCGATTGGGTAACCAGTAGCTTTTGAAGCAAGAGCTGATGAACGTGACACACGTGGATTTACTTCGATAACATAGTATTTAAAGCTATTTGGGTCAAGGGCAAGTTGAACGTTACATCCACCTTCAATTTTAAGAGCGCGGATAATACTCAAACTTGCATCACGCAACATTTGGTTTTCAATATCTGAAAGAGTTTGCGTTGGCGCAAAAACAATTGAGTCACCTGTGTGAATACCAACAGGGTCAAAGTTTTCCATGTTACAAACAACCAAAGCGTTGTCTGCAGCATCACGCATCACTTCGTATTCAATTTCTTTAAAACCTGCAATTGAACGTTCAATCAAACATTGTGTAACTGGTGACAATTTCAAACCATTTTCAGCGATTTCACGGAGTTCTTCTTCATTGTCACACATACCACCACCAGTACCACCAAGAGTAAAGGCTGGACGAACAATAACTGGATAACCAATTGAGTCAGCAAAAGCAACTGCTTCATCAACGGTATTTACAATTTCAGATTCAGGAATAGGTTGATTCAAATCTTCCATCAATTGTTTAAATTGATCGCGGTCTTCAGCTTGGTCGATAGCTGATAATTTTGTACCCAGCAATTCAACTCCAAGTTCGTCAAGAATTCCTGCTTTTGACAATTCCATTGCCATGTTAAGACCAGTTTGTCCACCTAATGTTGGAAGAAGTGCATCTGGACGTTCTTTACGAAGAATTCTAGTTACAAATTCTGTTGTCAAAGGCTCAATGTAAACTTTATCAGCAATTTCTTTATCTGTCATGATTGTTGCAGGATTTGAGTTAACAAGAACAACGCTGTATCCTTCTTCTTTCAAAGCAAGACAAGCTTGTGTTCCTGCGTAGTCAAATTCAGCAGCCTGACCGATAATAATCGGACCAGAACCAATCACCATAATTTTTTTAATATCAGTACGTTTCGGCATAATCTATGATACAAGAGTTACTCATCCAACAACTGATGAGCACTCAAATGCTCAAGTTAACTTCTAGCTAACTTGCAGCTTGTATCTTCTCCTTTCTATATTCTCTATCTCACGGGATAGAATTAAATAGTTCTCCGACATTTAAAACTAACTTATTCGCAAAATCAGCTTCAAACTCATGTATGACTAGTCATACTTCTTATATTTTCTAACTCTCAGGTTAGCTTTAAACATTAGTTACGAGTTTTTCCAGCTTGAAAAGCATCAATTAATTCGATGAAATCATCAAATAGATAACTTGCATCATGTGGTCCAGGCGCAGCGTCTGGGTGGAATTGAACTGAAAATTCTGGAAAATCACGGTGACGAACACCTTCTACAGATTTATCGTTGATTTCTTCATGAGTAACCATCAAGCAATCAGGAAGTGAGTCTCGATCAACTGCATAACCATGGTTTTGACTTGTAAAATCAATACGTCCAGTAGCAATTTCGCGCACTGCATGGTTAAATCCACGGTGACCGAATTTCATTTTATATGTTTTAGCACCATTTGCTAAGCTGAAAAGTTGGTGACCCATACAAATACCGAAGATTGGAATTTTTCCTTGAACGCCACGAATCATATCCAGAACTTCTGGCACATCTTCTGGGTTACCTGGACCATTTGACAACATAACACCGTCAGGGTTGAGTTGGAGAATCTCATCAGCAGTAATGTTATAAGGTACAACCGTTATATTACATTTACGTTTTGAAAATTCTCGTAAAATAGAATGTTTAAGTCCAAAGTCAACCAGAACAATATTTTTACCAACACCTGGTGCTGGATAAGCAGTTTTTGTTGATACTTGCTCAATATTGTTAGTTGGTAAAACTGTTGCTCGCAACTGGTCTTGCAAATGCTCAAGAGTATCTCCTGCATTTGCCAAAGTTGCTTTCATCGTACCATGTTTTCGAATGATTTTTGTTAGAGCTCGTGTGTCAACTCCAGAAATTCCAGGAATATTTTTTGCTTTCAAAAATTCATCTAAAGTCATTTGATTACGCCAATTATTAGGTCGACGTGTGTTTTCTGAAACAACAACCCCTTTACATGTTGGTTTGATTGATTCATAGTCATCTCGATTGACACCGTAGTTACCCACTAGCGGATAAGTAAATGTCAAGATTTGACCGTTATAAGACTGGTCAGTAATTGATTCTTGGTAACCTGTCATACCAGTATTAAAAACAATCTCACCTGTTACATCAAGGTCAGCTCCAAAAGCTTTCCCTTCAAAAATTGTTCCATCTTCTAAAATTAAAAGTCTTTTTGCCATTTTTATTCCTCTCGTTTGCTCTCACGGGAGCAGTTTAACGTTTTTAGCGGACACTTCAAATAAATAGTTAAGCTTTACCATTAAGTACAGCTTCTAAGATTGCCATTCTCACAAAAACACCGTTTTGCATTTGTGTAGCAATTCTTGATTTTGGTGCTTCTACCAGTTTATCAGCAATCTCAACATCACGATTAACTGGTGCTGGGTGCATAATGATGGCAGAAGTCTTCATTTTGTCATAACGTTCATAAGTTAGACCATAAGTTTTATGATAAGTTTCTTTTGAAAAACCACGCTCGCTATCATGACGTTCATGCTGAACACGCAACATCATCATGACATCAACTTTGTCAACAATCTCATCAATTGTTACAAATTTTCCATAGACATCAAATTCACTTGAGTACCATTGCTCTGGACCAGTAAAGTATAACTCTGCTCCAAGTCGTTTAAGAATTTGCATGTTCGATTTTGCAACACGAGAATGTGTGATATCACCGACAATAGCAACTTTAAGATTTTCAAAACTTCCAAACTCTTCATAAATTGTCATCAAATCAAGTAAACACTGACTCGGGTGTTGACCAGAACCGTCACCACCATTAACAATTGCTGTTTGAATTGTTCGGCTATCAATCAACTCTTTGTAATAATCTTCCATTGAGTGACGAATCACGCAGATATCAATTCCTAGTGAGCTCATTGTCAAAATCGTATCATACAAAGTTTCACCTTTGTTAACTGAACTTGTTTTTGCATCAAACTCAATGACATCAAGTCCAAGTTTTCTTTCAGCAACTTCAAAAGATTTGTGTGTACGAGTTGATGGTTCAAAGAAAAGATTAGCTGCAAAATATTGTCTATCTAAACTAAAGTCAACTTCGTTATTCTTAAACTGAATACCACGTTTGATTAAACCTAACACTTCTTCATTTGATAATGTTTCCATTGTAACCAAATGTTTTAATGAAACAACGCCATCTGTAATTGCCATTTTTTAGTCCTTTTCTGGAAGAATTTGATACAAGATAATTCCTAAAAGTGTTGAGAAAGCAACACCTGTAATTTGAAGACCAGCGACTTGTAATGTCAAACCACCGATACCAGAAACTAGGATAACACTTGCAATTAAAAGATTTTTCTTATTATCAAAATCAATTTTATTTTCAACTAAAATTTTAAGACCACTTGATGCAATAACACCAAAAAGTGCAATTGAAATACCACCGATAACTGGTGTTGGAATTGATGAAAGTAGAGCTGAAATTTTTCCGATAAAGCTCATCACAACCGCAATCACAGCAGCTCCAGCGATAACGTACACTGAATAGATTTTGTTAAGAGCCATGACACCGATGTTTTCACCATATGATGTTACCGGTGGAGCACCGAAGAACCCTGCGATGATTTGTGCTAGACCATCACCTGTAAGAGTGTGATCAAGACCTGGATCTTTAAAGAAGTCACGTCCTGTTAAGCTATTAAGAACCATAACGTGTCCAAAGTGCTCAGTCATTGTAACAAAAGCGATTGGAGCCATTGTCAAGATGGCACTTGGATAAAGTTTAAAGTGATAATCTACAAAAAGAATATCAAAATCTGGAACTTGGAACCAAGCTGATTTTGCAACGCCTGACAAATCAACAATGCTTTGACCTGTCACAGCACCAATAACCAAGGCAAAAATATAACCAACAATCAATCCAAGAAGAATTGGAATAACACCGATGATTTTTTTGCCATACATGTTAAAGAGAATAACCGCAAGCAATGTTACCATACCAATCAAAAGGTAAGTGAAATTATAAGCGCCATCTTTAAGCATTACATCATTAACGGCTGTTGTTGCAAGGCTAAGACCGATAACAATGATGATTGGACCAACCACAACCGGTGGCAATACTTTATCAATCCAAGCATTTCCTGCAAATTTCACAATCAAGGCAACAATCAAGTAAACCAAACCACCAGCAATTGCCCCCTGAGCTACCGCAGCAATCCCATCTGTTTTCATGAGCATTTGCATTGTTGCGATGTAAGCAAAACTTGAACCCATATATGCTGGAATTTTATATTTGGTTACTGTCAAATGCGCTAGAGTACCCAAACCACTTGAAAATAGTGCAATCGCAGGATCAATTCCAACTAAAATTGGAACCAAAACTGTTGAACCAAACATTGCAAACAAATGTTGAAATGATAGTCCAAAAAGCATTCCTGGTTTTGGCATATCATGCACATCGTATCTTACGTTTTCCACTTTTTTTCACTCTCCTTAATTCTTATACTGATTAACTTGGATCAACAATGCTAACGCGATCTTTACCGTCTACTTCGACAACTTCAACGATAATTTCTTCGATTGCACTTGTTGGAATGTTTTTACCAACGTAATCAGCACGAATTGGGAGTTCACGGTGTCCACGGTCAACTAATACTGCAAGACTGACACGCGCTGGACGACCAAGACTTACCAAGTTATCAATTGCTGCACGAATTGTACGACCTGTATAAAGAACGTCATCTACCAAAATAACGTCTTTACCAGTAATATCAACTGGCATATTAGTTGTATCTTCTTCAACTTTCATATCATCTCGGAAAGGTTTGGTATCAAGGTCACCAATCGGAATATCAATACCTTCCAATTGTTTCAAACGGTCTTGAATACGACGAGCGATATAAACACCACGTGTCTTAATACCTGCAAGGACGATATTATCAAGATTTTTATTGCGCTCGATAATTTCATAAGTGATACGTGTAATAGCACGTTTCATTGTTACGCCATCAACAATTTCTTTTGTTTTCATAAACAAACCTCTCTAAATATACAAAAAATCTCCTCGTTACCAAGGAGATTCCACAAAATATAGGTACAACTATACCAGTTGCACTTTTCTTTTACCGTTCTCTCCTTGCCTGCCTCACGGGACAGTATTAAAGGATAATATTTACTGTCTATATAATACCAAATCGTTTATCGTTTGACAAGTAATTTACGAACTTGGACAAAAAATATCTTGAAATTATTTTTAAAAGACGAATAAAAAAACAGGTAGCAATCACCTGCTAATCCTGTTTTTATCATATTTTCTTACGCTTTACCGCTTCTTAATTTTTCTAGTGTTTCTTTAAAAATTTCAGGAACTTCTGCCGTAAATGTTATTGTTTCACCAGTTTTCGGATGTGTAAAGCCAAGAGTTTGCGCATGCAAAAATTGACCATGCCCTTTAAGTGTTTTACGTGGTCCGTAAAGTGGATCACCTGCAACAGGGTGTCCAATATAAGCCATGTGCACACGAATTTGGTGAGTACGACCTGTCTCCAAAGTCAATTCAACTAGCGTGTAGCTCCCAAATCGTTCCAAGACTTTAAAATGTGTCACAGCTGGTTTTCCCTTAGCTGTTACAGCTTGTTTTTTACGATCTTTGTCTGAACGGCCAATCGGTGCTTCAATCACACCACGATCATTTGGAATATTTCCGTGAACGATGGCAACATACTTACGAAGTGATTTCTTATCTTTCAACTCTGCTGCGAGAGCATTATGTGCAGCGTCATTCTTTGCAATCATCAAAAGTCCTGAAGTATCTTTATCAATACGATGGACAATACCAGGGCGAATAACACCATTTATTGATGATAAATCTTTAATGTGATACATCAATGCATTTACTAACGTACCAGATGTATGCCCAACTGACGGATGAACAACCATACCTTGTGGCTTATTAACAACAGCTACATCTTCATCCTCATAAATAATATCAAGTGGAATATTTTCAGCAGTATACTCTAGTACTTCTTCTTCTGGAACTTCGTAAGTGACAACATCACCAACTTTAACAGCATATTTCGCTTTGACAGCTTTGCCATTTACCAAAACAGTTTCTTTTTTAATTTCATCATTAGCTTGGCTACGTGACAATTCTGTCAAATCCGCTAAGGCTTTGTCCAAACGAGCACCAGCTTCTTTAATGATTAATTCCATTTTCCTCCTCTTTCCATAGGGTAATGAAAAGAATAATTACCCCAACAGTTAAATACGAATCTGCCACATTAAAAATTGCAAAATTCATAAAATCTAAGTGAACCATATCAACAACATAGCCTAGGCGCACGCGATCAATAAAATTTCCTAATCCGCCTGAAATAATTAACAAAAGCCCAAACAAGAGCCAAAAATTACCTTGTAAATTTTTAACAAAATAATAACAAGCAGCGCCAACAACAGCAAAGGTAATCACCGTAAAGAACCATTGTTGATTTTGTAAAATTGAGAACGCAGCACCATAATTACGCAAGTAAGTTAGACTAAAAATACCCGGCAAAAATTTATAAATAGTGTTTAAAGGAATATGATTGACAATCCATAGCTTGCTCAATTGATCTAATGCAATCAAAACAACAGCAGCTAATGGAAAATAAATTTTTCTATAGTTTTTCATTTGGTCACCTTTGGACTGAATTTTTCAAAATAATCTCTCATGACACCAGTAAATTTTAAAGCAATCGGCGATAAGTTTTTATCACGTCGTTTAATATAAACCATTTTATTATCCAGCTTATCTTCAAGAGGAATAACAGTGATACCATTAACACTTCTACCATCCAGAAAACCTGACCCTGTTGCAAATGCATCTGTTCGCTCTAAAATACCATTTAACGTTGCCCTGTCAGTCACATTGAAAATATGTGGGCTGTCAGAAGTGTCTACAAAGTTTTCAGAATAATAAAGATACTCATCTTTTTCTTGTGTGAAGCGCACCGTTGGAAAGTTCTTCAAGTCATCCATTACAAGACTTTCTTTTTGAGCTAAAGGATGATCCTTAGCAATATAAATGTGGGTTTTAAACGGAATCAGTTCAATAAATTCCAAACCCAGTTTTTCCATACGCTGTAAAAGTCCCTTTCGATTTTGATTATTTAGATAAATAATCCCAATCTCACTGTCACCTTGTGCAACCTCATCAAGGATTTGAATGGTCGTTGATTCAAAAATACGAAAATCCTTGTATTCTGGATGAGCCTTAGAAAAAGCTGTGATTAACGGTGGCAAAAAATCATAGTGCTGACTTGCAATTGAGAATTCATCAGAATCAACTGCTGATTGCGAAAATTGCTTTTCAAAAGAATCAAAACTCTTAACAACTTCGAGTGCCTTTTCATAAAACGTCATACCATGACTGGTCAAAACAGCACCAGTTGTTGTTCGTGTAAAAATTTGAAACCCTAATTCACCTTCAAGATCCTTTATAGCTACTGACAAACTCGGTTGGCTAACAAAAAGCTTAGACGCCGCTTCACGAAAAGTACCGCTATTTGCAATAGCTACAACGTAACGTAGTTGCTGTATATTCATGTCAATCATTCTTTCTAAAAAATCAATCAGTTTCATTATATCAAAATATAGTAAAAGGCGCTATATCAAGTAAAGATTGACAATAACTTAAAAAATCAAACAAAAAAAGTCTGCATAAAGCAGACTCTTTTGCTAAATTATTTTGCGATTGGATAAACTGATACTTGACGTTTATCGCGACCTTTACGTTCGAAGCGAACAACACCTTCCACTTTAGCGAAAAGTGTATCGTCACCACCGCGACCTACGTTCACACCTGGGTAGATGTGAGTACCGCGTTGACGGTAAAGGATTGATCCACCTGAAACAGTTTGACCGTCAGCTGCTTTAGCACCAAGACGTTTTGCTTCAGAATCACGACCATTTGATGTAGAACCTCCACCTTTTTTGTGGGCGAAAAGTTGCAAGTTAGCAAGATTCATTTTTAACATATGTAGTGTCCTCTTTTCAAATTAGTTTGCAATGACCTTAACTGAGACAAACTCTTGAGAGTTCTCTGCCAAGTTGGTCATTCCTAAAAGAAAGCTTTCAAATAAAAGTTGAACTTTCTCATCTGTCTTTTTGGTCATATGAGAGATATCAATCTTCATATAACCACCATCAATCTCATTGACAGCTAAATCAACGTCACAATCTGTCAAAGCCTCTAACGAATTAACTAAATTAATCGATAAGGTTGAGACAGCTGCACATACGATATCAAAGCCATATTCACCACTGCCGGCATGTCCAGTAAGCTCAACACTTTCTAGATTTCCTTCATGACGAATAAAAGTTGCTTGAATCATGAGAATGCTAAATTAAGCGTTGATAGCGTTGATAACAACTTTAGTGTAAGGTTGACGGTGACCTTGTTTACGGTGTGAACCTTTTTTAGGTTTGTATTTGAAAGTAACAACTTTCTTTTGTTTTCCTTGTTTTTCAACAGTACCAACAACAGAAGCTCCTTCAACAACTGGTGTACCAACAACAGTTTTTTCACCACCAACAAGAACAACTTCGTTAAATGTTACTTCTGAACCAGCTTCAACATCAAGTTTTTCAACATAGATAGCTTGACCTACTTCAACTTTAACTTGTTTTCCACCAGTTTTGATGATTGCATATGTGCTCATCGTGCACCTCCTATAAATTTTTGTTGCGGATTTTTCCGCTTGTGAAGACTCGCCTAAATCGTGAACCTCGAAAGTTTCTTAAAAACGATTTTCGTGCGGTTGCACAGGATGTGCATTTAGTCAACGTTCATATTTTAACACGTTAAGATGATTAAAGCAAGGAATATGCTGCCTTTTTTTAATGATAGTACGTTTTCATTCTCTATTTTTTATCATAAGATACTTTTACTAAACCTAGAACTGCTTTTTTCGTCAATTTTTCGATAGAGTCAATTGCAATTGTTTTATTATTTGCCATCATCTGATAAGTCTCAGTACCCTCATGATAATAATATGCTGTAATGTGAAAACCATTTTTCTCATAAAAACGCACGCGTTTCAAACGTTGGTGAAAGTTGTCAGCTTTTTCATCCATTGGCTCAATAGCTAGAACAACTGGACGGTTTCCTGCTATTTTTTTGATATCCTGCAAAATCTCAGAGCCATATCCACGGGAACGAATTTGCGGATTAACCGCCAAGAAAAATAAATAAACAACATCTTCATTTTGTAAAACATAGGCTAATCCAACAAAGTCATCTCCATCATAATAAGCGTAAAAATCTGCCAATTCTCGGTAACTTGTCAAAAGCATTGAAAAATATGGCACACGTTCAACAGCTGGAAATGCTGATAAGTATAAGTTTTTGACATCACAGGAACTTTTAGAAAAAAGTTTCACCTTTTGACGTTTTAATTCCATTGTAAATTCACCAATTCATTCATTTCTTGATAGGCAGTATCAACTCTTTCTTGCATTGCTGCATCCAGTTTATCACGATATTTACCACCTTTGATAAAATCTTCCAAAATCAGCGTACGGTAATCTGAAAGAACAAAACCTTCTGAACCAACTACGCCTTTGCTCCAAACCCAAACCATAGTTGGGTGAGCTGCAACCTTCTTAATAGTAGTTTTATTGTTTTTCTTCTCAAATGTCACATCCATCAATAAACCACGTTCTGTCCAAATATCATCTACTGTCTCCAAACGTTGATTAGAAATGAAGTTTCCCATTGAGTAGATGATAAATTTCTTCTCACCGTTTTTTTCGATTGTTTCTGATGGTTCTACCACGTGTGGATGTCCACCAAAAATAACGTCTGCACCCCAATCAATCATTTTATGATAGAGCGTTACTTGCTCTTGAGTTGGTTCGAGTTGATATTCAACACCCATTTGAGGCATAACGATAGTGACATCAGCTTTCTTTTCTGCTTCTTGGATTTCAGACTTCATCCTGTCTTCATCTAAATCAGACATGTGTTTTTCATAGTTACTTGAAGAAAGATTTGCTTCTAAACCATTGTAAGCATAAGAATAACCTAGGATTGCAATTTTGATCCCATTGACATTTTTAATTAAAATATCTTCTTTGTCACGATTGTTTTTATAGACCCCAATACTTGGCATACCAAGTTTGTCAAATGTTTTTACAGTATTAATGGCACCTGAAAGCCCTGAATCCAAAATATGATTATGAGCTAAATCAACGACATCATAACCTGTATCCTTCATTGCATCAGCAATCTCACTTGGCGCATTAAATAGCGGATAACCTGCTAGAGGATAATCAGGACTAATTGTCCCTTCATAGTCTCCAATCGCTAAATCAGCGCTTGAAATCCAACTCTTAGCGTATTCAAAGAAAGGCTTAAAATCATACGTTCCATCAGATTTCTCAGCACTGCCATAAAGTCCATTATGGATTAGAATATCACCATTTGCCATAACACGCGCCGTTTTAACTTTTTTTGAACTTACTTTTGCCTGATTAACACTACTTGCCGCATGCTTTTCAAAAATCAAACCATAAATAGCACTTCCAAACAAGCTAACCAGTAAAAAAGCCAAGCAAGCCAAGGTTGTTTTTTTGTAAATCATCCTATCTAACATCTTAGTCACACCTCCATGGGCATATTATACCATTTTATGATGAGGCTTTCAGACTTTAACTGGTACAAAAAAGCCATCTAAGATGGCTTTAATACTATAGTAAGTCATCGATTAAATCATCGACTTCATCATGTTCAGCTTGAGGTGTAATTGTTGTCACTTTAATGCCAGCAACTGCGCGTTCAACAAGTCCTTCAACATCCATACGTTTTTCGTATTGTTCAACATTTTTGATTTTTGGATTTGTTTTTGGACGATCTGGTGCAAAGATTGTGCAACAATCTTCAAATGGTTGGATTGAAATATCAAAAGTATCGATTTTTTGCGCGATATCAATAATTTCCAATTTATCCATTGTAACAACAGGACGAATGATTGGTGTTGCAGTTACAGCATTAATAGCTCGCATACTTTCAAGTGTTTGACTAGCAACTTGACCAAGACTTTCACCATTGATGATAACCAAACCATTACGTTCTTCACGAATTCGGTCTGTAATACGCATCATGAAACGACGAGTCAAAGTCATCAAGTAAGCTTCTGGCGCTTTTTCTTTGATTTCCTCTTGAATTTCGGTAAATGGAACTTCGATGAAATCAATATTTCCACCAAATTTTGTCAATTTACGTGTTAAATCTTGAGCTTTTTTTAGAGCACCGGGACTAGTATATGGTGGGCTAGCAAAGTGAACAGCCTCGATATCAACACCACGTTTAAGTGCAAGGTAGCCAGCAACTGGTGAATCAATACCACCAGAAAGCATTAACATACCACGACCTGCAGTTCCTACAGGAAGGCCTCCAGCACCTTTAATATTTTCATACGAAAGATATGCCGCTTCTTCACGAATCTCAACTTTTAAGTTGACATCTGGGCCCTTCATTTGTGCTTGAATATCTGGTAAGACTTCAAAAACAGCTGAGCCAAGGTATTGGTTTAACTCACGGCTGTCCATTTCAAAGTTGTGATCACTACGTTTACTTGTGATTTTAAAAGTAAGCCCTTCACTATAAACATCTTTCATCACATCTTGAACAGCTTTTTTGATTGTTTCAAGATTTTTTTCGATCTTGTAAGACGGTGAAAATGCTTGAATCCCGAAAATTTGTTTCAATGATTCAGCAACTGGTACGTAATCTGTTCCGTTCAAATAAATGTGAGCGCGGTCGCGGTCTGCCACAACTCTGACATCAGGGTAAATTGAAAGAACATGTTTCATGTTACGTTTCAATTTATTGATGAAACGCATGCGGTTCTTACCTTTTGTTGATAATTCGCCGTAGCGAACCATGATTTCTGAGTATTGCATAGTTTATTAAAGAGGGAACTCTCTTTATCCTTTCTTCTTATTATCTAACTTTTTTTGTTTTTTCGTAAACTTGTTTGAAAATCGTTAAGAATTGCTCAACTTGTCCCATATCATTGTCGTCGTCAAGACTAATACGAACAGCTGATTGAGCTTGTTTTGTTGGAACTCCCATAGCAATCAAAGTTCCAGCTGGTTTTCCAGCTTTTGATGAACATGCTGATGTTGTAGAAATGAAGATTTCGTGCTCTTCAAAGGCATGAACAACAACTTCGCCTCGAACACCTTTAATACCAAAGGTTAGGATATTCGGTGCAAAATCATTTCCTTTACCAGAGAAAATCATAATATCTTCGTGTTTTGCAAGTTCATCATAGATGATTTCTTTCATTTTAGCAATTTTAGGAAGAGCAAATTCTTCTTTATCTGCCACCAAACGAAGTGCCTTAGCTGTTGCTGCAATTCCTGCAACGTTTTCAGTAGTTGAACGAAGGTCACCTTCTTGCCCACCACCGGCTAGCAATGGATTTAATTTCTTGCCTTCTTTTTTGTAAATGAATCCAACACCACGAACACTGTGGAATTTGTGACCAGAAAAGCTTGCAAAATCAACGCGTTCTGTCAAATATTCATTCACAGGGATTTTACCAATTGCTTGTACGGCATCCACATGGAAAGAGATTCCAGGTTTGTCAGCTAATAATTCTGAAATAGCATGAATTGGTTGGATTGAGCCGATTTCATTATTGACTGCCATAATTGACACCAAAGTAGTATCTGGGCGCAAGAGCTCAGCTAATTTATCAACATCGACAAAACCTTTATCATTAACAGGTGCATATGAAACTTCAAATCCGTGTTCTGCTAACCATTTTGCAGATTCTTTAACAGCTGGGTGTTCGATATCTGATACGATGATGTGTTTTCCATAGCGTTCTTTTTCAAAAGCAACACCTTTTAGCACCCAGTTATCTCCTTCTGTTCCGCCAGAAGTGAAAATAATCTCTGTATTTTTGACACCAAGTAAGTCAGCAATTTGTTTACGACTAGCTTCTAGAATACGGCTAGCTTTTGTTCCGAGATTGTGCAAACTTGATGGATTTCCATAAATCTTAGTTGCCACTTCCTGATATGTTCGTAAAACCTCAGGATAAGGAATTGTAGTGGCAGAGTTATCAAAGTAAATCATTTTTTCTTCCTTCACAAAAAAATCAATACTACCATTATAGCACAGTCTATCAAAAGTGTGAAAGCTTTAATACTAAGTTTTTAAGGCTTATTTTAAGAATCTCTGATAAAATATTTTATAAAAGACAGCTATTTTATACTAGACATTTAAAATGAAAAAACTATAATAGAATCATACGCAAAAAAGGAGTTAAAAATGTCTCAACATTATTCAAGACGTCAAAAATCATCAACTGAAGATAAGGAACCAACTCCGGCAAAACACATCAAAAAAGGTTTTTCAGCCTTTCAAAAAACAGTCGCCCTAATCGGTTCTATTCTTAGTATCATTGTGGCAAGTATTACGATTACTAATGCTCTTAAAGGTTCATCAACAACTAAGCCAACTGATAAATCAATGACAACTGTTGTCATCAAAGATGGCAATAACAGCAAGACTGACACTTCAGCATCCTCAGTTTATTCTGATGATACTGACAATGATTCAGGCACAGTTAATAATACTTACAATGACGATGCTGACACAACTTACAGTTCAAGTTCAGATACTACATACAACTATAGTTCTGATGATAGTCAAAGTGATAGCACACAAAACAGCGCAGAAACTTCTGATGACACTGCAAGTAGTGCCACTGAAGCTACTGAAGCTAGTGAATAAGTTACTAACGGAAGGAGACATATTATCTCTCCTTCCTTTTTTATAAGGTATTAATAACAATGAACTATACTACTACACTTAATTGGATTCATTCCCACAAAGCTAATGGTAGAAGACCTAGCCTTGAACGCATGCGTTACTTACTTGATTTACTTGACAATCCCCAAGATAAATTTCCTGCTGTCCATGTTGTCGGAACAAACGGCAAAGGCTCAACAACAAGTTTTTTACAGCATATTTTAACAAGTTCAGGATATAAGACTGGCACATTCACTTCTCCATTTATCACGCGCTTTAACGAACGTATTGCAATTAATGGCGATCAAATTTCAGATAACGACTTAATCTTAACAGCGAAAGCTGTCAAACCAATTGTTGAATCAAATTCTTTTCAAGAAAAAGTTGGAAAGGTGACTGAATTTGAATTGGTAACAACTCTGATGTTCTACTACTTTGCTAACATTAATCCTGTTGATATTGCTGTGATTGAAGCTGGAATTGGCGGAACATTCGATTCAACCAATGTATTCACTGCCCAAGCAGTCATTTGCCCTTCAATTAGTATTGACCATCAAGACACGCTTGGAAAGACTTTAGTTGAAATTGCTAGACATAAAGCTGGGGTTTTAAAACCAAATGTGCCATTCATTTTTGGAAAAATGGCCCCTGAAGTCAAAGAAGTTTTTTACCAAAAATCAACTTCTTTAGGATGTCCAACATATGAAATTGACAAAGACTTTTTTGGCACTGAAAACAAGAAAACATTTACTTTTACTCAAAATGATTTCTCTATCTCAGACATTTCATTGAAAATACTTGGGCACCATCAAAAATCTAATGCAGCTCTTGCAGCTATGACGGCACTAATTCTTCAAGATAATTTTTCAAAAATCAGCAGAGATAGTATTAAAAATGGTCTGGAAAATACCATTTGGGCAGGACGATGTGAATTAATGACTCCAAACCTCATGTTAGACGGCGCCCATAACGAAGACTCTATTGCAAAATTAATCGACGTTCTCAGAAATGAATTCTCAGGAAAGCATATCCACATTCTTTTTGCAGGATTAAGTCGCAAACCATTAGACACTATGCTTGAAGAGTTATCAGATTTTGATCTGTGTGTCACAACCTTTAACTTCTATCAAGCACAGGCTCTTTCTGATTATCCCGAAAAATATCAAAAAATACCGGATTATAAAAAATGGTTCCAACAAGCAGAGCAAAATCCCAACGACATGTTTGTCATCACAGGTTCTCTTTACTTCATTTCAGAGGTTCGAAACTACTTACTAAATCAATAATCCCATCTAACCAGATGGGATTTCTTTTTTATTAATTCAGACTTTCTGCAAATTTACGTTTAATAAAATTAGCTGAGTTTTCTAGCTTAGCTGCTTCGTCTGCTGGAAGAGTCAATTTAATTTGTTCAACAATGCCATCTCGACCGACAATCGCTGGATAACTAAGATAAGTATCGAGTGGCTCATAGTAATTTGAAACCGGTAGTTCTTCGTGACTATCAGAAACTACCGCAATTGCCAAACGAATAGCTGCACTTGCAATACCATAACTTGTGTATTTTTTACCATAGAAGACAGTATGACCACCTACCATTGCTTCGTGTGCAATTTCTTCCAAGGTTGCTTCGTCTGTAAAAGTTGAAATCGGTTGACCTTTAACACGTACTTGGCTCCAAGCTGTAAACTGAGAATTTCCGTGTTCGCCCAAATTGTAACCATAAACACTGCGAGCATCAACTCCAAAACGTTCTGAAACCGCACGTTTCATTCGAGCTGTATCAAGTAATGTTCCTGTGCCAATAACGCGTTCTTTAGGAAGACCAGAATAATGCTGATAGAGGCTCGTAATGACATCAACAGGATTTGAAATGGCAATGATAATTCCGCTAAATCCTACTTCTTTTAATTTTTTAGCAACTGTGGGAACTTCTTTTGCAGTAAAAGGCAACTCAGCAAAACGATCCGCGTTAGGGTTGTCTTGAAGTTTGATATTTCCCAAAGCCGAAATGACAACATCCGCATCAGCTAAAGCATTATAGTCATTAACCACAATATTTGCATGTTGATTGAGGTTTGCTGCTGCATCTCTAAAATCAACAGCATCTGCCGTTACTTTTTTCTCATTAATATCAATTAAAACATAATCATCAAAAGCACCTTGCGCAATCAGACCGTGAGCAACTGTTGAGCCAACATGACCCATTCCAATAATTCCAACTTTACGTGACATAAAACAACCTCCTTATAAAAGTTAACACTCATTATAAAAGTTAATACTCATTATAGACCTTTACGGATAAAAACACGAAAAAAACCTAACACAAAATGTTAGGTTGCAATCACTATTTCAAAAGATCTTGAAGTGGACCAAAAATAATTTTTTCAAGGTCTGAAACATATACTGACAAAGATTGTTGAGCACCAAGGTATGCTTTCAAGATTGGATTTGCTTCAATTTTTGCACCCAATTCCTGCATCTTAGTTTGTTCATCACCTGTGGGCATTTGACCAGATTGTAATTTTGCATAAAGTCCTTGTTGAAATTCAGTAAATTCTTTGAACAAAGCTTTTGCTTCAGCATCACCGTCAATTGCTGCGCGACACTCTTGTGCTTTTTTATATTCTGGAAGAACGCGAATTTCACGTTCCAATTCGTTTGCTAAATCATAAATATTTGCCATGATAATTCTCCTTAATTAAATATGTACTTTATAGTTTGTTTTTTCTGTGATAACTTTCTTAGCGTGCTCCAAGTCTTTGGCACTCTTAAAAGAAATTTGCAAGATCCCGTTAATGTCTTCACGATTCTCTTCATTAATATAAATATTAACCAAAGAAATCCCTCGAAGTAATTCCAAAATTTCTAGAATAACATCTTCTTTATCTGGGACATCAACAAAAATATCAAAGGCACTTTCTACCCCACCGCGCTTATGGATACGCATTGCCTTACGAGTCTCTCTAGCTTGGTTGAAGTAATTCCAGATAGCGTCGCCATCACCCTGCGCAATCAATTCTTTTACACCGTCGAGCCTTGTTTTGAAATCATCAATACGCTCCATAACAGCTGATTGATTAGTTAAAAGAATACTTGTCCACATACCGGGCTCACTCTCAGCAATACGTGTCATATCACGAAAAGCACCTGCAGCAAAATGATTTGTCATCCCATGCTCACATGCATAATCACCAGCCTGTTCCATCAGACTTGCCGCTAAAATATGTGGAAAATGCGAAATCTGACTAGTAACGCGGTCATGCTCACAAGCATCAATTTCTACAAAACGAGCATGCAAGCCAGATAAAATTTCTTTCATCTCATCAATGGTACCTGCTGTTGTTAGCGGTGATGGCGTAAAAATATAATAAGCATTTTCAAACAAATTGACATCAGCTGCGATTGCTCCAGACTTATGTGAACCTGCCATTGGATGTGAACCTACAAATCTAACATTTTTTCCAGTTAAATACTTTTCTCCAGCTTCGACGATTTCTCGTTTTGTTGACCCCGCATCAGTGATGATGACATTGTCCTTCAAATTCATTTCAGCTAAATCTTTGATAAATTCGATGGTCTGCTTGATTGGAACCGCTAATATAATCACATCCGCTTGAGGAGCAAATGCTTTAAAATCTTCAGTAGCCTCATCAACAATTCCTCTTTCCAGAGCAACATTTCTCGATTTGTCAGAACGATTATAGCCTAAAATTTTATAGTCAGGATGGTCACGCTTAATTCCTAGCGCAAGCGATGCACCAATTAATCCTAAACCAGCAACATAAATCACTTTATTTTCCATAATTTCTCCATTTCCGGAATCTACAATCTTTATAGAAATAATGGAGAGCGTAGGCTCTCCAAGTCAACTGTTTATGCATTAAAAATGTTTGACATAATCACGGTGACGGGCAACAGCTTCTTTTAATTCTTCAAGATTATCAGAAGAGAATTTCTCAAGAATCTCATCAGCAATAACAGTTGCTACAACTGCCTCCATAACAACTCCAGCTGCTGGAAGAGCAGTCGGATCAGAACGTTCAACTGTTGCTTTATATGGTTCATGAGTTTCAATATCAACTGACATCAAAGGTTTATAAAGTGTCGGAATTGGTTTCATAACGCCACGAACAACAATAGGTTGTCCGTTTGTCATGCCACCTTCAAAACCACCAAGATTATTCGTGCGACGTGTATAACCTTCTTCTTCGTTCCAAAGGATTTCATCCATCACTTGGCTTCCCTTGAGATATCCATCTTTGAAGCCCAAGCCAAATTCAACACCTTTAAAAGCATTGATGGAAACAACCGCACCTGCAATCTTAGCATCTAGTTTCTTATCCCATTGGACATATGAGCCAAGTCCAACTGGGACACCACCAACAACTGTCTCAACGATACCACCAATCGTATCTCCAGCTTTTTTAATCCGGTCAATGTAGTCTTTGATTTCTTGTTCTCGTTCTTGATTAACGATTGAAACTTCAGATTGACTTGCCAATTCTCGAATTTGAGAAACTGTTAGTCCCTCTGGAACGTCGACTTCTTTTCCACCAAATACTACAACATGGTTAGCGATTTCAATATCAAGCTCTGCTAAAATACGTTTTGCAACAGCTCCTACTGCTACACGCATAGTTGTTTCACGCGCAGACGAGCGTTCAAGGGAATTTCGCAAATCCTCAAAACGATATTTCATACCTCCGACTAGGTCAGCATGCCCTGGTCGAGGATGCGTAATTTTTCGTTTAGTTTTTAGAGAATCATCAATATCCTCAACTGCCATAATATCAAGCCACTTTTCATGGTCTTTATTAATGACATTCAGAGTAATAGGAGCACCGGTAGTTTTTCCGTGACGTACACCAGAAGTAATTTCGACTTTATCTGACTCAATCTTCATACGACCGCCACGACCATAGCCACCTTGGCGTCGTTTCAAATCTACATTAATATCTTCAGCAGTCAGTGAGAGTCCTGCTGGAACTCCTTCAATAATTGCAGTTAAACGTGGTCCGTGGGATTCACCAGCTGTCAAATATCTCATATTATTTCTCCAAATACTCTTTCATCTCTTCTAAGGGAATCTGATTGATTGCTGCACTACCAAGCTCTGGCACGATGACGGTCTTAATCATTTTTCCACGAGCTTTTTTATCATGCACTAAAGCACCATATAAAACATCAATATCCCATGGTTGATAATCTATTGGCAAA
The DNA here is from genome assembly GCF_000187265.1 of Streptococcus equinus ATCC 9812. GTDB lineage: Bacteria > Bacillota > Bacilli > Lactobacillales > Streptococcaceae > Streptococcus > Streptococcus equinus. The sequence goes on from NZ_GL698429.1 coordinate 685,392, forward strand.
CCAAATTTTTGGCACATGTTAAAGATATCTTTTGTGATACCTTTAGGCATCAAGCCTTTTTTTTCAGCAATTCGAGAAATTTGCACCATACCAATCGCAACAGCTTCACCATGCATGACTTTGCCATAGCCTGCTGTCGCTTCAACAGCGTGTCCAATAGTGTGACCAAAATTAAGGTAAAGTCGAACACCATTATCAAGCTCATCTTCTACAACAACTTTGCGTTTAACATTGCATGAACGATAAATAATACTTTCAGCATGTTTTAAGATGCTTTCTGGTGAACCATCCATAGCTGACAGCTCATCCCACAATTCAACATCTTCAATCAATCCATACTTGATAACCTCACCCATACCTTCAATGAGTTCACGTTTACCAAGCGTTTGAAGAGTTTCTGGATCAATTAATACACCATCAGGCTGCGTAAAAGTACCAACCATATTTTTAGCAAATGGTGTATTTACACCTGTTTTACCACCAATTGACGAATCAACTTGAGCAGTTAAACTTGTTGGAATTTGTAAGAAATGGATTCCGCGCATATAAGTAGACGCAACAAAACCAGCTAAATCTCCAACGACACCACCTCCGAGGGCAACAATACCATCACTGCGTGTCATCTCATTTTTAACCAAAAATTCGTAAGCTTTATTTACAGTTTGAAGATTTTTAGAAGCTTCACCTTCTAAAAAATCAAAAACAATCACTTCAAAACCAGCACCTTCAATACTGAGTTTAACCTTTTCAGCATAAAGACTTCCAACATGGTTATCTGTAATAAGGGCGATTTTTTGAGGCTGCCATAATGATTTTACCCAATCACCGACTTTTGCTAAGACACCTTTTTCAATGACAATATCATAAGGTGTTTGGGGGAGATTAACATTTAATTTCATTAGCGTCACCTATGTTTTATCCTATTTTGTATTGTACTTTTCCTCTAATGCAGACCAAATCTCAGCAGTCGGCATTTTTTCACCGGTCCAGATTTCAAAAGCTTCAGCTGCTTGGAACAAAAGCATCCCAAGTCCATTGAGAGCTGTTAAGCCTTTACTTCTAGCTAATTTCAAAAACGGCGTTTCAAATGGTTGGTAAATCGTATCAGCAACTAAAAGTCCTTCAGGAAACTCAAAGTCTTCTGAAATAATCATTGACTTACCATCCATCCCAACACTTGTCGCGTTGACAAAAAGTTGTGATTCTAACACTTTTTCTTGAATTGCCTTTAAATCTTCGACTGAATATACAGTGATTGATACACCTGTTTTATCAGAAAGTTCTTCAGCTTTTTGACGTGTAGCATCTAAGAACTGTGTCTGATTGAAAATGTTAATATGACCAGCACCGTTAAGCGCTGCTTGAGCAATTAAAGCTGTTGCAGCCCCTCCGCCTCCAAGGATGGTCATTGTTTTACCTTTGACGTCAAAATCAGCAAAAGTAGAAAGGCTTCTAAAGAAACCAATACCATCGGTATTGTGACCAACTAATTTGCCATCACGATTAATGACAGTATTCACAGCACCAATCAAAGCTGCTGAATCAGTCAACTCATCCATGTACGGCATAACTTTTTGCTTGTACGGCATGGAAATATTCACACCGAACATGTCATAGCGTTTAACATTTTCTAAAGTAACCGCTAAATCTTCTTCTGGGATATCCCAAGCAACATAAACACCATTCACACCTGTCTTTTCAAAGGCGTAGTTATGAATAAACGGTGAAATAGAGTGCTTAATAGGTGTTGCCACGACAGCGGCTAAGCGAGTGTATCCATCAATCTGCATCAAGTACCTCCCTAATACGTTTCATATCAACAAGAGCAACCTGTCCTGGTGCGCTTATTTGATCTAGGCTTGCAAAAGTCCATGATGATCCGAAAACATCAACAGCAAAACGCGATACGCGACCAAGTTTGCCCATTGACATAGTGGCATACTCTTGCTCAGGATTTAATGTCTTAAATCCGCGAGTAAAGTTCATCAAGTCAATAACATCTTGTTCACTCTGTGGCATAACGGCAACTTTAACAACACGTGGTGCTAAAGCTGTCAGCTCAGAAAATGATTCCATCAAATTCTCAGGTGTCTCATCAAAATTATGATAAGACAAAACGAGATTTGGAAATTCTAACATTTGTTGGAAAGCTTCTTTATGTGAAAAATATTCAAAGTCAATATAGTCTGGGTGGTAAATAGCATTAATATTTTTCAAAAGCTCAACATATTCTTCATCAGATATACTAAGGTTTCCACCTTCTTTATCTGTACGAATTGTAAAAATAATTTCTCTGCCAGAAAATTTTTCAAAGATTGCTGGTGCAACAGTCATGATATTTTCTTTAGGTAAAAAATCTGCTCGCCATTCAATAATATCGACGTCGTCAAATCTTGAAATATCAATCGACTGTGCCTCATCTAAACCTCTCGGCATAATAGGTACTACTATTTTCATTTCTTAACCTTTATTGTAAATACTTTCAAATAATTACTGCTCATGTCTGCTTTGTTAACCGTGAAATCACTTGGCAATTGCTGCAAACGAATGTATTCGTGTTTAACAGAAGCAAATCCCTTTTCCAATTGCTTTTTAAACTGTGCTACTGTTAAGTTAGCTGCGTTTGTAGATGCGATTATTGTTCCATCATCAGATAATACTTCCAATGCTTGGCTAATTAATCGGTGATAGTCTTTAGCAACTGAAAATGTTTGTTTTTTATTACGAGCAAAACTTGGTGGATCGATAACAATCAAATCAAAAGTCAAGTTTTTGCGCTTAGCGTACTTGAAATATTCAAAAACATCCATGACCACAAAATGGTGATTTGCCAAATCAAGGCCATTAGCTTCAAAATGTGCTTGAGATAGCTCTCGAGAACGTTTAGCAAGGTCTACAGATGTTGTTTCTGTTGCACCACCCATTGCTGCTGCAACAGAAAACGCTGCTGTATAAGAAAACATGTTCAAAACGCGTTTTCCAAGACCAAGTTCATTAATCAAAGCATCACGGACTTCATGCTGATCTAAAAAGATCCCTGTCATCAGGCCATCATTCATGAAAACACTGTATTTGACACCATTTTCCAAAATTGTAAAGGTTTCAGGTGCTTCTTCACCATAAATATGAGCTGACTCATAATCAAGTCCTTTCAAACGGATTTTCTCATATCCGCCCTTAACCGTAGGATAAACCTCTTGGAAGGCTTTGACAATTACATCACGATACTGATAAACAAAAGTGTTGTACCAAGAAAATACAACAAAATCAGCATAACGATCTATCGTCACACCACCAAAATTATCTCCATCTTGATTAAATAATCGATAAGCTGTTGTCAAATCCGAGTTTTCAAAATGCTGACGTTTTTTCTTTGCTTTCTTAAATAGATTAACAAAGTAAGTTTCGTTCAAATCAACATTTCCATTTCCTAAAAACCAACCAACCCCCTTATTTTGACGAGAAAGGTATGCTGTTCCTAAGAACTTGCGTGAATGACTATAAAGAGCAACTAATTGATCATCTAAATCAAGTTGATGAAAATCTTTTCCATCCAAAAGTTGAATACCACGCTTAATTTTCTTTTCAACAAAAGAATCCACGTATAGTTTGTTCATGAGGCCTATTATATCAAAAATTCAGAATTTTTCCCACTAAATTTTACATTTCTCACTCGAACCAATAAAACTTTTTATGACTCAAAAATACACACAAATTCAAGATGAAGTTGCAAGCGAAGTTACCGATTCATTCCTGCGAGCGATTAGGTAAAAATTCCTGCCTCAGTCCACGCCAACATACCTATTTTTACAGAAAAATAACTGATTGTTGTTCTTTTATTCTTTAGGATTTTTAAAAAAATAACGTTAAAATGCGGTACGGTTCATTATACTAAAAATCCTTGCTTTATGTTATAATTGAAGATGAGATTGTATCTTTAGGAAAAAAAGAATAAAGGAAGTTCCTACAGTGAAAAAATTGAAACAAATTATCTCTCACGTGGTTAACACACGTTTGGGATTTATTTTGACACTTTTAGTCATTTATTGGCTAAAAACAATGTGGGCTTATCATGTTGACTTTAGTCTTGGACTAGAGAGTCCGTATCAACTACTACTATCACTTATTAATCCTATTCCACTAGGATTACTTTTACTCGGGTTAAGCCTTTATATCAAGAGAACGCGTGTTTTTTATACCGTTAGTTGGATTATCTATACTATTTTAAACATCCTGCTTATTTCTAACGCGATTTATTTCCGTGAATTCACAGACTTCATTACTGTAAGTACATTGCTCGCAAGTAGTAAAGTTTCTGCTGGTTTAGGGGATTCTGCCTTGAATCTATTTCGTGTCTGGGATGTTATTTATATCATCGACTACGTTATTTTAATCGCGCTATTTGCTACCAAAAAAATTAAAGCTGATAATCGTCCGTTTAACAAACGCGCAAGCTTTGCTATTACAGCCTTATCAACTTTATTTTTTTCAATTAACTTATTCATGGCTGAAATTGACCGACCAGAACTTTTAACGCGTGGCTTCTCAAACGTATATGTTGTCCGCGCTCTCGGATTACCATCGTTTACAGCCTACAGTGCTAATCAAACATATCAAACTGAAAAAGTTCGTAGCGAAGCTACAGCATCTGATTTAGATGAAGCTAAGAGTTATATTAGTGAGCACTACGCAGCACCTAATTCAAAATATTTTGGGATTGCTAAAGATAGGAACGTAATTGTTATCCACTTGGAAAGTTTCCAACAATTCTTGATTGACTATCATTTGCAAGTCGATGGTAAATCATACGAAGTAACACCTTTCCTTAATTCACTTTACCACTCGAATTCAACTCTTGCCTTCTCAAATTTCTTCCACCAAGTTAAAGCCGGAAAAACATCTGATGCTGAAACATTGATGGAAACATCGTTATTTGGTCTTAGCAATGGTTCTTATTTAGTTAACTACGGTGGTACTAATACCGCTTATGCTGCCCCATCAATCCTCGGTCAAACAGGTGATTACACAAGCGCCGTATTCCACGGTAACGTTGGTACTTTCTGGAACCGAAACAATGCCTATAAACAATGGGGTTATGATTATTTCTTTGATTCTTCATATTTCACAAAACAAAATAGTGAAAATTCATTCCAATATGGTTTGAACGATAAATATATGTTTGCTGACTCAATCAAATACCTTGAGCACATGCAACAACCTTTCTATACTAAGTTCATTACTGTAAGTAACCACTATCCATACACTAGTTTAGCTGGAAATTCTGATGAAGAAGGATTCCCATTAGCTGATACCGATGATGAAACAATCAACGGTTACTTTGCTACAGCGAACTACCTAGATTCTGCTGTCAAAGCGTTCTTTGATTATTTGAAAGAATCTGGTTTATATGATAATTCTATTATCGTCCTCTACGGTGACCACTACGGTATTTCAAACTCAAGAAACACTGACTTGGCTTCGCTTCTTGGAAAAGATTCTGAAACATGGACAAGCTATGATAACACCATGCTTCAACGTGTCCCTTATATGATTCACATTCCAGGATTTACCGAAGGACATATCAGCGATACCTTTGGTGGTGAAGTTGATAACTTACCAACACTACTTCATTTGTTAGGTGTTGATACAAGCAATTATATTCAACTTGGGCAAGATTTACTGTCAGAAGACAATGACCAAACCGTTGCATTCCGAACTGCTGGAGATTACGTTACACCAACTTATACCAGCAGCAGCGGACACTTATACTACACTGCTACTGGTGAGGAAATTACTAATCCTGACGAGAATACTCAAGCAGCAACTAAAGCAATACGTGATGCTGTTGCCTTACAGCTCTCTACAAGCGATGAGATTCAGACCGGAGATCTTCTGCGATTTGCAAAAATCCCAGGTTTAAAACAAGTTGATAGCTTATCAATTTCCTACACAGACTCACTTAAATCATTAAAAGCTATTGAGAAAAAACGTGGTGACGAGTCGACAAGTCTTTACAGTGAACACGACAACGAATCAACTGTAGATATGTTTAAAGCTCCAAGTTACATGCAACTTCACGAAACTTCAAGTAGCTCTAGCAGCGAATCAGAATAACTTTTCTATAATCAATAAACCACCAGCAATGCTGGTGGTTTTCTTATACTCTATTACTTTACTACATAACTGCTTCTTGATATATATCTTCTCCTACTCTATAGGAAAAAAATATGATTAAATTAAGTTTACTCCTCAAACAGCAGGTAATTTCAACACAAAAAAAGACTAACAAATGTTAGTCTTTAATTAATTATTTACCAAGTTTAGCTTTAGCTGCATCTGCAAGAGCCGTGAAAGCAGTTGCATCGTTAACTGCTAAATCAGCAAGCATCTTACGGTTAACTTCAATTTCAGCCAATTTCAAACCGTGCATCAATTGTGAGTATGACAAACCGTTCATGCGAGCTGCCGCATTGATACGAGTAATCCAAAGTTTACGGAAATCACGTTTTTTCTGACGACGGTCACGGTATGCATAGTAGTAAGAGTTCATTACTTGTTCTTTTGCAGTACGGAACAAGATATGTTTTGCACCATAGTAACCTTTAGCAAGTTTCAATACACGTTTACGACGTTTGCGTGATACAACGCCACCTTTAACACGAGCCATTTATATTCTCCTCCAAATAATTCTTTAATAATATCGAGTAATTACTTTAGTCTTATTTAAGACCTGAAAGCATTGCTTTAATACGTTTGAAATCTCCTGAGTGCACCATAGCTGCTTTACGAAGATGACGACGTTGTTTTTTAGTTTTACCGTGGAAACGGTGTGAAGTAAATGCGCGGAAGCGTTTCAATCCACCAGAACCTGTACGTTTGAAACGTTTAGCTGATGCGCGGTGTGTTTTTTGTTTTGGCATTTTAAAATTCTCCTCTTAAAATAGTTTAAAATTGACAATTATTTTTTGTCTGGAATTGGAGCAAGCTGCATGAACATTTGACGTCCATCCATTTTAGCTCTTTGCTCAATAATAGCAATGTCTTGCGTTCTTTCTGCAAATTCCGCCAATACCTTTGCTCCAATTTCTTTGTGAGTAATCATACGACCTCTAAAGCGAATAGAGACTTTCACTTTGTTTCCTTTTTCAAGGAATTTACGGCCGTTACGAAGTTTAGTCTCAAAGTCACCTTTATCGATAACTGGGCTAAGACGAACTTCTTTAACAGTCACAACGGCTTGTTTTTTGCGTTGTTCCTTACGTTTCTTCTGATACTCAAATTTGAACTTTCCGTAGTCCATAATTCTAGCAACAGGTGGCGTAGCTTGTGGTTGAATAAGAACCAAATCAACATTAGCGTCATCAGCAATAGCTTGAGCTTCTGATAATGGTTTAATTCCTAATTGTTCACCATCAAGACCAATGAGACGAACTTCGCGAACGCGGATTTCATCGTTAATGAATAGATCTTTCTTAGCTATGATCTTCACCTCTTTATTTTTTTAGAGAAAAACGAAACGGGCCTGATAAAATCAAGCCCGCACACACGTAATATTCCTAAGGAATCTTTGACATGTTGGGCCAGACAACCGTAGTCGCAAGGCGAGAAGTTCTCACTTCTGCTTTTCTCATTAATTATATTCTATCACAGTAACTAATCCATGTCAATGATTTTTTCTGCTTTTTCTTGAATAAATTTGACAACACCATCAATATCTACTCCAGTTGTATCAAAAGTGATGGCATCTTCGGCTGCTTTTAGTGGAGAGACTTCACGGTGACTATCTTTGTAATCACGCTCAGCAATTTCGCGTTTTAACGTTTCAAAATCAGTTTCAATACCTTTTTCTTTATTTTCTTTGAATCGACGTTCTGCACGCTCTTCAACAGATGCAATCAAAAAGATTTTAAGTTCTGCATCAGGTAAAACAACCGTTCCAATGTCTCGACCATCCATGATAATCGCTCCATTTTTAGCGATGCGACGTTGCTGTTTGACAAGTTCTTCACGAACTTCTGGAATAGCTGCTACCCAAGAAACATTATTTGTTACATCATTTTGACGAATATCAAGGGTAACTTCTTTATCTCCAACAAATACTGTTTGGCTACCATCTTCAGCGCGCCCAAATGATACTGGGTTCTCAGCCAAAGCTTTTAAAATTTCTGCTACATTATTTTCTGTTAAATTATTTTTTAATGCAAGATAAGTTGCTGAACGGTACATTGCTCCAGTATCAAGATAAGTATAGCCAATATTTTTAGCAATAATCTTGGCTACAGTACTCTTTCCGCTTGAAGCAGGACCATCAATCGCAATTCTAATTGATTTCATGATTCCTTTTTTCTTCCTAATTAACGTGTACTTCATCTCCAGGATTGGCGTACCAATATCCTTGAGTCATGTGGTCTGGGTTTAATTCGTAAAGTTTATCGACTGAGATACCAGCACGAGCTGCAATTGAGGCAGCACCTTCACCTGACATAACAGTGATTGTATCGCCATTGCTTTCACTTGAGGATTCTTCTGTTTCATCACTTGAACTTTCTTCAGTTGAAGAAGCTTCTGTTGATTCTTGAGAAGTTTCAGAACTTGTTGCTTCACTTGAAGATACGACGCTACTAGACGATGCACCATAAAAGTTTGATGTTTCTGATGCTTTGTCGCCACCACGATTTGAAGTGTAAAAAACAACAAACAAAATCGCAACAACAATAACAAAGAAAACACTCAATAAAGCTGTCAAAAAAGGTGTGCTAATAACAGAATCTTTTGTTTTACGGCTAATTCTGATTTCGTTGTCATCGACTACTTTTTCTTCCCATGGTTGTTTTGCCATAATGTCCCCTTGTTAAATATATCATTTCATACTACAATAGTAATATGAAAGTATCAATTATTCCTGAAAAATGTATCGCTTGCGGTCTTTGCCAAACATACTCTGACCGTTTTGATTATCATGATGATGGCATTGTAAAATTTGCTAATTCTGATTCATTAGAACAAACATTTCCAGACTCAGACAAGGACACACTTCTCGCTGTCAAATCTTGTCCAACCAAAGCTCTTACGATTTAGTAGGAGCTTTTTTGTCAGACTTATAAGTTTCAAAATAATCAAGTTTAATTAGATTATCCGTCAGCTTAACTGAACCACGGAAATCTGGGTGAACAGCCAAAGCGTCTAAGAAATATTTCTTAGGCCATTTTCTCATGTAAAAAATTCTATCTGGCTGATTTTTTATTTTTAAAGTTAAACCTGATTTATTTACATCAATTCTTTTAATCTGTGCAATTGCAACTCTTGATTTTTTGAAAGGATTTAATGAAACGATGCGAAGTTTTCCATCTTCTTCTATCACAAAATAACGGTGAAAACCTAATCCAACCAAAATAATAAAGATAGCAAATAAAACAAAGAATTGACTTGGTATTTTTGTTCGTTCAAACAATAATGATAAGCCGATAAACATTGGTACCAGAGCAATTGACCAATAAATAATTGACCAGGATAGTTCTGGCTGCCAATGATATCGAATCTTTCCAAAGATTTTAATCATTGCAGTCCTCCGTTAGTTAATGTACCAAACATTGCTTAGATAAAACTTAACTATTTTTGAACAATTCCAATGATAACATCAACTGCTTTTTCCATTGTTTGAAGGCTGACAAACTCAAAACGTCCGTGCATGTTTTCACCACCAGCAAACAAGTTAGGTGTTGGAATACCCATAAATGAGATTTTAGACCCGTCTGTTCCACCACGAATTGGTTCAATGACAGGCTTGATATCTAAATCTTCCATAACTTCTTTTGCTAGTTCAACAGAAGTCATATCTTTTTCAATGACTTTTTTCATGTTGTAGTATTGGTCATTGAGTGTAATAATAACACACTCTTTGCCAAGTTCAGCATTCATTTTATCAGCAATTTTTTGAACCATTTTTTTACGATTTTCAAATGATTCATCTTCAAAGTCACGAATGATGTACGAACTGTGCGCTTGTTCTACACTACCATTCATTCCGTGCAAGTGGAAGAATCCTTCATAGCCTTCAGTGTTTTCAGGACGATCAGTTTCTGGTAATTTATTATGGAAATCGATTGCCAATTGCAAAGCGTTAATCATTTGATTTTTAGCTGTACCTGGGTGAACATTGCGTCCCATGAAATCAATTTCTAAGCCAGCAGCGCTAAATGTTTCGTACTGAAGTTCTCCAAGAGGGCCACCATCAACAGTATATGCAAAGTCAACGTTGAAATCTTCAACATCAAACTTATCAGCACCAACACCGATTTCTTCATCAGGACCAAATCCAACACGAATCTCACCATGTTTGATTTCTGGGTGAGCAACAAGGTACTCAATCGCTGTCATAATTTCAGCAATACCAGATTTATCATCAGAACCAAGAAGTGTTGTCCCGTCAGTTGTTACCAAAGTTTGACCAAGGTAATTATTCAAATTTGGAAATTCTTCTGGTGTGAGAGCATAACCTGATTGACCAAGTTCGATAGCTCCTCCAGTATAGTCCTCAACGATTTGTGGAGCAATTCCTTCAGCATTAAAATCAGCTGTATCCATGTGAGCGATGAAGCCAATTTTGCGTGTTTTTGAGGCATCATTTGCTGGTAATGTACCAACAAGATAACCATTTGTTAAATAGTGCACATCTTGCAAACCAACAGCTTCCATTTCAGGTTTCAAAACATTAAGTGCAAAATCAACCTGAGTCTGAGTTGAAGGTGTTGTTGTGCTTTCTGGGTTACTACGTGTATTGACTTTCACATAAGTCAAAAAACGATTCAATAAGTTTTCGTAAGACATTATTCACCTCTATATTTTTCCATATCATTATACCATATATTCACCAACAAAAAAACAACCACGTAGGTTGTTTTTTACATGAGTTTTAGAAGCATATTTTCTAATTTGAAACGTGATAATAAGCTTTTGAAGCTAAATCACCAGAACCAATATCTGCTGAAGAAATCACACGATCTTTAGAAATATCTGTATTATCATCTTGTCCATTTAAGTAGTAAGATGAAAATGTTGTATTTGCTGGAACAATATAAAGCGTAACATTTGAACGTTGTCCTGTCTGAACATCAAGCAAAAGAATACCATTTTGATCAATGTCCAAAATATTAGGTGTCATACCTTCAGTTACTAATCCTTGATTACTAAAAGTTAGAACATTTCCTGCAGCATTTTGCCAATTTCCTGCCATTGTCGAATAGTTTGCTTTTAAGATTGCACCAGTATAAATTGGAGCAATCTCTTGTTCAGTTTGTGATCGTTCAGTTGATGTTTCTGCTGTAGATGATTGACTTTCTTGAGAATTAGACGATGAACCACTTGAGCTTGAACTTGAGCTAGAAGAAGTAACTTTAGTACTTGTCTTTGTTGTCTGTGAACTGTGTTTTGTCTGATGTTGAGTCTGACTTGTACAAGCTGTCACCATGCAAAGTGATAAAACTAAAGTCAGAACAAGTTTCAATTTATTTTTCATCGTAATTCTCCTCCCCTACCTAGTGAATCGACCAGTATAATCAATACTTTCATCAAGTGGATGAGATAATTTTGGTGATACACTTGTATACTGCCATGCAGCACTATTTGAATAGTAAGACAATGACTTAGCAGATTCTTGATCCAAATACTGAGTAGAGTACAAATAATGCGCTACCCAAAGATTTGACATACCAAATTTTGAAGTTTTGAATTTTCCACCTTTAACATCAAGCCAAGATGCCATTGTGTAATAAACGTTATTGTTGTAACCAAGACGATTCATCTCGTCTTTCCAAGCTTGTGTATTAGCATTCAAATCACTTCTAAGCATAGCCTGCTCTTCCATATCAGTAACCATAGTCGTCGCACCAGAAAGCCCCATTGACTTAGCAGCATTTACAAAATATTGCGCCTCAGCTTTTGCTTCCGCTGCTGTTTCATAATGAGAATAGTGGTAAGCCGATACTCGCAAACCTGCAGCTTGCGCATTAGCAATTTGAGCACGAGCATATGGGTTCGTATATGAAGTTCCTTCGGTTAATTTAACAACTACTCCAGTAATTCCTTGACGTTTCAATGATTGATACTCGCTAACAGAAATCACACCATTGTGACTACTGATATCGATAAAGTATGACTGAGCATGAACTGGTTTATCAGCATTCAAACGATAGGTACCAAGATTAAATCCTGAAGTTGTGTTATCCGTAAAGTCTACATAAACGTGAACAGTATAATCTCCTTTGATATAGTCATGATTCTTTTCATTAACCATAACAGTCACTACGCCGTCGTGGATGTCTGAACTTGTATACCAGTGAAGATTTGATTGATTGCTTTCTGACCATGCTGCAACACGAACAAGTTTTATAGTCTTAGAATTCTCTGATTCTGCAATACGAACTTTCAAAGTACCGCCATTGGCATCATG
>NZ_GL698429.1:698915-702428 GCF_000187265.1 Streptococcus equinus ATCC 9812
AAATCCTTTTGCTGTTAGGGCTGCGCTTGTTGTTTCTTTCTTAACAACTTTTGAATCAGCTAATTGATCAATAACTTTCTGACTAAGTGCTTGAATATTCGATGTAGAGACTTTGGAGTCTGTAAGAATTAATTTTTTCGTCTCATCTGGAGAGACATTTTCAACATCACTATTAGTTTCTTGCTGTTCAGACTCTGTAAGAATTAATTTTTTCGTCTCATCTGGAGAGACATTTTCAACATCACTATTAGTTTCTTGCTGTTCAGACTCTGAAGTAGTGATATTTTCATCTTTAATAGCTTTATCAGATGTCTCTTGTGAAATCACAGGAGAGATTAATTTATTATCTTCTGTAGTTTCTTGAGTCTCAGAAGATACTGCTTCTTGATTATTAAAATCTGATTGTTCTTGATCTACTGACTGATTCTCTGATAATTGAACGCCATTATTCGTATCAGTATTTTGCTGAACTGACTCAGATTCATTTACAGTTGATTGAACATTCTCAGTGACTGTCGTTGCTTGCGTTGGGATATTTTCATCAGCGAAAACGTGCCCCGAACTTAAAAAAGCTCCTACAATAAGTGGAGATACTAGGCAGCTTCGAAGGATATTCTTTTTCACATTAATCCCCTCTTTCTATCTTTCCTAATAATCATTTTACCATGATTTTGAAAGACCTTCAAGTGTTCAAAATATTGAAATGGCAGTGATTACTACCACTGCCATTCATTTTAATCTGGATAAATGTATGAAACATTTCCGCCCAAGAATGAATCAAGCGGATTGAACCAGCCTCGGAAATTGCCAATATATTGTTTTCCAGCATAGTTTGCTTCTTTAACTTGAATACGTGTATTACTTGAAACATGAGTGACGTAAGCAACATGTCCATATCCGCCACCATCATGAGGCCAAACAACAATTGATCCTACTCTTGGAGTCGTTCCTACTCTAAATCCCTTCGCACGCGCATTGACTACCCATCCACCAGCATTACCAAGCCAGTTTGGAATCCAAGGTGCTAAAGACTTAACACCCCAAGTACATTGTCCAACCGGATACGTATTGGTTTCATTAATGTATGTTGTAATACGTGGAGATGGGGCTGCTTGAGGTTTATAAGACTGATCAGCAAGATTAAATGTCGCTGTCGAATTATCTGAGTAAATCACCGTCGCAGTCACAGAAAAAGTATCTGCTTGATTATTAATAGATTTCAAATCTACTATCTGAGAAACCTTACCGTAAGACGTTGTCTTTGCTTCGTACATTTTTGATTTTTGTGAATTTGATTTTGAAGTAACTTGTACTCGCAAACCATTAACTCGTTTGGACATTGCCTTTTCAGTAGCAGTTACTTTAAATGTACCATTTTCTGTATTAACCTCACTAATACCAATTGCAGGATTTTCTAGGCTACTAATCTGTTCAACTCGGAAACCCGGGGTTCCAGACAAACAATCAAAATTATTTGTAATTGAATTCTGACCATAAATGTGAACACTGTAGTCTCCTAAATCAAATCCATGATTAGTTAATTGAACTACAGCTTTGTAAGTACCATCAGAAATTTTATCCGCCTGATACCATTCTAAAACATCTTGACTATTGACATTTGACCAGACTGGTACAGTGATTGAAGTAATGTACTCAGGAACATTGCTAACCACAACTTCATAAGTCTTATCAGAAATCTGATTAATCTGGCTTGAAACTTCTTGCTTTTCAATCATTGTATCCTGACCATTAATTGCAGTCATTTTACCATTTTGAGCTAAGTACGTATGAACAAAATATCTTCCATACCCCTTATGATTTTTCAAGTCGACGCTCGTCACACCTTTTCCTGAATCATCATACCATCTTAAATCATCTTGACCATTTTCTTCTGACCAAACAGCATAAGTAATTTTTCCGTTAGATGGAGCATTGATATCAGTTGACAACTGAATTTTTCCATTTTGAACACTTACTTGCGGAGCTTTTGGATTAATTTTTACAGCATCTAATGCTACACCTGAAACTCGTCCATTGGAATAAGTTGTATAAACATGAGTAATATAATTCCCAGCACGATTACCATAATCCGCTAAATTAACTTTAACTTTTGCTTGACCATCATTAATATCAGTTACATTGTACCACTTAAGATCATCCTGTCCATTTTCTTCTGACCAAACTGCAACGTCAATACTTTTAATAGCTTTTCCGTTAGGCGATTGCTGAGCGGTCACTTCAAATGTTTTACTTACAGCATTGAATGGTGTTTTCGTTACCAGTGCATCATTTTGTTGATCTGCCATGACAGAGTTAGAAAGAATTGCCATGCTTAGTACGGCCGTAGACAATAAAGCTGATTTGATTTTATTCAAAAAGCTGTTCTCCTTTTTTAATATAATGTTTTACACTATATTCATTCGGAAAAACAGCTAAAAACTTTTATAAAATTTTAATTTTATCCCTTTTCTTTGATGATATAAACAGGACGTTTTTTAGTTTCAAGGAAAATCTTAGAAATATATTTTCCGATAATTCCAAGAGCAAGTAGTTGAATACCACCAATAAATAAAATAATACAAATTAAACTTGCCCAACCAGAAACACTACCACCAATTGTAAGTTTACGGATAATAATAAATAGAATTCCTAAGATTGATACAATAAACGATACTGCTCCAGCCCAAAGAGATAAATCAAGTGGCGCCTCAGAAAAATTGATGAACCCTTCCATTGAGTATTTTAACAAGCTCCAAAAACTCCACGATGTTTCACCGGCCACGCGCTCACGATTTTCATAAGCGATATATGTAACATCAAAGCCAACCCAAGAAAAGATTCCTTTTGAGAAGCGGTTAACTTCTCCAAGTTTCAAGATACTATCCACAACTTGTCTAGTCATTAATCGGAAATCACGTGCGCCGTTAACCATCTCTGTATCAGAAACAGCATTAATGATTTTATAAAACATTTTTGAAAAGAAAGAACGAATAACTGGTTCACCTTTTCGATCAGCACGACGTGTTCCCACAACATCGTAACCCTCTTTGATTTTTTCATACATATCAATCAAAAGTTCAGGTGGATCTTGCAAATCAGCGTCCATAACGGTGATAAAATCACCATCTGCAGCTTCAAGCCCAGCTAGTAAACCGGCTTCTTTCCCAAAATTACGTGAGAATGACAAATAGTGAACATTTGCAAAGTGATTAGCGACATCTCGAAGCACTTTTAAAGTTTCATCCTTTGAACCATCATTGACAAAAATGTAATCAAAAATCAATTGGTCCTTCATTTTACTCTCAACTTTTTGAGTTTCTTCTAAAAACGGATAAATTGTTTCTTGTTCGTTATAGCAAGGAACAACAATGGATAGTTTTTTCATTTATTTACCTTCAATCTGATTTAACACCTTATAAGTATAACACAAGTATAAAATAATTTTCATGAAAAACTTCAAAAAAAAGGCTCTATAATTTCTGTAGTGGGTAACTCCACTGTGGAATTATAGGG
>NZ_GL698429.1:703695-736275 GCF_000187265.1 Streptococcus equinus ATCC 9812
AAAAAAAAAAGAGAAGGAAAACCTTCTCTTATATAAAAATTCATAACTTTTTCAAGTTTTGTCTAACTCTGTAAAGAGTGTGACTAATTTTACGAGCACCACGTTCCAATTTTGTAGGCTCAGTATTAACTGTAAATAAATCAGCAATATGACGTAACGAACTCTTAGAGGTCAATGCTTTTTGAGATTTAATTTTTGAAATAATTTCCTCATAAGTCTTCTCAACTCTATACAATCGTTTAGCTTTTTCTTTATCTTGATGAGCTTGAATGTAAACCTCTTGTTGATTACCCAACATAGAGATAATCATACCACTTAGCTCATCAACATCCCCCAAATGATACATTGAACCAATTTTGAAAATATCGTAAGCGGTCTTATGCCCTAAATTATCTGATAAAATTACTGGAAGACCTTTAAGTATAGCTTCAACATAAACCAAACCAAATGTTTCTTGAGCTGATGTAAAAACACAAATATCTTTATCAGTAAGGTACTCCCAAGGATTTGATTTAAAACCTAAGAATGAAATATTTGTCAAATTATGTTCATCAATATAATTTTGGCATTTTTTCTTGTAGTCATCATCCCAAGGGCCTATGAATACTAATTCAAGATTACTATTTTCATCTTTTTGTAACTGTCCGAAACTCTGAATCAACTCGAGCTGATTTTTTCTCTCATTAACTCGACCAACAGAGACAATTCTAGCCTTATCCCCTTTATCTAATTCCATATCAGGAATTTGTGTGTATGGAACAAAACAACCTATTTGTTTGTCATTAAATAGTTGTTGCAGTTTATCATTAAGATTTCCTGAAACACTAAAAATTTCTGTTGAGAATTCTGAAATAAAATCACATTTGTCAAGATAGTAAGCAAACTCTTTTTCAGGGAACTCATGTATTAACCAGTAATGAGGCACCCCTGCAACATTTGCTGCTACAGCTCCTTGAAATACATTTACTGTATTTGAAATAACTAAATCAATAGAATATTTTTCAATGACGCCGCCAATTTCTTTTATATTTCGACGATAGGACTCTACGCGATGAGCCTTGGAACCTGGCTGGCCACCAGGTGCATCCTCCCACCACCACTTAGCAGCAGGAAGATAAATCGCATTAATCCCAACCTCATCATAGTGTTTTCGATGCTCATCTTGCTGCGGTTCAGGAATCTCCTGACAAACACTAAAGACATTATATCCTTGCGACACCAAGTATTTCATCAGATAAAAAATGGATATTTCTGCACCATTATCAAATGTTGTAGTTGGTGTTACAAATAAAATATTTTTCATTTCTACCCTTCTAAAAAATTCTTTTTAATTGCACTAGTAGTTGAATTAGTCATAACTGATTGATAAGCATTTTCTGCTATTTGTATTCTAAAATCTTTATCAACAATTAACCGTTCTAGCTTTTCTTTCCACTCTGTTTCAGAAGCCAGAACACCATCAATGCCATCTTCAATCATATCTTCAAATGAACCTATTTTACTAGCAACTGTCGAAACTTTAACAGCAGCTGCTTCAAGCCATTTTATCTCTGATTTAGCTTCATTAAAGGTTGACTGAACTAGGGGCGCTAAATTAATATCTATAGATGAAATCAATTTTGGTAATTCTCTCCAATCAACATATGGATGCGTCACAATCTGCTCACCAAAACAAGCAATATCCTCAGGAATATCTAAATGCCCCGCTAAGTGTAATTCAAGGTTTTTATATTCTTTCAATAAAGAAATAATAGCTGGTTTAATCATTTCAAAGTTTTCATTATGAGTTATTGAACCTGAGAAATATCCCATTCTAACTTTGTTATCATCACGTTCCACATGTAGAGTTTTTTGACTAATTTCAACTAACTCTTGTGATAACACATTACGATTCAAAATCACAGTTGACTTATAATTTCTTAATTCTTTTGCCAACTGATTTGTTGAAGTAATGACTGCATCACATTTATCAAGCATTCGACCATAGCCTCGAACGCTTTCATCGTAGTCATTTTTATCTGCTGTTGATAAGCCTTGGGTATAAGCAAGTTGATCAGTATATTTTGTATCAAAAACCAAATCATCAATATCATAGAAAACTGGAACACCTGTTTTATTTGCTAACTGACAAACTTGACTTAAAATAGGAAGATCCGGTGCACGATAAATAATAATATGACTAGCACCTTTGCAGTCTAACAATTGAAGTTTAGAAAGGTTAACGACCTTCACATCATATCCAAGTTTTTCAAGCTGCTCAGCTTTATTTAAGACACGATATCTCGTACACTGAGGAATGATATTTTCAACACCATCAATGATTAAAACGTATTTTTTCTCTGATTTTTTTTTAAAATCATCAATGATATTTGTAATAATTTCAACAGGATAATCTGTCTTTTCTTCAATATATGAGATAAGTTCTGGAATTTCACTCTGACGTTCCAAGCCTTGCCAAATAAATTGAGCGTCATTATAATTTGACAATGCTGAATATTTTATCAGTGGAGAGCCCTGATTTAGTACACGCAAAGGATGAATGTACATAGCACTATCAGTTGTATCTCTAATCAAAGCATCATAACGAAAACCTAGGTTAGCAAAGTGCTTTGTAAAAAATGTTTCGTGTTTGCCAATGGCCTTTTGACGCGAATCAGTATCTCCAAGCTTCTCCCAGTAACGGTAAAATGATTTTTGATGTAATAAGCTACGTTCAATAACTAAAAAATACGTTTGAATATGTTCTGGAATATAACCAAACGGATTTAAACCAGTAAAATCGGGTTGGATTTCACCAAGTGAAACACCCCAAAAATCTAGTGATTTTGAATCAATCGTTGAAAAAACTGTTTCTAAATCTTTAAAAGGACCAATATTAGTATCATTAACCAATAACAACTGATCATATTCTTTTAAACGTTCTTGGCCAAGATTTAAAATTTCACCTCTAAAAGCTGCTACATCATAACCTTTATTTTCTCTTAAAGTTACTTTACCAATTTTTTCGAGACGTTCAACATCTGACTGAGATAGTTCACCATTAACAACGATATGAGCTTCATCAACAATTTTAGCTAATGCCTCCAAAAAAATAATCTTATATTCTTGAAGAGCATCTTTTCCCTCAAAAATATTATAGATCAAAATACGTTTTGCACGTGGAAGATAGTTGTTATCTCGAAACTTGTCTCGAAAAACTCGAAGTATATGGCATCTTAGTTTTAAGATAGCTTTCTTACCAAAACGAACAATTTTTTTAAGAACTTGTGCTATTTTTCGCAATACTGCTTTCATTTTAACTAAAAGTTGTGTTTTACTAATATTCCTCATTTTCATTTCCAATCTATTTACTCTTATCTATTTTACACTAAAGCAATTAATTTTTCATTAGTAAATCCATTTTTGAGCTGAAAAAAGGAGCCTCTCAGCTCCTAAATTCTTATTACTCAAATTCAAAGAAATCTGAATGATTCAAAATATATCCTTTTCCTTCTGTTAAGTCATATTGAATCATTTTCAAATCATTAGCAACCATTTTACCATCGCTATCCAGTTTATCTTTATCAACACTTGCTTTATTCAAAACTTCTGTCAACAAAGCGTAGTAAGGTGAAACACGCGAATTTGTATGAGCCAATAATTCAGCTGGAAAATCACTTGAATTTACTAATGGATAATCATCTTTAGCAGTACCGTGATTTGACCAAATAAAATAATCAGTCAAATACTGCAAATTAGGATTATCCTTAAAGATTGATTTTGGATAAATACCTGGTAAATGATCTCCATAGAATACAACCGTAATTTTCTTATCAATTCCTTCTAATTGCTGTAAAAACTCCGCAGTACTACTATCTGTATAACTCAAAAGTCTTGCATAATTTGTAAGGCTCGCATTTTGATCATTTGTTAACCCTTCACCATTTGCTGTAATATCACTTAAATTAGTCTCAAACCATGGTCCATGGTTTTGCATGGTCATCACAGAAAAAAATTGACTTTGACTTGCATCAATTTCAGATAAAACATTATCATAAGTTGAAGCATCACTTGGATAGGCGCCAAATGTGCTGACATTGTCTGCTGTATCATCTGAACCCGATGTAGCAATAAACTTATCAAATTTTAGTTTTGTATAAACCGAGTTTCGAGCATAGTGTGTAGCATCAGACAAATGAATAGCTATGCGATTCTTAGAATCAAATGCATTACTAATCGACGGCACGTAAGACATTTCAGGAAAGACATCAGTATATAGCACTGAAATCATATCATTAAAATTGTACATGGGTAAACCTGTCAAAGACTGAAATTCCATATTAGCGGTTCCACCACCATAACCATCGGATTTCATTAAGCCCGATGTTGTTCCAGCTTGAATCTGTTGAATTTGCGGTGTTACTGGAGCCGATAAAGTTACCCCAGGAACACGAGCAGGATCAGCTAAACTTTCACTTAGAATGAAGATTACTGTTTGATCAGAAATATTTTCTGTCCTTGTGGCATTTATTTCACCAGCAAGATTTGTATATTTCTTATAAACTTTGTCAATTTCCTTTTGACTATAATTAGCTGGTTTTTCAATATCAGTAATTGTTAACTGTTTCAGCCATACAAAGCTCAAAGATTGAAATCTTGTATTAGCATTAATTCCTTGCCAATTGACATTATATAGGTTATAAACAGAAGATAAAACTGGAATATGTTCAGGAATTCTTCCATCCTCTTGATTCTTAAATATCGATAATGTTTCTGAAAAAGCAACAACAATTGTAACGGCAACTGCTAATCGTTGTTTCCAATTTTTAAATATTTGCCCGGGCAAACACTTTTTCCTAACATAATACAAAATAACAATTGTCCAAAGGATCCCTACTATGCTTAATAAAAGAGCATTTTCACTAACATATTCTTTAAAAAATCCGATATCATTTAACCAAGTAAAATCTGCAATCAAAAACGGCTCATTACGTAAAGCAAATTTTTCAGCATTAATATAGCTGATTAAGACTCCTAAAACAATGTTAAAAACTGTAGCTGGTAAATAGCGATTAATAGTAATATAAATCACCATGAAACAAGCAAAGATAATTAAAATTTGAAATATCGTTGCTCCTGAGGCGATATAATACCCATAAGATTCACCTTTTTCAGTCACTCCCGCTTGAATTGTAAAATTAAAAATAAAAGCCAACAACAAACTTGTCGCAACCGATAAAGAAGGGGTTGGCTTATTCTTAATAAGGTGACTTATTCCTTTAGCTGATGCATAAGTGATTAAACTAAAGAAAACATACATACCAAGAGAATAATGCAGTAATTGTCCTGCATAAGCTGTCTTTTTAATATCTTCAACAAGAAAAAGTGTATTGGAAAGGAAACTATTTATTAATTGATTGCTTGTAACAATAAACATTGTTGCAATTTGACTCATTACTAAAATGTCATAGCGTTTCTTTTTCAGAGAAAAAGCATTAATAAACTCATTAGAAAAATAGCTTGAGAAGCAATTAAAAACCAGAGCTAATAACAGCAAACATGCTAAAGGAATTAAAAAGTTAAAATCCCAAAAATGTTGAAATTTTGTCCAGTCAAATTTTTCATTATTAAGATTTAAAGTAACTTTTACAAAATAAGCACCTATTACAAAAAGAAAGTAAATAAGCGGAAGATATAATAACCACCATTTATTATCCATTCTTTTTCGAATTTGGAAGGCATATAAGACGATAAAAACACCTAACAAAATCCAAATAAGCGGTGTAATAGTTCGATGATTTTCTAAGCCAATTACTATAATAAGATGTAAGTAGGTAATGAGAAAGGTTACAAAATAGGAAAGTAAAACACCTCTATTCTTCTTACAAAAATTACCTATTGATTTTAAAAATATCATTATACCTTTTGAAAATCCTTAACCTTTAAACTTTTTGTACAGACCAAGTAACTTATTAAACAAGGCAGCTGCCTTTTCTACTCCTATCCCTTTTGCCACCAAGCCAGTATATTTAAAACTTTTGTTTTCAATCTGCCTTGAATATTGTAACAAATATTCATAATTTGTTAAATAGTTTTTAATATCAAAGTTGTTTTTATATAAATGTACAAACGGCAAAATTGAAATATATGAAATTGCAAAATAGACTTTTAATGCTTCCTGTTTTTCAAATGGAAGTTTTTCGATATTATCAAGGCCAATTGAAATACTCTTTAAAATATCGAGAACATTTTTTTCTTTAACAACATTGGTAATACTTCCTGCTCGATTTTGACGATACATGTATTGTGCATTGTCAAAAACTGCATAACTTGTCATTAGCTTCAAAAGATTTGCACACCAAAGGCAATCTTCTGAAAGGAAACCAACTTGAAAATCTAGAGAACCGTCTACAAACAAAGTTCTCTTTACACATTTATTCCATGCAGGTGCGGTTATCAATTCACGTTTAACTAAGTCTGTACAATCTTTCTTTATATTTCCCGATAATCCTTTATTACTGATTGTCTTCTTAGCAATTTTATCGGTATAATGGTATGAGTAAGAATAGATAATAACATCAACAGAATTTTCATTAAGTCTATTGTTGATGTCGTTTAAAAAAGACTGACTTGACCAAAAATCATCTCCATCTAGAAAGATTATATAATCACCATTTGCTTCTTCAATTCCGCTATTTCGTGCAGCAGATAATCCACCATTTTCTTGATGAATAACTTTAACTTTTTCAGATTTTTGGGCAAGGCTATCAATAATTTGAGGTGTTTCATCAGTTGCTCCATCATCAACAACAATAACTTCATAGTTATCATAATCTTGATTTAGAACACTTTCCACACACTCTTCGATATATTGTGCCACATTATATGCCGGTACAATAATTGAAAATTTTATTTTATCTCCTCTAATCATTTTTTACTTTTACAATAAACTGACGCAAACAGTGGTAACAAATAACATTTATCTAAAAGACTAAAAACTAACACTGCACAACGATTTGAAAATTTTTCGCCCTTCAAGCGACGTGATAACGGTGATATTTTTCTAGAAATATTTTGCTCACGTAAAAATGCTTTAATTTTCCTATTATAAGATAGGAATTGCTGTTTACTAGATGAACGTCCTGAAAATAAAAGATACCAAATATAATATCTATAAATAAAATATGACAAATAATCATCTGGCTCTGGATTATTTTCTAAAATTTTCTCTAGTAAGATACGGATATCTAAGCGATCATCTAAGCCACGTTGAGAGGTATTAGATACACTATCATCATTAAACATCCATTTATAGCCAGAATAGGAAATAATATCAATATTTTTGGTTTTAGCTAAAAACTGTAGGTTAAAGGCAACATCTTCTCCTATTCCATAATCAAAGAATTCAATTCTATTATTCAATAAAACTTGTCTTCGATAAAGCTTCGCCCAAGGGGCCATCACTATGTATTTTGCCCACTCAGTTTGACTTAAGCTTTCTTTAAACAAAACTTTTCCTGAATAAGTCATACGAGTATAGCCTGAAAAAACAGCATCAGCATTTGATTGAGAAATTGCTGTATACAGTTTTTCCAAATAATCTGTTTCTACTAAGTCATCATTATCAACAAAGGCGACAAAGTCGCCTTTTGCTTTTTGAATTCCTAGATTTCGTGTTTTTGAGACACCTTCATTTTCTTTATTAACAAAAACGATATTGCTATACTGCTTCGCATAACGCTCACAAATTTCAGCAGACATATCTTTTGAACCATCATTTAAAAGAATGATTTCATAGAAATCACTCTCTAATGTTTGATGTAAAAGTGAATCAAGACAGTCTGATAAATGTTCTTGAGCATTGTAAACCGGAACAATAACACTAATCATCCAATTGTACTCCTATACCCAATAATATGCCCATAAGACAGCAAATGACACTGCAACATTGATTAGAATGATAATTGTTGATAGTTTAATAATTGATTTTTGACTAAATTCAAATCTTAGTTTTGACTGGCAAAGACTAAACAAAGGTGCCAAATAAATCAAGAAAGGCGTGAAATATCGACCTTGTTCTCCATGAGCAATTCTATTCGCACCAACATTGTCAGGATTTGAACGTAAAGTCCATGCAAAATACATTCCTACGACAATAACTAGTACTTGAAGTGGAAAAATCAAAGCTGATGAGATGCCTTCCGTTTTAGTGACAGGAAGATATTCACTCAAATAAATTAAAATCAATACAACAATATCAATAAAGACTAGCCATAACGGTAATTGAGTCGTTAACCAGCCAAATTCTCCGAAAATACCAATAGTTAACAAACCATTTAAATTAACGTTTTCTTGTTGTAAGAAGAAAGTATTAAACATTACCCAAATAAAGTGTTGAGTTCCACCCCAGCCTTTTAAGAAGAAATAAAACGCAACAATTCCTAAGCAAACCGCACCTGTAACAAAATACCATCTATATTTCTTGAAGAAATTATAAGCTGGATTTAACACTTTTAAAAATCCTTCAAATTCAAAATCTACCATTACTAAGAACGGTAATAAAAGCAGGTTATTTGTTTTCGTTGAATAAAGGAATAAAGTTAATAAAATAAACTGAAGAAACTTTTTATTAGTAAATGTTCTTTCTTTGATAAGATTAACAAAGAAAACAAAGAAACATGCAATCGAGACGTAATTTAAAACATCATAAGATAGAGAAGCTGCTTGCTGTAACATCATTGGTAATAACGAAATAAACATCAAAGCTAATTTACCGTATTTTGCTGCTTTGATAACAAAATACATCCCGATGATATAAACAAGAGCATTAACAATTCGTCCTACTAATATAATGACGCCATATGAAGGATAGATCGCACGGCCAATCAACATTCCAATTGCTTGAGGAAGATGAGCCAGACTTTTAATTGAAACATTCAATTTAAAAGGAGCTGAAGAAAAATCTTGTTTCTTAGTAAAAAAACGATTTAGTTTTTCCTTATTGAGTACAGCAGGAGCTTCTGGTGAACTATTAGTGATTACTTCTCCTTGATGATGTGCAAGCCATTGAAGTGAATCTTCCTTTGCAGTATCATGTGTAATATTCCAAGCTAAAATTGCATGTGTTGTTTCATCTGGAACTTGCGTCACAGGAACCAAAAACATAAATAGAGCAATACATGGAGCAGCTAGGAATAAGAATAATTTTTCTATTTTCATTTTCTCTCCTTATATGAATCTTTGGCGCTAAAATAAATAACTAGTGATACTAGTAGCCATGTCAGCATTGATAATGTGAATGATATAGAAGCACCATAAATACCATAGTGCTCAACCAATGGATTAGCTGAAAGATATGAAGCACAAAAACCACTAGCAAATGATATAATCAAAAGTTTTTGCTTACGCAAGACTGTCAAAATGTTATCACAAACCGTCGCGAAAGTGCTTGCAATTCCTCCAGACATCAAAATGATGAATGGAACTAAATATCTATTTAAATTAGTCGAATAAACAATATTTAAAATTGGGACCCCAATAACAGATACTACTACTAAAATCAAGAATGAAATAACGACTAATAATTGCAATAATTTCCGACGGTAATGAACAAATGACTCATACTCCTTTTTCTCAAGAAAAATTGCCATTTGCGTCATCATTGGTCTAAAGAAAATCATTGTTAAATTCATGGTAAAAACCGGCATGAACAAAATATTAAAATCTGTTTGAACACCTACATCAAGTAGACCTCGTTCAAATAAATTATCTAGCGCATACTTTGGTTGGTTGTATATTGAAACCAACATAAAAGCATTAATAAACAGTGGACTACTTTCAATTAATAAACCTTTAACTTGTTTAAATGAAAAATGAAAGGCTTTGATTTTACTAAAGTATCGACTTAACCAAAAATCGAATGCTACGACAAAAGCAAAGGATAGTACATTCATGATAATCAAAGATAATAACAACTCATGGGTAATAATCAATGCAATTGTAAAACCAATAAAGATAAATCCGTTTCTAAAAAAAAGAGATTTCCCGGCTATATCTAGACGTTCGTGCTGTTGAAACATACCTTGAAAAACATCGGATAATGCATCACTACTGCGATAAAAACAAATCAGTACAACACATAAAGATTTATAAAAATCATATCCGTGAACAACAACATAGCCCAATGCAACTACTATCATAATAATGATAGTCAATACACGTGCATAAAAATAATTGTTAAAGGAATACTTTTCTCTAATATCTGTTGCTTGAAAATCACGAACTTGGAAAGTTGCTACAGTAATTAATAGATTACCAACTGCATAAGCAATACTAAAGACATCAGCGTTATAACTATCCAACAAACGAGCTACAGATAACAGCAAAAGCGTTGACATTGCTGCTGAAGCTAAACTTCCCAAAATATTCCAAGCAAAGACTTCTTTTTGAGAGGCTTTCTGCCCAATTTTCAATAATTTAATCATCCTTCTTCTCACTTAATGCAATTTGTTGTGCCAAGCTTTTAATTTTTGAGCTTTGAATAGAAACAATGCGAGTTAGTGAGAAAAGAATCCACAAACTTAAGCAAAACCCAACAAAGAAAACCAGATTCATTGGGGAATAAATACCTAATAAATTAGCCAATACAACCAATAAATTTGGGAACCAAACAGCAATCAATAAAATAACGCTTAGAATATACCATGATAACGAATAACGAATAGATAGTTTATCCTTCTTAATCAAATGGAATGAGTAAGCAACAAAAAGTACAATAACAATTGAGATAAAAAGGCTCGCTGTTTGTGTCATCTTATTTCCCCCTTAATTTTACAAATAAAATAGCCAATGTCACTTTAATCATATAATAAACGGATTTTGTTGCAGAAATTGACGAAACACCACCTTGTCTCTCGTTCATAACAACCGGAATTTCTTTAACAGAATATCCTTTATTTAACAAAGAAACGATTGTTTCCGGCTCTGGATAATCATCTGGATAATCATTTGCAAATAATTCAATGATATTTCGATCAATCATTCTAAGACCTGATGTTGCATCAGTAATTTTTTTACCTGTTAACATACGAATTAATCCAGTAAAATATCGAATACCTACACGTCTCATGAATGAAGATTGGAAACCTTCTTTTTCAAGGAAACGTGAACCAATGACCATGTTAACATTACTTTCAATTAACTCATCAGCCATTTTGGATAAGAAAGCAGGGTTATGTTGTCCATCACCATCTACTTGAACAGCAAGATCATAGCCATACTTTTTAGCATACAAGTAACCAGTCTGAACAGCACCACCAATGCCCAAATTGATTGGAAGTGAAACTACATTAAAGTTATTTTTGTGACAAATTTCAAGCGTATTATCTGTCGAACAATCATTGATAATGATATAGTCAAAATCTGGTGCATCTTTTTTAATTGCAGCAACCGTACCTTCAATATTGCTACTTTCATTATAAGCTGGAATAATAATTAATTTTTTAAGCACGTAGCTGCCTCCTATTGATTTGAATTTTGACTTTTTTGATAAAACTTAATCAAAAAATTAGCAATCGCTTTCGGCCAAAGTAATTGATACATTTGCAAGTCTTCATTTGTGCGAGTATTATTAGAAATCGTCGCTGTCGTTTCAGATTCTTCATGAATACGATGGAACATCAAAGGTTCTTTAATGTAAGAAAAGCGCCCTTTATATTGTGTAGAAATAGTATACCAAGCATACCAGTCCAAACTTGTTTTCATTTCTTCATCAAATTTAAAATCAGACAGTTTAGACATATTGTATGAAACACTAGGACAACAAATTGGATTGCCAAATGACAGAACTCGATTACGCCACCATTTTGAACCTGGGCATGCAGATAAAACATTAAGCATCAAACGTTTGATTTTCAAATTCTGATTGCTAGCAATATCTTTTGCACCTTCTGCTGTCATTTTTAATTCATGGTAATCAGTATAAATAATTGTTGAATCCGGGTGTTTTTCAAACGAAATCATTACCTTCTCAGTGAAAGTTTCATCATATAAGTCATCTTGGTGAACAATTGTTGCATATGTTGTCTTGCAATGTGAAAGAGCTTGATTCCAGTCAGCTCCGATTGATTTACGTTCACCAACATATAATGGAAGATGATGTTTCTCTGCTATTGATTTAATGTAATCATTTGGTGTTGAAGTATATAAATAAACATCAGATGATACGGTTTGTTGCTCAACTGAACGAATACACTCTTCTAAATATGAACTTTCCCCATATGCGCAAATGGCAATGGTATGTATATTTTCACTCATTTATTCTGTTTTTCCTTAACTAATTTGATTAAATTTAGACGTTTTAAAAAATAAGTCAGAGTCAATTGGGTTGCTTTTTTAAAGAATCTCATAACTATTTTAGCGCTTACTGGATAGTTAATTTCATTAGGAACATCAAGTTCCGATGCAAAAAGCATATCATTTGCTTTTTTGGCATCAATTAAGGCAGGTAAACTTGCTTTATTTGGTAACAAAACAAAATCATAGCGCTCTTTCCAATTGAAAAATGGAAGAAGTTTCTCAAAATCTGAAAGCGCTAGAGTACCTTTGCCATTACATAACTTTTGTAATTCATCTACCCTAATCCAATAAGCCGCCCAGGATTTTTCTATCATAGGATTTTTCATTTCTGCTTCAGAAAGATTAAATTTATCCAGAATTTCTTTATTGACGGGTAATTGACTATCTTTATATCTTTCATATGAAAGCATATCAGGAATGGCTAAACCAATCTTTTCATCATCAAGAAATGTTTTCTTAATGGCATCCTCTGATGAAAACATCATCTCAAGTAGTTCACCTAGGCTATAGGAGTCAACCAGATGGTTTGAAAAGAAATCTGAAACATGTATATAGGCTATGCAATTACCATCAAATACCTCAAAAGAATCACTAAGAAATTTTTGCCAATCACTAACACTTGTAATATGTGCGTAAGCATAACTAGTGATATCCTCTTGCTGGAACCGTTCTTTTACTTCCTCTAAAAGTTTCTCTGATTCAGCACTAACTAAAGTTATAATGTTTTTACGACTCTTCAAAAAACTAGTTAAAATTTCTACACCATTTCGTGTTGAAAAATGTAGATGCAAAACTGTCTTTGAAATTTGCTTTAGCACATTGTTATCAGACTGATTCAACTTTTTATAAGGTAATAAGAAAGATGTAGTCGGCGATAATATATTAGATAAATGATTAACAATTAAATCACTTGGATACTCACTCTTTTCTTCAACCACTTTTAAAACATATGGTGCTAAGTAATCTGCATGGCTAAATGACTTAATTTTGATAAATGGAATTCCATTCTGAATGATTAAATCAGGTCTGAAAATAGAAACATTGCCAAGCTCTGGTTTGTTTGACAAGTCAAGCGATGAAGCATAATGAAAACCTGCTTCAACTAATTGTTCAGTCAATTTTGCTTCATAAATATCAATAACTTGTTGAACATTTTTGTAAATTTTAACATTTGACCAAAAATCAATAAACGCTTGACTCTCTACAACCTGTTTCTTAAAAGAGAGAAAATATGATTGCAGATGCTCTGCCACGTAACTCCCCCCTTTTAATTTACAAGCTGTATGATTAGTCAAACCCCAAAAATCAATAGTATTATCTGACTCAAATTGATTTATGATAGTTTTAAAATCCCACAAAGGGCCAAAACAAGTATCATTCATCAAGGTTAATGAATCAAAATTCTTTATACTATCCAATGAAGCAAAAATACCATCTTTCCATGCTGCAAAATCATATCCTTCATTTTGTCGTTCAAGTAAATCATCAATGAGCTTAGCATCTTGCAATTTTTGAACCGCTTTCTTACTTAACTTACTATTTGAAATGAAATAGATTGATGAAAACAACGGTCTTAGGTGTTTAAGTTGGTAGAGAACATGGGGACTTAGTTCATTAAATTTATTGTAATGAACATAAAGTAAGAGACGTTTCATCGATTTCTCCTAAATAAATTAATTATTTTTGTTGTAATAATCCAACGCTTTGAATGAACAACCTTATTATACTCATCTACCCAATATTCTTTTTCAGCTATTGTATTTTTTAAATTTTCCTCAGCTGTTTTTAAATTTTCCTCAGCTGTTTTTAAATTTGCCCTCTCTTCAAGTAATTCCTCTAAAATAGATTTTGCATTCGTCAATTGAGTTGCTAGTTCCCGTTGACGGAGAGCAATAATCTTTTCATGATCAGTACTTTCAGAAAAAAGATATTTTGATAATTCTTTAAAATTAATACTCGAATAATACTTTTCAAGATAATCTTCCTGTAATTGTTGAAGCTTCTCAAAGCGAGTTGCTAATTTTCCAACAGAAACTGGATGAGAATCTGATCCATCATGTAAGCGATAAACTGTTGTCGCTTCTGGCAAAAACGTCAATTCCGTTTTTATAAATAATTCTAATTGTAGACAAAAAGTATCATCCACAGCATCAATAGGAATACTACTATTGACTTCTAACATTAAATCTTTATCAACTAACCACGTAGATGACATTGTCATTCCCTTAAATGCGAGCATCTCTTCAAAGCTTGACATTTTACGAATAATACCATTTTGAATAGCTTCTTTATGGCGAAGCTCTCCTGACTCAGAAATAATGTCAAAATCACTACAAGACCAACTTGATGTTTCTGATTTATCCAAAATATCAACTTGCTTCTGAAGTTTATATTCATCTATCCAATAGTCATCGCCATCACAGCGGGCAATATAATCACCTTGAGCTAACTTACAAGCCTCAATCCATGTCTTTGTAATTCCAAGATTTTCTTGATGAAAAACGGCTTTAATTTTTTCTGGAAATTGTTTAGCATAGTGCTCAATAATTTGAGGAGAATGATCACTAGAAGCGTCATCAACTAAAATGATTTCATAGTCAAAATTACATTTCTGGTTCAAGAAACTCTGAATAGCTTCTTCTATCCACGCTTCTTTATTATAATTTGTACAAATAATAGATACTTTCATTCTTTACCTCATTTATTGAACCATTATTTTAAAAATCCCATTGACCATTACGTTGAATAAGACCTGTTGCTGAATCAACTTCAGATTCATTATTATAATCAAGATCATCACGTGTTAATAAAATAATTGGTGATTTTTCAGCTGGGACAAAGCCAATCATTTGTCCATCTTTATCTCGAATTGTCACTTCCAATTTCAATTTCAAATCATTCACATTTGGAATGTGACAACTATATTTAACATTTTTTTTACCAGCGCCTGTTGTCATATGTTCTTTCGAATTATCATTATAAATCCAGATATTACGGTCAATATCTGTAAATGATAGGGCCACATATGTATCCATATCTTGAAGCATATTGTAATTGACTTCAAAAGAAATTTCATCTTTTGGTGTTAGGCGTTTTTCAGATAACAAGTTAATAGAAATATCTGAGATTTTTTCATCTTCTTTAACTTCTCGTTCTTCTTGAACATTGTCATCATATTCTTTTTCAGTATTATCATAACTGTATTGATTAGCTACATCAAATGGATTACCATACGCTTTAACTAAACCATTTTCAATTAAAACCGCTCGGTTACAATACTTCTTAACTGCTCCCATATCATGGGTAACAAGAATAGTTGTCTTACCACTTTCTTTACGTTCCATAAAGTAATCGTTACATTTACGTTGGAAAGCTTCATCACCTACGGCAAGAACTTCATCAAGGATAAGAACGTCACCTTGAGCTTTAATCGCAACTGAGAATGCTAGACGAACTTGCATACCACTTGAATAGTTTTTAAGTTTTTGATTCATAAAATCTTCAAGCTCAGCAAATTCGACGATGTCATCGTACATAGCATCGATTTCTTCGGTTGTAAAGCCAAGCATGGCACCGTTCATATAGACATTTTCACGTCCAGTCAATTCTGGATTAAATCCAACACCAAGTTCGATAAATGAAACCATTTTACCATTTACTGTAACTGAACCCTTTTCAGGGACATAAATTTGTGAAATGATTTTTAAAAGTGTTGATTTACCTGACCCATTACGTCCAACAATCCCGAAAAAGTCACCTTTATAAACATCAAATGAAATGTCTTTTAGGACATGTTGCTCACGATAACCTTTAATCCCTTTAAAACGATTAACGAGCGCTGTACGCAAACTTTGTGTTGATTCCGTTGGTAATTTAAAATATTTACTTACATGATCTACTTTTACTGCAATTTCTTTATCTGACATTATAAAATCTCCGAAAATTTCTTAGCATGTTTATGGAAAATTGAATATCCAATTGCAAGAATTACAAATGGAATAACGTATGGAACTAGAGCAATGATATTATTATTAATCAGTTCCCAACCTCGCATATTTCCAGAATAAACAATAAAATGACGCATATCTTGGATAACTTGTGCAATAGGATTTAGCATCATAATTTTACCAATAGTATAGTGGTGACGCTGTAAAATAAATGTCAAAGAATAGATAATCGGTGTTCCATACATGCCAGCTTGAAGAATTACTTCCCAAATTGGTCCCAAGTCACGATATTTAACAAATAGGGTTGACAAGATAAACGCAACACCAGTAGCTAAAACAAATAATTCAATAAACAAAGGGAAAATTACTAAGAAACCAAAGCTAGGATGGACACCATTTAATAAAGCAAAAATAAACACAACCACCATGTTGATAGCATAGTTAATTGCCGCACCAACAACTGATGAAATAACAATAATTTCTTTTGAAAAATTCAATTTACGAAGCAAGTCACCACGTGACACAATAGAAAGCATCCCCATGTTTGTTGCTTCAGCAAAGAAGTTCCATGTCACCATACCAATCAATAAACCAATTGCGTAGTGAGGTGTTCCATCATCAAAGCGCAAGAAACGAACGAATACCAAATACATAATTGTAAATAGCATCATTGGTTTAAGAATTGACCACAAGTACCCAATTAAACTTCCTTGGTAACGAAGTTTAAAGTCCGTTTTTACCATTTCTTTTAATAAGATTTTATTTTCTTTACTAAAGAACTTCATTTATTTTCTCCTATAACCAAATTTGGTAATAATTAACGTTCTAAACACAAACGTATGGAAAGTACGATTTTTTCGTAAACCATACTGATTCAAGGTTTTAATTCGTTGAATCAGTGGCTTGTCCATAATCGTTGTGAAATTTTCAACCAAGTCTCTTTTTTCAGGGGTCAATGCTAAATATAATAAAAAGCGTGCTTGAGTTTGACTCGCATTAATCAACCACCAATATTTTTCAACGAGTTTATGTGGTTTAATCCAATTTTTCATGCGTTTAGACCATGTACGCGCTCCTAAAACATTAGCATCGTGTTGACGATACAATTCTGTTGGGTAATTAACATAAGCAAGTGTACCTAGAGCGCTGGCTAACAAGGCTAAATACCAGTCATGCATCAACAAATCTTCTGTTGATGTCCATAACTCAGCAAGAGTATGATTAATCATCGCTGTTCCACCGGTTACTGTATTTTCTGTCAACTCTTGAACCAGCTCAGTATTAGCATGATCAGATTGCGTTTTTATCATACTTTCATGTAAAACATTTAATTCACGGTCAACAACTTTCAAATCTGTGTAAACCAATAAAGGCTTTTGATTATCGTGTTTTTGCGCTTCTGCTATAGTCACAGCTAACTTATCTTCTAGCCAAATATCATCTTGGTCAGAAAAGAAATAATAATCTGCTTCGCTATGTTTCAAAAGCGTATAAAAGTTTTTGATGACACCAAAATTTTCACGATTGTCGGCGTTAATAAAAATAATACGTGAATCAGCCTGAG
Organism: Streptococcus equinus ATCC 9812; assembly: GCF_000187265.1. GTDB lineage: Bacteria > Bacillota > Bacilli > Lactobacillales > Streptococcaceae > Streptococcus > Streptococcus equinus. The sequence goes on from NZ_GL698429.1 coordinate 721,543, forward strand.
CATATCGTTTAATAATATCTGGTGTTTTGTCACTTGAACCGTCATCTCGAATATAAAGCGTCCAATCTTTGACCGTTTGATGTTGAATACTCTCTATCTGCTCAGCCAAAAATTGCTCACCATTGTAGGTAGACATCAGTATATTAATCTTCATTTAAAAATAGTCCCTCATACTCTCCTACAATTTTTTCCCATGGATAATTTTTCTTCACAATCGCACGTGCACGGTTACCATATTCTGTAAAATCATAATGGCCATCAGCGTCGTTAATCAAACATGAGAGATTTCCAGATGTCTTATTCCAGTAAAATGCACTCTGCCCAGCGACAGATTTATTGAAATCAACATCCAAAACGAGATTTAACTTCGTATGTCCCAAAGCCTCAAGCAAACCAGGGTTTGTTCCACCGACTTCATGACCGTGAATATAAGCGAAGGCATTTTCACGGATGTAATTTAACAAGTCACGATCATAAACTGTTCCGACAAATTTGACCCTATAGTCACGTTCAAAATTTGTCAAATGCTTCAACTTTTCAAAGTAAGCACTATTCTTATGATTCGTAATAATGATCAAATCACGTCTAGTTTTTGATTTCATAAATTCACGAATAGCTGTTTCATAGTTATTTTCTGGAACAAAACGTCCAACAATCAAATAATAGCCATTCTCTTTTGTTTTCCAATTATCGAAGCATTTTCTTACCTTGTAATCATCAGCTGTTAAAGTTGATTTCTTCAAATCTGTTCCATAAGCAATAAAACGCGTCTTAGCTTCTGGATATGACTCTTTAATGTAATTTTCAATTCCAATGTTATCAGAAATGACCAAATCAGCTGTCTTAGCCATTGATTTTTCAGCATATTTTAAATAAGCTTGAACCGGTTTTGACCATTTTGAGCGTTTCCATTCAAGACCATCTGGATTGACGTAAACTTTTCCGCCAACAGCGTGAATTAGTCTTGCAAAGGGAGCAATAAAAGCACCAATCGTGTTGCCCAAGATATAAAAAATAGGTTTTTTAATACCAGATCTTTTTACCATTTTAAGTCCGTAAGTAATCGCCATCATATCATAGGCGATAACACGAGCAGGACCAATCTTAGGTGCCTTGATGGTAAAACAGTCTGCGCCCTCGTATTTGAAATGCATATGGTGCTTATCATCGCTTAAACAAGCGACATGATAAACAATGTCTGAGCTCTGCTTATTTTTTACCAACTCCTCAACAAAAGTCTCAAAGCCACCGTACTTAGCTGGCAAGCCTCGACTTCCGATGATGAATACATGTTGCATGGCACACTTCTCCATTCTAAAATACAATCAGAAATATTATATCATAATTTAGATAAGCTGGCGATGAAAAAACGAAAGAGCCTATATATAACAGGAACGGCAGCCATTTTGAGGACAATAGAAAAATATCAGTAATCGTAAGATTACTGATATTTTTCTATTATCTAATTCCTAAAGCAATGCGAGCATAGCGACTCATTTTATCAACTGTCCAAGCTGGATACCAGACCAACTTGACCTCTACGTCTGCCACCTCAGGAATATCACGCATTGCATCATGAATTTGATCAGTCAGAAGATTAGCCAACGGGCATCCCATTGTTGTTAATGTCATATCAATCTCAGTATGTCCATTCTGTTCAAATCGAATCTCATAAACAAGACCAAGATTGACAATATCAATTCCCAACTCTGGGTCAACAACCGTCTCCAAAGCTTCAAGAATTCGATCTTTAATCTTTGTGACATCTTCTTCTGTATATTTTTGTTCAGACATAAGCGAACCTCTTAATTAATTTTAATCTTCGATGAAATCGCGAAGCTGTTTGCTACGGCTCGGATGACGAAGTTTACGAAGTGCCTTAGCCTCAATCTGACGAATACGTTCACGTGTCACATTAAAGACTTTACCAACATCTTCTAATGTACGCATTTTACCATCATCAAGACCAAAACGCAAGCGTAAAACATTTTCTTCACGATCAGTCAATGTATCCAAAACTTCATCAAGTTGTTCACGAAGGACAACACGTGTTGTGTAGTCTACAGGGTTTTCAATAACTTCATCTTCAATGAAATCTCCAAGATGGCTATCATCTTCTTCACCAATCGGTGTTTCAAGAGAAACTGGTTCTTGAGCAATTTTCAAGATTTCACGAACTTTATCAGGACTCATATCCATACGTTCAGCGATTTGTTCTGGTGTTGGATCTTGTCCAAGTTCTTGAAGAAGGTTACGTTGTTCACGAACAAGTTTGTTAATTGTTTCAACCATGTGAACTGGGATACGGATTGTACGAGCTTGGTCTGCAATCGCACGTGTGATTGCTTGACGAATCCACCAAGTCGCATAAGTTGAGAATTTGAAACCTTTTGAGTAATCAAATTTATCAACAGCTTTCATCAATCCCATGTTTCCTTCTTGGATAAGGTCAAGGAATTGCATACCACGTCCAACATAACGTTTTGCGATAGATACAACCAAACGCAAGTTAGCTTCTGCCAAACGTTGTTTTGCTTGAAGGTCACCTGCAGCAACTGCGACTGCTAATTCTTTTTCTTCTTCACTTGAAAGAAGCGGCACAACACCAATTTCTTTAAGGTACATACGAACTGGATCATTAACTTTTGCTGAGTTGCTACCAAGTAACTCTTCGTCAGTTAATTCTTCAGGCTTTGGTTCTTCAACAACGTATTTAGTTGATGGATTTCCTTCTTTGTCAGTAATTGAAATACCACCATCTGTCAAACGTTCCAAAAGATCATCAATTTGATCGGCGTCCAACGAAAATGGAATAACCAATTTTTCTGTCACTTCATCATCGACAGCTGTTCCGTTCTTTTTATGATTACGAATAAATTCTGCAACTTGAACATTAAAAGTTGTAATTTCTTTTTCTTTAGCCATATTTTCCTCTATTCCATTTTTCTTTTTTGGGCAATAAGATTTTCTAAAGCAGCTAGAGCCGCATCAACATCACCAAGGTTGCTAGATTCACGAATTAATTTACTTTGCTTTTGTAAATCTCTCTCCTGAAGCAGACGATTACGTTTCTGAATAATTTCTTCTATTTCATTAGGAGCGACTTCATCTGGTAAATTTTCCTCCAAAACTCGATAATACATCTGCCGCGTTCGACCATCCAACTGCGCTAGGTCATAAGATGTTATCTCACCTTGCTGCATCAATATATCGTACAAATTCTGCAACTCTTTGGTATCAAAAATAAACTCTTCTTGATTTCTAAATTCATTGAGCAAATAGTCATGCTTCATCAAACGTTGCAACAGCTGACCTTCTGCTTTCATAATTGCAGAAATGTTTTTAGATATCGGCAACTCAACTACAGTGACGCTTTGCTGAACAGCTCCTGTTTGGAGAGCAGAGCGATTTTGAAGTCGTTCGCTGTTAACCGACTGCTCCACTTGATAGTAATCAAAGTCAGGTAATGAATCAGCCACCATATTAATATACGAATTTTGTGCTGTAATTGATGGCGACTGCGCAATAATTTTAGAAATTTGCTCAACATAAGCAATCTCAGCCTGAAGATTATCACTATTTTCTGGTTTCAAATAATGAATAAAAAATTCCGTACTGCTAATGCGACTATTTTCAAGCAAGTTCGCTAAGGCATCTGGTGAATTTTTTTGGATAAATTCATCAGGGTCCATTTGTTCAGGAACTCGCACAATTTCTACATTAAAGTCTTTTAGAAGTTCCAAAGATTTAGCAATTGCATTTTGACCTGCGTTATCACCATCATAGGTCAAAATAACCTTCTTAACATAACGTTTTAAATGTCTCACATGTTCTGGTGTCAAAGCAGTCCCCATAGAAGCGACGGCATTTTCAATACCTGCCCTATAAGCGGCAATTACATCCATAAAACCTTCCATCAAATAGACTTCATGCTTTTTAGACATCACCGGACGCGCTTTATCCAGATGGTAAAGTTCATATGATTTGTTAAAAAGCGCTGTTGACCGCGTATTTTTGTACTTAGCCTGCTTAGCTTCTAAATCTTCCTTGGTCCATATACGCCCCGAAAATGCAACCACCTGACCAGTATCATCCGTCAATGGAAACATAATTCGGTTTTGGAAAGCATCATAAACACGATTCGTGCGTTCAGACAAATTAAAAAGACCTGAAGCCATCAAAGCATTTTCTTCATACCGTTTTGCGAGAGATTGATAAAGAAAATCAGGCTCATTTGGCGACAATCCAATGTTAAAATAATCAATCAAATCATCTGTCAGTCCACGCTGTGCCAAGTAAGCTTTCGCTTCTTGTCCTTCTTTAGTCGTTTTTAAAACAGCATTGTAAAACTTAGCCGCATCCTTATGAATGTCAATCAAAACTTGATTTGGATTTTTAGGCTTAGATTGCATTTGCTGTGTTTCAACTTGCAAAGGAATCCCAGCACGCTCTGCAACAAGATGAACACTTTCTAAAAAGCTAATCTGACGATACTCTTCCAAAAATTTATAAACATCACCAGATTTTCCGCAACCAAAACAATGAAAAAACTGCTTATCTTCTATTACATTAAAAGAAGGTGTCTTTTCCTTGTGAAACGGACACAATCCGATATAGTTGCGACCTGCACGTGTAAGATTGACTACTTCGCCAATAACATCAACAATATTAACGCTATTTTTTATCTCGGTAATTAACTCTTTGTCAATTGCCAAAAGCTCACCTCCACGCACTATTCCCATTTTAGTTTTGTATTTCATTATAACATTTTGATCGTGATTTGTAAAATCTCAAAAACAAGACTTTAGATGCTTTTTTTGGTATAATAATACTAACAAAACATACAGGAGGTTTTTCGTATGATTAAAGAACTTAAAGAATTTTTGTTTAAAGCAAATGTTCTTGATCTTGCTGTCGCTGTTGTTATGGGGGCTGCTTTCAATGCCATCATAACATCACTTGTCAATGATGTGATTACACCACTTTTCTTAAACCCAGCTCTAAAAGCCGCAGGTGTTGAAAAGATTTCTGCTTTGTCTTGGCATGGTGTCGCTTATGGTAGTTTTCTAAGTGCTGTTATTAATTTCTTAATCATCGGTACGACACTATTCTTCATCGTTAAAGCTGCCAATGCTGCTGCAGCTCTCACTAAAAAAGAAGAAGCTGAAGAAGCTGCACCAACTCAAGAAGAACTTCTTGCAGAAATCCGTGACTTATTAAAAGAAAAATAAATCTTATTTTTAGAGCATAAAAAGAGACGCTAGGCGTCTCTTTCTTTGTATCTAATATTAATTAGAATTTTTTACGTTTGCGAGCTGCTTCTGATTTGCGTTTACGTTTTACAGAAGGTTTTTCGTAGAATTCACGTTTACGTGATTCTTGAAGAGTCCCAGCTTTAGTCACAGAACGTTTGAAACGACGAAGTGCATCGTCAAGTGATTCGTTTTTACGTACTACTGTTTTTGACATGTGTTTCACCTCCTCAAGACATTGTAACATTTACACGTTCATTACCATGATAACTGAAATATGCTAAAAAGTCAATCTAAAAGATGTAAATATTGCTACTTTTTATCTATTTTTCTCCATCGCTAAATAAAAAGAAAGGAGTTGATAATCAACTCCTTTTAATTACTCGTCAATCTCTTTCCCTGTCAACTGTGCAGCATCTGAAATGAATTGCTTATATTTATCTTCTTTGGCTAATTTTTTGATAACTTTATTAACCGTTTTGACAAGTTTTCCGCTACCTTTTGGCATTGCTACAGCTTTAGCATCACCGTCACTTGTTTTCAATGCAAAATTAGCTAGCGCTAAATCTGAGTTTTGTGAAAGGTATCCTTCGGCAACTGGTTTTTCAAGGTCAACTGCTTGAACTTGACCAGATTTCAATTCGTTAATAGCCTCGCCCATTGCTGTCAAAGAAATGATTTTTGAATCTTTCAATTGTTCTTTAGCCAAACCTTCTTCAATTGTTCCTTTTTGAACAGCTACTTTAAGACCTGACAAACTATCAATTGAGTTATATTTATCAAGATCACTTGCCTTAACTAAAACAGCATTTTCTGTTTCATAGTAAGCATCTGAAAAATCATATGCATTTTTACGTTCTTTTGTTGCAGACAATCCTGAAATCGCCATATCTGCTTTTCCTGTTTGAAGGCTTGAAAGCACATTGTCAAAACTCATTGAAGATAATTCAAGTTTAACATCAAGTTCATCAGCTATCGCTTTAGCCAACTCAACATCAGCACCAACAATAGTGTCTTTACCATCGATCAAAGCTTTAAATTCAAACGGCGCATAGTCTGGGCTAATAGCGACAACTAGTTTACCTTTTTTATCAATCTTATCTTGTAAATTTTCATTAGATGAAGATCCACAAGCAGCCAAAGAACACACACTAACAAGCGCAAGTGCCCCTAAAATAAACTTTTTAACTTTCATATTTATTCTCTCTTCTCTTAAACTTACCTTTATTTTATCTATTTTTTGCAAAAAGTCAATAAATATTGAATAAAAATTCACGTTAACATACTAACTATTTTTTGAAATTTTTCAAACATGTTGATAATAAAGCAAGTCCCTTTTCCAAAGTATCTTGGTTGCAAGAGTAACCAAGTCTCACATAACCTTCTCTATCAAAGCGATTTCCAGGGACCAGTAACACGCCATAATCTCTCAACAATATTAAACAAAAGTCTTCGATTGGCACACCAACATCTATTTTGACAAATGAAGTTGGAACTTCTGCTGGTCTTACGTAGGATACCTTTGGTTCTTTAGCAATCCAATTGTCTAGAATAGTTAGATTCTTTCTAATAATCTTACGATTACGTTCTAAAATTTCTTCTTTATATCGCAGTGCTAGGCTCGCCACCACATCATCAAAAACACCTGCACATATCATAGTGTAATCACGATAATCTCGTAAAATATCAGTAATCTCATCACAAGCAGCAACCCAGCCAACACGAATCCCTGGAAGCGAGAATGTCTTCGACAAACTATTCACTGAGACTCCTTTATCATACAAATCAACAATAGATGGTACCTTGCTGTCAGTAAAAGGACGATAGACCTCATCTGCCAAAATGTAAGCACCACACGATTTAGCAATCCTAACTAATTCGCGTAGATACTCCTCATCCATAACAGCACCAGTAGGATTATTAGCATTATTGATGCATATCATCTTTGTATTTGGACGGATTAACTTGTGCAGTTCAGCTAAATCAGGCAGCCAGCCATTTTCTTCTCTGACTTGCCAAAAATCCACTTCTGCTCCTAGCGATTTTGGAATGTCATATAACTGCTGGTATGTCGGGTAAATGGAAATCACATGGTCACCTGGTTCAATAAGACTGTACAAGACCAACATATTTGCTCCGGTAGCTCCATTTGTCTGGAGGATTTGCTTTTCATCTACAGTCTGATACAAATCGCAAACTGATTTTTTAAACTCTGGGGACCCTTCAATCCAACCATAATTTAACTTTTTGGAAAATAATTCTTGATAGAACTCTTCCTTTGATTCGCCTGTTAACTCAAACAACTCTTGCAAAGTCAAAGCATCAATTGATACGCCAGCAATGTCATATTTTGCTTCTCGTTCATGGCTATTAAGCCACTCTTCAACACCAAATCGCGGTAATTTCATTGCATTCACCCTTTTATTTTCTAAAAATATTTTATCATTTACAGTCAAAAACTGAGAGTAAAAACCTCTTAGTTTCCAAACTATTCTTCTGAGCTTACTTTGTTCTGCGTATAAGTCGACGCTTTTTCTATCCAAGCATCAAACTGACCTGTTTTCTTAGCGTTTTTAATGACTTTATTTACAGAAGCAATCAGTTTTTTATCAGTACCTTTAGCAAAAGCAACCGCATAGGCGTCAGTAGCAGTTGATTTCAAATTCAGATTTGCAATTGTCAAATCATCATTTTGTGAAATATACCCTTCAGCAATTGCTTTTTCTAAGACAACAGCCTGAAGTTGATTGTTTTTCAGCTCATTAATCATTTCACCGTTTGATGTTAAGGATACAAGACTTGAATCAGGTAATTGATCTTTGGCGATATTTTCCTGAATTGACCCTTTTTGAGCGCCAATTGATTTACCAGACAAACTATCAAGGGTTGAATAAGCAGCTAAGTCTGTCTTTTTAACAATCACAACATTTTCAGCTTCATAATATGACTTTGAAAAGTCATAAGCTTTCTTACGCTCATCTGTCACTGAGATTCCTGCAATAGCAATATCAGCTTTGCCAGATGTCACAGAAGCCAAGACATTATTAAATGACATCACTGAAAAATCTGCCTTAACTCCTAGTTCTTTCGCGATAGCTTTACCAAGTTCAATATCCGCACCAACTAAGGTATCTTTACCATTAATCAACGTTTTAAACTCAAATGGAGCAAATTCAGATTCTGTGGCAATAACGATTTTACCTTTGTCTTGAATACTTTTTTGATTTGTTCCAGATGAACAAGCTGTCATCGTTCCAAGTGTTACTAATAGAAATAAAGCACCTAAAATCTTTTTCATATTCTCTCCCTAGTTGTTTGAATCACTTGTTGACAGAGCATAAGCATCTTGAACAAACTGGTCAATCTTACCTGAATCTTTTAAATCATTGATAACTTTATTGACTTTTTTAGTCAATTTGTCGTCATCTTTAGGAAGGGCAACAGCATAAGCATCTGCGTCATCATTTTTCAAAGTAATATTTGAGATTGTTAAATCGTCATTATTAGCAACGTAGCCTTCAGCAATTGGTTTTTCAAGAACAACAGCTTGGATTTGACCATTTTTCAATTCATTAATCATCTCACCATTTTGTGTCAAAGCGACAACTTTTGCCCCTTTTAATTGTTCAGAAGCAACTGTTTCTTGGATTGTCCCCTTTTGTGTTCCAACAGACAAACCATCTAGAGACGTTGTTTTTGTATATTTATCAAGATCTGTTTTCTTAATCAAGACAACATTTTCTGATTCATAGTATGGTTCTGAAAAATTATAAGCTTTTTTACGTTCTGGAGTTGCTGAAATCCCTGAAATAGCAATGTCAGCTTTTCCTGATTGAAGACTCGCTAAAACATTATTAAATGACATTGAAGAAAATTTTACCTTAACACCAAGTTCTTCACCAATCGCTTCAGCAATCTTAACATCTGCACCTACAATAGTGTCTTTACCGTCAACTAATGTTTTAAATTCAAACGGAGCAAATTCTGGATTAAGTGCTACCACCATTGTTCCTTTATCTTTAATATCTGAGACAGACGTGTCTTTTTTATCGTTTGAGCCACAAGCTGTCAACAAGCATGTAGAAGCAACAAGAACCAACCCACCAAACACTTTACTCAATTTCATAGTCATTTTCTCTTTTCTTTTTTTGATATGTATATATTCTATTTTATATTTATACATTTGTCAATAGAATTTTTATAAAAATTCAATATTTTTTGCATAAAAAAGCAAAGCTGCTATAAAACAACTTTGCTTATTCATTTTAAACGTTATGTTTATTTACTGTGCCAGATTTCGTTATTGTATTGTTCAATTGTACGGTCAGATGAGAAGAATCCTGCTTTGGCAATATTTTTGATAACTTTTGTCATCCAAGATTTTTGATCTTCATAATCCGCTAGCATTTTTTCTTTAACAGCGATATATTCTTTAAGGTCAATCAAAGTCATGAACCAATCTTTGTTAATCAATTCATCGTAAAGACGTTCTAAACGTTCTGCATTACCATGTTTCACCAATTCATCGCTAACGATAAAGTCTACTGCTTCTTTAATAACTGGATCATTTTCGTAGTAGTCATTTGCTACATAACCTTGTGTCGCATAAAGATTAATGATTGTATCAGAATCTTTACCAAATGTATAAATATTATCCATACCAGCAAGTTCAGCAATTTCAACATTGGCACCGTCCATTGTACCAAGCGTCAAAGCACCGTTAAGCATGAATTTCATGTTACCAGTACCTGAAGCTTCCTTAGAAGCAAGTGAAATTTGCTCTGAAATATCTGTCGCAGGAATCAAATGTTCGGCTACTGTAACATTGTAGTTTTCAACCAAGTGAACATTCAAATATTTATTAACTTCAGGATCGTTGTTAATCAACTCTGACAAGCAAAGAATCAAGTGAATAACATCTTGTGCGATGATGTATGCTGGCGCTGCTTTACCACCGAAGATAACTGTAATCTTACGTTCTGGTAGGTTACCGCGTTTGATTTCAAGATATTTATGAATCACATAAAGTGCATTCATTTGTTGACGTTTATACTCGTGAAATCGTTTGATTTGTGTATCGATGATTGAGTTTTCATCAAGGTCAATACCTTTATTATCTTTAAGATAACGTTTAAGAGCTAATTTATTATTATGTTTGATTTCAGCAAGTTTTGCATGAACTTCTTCATCATCAGCAAAAGCAAGCAATTTTTCAAGTTTAGTTGCGTCAGTGAGGTACTCGTCGCCAATTAATTCTTTAAGGTAATCCGCTAAATCTTGGTTAGCAAATTCAAGCCAACGACGGAATGTGATACCATTTGTTTTGTTATTGAATTTTTCTGGATAAATATCATAGAATGGTTTCAATTCACTATTTTTAAGAATTTCAGTGTGGAGCGCTGCAACCCCATTGATAGATGTTGAGAAGTGAATATCCATGTGTGCCATGTGAACGCGACCTGATTCGTCGATAATTTGGACAGCAGGGTCAGAATATTTATCCGCAACCAATTTAGCAAGTTTTTCAATGATTGTTACTAAGTGTGGCACAACTTCGTCAAGGTAATCAAGTGGCCATTTTTCAAGTGCTTCTGCCAAAATTGTGTGGTTAGTGTAACCAACCATATTTTTCACGATTGAGACTGCTTCTTCAAAATCAATGCCGTGTTTTTCAGTCAAAAGACGGATAAGTTCCGGAATAACCATTGATGGGTGGGTATCATTTATTTGCACGTAAGCGTAGTCAGCCAAATCATGCAAGTTTGAACCTCGTTCAAGTGCTTCATCAATCAACAATTGTGCAGCATTTGAAACCATGAAATATTGTTGGTAAATACGGAGCAACTCACCGTTACGGTCTGAATCATCTGGGTAAAGGAAGAGTGTCAAATTTTTCTTGATTTCAGTCTTATCAAATGAAATACCATCGTGAATCAAACCGTAATCAAGACCATCGATATCAAACAAGTTTAAATAGTTCTTAGTATCACGTTTGTAACCAAGAACATCAATGCGGTCAAGGCGAGATTTAAGTGTGAAGTTTTTGAATGGTACATCGTAACTAATATCAGTTGGAACAAGCCATGAATCTTTTTCAATCCAGTAATTAGCTTCTGCTTCTTGTTGGTTGTCAACAAAGACTTGTTTGAAAAGTCCGCAGTGATAGTTAAGACCAACACCTTCACCGTTGATTCCAAGAGTTGACATTGAATCGATGAAACATGATGCCAAACGTCCAAGACCACCATTACCAAGTGATGGTTCAAGTTCAACATCCTCAACCTCAGCGATTGATTTACCAGCTGCAGCTAATTCAGCTTTAACATCTTTGTAAATACCAAGGTTAATCAAGTTGTTTGACAAAAGTTTACCAATAAGAAACTCAGCTGAAATGTAGTAAACTTTGCGTTTTGCAGTGTTTTTTGGTTTTTGTGCAGCTAATTCTTTGACGTAGTGTAAAAGAGCTACATAGATATCTTCATTGCTCAATTCAGCAAGCGTTTGACCTTTTGAAGTTACGTAATCTGTAAATTTAGTTGTCATTATAATATTCCTTTTCCTTTTTTATTTGAATGTATTTTTGCGGCAATAAAGAGCTGTAATGTCTTTCAAGAAAGCTTTACGCTCATCAGTCAAATCCTCCTTAAGCATACGCCATTGCCAGTTTCCACCAACGGTATTTGGAATGTTCATACGAGAATCAGCTGGTTTATCCAAAATATCTTGCATAGTCGCAATTGCAACATCACTAACAGTCGCAAACAAAGTACGAAGCATAGTTTGTGTGATTGGTTCACCATCCTGACGATGTGTATAAGCATTAACAAATGCTTTTTGTTCATCAGTCAAGTTTTCATACCAACCGTTAACCACTTCATTATCGTGTGTACCATTGTATGCAACACTGTTTTTGTTGCAGTTATGCGGCGCATCAATACTCTTGCCTTCAATGTCATAGAAACCGAACTCAAGAATCTTCATGCCTGGGAATGCTGTATCTTGTAAGAGTTTTTCAGCATTAGCATCGATGTAACCAAGGTTTTCAGCAATGATTGGAAGATCTCCAAGTTCTTCTTTTACAACATCAAACAATGCTAGTCCTGGACCGGGTTGCCAGCTACCATCATTTGCAGTTTCGTAATCACCACGAATTTCCCAATAATCTGAGAAACCTTTGAAGTGGTCGATTCGAAGTAGGTCGTACAATTTAATACCTTCTTTAATACGGTAAACCCACCAAGCGTAATTTGTTTTCTTATGATTTTCCCAATCGTAAATTGGATTTCCCCAAAGTTGACCGTCATCGCTGAATGAATCAGCAGGAACACCTGCAATACAAAGTGGATTCTTTTCAGCATCAACTTTGAAAAGTTCTGGCATTGTCCAAACTTCAACACTATCAGCAGAAACATAAATTGGCATGTCACCAATAATCTTGATACCTTTTTCATTGGCGTAGGCTTTTAGAGCGGCCCATTGTTGATAGAAGAAATATTGAGTGACTTTGTGATATGTAATAACATCTTTTAATTTCTCACGATAAGCATCAAGTGCTGCCTCTTCACGTCGAACAACTGCTTTATCATCCCACTCTTGCAAAGCTTTATTGCCAAAGAATTCCTTAATCGCCATAAATTCAGCGTAGTCTTTTACCCAAGTTGCTTCTTTTTCAAAATCAGCTAGCGCTTTTTGATTATCATCATTTTGCATAAATGCTGCAACTGCTTTCTCTAAAATCGGACGACGTGCTTCAAAGATACGAGCGTAGTCAACTTTTTCTAAGTCATCTCCAAAGTTAACTGTTTCATAGTCTTCTTTTGCTAAATAGCCTCGTTTACAAAGTAATTCTAAGTCAATTAGGTGTGTATTACCAGCAGTTGCTGAAAATGATTGATAAGGTGAATCACCATAACTTGTCGTTGTCAATGGCAGAATTTGCCAGTAAGTTTGATCAGTTTCAACCAAGAAATCAACGAAGTTATATGCTTCTTGACCAAATGTTCCCACCCCTTGTTTGCCAGGTAATGATGTGATATGCATCAATACACCACTTGCACGTTTTTCCATATGTTTTCTCCTTTATCAGCTATCTTTACACTGCAAATTATAACGCAAGCGTTTGCGTAAGTCAATCGTTTTTTTGCAAAAAATATAAAAAATACCTCAACTACTTTAAAAATTAGCAGTTAAGGTATTCTTTTTTTCTATAAGATGTCGTGAAAAAACGTATATTAATTTTTTTCGGTTAACTGACGAACACTTTCGCGTTCTTTTAGCGTGAATGGAACAATAATTTTTTCGGTAATAGCTTTTTCTGGTGATTTGATTAGCTCAACCAATTGTCTGAAGCTTGTTCGACCAAGATTTGCAACATTAATATCAAAAGTTGTCATATAAGGATGAATCAAAGCTGAGTAAGCTGAATCATTGAAAGTGATAATCGAAATATCATCGGGTACTTTTAATTCATAATATGATAAAAACTGAGATAATCGCACTGAAATTGTATCAGCAATAACAATCAAAGCCGTAGCCTTGCTTGATTTAATCTGCTCAATCAAATTTTCCATTACAACTGGATCTCTACGATCGAATAATAAGGCTTTTTCACTTTGAAGTCCTAATTTTTCCATACCACGAAGATATCCAAAGTAGCGTTCCGATGACACTTCTGATTTCAAATCATCGGTAATAAATAAAATGTCGCGATGACCTTTTTGGTAAAGGTACTCAACAGCTTTTTTCCCCATCAACTGGTTGTCATTATCTATATAAGTAATATCATTTTCAAAACCTTCAGGAGCACCAACGATAACAAATGGCACTTCATTATCCATCAAATATTTGCGAACAGGGTCTTCTGGATCTGAATATAAGATAATAAAACCATCAACACGTTTCTGACGGTACATCAATTTAACCTGTTCTTCCAATTCTTCAACAGTCATACCCGTTGCAATTGAAACAGTGAAGTCATTTACTTTAGCTTCGCTGGTTATTGTTGAAAGAATTTGCATAAAGAACGGTTCATTCAAACGATCTGGGGTAATCAATGGTGGAAAAATTAATCCAACATTATAAGTTAAACCACTTGCAAGCATTTGTGCAGCAACATTTGGGACATAGCCAAGTTCTGCCATCGCTTTCCTAACTTTTTCTTTTGTTTTCTGAGAAATGGATCTATTATCCTTCAAAACACGGCTAACCGTTGAAGGATTCACACCAGCTTTAGCCGCTACATCTTTAATTGTAACCATCTAAGTCTCCTTTGCACCTTTCATTTTATAATAGATTTACTGTACTGACAAGGTTTTCGAGGTAAATTATCCTTTTTTTATCACCTATTATACATAAATGATTGATTTCTGCAATTGTTTGCCTTTTTTCTCAAATTTTTAAATTTAAAATAGTTCTTAATAGTAAAAATCGACGTTTTTATATCAGATTTATGTTTTTTATATCAGTTTTTTTATTTCAAGGT
>NZ_GL698429.1:736849-755529 GCF_000187265.1 Streptococcus equinus ATCC 9812
CTTTTATTTCAAGGTTCAATTTTTTTAAACTTTTTTAATGAAAACGCTTGACAATATTCGCAAACGGTTGCATAATAATAACTGTAAATAATATAAAACTTTCTCTAGGAGGGGAAACTCATGAAGAAGAACACATGGAAAAAAATGGTCCTTGCCGGTGCAGGTTTGACACTTGCTGGAAGCGTTTTAGTTGCTTGCTCTAATAACTCATCAACTAAATCATCTTCTACTTCTGAAAGCAAGACAATTAAACTTTGGGTACCAACTGGTGCTAAAAAATCTTACACTGCAGTCGTAAAAGATTTTGAAAAAGAATCTGGTTACACTGTTAAGATGGTTGAATCAAACGATTCAAAAGCACAAGAAAACGTTAAAAAAGACCCACAAAAAGCTGCTGATGTCTTCTCACTTCCACACGACCAACTTGGTCAATTAGTTGAATCTGGTGTCATTCAAGAAGTTCCTGAAGATTACGCTAAAGAAATCGCTGAAAACGATACTGACCAAGCAGTAGCTGGTGCAAAATACAATGGCAAAACTTATGCATTTCCATTTGGTATCGAATCACAAGTTCTCTTCTATAACAAATCAAAACTTTCTGCTGACGATGTTGCTAACTACGAAACAATCACAAGCAAAGCAACCTTTGGTGCTACTTTCAAAGCAATGAACGCTTATTCAACAGCTCCACTCTTCATGTCAGTTGGTGACACACTATTTGGTGAAGATGGTGAAACTGTTGACGGCACAAACTGGGGTAACGATGCTGGTGTATCAGTGCTTCAATGGATTGCTGATCAAAAAACAAACAAAGGCTTTGTTAACTTGACTGCTGAAAATGCTATGTCTAAATTCGGTGATGGTAGTGTTGCTTCACTTGAGTCTGGTCCTTGGGATCTTAAAGCTGCTCAAGATGCTGTCGGTAAAGATAATCTTGGTATCGCAGTCTATCCAAAAATCTCAATCGGTGGCAACGACGTTCAACAAAAAGCATTCCTTGGTGTGAAACTTTTCGCTGTTAACCAAGCTCCTGCTGGTTCTGATACTGATCGTATCGCTGCTTCTTACAAACTTGCTTCTATGCTTACTAGCGCAGAAAGCCAAGAAAACCAATTCACTTACGAAGGTCGTAACATCATTCCTGCCAACAAAGAAGTTCAAGCATCAGACACAGTTCAATCTGATGAACTAGCTCAAGCAGTCATCAAGATGGCTTCTTCATCTGACTACACAGTAGTTACACCAAAACTTAGCCAAATGACAACATTCTGGACTGAAAGTGCTGCTCTTCTCAGCGATGTCTACAATGGAAAAATTCAAAGTAGTGACTACCTCGCTAAATTGCAACAATTTGACAAAGATTTAGCAAACGCTAAATAAAATGTTTTTGGTGGGGAGTTACTTCCCCACTTTATTTTTAGGGAAAACATTGTCGGAGTTATTGCTAAGCCATTTAATTTTAAAGTTTTAGCAGTGACTTCCAACAATGCTTTAAAAGGAGTTTTGTATGACAAATTCACACTATTTTGACAGTGTATCTGTTAAAGAAGCCTTTCAAAAAGGAAAATTCGACACTAAACTGTCATTTCTGATTATGGGATTTTCAAACTTTTACCATAAACAGATTATCAAAGGTTGTCTATTTTTACTTTCTGAAATTCTTTTCTTGATTACTTTCTTCTCTCAGATTATCCCAAATGTTCAAGGGTTAATCACTCTGGGAACACACGAACAAGGAATCGTTGAACAAAACGTTAATGGTATAAAAATGAAAGTTGCCGTAGATGGTGATAATTCAATGTTAATGCTCATCTTCGGACTTGCGTCATTGATTTTCTGCCTTGTCTTTGCCTACATCTACTGGTGCAACCTCAAGAGCGCTCGAAATCTTTACGTCATCGATAAAGAAAGTTTGAAAGTTCCTACCTTTAAAGAAGATTTTGAAACTTTGGCAAATGGTCGTTTCCACATGACTTTGATGACAATTCCAATGATTGGAGTTCTGCTCTTTACAATTTTGCCATTGATTTATATGATTTGTTTGGCATTTACAAGCTATGACCACAATCATCTACCACCGAAAAGTTTGTTTGACTGGGTTGGTTTTGCTAACTTTGGTAACATCTTTAACGGTCGTATGGCTGGAACTTTCTTCCCAGTCCTTTCATGGACTTTGATTTGGGCAGTTTTTGCAACAGTTACTAACTTCTTCTTTGGTATCGTTCTAGCACTTATCATCAATACCAAAGGTTTGAAATTGAAAAAAATGTGGCGTACAATCTTCGTTATCACAATTGCCGTGCCACAATTCATTTCACTTCTCATTATGAGAAACTTGCTTAGTGACGCTGGTCCAATCAATGCATTCCTTGAAAAACTTGGACTAATCTCTGCAGCAAATCCATTACCATTCTTATCTGACCCAATTTGGGCTAAATTCTCAATCATCATCGTTAACATGTGGGTTGGTATTCCAGTAACAATGCTTGTTGCTTCTGGTATTATCATGAACTTGCCACAAGAACAAATCGAAGCTGCTGAAATCGATGGTGCCAATAAATTCCAAATCTTTAAATCAATCACATTCCCTCAAATCTTACTTGTGATGATGCCAAACTTGATTCAACAATTTATCGGTAACATCAACAACTTCAATGTTATCTACCTACTTACTGGTGGTGGTCCCACTAACTCTAACTTCTACCAAGCTGGTAGCACAGACTTGCTAGTTACTTGGCTCTACAATTTGACTGTAACTGCTGCTGACTACAACCTTGCTTCTGTTATCGGTATTCTCATCTTCGTTCTTTCTGCAGTATTTAGTTTACTTGCTTACACAAGAACAAGTTCTTACAAGGAAGGGGTTGCCAAATAATGAAAAACAAAAAACGTTTAACACTGACATTTGTCTATATTTTATTGATTGTCTTATCAATCATCTGGCTCTTTCCAATCGTTTGGGTTGTTCTTACTAGCTTCCGTGGCGAAGGAACAGCATATGTTAACTACTTCATTCCAAAAACTTGGACGCTGGATAATTACATCAAACTCTTTACCTCAGATGCCTTCCCATTTGGGCAATGGTTTATGAATACCTTATTTGTAGCTTCTGCTACTTGTGTGATTTCAACATTCATTACCGTTGCTATGGCATATTCTCTTAGCCGTATCAAGTTCAAACACCGTAATGGTTTCTTAAAACTAGCTCTTGTACTTAACATGTTCCCTGGATTTATGAGTATGATTGCAGTCTACTACATCCTCAAAGCATTCAACCTCGACCAAACATTGTTGGCACTTATCCTAGTTTACTCGGCTGGTGCGGCACTTGGTTTCTACATCGCTAAAGGTTTCTTTGATACAATTCCTTACTCCCTTGATGAATCTGCCATGATTGATGGGGCAACACGCGCTGACATTTTCTTTAAAATCACTCTCCCTCTATCAAAACCAATCATTGTCTACACAGCGCTTATGGCTTTCATCGGTCCTTGGATTGATTTCATCTTCGCCAAAGTTATCCTTGGTGATGCGACAAGTAAATACACTGTTGCCATTGGACTCTTCTCAATGTTGCAACAAGATACCATCAATGACTGGTTCATGTCATTCACTGCTGGTTCAGTTCTTATCGCTGTTCCAATCACATTGCTCTTCATGTTCATGCAAAAATACTACGTTGAAGGCATCACTGGTGGTTCAGTTAAATAAGAAGAAGTTACCAACTTCTCCCCTTCTATTTATTAATTATCAAAGAAAGCTTGGAACAATAGTTCCAAGCTTTTTGTATGTATTAAAATCTTCTCATATTATAGGAAGAAAACTTTCTATTCTCACCAAAATTCACGTGAGAAATCGTCTTTCAAGCGTTCACGATAAAAGAGTTCGTTAAGGTCATCTTCTTCAAAGACACGAAGTAAGTTAAGCATGTCATAGGATAAATCTAAATTAGGCAAATCTTTTCTGGCTACCCATTTGATTTCACCTTCTTCAGTTGAATAAATCTCACCATCAAAATCAGAAGCATGATACAAGAAAACAAGGTAACGCTCATCTTCTTTGGTATACCAATGTTTCATTCCTACAAGCTGCGGATTTTTAATGGTTAAACCAGTTTCTTCCTTAACTTCACGAATCACAGACTCCACAAGCCCTTCGTGAGCTTCAATGTGACCTCCAGGAAGGGCATATCCTGACCAAGAATAACGTTTTGGGTCACGAAACTGCATAACGACATTTCCATTTTCGTCCTCAATTAGGCACATGTTCGTTAAAATCACACTTTGTGCACGAGACATTTTTAAAATTCTCCTCTTCTAATCCATCGCTTTTAATTCCAACACCATATCACGCAATTGAGCAGCGAGCTCGAAATCAAGCATTTCAGCAGCTTCATGCATTTGTTTTTGAAGTTTCTTAATAGCTTCTTTACGTTCAGTTTTATTCATGCTGCTGTAGTCAGGGGTGTCTTCAGCAACGTCTGTTTCGTTTGCTTTAGAAATCGAAATCAAATCACGAATATCTTTCTTGATTGTTTGCGGGATAATGCCATGTTCTTCATTGTAACGCATTTGAATTTCACGACGACGTGCCGTTTCATCCATAGCTTTTTGCATAGATTCAGTAATCTTATCAGCATACATAATAACATGTCCTTCACTATTACGAGCTGCACGACCAATCGTTTGAATCAGACCTCGTTCATTTCGAAGGAAACCTTCTTTATCCGCATCAAGAATAGCAACCAAACTAACTTCCGGTACGTCAATCCCTTCACGAAGCAAATTAATCCCAATCAAGACATCAAAAACTCCCAGACGCAAGTCACGAATAATCTCCGTACGTTCCAAAGTCTTGATATCTGAGTGCATGTACTTAACTTTGACACCCATTTCCTTGAGATAATCGGTCAAATCTTCTGCCATTTTCTTAGTAAGAGTTGTAATAAAGGTACGCTCACCCTTTTCAACACGAGCATTGATTTCACCAAGCAGATCATCCATTTGACCCATAGTTGGACGAACCTCAACTTCTGGGTCAAGCAGACCTGTCGGACGAATGATTTGTTCGACGATTGTGTCTGTTTGCTCGAGTTCATAATCACCTGGTGTCGCTGATACGTAAACAATCTGATGAACATGGCTTTCAAACTCCTCACGACGAAGTGGACGGTTATCAAGAGCACTTGGAAGACGGAAACCGTAGTTAACTAACATTTCCTTACGAGAGCGGTCGCCGTTATACATTCCCTTAATTTGCCCCATCGTCATGTGACTTTCATCAACCATAATAAGAAAATCTTCTGGGAAGAAATCAAGAAGTGTGAAAGGAGGTTCACCTTCTGAACGTCCATCCATGTGACGAGAATAGTTTTCGACACCATTTGTATAACCCATTTCACGTAGCATTTCCACATCATACTCTGTACGTTGTCGAATACGCTGTGCTTCAATGAGTTTTCCTTCTTCTTCGAACTTCTTAACCTGTTCTTCCATTTCTTCCAAAATGTTCTTGATGGCATGTTCCATGTGCTCTTCATTAGTCATGAAGTGAGTAGCAGGGAAAATTGCCAAATGTTCTACCTCACCAAGAACCTTACCAGTCAAACTTTCAATTTCTTGGATGCGGTCAATTTCATCACCGAAAAATTCAACACGAAAGGCATGTTCGTCTCGACTAGCTGGAAAGATTTCAACAACGTCTCCTCGAACACGGAAACGTCCACGCTGAAAGTCAATGTCATTTCGCTCAAATTGAATATCAACCAAGTCATTTAATAATTGGTCACGTGAGATTTCTTGACCTGGACGAAGGCTGACAACACTATCTGCATATTCTTTTGGCGAACCTAAACCATAAATACATGACACAGAAGCTACCACGATAACGTCATTGCGCTCTAGCAAAGCCGAAGTTGCCGAGTGACGGAGTTTATCAATCTCATCGTTAACTGAGCTATCCTTTTCAATGTAAGTATCGCTAGATGGCACATAGGCTTCTGGTTGGTAGTAATCATAGTATGATACAAAATATTCAACCGCATTATCTGGGAAGAATTCTTTGAACTCACCGTACAGTTGACCTGCCAAGGTTTTGTTGTGGGCAATAACTAGCGTAGGTTTATTAACCTTAGCAATAACCTGACTCATCGTATAAGTCTTACCAGTACCTGTTGCCCCAAGAAGAATCTGCGCTTTTTCGCCACCTTCGATATTATCAACCAAAGTCTCAATCGCTTGTGGTTGATCTCCTGAAGGTTCGTATTTTGAAACAAGTTTAAATTGATTATCTTCTATTCTATCTATCATCGTATTCCTCGAACTGTCATTATAATACATTCATTTTAACATAAATATAGGTAAATTACTCTTACTAGGTCCCAAAATCATCACATTATTACATCTTATGTTAGGTTTTCTGACATGAATAAGAAATCTAAGTTGCCTTGGTCCTGTTATTTTGATATAATTATACCAATCTATACAAAAGGAGACTAACATGAAGCACAAATTGAAAGCTATTATGCTAGCTATGATTTCTGCAATCTTTGTGTTTGGTGCAAATGCGCAAGCTGATACGATTAGTGTTGTATCCGATACTGCTTATGCCCCATTCGAATTCAAAGATTCAGATCAAGTTTATAAAGGTATCGACGTTGACATTATTAATGAAGTCGCTAATCGAGAGGGCTGGGACGTCAAGATGACTTTCCCTGGTTTCGATGCTGCCGTTAATGCTGTCCAAGCTGGTCAAGCCGACGCTCTTATGGCTGGTACAACAGTTACTGAAGCTCGTAAAAAAGTCTTCACATTTTCAGATACTTATTACGATACCGCTGTCGTTGTCTACACTCGTAGCAATGCTAAAGTGACAAACTATAAACAACTTTCAGGAAAAACTGTTGGTGTTAAAAATGGTACCGCAGCTCAAAGCTTCCTAAAAGAAAATCAAAAAAAATACAACTACAAAATCAAAACATTTGATACAAGCGATTTGATGAACAACAGCCTAGATACTGGTTCTATCTACGCTGCTATGGATGACCAACCAGTTGTCCAATATGCTATTAACCAAGGTAAAGACTACGCTATCAATATTGATGGTGAAAAAGTTGGTAGCTTTGCATTCGCCGTTAAAAAAGGTAGCAAATACGAATACCTTATCGACGAATTCAATGAAGCCTTTGATGCTATGAAAGAAGATGGTACTTATGATGCCATCATGGCAAAATGGCTTGGCGACTCTAAAGACTCAGCCGACAAATCAACTGTTGTCACATCAGATAGCTTAAAACTTTCTGGTGATGCATCAGCAAAAGCAACACCTGTAAAATCAACTTACAAAATCGTTATGGATTCTTCATTTGCCCCATTTGAATACCAAAATGACTCAGGCAAATATGAAGGAATTGACGTTGACTTAATCAAAGCCATCGCTGAACAACAAGGTTTCAATATTGAACTTTCAAATCCTGGTTTTGATGCTGCACTTAATGCTGTTCAAGCTGGTCAAGCAGATGCTGTTATTGCTGGTATGTCAATCACAGATGCTCGTAAAGAAATCTTTGACTTCTCTGACCCTTACTACACTTCAAACATCCTGCTTGCTGTTAAAAAAGGTAGCTCAGTAAAATCATACGAAGATCTAAACGGTATGACTGTTGGTGCTAAAAATGGTACTGCTTCATACACATGGTTGTCAGAACACGCTGACCAATATGGTTACTCACTTCGTGCATTTGATGAAGCATCAACAATGTACGACAGTTTGAACTCTGGTTCAATCGATGCTCTCATGGATGACGAAGCTGTTCTTCGTTACGCAATCAAACAAGGTCGTAAGTTTGAAACTCCAATCGACGGTGAAAAATCTGGTGAATATGGATTTGCTGTTAACAAAGGCGCTAACCCAGAATTGCTAGAAATGTTCAACAATGGTCTTGCTGCCCTTGTAAAATCAGGTAAATACGATAAAATCGTAAGCAAATACCTTGGAACATCTGAAAACAAAAAATCATCTTCAAGTGTTGATGAAACAACAATTTGGGGATTGATTAAAAACAACTATTCTCAATTGCTCACAGGTCTTGGAACAACACTTAGCCTTACACTTATCTCATTTGCTATCGCTATGATTATCGGTATCATCTTTGGTATGATGGCAGTTGCTCCAAACAAAGTCCTTCGTACAATTTCAGCAATCTTTGTTGACGTCGTACGTGGTATTCCATTGATGATTGTTGCTGCATTCATCTTCTGGGGAATTCCAAACCTCATTGAATCAATGACAGGACACCAAAGCCCAATCAATGATTTCCTTGCTGCTACTATCGCTCTTTCATTAAATGCTGGTGCTTATATCGCTGAAATTGTTCGTGGTGGTATTGAAGCTGTTCCAAAAGGACAAATGGAAGCAAGTCGAAGCCTTGGTATTTCATACGGTAAGACAATGCAAAAAGTTATCTTGCCACAAGCAGTTCGTGTAATGTTACCAAACTTCATCAACCAATTTGTTATCTCACTTAAAGATACAACAATCGTTTCTGCAATTGGTCTTGTTGAACTCTTCCAAACTGGTAAAATCATTATTGCACGTAACTACCAATCATTCCGAATGTACGCTATCTTAGCAGTAATCTACCTTGTAATGATCACCCTTTTGACTCGTTTAGCAAAACGTCTAGAAAAGAGGCTTAAATAATGGCAGAATTAAAAATTGATGTACAAGATTTACATAAATCTTATGGAGATAATGAAGTCTTAAAAGGAATTACAACACAATTCCACGAAGGTGATGTTGTCTGCATCATTGGACCTTCTGGTTCTGGTAAATCAACTTTCCTTCGTACGCTTAACCTTCTTGAAACAATCACAAGTGGTAAAGTTGTTGTGGATGGATACGAACTTTCTGACCCAACTACTGATGTCGATAAAGTTCGTGAAAATATCGGTATGGTGTTCCAGCACTTCAACCTCTTCCCACATATGACAGTTCTTGAAAACATCACTTTTGCTCCAGTCGAACTTGGAAAACAAAGTAAAGAAGAAGCTGAAAAACATGCGATGGAACTTCTTGAAAAAGTTGGTCTTGCTGATAAACGTGACGCCAAACCAGACAGCTTATCTGGTGGTCAAAAACAACGTGTTGCTATCGCACGCAGCTTGGCTATGAATCCTGATGTCATGCTTTTTGATGAACCAACTTCTGCACTTGACCCAGAAATGGTCGGTGACGTTCTTGGGGTTATGAAAGACTTGGCAGAACAAGGCATGACAATGTTGATTGTTACTCACGAAATGGGATTTGCCCGTAAAGTTGCCAACCGTGTTATCTTTACAGACGGTGGACGATTTATCGAAGATGGAACACCAGAACAAATCTTTGATAACCCACAACACCCACGTCTAAAAGACTTCTTAAACAAAGTATTAAACGTTTAATAACATAAAAAAGCTAGTTTAGTTTAACTAGCTTTTTTCTTACTTTCAAAGCGCATTTGTTGTTAAAATTTTGACTTTCATATTTGCTTTTGTTAGACTTAAGTTAAGTTGTTTAGACAAACTACAAGTCAAAAATTCTATCAGACTTGGCTTTTACCTCACTTATCTTTATAAGATTTGTCATAAGCGAGATAATCTTATTTATTCTTAGCAAATCCAAATGACTACTCATCTGTGATACTCAGTAGACTTTCTACTGTTTTAATATAAGGAGGACTTTGATATGTCTAAGTATGCAGGCACTCAAACTGAAAAAACTTGCAAGCTGCGTTCGCTGGAGAATCTGAAGCTCGCAACAAGTACACTTTCTTTGCTTCAAGAGCTAAAAAAGATGGCCTCGAACAAATTGCCGACCTTTTCTTAAAAACAGCTAACAACGAAAAAGAACATGCCAAAATGTGGTACAAGGAATTGTATGGTATCGGAGATACTTCTGAAAACCTTGAAACTGCTGCCGACGGTGAAAACTACGAATGGACTGACATGTACGTCCAATTCGCTAAAACAGCTGAAGAAGAAGGCTTCCCTCAATTAGCTAAAAAATTCTTGATGGTTGCAGAAATCGAAAAACATCATGAAGACCGTTATCGTGCTCTTTTGAAAAACATCGAAACTTCTCAAGTCTTTGAAAAGAGTGAAGTTAAAATTTGGGAATGCCGCAATTGCGGACATATCATTGTCGGAACAAAAGCTCCAAAAATTTGTCCTGTATGTGCACACGCTCAATCTTACTTTGAAATTCGCGCTGAAAATTATTAGTAGACACAACTTCCGACTTTTTGTTGGAAGTTTTTTATCATATTCTTTGACAAGATTGCTGCTTATCTGCTAAAATTAAAACAAATCTATTAGGAGGACACAGTGCATTGAACAACTAAGAACAAAAATTTTGGTAATCCTTATCAGGTTTTGTTTTTAGTGCACTCTTATACCTTCTTCCATCCCCTACAAGATATTAGCCAATTTTGGGGATATTTTTAGCGTTGACCATAATGAGATACACTCTGCCTGATAAGGTGGAGTGTGTTTTATTAAAAAGCGAGGTTTATATGCTAGAAATTTATCATTTAACCATAACCCATATCAAGGATTATAAGTAGATAGTTTGTGATTTAAGCTTAAATGTTAAATCCGGTGAAAAATTAGCAATCATCAGCGAAGAGGGAACTGGAAAATCTACTCTACTAAAACTCATACTTTCTCCTTCAAAGATTCACGATTACACAACTGTTGAAGGAACTATTCAAAATCCTTTCAACAAAATTGGATACTTACCACAAACTCTGTCAGAACAAAAAAGACAACAAACTGTTTTAGAATTTTTGTTCAAAAATTCCGAGGATTTATTTGACTACAATGTTTTTTATCAGTCGGCTGCATTGTTAGATTTAGACATAAAAAAATTAGAAGATAGTAACTTACATCTAGGTCGCTTATCTGGAGGAGAACAACTGAAACTCCAACTTGCAAAACTAGCTGGTGATAATGCTGATTTACTTTGACTCGATGAACCCTCTAGTGATCTTGATTTAGAAAGTCAGTTGGCACTACAAAAATTTATCCAAACATCAGATAAAACTATTATATTTATATCTCATGTCGAATCTGTCCTAGAAAAAACAGCTACTACCATTTTACATCTTGAACTCATCAGACATCGACAACTCGCCCGTTCTAACTATTTTCCAGGAAAATATTCAGATTATCTCAAATATCGCAAAAACTCTTATCAAAAACAACTCAATTTAGCTAAAAACGCTAAAAAAGCAAAGCAAAAACGGGACGAAAAAATTCACCGACTACACCAAGCAGTTCAATTCAAAGTTAGAAATACACATGATAGCTCAGTTGGTAGGCGTGCGGCTAAAAAATGAAAAATATCCTTTCACTTGAAAAAAGATACCATAAACAAGATGAGCATTTACCAGATTTTCCAGAAGAAATGGATAATCTGTCACTTTCTTTTAATAACATCTAATCACTTGACAACAAAAAGGGAATTCTATCGTGGAATAACGAAAATTTGCTTACTGGTCAGAATATTGATTTAAAAATTTTTGGAAGAGATAAAATTGTCATTACAGGAAAAAACGGCATAGGAAAATCTTGTTTACTAGAGAAAATTTATAACACATTACAGCAAGATAAAAATTTATCTATCGGTTACATGCCACTAGATTATGATAAACTTTTTACCTAAAGAAATGAACGCCATAGATTTTTTAAGAGAGGTTTCAAGCGAGACCGATGCGAGGACAATCTTAGACAGTCTGAAATTTACTCGTTTTGAAATGGAACACCCTACTGATGAATTATCTGGTGGTCAAAAAGCAAAATTATTTCTAGCTCATATGGCCTTAGCCAAAAATCACATTTTGATTCTGGATGAACCAACCAGACACTTCTCTCCAACCAGCCAATCTATCGTAAGAAAACTCTTATCATATTTTGATGGATGTATTATAAGTATCTCTCACGACAAAGCCTTTATTTAGGAAGTTCCAAAAATATCCTATCGTTTGAATGAAAATTTTTTAGAAAAGCAATAAAAAAAGCCCAGCAAATTGCTGAGCTGTAGCAGGAAAGACGATTAAGACTCTTGGTCGTCAACTTCTCCTGCTTTTTCTTTTGCCAATTTTTCGCGTTCCAAACGGAAGCGACGATTTGGATTAAGTGTATTGAAAAGTTCTTCTAGCTTTTCAGCATTCCAAACATCGGCTGCTGATACAAAATTACCATCTTTATCTCTAAAAGATATCGGTTTTTCACCCATAAGAACCTCCAGTTAAATCAATTTAATATCGAAACAAGTCTATCTCGACTAATATAACAAGCAAGCACGTCCTACTAGCTATGCAAAAAGATAATTTTTGCTTCGCTCGTTTAACGGACTTTGTATCTTATATTAATCTACAAATTCGAATTCGAATTTACCGATTCGAACAATGTCACCATCTTTTGCACCGCGTTCACGGAGAGCTTCATCGACACCCATACCACGCAATTGACGTGCAAATTTCATGATAGATTCATCACGTTCCATATTAGTCATGACAAAGAGTTTTTCAAGTTTTTCACCTGACAATACCCAAGCAGCATCATCATCACGTGAAATTTCAAATGGACGTTCATCTGGATCAAATCCATAGTAAACTTCTTCATCAATCATATCATCATTAGAGTAAAGCAAGAATTCGTCAGTCTTATCAAGCAATTCTGCAGTTGCTTCCATAAGATTTTCTAAACCTTGGTGAGCTAAACTTGAAATTGGGAAAATCATTGGTACTTCATCAAAATCATCATAGTTAGCCGCCAATTTTTCTTTGAAGACTTTCAAGTTTTCTTCTGCTTCAGGCATATCCATTTTGTTAGCGACAATAATTTGCGGACGTTCCATTAAACGAAGGTTGTAGCTTTCAAGTTCTTTATTGATTGCAAGATAATCTTCGTACGGATCACGTCCTTCGCTTGCTGACATATCGATAACGTGCAAAATAACACGGGTACGTTCGATGTGACGAAGGAATTGAGTACCAAGTCCAACACCTTGTGATGCCCCTTCAATCAATCCTGGAAGGTCAGCCATCGCAAAGCTATCACCAGATTTTGTACGAACCATACCGAGGTTAGGTACGATTGTCGTAAAGTGGTAGGCGCCAATTTTGGGTTTTGCAGCAGTCACAACACTAAGAAGTGTTGATTTACCAACTGAAGGAAAACCTACAAGACCAACATCAGCCAAGATTTTCAATTCAAGTTGAAGGTCGCGTTCTTCTCCTGGTTCACCGTTTTCAGCAATTTCTGGAGCAGGGTTACGTGGTGTTGCAAAACGAATATTACCACGTCCACCGCGTCCACCGCGCGCAACAACAAATTCTTGACCATTTTCAACAAGGTCAGTAATGACTTTACCAGTCTCTGCATCACGAACAGTTGTTCCTTCTGGGACACGAACAATAAGGTCTTCTGCACCACGTCCATGCATTCCCTTTGTCATCCCTTTTTCACCTGATTTTGCTTTAAAAATACGGTTATAGCGGAAGTCCATCAAAGTACGAAGCCCTTCATCAACTTTAAAGATAACTGAGCCACCTTTACCTCCGTCACCGCCCCAAGGACCGCCATTAGCAACATATTTTTCACGACGGAATGCAACCATGCCATCACCGCCGCGACCTGCTTTAACGCTAACCTTGGCAGTATCTAAAAACATACTCATTATTAATTCCTATTCTTTCATTAGTATAAACTTGATTTGTCAAAGCATAAAAAAACGCCTCTTCAGCGTTCTTTAAATAATTGAACCAATAGCAGTCGCAATAAGACCACCTACAGTTACTAGAACCATTAAGATAACAACTACTAAAGTTAGTTTTTCAAACGCTGTTTTTTTACGTGGTCCGTTTTCACCAAATGCCACCTTAATACACCTCGCTCAATTGATTTTATTACTATTATCTTAACATGATTACCTTAAATAAGCAAATAAGTAATGCATAATTTTTACAATTCGACACCAAATTTTTGCAAGCTTTCCAGTTCTGCTGGAGAAAGTCTTCTCCACTCACCCAAAGCCAATTCGTCATCCAGTCGAAGTGGTCCCATGCTCAAACGTTGTAAATCAGTTACTTCTTTTCCACAGGCCAAAACCATGCGCTTAACTTGGTGAAATTTACCTTCCTTGATTACAATTTCAACCAAAGACGTATTTGATTTCTCATCAGCATTGATAATATTAAGCTGAGCAGGTTGACATGTGAAATCCTTCAGTTCAATTCCATCCGCAAACGCCTTAACATCTTCATCAGTCATAATGCCAGCAACTTTAGCGCAATAGAGCTTATCAACATGCTTTTTCGGAGAGAGCATAGCGTGCGCTAACTTACCGTTATTTGTCAACAGCAAAAGACCATGAGTATCAATGTCTAGACGACCAACAGGAAAAACTTCTTTGTCCCAAGCTGTCTTGTCCAATAAATCTAAAACTGTCTTATGATGGTCATCTTCTGTCGCTGAAATAACCCCTTTAGGCTTATTTAACATATAATAAACGAATTTTTCATAAGAAAGATTTTGTCCCTGACAGACGATCTTATCCAACTTTTCATCAATTTGTGTTTTTGGGGAAGTTTCTAATTTTCCATTTACCAAAACCTGTTTTTTCTTCAGCAATTGTTTGACTTCTGTACGTGAGCCAACCCCTGCTTCTACTAAAAATTTATCTAAACGCATCGTTTTCCTTTATTCTGATTTAATACCTTCATTGTAACATTTTTTGAAAGATAAAAAAACAAGGTCGAGCAAGCTCGAACCTTGTTTTATCACTCTCAAAACGACTTATTTTTTATATGCGTATGTGAAGTCTACAGACAAACCTGTTGAGTTACGAACAAGTCCTTTAAGGTTAGGATTTTGAAGTGATTTAGTACTACGGAAGTAGATTGGGTTGTAAAGTGCGTTATCGTAAAGTGCTTTTTCAGCAGCTTTATAATCATCAGCAGCAGCTTTTGCATCTAATGCATCAGTAGTGATTGCTTTTTTGTATGCAGCATCGTAATCAGCATTTGAGAATTTACCGTAGTTGTATGATGAACCAGTCGTGAAGAGTCCATAGAATGTTGAACCTTCTGGATAGTCACCACCCCAAAGAACAAGAGCAACATCAAAGTTTTGGTTCTTAGTATCTTCTAGACGTTGTTTGAAAGTAACAAATTTTTCTTCAACTTTCAATCCTGGAAGAGCTTCTTCCCAAGTTTGTTTGATGTAGTCAACTGAAGCTTTTGCAACTGGTGCATCTGAGTCAGCTGTGATAGTCAATTTAACTGAGTCTGTACCAAGTTCTGCAAGACCTTCTTTGAAGAGTTTTGCAGCTTCTTTCTTATCATAGCTGTAACCAGGTGATACGTATTTAGCCAAGTCTGTTCCATCAGGAAGTTTTTCAAGACCTGTTGGAACAAGAGCTGTTGCAGCTTTTGAACCTGTATCGATAGCAGCTTTAACGATACCTTCACGGTCAGTTGCTAAGTTAAGAGCTTGACGGATTTTAGTATTGTTCAAAGCAGTAACTGTACCAGTTTGGTTGTAAACCATGTAAGCTGTTGTTGCTTCTGGAACTG
Source organism: Streptococcus equinus ATCC 9812 (assembly GCF_000187265.1). Classification (GTDB taxonomy): domain Bacteria; phylum Bacillota; class Bacilli; order Lactobacillales; family Streptococcaceae; genus Streptococcus; species Streptococcus equinus. The sequence continues at coordinate 752,466 of NZ_GL698429.1, forward strand.
TAACTACATCGTCACGGTTTTTATTTGCTTTGAATGTAGCTTCTGTATTTGAAATGTTTGCTGTATCAACGTCGCCATCTTTGTACATTTGAACAGCTGTATCAGGTTTCTTGATTGTTTGGACGTTTACTTTCTTAGTTTTAACGTCTTTTGCATCCCAGTAATATTTGTTTTTCACAAGTGTGAAGTTACCGCTTGTACCGTTCCATTTTGTAACAGTGTATGGACCTGAGTACAAAGCTTTTTCTGATGTTGTACCATAGTCATCACCTGCTTTTTCAACAAATGCTTTACTTTGTGGCATGAAGTTACCAAATGATAGAAGGCTCATAAATTGTGGAGATGGGTTAGACAAAGTAAAGATAACTTTGTTTCCGTCTGCTTTAACTCCAAGTTCATCAAGACCTTTTGTACCAGAAATAACTTCGTCAGCGTTCAATACATGAGCATCTGATACTAGGTAAGAATATTCTGAAGCAGTTTTTGGATCTGCAATACGTTGCCATGTGTAAACAAAATCTTCCGCAGTCAAATCACTACCGTCTGACCATTTAAGACCATCACGCAATGTCGCAGTGTATGTCAAACCATCTTCTGAAACATCAACGCTTTTAGCCAAATCTGGTTGCAATTTTCCATCTTTATCAACACGGAGAAGGTTACTTCCTGAGTTACCAATAGCCATTGATGAGTAAGTATCAGTTACTTTAGAAATATCAAGAGTACTGATTTCAGTTGGCACGAACCAATTGATATCTTTGCTAGCAGATTTTGATGATGAGTTATTTCCACCACATGCTGCTAGTGTAGCAACAGACAACAATGTGACAGCTCCAAGGCCGACACGTTTTAAAGATTTAATCTCCATAATGGATCCTCCTACCATATAACTTTCTTTCGGTATGTAAAGTATTATAACACAATATTTTCTAAAAATACAGAAAATTTGTAAATTAATTAAAATTTCAAAAACATATTTTGAATTAATTTTTGCATCATTTTCTTTTAATTTTATACAACAAGAGGATGAATTGTCTGTTTTTTATAAAAATACTATTCTCTTTGTCACATTTGAAGTAGTCTTACATCTTTCATTTTTAGCTACTATTAGAACTTCTATCACTCAAAATATCGACTTTATCAAACTTTATGGCATTGTACAAAATCTGACATCATTTTATATATATTTTCATTTTACGTTATAAATATCATCAAAAAAGCAAGGTATACTTTTACATAAACCTTGCCTTTTTCAACATATTTCTAATTTTTATTTTTTATAAGCGTAAGTAAAGTCTACTGTCAAGCCAGTTGAATTACGAACAAGTCCTTTAAGAGATGGATTTTGAAGCCATTTTGTACTACGGAAGAAGATTGGATTGTAGTGTGCACCTTTGTAAAGAACTTTTTCTGCAGTCTTATAATCTTCTGCAGCAGCATCTGTATTCAAAGCATCTTCTGTGAGTGCTTTGTTATAAGCAGCATCAAATTCATCACTAGATACTTTACCATAGTTGTATGCTGAAGTTGATGAGAACAAGCCATAGAATGTTGAACCTTCTGGATAATCTCCACCCCAAGAAACTAGTGCAACCTCAAAGTTTTGGTTTTTAGTATCTTCAAGACGTTGTTTGAAGGTTACAAATTTTTCTTCAATCTTCAATCCTGGAAGAGCTTCTTCCCAGCTTTGTTTGATGTAATCAACAGCTGCTTTTGTCACAGCATCATCAGAGTCTGCAGTTACTGTCAATTTCACTGAATCTGTACCGAGTTCTGCAAGACCTTCTTTGAATAATTTAGCTGCTTCTTTTTCATCGTATTTATAACCAGGTTCAACGTATTTTGAAAGGTCAGTACCATCAGTTAATTTTGCAAGCCCTGGTGTTGCAAGTGCTGTCGCTGGTTTTGAGCCAGTATCAATAGCAGCTTCTACGACACCTTGACGGTCTGTTGCCAAGTTAAGTGCTTGACGAATTTTTTCATTAGCAAGAGAGGCAACTGAGCCCGTTTCGTTATAAACGATGTAAGTCATTCGAGCTTCTGGAACTGGAACTGCTTCTTTGTTGCTCTTGTTTGCTTTATAGATTGATGAGGTTGCTGAGATATTTGCGGTATCAAGCTCACCGTTTTTGTACATTTGAACGGCAGTATCTGCTTTTTTGACTGCTTGAAGATTGACTTTTTCAGTCTTAACGTTCTTAGCATCCCAGTAGTATTTATTTTTAACTAAAGTAAAGCTGCCATCACTTCCGTTCCAGCCTTTGATAGTATATGGTCCAGAATAGATTTGGTCTTTAGAAGTTGTAGCATATTTGTCGCCTTCTTTTTCAACAAATACCTTTTTCTGTGGCATAAAGTTAGAAAAGGCTAGATAGTACTTAAATTGTGGGCATGGACTTGTAAGCTTAAAGGTAATTTTATTACCGTCAGCTTTAACTCCAAGTTGACTCAAATCAGAGATTTCACCAGTATTAATCTTATCAGCATTTTCAAGATGTGATTCAACAGCTAAATAAGCGTATTCTGAAGCTGTCTTTGGATCAACCATACGTTGCCATGTGTAGACAAAATCATCAGCAGTCAAGTCACTACCGTCAGACCATTTCAAACCATCACGCAAAGTCGCTGTATATGTCAAACCATCCTCAGAAACTTCGACACTTTTTGCCAAGTCTGGTTTTGGTTCACCTTTTTTATCTACACGAAGTAGGTTACTTGATGAGTTCCCAATTGCTAACGCAGAATATTGGTCAGTATTTTTTGAGATATCCAGTGTCAAAATCTCAGTCGGTGTGTACCAATTAATCTCATTTTTATTAGCTGCAGTTTTATTTCCGCCCCCACACGCAGCCAATAAAGCAACTGAAACCAAGCTTATTGCTCCAATTCCAACACGTTTCAAAGTAGACTTATTATCCATAAAAGTTTCCTCCTACCATAAACTTTCTTTCGATATGTTTGGTATTATAGCACACTATTTTCTAAAAATACAGAATATTTCAAAATTAACAAAAATTATTTTTCTTCAGGAAAATCAAAAAAATCCAACAGAAGATTTGTACTG
>NZ_GL698429.1:755600-762615 GCF_000187265.1 Streptococcus equinus ATCC 9812
AAAACAGGTGTTGGTATTGCTACCCTTGGTCACTATGAAGAATCGTATCATCATAATGGTCATCTGGAAAAGCTTGTGTTAACATTCGTTTGATTTGTTCCAAATTAGACGAAGTGGATAACTGATAAGCGATGATGTCACTGTTATAGCCATCTAAAACTGGTGATAAGTATAATTTTTGAGAGCTGGCTGGCATGGCAAATTCTGTGACGTCAGTATAACATTTTTCGTAAGGCTTTGAAGCTTCAAATTGACGCTGGATGAGATTATCAGCTTTCTTGCCGATCTCACCCTTGTAAGATGAATACTTACGTTTACGACGAATACGTGCAGCCAAATTCATGCGTTTCATTAAGCGTTGTACTTTTTTGTGGTTGACCAAAAAACCTTGGTTTCTTAGTTTCAAAGTGATGCGACGATAGCCATAGTTTCCTTTGTGCTCATCATAGATCATCTTGATTTTAGCTTTAAGAACTTTGTTTTTGTCTACTTGTTTAAGTTGTTTGATGTGGCAATAATAACTCGAACGAGGTAAGGATAAAATCTCTAGTAACATCGCTAGAGAAAATTGCTCACTCAATTCTTGGATGATTCGTGTTGCTTTTCGCGCTCTGCCTCTTCCCTCAATAGGTTTGACCCGGCTGAGGCAAAGACATACCTTGTTTTCTGAGTTGATAGATTTCTAGTTTATCTTCGTAAGTTAATTCCATACAAAAAGCACCCCAATCGTTAGATTTTTTGTCTAACTTTTGGGGTGCAGTTCAAGTCTGCTGGATGTTATTATTTATATCTTTATTTTGCTAGGCTTGCTGCACGTTTAAGCGAGGCATCGATATTTTCACAAAGGTTTTCTTGACCAACTTTTTCAACAAAACCAGCTTTTTCCATTACGTGATAAGGTTGTTTATTCACGTGAGAAAGAATCAATGTCATGCCACGTTTTTGACAGATTTCAAGTGTTTCTTCAAGAGCATCAAGTCCTGAAATATCCATAGCAGGCACATTACGCATGCGAAGGATCAAGACATTTTTACCTTCTTCATGGTTAAAGTTAAGGAAGCCATTTGCAGCACCGAAGAACAATGAACCAAAGATTTCATAAACAACTGTGTTACTTGGCACGTGTTTCAAATCTGTGTTTTCAGAAAGTTCAGCATCATCAAGGCTATCTTTATCAACCCATTGACGAACGGCAGCAACATCTGACATGCGTTTTAAGAATAGGAAGGCAGCCAAAACCATACCAAACTCGATGGCAACAACAAGGTCAAAGAATACTGTCAAGACAAGTGTAATCACCAAAACCGCGATATCACTCTTAGGCGCTTTTTTAAGCATGTGAACAAATGTACGCCATCCGCTCATATTGTAAGCAACCATAATCAAAATAGCGGCCAAACAACTCATTGGAATAAGTGACGCATATGGCATCAAGAACAAAAGAATTAACAGTAGAGTTACAGCATGAGTCATACCAGCAATCGGTGTACGACCACCATTTTTAACGTTAGCTGCTGTACGAGCAATCGCACCTGTTGCAGGAATACCACCAAACAAAGCAGACATCATGTTACCAACACCTTGTCCAACCAATTCAGCATTTGAACGGTGGTGGCTACCAATCATACCATCTGAAACCACACATGAAAGAAGTGATTCGATAGATGCCAAAATTGCAATTGTAAAGGCTGGTGAAATCATTTGACGAACAAGACCAAATGACAATTCAGGCATTGTGAATGTTGGCAAACCAGCTTTGATAGTATACAAGTCACCAATTGTTTTAACTGACAAGTGACCAAATCCAACAATCGCTGTTGTCACGATGATAGCAACAAGTGAACCAGGGATTTTTTGAGAGACACGAGACCAGAAGATTTGGATGAGCAATGCAATCATACCAATCATAAGTGTTGGCCAGTGAACTGTATTTAAATGTTGAGCATATGAAACCATTTTTTCAACAAACTCAGCTGGAACTGCACCCATGCTTAGTCCGAAGAAGTCTTTAAGTTGTCCAACAAAAATACCAACAGCAATCCCCAAAGTAAATCCAACTGTGATTGTTTTAGGGATAAATTTAATCAAATCTCCAAAACGAAGAAGCCCCATGATAATCATCATGATACCAGCTAAGAATGTTGCAATAGTAAGACCTGCCATACCATATTGAGCAATGATACCGTAGATAATAACAACAAATGCTGCAGTTGGTCCACCAATTTGGACACGGCTACCACCTAAAAATGAAATAAAAAAACCTGCGACAACGGCAGTATAAAGACCTTGTTCTGGATTAACACCTGATGCAATCGCTAAGGCAATTGACAATGGTAAGGCAATGATTGCCACAATAATCCCTGCAACAAGGTCTTTTGCAAACTGCGCACCCGAATAATTTTTAAGAGTACTAAACAGTTTTGGCTTAATATATTTAAAAGCGTCCATCTTTTCCTCCCACTTTTATTTGTTCTCAGACGCTTACGAGAACTGACGTTACCATTTTATCACACCAAAAGTTAGAATTCTAGGGATATTGACATGAAAATTTGCAATATTTACCCCTTTTTTGCTCCTCTAAGGGCTTTTTTTAAAAATTTTGGCCAAAAAACACTAACTAGCTAAAATATAAGTGATACATGCTGATATACGCTTATCTAAGATAATAAAAAACGGTCAGTAGGAAAAATTCTGATTTTTTCATAAAAAACATCTGAGATTTTCACCTCAGATATTAAAATTATTCAAATACCTACTTTCTACAAAACTTCTACAATTTCAAACTCTTCAAAGACAACTGGCATTTGCGGTGAAAAGTGATACCCAAGCATCTCTCCCTCACGAGTGAAGAAACGCTCGTGGCTTCTTTTCCAAGAGTCTAACGTTTCATCTTCGCCTTCAAGCTTAGCAAGGTCATAAGTGATTTCCTCATAAGGAAGGATGTGCACTTTCTTTGTTCTCACCACACAACGAGGATTGCCATCCCAATCAGTAATGACACTTAACTCTCCTTCTTTTGGTATAGTTTCATCACCAAGTTCAAAGGCTGCTAAGCTGCTTGACGTTGCTCTCTTCTGACCTTTTAAAACCAAGTCAAGCAAAGTATTACAAGCTTTCTCGGTCAGCTCGAAATGCCATTTTTCAAGATTTTCGATGTTCATTTACTGTTCCTTTTCTCTCTAATTTTTAAAATTCTTTCATCTATTTACCTTTTCTATCGCCCATTGACAACACTCTATGTCCACAAAGATGTCAAAAACAGCGCTGAACAGTTTTCGCTTTTGACAAAACCTGCATTTTCATAAAAGTTGATTTCTTTATTATAGCCAATCACGGCAAGTCTCATAAATGCCTTATATTTTTCCTTGACCAGTTGAAGCAAATGACTGCCAATAGTATGACCCTGATAATCAGGGTCTACAAGCAGATAATGAATATAAGCATTCATCACGCCATCATCCATGACACAAATCAAACCGACCAATTTGTCACCATCCCACGCTGAATAAACAGTACTAAAATTCTGCATAGCAAGAACTAACTTTTCAGGGTAATGCCCCGAAGACCACTCTACCGAAAGGAACAAATGCTCCAAATCACTGCACTTGAAACTCTGGATAGATTTGTATTCCATATCAGCTGCCATACTATGACCTCTTTCTTTGTTCAGCTAATTCTTCTCGGTCAGTTATCACGCGCGGTATTCTTCAAATGCGCTTCAATATAATCAAAAAATGGTTTCTTTTTGATATCAAAAACATGATTTTCATACCATGTGTAGGATTCTTTTAAGCCGATTGCTATTGGTGTCAAATCAGGCAAGAGCTTTTTTCCTTTCTACATCTAAAAAGAACTCATAATCGTAAAAACTAAAGTAATTGCGCCGGTTGACCTCATCAAAAACCCCAATAAATTCTGGAATTTTATTGCTGCAAGCGTAACAGAGTTTCACCCACTGACGAACACTTATGGCTTCGCTATTTCCAACATTATAAAGATGTTCTTTTGGCTGATTTTCGATGATTTTTTCCATCATGCGACACAAATCCTTAATATAAAAGAATTGCAATTTTAATTCACCCTTGCGTGGCAGATAAGAAGGCAAATCATCTTCGGCACAATCAAAAACAAAAGCTTCGCGATAGACGTTATTCATCGGTCCATACAAATAAGGTGGACGTAAAATATAAGCATCTGGAACAAGCTCGAGTAGTTGCTTTTCAGCCGCAATCTTGTCTAAACCATATTGTCCCCAAAACTTATTATCCCCGAGTTGAGAGGTTTCTAAAAATGGCTGTGCTCCATCATCTGGATAAACAGAACTTGAACTAATCATAATATATGTTCCAAATGACCCAAGTCCTTCGATGAGACAAGAAATATCAGAAGCATTATAAGCTGTCACATCCAGAACGACATCAAAATGAAGGTTTTTCAGTCGATTGCCTAAATCGTGTCTATCAGCTTTAAGCAAAGTTACACCATCGACTTGTTTTTTGCTATTTCGATTAAGTACATAAACATCGTAGCCTTTTTCACAAAGTAATCTGCCGTATACTTGCTCACAAAAACCGTTCCACCCGTCACGAGCACTGTCTTCATCCTAGAAACCTCCTTCTAATTATCAGAATATTATGATACCTGCATTGTAACACAAAAAAACAGCAGTTACAAAGAACTACTGCTTTCAGTGCTAATCTTTTATTTTCCCCATAAAAATTAGTCAAATTCATTATCGCTATCATCATCGTCTTCACTTAACAAAAGACCAGCAATAAGTCCGAAAGCTATCCCAAGTGACGTCCACAAGCCAATGCTATGTGTTAAGGCACCAATCAACGCTCCGATAAGGACACCAATACACATTGCAACTGCAACTCCACGTTCTCTATTCATAATACTCTCCTCCTAAACTTAAAAGCTATTATTCCCTAATCATTTAAAAATTGGGCTTACTTATCCTCCAATCTCTATACTAATTTTAAAAATTTCTTATCATTCATTTGCTCATTTGTCACGTAATCACCATTATAAAAAATAGCATAAGTTGTAATCGGTGTCGGTGCCGACCGTGCTTCTTCCTTGCTAGTAAGATGGATAGCCTTAAAAGCAATTCCATGCTCTCTAGCAGTTTCTTCTAATATTGGAACGTACTTTGCATTAAACGGGCACTGGCTCGTGTAATATAAAACGTAACCTTTTTCTTCTACCTGAGGATGTTTGGCACAGTCTTTAAAACTTGGCACAACATCATCATCATCATCAAATGGCAAGTACCAAAGTTGAATACCATTATCAGCCTCATCAGCCACCTTAAAGCCTTTGTGTTTTAGATACTTTGGTTCAGCAAGAAATGGCTTCTTCTTAGCAGCTGCTAAAATGCATAAGCCCTTCTTTTCCTTAGACTTACTGTCAGAGATGCAAGTCCCAAGCAAATCATTCGAATAGCCATGTCCTTTAAAACTCCCCGAAACCCAAAGACAATCAATATACATGTAATCTTTAGCTTCAATCGGATTCCAGGCATTTTCAGCAGGAATATACTCGATAAAACATTTGCCACGCTCGATTCTTTTTAAAAACACCAGTCCATCATCAAAACGCTCAGAAAGCCAAGCTTTTTTAGACACCACTTGCGCATCCTTGTTATTTGAAAGGGCACAGCAAATATGCTCTTCTTCTAAATTTTCTTTTGTTACTTGGATGTATTTCATGCTAATCCCCCTAAAGAAAACGCTATCATTGTTATTTTTTGATTATATCAAAAACACTATAATCTTTCAAAAGAAAACTGAACTCACTTGATTTTTACAGAATTTTGACAAATAAAACCCAGACAAAAATAGATTGTCTGGGTTATTTTAGATGTTTCATCCTACTAACCATTACTAAATTTCCAAGATAAAATAGGATAACGTAACCTAATAAGGCTAGAAAACTTGGAAGTTCAAATTCAAAAATTAAGTTAACTGGAAGTGCAATTGGCATCCAAAGTACGTTTAGAAAAGCTTTGTTTGTCGCAAAAACGATAAATAAACATTCGACAAACGCAATCAGTAAATTGCCACCTTTTCCCATAAATTGACTCAAAAACATATGAAAATGATTAAGCATAACTAGTAGTAAGCATGTGATTATGGCAACATAGGCAAAATGAGAAACATTATCAAGCTCAACACCAACAGCTAACCAAAGTAAATATGAATTAACTCTCAAAATTAAAAATCATGTTCGGTACCTTGCTGCGATGGATTCTCATCTCCTGGCAGCTTCTTCAAAAACTGCAAGATTTCCTCAGTTCGATTTTTCCGGCACTCGCTCAAAAAATTACTGTATATAATATAGTTAATTCTCTGTATATAATATGATTTTGGGCAAGTGCGAACAGATTTAAGAAACAAAATCGCTCTATCGTTTCTGTGAGTTATCTATATTAGATACAGAAAAAAGTTCTGAGGAAATGCGGCAAAAAAGCAGAGGCTTTGACACCTCTGCTTTTGATTAGCTTTTATCTCGACAAACTGGGATTTCGAACATCTATAGTTCTTTTGTAGCCGTTCCACCTAAATATAAAGCATAACCACCGGCTACAACGATAATCACAATTGATATTACAATATCGAGTGTTTTCGAACTTTCCCCTGAAAACATTGATGCTACATCAATAAAACTATGCGTAATAATACAAGGCCATATACTCTTGCTCTTATAAAATACCATTACAAAAGCAAAGCCAATTGCTATTGCATAGGCTATCTGCAAAAGGGTGTCGAATGCAGCATGGCCTGTAAGTAAGTTTATGATATGACCAGCTCCAAAAGTGATTGGAGAAATTATAATCGCCTGTTTCACACTATCTTTCTCTATCGCTTTGAATAATAAGCCACGAAATATTACTTCTTCAACATAACCGACCAACGCCATAGTAAGTACTGCATATATCTGACCAGGGAGAGCATAGTGCACTGAAAAACCAGGCCAAAAGTTTACAGACATCAGTATGATAAATGGTATG
>NZ_GL698429.1:763161-824309 GCF_000187265.1 Streptococcus equinus ATCC 9812
TGATAAATGGTATGAAGAATAAATATCGTTTATAATCTTTCACCTTGACAAATCCATATTTTTCTCCAAGCTTATTCTTAAAAATAAAGCATGTAATAACGGTCGCAATAGCCAAGAGCCCAACAAATGATAAAACACTGTCATCGCCAAAATTATTTCTTAAATTTCCCATCACAACGACATATATGATTATCCACATTACAGCAAACCATATCTCACTTTTTTCATAAAATTTCTTCATATCCTTATTGCTCCTATGTCATTAAAATCGGAATTTAGCATAACGAATTCAAATTTGTCTATCTCTGCAAACTAGAATTTATCACTTAGACCATTGTTATCAGGTACCCGATAACAGGTCCAGCAAATATGGCAACGTAAATCAGCGTAATCCATGGCTGATAGTCAATATAGAACTCTTTAAAAGACAAACTCCATGGATGCTTTATAATAACCCATCCAAAAACGTCAAATACAATACAAATACAAGCCCATATCGCCCCTGTTATCAATGATTCAGCAAACGATGGTATAGAAAGATGTTTCATATATAACCATCCAAACAGTGAAAATAATACGATATTATACAGTGGATGCCATGGCTTTGTTTTTTCATATCCTTCACCCATACCGTTTTCATCCATGGGTTTCATTTTTAATACGTATATGTTGAAAACGGTATGTAAAATACCAATCACAGTAACAATAATATAACTAATCCAAAAATACAACATTGACAAACCAAAGTTTTGCATCTTTTTTCCTCCACAAATTCAAATTTCTTACTCATCCTTCTTGTTATTTTTCTTATCGATTGAATATCCAAGAAGGCAACCACAGCACGCAAATGCAACACCGAATGCAATACCGACACTGTAGCCAGTAGCTCCTAAACTGCTTGAAAATACGGTCCCCCACAAAACACTCATTAATACACCGAACAGTATTCCAAACAACACTGTATATTTGTACTTCATATTCGCAACCTCCGCATTAACTTAAAATTTATCTCACCATCAAATTATTCCAAAGTGCTTCAATGCATCCATAATTGCCATTTCTTTTTCCGGAGGACATACCGGAACTTTTGAATCCTCATTCTTTGACTTGTTGTAGCTTTCTCCAACTTCCAGACCACATTTACGTTTTATCTGTGAAATATAGAGCGTGGAAACCTTCATTCCGAAGCGTTCCTCAATATAACCTTTGATTTGATCATAGGTAGCCTTTCCGCGAAGAGAAGTGATATCCATATCCTCAAGAGGAAATTCTACTCTGATATTTCTACTCGGATATCTCTCCCTTGGAAAGAAGAACTACCGTCTCAACATGGTGCGTGTTCGGGAACAAATCTACTGGTTGTACTTTTTGGAGTTTGTAGCCAAGTTCTTGGTAAAGTTTGATGTCACGCGCCATAGTTGCTGGGTTACATGAGATGTAAGTGACTTTTTCTGGTTGCATGGCTACGCTTGCTTTGATAAAGTTTTCTGTCAAGCCTTTACGTGGTGGGTCAACCAAAATAACGCTTGGTTTGATACCATTCTTGCTCCATGTCGCCATGGCATGTTCTGCCGAATCAGCTACATAATGCGCATTAGTAATGCCATTAAGTGCAGCATTGCGTTTAGCATCTTCAACCGCTTCTTCAATCACTTCAACACCATAAACTGCTTTGACGTTTTTCGCAAATGAAAGCCCGATTGTTCCAATACCAGAATAGGCATCAATCACGATGTCATCAGCCGTCAAATCTGAAAAATCAATAGCAGTTTGGTAAAGTTTTTCAGCCATTTCAGTGTTCACTTGATAGAATGAACGCGCTGAGATTTCATATTGATTGCCAAGCATGCTATCAACAATCGTATCTTTTCCATAAAGTGTTCTAAAGTCATTACCAAAAATCGCATTGGTATTTTTATCGTTGATATTTTGGACGATTGATTTTACGGCTGGAAATTCAGCAACAATTTTTTCAATGATTTGTTCGATGCGGAAAATTTTCGGACGTGTTGTGACAAAAACAAGCATCATTTCACCAGAATAATATCCACGACGAACGACCAAGTTACGAATCAAACCAGTTTGCTCTTTTTCATCATAAGGTTTGAGGTCAAAACGACGAAGCAAATCACGTGTGAAATTAATCAAGCGGTCAATCTCTTTATTTTGAATGTAAAAATCAGAAATTGGCATCAAATCATGTGAATGTTTGCGGAAGAAACCAGTTTCCAGTTGTCCATTAACACGGCGAACTGGCACTTGCGCTTTGTTACGATAGGCGTATGGGTGCTCCATTCCAAGTGTCTCAGCCACTTCAACATCTGAAATACCAGCTATTTTGTAAAGATTATCTGCTACTTGTTTGCGTTTAAATTTGAGTTGCTCTGAATACGCAAGGTGACCAAAATCTGCGATTCCTGTACGCAAATAGTCAACATTCAAATCTTGATTGCGGTGTTCAGAAATTGTCAAGTATTCCTCAACCTTACCAAATCCAATATTTTTCTTCACTTTCAAGACGCGCATCTTTATTTTTTCACCTGGAAGAGCATTTTCAACAAAAAAGACAAAGCCATCAACCTTGGCTACTCCAGCTCCTTCATGTGATAAATCTGTGATTTCAACCTCAATAATGCTATTTTTTTCTAACATATTTTCCTTTCAACAAGCCTGTAAAGTTCAAGCTTCTAATAATCAATTCTCATTCGGTTACTTTTCTCAAAAAAAGAGAAGCATAACTGCCTCTCTATTATATCATATCTCATCTAGCGTAAGCCTAGTTCTTTCAACTCTTCTTGATATTTATTAAAATCAATCGAAATACCTAGACCGCCATACATGTCATAATCATCTGTCCAATCCCCTTCTTCAGGAATTGTCTTTTGCTCAATGCCTTTTTTGCCACTCGTCACTACACCCAAACCTTCTTTTACAAGAAATGGATAAGAAACGTTAGTTGAGGTAAGAGCATAAATTTTTCCGATTGCAGCTGAACCAGTAAAGAGTTTTGACGGTTCTTTAATCTGGCTGACGATTGCTGAAATAACTTGTTGCTGGCGCTGTGTACGTCCATAATCTCCGTTATCATCCTTACGGAAACGCGCATAATTTAGCAAAGTCCTGCCATCCATCTTTTGCTCTCCGACTTCAATGGTTTGGTTTGGAACGGTTCCATCAGCTCGCATATTAAGATCATCAGGCACTTCCACAGAGGACACTTCTTGACCATCAACCGTACCAAATTTGGCATCGATGTCAACACCATTAGGGAAAAGCGTGTTAATTGCTTCGGCAAAGGTTTCAAACTCGACCATGACATAGTACTTGATATTAATATCAAAATTATCCTTCAATGTTTGTCGCATCAACTCTGCACCTTGACCCTCATCTTGTTCGCCGATATTAAAAGCAACGTTTAATTTTTGGTCATTAGCATAGTCGTTATAGCTGACACCGTTAATATTGACAAGAGTATCGCGCATAAAGCTAACTAGCTTTACTTTTCCTTCTTTGTTGCCGATATTTAAAACCATAATGGTATCTGTTCTGGCATCTGATGACCCTTGAGAAATTCGCTTATCACTTCCAAGAATCAAAATATTAGTACCATCTTTGCTATCTTGTCCATTAAAAGGCTCAGTAACAGCTGCTGAATAATTCGTCTCACCACTTGAGACTTCTTTTACCCCATGAAAAAACATGTAAATCATTCCTACCATAACCAAAACGATTAGCATGGCAAAAAATTGTAAAAAATGTTTCAAACGTTTTTTGCATTTCTTCTTTTTAGACTTTTTTGGCTTTTTTTGATGTTTACGCTTAGGACGTGAAACTTTTTCAAACTTTGGATATTTAGGCAAACCTTGTGAAGTTACTTGATTATCATAGCTATCATAGCCAGAATAATCATCATAATCTACATAAGCAGCGCTATCTTCATAATCATCATAGTAATCATTATTATAATCATTGTAATAGCCATAATCGTCATACTGGTCATCATATGTTTCGTTATAGGCAGACGAAGAGTAATTTGATGGCTGTTGCATGCTCATCAATTTTTTCTGATAAAGATAATCAAACTCTTCTTTTTGTTGAGCATTCAGATATTCTAAATTGCCCAAAAGATATTGATACCTTAATTCTTCATGTCGACTTAATCTATTATTTGCCATATCCCACTCTTTCATTCTAGCTAACTAAAGTCAGTACAAGTTTAACGAAACGACTATATTCTTATTATACTAAAAAATGGCAGCGCTTGCTACTTTGGGCACAATACTATCAAAAAACACCTGATTTGCAGGTGTTTTTTTAATATTATAGTTTGTAAACATCATAATTGCCTAGAGTTTTGTAGTCAATGCCTAAAAGTTGCAGCTCCTCAAGAGCACATGCGACTAAAGCTTCGTTTGAATTGTCTACATCAACAATGAAAAAATATTCTCCAAGAGCTGTCTTCAAGGGACGACTTTCGATTTTTGTCAAATTAATCCCACGCCAAGCAAAGACTGACAGAGCTTTATAAAGCGCACCAGGCAAATTATCCTGCAAAGTGATAGCTAAAGACAGTTTTTGCTGAGACTTAGGCAAATCAAATACAGGATTTTGGCGTCCAAGTAGCCAAAAGCGCGTGTAATTTTCATCCATTTCTTGAATATCTTTTGCGATAATCACAAGACCATACTCTTTTGCCGCTGCTGCTGGAGCAATGGCTGCGTATGGCTCATCAGGATTTTCTGCAATATAACGCGCGGCATAAGCAGTACTTGCTGTCATTTCGATTTGAGTATTTGGATAATGTACTTTAATGTATTTCTTTCCCTGAGCAATAGCCTGAGGGTGTGAAAAAATCTTTTCGATTTTTTTATCCTGTGACGTTGCTAAAAGCTGTTGCTTAATCGGCTGAATCATCTCGGCAACTGCTTCAATATTGGCTTGGTGATAAAGATAATCAAGCGTTTCATGGACAGAGCCCTCAATTGAATTTTCAACTGGAATAATGGCATAATCCACGACACCTTCTTCATAAGACTTAATCACTTCTGTAATGTTGGCAAATGGCATGCGCTCGTCATCTGGAAAAGCCTTAACAGCAACATTATGCGTAAAAGAACCGCTCGGTCCTAGGTAGCCAACTTTCATCCGATTTCCTCAACAATTTCTTCTGGTGTTTTTCCAGCGACTTCGATAATGCGATTAGCTGCTGACTCATACATTTCTCTACGCCCATCAAAGATAGCTTTAAATGCTTCTTTGCTATTATTGATAAATAGCGGACGCATATTTTTCGTATCATTTTTGATACGGTCATAAAGCGTGTCAAAATCAGCTTTAAGATAAATCGTCTCACCATTTTTTGCCAAAATGTCACGGTTAATAGGACTAATCACAACACCGCCACCAGTGGAAATGACATGCTCAGAATTAACCAACTCTGCTAGCACTTGAGACTCAATCTCACGGAATTTTGCTTCGCCTTCTTTTTCAAAAAAGTCAGCAATCGACATGCCAATGCGCGCCGTAATCAAAGCATCCATATCGATATAATCTTTATCTAAAAGTGATGAAATCGTTGACTTACCTGAGCCCATAAATCCGATAATAATTCTAGCCACGTGACAACACCTCCAAATCATTAAAGAAGCTTGGGTAACTTGTATTGATTGCTTCTGCTCGTTCCAACTCAACATCACCATCTGACACTAAAAGCGCAGCAATTGCTGCCATCATGCCAATGCGGTGGTCACCAAAAGTATTGATTTTAGCACCATGAAGCGGTGTTTTTCCTTTGATAATCATGCCATCATCTGTTGGTGTGATGTTAGCGCCCATTGCATTAAGAGCATCCGCAACCACCTGAATACGATCAGTTTCTTTGACCTTCAATTCTTCTGCATCACGAATCGCAGTCGTGCCATTTGCTTGAGTCGCCAGAAGAGCAATAATCGGTAATTCGTCAATCAAACGTGGAATGATTTCACCACCGATTTCAGTACCACGAAGTTCAGAAGTTTCAACGGTAATTGTCGCAGATTTTGCGATGTCATCGACATCTGAAATCGTCATCTTGCCGCCCATCGCTTTAATAACATCAAGAATACCAGTTCGCGTTTCATTGATACCAACATTCTTCAATATCACTTTTGCATTTGGGACAATAAGCCCTGCAACGAGCCAGAAAGCTGCTGATGAGATGTCACCTGGCACAACCACATCTTGACCAGTGAATTCTTGACCACCTTTGATGCGAATTTCTTTGCCATTGACATCAATTTTCCCACCAAATTGAACAATCATATCTTCGGTGTGATTGCGAGTCTTCTCTTTTTCGATGATGACTGATTCGCCATCTGCCTGCAAAGCAGCAAAGATAAGTGCTGACTTGACCTGAGCAGATGCCACAGGAAGTTGGTAGTGAATTGGTTTTAAAGCTTTGCTACCATGCATAGTAAGTGGTGGTAAGTCACGCTCAGTCTGACCTGAAACCTCAACACCCATTTGGCGAAGCGGAATCGTCACACGGTCCATAGGGCGTTTTGACAAGCTATCATCTCCAAACATCTCAACAGTAAAATCTTGCCCAGCCAACACACCAGAAATCAAGCGAATTGATGTTCCAGAATTTCCCATATTCAATTTATTTTTTGGTGCTTTAAGTCCGTCAAAACCAACACCTGTAATGGTAACAAGCTCACCATCGTCTTGAATATCTACACCCAAATCACGAAAAACTTGCATCGTTGACAAAACATCTTCGCCACGCAAAATATCGCGAATAGTCGTTGTTCCCTCAGCAAGACTTCCAAACATGATTGAACGGTGGCTAATTGATTTATCGCCAGGAACACGTAAGGTTCCTTGTAATTGTGACACATTTGTCAATAATTTCATACAACTCTCCCACGATTTCATTTTTAATCTATTGTACCATAAAAATACTGAAAATTTGCACAACTCTCTAATTATTCTCTTTTTATGGCTGAAATAAGTAGAAAAACAGCTGAAAATTCAGCTGTTTAATGATTTATTTTTTACTGCTTTCATCATCCATTGAAAGTACTGACAAGAAGGCTTCTTGTGGCACTTCAACTGAACCGATAGCTTTCATACGTTTTTTACCTGCTTTTTGTTTTTCAAGCAATTTACGTTTACGAGAAACGTCACCACCATAACATTTTGCAAGCACGTTTTTACGAAGAGCTTTAATATCTGAACGAGCCACGATTTTTTGACCGATAGCTGCTTGAATTGGCACTTCAAACTGTTGACGTGGAATGATTTTCTTCAATTTTTCAACGATTAATTTACCACGTTCATAGGCAAATTCATTGTGAACGATGAAACTAAGCGCATCGACTTTATCTCCGTTAAGCAGAATATCCATTTTAACCAATTTAGATTTGCGGTATTCTGAAATTTCGTAATCAAAGCTTGCATAACCACGTGTTGATGATTTCAATTTATCAAAGAAATCAAAGACAATTTCAGCAAGTGGGATTTGGTAAATGACATTAACACGATTTTCATCAATGTAATCCATTGTCACAAAATCACCACGTTTACGTTGAGCAAGTTCCATAACAGCTCCGACAAATTCTTGTGGAACCATGATTTGTGCTTTAACGTATGGTTCTTCGATGCTTGCAACCTTAGTTGGGTCTGGGAATTCAGACGGGTTTGACACCTCAAGCATATCGCCATCAGTCGTATTAACATGGTAGACAACGGATGGTGCTGTCATAATCAGATCAATGTTAAATTCACGTTCCAAACGTTCTTGGATAACATCCATGTGAAGAAGTCCCAAGAAACCACAACGGAAACCAAAACCAAGCGCTTGTGACGTTTCTGGTTCGAATTGAAGACTAGCATCGTTCAATTGAAGTTTTTCAAGAGCTTCACGAAGGTCATTGTATTTATTTGATTCGATTGGGTAAAGACCAGCAAACACCATTGGGTTCATTTGTTTATAACCGTGAAGTGGTTCTGCTGCTGGGTTGTTAGCAAGCGTTACCGTATCACCGACACGAGTATCTGCTACAGTCTTAATGGATGCTGCGATATAACCAACATCACCAGTTGCTAGAAAATCACGACCCACTGCTTTTGGTGTGAAGATACCCACTTCAGTGACATCAAATGTTTTACCATTAGACATCAACTGGATAGTGTCACCAGGTTTTACCATACCATTAACGATACGAACTTGAAGAATAACCCCACGATAAGCATCGTAAACTGAGTCAAAGATAAGTGCTTGAAGTGGTGCTTCAACATCACCTGCTGGCGCTGGTACGTACTCAACGATTTGCTCAAGGATTTCTTCAATCCCGATACCAGCTTTTGCTGAAGCAAGTACTGCTTCTGACGCATCAAGTCCAATAACATCTTCGATTTCTTGACGAACACGTTCAGGGTCAGCAGCTGGCAAATCGATTTTATTGATAACTGGCAAGATTTCCAAGTCATTATCAAGTGCCAAATACACATTGGCAAGTGTTTGAGCTTCGATACCTTGTGCCGCATCAACAACCAAAATAGCACCTTCACAAGCTGCAAGTGAACGAGACACTTCATATGAAAAGTCAACGTGCCCTGGTGTGTCAATCAAGTGGAAAATGTAAGTTTCACCATCTTTAGCTGTGTAATTCAACTCAATCGCATTCAATTTGATTGTGATACCACGTTCACGTTCCAAATCCATGCTATCCAAGAGTTGAGCTTGCATTTCACGACTAGAGACAGTTTCCGTTTTTTCCAAAATACGGTCAGCCAAAGTTGACTTCCCGTGGTCAATATGCGCAATAATTGAGAAATTGCGAATCTTTTCTTGTCGTTTTTTTAATTCTTGAATATCCATCTATCTATAATCCTATACAATTATTCATTATTTCTATTATAACAAATAAACACCACTGGTGCTATAAAAAGTTTGTAACAAGCGATAAAAGCAAGGAAAATCACTTATTAAAAAGAACCGCAAATTTCTTTACATTTTATAAATAAAACGCTATCATTTAAGTGAAAATTAGACAAATAACTTACTTCCACACTTCATTTTAAACTGTATTATCCTATCTTACACACTTAACCGTTGATAAGGAGAACATCATGAAAAAGAGAACAATGATTATTGCCTGTGCTTTGGCACTATTAGGATTGTCTAGTTTTTTCATTACCAGTCCGCCACTTGTCTCGCACCCTCATGTCGTCTACGCTGCAGCGACTAGTAGCCAGAAAAAAGCTCTCAGCAAGGCTAAAAAGTACTACAAGCTCATGAACATGTCAAAATTAGACATTTACGACCAATTGACATCAGATGTTGAAAAATATTCTGCCGAAGATGCTCAGTATGCCATTGACCATTTGAAAGCTAATTACAAAAAGGCTGCGCTAAAAAGAGCAAAGAGCTATTATAAGATTATGCACATGTCAAAACAAGGCATCTACGACCAATTGTCTAACGAAAATGGCGATAAATTTACTGCTGAGCAAGCTCAGTACGCTATCGACCATGCCAAATTAGACTATAAAAAAGCTGCCTTGGAAAAAGCAAAAAGTTATAAAAAAACACTAGACTTGTCATCAGATGAAATCTACGAACAACTCACTTCTGAAGACGGCGCAAAATTCACCGCCGAAGAAGCTCAGTCTGCCATAGACCACTTGAACGACTAAGCCAATCTAACCTAGCAAACCTATGACCCATATAGATTACCCCACCCAGTGACGAACTAGGTGGGGTTTTGTTATATTCATATTTAGTAGCCACAAGTTTTGGAACCATTCGAAATAGCACAGCTCTAAAACAGCAGTTTTCTTGTTAAGTTCATTTGACATGTTTTGGAACCATTCGAAACAGCACAGCTCTAAAACTGAAGGCCTATGCACTACGCACGCTAAAACAGTTTTGGAACCATTCGAAACAGCACAGCTCTAAAACAACGTATGTATAGAGCTTCATCGTTTGCTCGTTTTGGAACCATTCGAAACAGCACAGCTCTAAAACTGAAACCTTAGCTTGCAAGCCTGTATTTAAGTTTTGGAACCATTCGAAACAGCACAGCTCTAAAACAGCAGTTGAGCTACGTTTGACTTGATTTCAGTTTTGGAACCATTCGAAACAGCACAGCTCTAAAACCTAACAAACGCATGCAAGGAATCATTGATAGTTTTGGAACCATTCGAAACAGCACAGCTCTAAAACTTCGCTCGAATCATACTATACAAATTTGCTTGTTTTGGAACCATTCGAAACAGCACAGCTCTAAAACATACCATCTGCATTCCCTTGAATGCCGTTAGTTTTGGAACCATTCGAAACAGCACAGCTCTAAAACGAATTAAATAAATGCACGGCATATGGTCTGGTTTTGGAACCATTCGAAACAGCACAGCTCTAAAACCCTACGCTGGTTTTAAGCCACCTAGCTACTGTTTTGGAACCATTCGAAACAGCACAGCTCTAAAACCCTACGCTGGTTTTAAGCCACCTAGCTACTGTTTTGGAACCATTCGAAACAGCACAGCTCTAAAACCTCGCCTGCAATTTCCATCAACTCTTGACGGTTTTGGAACCATTCGAAACAGCACAGCTCTAAAACGGAGCTAAGATAATGAAATACCTAATAACAGTTTTGGAACCATTCGAAACAGCACAGCTCTAAAACCCATAGGGATCGTCCCACGCAGGTGTAGTCGTTTTGGAACCATTCGAAACAGCACAGCTCTAAAACCTCGCCTGCAATTTCCATCAACTCTTGACGGTTTTGGAACCATTCGAAACAGCACAGCTCTAAAACTTTTAAACATAACACTTCATACATTGACGGGTTTTGGAACCATTCGAAACAGCACAGCTCTAAAACGATTTCCTGCAGTAATGTCAGTTTTAGGTGGTTTTGGAACCATTCGAAACAGCACAGCTCTAAAACATGAAGTGGAAAGTGTTGATGAAATTGAAAGTTTTGGAACCATTCGAAACAGCACAGCTCTAAAACCTCGTGGACCATTTTTCCTCACGAAATTTCGTAATCGCGCCATTTGTCTCAGCCTGACTTCAGCTCCGAATGATTCCTTATTTAATTATTTTATTCCCCAAACCAAAGGGCGATTTCGCGTTCTACTGATTCTGGTGAATCTGAACCGTGAACGATGTTAAATGTTGCAGCGCCTTCAGCTGGTGCTTGAGCAAAATCACCACGGATTGTTCCTGGAAGAGCTTCTTTCGGGTTTGTTGCACCCATCATTGTACGCCAAGAAGTAATCACTTCTTCTCCTGACATAACACCAGCAATCACTGGACCACTTGTCATAAAGTCAACGATTAGTGGGAAGAATGGACGGTCAACCAAGTCTTCATAGTGTTTTTCTAACAACTCAGGAGTTGCCATACGCATTTCTAATTTTTCAATTTTGAAACCACGACGTTCAATACGTTTAAGTACTTCACCAACAAGTCCGCGTTTCACGCCATCTGGTTTAATCATAAAGAAAGTTTTTTCCATGTAAACAATCCAACCTATCTAACTAAAATAAATTCACTTTCAATTTTACCATAAAAGAAAACTTTTGAAAAACATTGAAAGTGATTTTAACTAAAGTTTTAGTTAGAGAATTTTTCAAAACAGCACAGCTCTCAAACGAAAGGTTCTGGAGCTTGGACTTCAGGTGAGTTTTGGAACCATTCGAAACAGCACAGCTCTAAAACTATTGTAATGAATGTGCTGAAATTATCATAGTTTTGGAACCATTCGAAACAGCACAGCTCTAAAACATATAGTGGTCAATTTCATCGTTTGTCAATGTTTTGGAACCATTCGAAACAGCACAGCTCTAAAACTGCAAGTCTCAAAATAGATGAATTGTAATTCGTTTTGGAACCATTCGAAACAGCACAGCTCTAAAACGGTCATACCTAAAATTAAAACGTGTTTCAAGTTTTGGAACCATTCGAAACAGCACAGCTCTAAAACTTTGGACATGAAGCGCAGACTAGTGACAACGTTTTGGAACCATTCGAAACAGCACAGCTCTAAAACTTATATCCCTCCGATGATTCATAGGCCACCGTTTTGGAACCATTCGAAACAGCACAGCTCTAAAACATTTAAAAAAATGAACACGTCTATAGCTGTGTTTTGGAACCATTCGAAACAGCACAGCTCTAAAACTTCAGTGTTGTCACTTCGTTCAATTGATAGGTTTTGGAACCATTCGAAACAGCACAGCTCTAAAACTAAAGACATTTATGGCAAAGAGATTTATGAGGTTTTGGAACCATTCGAAACAGCACAGCTCTAAAACTTATTAGTCGTGAAATTAGTCGGGTCAATAGGTTTTGGAACCATTCGAAACAGCACAGCTCTAAAACAGAGTAGCCACAGTCGTTTTTAAATTTAATAAGTTTTGGAACCATTCGAAACAGCACAGCTCTAAAACTCTGTTCCACCAGATGATGAAGATGAACTGGTTTTGGAACCATTCGAAACAGCACAGCTCTAAAACTCAAACCATGAGTCGCGTGCGCTGTTTGAGGTTTTGGAACCATTCGAAACAGCACAGCTCTAAAACTTTTATTGATGTGTCATCTTACCAATCTGCTGTTTTGGAACCATTCGAAACAGCACAGCTCTAAAACAATGTGCGCTCAGCAGACACTCTAAACGCTGGTTTTGGAACCATTCGAAACAGCACAGCTCTAAAACTAATAGCGAAGCTAGCCAGAGACAGTAAGAGTTTTGGAACCATTCGAAACAGCACAGCTCTAAAACCCTCGTGGACCAATTTTTCTCACGAAATTTCGTAATCGCGCCATTTGTCTCAGCCAGACTTCAGCCTCGAATAGCTCCATAATATTAGCTTTATTATACCTTAAAAGCCTTGATTTTTCAACGTTCCTGAACAATCTTAAAACTTATAGTTGCAACTTTTTCTCCAAAGCTTTTGTTAAAACCTCAGAATAGTTTACCTGCTCACGGTCAGCTAATCTGACCAACCATTCTGGTACTGTAACATTTTTACGAATAGCTTTTGTCTTTTTTAAATACGGTGAAGGATCAGCTTGAATCAGAGTAATGAAGCCATCATCAACGGTTAGCTCACTCATATCAATAACTTTTGGAAGAGTAAGTCCTTCATCTAGATACGCAGCTAGCGAACTCTCAAGCATTTCACGAGCATTCTTCATAGCTTCCTCGATATCTTTACCTTCGGTTCCACCACCGAATCCTGGAAATTCTACCCAAAAACTTCCGCCTTCTTCTTTGTGAAAAATTGCAGGATATGTTTTTAACATCAGTTTACCTCCTCTAATCTAAATCTTTAAGAATTTTTCTCTCTAAGCCTGCTCCAACGACCTTATTACCATGAATTGGTATTGTAACAATATAAACTTTTCCATCTTTTTTGAATTGATGATGGCTTCCTTTTACACGAACTTCTTTCCATCCTTTCGAAATTGCTATTTTAGCTAGCTCTTTCCCAGTTTTTGGCACAACTACTCTCCCCCCTTTTATTTTATACGTATTATGCGCATATGTCAAAACATAAGAAAAAGTATCTACAAAAATGTAGATACTTTATTATTCGTTTTTAACTCATATTTTCTGCAATCAAAAAATAATCATTATCCAAAACATATTGTGGAAAATCATAAAGTTTTCGTGGCTCTAGAAAAAGAACTTTTTGATTTGAAAGTTTGACATATTCCATCAATCTCTCCATCTCATTTTGGGTCAAATAAGCTCCACTATTCACAAAAATAAGTAACTTCTTTTTACTAAGATAGTTATATATTTGAAGAATTTCAAAGCATTTTTCAAAAATCGTATCACTTTGTGTTTCAATCTTAACACCAAGAGCTTTTATCAACTCAAGAATTGTGATTTCATCATATTCAAGATCAAGTTCATTTTCTAAACACTCATAAGCAATTAATTCTGTAATAGTATCAGCCAGATTTTCAATCATCGATTTTACTTCTGGTTTCTCATTCAATTGACTTTCTAAATCAGCATAAATTAATTTGAGCATAGATGAAGAATTGACATCAAATCCTAAAATATCTGTCACTAAAAGTAACTCTGATTCTTTCAAGGATTTCAATTTTTTGTCAAACAATTTCAACTCACTTTCTTCTGTGTAAGAATACAATTGTCTAACAAGATTTGAAAAAACTGTTACATTTTCAACTGCTAGAATTGTGCCACCTGAAATTTCTAGTGGCTCATCAAGTATCGGAAAATTAATCTTCATCACTATAATCCTCTCCTAAAAACACAAGTCGCTTATCAGAATTGGCCACACTCATATCTCTTTCACCATTAAGATAAATCATACGAGCAAATTGCTTTTCAGTCACAGTCAAAAGAGTAATACTCCCTTTTTTAGGATTATTAGCCTGAAGTCTGTCAATCATCGCTTTATTAGCAGAATTATTTAGCAGCAATTTACTATAAACAGAAAATTGGTGCATGATAAAACCTTCACTTAGCAAAAACTTGCGAAATTTGCGGTAAGCCTTGCGCTCCTCGACAGTCTCTGTAGGCATATCAAACATTAAAATCATTCGCATATATCGATAACTCATATCCTAAATTCAGGAACTCCTTTCCCGTTATGATTAAGAGCTTTGACTACTTTTTTCGTATAATCACTAACAATGTTATTTAAATACATTTCCTTATTGTTGTAAGAATAAGTTTCATCAAACATCGTAAACAACTCGCGTTTAATTTTGACAAAGGAAGCATTACGATTTTCGTACACAATTCTATCAACGATTGGACGAAATGGTTCCATTATGTCACTTGCTAGATTGAATTGATTAAACTGATTAGAATGTTTCAAGCCGAACTGAGTCATACAGCCACAAACAACTAGTTCACGCGCAAACATGCTTAACAACAAAGTATAACCATAATCTAGTCCAGCATTAATGTCATTATCTTGTTCACGAGAAAAGTCGTTGCCAAACAAGGTATTAAAATAAATTCTAGCCGAGTGCCCTTCGCGATTACTAGGGTCAAATGGTTCTAAACCGTGATATAAATCCATAATCGATTGTGATTTTTCAAAGAAAGAACACTCACCAAGATACATACTCTGATTTAAAATTTTCTGTGCAATGATGTTAGTCCAGGCATCACATTTAACCTCATCAGCCCATGCGATTTGATTTGTCAGCTGTAAACTAGAATCATGGCGTCCATAGTAAGGCGTCAGCATTGCAGTTGGCAAACGTTTTTCATCACAAAAAATAATTAAAATATTTTTATCAACTAAACGCTCAATCAACATTGTCGTCAAAACAATATTTGTCGTTTCAAGCAAAAGAATATCAATTTCTTCTAAATGAATCATCTCAGTATGATAAGCATCCTTAAAAATCAAATGATTATTTTTATATGATAATTTCGAATGCTCGTTTACAATAACTGTACGCCATCCCATTACTCTTCTCCTAACTTACTCAAATCAATACGTGTTTCATAAAGACCAGTGACAGATTGGTGAATGAGGGTGGCGGATAAGGCTTCTGTCGTAGACTTATATCTCAAATTTGACTGTTTGACATCTAACTTAAGAAATTTAAATGCTCCTGGAGCTCCAAATGAAATGAATTTTAGTAAATTAATAAATGACTCAGATAAAGAACTGATATCTTCTTGACCATATTCTGTAAATTCATTTATTAAATTATCAACTACTTTTGGTTTTAAAATATTTATTCTGGCAATTGAAATAATCAAATTAAAGATATCTTTAAATTCATCTTTATGTTGTTTCACATAATTTAAATGCTCTGGTTTATGAGAATTATTAACATGCTGTGAATGATAAAGTAAGTTTACCATATATTGCGGTAAAACCACTTCATTTCCTTTTTGCAACTCAGTGGCACTAGCCAACAATCGTCTTCTTCCACCTTCGAACTCAAAAAGACTGTATTTAGGGAGTTTTATTAATTTGTCCTCTTGAACATTATGATATCCTTTCTTCTCTAAGAATGAGACAGGATTTTCTTCAAAGGAAGAGCGTTCCATAATAGAAATACCGACTAACTCTTTTACAGTTTTTAATTTCCTTGTTTTACCTTTTTCGACATCTGCTACAACTAATACAGAATATGCAACTGTTGGGCTATCAAAGCCACCATATTTCTGCGTTTCCCATTGAAGTTTCTTCGTTTTACGCGGAATTAATTTATCTGAATCTCCTTTAGGTAAGATAGATTCTTTTGAAAATCCTCCAGTTTGTACTTCAACTTTTTTCACAATATTAACTTGTGGATAAGAAAGAACTTTTCGAACAATGTTAAAATCTCTTTGCTTATTCCAGACAACTTCACCATCTGCATTTGTTTCAATATCTGGTCGTTCAAATACTCTACCATCCGCATATTTGACTTCAGTTTTAAAGAAGTTCATCAAGTTTGAATAAAAGAAGTATTTTGCAGTTGCTTTACCTAATTCAGAATGGTTATCAGAAGATTTGGCAACAAGTTTGCGGACATCATATTTTTTATACTCACCATAAACAAACTCTGGTGCTAATTTTGGATATTTTTTAAGCAAGGCTGTTCCAACTACTGCGTTGAGATAAGCATCGTGAGCGTGGTGATAATCATTAATTTCACGAACTTTATAGAACTTAAATTCTTTTCTAAATTGCGAAACTAAGCTTGATTTCAAAGTAATAACTTTTACATCACGAATCACCTTATCATTTTCATCACATTTTGTATTAAAGCGGGCATCTAAAATTTGTGCGACATGTTTTGTAATTTGACGTGTTTCAACTAATTGACGTTTAATAAATCCAGCTTTATCAGTTTCAGTTAATCCACCACGTTCTGCTTTAGTTAAATTATCAAATTTACGTTTAGAAATTAGCCCTGATTTATACAATTTATACCAGTACGATTTTCTATTACGAACAATTTCAATACTTGGCACATCATCTGACTTACCGCGGTTTTTAGCTGAACTTGTCAAGACTCGATTATCAATCGAATTATCTTTAATAAAAGCTTGAGGGATGATATGGTCAATATCATAATCACTTAAATGATCAATATCAAGTTCTTCTCCTGTATACATATCCTTACCATTTTGGATATAGTATAGGAACAAACGGTCATTTTGAAGATGAGAATTTTCAACTTTACTATCAACATAAGAAGGTTTCTTCTTACTAAGAATGTCGCTACCAAATTCTTTCAGAGAGTCTTGTAGTCGTTTCAAACGTTGATTTGATCTATTTCTTCCATAGCCAGTTATTTGATTTTCACGTGCCATCTCGATGACAATATTTTGAGGATTGTGTCCCATCACTTTGACTAATTCATCGACAATTTTAACACTTTGAAGAATTCCTTTCTTAATAGCAGGACTTCCAGGTAAATCATGAACAACTGCTTCAATATCGTCAACGTCACCTACAACTTGTGCTTCTTGAATAGTAGTTTTAAACGATAATGAATCATCGTTAATTAATTGCATAAAGTTACGATTAGCATCCCCATCATCAATCAAGAAATCAAGAATAGTTTTGTTGTTTTCTTTATTGCGAATTCCATTAATCAGTTTATAAGATAGACGTCCCCAACCAGTATAATGGCGACGTTCAAGTTTCTTCAACTGCTGTGAAGTAAAGATATCACTATATTTTTGAAGACGTTCATGAATCATATCTCTATCTTCAAATAAGGTCAAAGTCAACACAATATCTTCAATGATTTGTTCATTTGTCTTATCATCTAAGAAAGATTTATCTAAAATCTTTTTCAAATCGTGATAGGTTCCAAGGCTAGCATTAAATGATTTACTATCTTTATCAAGACCAATTAAATCATTGATTCGAAACTCTTCGAACTCATTATTAAGATAGCTTAAAAGTTTAGCCTTCGTAACTTTTCGATTTTCTTTAAATACGTGATCAAAGATTTCTTGCTTCATATTTGCATCAAAGAAAAATGACTTACCTTGCTCATTAACATACTTAATTTTAGTCAATTCGTTGTACACTGCAAAAGTTTCATATACATAACTGTGTTTTGGTAAAACTTTTTCTTCAGGAAGATACAAATCATTTAAAGTCATTCGTGTAATGAATTTTTCAGCTGATTTTTCTTTATCTACTACTTCATCAAAATTCCATGGCGTAATCGGCTCATCTGAATGGTATTTAGCCCAAGCAAAACGGCTATTTTTTCTTGCTAATGGACCTACGTAGTAAGGAATTCTAAAAGTTAATATTTTTTCGATTTTAGCTTGATTTTCTTTTAAGAATGGATAATACTCACCTTGACGTCGTAAAATAGTACGCATTTCTTGTAAATGAATTTGGTACGGAATCGAACCATTATCAAATGTTCTTTGTTTTCTTAAGAAATCTTCACGTTCAATTTTATCAAGGAAATATTGACCTCCGTTTTTCTCAGAAATAATGCTCTTAAGATGTTTATAAAAAATATCTTGCTTAACACCATTTTCAATATATCCAGCATAACCATTTTTACTTTTATCTTTAAAAATCTCATGATACTTATCAAAATTATTCACTTTAATAAAAGTTTTTAACTTTTCTAAATCTTCATGGTGCTCTTCATAGCGTTTAATCATCGAAGCAGATAAAGGTGCTTTAGTTGAATTATCATCTACTGTCAAGATACCTGAAAGTAAAATTGCATCATATAGATTTTTAGCTGCTGTAAAAAGATCAGCATAGTCATCACCGATTTTTCCCAACAATTCTTCCAAATCTTCATCATAAGTATCTTTAGAAAATTGTAATTTAGCATCTTCAGATAGTTTAAAGTTTGTTTTGAAGTTAGGTTGCAATCCTAAAGCTAATGCTACAAGATTTCCAAATAAAGTATTTTTCTTTTCTGTTGGATATTGTTTAATAAGATTTTCCAAACGACGTGATTTACTAATTTTTTCTGTCAAAATACTTGCAGCATCAACCGTAATTTCTGATAAGTGACTATCATCAAATGTTCTATCATACACCCCTACGAAATCAGCAAATATTTTTTGAACATCTGTATTTTCAGCGTTCAATTGCCCTTCAATCAAAAAATGTCCACGGAATTTAATCATGTGAGCTAAAGCAAGATAAACCAAACGCAAATCTACTTTTTCAGGTGAGTCCGCAAGATGTTTTCTCAAATGGTAGATTGTAGGAAACTCTTGATGATAAGTATCTTCTTCAGCTTTATTTCCAAAAATTGGATGAGAATCAAAGGTTTTATCATCATCTGTCAGAAAAGATTCTTCTAAACGTTGAAAGAAACTTTCATCAACTTTTGCCATTTCTTTAGCAAAAATTTCTTGTAGGTAACGCAAACGATTTTTACGACGCGTATAACGACGTCGAGCTGCACGTTTCAAACGAGTCGCTTCAGCTGTTTCGCCACTGTCAAATAACAATGCACCTAGTAAGTTTTTCTTGATATATTTTTTATCAGTATTTCCTAAAACTTTCATCTTTTTAGCTGGAACTTTGTAATCATCAGTAATCACAGCCCAACCTACACTATTAGTACCTATGTCAAGTCCGATTGAATATGTTTTTTCCATTTATATCTCCTTTTTTGCAATAAACACTTGCAAATTAATAAATAAAATACTACAATAATTTTGTTGGAACTATTCGAAACAACACAGCGAGTTAAAATAAGGCTTTGTCCGTACACAACTTGTAAAAGTGGCACCCGATTCGGGTGCATTTTTTATTTGTGATTCAAATAGATATAACAAAACTAAACAAGTTTATTTTACTCCTCAAATTATTAAAAAACAAGCGTTTCCACGCTTGTTTTATTTTTATTTTTATTGCTGCTTAACTCACCAACCAGCCCCAGAAGAAGGGGAGGAGAAAGGCGATGATGCCGCAGATGACATAGGTGATGCGCAGCCATTTTTGCGAAATGTTAGAGGACTTTATCCAAAATGTGATGGCAAATATCCACGCTACTGCAAACAGTAGCCAAAAGTACCATGCAATTGTCATTTCTCATCCTTTCTCTCGTTATTTTTTAGGCGATGATTTAATTGCTTACGAGCTGTTGCGACTAAACTTAGCATCATCACTTCATAAGCTACAAAGAAAATGATAAAGCAATGCATGAAGTATTCTTCTGGTAAAACCCAGATAACTGGGTCAGTCGCTGGGTTAAAAAGCCAACTGCTATCACCAGGAAATAAGGCTTCATGAAAGAGAGTAAAGAATTGATCAAAACCAATCAAAAGACCTGCTACTGCAATGATAATCGGTAAAATTGCAGCTAAGGTAAAAGCTCTCTGATGAAGAAAAAGTGACTTTTTAGCTCTGCTATTTTTCAAAAAACGCCAAGAAGGATATAGCAAAATCACAAAGACTGCTTGTGCTAAATGAAATAGATGCTTCACGTCGCCAAAATGCTTAAGCCCACTAGCTGATGAAGGAAAATCAGGCATAGCTAGAGTGTGTGATAATGGATTCGTCAGATATGTCATCAAGACATTGAAGTTTTTTAAGAGGTCGTCTTTTGTAATGGTCACTTGGAGAGTTAACTTGAGCCAATCAATCTCAAGAGGATAGATTAACCACGCGCCATAAATGGCTACAAGAACTGCGAGCGACAGTAGCCACAACCAAGCGCTAAATGTCCAAATTTTAGTTTTCATCAAAATTCCATTCATCAAGACTAGCAAGAACGTGATTAGGTTTTACCGGGAGAGTTGGGACTTCTTCAGGCTTAGTAAATCCAGTTGTGACAAGAAGAGTTGCAATATCATTTTGAATTCCCGCCATAATATCTGTCAGGTAGTTATCACCGACCATGATTGCTTCTTCTCGTTTAACGCCAAGAACGTCCAAAGCTTTGTTCATGATAATGGCATTCGGTTTTCCGATGTAGACTGGTTTCACACGTGTAGCCACTTCCAAAAGATTGTTGATGGCACCAGCTCCTGGCATCAAGCCACGTTCAGTTGGGATGTTCAAATCTGGATTTGTTCCAATAAAGACAGCACCTTTTTGGATAGCTAATGTCGCTACCGCTAATTTTTCATAAGTCAAATCATTATCAAGACCAACAACAACATAAGCTGGATTTTCAGTATCTTCTACGTAACCTGCCTCAGCAATCGCTGTTTTCAAACCAGTTTCCCCAATCACATAAACTGTCTTACCACGATTCAAGTCATTCATGTAATCAATCGTAGCCATTGTTGCTGTGTAGA
Source organism: Streptococcus equinus ATCC 9812 (assembly GCF_000187265.1). GTDB lineage: Bacteria > Bacillota > Bacilli > Lactobacillales > Streptococcaceae > Streptococcus > Streptococcus equinus. The sequence continues at coordinate 784,398 of NZ_GL698429.1, forward strand.
TTGTTTCAAGTGGGGTGTGAACGTTGAACTGAGTTGACAACATTTCTTGTACTTTTTCAGGTGTACGAGTTGAATTATTCGTTACTAAAACGTAAGGAATATTTCTTTCTTGAAGTCGTTGAATAAAACGTTCCCCTGCTGGAATACGGTTTTTCCCTTTGTAAATAGTTCCATCCAAGTCGATTAAATAGCCTTTATAAGTCATTTTTCCTCCAATATAAAATAGTAAATGACCTTTCTTTTAAACTTAAAAAGGTCATTAAGCATTACTTCCTAATTATTTCTCCATCCATTCAATGAGTGCTTGCGCTCTCACTGCACCTTGTGTGACAATTTCGTGTTTTGTTGTCAATCCAACTCTCTCTACACGAGACTTGATGTCATGTCCATAGTGAACTTCTTTCACATATTTCAAATTAATGCGATGAGGAATATATTCTTCTAAGAACTTCACATCAAGCACATCATACATCCACTCAAGGTATTTACTATTATTAACATGTCCGTTCAAATCAAGATCAAAAAACCTAACATGATAAAGTGTTTCTTCTGGATTTTCGAGACCTTCGTAACGTGGTCCACGTAAGAATTTCTTCACTTTTTCAACTTGATAAACTTCTACAATCTCATCTAAAACAGGATGTACTTTACGAGTATCATAATCCATCAAAACAAACGTTGAATGAATCGTCAAAAGCTTTTCACCAGATTCACTGTAGACATTAAAATCGCGATAACAAAAGAGCTTATTGTAAGCAGTCGGTACTGTTTCAATCACGATATTTTCAGTGTATTTTGGCAAGCGCTCAATTTCGATGGCGTATTCTGTAATAATCCAAACAAGATTGTAAGTTTTATAAATATGTTCGTCACTCATTCCTAAGCTCAGCGATTGTTTTCCAGAAACCTGCAAAACTAGCGATAAAAGCTGTGGCAATTTCATATTTTGATTAATATCACTTTCATAAAAAGGCACTTGATATTTTTCTCTATAACTTAATCCCATCTTGTTACTCCAATATAAATCTCTCCGCGACAGTGTCTCCCAAGAATAATCCTTTTTTGGTCATACGAACAACTTTGTCATCTGGCACTAAAAGCCCTTGGTTGCAAAGTTCCCTTACAATTTGTCCATAACGTTCTTCGAAAGACACACCGAATTTTTCTTCAAATCTAGCAATTGAAACACCAGATTTTTTGCGTAATCCTAAGAACAATTCCTCTTCCATCATCTCTTCTTTTGTCAAGGTTTCTTCTGACAATCGAGCATTGCCTTCTGAAATAGCCTTTAGATAATGCTGAATTGGTCCACGATTGCGATAACGCACACCATTCAAATAACCAGAAGCACCTGCTCCAACGCCATAATACTCCGCATTATCCCAGTACATTAAATTATGGCGGCTTTCAAAGCCAGGTTTTGTAAAGTTTGAAATCTCATAATGCTCAAAGCCGTTTTTCTCCAACTCTGAGATAATGTATTCAAACATCTCCGCTTCCAAATCTTCTTGCGGCAACTGCAATTTACCGCGACGCATCTTATTCATAAAAACTGTGTGATGCTCTAAAATCAGACTATACAAACTCAAATGTGGAATATCAAGAGCAATTGCTTTAGCGACATTTTCTTTGACATCTTCCATCGTTTGCCCAGGAAGAGCATAAATCAAATCAATCGAAATATTATGGAATCCAGCTTTTTTAAGATTCTCAATCGTTGAATAAATCTGAGCTTCATTGTGGCTACGACCGATTTGTTTTAAATGTTTGTCGTTAAAAGTCTGAACGCCGAGTGAAACACGGTTAACAGCTGAATTTTTCAGCACTTCAATCTTATCTTCAGTCAAATCACCTGGATTTGCTTCGATAGTGAATTCTTCCAAAACACTTAAATCCAAATGCTTTGTTAAATTCGTCAATAAATACTCCAATTGCTCTGCAGTAATTGAGGTTGGAGTGCCACCTCCGATATATAAAGTTCGCAATTTTTTGATATCATATGATTCAAATTCACGAATAAGAGCCTGCAAATAAGCATCAACAGGCTGATTTTTGATGAATACTTTTGAGAAATCACAGTAATAGCAAATTTGCGTACAAAATGGTATATGTACATAAGCTGATGTTGGTTTTGTTAGCATGACGTTATTATAACATTTTTAAGAAAGATAACCAATGAAATAAACACAAAAAGGTCTGAGCCTAACACCCAAACCTTTTCTTTTTTATTGAATTTAGTCGATACCGATTTCGTTACGAACAACGTCAGCAATAGTATTTACATAGTAGTCAACTTCTTCATCAGTTGGCGCTTCAGCCATAACGCGAAGAAGTGGTTCAGTACCACTTGGGCGAACCAAAATACGACCGTTTCCATTCATTTCTTCTTCCATCTTGCTGATGATTTCAGCGATTGCTGGCACTTCCATCGCTTTGCTCTTCATGCTATTTTCAACACGAATGTTAACTAATTTTTGTGGGTAAATAGTCACTTCAGCAGCTAATTCAGAAAGTGGTTTACCAGTTTCTTTCATAACTTTAACCAACTGAATACCAGTCAATTGACCGTCACCTGTTGTGTTGTAGTCCATGATAATAACGTGACCTGATTGTTCACCACCAAGATTGTAACCAGATTTACGCATTTCTTCAACAACATAGCGGTCACCAACAGCTGTGATAGCTTTGTTGATACCTTCACGGTCAAGTGCTTTGTGGAAACCAAGGTTAGACATAACAGTTGTAACGATTGTGTTGTGAGCCAATTGACCACGTTCAGAAAGGTATTTACCGATGATGTACATTACTTTGTCACCATCAACAATTTCACCATTTTCATCAACAGCAATCAAACGGTCACTGTCACCATCAAATGCCAAACCAACAGCTGCACCAGATTCTTTAACAAGTGTTTGCAATTGTTCTGGGTGAGTTGAACCAACACCAGCGTTGATGTTAAGTCCATCTGGATTTTCACCGATAACTGTAATATCAGCATCTAAATCTAAGAAAATATCACGTGCAGATACAGATGCTGAACCATTTGCAGTATCAAGAGCGACTTTCATTCCTTCAAGGCTAACACCTGTTGAAACAAGGAATTTTTCATATTTACGAAGTCCTTCTGGATAATCAACAAGTGTTCCAAGACCTTCAGCTGAAGGACGTGGAAGAGTATCTTCTGGAGCATCAAGAAGAGCTTCGATTTCTAATTCTTGGTCATCAGCCAATTTGAAGCCATCACCACCGAAGAATTTAATACCATTATCTTGTGCAGGGTTGTGACTTGCTGAAATCATAACACCAGCGCTAGCTTTTTCAGTACGAACTAGATAAGACACACCTGGAGTTGCTAAAACACCAAGTTTGTAAACTTCAATACCAACTGAAAGAAGTCCAGCTACCAAAGCTGATTCAAGCATTTCACCTGAAATTCGAGTATCGCGTGCTACAAATACTTTTGGACGTCCTGTTTCATGCTGACTAAGAACATAGCCACCAAAGCGTCCTAATTTGAAAGCTAACTCAGGGGTCAACTCAACATTTGCTTCTCCACGAACACCATCTGTTCCAAAATATTTTCCCATTATTCATTTAGCGAAAATTTCGCTTCCTCCATTACTAAATTCATTTTTACCAAAGAGTTGAGTTTTAACAACAACTCTCATTATTCACTAATAGACTATCTTTGTTATTATCTACTATTTTTTTGTTGCTGTCAACTGTACAGTCACGACAGATGGCTCAACTGACACATTATCTGCGGCAAGATTAACATTTAAGCTTGTATCCTTCGTAATATTTGACACATTGACAGTTGCAACAACTTCGTTAACGGCATCAAGTGCTGCCTGACTTCCAGAAATTGTTACTTGATCTTGATTCAGATTATAAGAAATATCCGAAACTTTATCATTCATCTTTCCAGTTAACTTAACCCTTACAGGAACAGTCTTGGTTAATTTCTTAACACTGACTTCAAGACGTGCCTTTGATGGGTTAATAGCGCTAGCTAGAATTGTTCCATCAGCAGAAACAGCTTGAAGGGCAACACGTCCGCTATAGTTGCCATTAAGAACTTCGTTTTCCGGAAGATTTGCAACAACGTGATCAATCTGATCAATGATTGATTCATCACTTGTCACTTCAACTTCTGAAACATCTGTTGAAACTTTTTTCAACTCAAAACCTGGCGCCAATTGACTGACGTCAACTTTGCCTCGAACATTGAATGTTTTTGTCTTTTTCTTACCGATTGTTACAGAAATATTGTTAGGTGAGGCTGTAGCGGTAACACCAGATGGCAAATTCATAACCTTTAGCGGAACTGTTTGAGTGCCTTCTCCTAGCCCCGTCAAATCAGCGACAACTTTAAAACTTCTTGTGTCGTTATTGATTTCTGAATCAAGTTTCACACGATTGATTGAGGTCAAATAAACTTCAGTCTCATAAGAATAACCACTAATAAAGTATTTATCACTATCATATTTGATATCAATAGGCACATTAGTCAAAGTATGGGTATAAGTCTCAGTTGCACCTGAAACTTGTGAACCAACGTGCGTATAATTACTTGTTGTAGCAGCCAAAAATAGGAGAAGAGAAAGGAAAATTGACACAATAACCAACCAGAATTGACTATTGAAAAACTTTTTCATTTTTTCTTCCTCCAAAATTTTTGATACCAGTGTTCCTCTTCCTCAACTTCAGGAATCAAATGTGCACGAAGAATGGCTTCAAAGTTTTCTTTTGACAAATCATGTAAGAATTCACCCTTTGAAGTGATGGAAATACCACCAGTTTCTTCTGAAACGACAATAGTCAAGGCATCTGAGTTTTCAGATAAACCAATGGCAGCACGGTGACGTGTCCCGAATTCTTTTGAAATCGCCATTGAATCAGACAAAGGAAGATATGAACATGCCGTTGCAACTTTATTTCCTCTGATAATGACGGCACCATCATGCAAAGGCGTATTTGGAATAAAAATATTAATCAAGAGTTGACTTGAAATATCAGCATTCAAAGGAATCCCTGTTGAAATATATTCTTGTAAGGTCTGAGTTCGTTCGATTGAAATCAACGCCCCAATCTTACGTGGACTCATGTAAGCAACTGATTTAACCAGTGCTTCAACGAGTTTTTCTTCGTCACTAACTTGTTGTGTTTGTGAAAAAACTTGTGTTGAACGACCAAATTTTTCAAGTCCTGTTCGAATTTCAGGAGCAAATATAACAACACAGGCAATAACACCGTATGTGATAACTTGATTCATCAAATAAGAAATTGTCGTAAATCCAATCCACTCAGCGATGAATTTTAATAGAATAAAGAAGACAACCCCTTGAATCAAGGACATAATTTTCGTACCTGCTAAGGCTTTTATTAATCTATAAATAAAATAGGCTACAATTAAAATATCTAGCAAATGAACAACAATAGTCCATGGATTTTCAACTAAAGTTGCCCAGAATTTGGCATCAATAGCCGCTAAATTTCTCATACATACATCTCTTTTCTCTAACTAATTAAAACTACCTTTCTATTATACCACTTTTAAAGCAGATTTTCTTTATTAGAAAAGCCCTTTTTGTGGTACAATATTCCTATGAAAGCAAACACATTAATGGGAATAACAGCTGGTAAAGCAGCTCACGCCATTCTTTCAAAAATGGGACGTGGTTCAACTTTGCCTGGAAAAATCGCCCTCAAATTCGACAAAGACATTTTAGATACGATTGCCAAGGACTATGAAATTGTAGTCGTTACTGGAACAAACGGTAAGACACTTACAACTGCTCTCACTGTTGGTATTTTACGCGAAGCATTTGGTGAAATCGTGACAAATCCAAGCGGTGCTAACATGATTACTGGGATTACATCAACTTTCTTAACCGCTAAAAGAGCAAAATCCGGTAAGAAAATTGCTGTGCTCGAAATCGACGAAGCGAGCCTTCCCAAAATTACTGAGTACATCACACCAAGCCTTTTTGTCTTCACAAATATCTTCCGTGACCAAATGGACCGTTATGGTGAAATTTACACAACTTACCAAATGATTTTAGATGGTGCTGCTAAAGCTCCTAAAGCTACAATCCTAGCTAATGGTGACAGCCCACTCTTTAATTCAACAAAAGTTGTGAATCCAGTAAAATACTATGGTTTTGACACTGAAAAACATGACCCAGAGTTAGCTCACTACAATACTGAGGGAATTTTGTGCCCTGAATGTCAAAATATCCTGAAATACAAACTAAACACTTACGCTAACCTAGGTGATTATGTTTGTGAAAATTGCGGTTTCCACCGTCCAAAACTCGATTACGCTTTGACTGATTTGACAAAAATCACAAATACAACATCAGAATTTGTCATTGATGGTCAAGATTATAAGATCAACGTTGGTGGTTTGTACAATATCTACAACGCACTTGCTGCTGTTTCTGTTGCGGAATTTTTCGGTGTCGAGCCTGAAAAAATCAAAGCAGGATTCGACAAGAGCCGTGCTGTCTTTGGTCGCCAAGAAACCTTCAAAATTGGTGACAAATCATGTACCTTAGTTCTTATTAAAAACCCAGTTGGTGCCAGCCAAGCACTTGATATGATTAAGTTGGCTCCTTATCCGTTTACACTGTCTGTTTTGCTTAACGCAAACTATGCTGACGGTATTGATACAAGCTGGATTTGGGATGCGAATTTCGAATCTATCCTTGAGATGGATATTCCAGAAATCTTCGCTGGTGGTGTTCGCCATTCTGAAATTGCACGCCGCCTACGTGTCACTGGCTACAACGAAAACAAAATCACAGAAGCTGAAAGTCTCGAAGATATCATGGCATTAATCGAAGCGCAGCCAACTGACCATGCCTACATTTTGGCTACTTACACAGCTATGCTACAATTCCGAGAAATCTTGGCTAACCGTCATGCTGTTGGAAAGGAGATGAACTAAGATGACTTACACTTCACTACAATCTCCTGCAAACAAGGATTATCAATTTGAGCTTAACGTTGCTCATCTTTACGGAAATCTTATGAATACCTATGGTGACAACGGTAATATCTTGATGATGAAATACGTCGGTGAAAAATTAGGTGCTAAAATGACCTTCGACATTGTCTCACTCGGAGATGATTTCGACGCTGATTATTATGACATGGTCTTCTTTGGCGGGGGACAAGATTACGAACAATCAATCGTCGCAAAAGACCTTCCAGGTAAAAAAGAAGCTATCGCTGATTTCATCAATAAAGATAAAGTCATCCTTGCTATCTGTGGTGGCTTCCAATTGCTTGGTCAGTACTACGTTCAAGCAAACGGTGAAAAAATTGATGGACTTGGTGTCATGGGACATTACACTCTTAGTCAAAATAACAACCGCTTCATCGGAGATATCAAAATTCACAACGACGAATTTAATGAAACATACTATGGCTTTGAAAACCACCAAGGTCGTACCTTCTTGTCTGAAGATGAGAAACCTCTAGGTATGTGTGTCTACGGAAATGGTAATAACAAAGAAGACGGCACTGAAGGTGTTCATTACAAAAATGTCTACGGTAGTTACTTCCATGGACCAATTCTCTCACGTAATGCAAACCTTGCTTACCGTCTTGTAACAACTGCTTTGAAAAACAAATACGGCTCTAGTATTTCACTACCAAGCTACAATGATATCCTTTCAAAAGAAGTCGCCGAAGAGTATGCTGATACTAAAAGCAAGGCTGAATTTGGAAAATAAAAACAAAAACGTCTGATAATTTCAGACGTTTTTTTGTAAATACATCCAGTAAATCTTTGACCTAATCCACCTAATGTCATAAAATTAAGTTGTAGAGAAAACGTTAGCGTTACACGATTAAGATTGGAGGAAAAGATGGGATTATTCAATAATGTAAAAGGCGAAAGCACATTTTCAACTGCATCTGGTTCTGATGGGCTAAAATATGTCGTCCTTCAAGTTACCCTAAAAGAAAAATTCATCGGGACTGGTTCAGGAAACCTAACAGAGTTAGAAAAAGTTATCAACGAACAAGCTAATAAAGGCTACCGTTTACACACAATCACAACTACAAATGGAGGCAGCAAAGGACTAAGCGGTGCTGACCGAATCCAAGCTACTATGGTATTTGAGAGAATCGACTAATATCATCTCACCTAACAATCAAGCGTACAAAAACAGAACCCAGCCAAGCTGAGCTCTGTTTTTTTATTGTTTAGTGTAAATATCTTGATCACCATCAGCTTCAGTCAAGATGAGCTGATTACCATCCAAGCGATAGTCTTTTAGATCATCACCAACCAAAATAGTCTGCTTACTAGCATCAACCTTAACCTGTTCAACATCAACTTCACCATCATTTTCCTTGCTTTCAAGACTACCAGCACCGTCTTTGATGGTCAATGTCTTAACTTCATCAGCTTCTTCCAAAACATAAGTCCCATCTAATTCTGTCGACTGTGTTTCTACTGCAGATGCTTCTGAACTTGATGGAGTCGTTTCAGATGAGGCTGATGTTGTTGAACTTGACGCCTGTTGGCTTTGGCTACTACTTGCTTGACTTGAAGAATCAGTAGCTTGATTTGCCTGACAAGCACCTAAGAAAATGCTCAGCAACGCTACTCCTGTTAACTTAACAATTTTATTCATAACGAAACCTCCGATATCGTTTTTGTAGAAGAGATTTATCAAAGGCTAATGATAACGTAAGAAACGTTTAAACGATTCTAACAACTATTATAGATTTATTTTTTCATCGTCATTATAACACTATCTTGTAATCGTTGTCAAAGAATTATGCTGAGTTTTTTATTAAAGTTATGTCAATCAAAATAATAGAATAACAATAAATTAACACTTTTACACAAAAAAGACTCCGTCTTAATAGACAGAGTCTTCAAACTTGATATAATCAGAGATTATTTTTTCAAGTTGTAGAATGATTTCAATCCACGGTACTCAGCTACTTCACCAAGTTGGTCTTCGATACGAAGCAATTGGTTGTATTTAGCGATACGGTCAGTACGTGAAAGTGAACCAGTTTTAATTTGACCAGCGTTAGTTGCAACTGCGATGTCAGCGATTGTTGAATCTTCAGTTTCACCTGAACGGTGTGATACAACTGCAGTGTAACCAGCTTCTTTAGCCATTTCGATAGCTTCGAATGTTTCAGTCAAAGTACCGATTTGGTTAACTTTGATAAGGATTGAGTTAGCAGCTTCTTCTTTGATACCACGTGCAAGGTATGAAGTGTTTGTTACGAAGAAGTCATCACCGACCAATTGAACACGTTTACCAAGACGTTTAGTAAGTTCTTTCCATCCGTCCCAGTCGTTTTCGTCCATTGCATCTTCGATTGTGATGATTGGGTATTTGTTAACCAATTCTTCGATGTAGTCGATTTGTTCTGCAGCAGTACGTTTAGCAGCACCTTCACCTTCGAATTTAGTGTAGTCATAGATTCCGTTATCGTAGAATTCTGATGAAGCACAGTCAAATCCAAGGAATACATCTTCACCTGGTTTGTAACCAGCAGTTTCGATAGCTTTGATGATTGTTTCTACAGCGTCTTCAGTTCCTTCAAATTTAGGAGCGAAACCACCTTCGTCACCAACAGCTGTTTCAAGACCACGTTCTTTAAGGATTTTCTTAAGAGTGTGGAAGATTTCAGCACCCCAACGAAGAGCTTCTTTGAATGTAGGTGCACCGGCAGGTACGATCATGAATTCTTGGAAAGCGATTGGAGCGTCTGAGTGAGAACCACCGTTGATGATGTTCATCATTGGAGTTGGAAGAACTTTAGTGTTGAAACCACCAAGGTAGCTGTAAAGTGGAACTTCAAGGTAGTCAGCAGCTGCGCGAGCTACGGCAATAGAAACACCAAGGATAGCATTTGCACCGAGTTTACCTTTGTTTGGAGTACCGTCAAGAGCGATCATAGCACGGTCGATAGCTTGTTGATCACGAACATCGAAACCGATGATTGCTTCAGCGATGATGTTGTTAACGTTGTCAACAGCTTTTTGAGTACCAAGACCGTTGTAACGAGATTTGTCTCCGTCACGAAGTTCTACTGCTTCGTGTTCACCAGTAGAAGCTCCTGAAGGAACCATACCGCGACCGAATGCGCCTGATTCTGTGTAAACTTCTACTTCAAGTGTTGGGTTACCGCGTGAGTCAAGGACTTCGCGAGCGTAAACATCAGTAATAATTGACATTATGTTACTCTCCTTATGAGTTTTTAATATTTTTACACTAAAATGATACCATAATATCGGCGCTTAAGCAAATAAAAACGAGAATTTTTAAAAATCGCTACCAACTTTCATGACTTTTTCCATAAATTGGGATTAAAACAGTCCAAATCTGACAGTTTAGTAAATTTAACTTATAATAGTTGTAAATAAACCATGGAGGTTATGATATGGCTGATTTAGAAAGTAAAGTACTGCAGGCTGCAACAGGTGAAAAACGCCTTAATCCCGATGAACAACGTCTTTATTTTGGAACGTTTGCAGAGCGTGTGGTACTATCTATTCCGCTTGAAGATAGTCGTTTAGAAGATGTTCAAAAACGTTTCAGTGACATTTTAAAAGAGTTAAACGGCAAATATGATACTTTGTCAGTTAAAATTTCACCAAAATTGTCCGTTTCAAATCAAGTCTTTTACATGAAAATTGCTCAAGAGCTAGGAAATCAAGCAACTATCGTCGATGAAAAAAATGCTCAATCACCATATGGTATCATTGTGCACTCTAATCAGGCTGAAAATGTCGATAACCCTCTCCTGTCTGAACAATTTCCGACACAGCAAAAAGAAACAAAAGAAGCCCCTGCTAAGAAAGGCTTCTTATCAAAATTATTCAAAAAGAATTAATGAATTTTTACCGCTAATAGGTTACCAATATTTTGAGCGGTACGTTCTAGATTTTCTCTAGCTTTTGCTAAGGTTTTTTCCAAAGTTTCAACGTTTGAGATAATCGGGAATGCCGCCTGAATATTTGAATTTGGAAATGATGGTAAGTCATTTTTTAGGCTACCGCAAATGGCAATAACAAGTTTACCTCGTGGAGTTCGCTGTGCAACGCCAACTGGTGCCTTGCCTGAAAGGCTTTGTTTGTCCATGCGACCTTCACCAACAATGATAATATCAGCATTTTTTACACGTCGGTCAAAGTCAAGGATGTCAAGGACCGCGTCTATGCCAGAAATGATTTCACCGCCTGTAAAGGCTGATAGACCTGCTGCCATACCGCCGCCCGCTCCTGCTCCAGCTATCTCAAGAACAGCTGGGAAGAAAGTTTGATAGAATTTTTCCATATCCTTATCAACGCTTGCGAAGTCATCTTCTGCAAGCCCTTTTTGACCACCAAAGATATAAGTTGCACCGTTGGGTCCGCATAATGGATTCGTAACATCAGTAATAACTGTAATTCTTACATTCGATAAATCCCAGTAGCAATCTTCATACGACACCATTGCTATTTCTCCGAGGTTCTTCCCAATCGCAGCCACTTCGTGACCTGATTTATCAAAAAAGCGATACCCTAGACCTGCTGCCATCCCAAGACCACCGTCATTGGTTGAGCTGCCGCCAACGCCAATCATGATTTCCTGCACACCATTTTCGACCAAATGACCAATCATTTCACCGACACCTCGAGTTGTTAAGGTCAATGGATTACGCTGCTTGAGCGGAACTTTTTCTAAGCCACAAATATCAGCCATTTCAAAAATAGCTAGTCGACCATTTGTTGCATAATGCGCTTCGACAGTGTCACCAAGTGCACCAGTTACAGTACAAGTTTCACGTTTTAAATGTAAACCGTCTGTTAATGCTTCAAGTGTTCCTTCACCACCATCACCTACTGGCATCAAATCAAATGTCGCATTTGGCAAAGCTTTGCGAAATCCATTTTGAATTGATTTTGCAACTTCAAGTGCTGATAAGCTTTCCTTAAATGAATCAGGTGCAATCAAAATATGCATGGTACCAACTCCCTTATAATTTCTTAATACTATTATATAATTTTTTATACGAAAGAGGTTGCAAAAACACGAAAGCATGACAAAAATCCCCTTCTAAATTAGAAGGAGATTTTTATATACCAATCAAATGTTATTGATTTTTCTTACGTCTTTTAACTTCTAATACTGCTAAACTTGCTAAGCTTAAAATACCAGTAAAGGTTAAAACTTTACTATCTTTTTGACCTGTTTTTGGCAGAGCAAGAGTACTATTTTCCACGACAGCAACCTTTTGAAGATTTTCAAAAGATTCAGAAGTATCTTCACCTCGGACAGCAGCATGATTTTGTACTGTCGCTGCAATTTGTGATACGTAACTAAATTCCACTAGGGTTTTATTTTCTGCAGCTTGAGTTTTATAAATAATACCATATTGACTAAAATGCTCAACGTCAAAGATAACAAATGTGACGACTTGCCCCTCAACAATTTTAGTAATTTCTCTAAAGTTCAAAGCTTGTGGCTGTGCATTTTCTAGAAGGAAGAAAACTTTGGCAACCGTCTTACCAACATCAATCGGTAAAATGATTTGAACTTGCTGATTTGGACTAACAGCATGCCCATAAGCATCTTCAGGCTCAATATCATACAAGTCATAATCTTTTCCTTGTAGAGCCTCAGGTGTTTGACTATCATTTGTTTCTTTATGATGAACAGCAATTTGTGTAATATCTTCTCGTTCACCTGGTGCTAGAATGACACTTATACCACTTACTTGGTCATAAGTGTACGTTCAGTTTCTGTACCAACTTTTTGCAAACGTAAAATTGTAGCTGTAAGTGGATCAAGTTTAACGCTATTTTCTGTAAAAGCCACACCTGTCGGATTTGAAATTGCAGTTGTTCCTGCTTGTTCACTATCTGCAAGAACTTCCCCATTAAGGAGAGCTTTATAGGCATCTGACACGACAATCTCACGCGCTTTGCTATCAGCATTGATAAAGACGGCATAAACATCGCCATTGCTTGCTTGTGTTTGATAAGCGATTACCAAATCTTCTTGAGCAACCCCATTTTCATTTGGAACAGTAATCAGTTTAACTTTACTATCAACATCTGCTTTTGTTTTAAGCGTAAAGGCATCTGTTGAGCGACGAAGTGCAATAAGACCTTTTGTGTAATCCTTTGTTTTAACATTTCCTGAATAAAGGCTACTATCAGTTGCTTTTGCCCAATCAAAATGATTAATCGCATCTGTTGAATCATAAGAATCACTGATAAAGTAAGGATAAACAAACGGTGTGCCATCTGCGTTTGTTAGCAAATCAGATTTTGCTGGAACCTGATCAGCTGGAACTGGTGTCTTATAGGCTTCATCACGGAATTGCTTAGTACGACCGTATTCCTGACCTGAATGAATAAAGGCTGTTCCCTGAGACGTTAAGATGATAAGATTTCCCAAACGTTGACGACGTAAAATTTCAGCTTCATTTTCAGTCACTGATGGATCTTTGTGGATTGACTTGGCAATAATATCGTGAAGAGTTAGGTTATCATGAGCTGCATTGTATTGAATCACATCACCTGGATCATCTGCTGTGAAATTATTTGGTTGAGCTTTGATGGTATTAAAGAGCTCTTGCAAATCTTTTGCCCCACCTGTGATAAAGCTTGGTGAACCTTCACTAGGATAACCTGATTTAAGGAGATTACGAATATCATCAGAGAACGAAGCAACACTATCTGTCTGTGACATCCAAGTTTGGTCAGCAGGTTGGCTGGAATCATTGGCATCCCCAACATAAGTAATCCAACCCTCACCAAGCATAATAACATTTGGATTTAAAGCTTTTGCCTTGTCGTAAGCCATTTGAACTGTCTTGGCATCCAAATCACCCATCATATCAAAACGAAAACCATCTACTTTAAATTCATTTGTCCAATAAGCAATTGAATCAAGTACCATACGTCGTGTCATGTAGTGAGTTGTTCCTGGGCGACCACCACCAAAGCTTGTCTTAGCTGTGCCATCTGCTTCCATAAAGTGATAATAGCCAGGTTCCAAATCTTCAAGAATGGCAAGATCAGCAGTGTGATTGTAGACCACATCAAGAATAACCCCCATGCCATGTTTATGAATTTCAGCAATTAAATTCTTGAATTCTTCAATTCGTTTTGCTGGGTCAGCTGGATTTTCAGAGTACATTCCTGTTAAAGCAAAGTAACTTTGCGGATCATATCCCCAGTTGTAGTTTGTATTGCTTGAAGAAAAATAATCTAAACGTTGTCCATTAGTCTCTTCGTTCGCAAAATAATAACTCATCACAGGAAGTAATTGAATATGAGTGACACCAAGAATTTGGAGATAGTCTAATTTCTCTGCAAAGGCTGCAAATGTTCCAAATTGGTGCTTTAGGTCATCAGAAATTGCCTTATCAGAAGTAAAATCACGCACATGCGCTTCATAAATAATGGCATCTTCACGAGCCGTGTAACCTTTGATGTCTGCGTAAGTCAAGTTTTGATTTCCAATAGCACTAGTATCGACAATAGCTGCTTTTGCCACCTTAGATGACGGATTTGTTCCGATTAAATCGCTATTCCACTCTGCAAGAGAGTTTGCGTATGGGTCAAGCGCAAGAACTGTATCATCCCCACGCGTGATTTCATAATGGTAATAATAACCTCGATAATCACTAACTCCCCAACCGAGACTTGGTGTTAAACTAGCTGACCATTGACCTTTATCACCTTTTGTCATAGCTACTTTGCCAAGAACTTTAGTCTGGTCTTCTTTATCATAAAGAACAACTGCTACTTGGTCTGCACTTGGTGACCAGACGGTCAACTCAACACGCGCCCCGTTATCAAAAACACGTGATCCTAAATCACCGTCATAGGCATACTTAGAATCTGTATATTGCCAACTTTTCTTAGCTTGATATTGGTCTCCATTATAGCTTACTGTGTAAAGACCTTCACTTAAAAAATCACCTGTAATACTAACTTTATTACCTGCTTTATCTAGACTGATAGCTGTAATGGTAACTCCATTACCATCTTTGTCTATCACTTTAAGGTTTTCTAAAAGCTCATCTTTATCAGCATCCGCTAAGTTACTGATAATCGCTACAAGCTCTGAACTACTGATTTGTTGTGCAGATGTTAAGCAAATTGTGCTTACAAAATATGGATTCATATAAATGGTCTTATCCTCATCTTTCAAAAAAATTTGTGTTTGATTTATTAAATCTTTAAAAATATAATTATCTGGTTGAATTTTAGCCGCATCGCCTTCTTTAGACTCATCAAGAAGTAAGAAACCAAGCTCATTAAAATCAGCTAACGGCACATCGATATAAGCACCGTATTTGCCAAAGTTTTCAAAATCAACACCATCTGGCCAAGATTCCGACGGGTATTCAACATCCTCCCAAGTCCAGAGACCCCAACTGTCATAATTACCATCATCGCGCTTATAATTGATACGAATAACTCGATCATCAGCTAATGGTTTATAGCTGTAAGTGGTAAAATCTGACGTAACCCAAACTTCACTGGCATCTTTTGATAAAGGTTAGATGCTTTGATCAGAGTCGCTAGTTTTCTCACCATTTTTAAGAAGGAGGCAACCAATATCACCGTGACTGGCTGCTTGTCTTACGTTAATATAATAACCAAAATCATCTTTTTGATTAGCTGAAAATGGCGTTGCAGCCGATGGCCAATTATTTCCATCAGACGGTTCTGCTACGGCTCCCCAAGTCCGCAAGCCATACTGAATGTAATTATCATCATTAACTGCTTGAAAATGTACACGAATCGTATCTTCAGCAATTGGAGGATTTGAGACTTGATTATCAGGTTGAGAAGATTTTAGGAGATTAATCTGATTACTATTTTCAGTACTTGTCACTGTTTTGACTTCATCAATTCTAACAGATTCTGCTGTCTCTCGGACATCTTGTAGATTTGAATTAGATTCCGCACTCTGTGACTCTGGTACAGTTTCTTCTACTGCTGGACTCTCAAGATCATTTAATTGACCTTTGTTATCAGCATTTAAATTAGACGAATTGTTTTCTTCAAGATTTTGACTAACATCATCCGTCTTCTCTAACTCAAGAAACGACTGGTTATCATCTTCTGGAAGCGATGTTTCATTTACCACTTCCGAAGTAGGTGTTTGAGAAGAAATTTGATCTGCTGAAACATTTGTTAATCCAGCGCCCCAAAAAAGAGTTGTCGCAATCGCAACCGAAGCAACGCCAACTTTTAGCTTACGTATCCCAAAGTACTCTCGTTTTTCTGGGAAGGAAAGCCGACTTATCTTTTTCATGGAAGACCTCCGTCTTAAATTAGTAGTATTTTATGCTTTCAGTATACAAAATACTTTATATTTACGCAATCGTTTTCGTGAATCATTTTTTATTTTTAGCAAGCAAAATATGATATATACAAGTAGCACCTTCTTATGTGTATCGTAACCGATTGCTTTTGAGGGATTGAAAAAGTAGGAATTAATTTCCTACCTTTTTAGCTTAATAATTTGTAATTTCTGGTCTATCGTGAACGTTACTCTTTTTTCCTTGGCGAACTTTTAGGACTGCCTCAATATCGTCTGGTGTCAAACCTGTTTCGACCAACATGACCGCCAAATGATACAGCACATCTGCAGTTTCATTAGCGATTTCGACTTTATCCGCGTTTTTGGCTGCGATAACAACCTCTGTTGCTTCTTCACCGACTTTTTTCAAAATCTTATCTAAACCTTTGTCAAAAAGGTAATTGGTATATGAACCTTCTTTAGGGTTTTCCTTACGGTCTAAAGCTTCATTATAAAGTGTTTCTAACATCATTTTTCCTTTCTATAAAATCTCATTGAAAAAACAGCTGTATGCTCCTGTGTGACAAGCTGAACCTTCTTGCTTGACAGTAACCAATAAAGTATCACAGTCACAATCTGTTTTTATAGATTTAACATACTGATAATGCTCACTGGTTGCACCTTTATGCCAAAGTTCATTGCGCGAACGGCTCCAATAGTGCATTTGCTTTGTCTCAAGAGTCAAACGATAAGCTTCTTCATTCATGTAAGCAAGCATTAACACTTGCCCAGTCTGATAATCAGTCACAATAACAGGAAGAAGACCTCCTTGCTTAGCAAAATCTAGCGTTATCTCACTCATCGTCTCACCTCAATTCCTGCTTCTACCATAGCAGATTTGGTATCAGCAATTAAAACCTCACCAAAGTGGAAAATTGAAGCAGCAAGTGCACCTGTTGCACTTGTTTTTTCAAAAACTTCAACCATATGCTCAATATTTCCTGCTCCACCTGAAGCAATGATAGGAACATCAACCACATCAGCAACCGCATTTAGCATGTCTAAGTCAAATCCTGACTTCGTGCCGTCTTTGTCCATGCTGGTTAGCAAAATCTCACCTGCGCCGAGGCTAACCACTTTTTTTGCCCAGTCAATCAAGTCAATTCCAGTATCCTTGCGACCACCTGCGACATAAACATGCCAAGTCCCGTCACTTTCTTTTCTAGCATCAATAGCAGCAACCACACACTGATTTCCAAATTTTTCTGAGCAATCTTTGATAAGTTGTGGGTTGGCTACAGCAGATGAATTTACAGCAACCTTGTCTGCACCGGCTTTGAGCATTTTATTCATATCTTCAACTGAACGAATGCCACCACCAACTGTAAAGGGAATAAAAACTTGGTCAGCAACACGTTTAACCATTTCAACTGTCGTGTCACGTTTTTCATGAGTCGCTGTGATATCAAGAAAAACCAATTCATCACAGCCCGCCTCATAGTAAGCACGAGCTGCATCTACTGGATCACCAACGTCTGTCAAATTAACAAAGTTAACTCCCTTAACCACTCGACCATCCTTGACATCAAGGCAAGGAATAATACGTTTTTTCAACATAGGCTATCCTCCAAAAGCTTTTAACTCTTCAAGGCTGATATTACCATTGTAATAAGCTTTTCCAACGATTGTTCCTGCTACGCCAATCTTTTCTAGTTTGACTAAATCTGCCTGCTCTGCTATACCACCAGATGCAATGACCTGAGCTGTCATTAGTTCAGCTACCAAGCGTTTATATTGCTCAAAATTAGGTCCTGTTAGTGTCCCGTCTCGGTCTACATCCGTATAAACAAAGAGAGTCACCCCAATTTTTTCCATAGCCTTTGCTAAGCTGATATAATCGACATCACTTGTCTCAAGCCACCCTTCGGTTGCCACCATGCCAGCTTTAGCATCAATTCCAACCACAATTTTGTCACTGCCAAATTTTTCCAAAGCAGCTCTCACAAAATCTGGATTTTTGACTGCCATTGACCCGATAATCACACGATCAATACCAACCGCTAAATAATCTTCAATCTGCTCAAGTGTACGAATGCCACCGCCAACTTCGATAGAAAGACCAGATTCTTTTTTTAGCTTGGCAATCAAATCACGATTCGTAGCACGACCATCAAGGGCACCATCAAGATCCACAACATGAATAAATTGGATTCCTGCCTTAGCAAAAATCTTGCCTTGTTCAAGTACGTCAGGATTAACCACCGTTTTTTGATTAAAATCACCTTTGAAGAGACGAACAGCCTGCCCATCTTTAATATCAATTGCTGGAAGAATTTGCATACAAAACTCCTTTTTTATCACGTGTTAGCTTTACAAGTATCGACAAATTTTTCAAGAATGCCTAGGCCAAGGTCACCTGATTTTTCAGGGTGGAACTGGGCACCGTAGACATTTCCCTTATGAATCAAAGCTGGTACTTCAATGCCATAATCCGCTGTAACATCAATGTACTCTTCAGGGACATCTGTAAAATAGCTATGCACAAAATAAACCGACTGTCCATCCAAGCCATCTGTCAACGGGCTATCCTGTTTTATCGTTAAATCATTCCATCCCATATGAGGAACTGGCAAATTTTTACTAGCCTTTATTTCTCGGCAAACACCTGGAATAAAACCAAGTCCTTGAGTCTCCCGATGTTCAAGACCAGTTTCAGTCAGCACTTGCATACCTAGACAAATACCAAGTAACGGAATACCTTTAGCAACAGCTTCTTTGATTGCTGTTACTAAATGTCGTTTTGTCAGTTCAGCCATGGCAGTTGGATAAGCACCGACTCCAGGTAAAATGAGCCCATCCGCAGCCAAAATTTTCGTAGGATCACTAGACAATTCAGCCGGAACACCAATTTTCTTCAAGGCTCTCAAGACATTCGCTGTATTTCCAGCATCATAATCAATCACAATAATCATTAGCTAAGTTATCAAACCTTGAAAACACCAATAATTTTCAGTGTTTGGGCTGATTTTCCTTTCTATATATTAAAGCAAACCTTTTGTTGAATTAACCCCGTGAATTTCAGGGTTAATAGTAATTGCTTCGCGAAGAGCACGTCCTGTCGCCTTAAAAAGACTTTCTGATTTATGGTGGTTATTTTTACCATGCAAAATCTTCAGGTGTAAATTCATTTGAACATTGAAAGCAAATGCTTGGAAGAATTCTTCAACCAACTCAGTATCAAAATTTCCAAGTTTTGGATTATCAAACTCACAATCAAAAACAAGGTAGCTGCGTCCTGACAAATCAAGACTAGCCATCCCGAGTGTTTCATCCATCGGAACAAAAGCTGTTCCGTAGCGATTGATTCCTGCTTTATCGCCAAGCGCCTCTTTCAAAGCTTGCCCAAGAACAATTCCAACATCTTCTACAGTGTGGTGGCTATCAACATGCAAATCACCATCTGCCTTAACCACAAGTGACATGCGACTATGTCTTGCAAAAAGAGTCAACATGTGGTCAAAAAATCCGACACCTGTGTCAATAGAAACAGGCTCTTGAGCATCCAAATTAAGGTTCAATTTGATTTTTGTCTCAAAGGTATTACGTTCAATTTCTGCTTGTCTCATTTATTGTTCTTCCTTTTCTTGACTATCTATAATTTCAATCACCTTGTACAAATCCGCTTCGTTAATCTGATACGGTGCTTCTTTTCGAACGATTGGCTTCGCACAAAAAGCAATGCCAATTCCTGCCGTTTTAATCATAGGAAGGTCATTTGCACCATCTCCCATAGCGATTGTCTGACTAAGTTCCAAATCATTTTCTGCTGCCCACTGCATTAAACTTGCTTTCTTGACATCTTTTGTGACAACTTCACCAAGGACCTTTCCGGTTAGCACACCATCTTTGACTTCCAAGCGATTAGCTCTCACATAATCAAGTCCGATGCGATTTGCCAAAACGTCAACCGTTTCGTGAAAACCGCCAGACACAACAGCAACTTTATAGCCACGACGATGAAGCTCAGCCACCAACTTCTCAGCACCATTTGTAAAATGCATACGCGCAAGCACCTTATCAAAAATACTTTCTGGCAAGCCCTTTAATAAACCAACACGCTCGTCCAAAGCTTGTTTAAAATCAAGTTCACCATTCATGGCACGCGCTGTAATATCAGCGATTTTTTCACCAACACTGGCTTCTTCACCTAATAAATCAATTCCTTCTTCTTGGATGAGAGTTGAGTCCACATCCATTACCAATAAACCTTTTACCTTAGTCATGACGCACCTCGATTGCTTTAGCGTGTGCTTGCAGACCTTCAGCGTAAGCAAGCGTTGTAATATCGTGACTAGCAGCACTAACCGCTGACTTAGAATATTGCATGTACTGAATACGTTTCACAAAATCATGTACGCCAAGTGCAGAAGAAAATCGACTTGTACTTGTTGTTGGCAAGACGTGGTTGGCACCAGCATAATAATCTCCAATCGGCTCACTTGCAAAGTGTCCGAGAAAGACTGAACCAGCGTTTTCAACTTTATCAAGATAATCATAAGCATTATCCATCGCTAACTCCAAATGCTCTGGTGCTACTTGGTTCATCAATTCAAACATGGCATCCACTGAATCTGCAATGATAATACGTCCATTATTTTCAATCGAAGCTCGAGCAATTTTTTCACGTGGCAATGCTTTTAGCTGAACTTCTATTTCTGCTTCAACTGTATCAGCTATTTCAGCAGAGTTTGTAACCAAAATCGCACGAGCACGTTTGTCATGTTCTGCTTGAGAAAGCAAATCTGCTGCCACATATTTTGGTGTTGCAGTGCTATCAGCAATCACACCGATTTCAGACGGACCAGCAATCATATCAATGCCAACAAGACCATAAACCATTTTCTTAGCTGTTGCTACAAAAATATTTCCAGGTCCAGTGATTGTATCAACACGAGGAATACTTTCAGTACCATAAGCAAGGGCTGCAATACCTTGTGCACCACCAACTTGATAAATTTTATCAACACCAGCAAGTGACGCAGCAACCAAAATAGCTGGTTCAAAATGCTTTTGTGGTGGGGTAATCATGATAATTTCCTTAACACCTGCAATTTTTGCTGGAATCACATTCATCAAAACTGATGACGGGTAGGCAGCTGTTCCTCCTGGAACATAAACACCCGCACGTTCAATCGGACGAATCAATTGACCACGAATGACACCATCTACTGGAGCATCTTCGAAGCCTGATTCAAGCTGTTGCTTGTGATAGCTTTCGATGTTAGCTTTAGCGTTCTTAAGAGCTTGTAAAACTTCTGGATTAATTTCTTCAAAAGCTTTATCAATAAGGTCTTGACCAATTTCAAAATCATCCAAAGCAAGCTTGTCAAATTTTTCAGAATAAGCCTTAAGAGCTTTATCGCCATTTAATTTGACATCTTCTAAAATCTTACGAACTGCATCGTCAACATCAAGATTTTCTTTACTCAATTCCAGCTGTTCTTGATAAAGAACTTCTGAAATCTCTTCAGTCGTTCCAGTTAATCGTTTCATTTAAAAGCTACCTCCTCATTTCCGACAATTTCTTCTATTTTCTGGATAAATGGCATAATATCAGGATTATTCTTTAAAGCCGCTTTGTTGACAATCAATCTAGCTGAAATACGGCAAATATCTTCGTAGACTTCAAGACCATTTGCAACCAAAGTATTTCCAGTCTCAACAATATCAACAATAGCATCCGCAAGTCCAATAACTGGGGCAATTTCAACACTTCCTTGAATGGAAATAATCTCAACATCCTCCCCCTTTTTATTGAAATAATCTGTTGCTATGGTTGGGTATTTTGTGGCAATTCGCTTGCGCTTATGGTCATGTGGCTTATAATCATCCGTTGACGCTACTGAAAATTTACATAAACCAAAATTTAAATCTAACATTTCAAGATACCCTGTCGGATGTTCAATCAACAAATCCTTTCCGACCACACCAAGGTCTGCCACACCATGTCTCACATAAGTTGTCACATCAGGTGCCTTTACTAACAAAAAGCGAAACTTTTTATCTGGACTTTCAAAAATCAAGTTGCGCCCTTTATTTGCCATAAACGACATGTCAAAACCAGCTTTTTCCAAAAGTTTCACCGTATCTTTTTCAATACGCCCCTTCGTCAATGCAATCGTAATTTGATTTTCCATTAGGCACCTCCTTCTAAGCTGTCGTGGACAGCTTGGTAAATGGCATCAATATCAACTGCCCAACCAACTGCTGTCAATTTCTTTGCACCAAAGCGTTCAAATAATTTGTCGTAGCGTCCGCCAGATGCAAAAGCATCAGGAACCTTGTCACCAAAAACTTTGAACATCACACCAGTATAATATGGCATTGATGGAATTTGTGCTAAATCAATATTGCTTTCAGGCAAAATATCAGAAACTTGTTCCAGTAGATTTTCCAAATCACTCAAAGCAGCTAAAACCGACTCATTTGTAACAAGCTTCCGAGCTGCTTGCAAGACTTTATGACTTTCTCCAAATAAAAACGGCAATTGCTTCAAAAATTCATCGAACTCGCTTGGGTACTTTTTAGTCAGTTCATTCAATTGTGTAATATTTTTATCTTTGATTGCCACATCGAATTCTCTGCTAGCTGTTTCTGGTAAATTAAGCTTTTCAAAAATCGTTTGTAAAATACCGGCATGAGAAAATTCAAATTGGTAAGATGGAATATCGGCTTTATCAAGAGAAGCTTTTGCTGACACAATCGCCTCATAAACCGCTTCGTTTGCAGGAAATCCGACAATTTCAACACCAGCTTGCGTGTGTTCATTCATCAAGCCACGCATCTCTTCATTGTACTTAAAAACTTTTCCAGAATAAGAAAATTTAATCGGTGTTTCAACCTGAGTCGAGGCAATCACACGACCAATCTGACTTGTAATATCTGGACGAAGAGTTAACAACTCACCACTTTTATCAAAAAAATTATAATTATTTTTAGTAATCGAATCACTAAAAACCTCAAAGTGCTCAAGTGTCGGAGTTTCAATGCGATTAAAACCTTGACTCATCAAAAAATCACTAATGTCACGCTCGATTTTATAGGTTACTCGAGCACGTTTAAACAATTTATCATGCATACCGACAGGTAATGTCGTTTTTTTCATTCAATCGCCTCCTTACTTCATATAATATTTCTTAATCACTCTGATTACTTCTTCCATTTCGTCTTGACGACCGATGGAAATTCGCAAATGATTCTTAATACGCTCAACTTTTGGGAAATATCTGACATAAATGTTATTAGACTGCAAATACTCAAATAGCGATTTCGCAGAGTGATGTGGACATTCTGCCAATACAAAATTTGTCTTTGACGCTAAGACAGTGAAATCAAGAAATGTCAATTCATCAAAAAACCAATCTCTCGTTGCCATAATTTTTTGGCATGTGCCTTTATAGTAATCCCAAGATTCAACCGCTGCGAGTGCAAGTTTTTCAGCAATCAAATCAACGTTATAAGGATTCACTGAGTTCTTTACTGCATTAATAACCGGCATCAATTTTTTACTTCCCATGCCATATCCGACACGAAGCCCAGCAAGTGAAGCATCTTTTGAAAATGTCCGTGTGATAAACACATTGTCATATTTTTCAAGCAAGGGAATAGCTGTTTGACCACCGAAATTAATATAAGCTTCATCAATAATGACAACCACATCTTGATTAGCTCGAATAATACGCTCAATCTCATCAAGCGACTTATAAATCCCTGTCGGTGCATTTGGATTAGTAATGACAATGCCACCATTATCAGCGATATAATCAGTCGCATCGATTTCAAAATTATCATCTAAAGGAATCTCATGATAATTGATATGGTACAAATCAGCCCAGACTTTATAAAAACCATATGTCAAATCAGGAAATAAAATAGGATCATCGCTATTAAAGAATGCCAAGAATGCCATAGACAGAATATCATCAGATCCATTACCAACAATAATCTGATCTGGATCAAGACCATGTTGTTTAGCGAGAGCTCTACGAAGGGATTTTTGGTCTAAAGTAGAATATTTTCGCAATTGATGGACATCAAAGTGTGAAAAGGTATCTGCTACTTTAGGACTTGGTCCGTAAGCATTTTCGTTTGTGTTTAATTTTATTAAATTTTCGCCACTCGGTTGACTTCCGGCAACATAAGGGTCAATTTTTCTCAATCCTTTGATAGTTGTCATAACAAAATCCTTTCTATTTTCTGATATAAAAAAGCCCTCGCAAAAAAATTTGCAAGGACGCTTAAAACGTGGTTCCACCTCTGATTCAGCAGAAAGTCGCCTTTACTGCTCTCATGAAGTACGTGACTTCTAGTCTGTAACGTAGACCACGCGTCGTGTACTACTGTCATAAGAGTTCGCACACGCACTCAAGAATGTGTCGCCCAAGGATTGCACGCTTTTCTCACCATCAAGCACTCTCTGTTTGTTGTCTCAGGCTCTTTCTATCACTGCTTTTTTATATTAAGGATATTCTACAAGAAAATTCTGAAAATTGCAAGTTAAATTTTTAGAAATTTTTACACAAACAAAAAATCAGTCGAAATGACTGATTTAAAACTCTTTAAGAATATTATCTAAGATTTCTAGGCAAATATCTGCTGCGTTTTCGATAGAAGAGCGAAATTCTTCGGCTCCTCCGGTTATACTATCAGAAACGGTTTTAAGAATTAGATTTGGAACTTTATTCTGATCACAAATCAAAACTATTGCTGCACTCTCCATATCACAAATATCAGCATTAAAATCCTGATTTAAGGCACGTTTCTTTGTTTCATCAGCGATAAATTTATCACCAGAAGCACAGATAACTGGGTGAATAAAAGGGTGCTGTTTTTTTATCAACTGCACATACGCCTTCGTTGTTGGCAAATAGATATCCCGATATTCCAAATAACGCCCAACTTCGCAATGGTCAGCAGCTGAGGTATCCATATCATAATGGACAACCTTCTCAACCAAACAAATATTGGTGACTTTTAATTCCTCTGTAAGAGCACCGACCACACCATAATTCACGATTAAATCGACATCAAAAAGGCTAATTAATAATTGAGTACAGGCAGCAGCTCTGATTTCTCCTGCACCTGACTGCATAATATATAAAATTTTATCATCAAATGTTACTGAATAAACTGTGAATCCCCTGACATCCTCCTTCTTGAGTTTGTCAGCATATTTTCTCATAACTGACTGTATTTCAACAGCCACAACCATACCAATCTTTTTCATAATCATTACCCATTTTTCTTATCAAAAAAGGTTTAGAAAAATTTTCCAAACCTTTTTAGTATATCTTCGTCTTAGAAACGAATTTGTTCACGTGTTTTTTCGTATGATGTTACAAAACGGTCAGTTACACCTGGTTCAACAGTTTCAAGAGCATATGAAATTTCATCAAACGATGCTTGATAATCATTATCCACTTCAAAGAGATGCAAAGCATGTTCGAAACTACTTTGAACACTTGGTTCAAAACTACGATAACGATTTGAGTATTGTAACAATTGTTCAGTCAATGTAGCATTTTGAACGACTTGATATGCAGAATCTTCAAGATTAGCAATTGCTGCAGTCGCAACATCTGTCAATCGTGAAACAGCTTCAATATCAATACGACCACGGCTAAGTTCATCAGTCAAAACTTCTAATTGTTTGCTTGTTGTGAAAAATGCACTCAAGAAACCTTGAGGGATACCAGGCAAATTACGTTTTTCGATGAAACGTTTAATCATGTGCAAACGATTAATGTATTGATCCAAGCTTTGGCGAGCAACACTTTCAATTTGTTCAATGTTTTTAACGTGTTCAAAGACTTGCATTTGTCCTTCTTCAACAGCATCAAGAGTTTTCAGTGTACGATCAAAAATCAATTGAAGTTCAGAGAACGGTTTGTCTTGGTTATCAAACACTTCAACAATTGGTAATGTTTCTTGTTCGATTTCTTCCAAATTTTTAGTGAATGAACGAAGATTAAGTTTTTCATTGTCATTCAAAATATACTTGTGAGACAAACGTTTAATTTCATGCTCTAATTTTTCGTTATTAGCTTTAGCATGAGCTAAATAATCCGGAATAATCTTACTGTCTTTAAGAGCTGACTTGTGAGCTTTGATTTCACGTTCAAATAATTCGTACAATGACTCAATATTTTCTTGAATGTGCTCATTTTCATCACGTGCACGATCCAAATCAAGTGTCACAAGTTCAGAAGAGTTAGCACGAATTGAATCACGCACTTCTTGGAAACGAGCTTCAATGTCTTTTTCAGCGAAGTGGTAATTTTGTTCAAGCAAACGACGATAACCTTGTTCCAAATCATCAAGTTGATCTGGAAAATCATCTTCTAATTTAGCAACAATTGCTGGAATTTGTTCAGAAATTTGTCCAAGCGCAATTGTGTGTTCTTCAGCACGGTCAAGTACTTCTGAGGCTTCAACGGGGTCACCTGTTGAGTTAAGAGTTACAAATTGAGAAAATTCAGTTTCAATGTTCTTCAATTGTTTTTCAATTTCAGG
The DNA here is from genome assembly GCF_000187265.1 of Streptococcus equinus ATCC 9812. Classification (GTDB taxonomy): domain Bacteria; phylum Bacillota; class Bacilli; order Lactobacillales; family Streptococcaceae; genus Streptococcus; species Streptococcus equinus. The sequence continues at coordinate 811,265 of NZ_GL698429.1, forward strand.
CATTGTTGATCCAAAGTTATCTTCTTTTTCTGAGATTGAAGCTTGAAGAGTTTCGTACAAATCCAAAGCATGTTTAACACGAGCACTATTCTTTTCTTCTTGTTCTTCCAATACTGAAAGTGCTTCTCGAATAGCATTAATATCTTCTTCAACCAGATTCAATTGACTTTCAACATTGTCAATCTCGTGTTTTGCGCTGATGAATTTGAAACTATCATTAAGATCTTCTGCTTCAAAAATATGATTTTCAATATCTGAAAATGAATTTAATGAAAGGTCAACCCATTTTTGATTCCATTCACGGAATGTTGTTTGACTTTGTCCGATAAGATGAAGATTTTTAACAGCTTCGACTTCTTCATTGACTGGTAATCCAAATAATGATTGTTTTCGTTCTTCTAAGCTTGCAATCAATGAATCATTTCGTTTGCGTACAACAACGCCAACTAGATAAGCAATAATGACTAAAACAACTATTGCTACAAGCAGTAAAATAATTCCGCTCGACATTTAAAACTCCTTATAAATTGTCTTTTTATCGTAAAAAATAGCTATAACGTTACAATTATACCATACTTAGAGATTGCATGCAGTATTTTTCTGTTAATATTCTGTTAATATTCTGTTAAATATCAAGTGTACTGTAAACCGCATTTTCTTCGATGAACTCACGACGTGGTTCAACCTTGTCACCCATAAGCATATCAAAAATCTTATCAGCTTCAGCCGCATCATCAACTGAGACACGCGCCATCAAACGATTCTCTGGGTCCATTGTTGTTGCCCAAAGTTGGTGGTCATCCATTTCACCAAGACCTTTGTATCGTTGAACAGATGGTTTAGAACGACCATTGCTGTAACGTTCGATAGCTGCTTGAAGTTCACTTTCTTGATTTGCTCCTGGCTGGATATACTCTTTAATCTCACTACCAACTTTGACACCGTAAATCGGTGGTTGTGCGATATAAACATAACCTGCTTCTAGAACAGGACGCATAAAGCGATAAATCAAAGTCAATAACAATGTACGAATGTGTGCACCATCGACATCGGCATCGGTCATGATGACCAATTTGTGATAACGTGCTTTTGTAACATCAAAGTCAGCACCAAATCCTGTTCCCATAGCTGTAAATAAACTTCGGATTTCTTCATTAGCAAGGATTTTATCCATACTTGCTTTTTCAACGTTCAAGATTTTACCACGAATTGGCAAAATAGCTTGATGCTCACGGTCACGACCTGATTTTGCTGAACCTCCGGCAGAGTCCCCTTCGACGATGAACAATTCGTTCATTGTTACGTCATTTGAAGAACAATCAGCCAATTTACCAGGAAGATTTGAGATTTCAAGACCTGATTTCTTACGAGTAACCTCACGAGCTCGTTTGGCAGCAATACGAGCTTTAGAAGCTAAAATACCTTTTTCAACGATTTTCTTCGCAATTTGAGGATTTTCTAACAAGAAACGGCTAAAGGCATCACTAAACAAGCGGTTAGTAATTTTAACAACTTCTGAGTTTCCAAGTTTTGTTTTTGTTTGCCCCTCAAATTGTGGGTTAGGGTGTTTAACAGAGATAACAGCCGTCAAACCTTCACGAACATCGTCACCAGTCAAATTGTCATCTTTTTCTTTAAGGATTTTATTTTGACGAGCGTAGTCATTAATCACACGTGTCAAAGCTGTACGGAAACCTTGTTCATGTGTACCACCTTCATGTGTGTGAATATTATTTGCAAAACTCATAACTGTTTCGTGGTAACCTGTTGTGTACTGCATTGCCACTTCAACAGAAATGCCATCCATCTCACCATCAGTGTAGATAGGAGTATCAAAGATAACATCTTTGTTTTCGTTAATGAATTGAACATAACTTGAGATACCACCTTCGTAGTGATAATGTTGTTCTTGTTCAATACCTTCACGTTTGTCAGTGATCGAAATACGCAAACCGCGGTTCAAGAAAGCAAGTTCCTGAATACGTTTAGCTAATTTATCAAAATCAAATACTATTGTTTCTGTAAAGATTTCACCATCTGGAGTGAAGTGAACAGTTGTACCGTGACGGTCTGTGTCACCAATAACTTTCAAATCGTCAACAACATGACCACGGCGATATTCTTGATAATGGATTTTTCCATCACGATAAACAGACACATCCAATTGTGTTGATAGAGCGTTAACAACAGATGAACCTACCCCGTGGAGACCACCTGATACTTTATAACCGCCACCGCCGAATTTACCTCCGGCGTGCAATACTGTAAAGACCGTTTCAACGGCTGGACGACCTGTTTTTTCTTGAATATCGACAGGAATACCACGCCCATCATCGACAACTGTAATTGAGTTATCTTTTTCGATAAAGACTTCAATATGTGTCGCAAAGCCTGCTAAAGCTTCATCGATAGAGTTATCAACGATTTCCCAGACTAAGTGGTGCAAACCTTCTTTTGAAGTTGAACCAATGTACATCCCTGGGCGCATACGTACAGCTTCAAGACCTTCTAAGACCTGAATCTGACTCGCGTCGTATTCTTTGGCTAATTCTGCTAAATTTTTATTTTCTTCCGTCATTTACTTCACTATCTCCAATAAGGATTTTTTTCCATCAACTAATAAAATATCAAAGCCTGCTGCTTGACCGGCTTCTTTATCAATTTCACGATCTCCAATCACCAGAGCTTGCTCAATATTATATTTTTCTTTGAGGTACAACATCGATTCTGGATTTGGTTTGCGGGCAAAGCCGCTTTCAGATGTAACAACTTCCGTGAAATATGGAAGTACCTTAGTTTTTTCTAAAATATCAAGGACTTGCTTATTACGATGAGAAACCAAAAAGTTTCTTCCTCCGCTTGCCACAATTGCCTGCAAAACATCGCTCGCACCCGCAAAAAGAACCGGTGTTTTCAAATAATCGGCTTCTAAGGTCTTATAATCTTTTAAAAATTGTGGTTGGTTTGGGATAAATTGTGCAACAGCGGCATCTGTGGATTCCTTTAGCTTTTCATAGACCTCATCATGTGATGCTTGTTGGCCAAAATCTGCTAACGTTTTCACAAAAGCCTGAGTAGACATCTCATAATTATCAAGTAAAGTGCCACCCAAATCCCAGATATAATCATGGTAATTCATAACCAATATTATATCACAAATTTACATTTTTTTACAGTCTCTGACCAATCATTTTCATCTCCCAAACGGCTTCATTTTGACAAGAAAAAGGCTTGGAATTTCTTCCAAACCTCTTTTAATAACGTTCACTTCTTCTGAAATGTTCTTCGATTTCTTGCTCATGATGCAAATTATTTTGATAACTCATTGATAAAATCAAACCAACACAAATCAGATTAGAAATCAATGATGAACCACCTTGTGAAATAAATGGCAAAGGGATACCAGTCAGAGGTAGAATTCCGATTGCCGCACCAATATTTTCAAAAATATGGAATAAAATCATCATGATAAATCCTGTTGAAATATAAGTGTAGAATCGATTGTTAGATTCAAATGTCACACGGAGCATTTGATAAATCAAAACAAGGTACAAGCCCATGACAACAGCGCAGCCAAGAAAACCAAAATCTTCAGCAATAACAGTGAAAATCATATCACTTTCACGAACTGGAACTGAAAGATCGACCACATTGAACCCTTTACCGCTGAAACCACCACTACCAATCGAAATCATTCCTTGAGTTTGTTGGTAGGCAATTGATTTTGCATATGAAAATGGATCTAACCAAGCTGAAATACGGTTAATTTGATAAGTATCCATCCCCAAACTATAGAAAATATCTTTACCATGAGGAGATAGAAAAAGCGCCAAGAAGCCTGCAATAACAACTGTAACAACAATAACTACAGGTAAGATAATCCACCAAGAAATTCCTGACAACAAAATTAAGCCTGCTAAAATCGCTGCGAAAACCATTGCTGTACCAAGGTCTTTTTGCAAGCCTAAAAGAATCATCACTGGCAAGGTAATCAAGGCAAAAACTCCAAGAAGTTTCCAATCATTTTTCAAATTATCTTCTGAAAATTTTTGGCGGAACCAAATGGATGCCCTAGCAAGCATTAAAATATACGAGACCTTCATAAACTCCGAAGGTTGAAATAAGGTCACAGAACCAATTGTCACCCAGTTTTTAGCACCTGTAGACTCTACCAATTCGGGACTGTAAAAAATCAAAGGTAAAACCATCAAGGCTAGTCCTAATCCATATAGATACGGGGTGACTTTCCATAAAAATTCTGTGCTAAAGAGCATGACAACAAAGGCAACTGCACAACCTAAAAAAATCCAAATGCCTTGTTGCGTCATCACTTTTGCAATGGTTCCAGGATAATCATTTGCTGCTGCAATATAAACAGCAACTAAACCAATAAGCAAAAGAAAAAAGACAGGTAGAATCACAGAATAGTCGATGCGACTATCGATAGAATATTTTTTTCTTGCCATTATACTTCCTTCGTTTCTAATCAAAAATATTATATCATTTTTTATCTAGAATAGAGGAAAAAACCTGGCGAAAATAAAAGATTTTTTCAGAAAAAATAACACAATATTTCTTGAACTTTTCACTAAAAAAGAGGAAGAATTTTTGAGGCAACATTTTGGACAAAATCCATTTCAAACATAAGAAAAACCCTTGAAATCAAGGGTTTTTAAGCTAGGTTCAATCTCCCCTGCCGGAATCGAACCAGCAACTACTCCTTAGGAGGGAGTTGTTATATCCATTGAACTAAGGGGAGCTATGAAAAAATCTGTCACAAGGACAGATTTTTTCAATCGAAAAGTTATCGCCAAAATTAACGACGGATTTCTTTAATACGAGCAGCTTTACCTTGCAATGCACGCAAGTAGTAAAGTTTAGCACGACGTACTTTACCGTGACGAACAACTTCGATTTTTTCTACACGTGGAGTGTGAACTGGGAATGTACGTTCAACACCGATACCACTTGAAATTTTACGAACTGTGTACATTTCTGAGATCCCTTGACCTTTACGTGAAATTACCACACCTTCGAAAACTTGGATACGTTCGCGGCTTCCTTCGACAACTTTTGCGTGAACACGAACAGTATCACCAGGTTGGAATGCAGGGATGTCAGTACGTAGTTGACCTTCAGTCAAACTTTGAATTAATGGATTCATTTATTTATTCTCCTATCTTACTAATCATTAGGTGCTTGTCCCAGCGGATTAGCCGTATTTTAGTGCGTCCATTACACACTTTTCTTATTTTACCAAAAATCACCATAGCTGTAAAGCAAAATAGCTGACTTTTTTGAGTGTTTTTTCTAGAATGTCAAAACCTCTTGTCCTGTGTAAATAGAGTGTTTTCGATTAAGGCTGTAAGCAAAAATCATAATTAAAGCAAAATATGGCAAATTAGCAAAACCAAAGACTTCTCCTCCGATAAAAATCGGAGCTAAAAGTGTATTTGTGGCACTACCAAAGACGCTGATGTAACCTGCCGCTGCAACAAATTCAACTGGCAAACCAAAAACATTTGCTAAAACAACACCGAGTGATGCACCGATAGCAAAGAGCGGTGTGACCTCACCACCTTGAAAACCGATTGCTAAAGTTGCCACAGTCAAGACTAGTTTCAATAACCAATCATAAAAGTAAATGTCTTTCCCAGAAAAACTAGCATCAATCAGATTAGTTCCAAGACCTGAATAACGTCCACGATACAACATCAAGAAAAGAAGACTAAGCACAATCCCACCAAATAAAATACGATAGTAGGGATTATCCATGACCTCTTTGGCTTTTTGTTTAGCATAGGCAAGTAAAGCAGCAAAGGCATTGCCGACTAGTCCAAAAATAAGTCCTAGCAAAGCAAGTTTGCAAAACAACAAAGCATTAAAAGTTAGTGAAACATTGACAAAGTGAGCAAATTTCTCTAATCCTAAAACATGTGATGTTGCACTCGCCACAAATGAAGCAATTGTCATTGGTAAAAGAGCTGGTAATTGTAATTTGCCAAGAACCAATATCTCAAGTCCAAAAAAAACAGCCGCCAATGGCGTTTGAAACAAACCGGCAAACCCAGCTGCCATACCCGTTACAAGAAACAAGCGAGAGCTATTTTCAAAAGAGAAAAACTTGCTAAAAGCATGTGAGATCGTCGCCCCAAGCTGGACAGCAACACCTTCACGACCAGCACTTCCTCCAAAAAGATGAGTTAGCCAAGTTGTTACAGTTACCAAAGGTAACATGACCAACGGAATTTCTTTTTCGGCTTCTTGACTAACCGCAAAAAGTAGCCCCATTCCTTTGCTAGCTCGAGCATCCGCTTTTTGATAAAGAAAAACAATAACCATCCCAATCAACCCCAAAAAAGGGATCACATAATTGAAATGACTAGTTCGAAAGTCACTAAGCATGAGTAAGACGCGACCAAATACAGTATCAACACAACCTATCAGAAATCCAATAAGAAGACTTGCGCCGATTACTTTTACAAGAACATTGTAAGAATAATCTTGATTATCTTTTAAGTTTTTAATCATGAGAGCTACCTTCTTAATCTAAATCAGCCTTTAACTGTTTAGCTTGATAATCGCGAGAATTTTTCATGATATCTGCAAAAGTATTAACCAGCGTCGTTTCAAAATCCTTATTTTGAACGCGACTAGCAACTTTATTTAAGACTACTTTTTCACGACTAGTATCTAAAATAGCTTTTCCAGTAGCTCTCTTATAAGCTACTACTTGAGTCACTAGAGCCATACGTTTTTCCAGAAGGGCTACTAACTCTTGGTCTACTTGATCGATTTCTTGACGGATAATATTCAAATCTTTTACTGACATTTTTCCATATCCTTATCTTTTTTATTTCTACTATAAAGATGACTTATTCTTTTTTCGTTTAAAATAAGTTCCTATTAAACTGATGGCAATAAAAATAATAAGCAGTACAATAATCAGTCTTAAATTTCCCGCAACAACCGCATCTCCACCTAAAGCATACAATAAACTACTCGGTGCTACTCCGATTGTAACGTAGAGAAACCACCTGCGCCAAGGCAATTTGATTTTTGCCACGTGATAATTGATGAGTAGGGTTGGAATCACAGGAATCATGTAACCTAGCATAATACCTAGTTCTTGATTTTCAACAGCATCGATGACATTTTTGAATCCTGCAAAATATTTTTTCAACTTGATATCATTGTCCTTTAAATCAATCATTTTCAGAATTCTAACAAAGATAAAATTGCCAAGGATATTTGCTGAGAGATTCATCAAAAAGCCAATAGCAGGGCCATAAATCAAGCCATTAAAGATAGCAAAAATCGCATTCGACATAAAAGGAATGGCTGCTGTTAAAGCTGTCAAAAATAGCAAAATAGTGATATTCATCAGATTTTTTGTTCGCAACTGTATCAAAAACTGTGTTAGAGTTGTTTTCGAACTAGATTGCCAAAAAGCGGCAATCAGTTGCCAGTGCCTGATGACATAAATCATAAAATAGCCACAAATACTAAGTAAACCAAGAATCACTAATAACTTGCGTAGCTGACCATATTTGTACTCATGTTTTTTCATATTACTTCCATTATAAAGAAAAGTTTATCTCTTGACAAGAAGACTCAAGAGATAAAAAGATTATTTTTAGAATTTTCAAATATTTACCCGATAGAATCTTCCATACTCATAGTAATCAAACTATTCATTTCAACAGCGTATTCCATAGGAAGTTCTTTTGTGATTGGTTCCATAAAACCATTAACAATCATCGCTGTCGCTTCTTCTTCTGAAATGCCTCGACTCATCATGTAGTAAAGTTGTTCTTCTGAGACTTTTGAGACTTTTGCTTCGTGTTCTAAGGAGACATTTGAATTGTGAATCTCATTGAAAGGAATGGTATCAGAACTTGATAAATCATCCATTAAAATGGTGTCACATTCAATATGAGATTTTGAGCCGTCACTATGCTTACCAAAGTAAACTGACCCACGATAATCTGTTTTTCCGCCATCTTTAGCTACAGATTTTGAAATCAAAGTTGAAGACGTATGAGGAGCATTATGATAAACCTTACAACCCGCATCTAGATGTTGTCCATAATTGGCAAATGCCATGGAAAGCACAGATGTTTTAGCATGTGGTCCTGCTAAAATTGAGCAAGGATATTTCATGTTAACCTTACTTCCAAGATTACCATCAATCCACTCCAACATACCATTTTCTTCAACTCGACCACGTTCTGTTACAAGATTGTAGACATTATCTGACCAGTTCTGCATGGTTGTATAACGAAAACTTGCATCACGTTTAACAACAATTTCAACAGTGGCAGCATGCAAACTATTTGTCGAATAATTTGGTGCTGTACAACCTTCGATGTATTGAATTGAAGCACCTTCATCAACAATAATCAAACTGCGTTCAAACTGTCCAGCATTTTCACCGTTAATTCGGAAATATGTCTGAACGGGAATATCACATTGCACGCCCTTTGGCACGTAAATAAAACTTCCACCTGACCAAACCGCACCATTTAGCGCAGCAAACTTGTGCTCGCTATTTGAAACAATTTTTCCAAAATACTTCTTAAATAGTTCAGGATATTCTTGAAGAGCTGTATCGGTATCTGTGAAAATAATGCCTTGCTTTTGAAATTCTTCTTTCATATTATGGTAAACAACTTCAGATTCGTATTGTGCCACGGCACCTGATAGATAGTCTCGCTCTGCTTGCGGGATACCAAGTCTCTCAAATGTTTCCTTGATTTTATCAGGAACATCATCCCAGTCATTAACCTTCTTATCCGCTAGCTTTTGGAAATAAATGACATCATCAAAGTCAATTCCAGACAAATCAGGTCCAAAATCAGGCATGGGAAGTTTATAAAACAATTCCAAACTTTTTAGCCGATACTCAAGCATCCATTCTGGCTCATGCTTGTAAGCAGATATGTTTCGAACGATTTCTTCCGTCAATCCTTTTCCGGTTGAATAAGTTGGCGTCACATCATCGTGAAAGCCATAATCGTATTCTCTATTTTTTGCCATACGGCACCTCACTTATATTTAATTCTTTATGAAGGAGAAGAGAAAAAAAGAGATTGGAGCGCACTCCAACCTCAGGTTACTATTAGTTTACTTTTTCAGAAATAGTTTCTGCGAAAGCTTCTAGATTTGCAATGTCTTCTTCTTCAGCTGACAAATCAACTTTGACTGAATCAGCACCTTTTGTAGCGCCTGTCAATGCAAATTGAGCTTCAAATTCATCAACTGCTTTACAGAAGTAATCATAGAAAGTGTCACCAGAACCGACAACACCAAAAATTTTATCTGACAAATCAACATCTGCCAAATCTTCGTAGAAATCAACGATTTCGTCTGGTAATTCACCGTCTCCGTAAGTGTATGATGCAACGATTGCAACATCAGCATCTTCAAAATCAGCTGCGTCAACAGTTGTACATTCATCTACTTCAACAGTGTGTCCGAGTTCTTCAAATTTATTTCCGACGATGTCAGCAATTTCTTCAGTATTTCCTGTCATGCTGGCATAGACAATTTTAACTAAAGCCATAGTTCCCTCCAAACATAAATTACCATTATTGTAGCATATTTTTACAAAAATGTTTTATATAAATCGTCAATTTTCGATAATAAATCAGCTTTTTGACCTTCACTTGTAAAAGATGCATGAATGGCATTTTTATTAAAGGTTAGAAAATCAGCTGCATCTACTCCAAAATATTTAACAAAAAGTCCGTATTCTTTTGTCAGATTTGTATCTGAAACTGTTCGATTGTCTGTATTAATTGTAATTTTAGCGCCAGCATTTTTCAAAGCAAGAAACGGAAATTCATCGATTGATTTTGCTGCTTTTGTCTGCAGATTACTTGTCAAACAAAGCTCAGCTGTTACATTATTCTCAACAAATTGTTTGATTAATTCTGGTTGATTATAAATAGCTGTGCTATGCCCCAAACGTTTGATATCAAGGGCAATTGAGTCTGCAATGTAGTGAGCGCAGCCACATTCTCCAGCGTGGAAAGTCATCGGAAGACCAAGTTCTTGAGTGTATCGAATGAGTTTTTCCAATTCTGCTGGTGGAAAATCAAGTTCATTTCCTGCAAAATCAAAACCAACCAACCCTTTTTTGGCTAACGGTACAACGTGGTCAAAGATATCTCGAGTAACACTTGCAGGTGATTGTTTCATCCCACAGACAAGCACTTTAGCAACGATGCCAAAATCATTTTCTGCTTGCTCAAGGCCAGACAAAACAGCTTCGACGGTCTCTGAAGCTTTTAAACCTTCGTCCATTGAAAACTCAGGCGCAAAACGGATTTCAGTGTAAATCACATTTTCCTGCGCAGCTTGTCTAGCCACATCGTAAGCCGCTAAGTGTAAAGCCTTCTTTGTCTGTAAAAGCGGACGAATAAAATCAAATGCCTTAAGGTAATCCATCAAAGATTCTGCCTCAGCAGGTGCCACGACAAGCATTTTCAATTCATCATCAGATTCAGGAACAGCAATGTCTGCCATATCTGCTAATTGACGAATTGTCTCCAATGAAATCGAACCATCCAAGTGACAATGTAATTCTGTCTTTGCCAAGTCTTTTAACGTTGTTGTATCCAAGTTAGCCTCCTCTAATTAAATTTTTTAGGTACTATCTTAACACATTCTTTTTGTTTTGCAAAGAAATTTTCTCAAAAAAATAAGTCACTGAAAATTTTCAGTGACTTACGTTAAACTCTTGCTCCATTAAAACAATTGTTTGTAAAGTTCGATTGTTTCTTCAAGGGTTGGCATAAATGGATTACCTGGTGCGCAGGCATCGAGCAAAGCGTTTTTAGAAAGAAATTCGAAGTCGAATTCTTCTTCCTTGATACCAAGCTCAGTCAATTTCTTAGGAATACCAACTGTTGCTGACAATTTTTCAATTTCTGCAATAGCGTAATCAGCACATTCTTGGTCACTTTTATCTTCTGTATGAAGTCCTAGTCCTTTAGCCACATCTCGGAAAGCTGCTGGAACGTATTTGGTATTTTCACGTTCGACGATTGGCAAAATCATAGCACAGCAGACACCGTGTGGCAAATGGTAAACCGCACCAAGTTGGTGAGCCATCGCATGCACGTAACCAAGCCCTGCATTGTTAAATGCCATACCACCTAAGAAAATAGCATTGACCATAGCCTCACGCGCTTCCAAATCTTCACCATTTTCAACAGCTCGTGGCAAAAATTCTTTGATTAGCTCAATTGCTCCGATTGACAATTTTTTCGTTGCACCGTAAGCACCCGGTGTCACTAAAGCTTCGATTGCGTGAGTCAAAGCATCCATACCAGTTGCCGCTGTTAATGATTTTGGCATTGAAACCATAAGTTCTGGGTCATTAACAGACATCAAGGCTAAGCTATTTTTATCAACCATAACCATTTTAACTTTGCGTTCTTCATCTGTGATGACGTAGTTGATTGTAATTTCAGCTGATGTTCCTGCAGTCGTATTAATGGCTACAGCAGGAAGACCTTTTTTAGATGATTTGTTGACACCTTCGTAGTCTTGTGGACGACCTCCATTTGTTGCCAAAATTGAAATACAACTAGCAGCATCTTGTGGTGAACCACCTCCAAGTGAGATGATAAAGTCACAAGCATTTTCTTTCAAAGCAGCTAGACCTTCTTCGACATTTTTAACTGTTGGATTTGGATCAACATCGCTATAAACAACATAATCAATATTTTCTGCATCAAGTGGTGCAGTTACTTTAGATAAAATATCACTTCCAGCAATAAAATGGTCTGTTACCAAAAGGGCCTTTTTGTAGCCTAATTCTTTAATATGACTTCCGATTTTTTTAACCACTCCGCGCCCAATAAGGTTTTGAGATGGAACATAAAATACTGACATGAGCATAGCCTCCTTATGATTTTTGGTTTTTTAGAAAACGTTTACACATTTATTTTAGCATTTTAAAAATAAAAATAAAGTAATAAACTTATTTTACAAACTTTCTACAGTTTTTCTTTTTCATGCTATAATAAAATAAATCTCAACTTGTAAAGGAATAAACTATGAATACATTTAAAGAAATTTTAGAAAAGATAAAAGCTTACAATACCATTATCATTCACCGTCATCAACGACCTGATCCAGATGCTCTAGGTAGCCAAGCTGGTTTGCGTGAACTCATCAAGCACAATTTTCCAACTAAAAAAGTTTTGGCAACTGGATTTGATGAGCCAACTCTTGCATGGATTACGACAATGGATGAAGTGTCTGACAGCGACTACGATGGGGCTCTGGTCATTGTCACTGACACAGCAAACACTCCACGTATCGACGATGAGCGCTACACAAAAGGCGATTGCCTCATTAAGATTGACCACCACCCTAACGAAGATGTTTATGGTGACCTCTTGTACGTCAATACGAACGCCTCAAGTGCCAGCGAAATCATCTCTGACTTTGCTTTCTCTACTGGCTTAGCCCTTTCTAGCGAAGCTGCTCGCTTGCTTTACTCAGGTATTGTCGGAGACACTGGGCGTTTCCTTTACCCAGCCACAAGCTGCAAAACATTCATGATTGCAAGTAAACTTCGCGAATATGACTTCGATTTTTCTAGTCTTGCTCGCCAAATGGATTCTATTTCATTTAAAATTGCTAAACTTCAAGGCTTTGTTTACGATAACTTAGAAGTTGATGACAATGGGGCTGCGCGTGTTATATTGACGCAAGAGACAATGAAAAAATACAATGTCACAGAAGCTGAAACATCTGCTATCGTTGGAGCACCAGGTCGCATTGATTGTGTCCAATCATGGGCAATCTTTGTCGAACAAGTAAACGGAAACTATCGTGTCCGCTTGCGCAGTAAAACAAAAGTCATCAACGAAATTGCCAAACGTCATGACGGCGGAGGTCACCCTCTTGCCAGCGGAGCGAACTCTTATAGCCTAGAAGAAAACGAACAAATCTACCAAGAAATCAAAGATTTACTAGCTGAGTAAAAACACGATTGAACCTTACCAGACTAGACTTTATAACAATT
>NZ_GL698429.1:825107-829613 GCF_000187265.1 Streptococcus equinus ATCC 9812
CCTTTATAACAATTACATTTCAATTCAATTATTTTGCACAAAAGTCTTGTCAAAAATTGGTTTATTTGATAAACTAAAGAAGTTAAAATAACTATGGTGCGGAAAAGCGCCATGGCAGAAAGGAAATCTTTTAACAATGAAACAAAATATCCACCCAGAATACCGTCCAGTAGTATTCATGGACACAACTACTGGTTACAAATTCCTTAGCGGTTCTACAAAAACTTCTGACGAAACTGTAGAATTTGAAGGCGCTACTTACCCACTTGTACGTGTGGAAATCTCATCAGATTCTCACCCATTCTACACTGGTCGCCAAAAATTCACTCAAGCAGATGGTCGTGTGGATCGCTTCAACAAAAAATACGGTTTCACAAAATAATAAACCGCATTTATCAATTATTGTTGATTTCAAGCCTTTTTCGAGAAGTCGAAATTGGCTTTTTTTATTTTTAGTACCGTTTTTGGTACCGTCTTGAAAAATTAGTCAGCCGAATTTTTGAGATATTCAGCAAACTTTTTGATTGTTCTTTCTCCTCCAGCTTTGGTTACATGACTATAAGTATCTAGTGTCATTTGACTACTTGCATGTCCTAACCGTCTAGCAGCATTTACTGGATCTATACCAATCTCAATCATCAATGTTGCATGAGTATATCTAAAACCATGTTGCGATATTTTCTTTAGATTATGTTTATTAATAATATTTAGGTTATAATTTATATAATCTTGATACAATGGTTGTATTTTTCCGTCTCTATCAACAAACGCAAACATGTAATCATTATCAATAAATGGGGTAACTGAAAGTTGCCCTTTTTCTTTTTCACTACGTATAAGTGGTATTTATAATCATAATGAACGTGTTTTTAAAAATCACTCTAACAAAGATATCGACCCAAGTCGTTCTCACCTTAACTATGAACTAACCAATCGTGACAGAACTCAAACTTACCATAAACAAATAAAGGAGCATATTAATGAAAATCGCATATCTAGTCGTGGAATTCGTAAAGATGCTGTACTATGTAACGAATGGGTTATTACATCAGATAAAATGTTTTTTGAGTCGCTAGACCAGGAACAAACTAAAAAATTCTTTGAAAGTGCTAAAAACTACTTTGCTGAAAAATATGGAGAAGCTAACATTGCCTATGCTAGTGTACATCTTGATGAAAGCACACCACACATGCATTTGGGAATTGTACCAATGAAAGATGGTAAATTAAGCTCCAAAGCACTTTTTGGAAACCGAGAAAAATTAAGAAAAATTCAAGATGAACTCCCCAAATACCTTAATAAACAGGGGTACCATTTGCAAAGTGGTGAGGCAGATAGTAAGAAAAAGCATCTAAAAACGGAAGAATTTAAAGAAAAAACAAAAAATACTAAAAATGTCTGAAAAAGCCATTGATAAGAAAAACAGCGAAATCGACAACGCTAAAAATCAATTAAACAACCTCCAAAATGATATCAATAATAAAAAACAAGCCCTTTCAGAACTTGAAAACAAAGAATGGGAAACTGTGGGAACCATTGAAAAATACAAAAAAGAAATCAAGGAACTTTCAGATTTAAAAATAGACTTAACCGAACTTGATAATTTTAACATTGATAATCTGCAAAAAAATAATCTAATCAAACGAACATTTGATGGTAAGTTAAAAATAGATAAAGTGACATTTGAAAAAACCTTATCAAACTGCAAAGAAAAATATGTTAGGCAACTCTAGATTAAAACAGAAATTAAATAAACTCCAGTCAGAAAACAATCAACTATCAAGAAATTTATTGTCTTATCGTCATACAAACGACGAGAATTTAATATTAAAACAGGAAAATAAGCAGTTAAAAGACAAAATTAAAAATCTAGATAGTCAAATAACGTTATTAAACAAAAAGATGACTATTTGGAAAGAGAAGGCAAAAGAATTTATGCCAAAGCCAGTTTTTCAAAACACACTTTATCTTGTCAACAGCTTAAGCCCAATAGGATTAGCCAAGACAGTTATTAGACAAGTTAAGAATCTTGTCAATAAAAATAGCTAGTATCACTTTTATGCCGTGAAAGCTACTTGATAGCAAGCTATGCGATTTAGACTAAATTTGACGAGTTGTCAGACTGAAGAGCTGACAACCGACAAATTAGATAAAAATATCATAGGTTACTTGCTGTCAAGTAGATAATGGAATAAATTTTAAAAAGTAAGGAGCAAAGAAAATGACAAATAGAAAAGCCTTTTATTACTTTCATCACGACTTATCAAAAAGGATAGAGGAGGAATTGAGCCAATATACACAGGAAAAAATCTCTTATTTTTATTATGGTGTACTTTTATTCACACAGATTATGATAATTACGCTGATATTGAACCCGGTGTTCAGGAGGATGTCAGTAAGGCTGTTAGGGAAACAAAAGAATTTAAAGATTTTTATGAAAGTGAATTACAACTTAGTTGCATAAAACAGGAACTAAAAAATTATAATATCCATTTTGCTTACGCTACTGATAAAGAATTAGATAGATATAATGCACAATTTGGATATGAAACATCTGAAGAACATAAAGGAAAAATGCTAATTGGAATTACACCTACGGACGAAGAAAACTATGTCAGAGGTTATTTGAAATTCATTGAAGATATTTCAAATGATGACACCCGTTTTGGAATATATCACAGACTCATTAAATCTGAAAAGACCATGCTTCCAATTGAGCAAATTAATTATATAAAAAAATTGACTAAAAAGAATTTAAAATGATATATTGACAATGAGCTAAGACTGAGTTTGAGTTGGTAACAACTCATTCAAAGTTTACTCTTCATGAATACTAGGTAGAGGTGCTGCCTCCTGACTCTGTTCAGGCAAATCCCCGATTGGGTTCTTAGCTTTTTAAGTTAGGAGAAGGTTGGGTGACTGGTAACAGCTTACTCAAAGGTATCATCTTCTGATACAGGTATGGTACTGCCTTGAGGTTTATCCTCTAAAGAACCCGAACTAATTTTGCTCCTAACTAAAATCACCTTAAAAGCCTTAGTGTTACTACTAAGGCTTTTAGATTGCTATTTAAATAATTTCACATAATCACTTCGAGTTGAGACAATATGGGTAATGATAACTTCTTTTTTTTCATCATTAACAAAATATAAAGCTATATAATCTTTCTCAATTGTTAAACCTCGAGTTTTATGACGTTTATCTAAAGTTTTTCCAAATCTTTCATCAGCATCAAATCCTACTTCAGGAAAAATCTCTAAAGCGCTTATTTTTTGCATAATATTATCGACTACTTTTTTTGCTGATGTTTCTGACTTGAAATTATTAATTATGCACTCTTTTATTTCTACCAATGTTTCCAAAGCACCAGTATAGTAAATTATTTTATAATCCAAGACGTTTTCTCACCTCTTCAGCTGAATAAGTATTTACTCCAGCTTCATAATCATCAATACTTTGCTTAATTTCTGTTTGAAGTTGTCTAAATAACATCTCTTTTTCCAGCTCTTCTTCGCTCAATAAATCAATTTCATTAGTAACGACAACATTTTGTAAAAATAATCTTAAAGCATGTGACAATGTCAAATTTTTTTTATTTAAAATTTCTTTAGCTTCACTTACTAATTCTTTATTAGCTTGAAAAGTGACAGCTCTATTTTTTTCTGCAACTACCATTTTATGTAACTCCTTTATGTATTTTACTTAATTATCTCATTTGTATAAAAAAAGTCAATAAAAAATGTTCAACATAATTGAGTGAAATTTCATTGTTTTATAAGCTCCGAAACTTAATATTTTTGGTACCCTACACGTTTATAAATACATAATATATATAAATTTTTAAAATTAAAATCCGTTAAAGCCTTATTTTAAAAGGTATTTGCTAATATCATATATAATATTTAGAAAATACAGTTTCACAAAATAATAAACCGCATTTTACTACAAAAAACCAACTCTGTTGGACAAATAATTATTGAAAGGATTTAGTTCTGTATTGCACAGGGCTAAGTCCTTTTAGTTTGACTTTAATCCGTTTGTTATTGTAATAGTCAATGTAAGTAATAATAGCTTGTTTTAGCTCATCGAGTGACTTAAATGTCTTTTCAAAACCGTAAAACATCTCAGATTTTAAGATGCTAAAGAAAGACTCTATCATCCCATTATCTGGGCTATTCTCTTTCCTAGACATGGACGGACGAATTCCTTTTTGATTGAGAAAGTCATGATAAAACAGGTGTTGGTATTGCTACCCTTGGTCACTATGAAGAATCGTATCATCATAATGGTCATCTGGAAAAGCTTGTGTTAACATCGTTTGATTTGTTCCAAATTAGGCGAAGTTGATAACTGATAAGCGATGATTTCACTGTTATAGCCATCTAAAACTGGTGATAAGTATAATTTTTGAGAGCTGGATGGCATGGCAAATTCTGTGACATCTGTATAACATTTTTCGTAAGGCTTTGAAGCTTCAAATTGACGCTGGATGAGATTATCAGTTTT
>NZ_GL698429.1:829714-885220 GCF_000187265.1 Streptococcus equinus ATCC 9812
ACGACATACCTTGTTTTCTGAGTTGATAGATTTCTAATTTATCTTCGTAAGTTAATTTCATACAAAAAGCACCCCAATCGTTAGATTTTTTGTCTAACTTTTGGGGTGCAGTTCATATTAAGAGTTGGTTTTTTTGTTATATAAAAGACGTTAACTTGAAAACTAACGTCTTTTAACTAATATATGCTATCCACGCTTCATCTTCTGCTAAGATATCTTTACTTGTATATGATCCGCGGTACTTATTCCAAACATGATTTGGGTCAGTTATCTGTTCACTATTTGTCTGATTCTCTTCTTCAACAACGACAGGGTCATCATATGTTGTTAAACCGTACTGCTCAATTAGTGCATTTAATTTATCAGCATATGCTGTATCTGTTGCATATCGACCTGTGAGTGCTGCTGTTGCATCCTGATAAGATGTGGTATTTGATTTCCAGGCATCTGCATAAAGGTCCCAACTTAACAAATTAGCATAATCATTAAGCGAATCTGACAAGCTATTATAGGAACGAAAATCTTGGTCAACCTCGTAAGTGTAGCCACTACCATCATCTTCCCATGTCTGCATGGTCACTGAATTACCATTGTAAGCTCCCTTAATACCAAAAAAATTATAATAAGGTTGCTGACTAAGTGCAGATTGACCACTATTTGATTCTAAAACAGCTTGTGCAATCATCACTGAAGCATAAAGATTCCGTTCTTGACCAATTTGTCGAGCTGTTTCACCAATACTTGCGATAAAATCTGCCGTTGCAGTTGGCGAAACCTCACCAGAACCAGCAATCACTGCGTGAGCAGCGTGACGAAATGTGAGATTAATCCCAAGAGTAATGCAAGTAACTAAGGTCGAACAAGTTAAAAAGAATTTCGTAACTTGTTTTTCTTTCACGTGGCCTCCTAAAATGTAAGTGCTATCTTGTTTCAAATTATAACAAAGATTTCAAGGATTGACAACGTACAAAAACTCATCTTCATACAATCAAAAAAAGGCCTGAATCAAATGATTCAAACCTTTTTATCTTAATGAGCAACAAGGTCTTGAGCAATTTCTTGACCTGATTTGCTTGCTGGGAAGTAAGTTGGCCAGTTATCCATTTCTTTTAGAATAGCTTTTTGGCTAGTGCTTCCCCAGAATAAGTGGAAATGCTCTGCTTTTGTTGATGAAATGTTGTGGTCACTAAATTGAATGTACTTAAAGTCACCAGCATTATCATCTTTTGCTTCAAATAAGTAACGAACACCACGATTTCCTTTTTCGTATTTCAAAATTTTGTAACCTACATATTTGTAAGTGTACTTGTGTTCTTCACCGTTTTGAACGAATGTAACAGTGTTTTTCTTACCGTTAATAATAATTTTTTCAACATCAGTTTTGTAACCAGTTGTGTAATAATCTTTGACTTCTTGGGCTGTTTGTTCACCTTTTGAGGCATCTGCCTTGTATTCCCAAACCTCATCAAGTGTCCCATCAAGCAGATATGGGTAAACAGATTGCCATGTTCCTGACCAATCTGTTAGGTTACGGTCAGTGACGTCTTTATCTTTAAAATAACCGTGCTGAACCGTTTTAGTATCGTCTGTTTCAGCCTTAATTTCTTTACCTTTAACGTCTGTTGTCAATCGCAAAGCTTTTAAGTTATCTTTCATCACAGTGAAGTAATCTTCGCCTGCTTTAATTTCTTTTGTCGTCAAACTTTCAAGCGGATTTAGCACAGCAGTTTTAACTCCAGCTTCGTCTGCTAAAGTTGCTGCAACTTTGCTTGAAGCATTTTCTTCAAAGTAAATGTATTTGATGTCGTATTTTTTGACATATTTTGTAAGGCTTGCTAGACGTTTGGCTGAAGGTTCAGATTCAGTTGATACACCAGTAATTGGAATTTGGTTCAAACCATAATCAAGTGCTAAGTATCCAAAAGCTGCGTGCTGAGTAACAAAACTTTTTTGCTTAGCATTTGATAAAGCATCTGAATACTTTTTATCTAAATCATTAAGCTTTTCAATGTAAGCTGCACTGTTAGTTTTAAAAGTTTCAGCCTTATCAGGATATTTCACCACAAAAGCATCACGGATATTTTCAACCAATGTGACAGCACGTTTTGGTGATAACCAGACGTGTGGGTCATACTCATGGCTATGCCCTTCATGACCTTCTTCCTCTTCTTCAGCAGTGCCAGCCATCAAAAGCATATCACCAGTAGATTTGACAACAGTCAAATCATCAGAATTAATTGATTTTTGAACTTTTTTAACCCATGTTTCCATGCTATCATCCATATAAACAAACATGTTAGCATCAGAAATCATTGCGACATTTTTTGTAGATGGTTCAAAATCATGCGGCTCAGTTCCTGCTTTAATCAGCATCGACACATCGGCTGAATCTCTTGTGACAGCTTTGGTGAACTCATAGACAGGATAAAAAGTTGTCACAACTTTAATCTTGTCATCTGCTGCAACTTGCTTGATATGGCTAACTTGCCATGCAAACAAAAGTGCAAGTAAATTTATGAACAAAAGAAATTTCTTCTTCATGACGGCTCCTTTTCTTAACTAGTTAAGTTAATAGTTTACCAGTAAAGTATATCTGAACTTTTAGTTTTTTGCAAGCATTTTTTGCTTAAAAAATAAAAATCCCTTGAAAAACTTCAAGGGATTGAACGATTAGTCGCTTACTGAGAAACGGTTTGTCATGAGATTGCTTGCATCAAAAAGAATTTTATTCAAAAGTTTTTGAGTTTCTTCTTGGATGTAATCACTCATAGCTTGGTTTTCAGCATCAAAATCGACGCTCTCACCATTTGCCAAAGCACAATCAACACGTTTGATGCGTGCATGTCCTGCTGCCATTGTTTTTTCAACATAGGATTCAATATCACCTTCGTGTTGGTGGAAATGTGGATCAGCAATCGCAGCAATCAAGCGGTTTGCCCAGTAGAATGAATCTGTTGAAACATTTTCGCCAGTATTTGCAAAATATTCTGGTGTTATAGAAATTTGAGTAAAGAATGGCACCATTGTTCCAAAAGGCATTGATCCATATGCCAACCATTGGATACCTGTTGTGTCGTGTGGTTGGTCTGGACGCAATTGAAGAATAGCTGTTTGGCTTGTGCGGTTGATACCGATTGTACGGAAGGTACATTGGCTAATAGCATCACCTTCTGGTCCATATGGGTCAAATTCAGTATCTTGATAATGATTGCTCAAGACATATTTCACATCTTCGACAGTAATTTTGCGGTATGGTTTTTGTGCCCATGGGATAAAGAAACTGCGTGGGTCTTGTTTGATTTCTGGATTCAAGAAACGTTGTATTGCCCAAGCACGTGGAGTGTTGTAATGACGGTCTTTATCACGTTGGCTACCAAAGGCATAACGAGGATTGAAATGTTCGTTTGAATAAGTCAAATCCAAGTTATTATCATCGATAAAGTCACGCAAATCAATTGAACACATGTAGTCATCTGGGTTGTTAAATTCAAAGTGGTCAATTCCAAGTTGGTTAGGATTTGTCACGTAGCAATCATCTGGCACACGACGAGCAATCCAGTGGTGACCACCGATTGTTTCCAACCACCAAATTTCATCAACATCTGAAATAGCAACACCATTTGATTCATAAGTACCGTATTCTTCGAGAATCGCGCCAAGACGTTTTACACCTTCACGCGCTGTACGGACATATGGAAGCACCAATGTCAACATATCTTCTTCACCGATACCTGATTCAACGAGCGGGTCAGCACCCAAAACACGCGCATTTGTTGTGATTGTTTCTGTTTCACTCATCGCAACATTAGCTTCGTTGATACCTGCTTCACCCCAAATACCATCTTTACGCAAAGCATCAGGCACTGAAGTGTAACGCATTGGATTGTCTGGCAAATCGATTTCAAATGAAGATAAAACTGATTTATAATGACGTGGTTGGTCTTCTGGATTAACCACGATAAATTGTTTCGGTGTAAAATCACCACTTTGTGAATCTTCTGTACGGGCAATCATTGTTGAACCGTCATAAGACGCTTTTTTGCCGACTAGTATAGTTGTGCATGCCATAGCAAATATTCCTTCTTTCTATAATTCATTTGCGATTTTATTGATTTTGCGAAGTCGGTGGTTAACGCCACTCTTCGTTAGGGTGCCTTCCAAGTGGTCAGCAATCTGCTGGATTGAGTAGTCTGGGTTCTCAACACGGATTTTTGCAACTTGCTGAAGCTCGATTGGAAGTGTTTCAAGACCAACAGTATCCATGATTTTGATGATGTTGTTGATTGTCTTCATACTGGCTGTTACTGTCTTTGCGATATTAGCAGTCTCAGCATTATTAGCACGATTGACATCATTACGTGTCTCACGCATAATCTTAACTTCCTCAAAAATCTCTTTACATTCCATTGCACCAATGACAATCAAGAAATCCATGATATCCTCAGCTTTTTGAAGATAGGTCACTGCACCATTTTTATGCTCAATAACCTTGGCATCAAGGATAAATTTTCGCATCAAGTTAGCCAAATCTTCGGCGTGGTCCTGATAAACGGAAAAAATCTCTAGTTGATATTTCCCCGATTCAGGGTCACGAATAGTTCCCGTTGCAAGAAAGGCTCCGCGCAAATAAGCACGTCCCTTATCGTCATCATCTAAAATCGTTGGGGTAATCCCCATCTCAAACCCAAAGAACGAGTCTGCCAACTGCAAGTCTGTCAAAATTTCTCTGACATTCTCAGCAACAAAAACGTTATAAACACGATTCTTACGGAGATTTGTCTTTTGGTGATATTTGATTTCAGGCTGAACATGATAAATGGTTTCAATCAACTCGTAAATATGACGAGCAACTTTGGCATTTTCGGTTGTGATAGACAAGGTCAATCCTGAAGAAGTTAATCCCAAACTTCCAGACATTTTGATAATCGCTGACAGCTCGCTCTTATCAAATCGCGATAAATTCAACAATTCTTCTTTAACTTTTACTGTAAAACTCATCGCTTCTTAATCCTCACAAGGTCCATTAATTCTTGAACGACATAGTCGCCATTGTGAAAAGCTCCGCCATTTTCCAAACGAAGAAAATCTGATAAAATCACGCGCTTAACTTGCTTACGAAGTCCTGCAAAATCATGCTCAACTTGGACCAAATATTCGTCAAATTTATTGTAATCCATGTAATCTTGCGGCACTTTTTCGATGTTGACAAGAACTGTATCAATCACGTTTTCACCGAGATGTCGATTAAGCACTTCAACGTGATTAGCATCTGTGAAATGCTCGGTCTCGCCGTACTGTGTCATGATGTTACAAACATAAGCAACCTCAGCATCCGTTTCAATCAAAGCTTGCTTGATTTCTGGAATCACTAGATTTGGCAAAATAGATGTAAATAATGACCCAGGTCCAAGCACAATCATGTCGCTATTCATAATAGCATTGACGACTTTACGACTGGCTGTTGGCTCTTCATTGTTATAAGTATTGGTGACGTAGACATGGTCAATCATGCCTTTGTAATCAGCAATATGGCTCTCTCCTGCCACTTCATGACCATCTTTAAAAACAGCATGCAGTGTTAGCGGATTTTCACTTGATGGATAAATCTTTCCTGTTACGTGGAAAAACTTTGTCAAAATCTGCATAGCATTGTAAGTAGAACCTTCCATTTCAGCGATTCCTGAAATGATTAGATTTCCAAGTGGATGCCCGGCAAGTAGCCCATCGCCTTCAGCAAAACGATACTGAAAAACTTTTTCGTAAAACTTAGGCATATCACTCATGGCTACTAAAACATTTCGAAGGTCTCCTGGCGGCGTCATCTGCGTTACCGAACGCAACACCCCAGAGCTTCCGCCATCATCAGCAACCGTTACGATGGCTGTAATATCGACTTCTTCATGCCTTAAACTATTTAAAATAACAGGAATTCCTGTTCCTCCACCGATAACGGTAATTATAGGTTTTCTCATGAACGGTTCACAGTCTCCTTGCGACGATTTTTATCACGGTGAGTTTCATTAACCACCCAATCCGATTTAAAGTCTTCAGCCAAGCGGTGAGCAAAAGCTACGCTTCGGTGCTGACCACCTGTACAACCAACAGCAATC
This sequence comes from Streptococcus equinus ATCC 9812, assembly GCF_000187265.1. Classification (GTDB taxonomy): domain Bacteria; phylum Bacillota; class Bacilli; order Lactobacillales; family Streptococcaceae; genus Streptococcus; species Streptococcus equinus. The sequence goes on from NZ_GL698429.1 coordinate 835,825, forward strand.
GTTAAAACAGATTTTCCTTCTTTTTTATAGCCAGGCAAAATTGGTTTAATCAATCCTGTCAAATGTTGGTAGAAATCTTCTGATTCTTCATGGTTCATAACGTAGTCGTACACATCTTTTTCAAGACCTGTTTGATTACGAAGCTCAGGTTTGTAATATGGATTTGGTAAGAAACGTACATCAAACACCAAGTCAGCATCAAGTGGCAAACCATATTTAAAACCAAAACTCATAACCTCAATACGGAAAGATACTTGATTTTCATCACTTGAAAATTGTTCAGAAATAGTTTTACGCAATTGACGTGGTGTCAATTCTGTCGTATCAACAACATTCTGACTCAAGTTTTTTAAAGGTGCCAAGAGTTCGCGTTCTAACTTGATACCATCCAAAATACGACCATCAGGAGCTAATGGATGACTACGACGTGTTTCTTTGTAACGTGCCACAAGCTCACTATCTGTAGCATCCAAGAATAAAATCTTGAAATCAATTTTCGGATTTGAATCAATTTTATCAAGGACTAAATTAATTTCATTGAAAAAGAGACGACTGCGCATGTCAACAACAAGAGCAACACGATTATTGTCACTTGTTTTCTCAACTAATTCAATAAATTTTGGCACTAACGTTGGCGGCATATTATCAATAGTAAAATAGCCTAAATCTTCAAAGGATTGAATAGCGACTGTTTTACCAGCACCACTCATTCCTGTCACAATAACCAAATTAATTTCTTTATCAGACATTTTCTTCGCTCCCCCTCATTTTTTCAATTTGAGCCATCAAACGAGCCTGCTCTTCTTGCATACTGACCAGCTGTTTTGTTAGAGAAGCAAGCATTTCCGTTTGTAATTTTTGAATTTTCAATAAATCTGATTGATCTTGCTGAACCAAGTGATCGAGCTTGGTGTGTAGTAATCGAATTCCTTCTTCTGAGACTTTATTAACATTGTAATCATTCTTTGCTTGCAAGCGATCATAATCCGATGCACGATTTTGACTCATCATAATCAGTGGCGCTTGAATCGCTGCAAGCGTTGATAAAGCAAGATTCAATAAAATAAATGGGTACTTATCAAAAGCTATGCCAAAAGGTTTTACAACATTTAAAGCCATCCAAGCTCCCATAAAACAAATAAAGGTAATAATGAACGTCCATGAACCACCAAAACGTGCGACATCATCAGCGATTCGTTGTCCAAATGTAATCTTTCGATCCAATTGATCTTGAACATCCAGTGCCGTGTAAGCTTGATGCTTAGCCGCATCACACACTGCCTCACGAACACAATCATTTTTTCGATTAGCCTTATCAATAATCTCTTCTAGAAAAAGAAGGCGAAAGTAAGTCAGATTCTTGTTGCTGATAAAAGCATCCTTTCCCAAATCAGGGTACTGACGCCTAACAATCTCTTGTAATCTGATATCCAATGAATACAAGAAAGTCCCCTCTTCAATAGGATAATAGCATTTATCAATACAATCTTGAAAAAGCTTTTTTTGACTCATACAATCCTTCTTTCTGTCTGTTACATTATATCAAAAATAAAACAAAAAAGCTGATTTCTCAGCCTTTTTTCCACTAATCTTCTCGATCAATAATAACTCCCATAACAGTTAAATGACCATTACTAATCAACGTCAAAACTAAACGTGCTAGTTCTTTTGCAGGCATCGAAAAATCTGATTTTATCCACCAAAATAAGGTTCCTGAAAAGATACTTGTCAGATAAGCCACAATAAATTCTGTTGGAACTTGTTCACCAGATTCTGTGACATTTAATTTTTCTAATAAATGGTCATATTTTTTGTGCATCAAACGCCCGAAATTTTCTTGCATGACTTCTTGAGAAATACTCCTTAAGACAATTTTCGCGATTGCCGAATTTCTCTCCAAACCATGATAAAATTCTGTCAAAAGTTTTTCAGCTCTTTTAACCTTGACTCTCTCACCAGTTGCAATCTGAGCCGCATCAATCATGTCAGACATTTGCTGCAAAACTTGTTTTTGAATACCTTGTTGAAGGTCATCTTTATCAGCATAGTGAGCATAAAAGGTGGCACGATTAATCATAGCCTCATCAGCAATATCTTGTACAGTGATTTTCTCATAAGGCTTCTCACTAAGCAATTTAGCAAATGCATCAAAAATTAATTTTTCAGTTCTCAAATAGCGAATATCAGTAAATTTCACAGCGACACCTCCCGAGATAAACAACAGATTGTCGGGAATGTGTTGCTTAAACAACACAACGCCCAAAATTAGCGATTGCAATTGACAATGAGTGTTTTATAATACTATTATAACAAACACTCTGTTGAATAAGCAACAACTTGTTGTGACATTAACACTGTGTTAGATATCGTAAGAAAGGATTGAAATAGTGTTAAAGAACAGCCGACGTAACTAGATTATTCGTTGCTAGATAATATCATTTTTTAGGAATAAATATTATCTATCATTTTCTAACACTTTTTGGTATTTTTATGTATAAAGCAGGTATAGATGTCGGATCGACAACCGTCAAAGTTGTCATTTTCGATGAGAATTATCAGTTGTTATTTTCACGCTATGAACGTCACTTCTCAGACGTCAAAACAGCTACCATAAAAGTTTTAAACGAAGCTATCTCAGAAATTGGTGACCATAAGGTCAGTATTGCCATAACTGGTTCTGGGGGAATGGGCTTAGCAGATGTTGCTAAAATTCCATTTGTCCAAGAAGTTATCGCAGCCACTACTACCGTTGAAAAATTCATCCCACAAACTGATGTCGTCATTGAACTTGGTGGTGAAGATGCCAAGATGACTTTCTTTGGTGACACACTTGAACAACGTATGAACGGGACATGTGCCGGTGGTACAGGTGCCTTCATCGACCAAATGGCTGGGCTTTTGAAAACTGATGCCAACGGCGTCAACGAATTAGCCAAAGGCTATGAAACCATCTATCCAATTGCCAGCCGTTGTGGTGTTTTTGCCAAAACTGATGTTCAACCGTTGATTAACGAAGGTGCTAGAAAAGAAGATATTGCTGCTTCTATTTTTCAAGCCGTTGTCAACCAAACAATTGCAGGATTAGCTTCTGGACGTAAAATCACTGGAAATATTGCCTTTCTTGGTGGACCACTTTTCTTCATGAGTGAACTACGTCAACGTTTCATTGAAACACTTGATATCAAAACAGAAAATGTGATTTTTCCTGAAAATCCTCAACTCTTTGTGGCAATGGGAGCTGCTCTTGATGAAAATCAAGTTCAGATTACTTTGTCTGAAATCATTCAAAATCTGGAAACTAACACATCAACATCTCTTGTTCCTAAAAATACACTCGATGTTCTTTTCAAAGACCAAGCAGAACTTGACGCTTGGCGTGCCCGTCACAATGAAGCAAGCGTTGAATACAAAGACATTGCTTTTGCTTCAGGTCCACTTTTTCTCGGAATCGATGCTGGTTCAACAACTTCAAAAGTCGTTCTAACTGACCCTGATGGCGCTATTTTATTCCAACATTATGGCAATAACCAAGGACAACCTCTTGAAAATGTCATTTCAATCTTGAAAGAACTTTATCATCAACTTCCTCAAAATGCCTTTATCGCCCGTTCTTGCGTAACAGGTTACGGTGAAAATCTGATAAAGGCTGCACTGCATGTTGATTACGGTGAGGTAGAAACCGTTGCTCACTTTAAAGCTGCCAACTACTTCAACCCAGGTGTTGATTTTATCCTTGATATTGGTGGTCAAGATATGAAAGCCATGAGTGTCCGCGATGGTGCTTTATCAAGTATCCAGCTAAACGAAGCTTGTTCTTCAGGCTGCGGCTCATTTATTGAAACATTTGCTAAATCCCTTAAATATGATGTCAAAGATTTTGCCAAAGTCGCACTTCTTGCCAAACACCCCGTTGACCTTGGTTCACGATGCACTGTTTTCATGAACTCAAAAGTTAAACAAGTTCAAAAAGAAGGTGCAACTGTTGCTGATATCTCTGCAGGCTTATCATATTCTGTCATCAAAAATGCACTTTACAAAGTTATCAAACTTAAACGTCCGGAAGATTTAGGTGAAAAAATCGTCGTTCAGGGCGGTACATTCTACAACGAAGCTGTACTTCGTGCCTTTGAACTCGTTAGTGAACGCGAAGTCGTTCGTCCAAGTATCGCTGGGCTAATGGGAGCATATGGATGTGCTATCATCGCGCAAGAAAAATATAATGATGAAATTACTGCAACTGAACCCGCAGTAGAACTTGCCACTTCAGCAAAAGGAGGATTGCATGCCTGAGACATTGCTTGAAAAAAATCGCACACACTCTAGTTTGATGGGACTTGATGAACTCGATCAATTTACCACTCAAAAAGAATTCACACGTTGTGGGATGTGTGAAAATAACTGTGCGTTAACCGTAACAATTTTTAACGACGGTTCAAAATTCGTCACTGGTAACCGTTGTGAACGCGGTGCTGAAAAAGTCACTAAAATTAAATTTGACCGTTCAAACAAAAAAGAAAATCTCGTTGATTACAAATATAAAAAGCTCTTTAAATTCAAAGCACTTTCAAAACGAGATGCTGTACATGGTGTCATTGGTGTTCCTCGTGTGCTTAACATGTATGAAAATTACCCTCTCTGGCATACTATTTTAACCGACCTTGGTTTTCGTGTTCAAATTTCTCCAAAATCTGACAAACGCTTATTTGAAAAAGGAATTGAAACAATTCCTAGTGACACTGTCTGCTATCCTGCAAAAATGGTTCACGGTCACATTCAAAGTCTAATCGACCGTAAAGTTGATGCCATTTTCTATCCAAGTGTCATTTACGAACAAATTGAAAACAGCAAAGCACCTAATCACTACAACTGTCCAATCGTTCAAAGCTATCCAGAAGTTATCGAAAAAAATATGGACCCAATCCGCAATGGTGAAGTCAAGTATTTCCATCTATTTGTCAACCTTGCTGACCACGAATCTGTTGTGAAATCACTTGCTAAAAGCTTTAGTAGCTACGATGACATTACTGTTGATGATATTAAAAAAGCTGTCGAACACGGCTATCAAGTCCTTGCTGATTTCAAAAAAGATTTACAAGATAAAGCTGATGAACTTCTTAGCCGCTTAGCGCTAAATAACGAAAAAGCTATTGTTCTTTCTGGTCGTCCATATCACCTTGACCCAGAAATCAACCACGGTATCGCAAACATCATCACGCAAGAGGGATTCCACGTGTTAACTGAGGATATGGTTTCAAGTCTTGAAGAAGTTGCTGGACTTCGTGTCGTTAACCAATGGGTTTACCACTCTCGACTCTATGCAGCTGCAAAAGTCGTCTCTAAAAACCCAAACCTTGAACTTGTCCAATTAAACAGCTTTGGTTGCGGACTTGATGCCGTAACAACTGACCAAGTTGAAGAAATCATGCGAGCTCACAACAAGCTCTACACTGTTCTAAAAATTGATGAAGGAAGCAACCTCGGTGCTATCCGTATTCGACTTCGCTCCCTCAAAGCTGCTGTCGAAGAACGTGATAAGAAAGCTAAAAAAGCAAATCTTGACCACATTTTCAACCAAACTCCACAATTTAATAGCTCTGTTGATATTGAAGAAATTAAAGAACCTGTCTTCACTAAAGAAATGAAGAAAAAACACACGCTTCTAATGCCAATGCTTTCTCCAATTCACCAAAATGGACTTATTGAGGAAGCCTTCAAACAAGCTGGTTACAACGTTGTGATTTTGCCGGCTATGGATAAAAAAGCTGTTGACGTTGGCCTAAAATATGTCCACAATGATGCTTGCTACCCAGCTATTATCACTATCGGTCAGCTGATTGAAGCACTTCAAAGTGGAAAATACGACCTCAACAATACCAGTGTCATGATGACACAAACTGGTGGCGGTTGCCGTGCAACTAACTACATTCCGCTATTACGTAAAGCTCTCAAAGATGCTGGTTACCCTCAAATCCCTGTCGTTTCAATTTCAATGGGAAACCAAGGTACAGAAGAAACACCAGGCTGGAACATCACGCTTCCATTTGTCAAACGCCTGCTCATCAGTGTTCTCTACGGTGACCTCTTTGAACGTGTTCTTTACCGCGTTCGTCCTTACGAAGCTGTCCCAGGCTCTGCCAATGCTCTTTATCATAAGTGGCTAGAAATTGCCCGTAAAAACGTTAAATCAGGCTCATACTTTGAATTCAACCACAATATGAAACAAATCATTAAAGAATTCGATACACTTGAAACTGTTGATTTTGGACAAAAACCACGCGTTGGAGTCGTCGGAGAAATTCTCGTCAAATACGCTCCAACTGCCAACAACGATATTGTTGCTATCATCGAAAATGAAGGTGGTGAAGCCGTTGTTCCAGACCTCATCGGCTTTATGAATTACTCGCTCTTCAACCAAATTTGGAAAGCTGACGAGCTCAACATGAGTAAAAAAGCAAAAGGTTTTGCAAAACTTGGTATTGATGCCATCAACCTTCTTGAAAAGCCAATGAACAAGGCTCTCGAAAAATCTAACCGCTTTGAAGGTATCGAGTCAATCTACAACATTGCAAAAGGTGCAGCAAAAGTTATCTCAATCGGTAACCACACTGGTGAAGGTTGGTTCTTGACAGGTGAAATGATTGAACTACTTAATAACGGTGTTAAAAATATTGTCTGTCTTCAACCATTTGGCTGTCTTCCAAACCACATCGTTGGTAAAGGAATGCTAAAAGAATTGCGCCGTCAATTCAAAGGTGCTAACATCTCACCAATCGATTACGACCCAGGTTCATCAGAAGTTAACCAATTGAATCGTATTCGCTTAATGATGACAACAGCTAAAAAAATGCAAAACACTGTAAATGCAAAATAAAACGAAAAAAGTTCGCTGAGAGAGTAGCGAACTTTTTTCATGGTCAAATAATATAATAGAACATCTAGTCGAGATAAGCGATGACTTCAATTTCCACTTTGACGTCTTTTGGCAAACGAGCAACTTCAACAGCAGAGCGCGCTGGAAAATCAGCCTTAAAGGCTGTCGCGTACACTTCATTGAATGGAACAAAATCATCCATGTCACTTAAGAAGCAAGTTGTTTTGACGACGTGATCAAAATCAGTACCAGCTTCTGCTAAAATAGCAGAAATATTCTTAAGGACTTGTTTGGTTTGTTCCTGAATAGTTGTACCGATAACTTCGCCTGTTTCAGGTGACAAGGGGACCTGACCTGAAGCAAAAAGGAAATTACCAACGACTTTTCCTTGAACATAAGGACCAATTGCCGCGGGCGCTTTGTCCGTATGAATTGTTTTCGCCATGAACTTTCACCTTCTCTCAAATAGATTGGAATTATTATATCACAATATTCAGAAAATTCAAGCTTATTAACAAATAAAATTCATTTTTTTTCAAATGTTTACAAATGTCAAAAATGTTTATATAATAGTAGGCGTGCATAATCAAAAGTACTACTTTTGGACTGGTTCGAAAACTCCCAGAATAAAAAACTAGCTATCTACAAATAGACATGCCTTTTTAGGGTTTGTTTTTGCGTGGCTTTGTTTTTTATAAAACAAGGCTGCTTTTTTATTTTCCATCAAATTTTTTAAGAAAGGAGGAAACATGACAAGACAAAAAATTATTATCGACTGTGATCCAGGAATTGACGATACTTTGGCGCTGCTTTATGCCTTAAAACATCCTCAACTTGAAGTGGTTGCCATTACTATTGTTGCTGGAAATTGTCCAACTGACCTCGGAGTAAAAAACACCTTTACTACCCTTGAACTCCTCAATCGTCTTGATGTCCCTGTTTATCAAGGAGCAAGTGCTCCTATAAAACGTGACTACGTTTCTGCTCAAGATACTCACGGAATGGATGGCTTAGGAGAAACCTACTTTCAACTTAAAGGCAATCACCAAGCTCAAGAACAATCTGCAGAAAGCTTTTTAGCAGACTATTTTAAAGAACCACAAAACACATCCATCATTGCACTTGGTCCTTTAACAAATATTGCTAAAGCACTTGAAATTAACCCTAACCTTGGCAAAAACTGTCACCGCTTTGTCAGCATGGGTGGAAATTTCAAATCACATGGAAATTGTTCTCCAGTAGCCGAGTACAATTATTGGTGTGACCCACATGCAGCTCAAATCACTTTTGAAAAATTAGGCTGTAAACTTGAAATGGTTGGACTTGATGTCACACGCCATATTGTATTAACACCAAATCACTTAGAATATATGAGTCGTATTAACGCTGAAATGACAGCATTCATCACTAAAATTACCCGTTTTTATTTTGATTTTCATTGGGAATACGAACATCTCATCGGTTGCGTGATTAATGACCCGCTTGCGCTAGCATATTTTATCAATAGCGAAGTGTGCTCAGGTTTTGATGCCTATACAGATGTTATTACTGACGGTATTGCACTTGGTCAAACAGTTGTTGACCAATATGATTTTTACCACAAAGCTAAAAACAGCACAATTTTAACACAAGTAAACCCAAGTTTATTCTGGGAAGATTTTCTAACCGTACTTTTAGATGCACAAAAAGACATCATTCAAGATGATCTAAAAAATCTACAGTTAGAAAGTTAAATCATGAAAAACACATCTACTCGTATTATCTCTTTTATGGCAATTGCTATCGCTATTAACTATATCGGTGCAAATATCGCACTTTTCCTACGTTTACCAATCTACCTTGACATGATTGGAACCTTACTCGTTGCAGTTGTCTTTGGACCTTGGCTTGGTGCTGGAGCAGCAATCATCAGTGCTCTTATCAGCTGGATGACTACAGATATTTTTGCCATCTACTTTGCACCTGTTGCTATCGTCGTAGCCTTTATCACAGGTTTTCTCGTTAAAGAATCAACTAAATCAAGAGACTTAATCTGGAAGAGCCTACTTGTTTCACTTCCAGGTACAATCGTCTCATCAAGTATCACAGTTATCCTCTTCCACGGTATTACATCAAGTGGTTCAGGTATTTTGGCGCAAATTCTTCACGGCTTAGGCATTGATTTGACTGCAAGTCTAGTTCTTGTACAAGCTATTACTGACTACGCAGACCGCCTAATCAGCCTTGTCCTAGTGCTAACTATCATCAAGTCTCTTAAAACATTTGCACCAAGCATCATGATGAAAACAGTAAATAATTAATAAATAATCCCAGCTATCAAAAATAGCTGGGTATTTTTTAGTTCTTTTTACAGCATGTGATGGAATGAACTGCCTTGTTCTCTCCTAAATTTGAAAAATGTTTCTGCATCGCACGCATAAAAGCCTTTTATAAAATTGTTCAACGTTTGATGACATTCGAAATCGTTTTGAGAAACTATCTCCCCATGTCTTTAATTCATTCTCAACAAGTCTTACTCTATTTTTTATCGTTTTTAAAAGTGTATTTGATACTTTAGCTAATTCTAAAGTGACCGAAAAAATAGAATCATAAAAGGCAATCTCCGTGATATAAGTCATCATGTTTACTACCTCCTTTATCATAGTAACAAACAAAACTTAAAGGAAGCAAAAGAAATTCTTACAATTCCTTTACAAAAAATAACGATTTCAAAACAAAAAATCCAAACCACAAATGGTTTGGATTTTATTATAAATTGATTTCTATTAAGGTTTGATGCGGTGTAGCATACGTGGGAATGGAATTGCTTCACGGATGTGTTTAGTTCCAGCTACGAATGTTACCATACGTTCGATACCGATACCGAATCCTGCGTGTGGTACTGAACCGTATTTACGAAGATCAAGGTAGAATTCATATTCTGATTTATCCATACCTAGAGCATCCATTTTAGCTACTAATGTGTCGTAGTCATCTTCACGGACTGAACCACCGATAATTTCTCCGTATCCTTCTGGTGCAAGAAGGTCAGCACATAGAACGCGTTCTGGGTTACCAGGAACTGGTTTCATGTAGAATGCTTTGAAGCTTGCAGGGTAGTTGATAACGAATGTTGGTACACCAAAGTAGTTTGAAATCCATGTTTCGTGTGGTGAACCAAAATCATCACCGTGTTCTAGGTGTTCGTAATCAGCATCTTCATCATTTTCGTGTTCTTGAAGAAGATCGATTGCATCATCGTAAGATACACGTTTGAATGGTTCTGCAATGTATTTTTTAAGAAGATCAACGTCACGTTCCAAGATTTCAAGTGCTTGAGGAGCACGGTCAAGAACACCTTGGATAAGAGCTTTAACGTAAGCTTCTTGAAGATCAAGTGATTCTTCGTGTGAAAGGAATGAATATTCAGCATCCATCATCCAGAACTCTGTCAAGTGACGACGAGTTTTAGATTTTTCGGCACGGAATACAGGACCAAAGTCAAATACACGACCAAGTGCCATAGCACCAGCTTCAAGGTACAATTGACCTGATTGGCTCAAGTAAGCAGGTGTACCGAAGTAGTCAGTTTCGAACAATTCTGTTGAATCTTCAGCAGCGTTTCCTGACAAGATTGGGCTATCAAATTTGATGAAACCATTTTTATCAAAGAAATCGTATGTAGCGTAGATAATAGCGTTACGAATTTGCATGATAGCCATTTGTTTACGTGAACGCAACCACAAGTGACGGTGATCCATCAAGAAATCAGTACCGTGTTCTTTTGGTGTGATTGGGTAATCTTCTGAATGACCAACAATTTTAAGATCAGTCACATCAAGTTCATAACCAAATTTTGAACGTGAATCTTCTTTAACGATACCTGTGATAAGGATAGAAGTTTCTTGACTAAGGTGTTTGATTGTGTTGAATTTTTCAGTTCCTTCTTCTTCACCATATTTTTCGATGAAGTTTGGTTTGAAAGCAACTGCTTGGAAGAACGCTGTCCCGTCACGAAGTTGTAAGAAAGCAATTTTCCCTTTTCCTGATTTGTTAGCGACCCAAGCCCCAATTGTGACTTCTTCGCCAACATGATTTTTAACATCAATAATTGATACGTAGTCTTTAGACATAATTCCTCTTTTCAAATATTACTCTGACATTTCTGTCAGTTTAATCTTACTAATTTTAGTTTTTGTGCTACTAATGGTGGCACGATAAGTCAATTTTGGCTTACCACTATCCCAATCTCGGCAGTAAATTAAATTGAACTGGCTTTACCCAGTTTTTTTTTGACTTTTCCAATAAGCCGATAATAACCACCTGAACTAACATGTATGTTTTTACTAGGATAAGTTTGATAAACAGTATTGCCTAAACTGTAATACTGCTCATCAACATCTCTAGCTGACCAGCTGTAACCTGTTGTTGCATTACTTGCTAAGTCAATTTCAAAGTTCATACCATCTGATTTGACAACGTAATCACCAACTTTGGTTAACTCTGGAGATTCTAGTTTAAAATAAAGCCCCAGTCCAACGGCAATGATTCCTGAAAGAGCTACTAGCGCAATTAGAAATTTTCGTTTTTGGGACATCTTAGCTTTCCATGAAGACTTTCAAACGTCTTACAGCTTCTTTCAATGTGTCCAAATCAGTTGCATAACTCAAACGAACATTTTCAGGCGCACCAAATCCCGCACCAGTAACAAGAGCTACTTCTGCTTCTTCAAGAACAGTAGTCGTAAAGGCAGTCACATCAGTGTAACCTTTCATTTCCATTGCTTTTTTCACGTTAGGGAAAAGATAGAAAGCGCCTTGAGGTTTGATAACTTCAAAACCTGGAACTTCACAAAGCAATGGGTAAATCGTATTAAGACGTTCTTCGAAAGCTTGACGCATTTCTTCGATAGAATCTTGTGGGCCAGTAAATGCTTCAATGGCAGCATACTGAGAAACAGCAGTGAGGTTTGAGGTCGTTTGGCTAATAACTTTTGCCATACCAGAAATAATTTCTTCACTACCAACCGCAAAACCAACACGCCAACCAGTCATGGCATAAGTTTTTGAAGTACCGTTAACAACAACTGTTTGATTTCTAATTGCTTCAGAAATTGATGAAATCGGTGTGAACTCATTACCATTATAAACTAATCGACCATAAATGTCGTCTGCTAAAATTAAAACATTGTGCTCAACTGCCCAATTACCAATCGCTTCTAATTCATCACGGCTGTAAATCATACCAGTTGGATTAGATGGTGAATTTAGCAATAGAACTTTTGTTTTATCAGTACGAGCTGCTTCTAACTGTTCAACAGTCGCTTTGAAATGATTTTCTTCAGTCGTTTGAACAGTTACAGGAACACCATCAACCATTTTAACTTGATCGACATAAGACACCCAACATGGTGTTGGAATAATAACTTCATCGCCTGGATTAAGAACAGTTGTAAAGAAAGTATACAGAATAAACTTTGCACCAGTTGCTACAACAATTTGATTACGATTGACTGAGTAACCATAGAAATTTTCCATGTAATTATTGATAGCATCCTTCAATTCTGGGAGACCTGAAGCAATTGTATAAAAGCTAGCTTTACCATTTTGAATTGCTTCGATTGCAGCATCTTGAATATTTTTAGGAGTTACAAAATCTGGTTCTCCTAAAGTCAGTGATAACACATCACGTCCTTGTGCTTTCAAGGCTTTGGCACGCGCACTTGCCGCTAAAGTCACACTTTCTTTCATGTTCAACACGCGATTTGATAAGTTTGTCATATGCCCTCCTTCTTCACGAGCTCACTTGTTTCAAAGTTAACAAGATAATAACCATCAGTAGCAGTGACTTCCCAAATTGGTGTCTTTCCATCAATACCATAAACAACTTTTGAAATACCAGTCGCTCCGTTTGCTGCAGCTACTTGCTCAGCTTCTTTACAACTGATTCCATCGCTTACAGAATAGACAAATACCTTGCCATTGTCTTCACCCACAGAAACAATCTTCTGATCACCAGAAGCCGTAGTTCCATAAACACTGTAATAAGTCTTAGAACCATTATAAAGGTCAACAGAAGATGTCTGTACCAAATCAGCTGTATCAATGGCTACTTGAGTCGCCACTTTTTCTGCGCTTAGTCTTGGTTTCATTGCTAAAAACAAAACTGTTACAGCAGAAATCAAGAGAACTAATAAAATCAAGCTAAAACCGAGTAAATACTGTTTTACTGGTGTTAATTTTTTCATTTACTTCTCCCTTTTTGTTTATCCCTTTTATTATAGCAGAAAATTCTTTATTTCAGTGAGACTCTTTGAAAATTTTTGATGAGAAATGAAAAATTCTTCAGATAATGAGTCACTGATTGTTTTTCCGTACGATTTTGTCAAAATTCGTGAATCAAGTAGAAGCACAGCCGAACGTTGATTATCACGTCTCATGGTTCTACCAATGGCTTGTTTGAGTTTTAAAATCGCAAGAGGTAAAGAATAATCATTAAAAGGTGATTTCGCTTGCGCTAACAAATGGTTACTGATTTTCTGAACAAATAAATCCTTTGGATTTTCAAACGGTAAACGAGTAATGACTTCAATCATCTTATCTGATTGAACAAAGTCTACTCCTTCCCAGAAAGCACCTGTTCCAAGAAGAATATGACTCTCACCACGCTCAAAACGGCGTTTAACATTATAGGCGGTACCATTTTTCTCCTGAGTCAAATGATGCAAATCCATCTCATCTAAACGTTCAGAAACATCAAACATAGATTGTTTAGAATTGAAAAGAACCAACATTCGCTCATCTAGCTGCCTAATTTGATAGATGCGTTCAGCAATTACCGAAGCATACTCTTCTTCTGAAATCTCAGTAACATTTGGCATCTCTTCATCAATCCAAATACGTTGTGAGCTGTTCTTATCATGCGCAATGCTCATATAATGATACTGCTCAAATCCAAGCAAATCAGCAAGACTAACTTGAGGACTAATGTGTAGTGTAGCTGAAACCATATACGTTTTTCGAGTTTCTGGTAAAAATTCTTGGAAATTCAAAAGCTCATCACTACTTGCATTCAAGTAGGTTTGACGTTTTTCATTTTCATAACTTGTCTCAAGCCAAAAATCAGTAAATGGCTGCGCAAACAAATTCATCAAATCTTCTAAGCACAGATAACGCCAATCAGCATTAACAGCCAAAAGCTCATTAACTGCTTGCTCTAGTTTTCTAGCGTCCTCAGTCGTCACATAGACTTCTTGATTTTGATAAAAACGCGTTACCAAGTGAGTTAATTGGAAAGAAAGACTCTCAATCAAACGTTTTTCAAGCATCGGAAGTGCAGAATCTAAATGCTTTTCAAGTTTTTGAACCAATTGAGTAACATTCACACGACGACGTGAAAATTGTTCTAGGTTCAAAATTAATTTTTGAGCTTCATCAAAAACCAAGATTTTATTTGCCGCAAAAGCCTTGTCATCCTGAACACGCTCTAAGAAATAAGCATGATTGATAATCAAAAGCTTGCTTTGCTTAGCTCTTTCATAGTTACGGTTCCAAAAATCTACTTCTTTGAACAATGATTTCTCACTCAAATTGCTATCGTGTTTAATCTGTTCAAAATAAGCTTCATAGCGCTGCTTTTGTCTGATTTCATCCAAATCTCCAGTGAGAGTCTCTGTCAACCAGACTAGAAGCTGCATTTTATAGCGATTGACCAGACGATTATCACCCTCATGGCGTAGGCTCTGCGCAAAACTATCTAGTTTAATATAATTTCCAGGACCTTTGATTGACGCACAAGATGTATGGAAGACATCCTGAAGATGCTTAACCTCATTTGCCATAATCTGATCTTGCAAAATCTTCGTCGGCACTGAGACGATAACTTGTTCATCCTGAGCCAATTGTAAAAGTGGCATCAAATAGCCATAAGTTTTTCCAAGCCCTGCTTGTGCTTCTAAAAATGAAACCTTAGACGACTGAAAATCATCTTTGACCAGCTGAGCAAATTGCTTTTGCTTCTCACGCGCATCCAAGCCTAAAAGTGCCATATTAAGCTCAAAATCATCTGACATCTTACGTTCACTACCAAGCTCTTTTGGTTGTCGTAAAATGAGACCACCAACTTCTTGGTAATCCTTTTTCGACATGACCTTAGCTTTTTTAAAACCTTCTTCAACCAACATTCCTGTTTCAAACACAAGATTATCAGCCAAAGGCAAAAGCTTCTCTAAAAGCTCTTTTGGCATGCTTGCCATTTTTTCTTTTAATTTTAACAATAGCTGAGCGGTTGCATAGGCATCTGAAATAGCCGTATGCGCATCTGTCAAATCAAGTTGTAAAACATCAGCCAAATGACCTAAGGTGTATTTTTCAAGGGTCGGATAAAAGACCTGTGATAACTCAACAGTATCGACAAGTGGCGTACGCAATTCGTAGCCTTCTAAAAATAATTTTTCTGCTAAAAGATTGGCATCAAATTTTACATTGTGAGCAACGAAAACACAATCTGAAATCATGTTGTAAATCTTTTGGGCAACCTGGGAAAAATCTGGCGCTTTAGCCAACTGTTCGTCAGTTATCCCTGTCAAATTAATGATATGTTCAGTTAGTGGCTCGTGCGGATTAACATCCGTTTGATAAGTCTTCACAATTTTTTTATTTTCAATAATGACAATGCCAACCTGAATAATTTCTGCCATTGCGTGGGCGCCTGTAGCCTCCAAATCAACAACAGCATATTTTTGAGAATTAACTTGCATCATAACATTTAAATTATACCATTTTTAGGAGTGACATTCACCTAATCCAGGTGATAAATAAGGGAAAAAAGGATTTTTGAGAAATGACATCATATGACTTTTCAAAACTTTTTTGATACACTTTTTTTATGAAGATTTTTAGATTACTAAATCACGTTGCACGTGAAAACACTTATTTATTAGTCAATGACCAGGCAATCATCATTGTTGACCCTGGTAGCGATACTGACAAAATCAAAGAAAAAATTCAGTCACTTGATAAACCGGTCGCTGCCATTTTACTCACACATGCTCATTATGACCATATCATGGGACTTGATGTGATTCGCGATGCCTTTGGTCACCCACCTGTTTATATTTCTGAGAAAGAAGCGTCTTGGCTTTATTCGCCAAAAGACAACTTCTCAGGGCTTGACCGTCATGCTGATATGGACGATATTATTTTAAAACCGGCTGAGTATCATTTCCAATACACTGATGATTACAAGTTATCTGGCTTTCGTTTCCAAGCACGCATGACACCTGGGCACTCATGGGGAAGCGTGTCTCTAGTCTTTCCAGATGACGAGGTCGTTTTAACAGGTGATGCTCTTTTTCGTGAAACTATTGGACGTACCGATTTACCGACTGGAAATACTAATCAACTCATTGAAAGTATTAAGTCTGAATTGTTTACCTTACCAAACCACTTTACTGTTTACCCTGGACATGGTCATGAAACGACTATTGCGCATGAAAAGAATTTTAATCCGTATTTTAACACATTATGAAAAAACTTAAAAAATTTCTACTCTACTTTTTAGTTTGTTTGGCAGCACTGCTTGCTTGGTAGGTCTTGGCTTTATTCGCCACAAAACCTACCAAGCACACAAAAGCTCTATGGCAGCTGCTAAATCCGCTAAAATCACAAAAGACTATCTATTTTTTGAAAGTAAAGGGAGCACAAAAGCAAATATTGTTTTCTATCAAGGTGCTCTTGTCGAAGAGAAAGCTTACGCTAGCTTGGCAAAAGACTTATCAAAATCAGGCTATGGCGCCTATATTTTGAAAACACCACTAAATTTACCAGTCCTTTCAAGTCAGAAAGCTTTATCTATCATCAAGGCGAAAAAACTAAAAAATGTATATCTTGCTGGGCACTCATTTGGTGGCGTTG
Source organism: Streptococcus equinus ATCC 9812 (assembly GCF_000187265.1). GTDB lineage: Bacteria > Bacillota > Bacilli > Lactobacillales > Streptococcaceae > Streptococcus > Streptococcus equinus. Next base: position 852,589 of record NZ_GL698429.1, read on the forward strand.
TTGCTTGTATGAATGCAAACACTGCAAAATCAGATAATATTTCTGGCTTAATTCTACTCGCAAGCTACCCTTCTGAAAAAGTTAATCTTTCTAAACGACACTTGAAGGTCTTATCAATCACAGCTAGCAACGATAAGGTTCTTAAATGGGACCAATATAAATCCGCTAAGAAGAGACTACCAAGCAATACAACTTACCTATCCATTTCTGGTGGAAATCACAGCGAATTTGGAGACTATGGTCACCAATCGAAAGACGGCGATGCAACAATCTCACCAAAAAATCAAGAAAAACAAATTGCAGCTGCCGTATCAAACTTTATAATCTAAAAACAACTTCTGAAATCAGAAGTTGTTTTTTTATATTAAATTTTAAGATAACGTCGCATTGAAATTACTGAACCAACTGATCCGATGATAATTCCTACACAGAACATCCCCCCAATAAGCATTGGAACAAATGAATCAGCAGGGTACAATGTTAAACCTTGAACTTCAAATTGTGGATTTACTGAAGCATATACAGCTTTGTATGCAAAGTAAATAATAATTGATGGTACGATTGCTCCAAGAAGCCCAACCCAAGCCCCTTCAAAGAAGAATGGGCCACGGATGTAAGAGTTTTTAGCACCAACCAAACGCATGATTTCGATATCACGATGACGAGACATGATAGTCATACGAATTGTATTTGAAATCAAGAAGATAGCAATGATTACAAGAAGGACTGTTCCTGCAAATCCCCATGTGCGGATGAATTTAGAAACTTTGAAAAGTTGATCTGAGTTTGAACCACCATAGTCAACTGACTCAACACCTTCTATTTTTGAAATCTTCTTAGCAATTTTTTTAACTTTTGAAGCTGATGTTGCTTCTACGATATAAACATCTTGAAGTGGGTTTGAATCACCATCAAACATTGTCCAGTCATCACCGTAAGTTTCTTTTAGTTTAGCTAATTGGTCATCTTTACTTGAGAAAGTGACAGATTTTACACCAGAAATAGCATTAATGTGGTCATAAACTTGGTGGAATGAATCGTTTTGGACAGTTTCACCAACTTCGTTTGTCTTTGTCTCAGAGTTGTCTGCTGAGTTCACATCCAAGTAAACGTTAATTTGGATGTTATTTTCAATACCTTGAGCGACTTTTTCAACGTTCATCAAAACAGCAGCGAAGATACCAACCAAAGTTAGGGTAATTGCAACTGAGCTGACTGAAGCAATGGTCATCCAGATATTACGTTTCAAACTTTTAATGGATTCCCACAAATGGCGGAAAAAATTTCTAATCATTATATCCGTATTCTCCTTCCTCTTCATCACGTACAATTTTTCCTTCTTCGATAGCAATAACGCGGTGACGAAGGTTATCAACGATTTGTTTGTTGTGAGTTGCCATTAGAACTGTTGTTCCTTGAAGGTTAATACGTTCTAACAATTGCATGATTTCCCATGAAATTTCTGGGTCAAGGTTACCAGTTGGTTCATCAGCGATCAAAACTTTTGGATTGTTAACAATTGCACGCGCAATCGCAACACGTTGTTGTTCACCACCAGATAATTGACCTGGGAATGAACGCATTTTATGTTTTAACCCAACCAATTCAAGTACTTCTGGAACACGTTTTTTGATTTCGCGTGGTTTTTCACCAATAACTTGCATTGCATACGCAACATTTTCAAAAACCGTCTTCTTAGGAAGTAGTTTATAATCTTGGAAGACTACACCGATGCTACGACGTAAAATTGGGATCTGACGTTTTTTAAGTTTTGTAAGATCGAACTCACCGACTTTAAGTGATCCAGCAGAAACTTTTTCTTCACGGTAAAGCAACTTAATAAAGCTAGATTTACCAGCACCAGAAGGACCAACAATATAAACAAATTCACCTGGGTCGACAGATACGTTAATATCTCTCAAAGCAGTTGTTGAGCGGCGATACTTTTTCGTTACGCCTTTCATTTCAATTAATGCCATTTGTAATTTCCTTTACAATTTTGTTATCCTAAAATTTTACTTTTTGGTTAATCAATACGCCATTTCAAGAAAGCGTCGATGAAACCATCAATGTCACCGTCCATGACTTTATCCACTTGAGCAACTTCATATCCAGTACGGTGATCTTTAACCATTGTATATGGAGTGAAGACATAAGAGCGAATTTGGCTACCCCATGTGATTTCTTTTTTATCACCTTTAAGAGCATCAACCTCTTGTGCCTTTTTCTCTTGTTCTAATTGATAAAGTTTAGCTTGCAGCATTTTCATAGCGCGGTCACGGTTACCATATTGCGTACGGTCTACCGTAGATGCTACAACGATTCCTGTTGGAATGTGAGTCAAACGCACCCCTGTAGAAACTTTGTTGACGTTTTGTCCACCGGCACCACCTGAACGGAAAGTATCCATTTTAATATCGTCATCACGAATTTCAACTTCAATAGTGTCATCCAATTCTGGCATTACTTCAACAGAAGAGAATGATGTGTGACGACGTTTTGCAGAGTCAAATGGTGAGATACGGACCAAACGGTGAACACCCATTTCTGATTTCAAAAGACCATAAGCATTTGGTCCTTCAAAAGAAAGTGTCACTGACTTGATACCTGCTTCATCACCTGCTTGATAATCAAGGGTTTCAACTTTGAAACCTTTAGCATTTCCATAACGTGTATACATACGGAAAAGCATATCAGCCCAGTCTTGAGCTTCCGTACCACCAGAACCTGGGTGAATTTCCAAGATGGCATTGTTACGGTCATAAGGTTCTGACAAGAGAAGAGTCATTTCATAACTTGTCATAATTTTATCAAGTTTTTCGAGAGTTTCTTCTAACTCAGATTGAATAGAATCATCTTCATCTAGCATTTCTAGATAAAGCTCTGTTTCATCCGACAACTCTTGCATTTCATTAAATGTCTCATAAGTTTGTTTCAAACTATTCAACTCTTGAGAAGTTTTCTGTGCTGCAATGTTGTCGTTCCAAAAGTCTGGCTCAGTCATTTTGTTTTCAAGAAGCGCAATGTCTTCTTCCAAACGATCTAAGTCAAAGAGACCTCCTGAAGCTAGTCAACTTCTCTAGATTTTCTACTATTTTTTGGCGAATTTCAGCCACTTCCATGAGATAACTCCTTTTTATTAAGATACTAAGTTCGTTAAACGAGCAAAGCAAAAATAGGAATTTTGACGAAGAGCTCTTAGGCTCTAGGAAAAATTATCTTTTTTGCACAGCTCGTAGAACGTGTTCAATTAATTAAGATATTTAGTCCGTCAAGAAAGCGAGATGAAAATAGGAATTCGACGCTGTGTCTTGTGACACAAGGAGAATTATCTTTTTCACGACGCTTTTAGGACGAATTCTGTTAACTTAAGATATTAAGTTCCTTAAACAAGCAAAGCAAAAATAAGAATTTCGACGAAGAACATCGAATTTCTAAGAAAAGTTCCTCTTTCACAGCGCTTGCCGAACCTCTAAAACTATCCTTGATTATCAAGTTTACATAGTTCTATTACTGTCTTTCTATTTTACCATAAAGCCCTTAAAATTGCTATTTCCTACCATTGCTAGCAATTCACAAAATTATTAAGATTCTTTGTCAATCACTTGCATAGCTTCTGTCAAATTATCAACCAAAATACTTGCTTTTGATTGATCAACACCAAACTCTTTATCTCGAATGGCAATGACACGAACGCCTGCAGCTACTCCTGCTTGAATACCTTTTTGGCTATCCTCAATTATAACAATGTCATCTTTATCAAAACTTAACTTGGCACATGCAGCATTATAAATGGCAGGATTTGGCTTACCTTCTGTAAAATCATCTCCTGTCAAAATATATGTGAAATATTCGATTAATCCGCATTTTGTCAAAGCAGCTTCGACATCACTACGAACAGTATTTGAAGCTAATGCTAAAACAAATCCTTTAGCTTTCAGCTCTGCTAAAACTGTCTTAGCATCAGAGAAAACCAAGCTCTTGTAATCTGGTCGATGAACGCTTTTATAAGTAGTGTATTCAGCCTCCAAAGCTTTGGTATCATAATCAGAAATCTTGTCACCTAAAATTTTTTCCCAGAATTGATCGATACGACCACCGACGAAAAATTTAGGTGGTAAATGCTTGATAGAAATTCCCTTGCTCGCCAAAAATGCTTCACGTCGTTTAAAATAAAAACTCTCAGTGTTAAATAAAACACCATCCATATCAAATATAATTGCTTTAATCATGACAGCCTCCTGAAAATATTCTACCATAAAACTTTCAAACATTTTTCAGAAAATAAAAATCAGACTGCTATATGCAGCCTGACTTTCATGATATTTTTTAAATAGCCTTTTCGTCTTGTCCAAGTAGACGTTGAATCGCTTTTACAATTTCTGTAAGAACAACCATCAATAGACTTCCCACAATAACAGCCAACCATTGAGTAACACTCAAGTGTGATACATGGAAAAGTTGGTTAAATCCAGGCAATGCAATAGTCACCATCAAAAGAAGGAAGGCTACTGGAATTGCCCAGTTAAAGGTTCTATTTCTGAATGCACCAACAGTGAAAATTGATTGGTAAACAGATTTTACGTTAAAGGCATGAAGCAATTGGATAAGACCAAGTGTTGCAAATGCCATTGTCAACGCATCTTCGTGCATCATACGATTTGAAGCATGTTCTGGGAACATCAATGCCCAAGCATAGACACCTAAAACAAGCAATGTTTGGAAGATACCTTGATAGATAATGGCTCCCATAACCCCACCGTCAAAGAAGTTTGATTTACGACCACGAGGTTTGTGAGTCATCACATCTGGTTCAGCAGGTTCAACACCAAGTGCAATCGCTGGTAGTGTATCAGTTACCAAGTTAATCCAAAGAAGGTGAACTGGTTGAAGAACATCCCAACCAAATAAAGTAGCAAAGAAGATTGTAAATACTTCTGCCATGTTGGCTGAAAGGAGGTATTGAATTGATTTTTGAATGTTAGAGAAGACTTTACGTCCTTCTTCAACCGCAACGATAATAGTTGCAAAGTTATCATCAGCAAGGACCATGTCTGAAGCACCTTTAGATACTTCAGTACCTGTGATACCCATACCAATACCGATATCAGCTGTTTTAAGTGATGGCGCATCGTTAACACCATCACCAGTCATGGCAACAACCTTACCTTCATTTTGCCAAGCTTTAACGATACGAACTTTATGTTCAGGAGATACACGCGCATAAACTGAGTATTGTTTGAAGACTTTTTGGAATTCTTCATCAGACAATTCATTTAGTTCAGCACCTGTAAAGACATGGTCTTCACCGTCATCTTCGATGATACCAAGACGTTTGGCAATAGCTTCCGCTGTATCTTGGTGGTCACCAGTAATCATGATTGGACGAATACCAGCTTCTTTAGCAACTGCTACGGCTTTAGCAGCTTCTGGACGTTCTGGGTCAATCATTCCGACAAGACCTGAGAAAATCAAATCAGCTTCAACAATTTCTGATTCAAGATTTGGAACTTCAGAAACGTATTTGTAAGCCATCATCAAAACACGAAGTGCTTGTTTAGCAAGGTCTTTATTGACATTAAGAATAGCTTCTTTTTCTGCTGCAGTGATGTCGCGAACTTGACCATTTTCTTCGATACGTGTCACACGTTTAAGAAGTTGGTCAGGCGCACCTTTAACAGCAACAAAATATTTACCGTCAGCTTCTTTGTGGATAGTTGACATCAACTTACGATCTGAATCAAATGGCAATTCAGCCACACGGGGTTCTGCTTTCAACACTTCACGAATGTCAAAGCTGTGATCAAGACCAAATTGAACAAGTGCTGTTTCAGTTGGGTCACCAATCAATTTACCATTTGGATCGATTTTTGTATCATTTGCAAAGTTCATAACACGAAGTGTGTTATTGTCAGATGCAATCTCACTTGCAGAGCTTTGCAATTTTCCGTTTGTGTAAACTTTTTCGACTGTCATTTGGTTCATTGTCAATGTACCAGTTTTATCTGATGCAATGATTTCTGTAGAACCAAGTGTTTCAACGGCTGGCAATTTACGAACAATTGAATTACGTTTAGCAAGTGTTGTTGTTCCCATTGACAAGACAATTGTAACAATGGCTGGAAGTCCTTCTGGGATAGCAGCCACGGCAAGTGCTACGGCAACCATCAAACCATTAAGTGGAGCTTCTCCTCGAACAAAAACACCGATAAGGAAAGTAACAGCAGCGATACCAACAATCAAGTATGTCAATACTTTAGACAATTGGTTCAAACTTTGTTTAAGTGGTGTATCTGTTTCATCAGCGTTGGCAAGCATGTCAGCAATTTTACCAACTTCAGTGTACATACCTGTATTAACAACGACACCAACACCTCGTCCGTAAGTAACATTTGAGTTTTGGTAAGCCATGTTTACACGGTCACCGATTCCTGCATCAGCTGGTACTTCAACTGACAAATCTTTTTCAACTGGAACTGATTCACCTGTAAGAGCAGCTTCTTCAATTTTCAATGATGCTGCTTCTAAAAGTCGCATATCAGCTGGAACAACATCACCAGCTTCAAGCATGACAATATCACCAGGAACCAATTCGCGTGAATCAATTTCCACTACATGACCATCACGACGAACACGAGCGATTTGACTTGACATATCTTTAAGAGCTTCAATCGCCGCTTCTGCTTGACCTTCTTGGTAAACACCAAATGCAGCATTCAAAATAACAACGGCTAAAATAATCAAAGCATCAGTTAAACCATGCATACCTTCTGTGATAACAGAAAGTGCTGCTGCAACCAACAAGATAATAATCATCAAGTCCTTGAACTGGTCAATAAACTTAGCTAGCAAGCCACGTTTTTCACCTTCATCAAGTTCGTTGTGACCGTATTCGTCCAAGCGTTTTTGAGCTTCTGCTGTAGACAAACCTTCACGTGATGAATTTAGAGTTTCCAGTGTTTCATCTTTGCTCTGTGTATAAAACAGAGCTTTACTTTGTTCTTTAGACAAAATAGCTTCCTCCTATGGTCTCCTCTATAGAAAAATAGACCTGTTTTTTTAAAACAAGTCTCGCTGTTTAAGACAGGGCCGGAAATTTCTTTCGTAATGACGACCATGTCACGGGATTTACCCGTCTGCTACTCCCTTGAATACAGAGTAATCATATCAATTTTTAAAAAGTTTGTCAACTAAACACATTAGTCACAAAGCCTTATATATCAAGCTTTGTTTATGCTTACAACCATTTGATTTCTAGTTGATAATTGGCAAAAACACTATCTCCTTCAAGCTGTTTTAGTTGATAATGAATTTTTAGATTTTGCTTAGTTTCATCCAATTCATAAACGCTTGTTTTTGTTTGTAAATGTTGTAATCCAACAGGAGTTGGAATAGCAACTACAGCTGGATTTTCACGATGAAAACGCATGATTGATTTTGGGTTTGAATAGCGTGTCATAATCAATTCTTGGTCATTACATTTCAACATAACAGTTTCTTTTTCTTCATTAGTGTAAGTAAGATAGATATGACCATTTTTTTCTGTTAATTTGACAGGGTATGATTGCTCAACGAACTCAACTTGTCCATCAACATTAATCTTATTCTTAATATGAAGTTTCATCTAGTATTAGCTTCTTCCTTTCTCTAAAATTATACCAATTCTTCCTTCGTAAAGCCAGAAATTGCGCTGATTTAGCGCTTGATAGCTGATGAGCGAAGCAAGCTTGTTCCAGTAAAAATAGCAATGAAAATAATAAGAACCTTGAATTTATTGATATCAAGTTGACTGAGGAAAAATGCTGCTGTCAGTACTCCAAGAGAACCACCAACAATAATTCCTAGCACACCTGGCCAGTTCACACGGCCTGATTTGATAAAATCTGTCGTACTTGCTGACATGATAACGGCAGCATCAAGCATCATAACTGGAAGTGCTACCGAAGGATTGATTCCAAGTAGTGAGAAGAAAATCAACTCTGGAGCGTAATTTCCAAGTCCCATCGTCATCAAAATACCAACCGTAAAGTTGAAAACAACCCCAATCATGAGCCAAATGCCATGAAGTCCGTGAACACTATCACCCACTCCAGCACCTGGATTTGCAATCATGCGGTACCCCATGATAATAGCTGCAACAATCAGCAAAGTTCCTAATACCCTTTGTACTTTTTGTGTCGGCCAATTTTTAGTGATTCGTGTTCCGACAAAAGCACCTGCAAATGAAGCTGCTGCCATTGTCAGCAAGGTCGGCAATTCTACTTTGACAATCGTAATAAAACAAAGTGCCTCAATCATTACCGGAATGACGTGCGCTGTAGACAGCGTTGCTGGAATTTGTTTATCATCTTTGACTAATTTTGTTGCCTTAAAAAGAGCGGTACTCGTGGCAAAAGTCCCAATTCCCAAGGTATCTAATAAGTCAGTAAAATACCCAATCCAAAGACCTGTCCAGAATTTTTCTTTTAGATCAATTTTATTTTTCTTGGCATGGAGAAAGATATTTCCCAAAACCCAGATAATCAAAAATACCAAAAATAATTGGATTAAACGTAAAATAAGTTCATTTGTCATAGTCTCAATTATAAGTAATTTTTCAAAATTCGTAAATACAAATATGACACGATTTAAATAGTCAGGATTTTTGAGCATTTTTGCTATAATGAAATTATGAATGAAAAAGTATTTCGTGACCCAGTTCACAATTATATAATTGTTAATCATCCGGTCATTTATGATCTTATCAATACTAGAGAATTTCAACGTCTACGCCGTGTTAAGCAGGTTTCGACAACTGTTTATACCTTCCATGGTGCTGAACACAGTCGCTTTTCACACTGCCTTGGTGTTTATGAAATTGCTAGACGTGTCACAGAAATTTTCGATGAGAAATTTCCTGATATTTGGGATTCTAGTGAAAATCTTTTGACCATGGTCGCTGCACTATTGCACGATGTCGGACACGGTGCTTATTCGCACACTTTTGAAAAACTTTTTGATACCGACCACGAAGCTATTACGCAAGAAATCATCACCAGCCCTGATACTGAAATCAACGCTATTTTAAAACGTGTGTCGCCTGATTTTCCAGAAAAAGTTGCTAGTGTTATCAACCATACCTATCATAATAAACAAGTCGTACAACTCATCTCGAGTCAAATTGATTGTGACCGCATGGACTATCTTTTGCGAGATTCATATTACAGTGGTGCAAAATATGGACAGTTTGATTTAACACGTATTCTGCGCGTTATTCGTCCGACAAAAGATGGCATTGTGTTTGAGTATAATGGTATGCATGCTGTCGAGGATTATATCGTCAGTCGATTCCAAATGTACATGCAAGTTTACTTTCACCCAGCTAGTCGAGGCATGGAAGTTTTGTTGCAAAATCTCCTAAAACGAGCTAAACACCTCTATCAACTCGACAGTCAATTCTTTGAAAAATGCTCGCCTAATTTAATACCATTTTTGGCAAATGAGGCTAGCTTAGAAGATTATCTTGCTTTAGATGACGGGGTTATGAACACATACTTTCAAGCTTGGATGAAATCTGAGGATAAGATTTTGGCTGATTTAGCTAGCAGATTTATCAATCGTAAAGTTTTGAAATCTATTACTTTTGAAGAAGATTCTCGTAAAGAGCTCAGCTACTTGGTCGACCTAGTCAAATCAGTCGGCTTTGACCCCGAATATTACACAGGAATCCATGTTAATTTTGATTTGCCGTACGACATTTATCGTCCTGAAAAGAAAGAACCTCGCACTGAGATTAACATGATTCAAAAAGATGACTCTGTCGTTGAACTCTCAACCATTTCACCTATTGTAAAAACTTTAACTGGAACCATTTATGGCGACCGACGCTTCTATTTCCCAAAAGAAATGCTAGAGGATAATGACCTTTTTGCACAAAATAAAAAGCAATTTATGAGTTACATTTCAAACGACCATTTCATTTTTCATGACTAAAAGAGTAAGGATTAAAATGTTGCTAACCACTTCATTTTGATTCTTATTCTTTTTATTTCAAAATGAAAACGGTACCTAGTAGATTTCCCTATGTTCCCCATGACAAATAAGCCACTTTTTAGTAAGATATATAGGTAGAGATTTTTAGAAGGGGTAAATGAACCTTATGTCTATTAAATTAGTCGCTGTCGATATTGACGGCACACTTTTAACCAACGACCGCAAAGTCACGCCAGAGGTTTTTGAAGCTGTACAAGAAGCTAAAAAACAAGGTGTTAAAGTCATCATCGCAACTGGACGTCCAATTCCTGGTGTTCAGCCACTTCTTAACGAATTAAACCTTAGAGAAGAAGGCGATTATGTCATTACCTTCAATGGTGGACTAGTTCAAGATACATCAAATGGTGAGAACATTATCACTGAAACCATGACCTATGAAGATTATCTTGATATTGAATTTCTTAGCCGTAAATTAGATGTTCACATGCATGCCATCACGAAAAAAGGCATCTACACAGCTAATCGTAACATCGGGAAATACACTGTTCATGAATCAAGCTTGGTTAACATGCCAATTTTTTACCGCACACCTGAAGAAATGGGCGATAAAGAAATCATTAAAATGATGTTCATTGATGAACCTGAAATTCTAGATGCTGCTATCGAGAAAATTCCACAAGAATTCTTTGATCGATACACGATTGTTAAATCAACACCATTTTACCTAGAATTCATGAATAAAAAAGCAAGTAAAGGGAATGCCATCAAGCACCTAGCTGAAAAAATGGGACTTACACCAGACCAAACAATGGCAATTGGTGATGCTGAAAACGACCGTGCCATGCTTGAAGCTGTTGGTAACCCAGTAGTTATGGAAAATGGTACACCTGAACTTAAAGAAATTGCTAAATATATTACAAAATCAAACGAAGAAAGCGGCGTAGCACACGCCCTTAGAGAGTGGGTCTTAAAATAATGTATAGCTATAAAATCGGTATCTCAGCTGAAGAACACGATAATTTTGCAAAAGCAAGCAACCAAACAAACCTTCTACAATCATCAAATTGGGAAAAGGTCAAAGACAATTGGGATAATGAACGCATCGGTTTCTACAAAGATGACCAACTAGTTGCCTCAGCATCTATCCTTATCAAAGCTTTGCCACTTGGTTTCACAATGCTTTACATTCCACGTGGACCAATCATGGACTACAGCGACAAAGAACTCGTTACTTTTGTGATTAGCTCACTTAAAAAATACGGTAAAACTAAACGCGCCCTTTTCATCAAAATGGACCCAGCTTTGCTACTTAAACAATACAAAATCGGTGAGGAAGTTGACGAAAACAAAGACACACTTCTTGCCATCGACAATTTGAAAGCTGCAGGTTGCGAATGGACTGGACGTACAACTACAATTGCTGAAAGCGTCCAACCACGTTTCCAAGCAAATGTCTACACACAAGAAGACATGACATCAACTTTCCCTAAACACACTAAACGTTTGATGAAAGATGCTGTTCACCGTGGTGTCATCACAACTCGTGGTACTATCGATGATGTCAAAACATTCGCAGATGTCGTAGCTCTTACAGAAACTCGTAAAGGTGTTGCTCTTCGTAACGAAGACTACTTCCGCAAAATGATGGAAATTTACGGTGACGATGCTTACCTTCACTTGGCGAAAGTGAACTTGCCAAAACGTTTGGCTGAATACAAAGAACAGCTCGCTCAAATCGAAAAAGATTTGTCTGAAACAGCTGAACACCAAAAGAAACGTTTGACAAAACTCACTCAACAAAAAAATTCTGTTACTAAATACATCAAAGAATTTGAAGAATTCGTTGAAAAATACCCAGATGAACTTATCGTCGCTGGAATTCTTTCAGTATCATTTGGTAACGTTATGGAAATGCTTTACGCTGGTATGAACGACGAGTTCAAAAAATTCTACCCTCAATACTCACTTTATCCAAAAGTATTCGAAGACGCATATGCTGACGGAATCATCTGGGCAAACATGGGTGGTGTTGAAGGAACACTTGATGATGGTTTGACAAAATTCAAATCAAACTTCAATCCAACTATTGAAGAATTCATCGGTGAATTTAACATCCCAGTGAATGGTTTACTTTATAAACTATCAAACTGGGCTTACAACGTCCGCAAACAAAGGAGAAACAACCATTAATGTCTCTTGAGATTATTGATAAAAAAGTTTTTGGAACTTTTTGTGATACGGTTGACTACAAGTCATTTATGCAGTCTGTCGAAATGGCAGAATTGCTTGAAAAACGTGGCTATCAAGTCACATATCTTGGCCTTAAAGAAGATGGAGAATTCCAAGTCGCGGGTGTCCTTTTCAGTATTCCAATGGCTGGTGGACTTCACATGGAAATCAACTCTGGGCCTGCTTCTCGCAACCAAAGTTATTTAAAAAGTTTTTACAAAGAACTTCAAGCCTACGCAAAAGCAAATGGTGCTATCGAACTTTTAGTAAAACCTTTTGACACTTATCAGCATTTTGATACCAATGGCGAACCAACTGATGAAGAGAAGAAAAATCTTATTGAAGATTTTGTATCGCTTGGTTACCAACACGATGGGCTCCTTACTGGCTACCCAGGAGGCGAACCTGATTGGCATTATGTTAAAGATTTGACGGATTTGGATGAAAAATCACTTCTAAAATCTTTTAGCAAAAAAGGTCGTCCTTTAGTTAAAAAAGCAAAAACCTTTGGAATCACTCTTCGAAAACTTGACCGTAGTGAATTACCGTTATTTAAAGAAATCACATCAGCTACTTCTAACAGAAGAGATTATGTCGATAAATCTTTAGAATACTACCAAGATTTCTATGATTGTTTTGGTGACTCTTGTGAGTTTATGGTTGCAAGCCTGAACTTCCAAGATTACCTAAAACACCTCGAAGCTGATCAAGCAAAACTCAATCAAAAAATTGATAAGCTCAAAGCCGCTATTGAAAATAACAATGCTTCAGAGAAGAAACAAAATCAATTGCGTGAGTTATCAAGCCAATCCGCAACTTTCGATACTCGTATTGAAGAAGCTAAAGCATTCATCAAAAAATACGGTTCAGAAAATGTCATTTTAGCAGGTAGTCTATTTGTTTACACTAAACAAGAAGCTGTCTACCTATTCTCAGGTTCTTATACTGAGTTTAACAAATTCTATGCTCCTGCTCTTCTTCAAGAACATGTCATGCTAGAGGCGATTAAGCGCGGTATTACAACCTACAATCTTCTAGGTATCACAGGAGAATTTGATGGATCTGACGGCGTTCTACGCTTTAAACAGAACTATAACGGCTACATTACCCGTAAAATGGGGACTTTCCGCTATTACCCTCATCCACTCAAATACAAACTTATTCATAATCTCAAAAAATTACTTAGACGTTATTAATTAAAAAGCTTTGGAAATTTATTCCAAAGCTTTTTTCATGCAAAAAAACTACTTGCCAAAAGCAAGTAGCCTTATAACTTCAATGATTCTTGATTATTTTACAAAGTCAAGAAGAGCAAGGAAGCTTTCTGGTTGAAGTGATGCACCACCAACAAGAGCACCATCAACGTCTGGGCAAGCCATGTAAGCTGCGACGTTTTCAGGTTTAACTGAACCACCGTATTGAACGCGAACTTTGTCAGCTACTGCTTGACCGAAGTCAGCTGCAACTGTGTCACGAACTACTTTACACATTTTTTGTGCGTCGTCTTGGCTAGCTGATTTACCAGTACCGATAGCCCAGATTGGTTCGTATGCGATAACAAGTGAAGAAACTTGTTCTTCCGACAATCCAGCAAGTGCAGCAGAAACTTGTCCACCTACGAATTCAGCAGCTTTACCAGCTTCATAAGTTTCAAGAGTTTCTCCACAGCAGATGATTGGAAGCATACCGTTAGCAAAGATAGCTTTTGCTTTTTTGTTGATATCTTCGTCAGTTTCGTGGAAGTATTCACGACGTTCTGAGTGACCGATTACAACGTAGTCAGTTCCCATTTCAGACAATACTTTAGGGCTGTTTTCACCAGTGAAAGCACCAGCGTTTTCAAAGTAGCAGTTTTCAGCAGCAACTTTAAGGTTTGAACCTTTAGCTGCAGCAAGAACTGTTGAAAGGACAAGTGCAGGAGCTGCAATACCAGCTTCAACAAGTTCTGATGAAGGCAATTTAGAAGCTACTGCTTCAACGAATGCTTTAGCTTCTTCTGGATTTTTGTTCATTTTCCAGTTACCAGCGATAAATGGTTTACGTGACATTTCACATACCTCTTCTATTTTTATTTACCCCCTTATTTTATCATACTTTCAGCATCTTTTAAAGGTTAGAGGGAATTTTTAGGCATAAACATCGAATAAAATCATAAAAAAGAGCCCCTTACGGGGCTCTTTTTCACAATTACTATCTGACTAATAATTGTTATCTGGGAACTTAATTAATTAACTAAAATTAAGCTTCGATTTCTGAAACGATACCTGAACCAACAGTACGTCCACCTTCACGGATTGAGAATGTAGTACCTTGTTCAACGGCGATTGGGTGAATCAATTCAACGTCGATAGTAACGTTATCACCAGGCATTACCATTTCAGTACCTGCTGGAAGTTCGATTGAACCTGTAACGTCAGTTGTACGGAAGTAGAATTGAGGACGGTAGTTGTTGAAGAATGGAGTGTGACGTCCACCTTCTTCTTTAGTAAGGATGTAAACTTCACCTTTGAATTTAGTGTGTGGGTGGATTGAACCTGGTTTAGCAAGAACTTGACCACGTTCGATTTCATCACGTTGGATACCACGAAGAAGAACACCAACGTTATCCCCTGCGATACCTTCATCAAGTTGTTTACGGAACATTTCAACACCAGTAACAACAGCTTTTTGGATGTCTTCACGGATACCAACGATTTCAACTTCGTCGTTAACTTTAACAGTACCACGGTCGATACGTCCTGATGCTACAGTACCACGACCAGTGATTGAGAATACGTCTTCGACTGGAAGAAGCAATGGTTTGTCAGTATCACGTTCTGGTTCTGGAATGTATTCATCTACAGTGTTCATCAATTCCATGATGATGTCTTCATAGTGAGTGTCACCTTCAAGGGCTTTAAGAGCTGAACCTTGGATTACAGGGATTTCATCACCTGGGAAATCGTATTCTGAAAGAAGATCACGGATTTCCAATTCAACCAATTCAAGCAATTCTTCGTCATCAACAAGGTCAATTTTGTTCATGAAGACGATAAGGTGTTTAACACCAACTTGACGTGAAAGAAGGATGTGTTCACGTGTTTGTGGCATTGGACCATCTGTAGAAGCTACTACAAGGATAGCACCATCCATTTGGGCAGCACCAGTGATCATGTTTTTAACGTAGTCCGCGTGTCCTGGAGCGTCGATGTGAGCATAGTGACGTTTTTCAGTTTCGTACTCAACGTGTGCAGTGTTGATTGTGATACCGCGTTCGCGTTCTTCAGGAGCAGCATCGATTGAAGCGTAGTCTTTTGGTGTGTTAACTGCGCTTGGAAGACGACGAGCAAGAACTGTTGTAATTGCAGCTGTCAAAGTAGTTTTACCGTGGTCAACGTGTCCAATTGTACCAATGTTAACGTGTGGTTTACTACGATCGTATTTTTCTTTTGCCATTTGGGTAAAAGCCTCCAATAAAATATATTTTATAGATAGACAGTAGGCAATACAGTCTAACTTTACCTTACTATTTTAACAAATTATGCAAGAATTGCAAGTATTTTTATTTATTTTAGATTTTCTTTATTTCGAAAGCGTGTGATACGGCTGGATTGTTACACTGTGACCGATGTTTGAAGCATGGATCCATTCCTTTCCTATGAGTTGTAAAAAGTTTTCTGAGCGGCCTGTCAATATGATTCCTGAAAAAGTAGCTTCCTGATGTTTTTGAGCCTTTTTTAAGTAAGTCTTAGCATCTTCTTCTAAAGACAATGTTTCTCCACCATCACTATATTGAGAGTTCAAAATTCCTAAATGAATTGCCTTTTTTAAATCCGTCTTAAACTGCTTAAAACCTGCTACATAATCATTCTCAATCGGAGAAAAGCCTAATTGTGAACTCAAACCTAAATTAGTTGTGTCTACTAAACCTGATGTTCCAATCCAGTACCAGTTGACCAAAAGATTATCTGGTACCATTTCTGTAATTTCTTCATAAGTGTAAGGTTTATCGAAAGTAATTGCCATTTCAACAGCTTCATCTTTCATTTTCTCAACTTTACTAATATCTTGTGTCACTTTCATATTGCTAGACTTAGCATTAACATTATAGAAAATCGGTACTTTATATAGATTTCCATGAGTATAATGTGAGCTGTAGCTATCTCCTTCCTCCAGTCCTTCACTTTGACTAGCAGACATAAGACGCAGAATTGAATAATTCTCTCTATATTCTTCAAAAGGAACACTAATCCCATCAATATTTTTAAAGCGATGTGAATAAAATGTTCCTGTACATTCCGAATTTGCTTCAAAGCCCCAGGTTGTATACTCAACATTTGGATAAGCAATTTCAGTCTTTAACAAATAGTTTTCTTTAACCGATTCTCCATTGTGATTGGTCAGCAATCTCAATCCTAAAAAAACAATCAAGATACTTAGCAATACCATAAAAGCACTGATAATAACTGTTTTTAGCTGATTTTTTCGCTCATTCTGCACAGCAATCTTTTCAAAATTATTTGAAATCTTCATAATAATATCCCTCTCTCTCCAATAATTTTTCAGCTCTCGATGCCCTCGCATCAAATCAACCTTAACTTTGCTTGATGTTATTCCAAGAATCTTAGAAACCTCCTTTATAGAAAAATCTTGAAAATAATATAAGTCAATTACTAAACGATATTTTCTTTTTAGTATCAAGACTGCTCGATAAAGTGGTTCATATTCTAGGCCAGCAAAGCTAATTACATTTTCATCTTTAAAGAATTCTCTTTGTAAAATTTCCCAGTACTTTTTATCACGCCGATAGCGATCAATATATAGTCTAATTGCTACACGATACATCCACGCACGAATCTTTTCAAATGGAAGAATTATTTCACTTTCTAGCATTTTTACTAAAACATCCTGGCTAATATCTCTGGCATTTTCAGCACCAGCTCCAGATTTTTGCAAATAGTAACTAATCTCCTCAGCGAATTTTACCAATTCAATTTCATAACCATCCAGTTGAATCTTTTTCTCCCCCTCTCTTCATAATCTCAATTTGAACAATTATATGAAAATAAAAAATTCATTTTTCTCTTTTCATTATTATAACGATTAACCTGTCATTTGGTTACAAAAAAATCTCCTATTCTAGGAGATTTTTCTTCACTAATAAAAACTATCTAAATCAATAACGTTATCTTCTTCGACAATTGCTGCTCGTTTTTTAGCTTCAAGTTCAGCGTCTGCTTCGCGATAGATTTCTTCACGTTTTTCATTAGCATCGATGTTGAGTACAAATCCGACTGCTACCGACAAAACAAGAACACTATTTCCTCCTTGTGATAAGAACGGGAATGTTACACCAGTAGATGGAATCAAACCTGAAATACCACCGATGTTGACAAAAGTCTGCATCAGAATCATTCCACCGATTCCCAGAGCAATCATCGAGTTAAATGGATTTTTAGCTTTAATACCTACGTGCATGATACGTAAGATAAGGAAAAATAGCAATGCTAAAATTAAGCATGCACCAATCATTCCAAGTTCTTCCATAACTACTGGGAAAACAAAGTCTGTCGTTGCTTCTGGCAAGTAACCAGCTTTTTCAATTGAATTTCCCAAGCCTCGTCCGAACCAGCCACCATTACTCATCGCATAATAAGAGTGAGCCAGTTGGTGACCTGAGTCAGACAAATCGTTAAATGGATTAAAGAAAGCACTGAAACGCTTAGCAACGTAACCAAAGACTGGAACTTTCCCCATTTTATCAACCCCAACAATAGCGATTAAACCTAAAAAGACAGTTGAAAGAGCTGTTACTGTCGTTAAAATGGCTGAAAACCAGCGGTAACCAATCCCGCTAACAGAATACATGATTAAACCTGTCAGAACGATAATTGCCGCATTTCCCAAGTCAGGCTGCGCTGCGACTAACAGAATCATCACAAGCGAGTAGACACGCCAGTCTTTCAAATCACTCCACTTGCTTGGCTTCCATTTTCGCTTAGTCAAAGCTTGATAATCGTATGTTGAAATCAATTCTTGACGTCTAGCAAACGTAAATGCCAAATACCACACGATAATAATCTTCAAATACTCAGCAGGTTGGAAACTAATCGGTCCAATAACAATCCAACCATGGGCACCATTGACGGTCTTTGTAAAGAAGCGCGCAATTAGCAAGAGTACTACTTCTGCCATCATTGTCATTGTCAAAGTACGAGAATTTTTTAAAAAGTTTAGCTTTAATTTATAAATAAAAAGAATAGCAACCAGACTGATAATCCAGAAAACACCCTGATTAAATACTGATGCAAAAGGATTGGCACCATACTGAATCAGCGTTGCACTAGTTGTTGAGTAAACAACAATCAAGCCGATTACTGAAAGAATTAAATAAGGCACAAGGATAGAATAATTTAGGAGATGCCTTTTATCAATTTTCATAGAGTCACCTATAATATCTTCGAGTTTATCATATGACATTATACCATCTTTCTGCACTAAAAAAAAGACTGTGATTAAAATCACTACCTCAGACCTAGAACATCCATCAATTCAATCACTTTTACGATTTACCATCAAAAATAAAAAAGAATCTGAGACAATAGTCTCAGATTCCAGTGGTTAAACATATCAGCCAGAGTTACGTAGCCCTGTGGCAATACCGTTAATAGTAGTGTGAATGAGTTTTTCGTAACCTTCATCCAATTCATCGTGACGCAAACGTTTAATCAACTCAATTTGAATGTAGTTCAAAACGTTGAAGTATGGAATACGGTAATCCAAACTTGCACGAAGTGATGGGTTTTCTTCTAGGAGGTTATCGTGTTTTTCAATTGCCAAGATAACATCTTTTGTCAATTGCCATTCATCTAAGATGATATTGAAGACATTACGAACTTCTTCACTTTCAGCTAAACGTGAATATTGGAAAGCAATGTTCATGTTTGATTTAGAAAGTACCATGTCTACATTTGAAAGAAGTGAATGGAAGAATGGCCATTTTTCGTACATGTGTTGAAGTTTTTCGAGGTTACCTTCTTCAGCATCGATGAAATGTTTGAAGGCAGAACCAACACCATACCAACCTGGGAACATGATACGGCTTTGTGACCATGAGAATACCCAAGGAATTGCACGAAGTCCAGAAATTTCTGTAATTGTTTTACGAGCAGCTGGACGTGAACCGATATTTAGACTTGATACTTCTCTGATTGGAGTAGCTTCGAAGAAGTAATCGTAGAAATGTGGATTACCAAATACCAAATCACGATAAACAGCGTTTGAATATGTCACGATGCCATCCATTGTTTCACGGAATGTATCAATTTCATCAGGATTTGTAATCATGCGAGTCACGATACGGTCAACAGTCGCTGAAACAAGCATTTCAAGGTTGTAGTAGGCAACGTCTTTATTTCCGTATTTATTTTCGATGATTTCACCTTGTTCAGTCAAGCGGATACGATCTTTAATTGAGCCAAATGGTTGTGATATGATTGCTTCGTATGATGGACCACCACCACGACCAACAGTACCACCACGACCATGGATAAATGTTACTTTGATACCACGTTCAGAACCGATGCTAGTCAATTCATTTTGGGCTTTGTAAAGTGTCCATACAGATGATAGGTATCCACCGTCTTTGTTACTATCTGAGTAACCAAGCATGATTTCTTGGTAACCTTTGTTTGCTGAAATCCAACGACGAACAATGTCATAATCAAGGAATTCTTCCATGATTGCACGTGAATTTTCAAGGTCTTCGATAGTTTCAAAAAGTGGAACGATTTGAACACGCGCTTTTTGATTGTCAAGCAAACCAACTTCTTTAAGCATGATGGCCAATTCAAACATATCAGAAACACTTTCAGTGTGTGAAATGATGTGTTGTTTGATAACTTCATCACCTAATTTGTCTTTAAGGTAACGAGCTGTTTTGAAGATAGCCAATTCTTTTTGAAGTTGTTCAGATTTTTCAGCATTAGTTGATGACAACGTACGTGGGTCTTCTTGTAATTCTTTAAGAAGAACTTTAACTTTTTCTTCTTCAGAAAGAGAACTATAGTCGTCAACAATATTTGCTTGTTTCAACAATTCAGCGACACAAGCTTCGTTAACGCTTGAGTCTTGACGCATATCGATTGTTGCAAGGTAGAATCCAAAGACATCTACAGCTTGAAGCAACTCACTAAAGTCACCAGTCAAGAGTGCATCATCACCATTGTCAAGCAATGATTTTTTGATGACAAGTAAATCATCTTTAAATTCTTTAGCTGTTTTATAGCTTGGAATTTCATCTTGAAGTTCAGATGAAACTTTATTGACTTTGTTTTGCAAATATTTAGCAACAACACTTGCATTATTAGTACTTGTGTAAACGTCAGCACCAAGTTTGCTGTTTCCAAGAGCTTTACGTGAAATTGTTAGACCTGCTTTTAATTCAATCAAAGTTTGAATCAATTTTGATTGGATGTAGTTGAAAGCTTTACGATAGGGTTCGTTTTCACGGTAGATTGATTTATCGCTAGATAGCTCCGCTAAACGTTCAACTCCTGGACTAATTTTTATCAAAGTTGTTGAAAGTGAGAATGTGCGGTAAAGTCCTGTTAATTTTTCAATGTAGTAATTAATGATTACTTCACTTTGTACAGTAGCAGATAAACGAAGTGTTTCAGCAGTTACGTATGGGTTACCATCACGGTCTCCACCAATCCACATACCCATTGTAATAGGTTTTGGATCAGTCAAATCAATTCCTTTTTCTGCTGCCAAACGTTTGTACTCTGACGTTAACTTAGTAATCGCTTGAATCAAGGATGTATTGTAATACTCCATAACATTGGTAATTTCATTTTTTACCTTAAGTTTTTTCTCACGAATGATGTCCGTTTGCATGATGATTTCAATGTAACGGCGTAAGTCAGTGTACCATTTTTCACGGTTAACCACTCCTGCTTTCACATCACGGTATTTGCGCAAAAGGTCGTGAATCTTATTAGTCAATTCAAGAACCGTTTTACGTTGAACTTGTGTTGGGTGAGCAGTCAAGACAGGTACAACATTTACGTTCTCAAGGATTTCTTTTGAATTTTCACTTTCTGAAACCATATCAACTGTCAAAGAAAGTTTACCAAGATAATCTTGATTTGTATTATTTTGGTAATTGATTTCATAAGCGAAGTCAACGTCTTCTGAAATGTTGATTAGCAGTGGCAAAATTGAAAAATAACGAGACACAACAACCATCTCTTCGTTGGTCAACTGAGCTACTAATTCTTCAAGTTTGACATATTCATCATTTGCTGACAATTCAACAATGTTTTGAATTTTAGCAAATACCTCATCACCAACCATCTGATGGGTTGTTTCATCGAGCAAGCTTTTTAGTACTTTGACTTCCTCGGTAATAATCGACTGGGTATCATTGTTCTCCAGTTTTTGGATTGTCACACTCTTCACTCCTTTTTGTTCGGATTTTAATCCTTTATTACAAGCATACTACTTTATCATACCACTTTTTTCCGAAAATGTAACCCAATTCCTATAAATTGATTGTTATTTTATATAATTTTCTGATTTTTTAAATAAACTTAAACTCAAATTGCAGAAAACAAAGTCTTAAAATCACTGTTATATTAACATTGTTAACGTTTTTATAGTTTTTGAAGATTTCAGGACTTCCTTTTTCGTTTTGCTATTTTTTTCTGCTATACTGATTTATAAAAAGTTATAAAAAGGAGTTTTATATGGAGCTAAAACAACGTTCGGAGTTTCCTGAAAATGAATTATGGGACTTAAGTGCACTCTATCAAGACCGCGAAGATTTCCTTCGTAGCATTGAAAAAACACTTGAAGACATTAATCTTTTCAAGAAGAATTACCAAGATAACTTAAAAACTGTTGATGATTTCACGCGTGCGCTTTATGAAGTCGAACAAATTTATATCGAAATGAGCCATATCGATAACTACGCCTTCATGCCACAAACGACAGATTTTAGCAACGAAGAATTTGCACAAATTGCTAAAGCTGGTGCGGATTTCTTCACCGAAGCAAATGTAGCTCTAAGCTTCTTTGACACCGCTCTTGCAACAGCTGATCCTGACATTCTTGATACTTTAGAAGCTAATCCACACTTTAGCGCAGCTATTCGTCAAGCAAAAATCAAGAAGAGCCACTTTATTTCACCAGAAGTTGAAAAGACTTTGACTAATCTCGGTGAAATCTTTGGAGCTCCGCAAGACATTTATACAAAAATGCGTGCTGGTGACTTTGAAATGGATGATTTTGAAGTTGATGGCATAGTTTACAAAAATTCATTTGTCACTTACGAAAACTTCTATCAAAATCATGAAAATGCTGATGTTCGTGAAAAAGCTTTTCGCTCTTTCTCAGCTGGTCTTCGCAAACACCAAAATGCCGCTGCTAGCGCTTACCTTGCCCAAGTCAAATCTGAAAAAATCATCGCTGACATGCGTGGTTACGACTCAGTCTTTGACTATTTACTTGCTGAACAAGAAGTCGACCGCGACATGTTCAACCGCCAAATTGACTTAATCATGACTGAGTTTGCACCGGTTGCACAAAAATATCTCAAACACGTTGCCAAAGTTAACGGGCTTGAAAAAATGACTTTTGCCGACTGGAAATTGGACTTAGACGCCGAGTTAAATCCAGCTGTTACTATCGATGACGCTTATGATTTAGTGATGAAATCTGTCGAACCTCTTGGACAAGAATACGCAAATGAAGTCTCACGTTTTAGAAAAGAACGCTGGGTAGACTTTGCCGCTAATGCTAACAAAGACTCAGGTGGCTATGCTGCTGACCCTTACAAGGTTCACCCTTATATCCTTATGAGCTGGACTGGTCGTATGTCTGATGTTTACACATTGATTCACGAAATTGGACACTCTGGTCAATTTATCTTCTCAGATAACAATCAAAGCTACTTCAACACACACATGTCAACTTACTACGTTGAAGCTCCATCAACTTTTAATGAGCTCTTATTAAGTGACTATCTGGAAAGACAATTTGACAATCCACGCCAAAAACGTTTTGCACTGGCGCACCGTTTAACAGATACTTACTTCCATAACTTCATCACACATTTGCTTGAAGCTGCCTTCCAACGTCGTGTTTACAACCTCATTGAAGAAGGAAAAACATTTGGAGCTGAACAACTCAACCAAATTACGAAAGATGTTCTCAGCCAATTCTGGGGTGATGCTGTTGAGATTGATGACGATGCTGCCCTGACTTGGATGCGACAAAGTCATTACTACATGGGACTTTATAGCTACACTTACTCAGCTGGTATGGTCATTTCAACTGCTGGTTACCTCAACTTGAAGAATAACCCAAATGGTGCTAATGACTGGCTTAATTTCTTAAAATCGGGCGGCTCACGTACACCACTTGAAACAGCTAAATTAATTGGAGCTGATATTTCAACAGCTCAACCACTTCGTGACACTATCCAATTCCTAAGTAATACTGTCGACCAAATCATCACCTATACAAAGGAGCTTAACCATGACTAATATTTACGATTTTACTGTTAAAGCACAAGACGGATCTGACGTTCAACTATCAAAATACCAAGGTAAAGTTCTCTTGGTTGTTAATACTGCAACAGGTTGCGGATTGACACCTCAGTACGAAGGACTTCAAAATCTCTACGACACTTACAAAGAAAAAGGTTTTGAAATTCTAGATTTTCCATGTAACCAATTCATGAACCAAGCTCCTGGAACAGCTGATGAAATCAACACTTTCTGTACTTTGAATTACCAAACAACTTTCCCTCGTTTTGCTAAAATCAAAGTCAACGGAAAAGATGCTGATCCACTTTATGATTGGTTAAAAGGAGAAGCTAAAGGCCCTCTTGGCAAACGCATTGAATGGAACTTTGCAAAATTCTTAGTTGACCAAAACGGAAATGTCGTTAAACGTTTCTCAGCAAAAGCAGAGCCTGAAACAATCGTTACAGAATTGGAAAATCTTCTTGCAAATAACTAATCAAGACAAGGTCAATCTGTTAACATTATCACCCCTATCTTGTCTATAGATAGGCGATTAAAAAATATGACAAATTGATTACAAAAACAACATTGTTTTGATTTTTACACCTTTTTACGCTAAAATATGACTAATGAGAAGACGATTAAAACCAATTGTTGTTGTAGTTTTCTTTGCCCTGTTCGGGCTACTTCTTGTGATTGGTAGAACTCACTATGATAGCTTACGAAAGCAACAACTGGCTTTGGCTAAGGTTTCTATTCCAACGTTGAGCAGCTCAAGCACGACAACTACCACTACATCAACTTCAGAAACTGATGAAGAATTTGTTCTTAATCCGATTATCGATGTTTCAGGATGGCAACTGCCAAAAGAAATTGACTATGACACTTTATCTCAAAATATTTCTGGCGCTATCGTTCGTGTCTATGGAGGGTCACAAATTAGCAAAGATAGCAACGCCGCCTACACGACTGGTATCGATAAATCATTTAAGACACATATCAAAGAATTTCAAAAACGGGATGTTCCTGTAGCTGTTTATAGTTACGCCCTCGGAAAAAGCGTCAAAGAAATGAAGAACGAAGCGAAAACTTTCTATGAAAATGCTTCGCCATACAAACCAACTTTCTATTGGATTGACGTTGAGGAAGCGACTATGTCAGACATGAATAAAGGTGTTCAGGCATTCTTGAGTGAATTAAAACGACTCGGAGCTGACAAAGTTGGTATCTACATTGGTACTTACTTCATGACCGAGCAAGAAATCTCTGTTGACGGATTTGATGCCGTATGGATTCCTGCTTACGGTTCAGATTCTGGTTACTATGACGCCGCTCCACAAACAGATCTTGATTACGATCTTCATCAGTATACATCACAAGGTTATCTTGGCGGATTTGATTCTGCTCTTGATTTAAACCAAATCGCAGTCACAAAAGACCGCAAAAAAACCTACGAAAAACTTTTCGGAAAAATTGATAAATAAATAAAAGGCTAGCATTTGCTAGTCTTTTTCGTATTTTAAAGTTTATTTTTCTTTAAGACTAAAACTTTATAGTTAGGTCATGCGAAAAATAAAACAATTATCACGAAGTAAACATCGACAGAACTCTGTTTACCTAAATATTTTTAGCGTAATTATCTCCTTTGTTGCCATTCTTACAATTGTAAGCAAAGTTTTCTTTTCAGGTATTGTCACCCACGCTCTAGACCACGGGCTTGATTTGTCAAATGCAAGTACCTACACAACTTCTCAAGCAGCTAACGTCTTAAGCTCGAAAGCTAACATTTACACCAGTAATGGCTCCAGTGAAACCATTTTACAAGGTACCACAATTTCAATTGAAAGCTATTGTTACAATGCTGAGATAAATCAAAAAGAAGCAACTCTTGCCAAAATTTAGCATGGATGGAGAGACTTACTACATTGATACCAATGATATTTCTCTTGAAGAAACCAACGACATCAATCGTTACATCGCTGAAACACTGAATTATTCTCACTCTGATATCACTAGTGATATCGAGGAAGCTTTTGAACAAACTAGCTACAAAACAGACGACGGTAAACCTCTTGGAATCATTATCCATGACACTGGCGTTGACAATTCAACCATTGACAGTGAAGTGAATTATATGGTACAAAACTATGAAGACCAAGGTGTTTTTGTTCATTCTTTTATTGATAGTGACACCATTCTTCGCATCGCTAATGAAAAATACGAAGCTCAGGGAGCAGGTGCTAATGCCAATCCTTATTATATTCAATTTGAACTCACACACGAAGACTCTCAAGATGGCTTTGCAAAACAGCTGGCAAATGCAGCTTATTACACTGCATACATGCTCAAAAAGTATAACCTTCCTGTGACACTCGGTCAAGAAAATGGAGCAGGAAGTATTTGGACACACGAAATGGTCAGCAACTACCTTGGTGGAACTGACCACGTAGACCCAACTGATTATTGGAGTGAAAGGGCAAATGATTATTTTGGCGTTGATTATGACGTTGAAGACTTTGCAGAACTTGTCCAAGCATACTACAATGCTCTTTAAAGGTGCAAACTTGTACCTTTTTTATTTTATAGTAAAATAGTATGTGAATAGACTGAATTAGAAAGATTGAGAGAGAAAATGGCAAAAAAAGCGAAATTGAAAAAAACTTTGGTTGACCAAATTTTAGATAAAGCAAAAATCGAACATGACAGCTTAGCCATTAACGCTTTAAAAGATGAGCTGCCTGAGGGCATTGAAAAATCTGATATTTTCAAGACACTTGCTCTAACTGGTGACAAAACTGGTCCCCTTATCGGAATCGTTCAAATCACTGAACACCTTTCTGAGAAAAAGTTGGCTAAAATTTCTGGCAACAAAAAAGTTAGCATGATTCCACAAAAGAATCTTCAAAAAACAACTGGCTACATCCACGGCGCAAACAACCCAGTTGGTATCCACCAAAAACACAATTTCCCGATTTTCATCGACAACCGTGCTAAAGAAATGGGAACGATGATTGTCTCAGCTGGTGAAGTTGGGCGCTCTATCCGCATCGATAGCCAAGCCTTGGCAGATTTTGTCGGTGCAAGTTTTGCTGATTTAATTGATGATTCACACCAATGATGGCTTAGATTGGACAAAAAATGAAATTATATTTTGTAAGACATGGTAAAACACAATGGAATCTTGAAGGACGTTTTCAAGGGGCAAATGGTGATTCTCCGCTTTTAGAAGAGTCTGTCCGTGACTTAGAAAAATTAGGTGACTACCTAAAAGATATTGAATTCGACGCTGTATTTTCAAGTGATTTAAAACGTGCCAGCGATACTTGTAAAATCATTATGTCACGAAATAATCACCCTAAGGCAATCAGTTTTCAAACTGCTCTTCGTGAATGGCATCTTGGAAAATTAGAAGGCAGCAAAATTTCAACAATGGCTGATATTTATCCAAAACAATTGGATGCCTTCAAACACAACTTAGCAAAATTTAACAACGATATTTTTGACGCTGAGTCTGTCTACCAAACCACAAAACGTGTTAGAAGTTTTATCCGCTCAATGAAAGGACGCGGCTACCAACATGTACTATTGGTCGGTCACGGCGCAAACTTTACCGCATCAATTCGTAGTTTACTTGGCTATGAACCTGCTGTTTTACGCTCTAACGGTGGATTAGATAACGGAAGTGTCACTGTTCTTGAAACCTTTGATTTTGAACACTTTTCATGCATCAAATGGAATGACACATACTACAAAGAAAAATAAGATATTTGATACTTAAAAAAGCTCCCCAAAAGGAGAGCTTTTTGTTATCTTGCGTATTTCATGCGAAGATTTTTTTCTTGTTGTTTGTCCAAACGAAGTAGGATAACAACTTTATCAATACTCATGTTACTTTCTAGCAAACGTTCTGCTGCCATCATCAAACCGTTGTTGATTCCCAATTCTAGGACTGGGTTTTTCTTGTCATTGACATCAAAGATGAATTTATTATCTGGAAGGTCAAAAAGAACTTTAACAGCACCAAATAATTGTTCAAAGTTGTCGATAGCAACATCGTAAACTGGTTTTGTTCCTGGTTTTAGGCTACGGCCACGGTGGTTAAACCACATAGAATGCCAACCGCCGTTGAATGCTCCCATAACATCGTTATCGTATGAATCACCAACATAAAGTGTTGTTGAAGGGTTCATATCAAATTGTTCAGCAGCAAGATTGAAGATTTCTTTTTCAGGTTTTTGGAAACCAGTTGCTTGGCTGACAATGACACGTTTAGGGTCAACATAATCGTAAAGACCAAGTTTTTTAACTTTTTTCAATTGGTGTTCAGTTGGACCATTTGTGATGATTCCCATTGGAACACCTTTTTCTTTAAGAAAATCAAGCGTCATGCGCATTTCATCAAGCATTGTGATGTTTTCCAATTCTTCTTCGTAGATTTCTTGAAAATGAACACCCGTAGCTTCATCAATTTCGCGATAACCAAATTCAAGCAAAGTTTCTTTACAACGCCAGAAACGGAAATATTCAGTTGTCCATTCACCAGCCATAACACGTGGGAAACCAACGTCTGAATAATGGCGGAAACGAATGTAAGCTTGATTGATTTTACTCATATCAAAGTCAGGGAAACATTTCTCAACAGCAATGCGATAAGGCGCCTGTTGGTCATAAATCGTATCGTCAACATCAAAAACAATTGAAGTAATCATGAATCTCTTTTCTCTCTAAGTTATTTTTACCGTCACATATTATACTATTTTTTGGCTTTCTTTTCAATTAAAGTCATTTCTGCAACTAGAAAACACTTTCTTCCTCAAAGCCTCCTCACACAAGCAAAAATAAAGTGAATTCTAGCGTTATTTATGTTACAATAGGAGAGAATATATATTGGAGGAAAACATGTCAAACGAACACATCGAAGAATTAAACGACCAACAAATCGTGCGTCGTGAAAAAATGGCCGCTTTGGCTGAACAAGGCATCGATCCTTTCGGAACTCGCTTTGAACGCACAGCTACTTCTGGTCAATTAAAAGAAAAATACTCTGACAAAACCAAAGAAGAATTGCATGAAATTAACGAAACAGCTACTATCGCTGGTCGTCTTATGACTAAGCGTGGTAAAGGTAAAGTTGGTTTTGCTCATATCCAAGACCGCGACGGTCAAATCCAAATCTACGTCCGCAAAGATGCTGTTGGTGACGAAAACTACCAAATTTTCAAAAAAGCTGACCTCGGTGACTTCCTCGGTATCGAAGGTGAAGTTATGCGTACAGACATGGGTGAATTGACAATCAAAGCAACTCACATCACTCACTTGTCTAAAGCACTTCGTCCACTTCCAGAAAAATTCCACGGACTTACTGACGTTGAAACAATCTACCGTAAACGTTACCTTGACTTGATTTCAAACCGTGAAAGCTTCGACCGCTTTGTAACACGTTCAAAAATCATCTCAGAAATCCGTCGTTACCTTGATGGACTTGGCTTCCTAGAAGTTGAAACTCCAGTTCTTCACAACGAAGCTGGTGGTGCTGCTGCTCGTCCATTCGTTACTCACCACAATGCGCAAGATATGGACATGGTTCTTCGTATCGCTTTGGAACTTCACTTGAAACGTCTTATCGTTGGTGGTATGGAAAAAGTTTACGAAATCGGACGTGTCTTCCGTAACGAAGGTATGGATGCAACTCACAACCCTGAGTTCACTATGATCGAGCTTTACCAAGCATACGCTGACTTCAAAGACATCATGGATATCACAGAAGGTATCATCCAAAACGCTTCAGCTGCTGTTAACGGTAACGGACCTATCACTTACCAAGGCACTGAAATTGCTATCGACAAACCATTCAAACGTATCCACATGGTTGACGCTATCAAAGAAGTTACTGGTGTAGACTTCTGGAAAGAAATGACTCTTGAAGAAGCTCAAGAACTTGCTAAAGAGAAAAATGTTCCAGTTGAAAAACACTTCACTTCAGTTGGTCACATTATCAATGCCTTCTTCGAAGAATTCGTTGAAGAAACATTGACTCAACCAACATTCGTATACGGACACCCAGTTGAAGTTTCTCCTCTTGCTAAGAAAAATGCAGAAGACCCACGCTTCACTGACCGTTTCGAACTCTTCATCATGACTAAAGAATACGGTAACGCTTATTCAGAGCTTAACGACCCAATCGACCAATTGGCACGTTTCGAAGCACAAGCTAAAGCCAAAGAACTTGGTGATGACGAAGCAACAGGTGTTGACTACGACTACGTCGAAGCCCTTGAATACGGTATGCCACCAACAGGTGGACTTGGTATCGGTATCGACCGTCTTGTCATGCTCCTTACAGATACAACAACAATCCGCGACGCTTTGTTATTCCCAACAATGAAATAATTTAGATTAAAAACGTTGATTTATCAACGTTTTTAGTTTATAAAGAACAAAACTTACGACAAATATTAAGAAGTCTAAACACTTCTAAAAAAACAAAACCTGGTTTGACAAGGTTTTGTTTTAATTTATTTTAGTGTAGCATGATACCAACATCTTTTGACCTTCTATTACAATATTTAATAAAAAAATTGAATAAGTTGAACTAAAAAAGGAAAGTTTCTCCTTCTGTTATTATCAATATCTTGCTTTTGGACTAGGAAGTTAAGTAGTTCTGTGGAAACTGAGTCATAGGAATAAATCTTTTTCTAGTAATGTTTCGCAACTCTACTATAACGGATTTATTCCTTTTGGTGTTTACACAACTTATTGTACACTACCAAAAATAGATATTTCTTAGAAAGAAAACTAAAAAAATGATATAATTAGATATATTATAAACAAATCAAAGGAATTTTTTCTATGACTACATCAATAAATGTTGACAAAAGAAGCGTCAAACAACTATTAGAGACTGGAAAGAATAAAAGATTTATTATTCCTGAATATCAAAGACCATATGCTTGGTCAGACGAACAAATCCAAGTTTTATTCGATGATCTAACTGAATATACACTTAATACAACAGAAGATGAAAATAATACTTACTTTCTTGGCACAATAGTTTCATATGAAAATGATAATAAAGAACAGGAAATAATCGATGGGCAACAGCGTATTACAAGCCTGTTTTTGCTGTTGAGGGCTATCTATACTAAATTAGAAAGTGGCGGTCCTGAGACTAATTTCTTGAAAAGTCAAATCGAACCAACAATTTGGAAACAGAATCCAACTACAGGAGTAGTTAACTTTAATGAAATCCTTATTAGTTCCCGAGTCATGGGAGAGGAGGGAAATCAAGAATTTGCCAATATACTAATCTCTGGAAAAGCAGATAAAAAATCAAATAGCAACTACGCTAAAAATTATAGATTACTACAGCAACTAGTTAATGAATATGCAGCAGATAATCCATTGTCCTTTTATAAATTCATCAGTAATATATTAAATCAAGCTATTCTTCTCCCTATTACAGCTGATAGTCAAGAAACAGCACTTACTATTTTTTCAACTCTAAATGATAGAGGATTAGCATTATCAGATGCCGATATTTTTAAAGCGAAAATTTATAATCACTTGAATTCAGATGAAAAAAAGAAATTTATAGAACTCTGGCAAGAACTAGATGAACAAGCTACAAATGCTGGGGAAAGTATTCAAAAGTTGTTTTACTACTATATGTTTTACTTGAGAGCAAATGAAAACGATCGCAAGACAACCACTCCTGGTATTAGAAAATATTATGCAAAAAATAATTTCGAAAAGCTATACTCACAGGATTTAATGCAAAACTTAAATGCCATTTTAAATTTGTGGATAGTGATAAACAATAGAGTCTCACTAGAAAATGAAAAATGGTCCGAAAATATGGAAATAAAACAAATTTTGGATGCTCTGACCTCTTATCCTAATGAGTTTTGGAAATATCCTGTTGTCATCTATTACTTACACTATCATTACAAAGATACATTTGAAGATGATTTTCTTATTTTTTTAAAAAGATTATTAGCAGTTTTATCGGCAAAATATATCATAACACCAACAATTAATGCCGTCAAAACTGGAATATTGAACTTAAATGCAGAAATAATTAACTCAGCTCAACCCAAATTCAATTTCGGCGAAATCGATGAGAAAGAATTGTTAGATAAAATCAAAACTGCGCATCGTAATACAGTTAGGATGATATTAAAGATCATAGCTTATCAACATCAATCAGAGTTATTACCAGAAAAATGGGAGATAGAGCATATCCTTCCTCAAAAATGGCAATCAAGTTATTTCCCAACGAATTCAGATTCTGAAGTCAAAGAATTAGTTGAACATATTGGAAATAAAATTCCCTTTGAAAAGAAGCTCAATATTATCGCAAGCAACGGATACTTTGCTAAGAAAAAAGAAAGCTACAGGAAATCCAAAGTTGGTATATTACTCGATCTTACTCAAAATAACAACAATTGGGGACTCGATGAAATTAGAGAACGTGATATTCGTATTTCAGATGAATTAGTTGAAATACTGAAAGACTGGGGCCTGAACCAATCTGAAGCTAATATTGAAGAATTATTAACATTTATCCCGGAAGAACGATTTTCAGACTATCTTGATTTTATAAAGATTTTCAAAATGGAAGATACAAATGAATCAAGAGAAAAATTTTTGAGTATATAGAAATTTAACGGTTCTTTGTCAACTGTAGTGGGTTGACTTATAATCACATGCGAGAGAGGACTTTGGTCCTCTCTTTCTTGATGTTCAAAGTGATAAGTATTTTTGTTTTGAAGTTGTCGAAATTTCTGAATCCAAAGGCTTGTCGTTTGATGTCTTTAATGAGTTTGTTAGTGGCTTCTAGTCTGGCGTTGGAATAAGGCATTTCTAAAGCATTGGTGATGTAGTCTTTATATCTGATGAAGGTCTGGAAAACCTTCTTAAAT
>NZ_GL698429.1:885665-929106 GCF_000187265.1 Streptococcus equinus ATCC 9812
GTCCTATAATCTCCAAAGTGGATTTACCCACTACAGAAATTATAGAGCCAAACTAAGTTATGGTAAAGCTTTTTGGCTAGCAACTGCTATTTTTGGAATCAGAATTGGATCCACTGCATTGGCACAAAATCGTTTCGTCATCTTTCTAATTTGGTTTATGTCATGCCTATTTTTAGGAGTGATACATGTTACTCAAAAGCCAATTTTACAGACTGAGATTCTGGATGAGTACCTTGGAAGAGTATTTAGTGCTTTTTAATAACTATTCCAACACTTGCCATTGGTTCCCTGTTCTTTGGATTTATTGCTGTTTTCTTATCATGGCGCATTTTTGTTGTGCTATTTGCAGGAGCTTTGCTTTTAGTCGCTTTACATTATTATTCAAACAAAAAGTTAAAAAATTATAGCATTTGAAACGTTACCAATCTTTATAACATAAAAAGAGCTTGAAAAATTTCCAAACTCTTTTTTCATTCTCTCACCCCACCAACTCACTGATATCATTAATTACTTTAGCATTCATGGTGTTGAGCGTTTGGATTTCGTCTTTGGTGTAAGGGAAAGTATTGAGCAGGATACCATCGATATCTGCGGCATTTGCGATTGCCATGTCACTGGTGAAGTCATTTCCGACCATGACGGTTTCTTTAGGGTCAAGTTGATTTTCCTTCAGGACAAGATTCATAAAGTCAACTTGTGGTTTCTTCATTTTGTGGTCTGATGAAATGTAAATCTTATCCAAAAATTCTCTGCATCCTGTCATTTCAATCTCTGCTTGGGTAAATGCACGCTGAGCATTTGAAAGTAAAATGACCGTAGCTCCTGCTTCTTTTAATGTTTTCAAAGTGGCTAGTGTATTTTCGTAAGCTTGCAATTTTTTTCGCGACAGCATTCTAAAGATCTGGGCAATGAGATTTCCCCAAGTTTCCAAATCAAGAATGATACTATCTGTCGCATGCTTGCGCGGTGCTTCAAGCATAAGCTCGATAAAAACCACTACCAAATCAACCTCAACGTGCTGCCATGAATAGTGTTTGTGCAGTTTTTCTTCTTGGCGTTTGATTAGCTCATCATAATTAGCTTTCAGCTCATTGGCTGAGTAATCAGCACCATATGCACAATACAGCTCTGCCATTTTTTGCCAAAGCGCTAAGTCAGCCTCATCTATCTCAATATCCACCAAAGTGCCGTAAAAATCAAAAATATAATTCTTATACTGTAAATTTGTCATTTGTCCTCACCTTATGATTACGTTTACAAAGGTTATTATAGTGAAAAATAAAATATTTGACCAGTCCCAGCCGCAAAAAAAAGCCGACAGATCATAAAAAATGATTTGTCGACTCTTTTTTATCCGCGAAAAGCATCCAAAATGATTTTGAATTCGTCGTTTGTAAGTGTGATACCTTTACCCATTTTACTGTGGTCTGGGCTCCATGAACGAATATCAAATTTTGGTTCAGCACCATTAAAGCTGACACGGTTCAATTCTTTGGTCCAGCCTTTGTCACTTTCAGATAGGGTAAGCAAGTGTTCAACGATTTCAAATTTAAATTCTGACATAATTAAGTCCTCCTACTTAATCTATTCGTAAAAAAATCCTAAACTTTTGATTATTTATTTTTTTAACTAAAAGGTGTATAATCATTTTATCAATTTTTGGGGTAAATGACTATGAAAAATATTATTAAACAATTTACAAAGCAGGCGCAAGCTTACATTGACTTTCGTGCTCCGCAGACAAATGAAGTCAATCTAAAAGCCAATAAAATCGCAGCTATTATCAAAGAAGCGCAGGAAAAACATCTAGCTTTGCATGCGATTTATCTAGATGAAAGTTTCACTGGAGACCTTGTCAAATATGACGCTAAAGGTAGCAAACTTATTCTCAAAAATTTTCAACAAAACATCTCAACCATTATCCCAATTGAAGACATTAAACGCCTGACTTTAGTCCCACCGACTGTCAGAAAATCACAACTTCAAAATCCTAACAAAAAATGAACGACCAAAACAAAACTGTTTTTATGTCGTTCATTTTTTTATTATTACTGCTTTAATTATGCACGAACGGTTTTGCTTGAACCGTCTGTTTTGTAAAGGTTGACTAAACCTTCTTTACAAGCACGAATCATGTCACCAGGCTGAACAGCTTGTGGGACAGTGATTGTCAAAAGTTCCATTGGGTTTGGAGCACGGTCAATTTTATTACCATCTGCGTCGTGCAAGTCTTTGATTGTTGTTTCAAAGTGACGAAGGCCTGGTCCATAAAATTCGACTTTGTCTCCTTCAAGGATAACGTTACGTTGACGGATAGTTGCTGTCATTGTTGATTCATCAAAAGCAACAACTTCACCGACAAATTTATATTGTGGGATTTTACGGCGAGCACCGAAAAGTTGCTCGTTTTCTGTTGGTGTTTGGTAGTAGAAACCAGTTGCTAATTCACGTTGGGCAACTTTCCAAAGTTCATCAAGTAATTCACCTTTAATAGCTTCAAATTTTGCTGGGCTTTCTAGGTAAGCATCAACAGCTGCGCGGTAGCAGTTTGTAACTGTTGACACGTAGTGAATTGATTTCATACGACCTTCAATCTTGAAGCTATCGACACCATTATCAATCAAATCAGGCAAGTGTTCAATCATGCACATGTCAACTGATGACATAGAAAATGGTTCTGGAACTTCACCTTCAAGACTCTTACGATTTTCACCGAATGGCATGTCGTAAAGGTCATATTTCCAACGACAAGATTGTGAACATCCACCACGGTTGGCATCACGGTGACTCATGTGGTTAGAAAGGACACAACGTCCTGAGTAACCAATACACATTGCGCCGTGAACGAAAGCTTCGATTTCAAGGGATGTGTGTTTACGGATTTCTGCAATTTCAGCAACCCCAACTTCACGCGCTAAAACGACACGTGACACACCAACTTCTTCCCAGAAAGCAAATGCTTCATAGTTAGTTGTAGAAGCTTGCGTAGAAACGTGAACTTCTAAACCCGGTGCTTCTGTTAAACAAATTGTAATCATGGCTGGGTCTGATACGATAACGGCATCGAGTCCCATATCACGAAGTTTACGGAACCACTCTCCTGCACCGACTTCATTTCCTTCGTGAGTAACCATGTTTGCTGCAACGTGGACACGAGCGCCACGAGCGTGAGCGTAATTAATACCTTCTTGCAATTCTTCCATAGTGAAGTTACCTGCGCGGCTACGAAGACCGAATTGTTGACCACCTACGAAGACTGCATCTGCTCCATAATCAACAGCAACTTTTAATTTTTCAAGAGTTCCAGCAGGTGCTAAAACCTCTGGACGTTTAAAATTATTTTTTGACATTATATTCTTCCTATTTTCAAGATAGTAAAAATGATTTTCGGTAAAATAGCTTTTACCACATTTCAATAATTCTGCTTAACATGCCCTGAAATAGTAACTCAATCATGATTAAGCAGTAGTTTACGTGAACTTATTTCACTTCTTTTGGATCAAACTCGTAGAATCCAGTTCCAAGTGTACGACCTTTTGGATGCAATTTACGGATTTCTTCGTCAAACAAGAAAGCTTGATCTTGAGTGAATTCACCCTTTTCTAGCAATTCTTTTGTCTTAACAAAGATTTTTGCAATCTCAACAAAATTATGACCTGGGCAATAGATACCGTCTAATTTCCAGTGTGTGTAGTTATGTTCTACCAACTCAGTAATTTTTGGCATCATATCAAGGTCATCGGTATCAAAAATATGTGTACCTTGTTTGTCTTCATAGATTGAATAATGTGTGTCTTTATCACTTGGTTCAGCAAGGAAAAGACCACGTTCACGTGTTTTTTCATCATCAATATGTGTAAAATTAAAGTAATTTTGCAACAATGGACGTTTTGAATGATGAATAACAGTTGCTCCATAAACAAGCACTTCCGCTGGGTAGCGAAGGTTTTCTGACATTTGGAACAATTCAGCTGATGGGATTTCACGTGCAAGAACTGTCTCACTTGCACCATGGTCACCCCAGAAGTTTACTTGACGGCTTGATGTTACAAAAACTGATGCATCGTAAATCATCTTGAAATTGTAGCCTTCAGCTTTATTGACGTGAAAAAGGCCAGCATCACATGCCACAACATAATCCACTTTGATTTCTTTCAAGAAATCTAGATAAGAACGAATGGCATTAATCATGTCTTGGTGCAACAAAGCATTACATGCAACACTCAATTCTTTACCATCAGCATGAACCAATTCAGCAATTTCACGAAGTTCATCATAAGAGAAATTGTGCGGTAAACGTAAACCATAATTTTCTTCACCCACATAAATGCGGTCAACACCTGCATCTAAGAGCTCTTTAACCTGCTCAATAGATTCAGCTGTCGCAGTAATAATTATTTTTTCCATAACGTTTTAATTATACCACTCCTATAACAATTAGTCACTCAGATCTCCTCGGAATCCTTTTGTTATAGCTTTCTAAAGTATTTTATCAATGCCTCAAGAATGAGCAAAACTTTATGAGAGGAGAGGCTCAAAAAGAAATCCTCATTTTGAAACAAAAAAGAGGAACAACTATTTTAAACATATTTTAGAGCAAGAGTCAAGTCCCTTTTTAAAAATAGGTGACAAATATCACAAAATGTGATATGATATCAGTTGAATTAGAGGAGAGGATTATGCCAACACCGTTAAAGCAACACAAAGACCTTGAAGATCAACATCTTCAGGCAGAGGATACCCCTAAATTTTACGAATTTAAAGAAATTAATCATAAAAGCGCTAAGTTCAAAGAATTGATGTTCTTTGCACGTATCGCTTTATTTGCTATTTCTACTGTTGTGGTATCTTTCTTTTTACTTGTCTTGAATCTCGCTCCTATCTGGGCTTTCTTATTTGCCTCTCTTATTAGCCTAGCTATCACTTCAGCGGTTTCAAGTATTATTTGGTCATTACGACACTGATATAAAGCTCCTAAATTGGAGCTTTTTTAATACAATAAAAATAGCGGTCAAATGACCGCTATTTTTATTCTTCATCTTCAGTTGTTTCTGTTTTTTCATTTTCAGAAGCTGGTGTTTCATCCTTTGGTGTGTAATCGATGATAATGTTATCAACTTCTGCTTTTGTTTCTTCTTTAACGTCATCTGCTTCATCAACTGCTTCAGATACTTTTGAAGTGAATTCTGATACTTTTTCAGAAGCAAAATCTGCAGCAGCTTGACCCTTTTCTTTAACGACTTCAAGAAATTCATCAGTGGTTAATTCACCAGATTTAAATTTTTCTTTGTAGTCATTGAATGTATCAACAGCCAAATCAGTGTATTCTGTTGCTTTATCTTTAGCTTTTTGATGATATTCAGAAGGATTTTCTTTGTAAGCTTGGTAAGCTTTTGTTGCTTTTTTTTGCAACTCTTTACCTTTTTCGGTAGATAGGAAGTAGGCTGCGGCGGCACCTGAGGCAACACCAATAATCACATTTCTTAATAGTTTACTCATGATTTTTCTCCTTTTTCAATATTTTTGAGGCAACTTTACCAACAGCGTAAGCTGCACTAGCTTTACCAACATTTGACGTTGCTTGAGAAGCTTTTTGAGACAAGAGTCTAGCTTGAGCATTCAAGTCTGAAACTGTCTCTGAAAGGTCTGCAACTGCGACAAACAAAGGATCAATCGTTGATACCTTACCATTGACATCTTCAACTAAGATATTTGCCTTAGCAAGAATTTCGTTGGTTTGGTGAAGAGTGACATTAACATCGCTCGTCAAGACTTTAATCGTTTGCTTAGATTCATCAATTGTCTCATTAACAACATCAACTGTTTTATATAGTTTAACACCAATTGGTATAAAAACAACAACTAAAACTGCAAAAGCAATGGCAAAAATTAATAGAGCTATTTCTAACATCTTATCTCCTATCTACTAAGCTAATTTTGATAATAAGGAATATCCTTTTGTCTTCGTCTCCAGACAATCATCACAATACCGATAATGACCAAGATTACTGATAACCACTGTGACACGCGCATGCCAAGAAACATCAAACTATCTGTTCGCATTCCTTCTATCACAAAGCGTCCACATCCATACCAAATCAAGTAAAAGAAAGTAATTTCACCTTGTTTAAAGAAATGTGTACGGTGTCTTAAGCTCATGATAATGATAAAACCAAGCAGGTTCCACATTGACTCATACAAGAAAGTCGGAACACGGTAACTACCATCGATATACATCTGATTTTTAATAAAATCTGGAAGGTAGTTTAAGCTTTTAACAGCCTTACCATAGGCTTCTTGGTTGACGAAATTTCCCCAGCGACCAATAGCTTGCGCAATCATCACTCCAGGAGCGGCAATGTCAAGAAAATCAAGCGGATGAATCGCATGATAATATGAAAAGATAAACAAGACAATGGCACCTGTCAGCAAGCCTCCATAAATAGCTAAACCGCCATGCCAAACAGCAAAGATTTCTGTCCATGGCTGACTAGCATAGTAGTTAAAATCAAAAATCACATAATAGAGACGCGCACCGATAATGGCAAGCGGAAATGCAATCAAGATAAAATCCAAAATGTCGTCTGGAATTACTTTTCGACGCGGTGCTTCTTTCATCGCAAGGTAAACAGCAAGAAGCATACCTGACACAATGAAAAGAGCGTACCATCGAATCGCAAAAGGACCAAATTGAATCGCAATTGGATTAATCATTTGATTCCTCGTTCTTTGTAATGAGTTGAGTCAAACGATCTTCAAAAGTCTTAGTAGCATCAAATCCCATTTGTTTTGCACGATAGTTCATGGCTGCTGCTTCGATAACAACAGACATGTTTCGACCAGTTTGGACAGGAATGCGCAAGCGCGGAATTTTGACACCTGATAATTCAAGTTCTTCATTTCCATTTCCAAGACGGTCAAACACTTTACCAGATTCGTAATTTTCAAGGTAAATCGCCAATTGAACTTGTGATGAATCTTTAACAGCACTTGCACCGTAAAGGCTCATAACGTCGATAATTCCGACACCACGAATTTCTAGCAAGTGGCGAAGAATCTCAGCAGGTTCACCCCAAAGTGTTTCTTCATCTTTTGCAAAGACATCAACACGGTCATCGGCTACAAGACGGTGACCACGTTTGACAAGTTCAAGACCAGTTTCACTTTTACCAATACCTGAATCACCTTGAATCAAGACACCCATACCATAAATATCCATCAAAACACCGTGAACACTTGTACGTTCAGCCAAGCAAGAATCAAGATACCATGACATTTCACCTGATAAACGACTCGTTGGAACGTGACTTTGCAAGATAGCAATGCCTTTTTCCTTAGCAGCAGCTAACATTTCTTCAGGAATCGCTAGGTTACGAGCAACAATGATTGCTGGTGTTTCAGGCTTAATCATTTCTCGCAAAACATGACGACGATTATGTGACGTCATTTTTGTCAAATATGACCATTCCTTCATTCCCAAAAGTTGCAAACGCTCAGGCGAATAATAATCAAAATATCCAGTCATTTCAAGACCTGGACGTGAAATATCTGCCGTTGTTATTTCTTTTGCTAATAAGCCATCATCACCGTAGATAACATCAAGTTTTACCTTGTCTACCAACATTTTTACAGTAACTGACATGCCCCATACCATGAACTTTTTACAAAAAATGTAAATGAATTGAAAAATGAAAAATAGACTGTTACTACATTTGGCCTATTTTCAAAGTATTTAACAATTCTGTTCAATCCTTTTCTTCTTTTTTTATTATTATATCATAATAATCCTAAAAAGTAAGCGCTAACGCAAGCTTTTGGAAATTTCACTTCAAGTGTCAAAAAAAGTTTGAGAATAGAACTCAAACCTTTTATCGTTTCTTAAGACTAGGATAAGTTCCTGTTATACTTATCTAGGCTATTAACTACAAACATTAAAAACTTTTTTGCCAGTGATTACCAGAACCAGCCGTCGTTGTCTTTGTCATCATCGTCAACAACTTCAGCATCCTTTCTTCGACGTGGCCCTGTACCATAGTTGTCACGTTCGAGATCTTCTTTGTAAGGAAGAAAAATTGCTAAGAGAATGTATAGCACAATACCAAAACCATAGAAGTACATTAGCAAAGCTGCTAAAACACGTGTCAAAGGCAAGTCCCAGCCAAACTTATCAGCAATTCCGGCACAAACACCGCAAACCAGTTTATTTTTTCGCTGTTTATAAAGAGCTGATTTCATTTTCATCCCTTCCTTCCTTTTCTCACTATAAGTATTATACAAAATATCCTTTAAAATAAAATCAGCCTTACGACTGATTTTAAATTGAAAGTAAGATTATTTTATGTCAACATACGAT
The DNA here is from genome assembly GCF_000187265.1 of Streptococcus equinus ATCC 9812. GTDB lineage: Bacteria > Bacillota > Bacilli > Lactobacillales > Streptococcaceae > Streptococcus > Streptococcus equinus. Next base: position 894,019 of record NZ_GL698429.1, read on the forward strand.
AATTTGCCATGGCATCGTCCACAAACGTATTTTTTAGTATTAACACGGCGTTTTCGGTGATATTCTTGACCACACTTTTGACAACGATAGCGATAAAATTGCTCCTTCTTAGCAAGGCTTGGAGCGTAGCGAAGTCCATCAACTTTTCGCAACAGTTCTTTAAAATCAGCATCTGAATGCTTGTAGCCTTTACCTTCAAAATAAAGATGGTAATGGCAAAGCTCATGTCGAACGATTTTTCGAAAAATTTCTTCTCCAAAGGCTTCATAAAGTTTCGGATTAAAATCAAGATGACCATCTGCTGGAAAAAAACGTCCACCAGTTGTGCGAAGTCGAGCGTTCCAAGTCGCTGTATGCAAAAATGGTTTGTCAAAATCTTCTAGTGAGACAGTTTTCACATAATCAGTTAAATTCACGTAAATCTACCAATGAAAGATTAATTTTTCCACGTTCTTTATCGATTTTTGAAACCCAAACTGTGACAACATCACCAACGGAAACCACTTGACTTGGGTGTTTGACAAAGGATTTACTCATTTGAGAAATGTGAATCAATCCATCATCGTGAAGACCGATATCAACAAAGGCACCAAAATCGACAACATTTCTGACAGTTCCTTCTAATTTTTGGCCAATTTCAAGGTCTGAAATATCTAGAACATCTTGACGTAAAACAGGCGCTTCGAAATCATCACGTAAATCACGCCCTGGTTTCAAGAGGTCAGCAATGATATCTTTTAATGTTTCTTGTCCAATATTGATTTTTTCAGCCATCTCTTTGATTGATACAGCTTGTAATTTCACTTTTGCAGAATCATCTAAATCTGTGATAGCAAGTTCTTTTAACAAATGTTCAACGGCTTTATATGACTCAGGGTGAACACTTGTATTATCAAGAATGTTTTCAGCACCTGGAATGCGTAAGAAACCTGCTGCTTGTTCAAAAGCTTTAGCTCCCAAACGTGGCACTTTCTTGATTTCTTCACGAGAAGTGATTCGACCATTTTCATCACGGTATTTAACAATATTTTCAGAGATTGTCTTGTTAAGTCCTGAAACGTGTGACAAAAGCGCAGGACTTGCTGTGTTAATATTTACGCCGACCTGGTTAACAACGGTATCAACAACAAAGTCAAGATTTTCAGCAAGTTTTTTCTGACTAACATCGTGCTGATATTGACCGACACCGATTGATTTTGGATCGATTTTAACTAGTTCTGCAAGTGGGTCTTGCAAACGACGTGCAATGGAAATAGCTGAGCGTTTTTCGACAGTCAAATCTGGAAACTCATGACGTGCAAGCTCTGAAGCAGAGTAAACAGAAGCCCCGCTTTCATTAACAATCACGTAAGAAACATCTGGGAAATCTTTCAAAACTTGTGCAACAAAAGCTTCACTCTCACGACTAGCTGTCCCATTTCCGATAGCAATGATTTCAATGCCATAACTGCGAATCAACTCAGCCAAGTCTTTCTTAGATTGCTCAATCTTAGCTTGGCTAGCTGGTGGAACTGGATAGATGACTTGTGTTGTCATTAGTTTTCCGGTTTGGTCAACGACAGCAAGCTTTGCACCCGTACGAAAGGCTGGGTCAAATCCGAGAACCATTTTTCCTTTCAACGGAGACACTAAAAGAAGGTTACGAAGATTTTCTGAGAAGAGTTCGATTGCTCCATCTTCAGCACTCTCAGTCAGCTCACTGTGAATGCGACGTTCCATAGCAGGAACAATTTTTTTCTTGATTGTTTTTGAAATAACATCATCGATATAGGCATTTTTATTTTTAAAGCGTGCTGCCATAAATCGAATCATTTTATCAGTATTGTGGTCAAAACCAACTTTCAAGATACCAAGTTTTTCCCCACGGTTAAGGGCAAGGATACGGTAACCTTGGATTTTACCAACTTTTTCTGAAAAATCATAGTATATTTGGAAGGTCTTTTTGTCATCCGCAGCTTCATCTTTAACTGTTGAAGTAATTGAGCTGTATGACCAGATTTCATTGTAAACCCATGAACGAAGACGATTATCTTCTGAGAAGGATTCAATCAAAATATCACACGCGCCAGCAAGTGCTTTTTCTGCTGTCTCAAAGCTTTCTGTCACAAAAGCTTGCGCTTCTTTTTCTAGCGAAGCTTTATTTTGTAAAATCAAACGTGCCAAAGGAAATAATCCTGCTTCTCTGGCAATTGTTGCTTTTGTGCGACGTTTTTCTTTATATGGAAGATAAAGTTCCTCAACGTCAGCCAATTTTTCAGCTGTCTCAATAGCTTTTTGAAGCTCAGCTGTTAATTTTCCTTGCTCTTGAATCTTAGCAAGAACAGTCGCTTTACGTTCCGCAAGAGCTGTCATGCTCTTATCTAAATCGATAATAGACTTAATCTGAACCTCATCCAAATTACCAGTCATTTCTTTACGGTAACGAGCGATAAATGGAATGGTATTTCCTTGTGACGTTAAGTCTAAAACCTTAGAGATTTGACTTTCTTTAATTCCTAATTCCTGAGCAATTTTTATTATATTTTCATTTTTCATAGCTTATCCATTATATCAAAAAAATACTTCAAACAGTGTTTTTAACTATCATTTTGGAAGATTTTAAGTTAATATTTACTGATTTTTATTAACTGACTTTTTATATTTTTCCAGCAAAATTTTGTAGAATTAGACGAATGATAGTATAATAATGGTTGATTATATATAGAAAAGAGGTTACCAATTATGGCTATCACTCATAAACGTCAAGATAACTTAGAAGCAATGTTTGAAAACTTTGCAAGTTTTCCTAAAATTTCTAGTGACCCTGAAAAAGAAAAGAAAAATGAGGACAACGAAACAAAGAAAGCGACTAATTAGTTTTTATGACCATTTTCAATCAATTACCAGCAAGTGTCTTACAATGGTTTGCTATTTTTATATCAATCATTATCGAGGCACTGCCTTTTGTTTTATTGGGAACTATTTTTTCTGGTATCATCGAAGTATACGTCACGCCAGATTTAGTTCAGCGATACCTTCCCAAAAATAAGATACTACGAATCATTTTCGGGACTTTTATTGGTTCTGTCTTTCCATCTTGTGAGTGCGGGATTGTTCCGATTATTACACGTTTTTTGGAAAAGAAGGTGCCAAGCTACACGGCTATTCCTTTTTTGGCAACCGCACCGATTATTAACCCCATCGTATTATTTGCGACTTATTCGGCTTTTGGAAATAGCTGGCGCTTTTTAGGGTTGAGGTTACTGGGTGCCATTGTTGTCGCGATGACTTTGGGGATCATGCTTGGTTTTGTCGTCGATGATAATATCTTAAAAGAAAATGCAGCACCATACCATTTCCATAATTACTCAAATGAGCCTTGGTACCGTAAAATATTTCTAGCGCTAGCGCATGCCATTGATGAGTTATTTGATACGGGACGTTATTTGGTATTTGGGTCTTTGATTGCCTCAGCTATGCAAATTTACTTACCAACACGTATTCTGACAACAATCGGTGGTAATTCTTTAACAGCTATTCTTATCATGATGCTTCTAGCATTTATCTTATCACTTTGTAGTGAGGCTGACGCTTTTATCGGAGCTTCTCTGCTATCAACATTTGGTACAGCGCCTGTTCTTGCCTTTCTTTTAATTGGTCCTATGGTGGACATCAAGAATCTCATGATGATGCTAAAATCATTTAAGACTCGCTTTATCGCACAATTTATCAGCGTTTCTGTTGTTATGATTGTCATTTATTGCATGCTTGTGGGGGTGATTGGATGATTCGATTTTTAATTCTTGTTGGCTATTTTGAACTAACCATGTACCTCCAAATCACTGGAAAATTAAGCCAGTATATCAATACTCACTATGCATACTTGGCCTATATTTCTATGGTTCTAATATTTATCCTAGCCATTATTCAGCTAGTTCTCTGGATGAAGGACATGAAATTGCACAGCCATTTGCATGGTAAATTGGCTAAAATAACAAGTCCAGTTATCCTTGCCATTCCAGTCTTCATCGGTTTATTAGTGCCGACTGTTTCTCTTGATTCGACGACAGTTTCAGCTAAGGGGTATCATTTCCCGCTAGCTGCAGGCTCTACTGGCACTGTTAGTGATGATGGTACGCGAGTTCAATACCTAAAACCTGATACTAGCCTTTACTTCACTTCTTCTGCTTATGACAAAGAAATGAAAAAAGAAATGAAAAAATATCAAGGTTCAGGTGATTTAACCATTACAACTGACAATTACATGGAAATCATGGAGCTCATCTATCTTTTCCCAGATGAATTTTCTGGTCGAAATATCACCTACACTGGTTTTGTCTACAATGAACCTGAGCACGATGGTTATCAATTTCTTTTCCGATTTGGTATCATTCACTGTATCGCCGATTCTGGTGTTTATGGACTTTTAACTACAGGAAATGAAACAAGCTATCCTGACAACACTTGGATTACAGCTACAGGTACAATTAGCCTCGAGTATGATAAAAATCTAGAGCAGACTTTACCGGTTTTGCATATTTCAAAATTCAAAGTAACTGATAAGCCTGATAATCCTTACGTTTATCGTGTATTTTAACTAAAAAAATAAATCCCTCTTCATAGAGGGATTTTTCTATTTTTTGAAATAAGCAAAAGCTAAACGGGCAATGTTAATAAGAGTCACAAGTGCCCAGACAATCGTGATTGTCCATTTGCTCTCAGTAAGATAAATCAAAGTTAAGACAAATGTTGCTGAAGTGAGCAAAATTGTCGACAAATGAACTTTTACAAAATCAAGCATAATCCTTAAATAATCCCTTCTAGGAGACCACGGATAAAGTCTTCAGAATCAAATTCACCGATATCGTCCATTTTTTCACCAAATCCGATGAATTTAACTGGGATATCAAGTTCTTGGCGAATGGCAAGAACGACACCACCCTTGGCAGTTCCATCGATTTTAGTCAGAATAAGTCCTGTCAATGGAGTGATTTTTGAAAATTCTTTAGCTTGGCTAAGAGCATTTTGACCTGTTGAAGCATCAAGAGCAAGAAGGGTTTCATGCGGTGCATCTGGTACCACGCGCTTGATGATACGGCCAATTTTTTCAAGCTCAGCCATCAAATTATCTTTGTTTTGCAAACGTCCTGCAGTATCAATCAAAAGGACATCAACGTTTTCAGCGACAGCTCTTTCCATACCATCAAAAACAACTGAGGCTGGGTCTGCTTTTTCTGGACCAGTCACAACGGGAACACCAACACGACGTCCCCATTCAGCAAGCTGAGCGACCGCACCAGCACGGAAAGTATCCGCTGCAACAAGCATAACTTTCTTACCTTCATTTTTGTATTTGTAAGCCAGCTTACCAATTGATGTTGTTTTACCGACGCCGTTAACACCGACAAAAAGCATAACTGTCAAATCATCTTGGAAATTGATTTTTTCGTTAAAGACACCATCTTTTTCATAAATTTCAACCAATTTTTCGATGATGACACGTTTTAAATCGTCAGCTTTTTTGGCATTTTCAAGCTTAGCTTCGTAGCGAAGATCTTCTGTTAGCTGAGTCGCCACGTTAACACCAACGTCTGAAAGAATAAGCATTTCTTCAAGTTCTTCAAAGAAATCTTCGTCCACACGACGGAAGTTTGCAAGAAAAGTATTCAAACGTGCACTAAATCCTGTACGTGTCTTTTTAAGACTACGATTGTATTTTTCCTCTTCTATCTCAACAGGAGCGCTAGCTGGCGCTTCTGGTTCAGATACTTTTTCAACCTCTTTACGTGTTTCAACTGCTTCAAATTCAACTGTTTCACCACGGTCAAGAGCTGCTTGGGCGGCTTCTTTTTTAGCATAGTAGTCAGCCATAACATCTGAAAACTCATTAGAAGTCGTTTTACTTGATTCATCAGAAGTTGATGGTTCTTGAGTGGCTTCTTTTTCTGCTTCTTCGCCCGCTACCTGATCAACATCTTCACTAACAGTTTCTTCAGTTGCTGGCTCTGCTACAGTTGTATCAAGAGTTTCTTCTGCTTCTTTTTGGTCGAGTTTTTGAGTATTTTTTTGCTCCTCAACAACTTCTTCAGTATCCTTTTTCTTTCCAAATAAACGATCAAATAATCCCATATTAAGCTACCAAGAGAACGCTAAGTGTCTCTTATCCTTTCTACTTCGCTTGTAAAATGTATTTTTCAACAGCTTCTGCGACACCTGACTCTTCGTTTGTACGACTAGTCACAACGTCTGCTGTCTCTTTTGCAATTGCAACGCCATTTGCCATAGCAACGCCTAAACCTGCCCATTTCAACATAGAAAGGTCATTTTCTTCATCACCCACAGCCATGACATTTTTTGATGATAAGCCCAAGTACTCCACCAACTGATTTAAACCAGCAGCTTTATGAACACCTTTAGGCATCATTTCTACTATAATATCACGTGATTTAAAAATTTCAAAATGTTGGTGTAACTCTTTTGGCAATTTTAGCAATTGTTGATCCAAAAATTCTGGATTTGTCACGCTGACGACTTTATTATAAATGACATTCTCAGGAATTTCAGCAAAGCTATTTACCGTAACAAAATCAAGAGTTGGATTTGCTTCTGGGTAGTGCGAAACATTGCCACGGCAAGCAAGGCTGTATACGATACCGTCGCTAAGCACATCAAATGGAAGAGCAAGCGGCTCTAGATGGCTGTACAAAAGTTTTAACTGTGAACGAGTCAATTCACTCTTGTCCAAAATTTCCCCATTTGTCTTTTGAACCAAACCACCGTTAAAAGTGATAATGTAGTCCTCATCAGAAATCAAATCTAACTCTTCAAGTAAGCCACTAATAGCTTTTAGTGGACGTCCTGTTGTGATAACAACCTTGACACCTTTGTTACGTGCAGCTCTAAGCGCAAGCTTATTTTCACGTGTAACAATTTTTTTACTGTTAAAGAGCGTCCCATCCAAATCCAAGGCAAGTAATTTGATATCTGCCATTAATCAACTAATCCTTCCATGTAAGCCATAACTGATTCGTCATCGCAGTGCCCAATGATTTCACTTGAAATTTCCTTGATTTCTTCTCGAGCATTTTCTGTTGCTACAGCTGTTCCAGCAAATTCAAGCATCTCAAAGTCGTTAAGATTGTCACCAAAAGCCACAACTTCAGAAGCAGACAAACCATAAGAGTCGCAAAGTGCCTCAAGACCTGTTCGTTTGTTGACATCAGAAAGAATAATATCGATTGATTTGAAACCAGTCGTTACTGCTTTGACATAATCAATGCGTTCGTTAAACCAAGCTTCACCTTTTCGCACAGTATCTTCAGAAAAGTTAGCCGTAACTTTCAAAATATTATCAGTAACATTTGCCAAATTATCGACACGTTGCACATTTTCATAATAATGACTGATAAAATCTAGGTATTCATCACTAGCTTTCGGGTGCAAATAAGCACCATTTTCACCTGATAAAAGGAAATCATACCCATCCATATATGGACTTTCAATTAAAGTATCGGTAATTTCCAAAAATTGTGGTTTTGACAAACCTGACTCAAAAACAACTTTATCTCCGACTTTAACGAGTGTTCCATTTTCAGCAATAAATGCCATTTTATCGGCATGATGCTGAAACATTTTTTCCAAAGCTAGCATTGAACGACCGCTAGCTGCTACAAAAAGCATATTATTTTCTTTAAATTTTTCAAGGACATTATGGAGACGACCACCGTCAAAATAACCTTTACTTGTTAAAAAGGTTCCATCCATATCTGTTGCAACAAGTTTTACCATTTCTCTCTCCCTTAAATTACATAATTCTATTCTAACAAAAAACACTGTAATTTTCCTGCTAATAATCCATTCTTTTCTCCTTCAAAAAAGTTTTTCAATTTTTTTGAAAAAAATCCAAGTTTTTAAAAAGTTTTTCGAATATATTATTGAGAAGTAAATTTTGAAGAGGTATATCATGAAAAAACGCAAACACTATTTTTGGATTTCTGGCTTACTGGTAGTAAGTTTCTGCGTGGGAGCTTTGGCTGTCAATCAACTCTCAAAGCACCAAGCAACAACTACTCACATCACTCAAAGCAGTCATTCCAAACCAAAATCTCGTAAAAGAACTTCAGCAGCAACTCATAAAAAAGAAGACAAAAAACGCCTTGATTTATTCGAACTTCCAAATGAGAAAAAGATTACCGAAACTCTGGTAAAGAGTGGAAAAGAAATTGTCGATTCTCGAAAAGTTAGTAACGAAACCAGTCGTTTTGATTTTGCTGCACTAGCTCAGGGTGATTTTTCAAGTCTTGCTGGAACTTGGCAGGACGCCAATGGTTTCACTTTTGAATTCTCACCGCAAGGTTTGGTGTCACAAGACGGAAAATTAACTCTTTCAGCACTTGCCTACGATGATAATGGCGAAGCTGTTTCTCAGGTTTCATCCCTAACTGGAGGGTTTATCCTGTACTACTATCCTGCAGGCAAGCAAATTCCTAACTGGCATTTTAACATTACTGATTCTAACCCATCTGATTACGGGCGTGACAGCTTATTTGCTGCGCAGCTCAGCCGACTCGACTACGAGTCAACACAGCAATTCGTAAATGGCGTCTTTTACAAGATTTCAGACCAGTACAGTCAGAACACAAAAAACGAATCTGATACAGCAGAACTCTCAGATAATCAAGAAGAAAGTGCTGATACACTCACAACCGCTTTATCAGACAATCAAACTGACGAAACAATAGAATCACAAACAAAAACTGCGATAACCAACTAAACCATTTGAATATAACTAACCTCCCAACTAGAATTAGTTGGGAGGTTGTCTAATATCACAAAAACTATTTACTTTCCAATATTTCTGCCAAATAAGGAACAATTTTTTCTCCATCCAAATCATTCAAATCACTTATCCAACGATAGTCAGTATGTTCTTCGGGATTCAATGTAACAATTATTTCCTTATTCTTAGGAAGATGAGCATCATAAACTAATCTAGTGTATACAATACCATTATCTAAATTACTATCTTCATGAATAATATCATCTATTTTGATCTGAAGTCCTACTTCTTCAAGACACTCTCTGACAGCAGCAGCTTTCGGCAATTCCTCACTCTCAACACTTCCACCAGGAATATCCCAATAAAACGGATAAACATTATTTCTACCATAGCTTGTGGCAACACGTTTTATCACTAAATATTTTTCGTGATACTTTATTAAACTATGTGCAATTAGTTTATTTACCATTTTTTCCCTTTAATGTCATTCTACAAGATTTTCAGCATCTTTCAGCTTAACGGATACGATACGTGAAATTCCTGATTCTTGCATGGTTACCCCGTAAATACTGTCAGCAGCAGCCATTGTTCCCTTACGGTGAGTGACTACGATGAACTGACTTGATTTATCAAAGCGGTTGAGGTAATCACCAAAGCGTTTGACATTTGCTTCATCAAGCGCCGCTTCAACCTCATCAAGAATGACAAACGGAATAGTTTTCACGCGAATAATGGCAAAGAGCAGAGCAAGAGCAGAAAGTGCTTTTTCCCCACCTGACATCAGGTTAAGGGATTGAATCTTCTTACCTGGTGGCTGAACAGAAATTTCAATTCCCGCTGTTAATAAGTCACCTTCTGTTAGTGAAAGGTCTGCAGAACCGCCACCGAACATTTGTTTAAAGGTTTCTTTGAATGATTCACGAATAGCATTGAATGTCACTTGGAAACGAGATTTTACTTCGTCATCCATCTCGTTAATAGTGTCAAGTAGAAGATTCTTAGAGTGAACCAAATCTTCTTTTTGACCATTCAAGAATTCCAAACGTTCATTGACTTCATCGTATTGTGAAATAGCATCTAAGTTAATTGGGCCAAGTGCTTTAATACGACGGCGCAATTCTTGCAAGCGTTCACGAGCAGCCTCCATATTTTCAATAGTTTGGCTTGCTTCTTTTGCTTCTTCTAAAGTCATATGATAGTCTTCAGTCAAATCAGTTGAAAAGCCACGCAAACGTTCCGAAACTTGACTCACTTGTGCCTCAATTTGGGCTTGTTTGCGAATCAATTCTTCATTTTTCTGATTTTCTTTAGCAACTTGTTCTTCAAGCTCCTCAAGATTAGCTTCACAATCATCTAATTCAAATCGAAGACTAACTAAGCGCTCTTTTTCACTAGCTTTTCTTTCAATTGCTTCATCATGTTGTTTTTGTAAAGCTGGTAGATTTTCGACTTGATTATCACTAGCATGAAAGGCAAGTAACTCTTCACATTTTGCTATTTCAGATTTGTTTTCTGCCAAGCTGATTTCAAGACGTGTCTTGTTAGCTGATTCAAACTTACGTTCACTCAAGAGCTCACGTTCTTGCAATTTGGCTTGTGACAATTGTTGACGAAGATTATCAACTTTTTGCGTAATTGAGTTTTTGTTAGCTTTGATTTGCTCAATTTCACTAGTCAATTCTTGCTTACGTTCTGCAATTGTTGTTAATTCAGCTTCAAAATGAGCTTTTTGAGCTTCCAAATCATTTGAACTGTGCTCTGTTCCGTTTTCCTCAAGTTGTTTGCAAAGCTGATTAACATCATTTAAACGCTCAGCCAATTGTTGATATTCAAGTTCAGCTTTTTGTTCAGCAAAGCGAGCTTCTTCACCTTGAGCTTTCAAAGTAGCTAATTGTTCTTTATTAGCTTGCAAAGTTTCTTGAAGTGATTGAACATGTTTTTCCTGCTTGATTTGGCTTGCTTGAAGCTCATTCAACTCAGCAATTAGATTTTCAAGTTCTGGCTTGATAAACGTTGTGTTATTTTGACGATTAGCACCACCAGAGAATGAACCACCTGGACGAATTTCAGTTCCATCCAAAGTCACCAAACGCACTTGATAATGCAGCGCACGCGCAGCTTTATTGGCATTATCGACGGTATCAAAGACAGCTGTCACTCCAAGAAGGTTTTGGAAGATATTTTCCAGACGTTTATCATAGGAAACCAAACCGCTCGCCACACCAAGGAATCCTTGACTTGACGTCAAAATAGAATGGTTCTGCTGTGATAAGTGACGTGCTTTAATCGTTGTCAATGGTAAGAATGTCGCACGACCTTGACGATTTTGTTTCAAGAATGCGATTGAACGTTTTGCGGCGTTTTCATCTTCAACAATCACATGCTGACTTGAGCCGCCAAGTGTAATTTCAAGCGCCGTTTGGTACTTACGTTCAAAGCTCAAATGCTCACTCACCGCACCAATAATCCCACCAAGTTGACTAGAGGCTTGCAAAACTGATTTGACACCAGCATAGAAATTGCTGTGATTTTTGAGAATTGACTCAAGACTTGACTTACGAGCTTCTTTTGATTTGATGACATCAAGTTGATCAAACATTTTAGTTTGCTCAGCTTGATAATTTTTTTCAATTTGACTAATCTTGGCAAATAATTCTTGGTAAGCATCAAGTAATTCTTTAACCTTACCACGTGTAGCTTCAAAAGTATCTAAAGCTTGTTTAGCATTTTCTTTCAATTCAGCTAAATTTGCCTTTGTCTGTGCCAATTCTTCAGATTTTGATTCTGATAATTGTTTTTGATTATCGATATCAGCAATCGTCATGGTCAAACGGTTAGACAAATCTGCTTCTTTTTGCATCAAGCCAACAAATTCTTCACGTAATTTTTCAATGATTTGATCTGGATCTGTTGAAAAACGGTCCAATTCAGCTTGTAATTTTTGAATAGTAGCTGTTGTTTGAGTCAACTGGCTATCTAATTGCTCAAGCTGATTTTCTTTTTGTGCCAACTCTTCCCGTAAGCTTGCTTTGCTCTCTTTCAATTCAGCCAATTTTGTGCTAGCTGCTTGTTTTTTCTCTTCTTTTTGACTTGATTCCAAAGCAAGCAAATCCATTTGGCGTTCAAAATCAGAAATAGCTTTGGTAATATCAACCAAACCTGCTTGTTTTTTCGCCATCTCTTCAGATAATTGATGACGTTTTTCTTTTAAAGCTTGATTTTCTTTTTCAAACTTCTGACGTTGTTCATAGTAAGCAGATAGATTTGACTTAATTTCTGACAAATCTTCCTTTAGCTCACTCAAGCGTTCCATATCAGCTTGAATGTCTTCAACTAAAATATTTAAGTGAAGCTGTTTACGCTCGTCTTCTAAGCCAATAAATTCTTTAGCAACTTGTGCTTGACGTTCCAATGGCTTAACTTGCGCTTCTAACTCATAAATAATGTCATCCAAACGGTCCAAGTTGTCTTGAGTTTGATTTAGCTTAGTTTGCGTTTCTTTTTTACGAGTTTTGTATTTTAAAACACCGGCTGCTTCTTCAAACACCGCACGACGGTCTTCGGGTTTACTATTAAAGATTTCTTCAACACGCCCTTGGGAAATAACTGAGAATGAATCACGCCCCAAACCAGTATCCAAAAACAAATCATGAATATCACGTAAACGAACTTTACGTCCATCAATCAAATATTCACTGTCACCATTTCGGTAAATGTGGCGCTCAACACGGATTGTTTCTTTGGCATCTTTAATGAAACCATCCGAATTATCCAAGTTAACAACAACTTGTGCGTAGTTAAGTGGCTTACGATTTTCAGAACCCGCAAAAATAACGTCTGGCATTTTGCCACCACGCAGATTTTTTGCAGAAGACTCACCAAGTGCCCAACGGAGACTTTCAGTAATATTTGATTTACCAGAACCGTTAGGACCTACAACAGCTGTCACTCCCTTATCAAATTCAATTGTTGTCTTATCGGCAAAGGACTTAAAGCCCTGCATTTCAATTTCTTTTAAATACATAAAATAAGAGATAAAAAGACAAACAGCCTTCCTGAACTAGCAATCAAGAAATCACTATAATTTCTTAGTTGCCCTCTAGGCTACGCCAAATACGTATCAACCTAGGACAGGTTGGACATTTGCCTTACTAATTCCTTTCAAACGTCTTATTGAAGTAACGCTAAAGCATTTTTAGCAGCATCTTGCTCAGCCAATTTTTTAGATTTTCCGATTCCTTGACTTTTGGCTTCATCGTTGACATACACAGTCACTTCAAAAACCTTAGCGTGTGCAGGTCCAGATTCATTTGAAACACGGTAGTCAATCGTAACATCCCCATGACCTTGTAGTAACTCTTGAAGTGTTGTTTTATAATCTTTAACACGTTCAAAGTTACCTTTTTCAACTTGCGGAATCATAACTTGATTCAAGAATTTATTGACAGCTTCAACGCCTTGGTCCATCAAAAGTGCTCCAAGAAAGGCTTCAAACAAATCTCCTAAAATTGTGTCACGGTTACGTCCGCCAGATTTTTCTTCACCATTACCAAGTTTGATAAAATCATCAAAACCACAGTAACGTGAAAAACCAGCTAATGATTCTTCACGAACGATAACTGAGCGCATCTTAGAAAGGTCACCTTCTGGTTTCTTAGGATACTTTTTAAACAAGTATTGTGAAATCAAAAGTTGAAGAACCGCGTCTCCTAAAAATTCCAAGCGTTCATTGTGTGAAATGTTTAGGAGGCGATGTTCATTAGCATAAGATGTGTGAGTAAAAGCAGTGTCGAGCAAAGTAGTGTCTTTAAATGTGATACCAAAATCTCGCTGAAGTTTTGTATCTAAAGCTTGCATGATAAATCTCCCTTCAAAAAGTGGTCTATTAATTTATAATCAAAGTATTTCTTGAGATGACTCAAGATAATTTTCTACTATAGACTATATCATTATACCAAAAAATCTGTTAAAAGTGGGACTCAGCCATAAAATCACTTGAATTCTTTCTATTAAAGGTCACTTTTTAACATAAAAAACAAGCTTCGAAATATCGAAACTTGTTTTTTTTAGATTTCAGTTAATGGCGTTGCTTCATCCGGTGACGTATCAAAAACAGTCATATCATGTCCAACCGCAAAATCAGCTTGCATCAAATTATTTTCCATAGTCATGTGAGCTAGTTCTTTGATATTATTTTCCTTACTCAAGTGACCAAGATAGATTTTTTTCGTACGATTACCAATGGTGCGAATCATCGTATCTGCACCATCCTCATTTGATAAATGTCCTCTATCAGATAAGATACGTTGTTTTAAGCTCCATGGATAAGAACCTGCACGCAGAATCTCAACATCGTGATTTGACTCAATCAAATAGCCATCTGCATTTTCAATGACGCCAGCCATTCTATCACTAACATAGCCCGTATCAGTCAAAACAACAAATGATTTGTTATCTTTCATCAAACGGTAAAATTGTGGGTCAACCGCATCGTGGCTAACTCCGAAACTTTCAATATCAATATCACCGAAAGTCAATACTTTACCACGCTCAAAAACATGTTTCTGAGCGGTATCAAGTTTTCCAATCATATTGCGCTCATCAATCATTTGCCAAGTTTTTTCATTGGCATAAACATCAAGATTGTAACGACGAGCAAGCACTCCAACACCCTTAATATGGTCGGAATGTTCGTGTGTAATTAAAATAGCATCCAAATCTTCTGGTTTTCGATCAATATCAGCAAGAAGACTGGTAATTTTCTTACCAGTCAACCCTGCATCAATCAAAAGACGTTTTTGTGATGTTTCCACATAAAATGAGTTACCAGTAGAACCGGAAGCTAAGACACTATATTTAAAAGCATTCTCAGACATCTAGTCCTCGTCATCCTCCCATTCGTCATAAATATCAGAATCCTTCTCATACGGAAGAACAATTGTAAAGGTTGAGCCTTTTCCATAAGTACTTTGAGCCCAAATAAATCCTTTGTGTTGTTTAACAATTTCTTTTGCAATCGCAAGACCAAGTCCTGAACCACCTTGAGCACGACTTCTAGCCTTGTCAACACGATAGAATCGGTCAAAGATTAGCGGCAAATCTTTCTTAGGAATACCAAGACCTTCATCAGAAATTGAAATAATCAACTGTGTCTCAGTCGTCTTCATGCTGACAGTGATTTTACCACCATCTGGCGAATACTTAATTGCATTATTAAGGATGTTATCCAGAACTTGCGTCATTTTATCTGGGTCAATTTCTAACCAGATAGACTTGATCGGATAATCTCTGACAATCTCATACTGCTTACCAGCGACTGTATGTTGACTCTTAATTTGGTCAAAACGGTTCAAAATTGATGTCATAAATGCTGTAAAGTTAGTCATTTCAACTTCAAGCTGAACAGTCTGATTATCAATTCGAGACAAATTGAGCAAATCAGAAATCATTCGAATCATACGGTTTGTTTCATCAAGAGAAATTTTAATAAAACTTGGTGCAATATCTTCTTTAAGTGCACCTTCATCCAAAGCTTCCAAATACGATTTCACAGATGTCAACGGTGTACGCAATTCGTGACTAATATTTGATACGAATAAACGACGTTCACGGTCTTCTTTTTCTTGTTCCATTGTATCATGTAAAACAGCAATCAAGCCTGAGATAAAGCCACTATCACGACGATTCAGCGCAAAACGAATTCGCAAAGTGATAAATTCACCTGTCTCATCGCGACGATTTAGAACAATATCAGGTGTCTTAGAAACCAAATCATGGTAGGTATAATCGCTATCGTCCCCAAGAATATCAACAATATTCATTCCAAGAGCTTCTTCGCGTTCAAGATTAAGTTGCTGCTGAGCTGTCTGGTTAATCATAGTGATATTTCCAGAACGGTCAGTAGCTAAGACACCGTCAGTCATATAAGACAAAATACTAGCCAAACGATTTTTTTCCTGCGCAAGATTTTCCTGAGCCAAGCGAAAAACCGTAGACAAGTCATTTAACCGACCAGCAAGTTCAGCCAAATCTCTATCTTTTTCAATAATGATGTCTTCAGTGTATTTACCAGTGATAAGCTCACGAACCTTACCACTCAAACGACGAATATTAACTGAAGTTCGATAATCTCTTATCGCTAAATGAATAAAATAAACAGCGACAAAAGCGAGCAAAAACAAGATTGCCTGCTCAAACAGATACTGATTCTGTGATATTATATTATTCATAAGACTTCATGTAATATCCAACACCACGACGTGTCAAAATATATTCTGGACGACTTGGTGTGTCTTCGATTTTTTCACGCAAACGACGGATTGTTACGTCAACTGTACGGACATCACCAAAATAGTCATAACCCCAGACAGTTTCCAAAAGGTATTCACGTGTCATTACTTGTCCCATGTGAGTTGCCAAATGATGCAACAATTCAAACTCACGGTGTGTTAATTCAATGTCTTCACCACGTTTTTGTGCCACAAATGCATCAGGCAAGATTTTCAAGTCACCGATTGTGATTTCTGAGTTTGAAGAAGACGCATTTTCTTCAGCAACTGCAGATTCGATATTTTCAGTGCGGCGAAGGTGTGCTTTGACACGAGCCAACAATTCGCGGTTTGAAAATGGTTTTGTCACGTAGTCGTCAGCACCAATTTCAAGACCGATAACTTTATCAAATTCACTATCTTTTGCTGATAGCATAATAATAGGAATATGACTCGTTTTACGAACTTCTTTTGCGACTTCAAGTCCGTCCAATCCTGGCAACATCAAATCCAAAATAATCAAATCAGGATTTTCTTCTTCAAATTTTTCAATAGCTTCACGACCATCAAAAGCCGTAACTGTTTCGTAACCTTCTTTAGTTAAATTAAATTTAATAATATCTGAAATTGGTTTTTCATCATCAACAATAAGAATTTTTTTCATATGTCACCTCTTCAATTTATCAATAGAATAAAAAATTCTCAACCAACAATTCTATGTTATGTTATTTACAAAAATAACCACTGCCCTTTATTATATCAAAATTCAATACTAATTGGAAACTTTGGCAACTTTTGAAACAATACAGTAATATTTTCAGGAAATATTAGCTCTTAGCTTTCTTGTAGTTATTTAAATTTTCTGAAACATTTGACAGTTAACATGATTATGTGGTAATATAAGTAAACACAAATACTTATATGTTAGAAAATCTAACATAGAAAATCTTATCTTTGAAAAGGAGACAAGTGTGGCACTTATTGAATTTAAAAATGTTGAAAAATACTACGGCGACTATCATGCGCTAAGAAATATTAATCTAGAGATTGAAAAAGGACAGGTAGTTGTTCTCCTTGGCCCTTCTGGATCTGGTAAATCAACACTTATCCGAACTATGAACGCTCTCGAATCTATCGAAACAGGTAGTTTGAAAGTCAATGGACATGAACTCGATAACGCTTCTGCCAAAGACTTGGTTCAACTTCGTAAAGAAGTTGGCATGGTTTTCCAACACTTTAACCTTTACCCACATAAAACCGTATTAGAAAATGTAACTTTAGCACCAATCAAAGTTCTCGGTAAATCTAAAGAGGAAGCCGAGGCAATTGCTGAGAAATACCTAACTTACGTTAATATGTGGGACCGCAAAGACTCTTATCCAGGCATGTTATCTGGTGGTCAAAAGCAACGTGTTGCTATCGCTCGTGGTTTGGCTATGCAGCCAGAACTTCTCCTATTTGACGAACCAACTTCTGCACTTGACCCAGAAACAATCGGTGATGTTCTTGCTATCATGCAAAATCTTGCCAAAGAAGGAATGAACATGGTTGTCGTTACACACGAAATGGGATTTGCTCGTGAGGTTGCTGACCGTATTATCTTTATGGCAGAAGGTCAAATCCTTATTGATACAACAGATGTTCAAGGTTTCTTTGATAATCCTACAGAGCCACGTGCTAAACAATTCTTGAGCAAAGTCATTAATCACACCAGTGATAATGTCTCTCAACAATAAGGAGGCTCTTATGAAGAAAAAAATTTGTTTAGCCGTTCTAGCTAGTCTCTCATTGCTCTTTATGAGCTTTTTCACTGCTTCAAAAACTTTTGCAGATACAACATCTGAGCAGATTAAAAAAATCCAAGATGCTGGCGTTCTTAAAGTCGGTGTCAAACAAGACGTCCCAAACTTCGGCTATTATTCAGCTGAGAGCGGCAAATATGAAGGAATGGAAATTGATTTAGCGAAAAAAATCGCTAAGACACTTGGTGTTAAAGTTGCTTACACAGCTGTTACAACTCAAACTCGTGAAGCCCTTCTTGATAATGGACAAATCGATCTTTTGATTGCCACTTATACAATTACTGATGAGCGTAAAGCTTCCTATGCTATTTCAAATCCTTACTATTATGACGAGATTGGCTTTTTAGTTAATACAGGTAAAGGTTTAAAAACAATCTCTGACCTCGATGGTAAAACTATCGGAGTAGCTCAAGGTTCAACAACTAAACTGACAATTGAAGAATACGGAAAAGCACATAACTTAAAATTCAAATTTGTTCAACTTGGTTCTTTCCCAGAACTCGCTATTTCACTTCACGCGAAACGTATCGATGCTTTCTCAGTTGATAAATCAATCTTAACAGGTTATGTCAGCAAGAAAACAACAATCATTAATGAAGGTTTCAACACTCAAGAGTACGGAATTGCAGCTAAAAAATCAAATCAAGAAGTTATTGATTACGTTAATAGCTTGCTAGATGATTGGAAAGCTGATGGTAGTCTACAAAAACTCTACGATAAATATAATTTAAAACCTGCAAAAGCAGAGAATAATTAAGAGAGGAGAATTGACATGTTTTTATTAACCGCAGCTGCGAGTCCATTTGCCCTCTCACGTTGGGCAGATTTCTTTGCTAACTTTGGTGAATTCGCAAAAGGCTTCCTCTATACACTGGGAATGTCATTTTGTGCCTTAATCTTAGCTTTTATTCTTGGTGTCATTTTCGGTGCCATGTCATCATCTAAAAATAAAATTCTAAGAGCTATCGCTCGTGTCTATGTTGAAGTTTTTCAAAACACACCACTTTTGGTGCAGTTCGTCTTTGTCTACTACGGGCTTGCCATTATGACAAACGGTGCAATCATGATTTCAACATTCTTTACTGCAGTTCTCTGTGTTGGAATTTATCACGGTGCTTACATTGCCGAAGTTATTCGTTCAGGGATTGAAGCTGTGCCAAAAGGACAAACAGAAGCCGCTCTTTCACAAGGATTTACTTACAGCCAAACGATGAGCTTGATTATTTTGCCACAAGCGGTGCGTACAATCTTGCCACCACTTACTAACCAAGTGGTTAACTTAATCAAAAATACATCTACTGTAGCTATCATCTCAGGAGCAGATATCATGTTCACAGCCAAAGCTTGGGCTTATGAAACAACAAACTATGTGCCTGCTTTCGCTGGTGCAGCACTTCTTTACTTCATCATGTGCTTCCCTCTTGCAACATGGGCACGCCACAAAGAAGAAGAAAATAAAAAATCATATTCACTCTAGGAGGATAAAATGTCAGTACTAACACCTACAAACATTAGCTTCATCCTCCAAGGATTGTGGCTAACACTTTATATTTCATTTATTTCAATTGTACTATCAACAATCATCGGAACTATTCTTGCTGTCATGCGAAACGGTAAAAATCCTGTTCTTCGTTTGATTTCAAGTATTTATATCGAATTTGTCCGCAATGTACCAAACTTGCTTTGGATTTTCATTATCTTTCTTGTCTTTCAAATGAAATCAACACCAGCTGGAATTACAGCATTTACTGTATTTACTTCTGCTGCTCTTGCCGAAATTATTCGTGGTGGTTTAAATGGTGTTGACCATGGTCAGACAGAAGCTGGGCTCTCACAAGGGATGACACATTTTCAAATCTTTATCTACATTGTCTTTCCTCAAGCATTTCGTAAAATGTTGCCAGCTATCATCTCACAATTCGTGACGGTGATTAAAGATACGTCTCTTCTTTACTCTGTTATCGCGATTCAAGAATTATTCGGAAAAAGTCAAATTTTGATGGGACGCTACTTCGAAGCCAGTCAAGTTTTTACACTATACGCAGTGATTGCAGCTATTTACTTCGTGATTAACTTTACTATTTCAATGATTTCTCGTCGTCTTGCAAAGAAATGGGAAAAAGCTGCAGAATAACAAAAAAAGTCCAGCTATGAGCTGGACTTTTTTATTTGAATAATGTTAGTAAAAAGCTAAGTCCTTGATAACCAATAACTGTATAAAGGTAAAGTGTCAACGGTTTTGTAATCAAGAAAATTGTGATAAATTTTTTCCAAGTCATTTTTGACAGACCTGAAACCATACATAGAAAGTCATCTGGAAATCCTGGCAAAGCAAAAGCTGCTCCAAGTAATTTTGCAAAAAATTTACCATCGTTCTTATCAAGATACCCAATGTATTTATCGTAAGTTTCTTGTGAGACGAAAGCTTTAGCAAAACTTTCTCCGTAGCGTCTTGCAAGACCAAATGCTAAGAGAGACCCAATAAAAATTCCTGTGAAGTTATAAACAA
This sequence comes from Streptococcus equinus ATCC 9812, assembly GCF_000187265.1. Taxonomy (GTDB): domain Bacteria; phylum Bacillota; class Bacilli; order Lactobacillales; family Streptococcaceae; genus Streptococcus; species Streptococcus equinus. The sequence goes on from NZ_GL698429.1 coordinate 914,356, forward strand.
ATCCCCAAATTGGACCAAAGGCAAGGTAGCCAATCACACTTGTCATACCACCAGGCACAATCGGATAGATGACTTGAATCATCTGCAAAGCCATAAAAATTAGTGGAGCAAAGAGACCTAGATTACCTAGATAACTTTGAAATAAGCCGTCAACTTGAAAATAAGTTGGGTGTTGTTTAAAGAAAATAAACAAGCCAACAGAGATGGCAAAGCCAATACCAGTCAAAATTTGAATGTACTTTCTTTGTGTTCCTGCTACAGTCATAGCTATCCCTCCCCTAATAAATTTTTATGTTATCGTCGCCAGCTGATGATTTTTAAGCCAAATAATTCTAAAGAATAACTAATCAAAGCTAGCGGCAATGCCACTATCAGTAGTGCATATACAATCTTCTTTTTCATGTTAATAAACTAAACAAGATCAACAATAATTTGAACTTCTTTCAATTCCTTCTTTTCTAATTTATACTTGAGTGTGGTCTTATTTTACTTTATAACGTCGATCAATAATGGAGCCTGTTGAAGCATTAATGGTATAAACAAATCGTTTCGATGCCGTTTCAAATCTAATCTTATGAGTAGCTAGCAATCCCTCACGGCTTTTCATAAGGGTTTGTGAAACTACTTTTGACTTTGTAACACCTGCATTTTGATAAGCAATTTTTTCAACATCGCTTATCGCAAGTTTATAACCAACTTGATTATAGGCATAGCTGCCAACAAAAACAAGCGTCATCAGAACTCCAATCCCGATCAGGTATTTCTTAAAACTTTTCATCTTCTCTCCGTTTCAAGATTGTATCCATATTATAACTGAGTTTAAGGAATAAATCTTGGATAAAGTCTCGAAAAGCTGTGGCAAAAGTGTGGCAATTTCTGCCTAAATTTAGTGTATCTTATTCTAAGGATTTGCGCTCTTACAAAATTGTAAGACATAAAAAACTTGTAGAAATTAGATTCTACAAGTTCTTTTTATTTTGCTGTATTGGCAACATAATCACAAATGTTGTTCTATCTTTTGTGGAGTCAACTTGAATCTTACCATGATGACGGTCTATGATTTCTTTAGTAATGGCAAGACCAATCCCAAAATGTCCACCTTCACCTTTATAAAAACGTTCAAAAAGGTGTGCTTGGTCTTTAGCTGAAATTGGGTTACCGTCATTTGAAAGACAAATTTCAACCTGATTAGTAAGCTTTCTACTAGAAATTGTGATTTCTTTTTTTGCATAGCGAACAGCATTTGACAAAATGTTCGTTATCGCACGCTCAATTAATTTTTCATCAGCTTCAATGTCAAGGTAATCTTCCTCAAAATCATGCTTAAAACTAATTCCACGCGCATCAGCTTTCGCTTTTAAGTGCCAACTAACATCATACAACAAATCAACTAAATTCAAACTTTCAAGTTTCAAGGTCTGCTGCGTCGATTCCATTTTTGATAAAGTCAAGATATCATCAACAAGCTCCGCCATTTTACGACTTTCATCCAGTATGACTGCTGCCGCCTCTTTGTCATCAGCAGCCACCCCTTCTTGAATAGCTTCCGCATAACCTTGAATAGACATCAAAGGCGTCCGCAATTCATGCGATGAATTTTGGAAAAAGAGTTGCTGACTGCGCTGGTTGGCGTCAATCATATCATTCATACGGTCAACTGTTTGACCAACCTCATTAAACTCTCGGTAAGCAAAATTTTCTGGTTGCAAGTCACGCTCGCGATTACCAACACGTAAGATATAAGATTTTAAAGCACCAAAATGCTTATCAAGTTTACACGATGTCAAAAAGATTGTTATGATGGCAACCAAGCCAACAATCACCATTAGCGAAAGCAATAGGTAGTTGATGTACCGTTCAAAATCCGCAATCGGCGTAACGTTGGCAAAGACAAAAACATAATAATTCTGCGCGCTATCGTCGCCATTCGTCTGCTTGACATAGCCTTCTCCAAGCGTTCCTGAGTACTCTTGCATCTTGACCATGTAAGTAGAATCGTAAACTTTTAATTTTTTAAATTGCTGTGAATCAGTATCTATCTCTTCATCAAACCAATCCGTTTCAGTTTTATCTGAGAAATAATCAACGACTTTTTCTGAAATCTGCTTTTCAGATAAATCATAAGTTGATGCTGAGATGTATTTGATGCTAAAGTCTTCATCGACAATAGCATAAGTCGTTTCAAAAATATTTCCATCAAGTATCTTAGAAGAATCATTTCCCACATAACGTGCATCTAAAATATCATACTGACTTTGAACAGCTCTAAAAGCCTCTTCTGCCAAAAATAATTTTAATAACCCATTAAAGATGAGCATGATTATCGCAAATGCAGCAACCAAAATTGTCAACGGCTGTAAAAATAAGGTTGTTCTAAATCGGGATTGTCTTCTTCTTTTCTTGAAAAAATGGCCTGTCTTATCAGTCTTTTCTCGTGAGTTTGAACCCATAGCCCCAAACCGTTTCAATAAGGACATGACTGTCAACCCCTCTCAATTTTTTGCGCAATCGCTTAATAGTATCATCTGTCACACGTGTCTCAACTTCGCTGTCATATCCCCAGACTTGGCGCAAAAGTTCATCACGAGAAACAGCCTCCTCACTGTGAGACATCAACACCTTCAAAAGCTCGAATTCTGTGTTGGTTAACTTGATGTTTTTACCTTGATAAGTCGCAGAACGTTCTTTGTCAGACAAGACTAACTCATCATAGCTTAATGAGTCAGAAGAGTCTTTATTACTATGTTCTTGAGTCATAGGCGTGCGCGCCAAAATCGCCTTGACCCGTAGACTTAATTTTAAAGGTGAGAATGGTTTTGTGAAGTAATCATCAGCTCCCGCAGAAAAACCTTTGACAAAATCATCATCGCTATCACGTGCTGTCAAAAGAATGATTGGCACGTCTGAACGTTTACGAAGAAGTCCAGCAATATCGATGCCATTTGTTCCAGGCATCATGACATCAAGAATCACAACATCTGCCGCATCTTCCATAAAGCGTAACAAAAGCTGATCTCCCGTTTCAAAGACTTCAACTTCTAAATCTTGTTTTCGTAAAAATGAGGCAATTAAGTCGCGGATATTTTTCTCATCATCAGCCACATATACCTTTGCCATTTGACACCTCTCAAGCTAATTTCTTACCTTCATCATACCATAATTTTAATGAAAACAAGCAAGCCCAACTGGACTTGCCACAAAAAACTTACAATTTATTCATAGATTTTAATTCTTTCAAAAATACGCGACGAAGCGCTAGGCTCCTACGGTATGACGACTTTCCATTTTTAGAATAAACACCTTTTCTATTAAAATAGCTGCGCTGCCAATCACTATGCCAAGGTCTTCTCACCCAAAGCGGTGCTACAAAAGCATTTCCTCGATTAACTAAGATATGCTTTCGAAAAAGCGGGTCATGTTGCTTAATTGCTGCAACATCAAGTTCATAATGCCTCTGATTATTTTGATTGGCGTAGTTAAAACTGGCACCATTAATGATGCCATTATATGTTTGACCTTGCGGATCAATTTCATTTGCAAAATGGCCATTGCTGTCAAGGATAAATTCGGTGTGAAATGCCATGAGGATTTTAAAATTGACAGGTAATTCAAATCCTAAAATAGGACATCTTGGTGCTTTATTGTGAAGTCTAGCTGACTCCGTCACATCAAAATCAAAAACTTTTCGCCAAAAACGACGTTCCTTCTTGCCTTTGAGAAAAGCTAAAAGCGATGTCCAATCATTTTTTGCTGGATAATATTCTCTCACCAACTGAGCCTGATAGGCTGAAATGACATAACGAAATTGATGGACTTGATGGGCTAAAAGCGTGTCCTCTGCCATACTCTCACCTGGAAAAGCTAGCTGAACAAGTCTTGCTAATTCACCCCAGAATGGATCATCTGGAGCTAAATCATCTGAAAATTGATTTACCAATTTTCTCGTCTGTGCCACTTCTCCCGTTAATTCTAAAGGCATTTGTGCGATTTTCATGAGCTCAGTAAGCACTTGTCTTGCTTGGTGCTGTGTCATTATAGCTCTGCTATTTTCCCAAAAAAGGAAAAACTCTTTGTCTCCGATTTTCATAGGTCAATTATAGCACATTGCAGCGCTAACACCTTTTTTAAAGAGGCTTGTGATAAAATAACTATAGATAGAGGGGAATTTATGAAGACTTTAACGAAACAAGCTTTTGCTCAAGCTTTAAAAGAGATTATGGCAAAAAAAGCTTTTGACAAAATCACTGTCACTGAACTCATCCAATACTTAAAGGCTAATCGTCAAACTTTTTATTATCATTTTAACGACCTGTATGATCTTTTGGAACAAATCTATATTTCTGACAGTGAACGAATGATTGGCGATAATAGGACCAATGATTCATGGGAAAAAGGAATGCTAGCCATTTTTCACTATATTCAAGATAACAAAGCTTTCGTCTGCAACACTTACTACTCCGTTAACCGCAATTATTTAGAACATTTTCTGTACGACCGTGCTTACGACTTAACTAAACCTGTTCTAGAAGAAAAAGGGATTGATTTGACAGAAGAAGAAATCGAATTTCGTGCGTATTTCTATAAATATGGTCTGGTTGGTTTTATTTTAGACTGGATTGATTCAGGCTTACAAGAAAATCCTCAAGACTTGGCACACCGTATTTACCAGCTACTTGAAAAACTGTAGCTAAACAATCACTCAAATATGCCAAAATTTTAGACAAGGTGTTTACCTTCTCTATTTTGTTTTTCGCAAAAAAGCGGTTTAATGAAGATAATCACAGAAAAGGAGTTGACACGTATGCATTATTCTAATGGTAATTATGAAGCTTTTGCTCGACCTAAAAAGCCTGAAAATGTTGACCAAAAATCAGCTTATATTGTTGGTAGTGGATTAGCAGCTCTTTCGACAGCTGTTTTTTTTGTTCGCGATGGGCAAATGCCAGGTAATCATATCCATATCCTAGAAGAACTAAAACTTCCTAGTGGCAGTATGGATGGGATTAAAAACGATCGTCTAGGCTATATTATTCGTGGTGGACGTGAAATGGAACCTTATTTTGAAGTACTTTGGGATTTATTCCGTTCGATTCCTTCACTCGAAAATCCTGACCACTCAATCTTGGATGAATTCTACTGGCTCAACAAAGAAGACCCTTGTTACGCTAAAACACATGTTATTCATGAGCGTGGCAAAGCTATTCCAGATGATGGCAAGTTAACATTATCAGAAAAAGCCATCAAAGAAATTATCGATTTAATTTTGATGCCTGAAAGCAAACTTGAAAATGTTCAGATTGACCAAATTTTTGATGATGAATTTTTCAAATCTAATTTCTGGCTTTATTGGTGTACTATGTTTGCCTTCGAACCGTAGTCAAGTGCCATGGAAATGCGCCGTTATCTCATGCGCTTTGTCCAACACGTTGGCTGCCTAAAAAATCTTTCTTCTCTTCGCTTTACAAAATACAATCAGTATGAATCATTGATTTTGCCAATTGTGCACTATTTGACAGAACACGGTGTTGACTTCAGTTATGATACTACAGCTACAAATATTTTAGTTAATCGCAAAGGTCAAGACAAAGTTGCCACAAAAATTGAATTTACAAAAGCTGACAAACAAGAAGAAATCTTTTTAACCCCAGATGATTTAGTCTTTGTAACAAACGGTTCAATCACTGAAAGTACAACATATGGTGATAATGACCACCCTGCTCCTATCAAACACACATTAGGTGCTAGCTGGGAACTCTGGCAAAAATTAGCTGCACAAGATGACAGTTTTGGTCACCCGGAAGTCTCCTGCCAAAATATTCCTGACGCTAACTGGACTATTTCTGCTACTATCACTTTTAAAGACAAACGTATCGCTCCTTATATCGAAGCTGTTAACCATAAAGACCCTTACAGTGGTTCAATCGTAACTAGCGGTCCAACTAGTATAAAAGATTCTAGCTGGCTTTTAGGTTATTCAATCAGTCGTCAACCGGATTTCAAAGCTCAAAAAGACAATAAACTCGTTGTTTGGTTTTACCCTCTTTACACAGACCGTAAAGGAAATTACATCGATAAATGACCTGATGAATGCACTGGTAAAGAATTCTGTCAAGAATGGCTCTATCACATGGGCGTTCCAGAAAATGAAATTGCAGAAATCGCAAACGTAGTTTCTACTATTCCTTGCCACATGCCCTATATCACAACTTATTTCATACCACGTGGCTTAAATGACCGTCCACTAGTCGTGCCAAAACACAGTAAAAACCTTGCCTTTATCGGTAACTATGCCGAAACACCAAGAGATACTGTCTTTACAACCGAATATTCTGTCAGAACTGCCATGGAAGCTGTCTACACTTTACTCGATGTTGACCGTGGAGTTCCTGAAGTCTTTGCGTCAGCTTTTGATATCCGCATGTTGCTCAATGCCCTTTACTACCTAAATGACCAAAAATCATTGATAGAAATGAATATTTCTTGGGCAGAGCAAACTCTTTTAAAAGAGGCTCTTAAAAAAAATTCATGGAACTTATATCGAAAAACTCCTCAAAGAATACCATTTACTATAAACAACTCAAATTTTAATCATTCAAAATAGCCCCTCAATAGAGGGGCTATTTTAGACTATAATATCTAGTAAATATTAAATGCTGTTTTGCCAGAAATTTCATTTGCCTGACAGTTTGCAATGATTGTATTTTTGGTGCTTTCAACTGATTTACGAATGCTTGATTGGTTACCAGAAGCTGGTGTAACAACTGAGCGACCGCTTGGTAGTTTATCAGCACTCTTGCCACTAAATCCTTGAACAGATGTCCAACCTTTAATGCTCAATGGTTGAATATAGTAATTATAACCATTATCAAAAGCTACACAATGATTAAAATACCCTGTAACTGAACTGTTATTGTTATCAAATCCTTTTTTGGCTTCATCAAAAGCAAGACAGTAAGAAAGGCTACGAGTTACACTTGATTTTGAGTTGACAGAACCAAGTTTGAAACCATTTGGATTTCCGTCAAAAGAACTACCAGCCCAAGCTGAAAGACTAACTGTTCCAGCATCTGTTTGAATGAAATTACCTGAGGGCAAGCTGAATTTTCTTTTAGCATAGTTTGAAGCAAATGAAGCATCTTTCGCCTTAATCAACTGTACCAAATGAAGATTTTCATCTAGAGCTTTTTTGTGGTCAAAATCATATTTACCTGTAAAGACATCTGGATTACCATTATTCCAAACCGCACAGTTTGTGTACGTGATATCTGGTGTCACATCACCAGCTTTATCAAACGAATCCCAACCATCGTCAGAATTGTCCCAAGCATAACAGCATGTAAAGGTATTGCCTGTTCCAGCACCAAGTTTTGGTGTAAATCCGTCAGCATTACCACCGCGAGTGTAAACATCACAATTACGATAGCTGTAAATCACTTCAATTGTATTTTTGTATGCGCCTGCTGTTATTTGCAAACCAGCGTCATTATTATAACAAACGATACAGTTTGAAACTTTGTTGTTGCCAGCAGTTTTTCCTTTGATTTGGATACCGTTGTCTGGTGCGTGTTCGACAATCAGATTTTGAACAGTGTAGTTAGAACCTGAAATTCTTACACCAACAGCCGCATCTGATGAAGCTTTACCTACATATTTAGCCATAAAGTTTGAAAAATCAAGTTCAGGATAAGAACCGTCAGCATTCTGAACACCGATGATTTGAACATTTGAATTTGCTTTTGAAAGCGCAATTCGTCCATCATAAGCAATCTTTTGCCCTTTGACATAGACTTTACCACCACCAGCTTTTTCAGCTTTAGAAATCGCTGAAAGAAGGTCTTTGTAAGTTGAGACAGTTGTATTTGCCGCTGCTAATGAAGTGGAGATTGTAGCTTCATCAGCAGTTTCAACTTCTGAAAGATTAACTTCTGTGCTATTACTTGTGCTACCTTACTCTTGACTTTCATCAGTTGCCTCAGCAGAATTCACTTCTAATTTAAAAATTTCGACATTCCCAACTTTAGCACATAAGTAAACAAAACTATCATTTTCTACGTAAGTATAAGATTCTTCACTAACTTCAGATTTTGTCTCTGCAATTATTAACTCTTGACCTTGCTCATCAAAAATAGCTAAACTTGCTGATTCAGTATCAGAATTACGTTTCATAGTAACTTTGATAACATCATTAGTTGTAACAGGAATTTTGATAGCATTATCATGTTGCTCACTCTGAGACTTCAATAATAGCGCATTAGAGTAGTCATTCCTAGAAACGGTAACCGACTCAGCTAAAGTGCTCAATGGACTATTTTCATTAGCTTCAAATGTTAAGCTATCAATTGTTTTCTAAGATGAAAGCGAAGCTAAATCTGTAAATTTAGAATCACTGAAGTTCCATACAGAATCAGCTTTTACAATCACTGGACTAGGTCCAAAATTAGACAAAAGCACAGCTAAGGCTAATAATAGACCAAAGCCAGTCGATAACGATTTGTATTTTAAGTTTCGCATATTTACTCCCCCCTTTTGCGAGCGCTTACTTTTATTTTAACACTTATGGATAAAAAGCAACTACTTTTGCAAATCTGGAAAACATAAAAAGAAGCCCCGCAGGACTTCTTTTTTACCGAATTTATTATGCAAATATAAGGAATTATTCAGCGTCTGGACGAGATTTACGGTCAATATCAGCCATGATATTTTCAACAAATTCATCAATAGATTCTGTATGAGTTTGTTTGCTACCGTAACGACGAACGTTAACTGTCTTATCAGCCATTTCTTTATCACCAACGATTAATTGATAAGGAATTTTCTTAGTTTGGCTTTGACGGATTTTAAGTTGCATTTTTTCGTTACGTTCATCAACGTCAACACGAACACCTTTGTCACGAAGAAGTTTAGCTACTTCCCAAGCATAGTCGACGTGAGCTTCGTTAGAAACTGGGATTACAGTTACTTGGTGAGGAGCAAGCCATGTTGGGAATGCACCTTTGTAGTTTTCAATCAAGATAGCTGTGAAGCGTTCCATTGTTGAGATAACACCACGGTGAATCATAACTGGACGGTGTTCTTCACCATCAGCACCAACATATGTAAGACCGAAACGTTCTGGAAGAAGGAAGTCAAGTTGGATAGTTGACAATGTTTCTTCGTTACCAAGAGCTGTCTTAACTTGGATATCAAGTTTTGGACCGTAGAAGGCTGCTTCACCTTCAGCTTCAAAGTAATCAACGCCCATTTCATCCAATGCTGCTTTCAACATTGATTGAGCATTTTCCCACATTTCATCGTCATCGTAGTATTTGTGAGTGTCTTTAGGGTCACGCAATGAAAGACGGAAACGGTAGTCAGTCAAGTTGAAATCTTCGTAAACGTCGATAATCAATTGAAGAGCTTTTTGGAATTCGTCTTGGATTTGTTCAGGTGTTACGAACAAGTGACCATCATTAAGAGACATTTCACGAACACGTTGAAGACCTGACAAAGCACCAGATTTTTCGTAACGGTGCATCATACCGATTTCAGCGATACGGATTGGCAATTCACGGTATGAGTGTACGTGGTGTTTATAAACTTGGATGTGGTGTGGGCAGTTCATTGGACGAAGAACGAATTCTTCACCATCACCCATATCCATTGTTGGGAACATGTCTTCACGGTAGTGATCCCAGTGACCTGAAGTTTTGTAAAGGTCAACTGAAGCCAATGGTGGAGTGTAAACGTGAAGGTATCCTGAAGCCACTTCTTTATCAACGATGTAACGTTCCAAAGTACGACGGATTGTAGCACCATCTGGCAACCAGAATGGAAGACCTTGACCAACTTCTTGAGAAATCATGAACAAATCAAGTTCTTTACCAAGTTTACGGTGGTCACGTTCTTTAGCTTCTTGACGTTGTTTAAGGTAAGCTTTAAGGTCTTTTTTATCAAACCAAGCAGTACCATAGACACGTTGCATCATAGCGTTGTCGCTATTTCCACGCCAGTAAGCACCAGCAACGTTCAATAGGTGGAAGACTTGAATACGTCCAGTTGAAGGAACGTGTGGGCCACGGCAAAGGTCTGTAAATTCACCTTGTGTGTAAACAGTAAGACCACCTTCGTCTTCACCGTGTTCTTCAATCAATTCAAGTTTGTAAGGATCGTTTTTGAACAATTCACGCGCTTCTTCGATAGAAATTTCTTTACGAACGCATGGAAGGTTTTCTTTAACGATTTTTTTCATTTCTTCTTCGATACGAGGAAGATCTTCATCAGTGATTTGACCTGATTTGTTATCTGTATCGTAGTAGAAACCATTTTCGATTGCAGGACCTACACCAAGGCAAAGGTCTGGGAAAAGACGTTTAGCAGCTTGGGCAAAAAGGTGAGCTGCAGAGTGACGCAAAACTGAAAGTGCATCTTCGTGATCAGGTGTCACAACTTCGATGCTACCATCTTCTGTAATTTCACGTGTGGTATCAATCAATTCTCCGTTAAATTTACCAGCCAAAGCTTTTTTAGCTAGTGAATTACTGATACTTTGAGCAATTTCAAAAGTTGTTACACCAGATTCAAATTCGCGCACAGCGCCATCTGGAAAAGTAATTTTAACCATACTATTCTCCTTTTTTAATAATGACATTGTTGAGAATTCCTTTTTGGAACCAGACAAAAGGAATTTGACGAGTTCACAATGCTTTTTTCTCGAGATAAAAGAAAAACGACGCCCAAAAAGGACGTCGTAACGTGGTTCCACCTTCATTTATCTACGACAAAAAAGAGTCGTAAACCTCAAAATAGCTATATCGTAGCAACCGTTTTATGTTTGCATAAAAGCAATGGAAGGAGTATTGAATCAGCTAACCCTGCGCCCTTCTCACCAACCGGCACTCGCTCTAAAGGTTAAACCCTGTTCAACTTGTCTTCGATAGCTATTATAACACGAATTTTTTATTTTTCAAGAACTTAGTTAAGGAAATCTCGAATTGAATTAATTAAACGTTTTGGTGCCTTAAAAACTTTGGCAGATGTTTTAACCGTTGCTTTTGCAGCTTCTGCTGGAAGTTTGATAGCAGAGTGAGCAATTTTTACAGATGTTTTTTCGCGTTTTCTACGAACAGTCAATGAGAATTTTTCTTTTTTCTTATTCTCAGCAGAAATCAAAACATCCAAATAAAAGGCATAAACTGATTTTCCAAAATGTTCAGCTGAGATAGCATACATCTTAGCTTGATAGGATTTTTCATCCATTTTAGGAGTATTTTCAATAGCATCTAAAATAGCATTTGCTAAATCCTCTTCTTGATAGAAAAGTGTTCCAAACATTTTTTGGTCAATGATATCATCCAAGTAAGGATTTCCGTGCGCAATAACTGGTGTTCCACTGGCAAGACTTTCAGTGTATGTGAGACCTTGGGTTTCACTTGTTGAAGCCGAAATAAAGAAATCAGCAGCTTTGTAGTAAATCGCTGTTTGATCGTGTGGCACCATTCCAGTGAAAATAACCTTTTCCTCGATACCAAGTTCAGCAACCATTTTTTTAAGGTCAGAAAGATATGGTCCATCACCAACAACAACCAGTCTAACACGACTATTTTGCGCTAGAACATTTGGAAATTGTTGGATAATCGCTTGTATATTTTTTTCATGAGAAATACGTGACAGACTTAGCAACATTGTCTCGTCCTCGGCAATTCCAAGTTGCTCACGAAGTGCCATAGCATCTTCTTTTGTGATGTCCTTGCGTTCGTATTCTTCAACACGGATTCCTGTTGGAATAACACGTTTTGGAATCTTGATATCATAACCATCAAGCAAGTTTAACACAATACGTGATGGACAAATCACACCGTCCAAATCATTTAAATACCCGCGGACAATGTACTTAACCATCCCAGGTTTAATGATTTTTCCTTTAGCAATATAACCAACATAATCTTCATATTGCGTGTGATAAGTGTGAACGACTGGAATCCTTAGCGCAGCTGCAATCATTTTTCCAAGCATACCAACACTGAACTCTGTCTGTGTGTGAATAATATCTAGTTTATATTGTTTAGCAATTTTATATGACGAAATCAATCCACGATAGACAATACGGCGATCTGTAAAAGAAATAAAAGGAACGCTTGGAAGTCTGATAATCGTCGGATCTTCATAGCGCTTAACCGCTTTATCTGTGGTTGTAAAGATATAAACTTCGTGCCCTTCTTTCTCCAATTCTTCCTTAAGGGTGCAAATACTTGTTGCTACCCCGGAAACTTGAGGAAAATAGGTGTCCGTAAATAGTCCTATTCTCATTTTACAACTCCATTACTTTGTGATAAACATCAACCAATTCATGAGCAACCTTATCAATACTACGACTCTCAGCAATATGATAACCTGCTTCTTGTTTTTCACTATTTCCTGATAAAACTTTTCGTAAAGCTTTAACGAAACCATCAACGTCAGTTGCTAACTCAGCACAGCTGTCATCAACCCAACCATGGTAAACTGGAATGTCACGCACGACAACATGTTGGTGGCTAGCAAGGGCTTCAAGAACGACGATTCCTTCTGTTTCCTCACGACTTGGGAAAAAGAAGGCGTCAGCACCACTCATGGCCCCTTCAAAAACATCCCCTTTGATATAACCAGCAAAGGTAACATTATCTGGATGTTTGCGTGTCACGATGCTTCGAACTTTATGTGGAATAACCCATTTATTTATTTCACCAAACCAAATAAAACGCACATCAGGCATTTGTTTAGCAACTTCAACAAATTCATCAATACCTTTTCGCATAAAATAAAGCCCAGCACAAATAACAACTTTTTCATCTGGTTTAATGCCAAAATGACGTCTAAAAGTTTCCTCTTTAGCAGGATTTGGCACATAACGTGACAAATCAATACCATTTGAAACAGCATAAATAGGTTTGTCAACACCATAACCACTGATTAGTGATTTTGAATATTCTGTCGGCGTAATAATGGCATCTGCATTGTTATAAAAATGACAAAGGTACCATCTAAAAATTGGTGATACTAAATTAGAGCCAATAAATGAATTACGAAAATCTTCCTCTGTTGAATGACCATGCATCAACACTTTTTTACCAGCTTTTTTAGATTTTTTTAGTAATTTCCAGCTCTTAATTCCATAAGTATTGATATGCACTAAATCATAATCATCGTCTGGATTTGTTGTATAATCTTGACCAACCATCGTAAGCGCACGTTCTTGGTGCTTAATGGCACGACCAATTCCTGATTTTCTTAAATAATTTTCGGCTTCCAAATACAGTAAAACTTTCATAAACTCTATTATAGCCTATTTTGTAACATTTTTCACTAAAGCTCAAAAAAATCAGCCCTAAGGCTGATTTCAGATAAATAAATTATTGACGTGATGTACCACGTAATTTAAGACCATGATTAAGAATAATTTCTTTTTCTTCAAGTTCTTCTTTGTTCATGATTTTAGTCAACATACGCATGCTGACAGCTCCAAGGTCATAAACCGGTTGGCTGATTGAGCTGAGGTTTGGACGTGTGTATGAAGTAATTGGTGAATCATTACTTGTAATGATTTCAAAGTCTTCAGGAACTTTTTTACCTGCAGCAAACAAGCCGTTCAAAAGACCTGCAGCTAATTCATCTTCACCTACATAAGCAGCTGTTGCACCTGAGTTCATCACACGTTGAGCAAGCTCATAACCATCTTTATAGTCATAGTTTGCTTCAAATACAAGTCCTTCTTTGAATGAAAGATTGTTCTTTTCAAGTCCTTCTTTGTAACCAGTAAGACGAACTTTACCATTGATTTCGTCAATAAGTGGTCCTGAAACAAAGGCAATATCTTTATTGTTTTTAGCTAAAATATCAACAACATCTGCTACAGCAGCTTTGTAATCAATATTAACACTTGGAAGTTGATGTTCTAAATCAACTGTCCCTGCTAGAACAACTGGTGTGCGTGAGCGAGAGAACTCTGCACGAATTTTTTCAGTCAAATGGTGACCCATGAAGATAATACCATCAACTTGTTTAGCAAACAAAGTGTTTACGACATTAACTTCTTTATCGTCATCTTCATCACTTGATGCAAGAACGATATTGTATTTGTACATAGCAGCAATGTCATCAATCCCTCTCGCTAAAATTGAAAAATAGCTATTAGCGATATTTGGAATAACAACACCAACAGTTGTCGTTTTCTTACTTGCCAAACCACGAGCAACTGCATTTGGACGATAGTCTAAACGGTCAATAACTTCAAGGACTTTTTTACGAGTGTTTTCCTTTACATTTTTATTACCATTTACAACACGACTAACTGTTGCCATTGAGACACCAGCTTCACGTGCAACGTCATAAATTGTAATCGTATCATCAGTGTTCATTATTGGACTTCCTTTCTATTTGAAAATTTCGCTTTCACAGATATTTTACCATCTTTTGGAAACACTTTCAAGGGTAAACTCATTATTTTTGGAAAGTTTTCATATATTGAAAACGTTGCCAAATTTCAGGTTCAAATTAGCCAGTCTGTAAAAACTCTTTAGGAGATTTATAATTGAATAGTTTCTTTGGATAGTTGTTAATCCAGTTTTCAATAAATGCGACTTGTTGTTGAGTCGCATTTTTGCTTCCCTTAGGCAACTAACGCTGGATGAGTCTATTATGATTCTCATTAGTACCACGCTCCCAAGAAGAATACGGGTGGGCATAGTAGATATGAGCAGGGTCAAAAACTTCTGCTAAACGACTGAACTCAGCTCC
>NZ_GL698429.1:929306-954073 GCF_000187265.1 Streptococcus equinus ATCC 9812
TTGAAAACGTTTAATATCTTGTTTTTCTCATAAAGGTCTTAGAAAGGCAAAAAATAGTTATTTTCAGAAAATTTTCTGCTATTTTTTAAAGCGATTTATGAAACGTTTTCACATTTTCATCTACTTTTTAGCCTGATTTTGTGAAAATTAAGCATATTTAATTTTTTTGGAGCAAGCTCTTGATTTTTTTGAATTTTTTTGAAAAAATGGGGATAATTAGAAAGAAGGTTTCGCATGTCTAAATTAGATCAAATCCGTTCATACCTTACTCAAGAAAAAGCAAACATTGCTATTTTCTCTGATCCTGTTACTGTAAACTACTTAACTGGTTTCTTCTGCGATCCACACGAACGTCAAATGTTCCTTTTTGTCTATAGCGATCGTGAACCAGTTCTCTTTGTACCAGCACTTGAAGTTGCTCGTGCTAGTGCAATCCTAAACTTCCCTGTTTTTGGTTATGTTGATTCTGAAAACCCTTGGGAAAAAATCAAAAACGGTCTTCCTTCAGTTGATAGCGCCAAAATTCTTGCTGAATTTGACAACCTAAACGTTACAAAATTCCAAGGATTGCAAACAGTCTTTGAAGGTCATTTTGAAGACCTTACTCCTTTCGTTCAAAAAATGCGTCTTATCAAATCTCAAGATGAAATCGATAAAATGATGATTGCTGGTGAGTACGCTGATAAAGCTGTCAAAGTTGGTTTTGACAATATCTCACTTAACAACACTGAAACTGACGTCATTGCCATGATTGAATTTGAAATGAAAAAACAAGGTGTTGAAAAAATGAGTTTCGAAACTATGGTCTTGACTGGAGATAACGCTGCAAATCCACATGGTATTCCTGGTACAAATAAAATCGAAAACAATGCCCTACTTTTGTTTGACCTTGGTACAGATATGCATGGATATGCTAGCGATATGACTCGTACAGTTGCCGTTGGTAAACCTGACCAATTCAAAAAAGATATCTACAACTTGTGCTTAGAAGCTCACATGGCAGCTCTTGATTTCATCAAACCTGGTGTTACTGCTAGCGAAGTTGATGCGGCTGCTCGTAAAGTTATTGAAAAAGCGGGTTACGGTGAATACTTCAACCACCGTCTTGGTCACGGTATTGGTATGACATGTCACGAATTCCCTTCAATCATGGAAGGTAACGACATGGAAATCCAAGAAGGTATGTGCTTCTCAGTTGAACCTGGTATTTACATTCCTGGAAAAGTTGGTGTCCGCATCGAAGATTGTGGTCACGTTACGAAATCAGGCTTCGAAGTTTTCACACACACACCAAAAGAATTGTTGTACTTTGAAGGATAATCACAAAAAAAGACAAGCCTTAATGGCTTGTTTTTTAATGTCCAGCATTTCCTAATAAATTAACCATTAAAACGCCTATAATAATCAAAATCAAGCCGATAACCGTATAGACATTGATTTTTTCGTTGAAAATCATGACAGAAATAATAGCTGTAAAAACTAGTCCGACGGCAGACCAAGTGGCATAAGCTACGCCAAGTGGTATTTTCTTCAACGATAACGACAAGAAAAAGAAGCAAATGCCATAACTAATCAGTGCTGAAATGCTTTGAATAGGCTTCGTAAAGCCAGCAGATAATTTTAATAAATTAGTTCCTAAAAGCTCGCCAACAATGGCAAGTAACAAATATAAATAAGACATTTTTTCTCCCTTCAATATCATTTTATAGAAAAATAATCTAAAAACTAGTCTTGAATTTTTTCAATCATTTGCGAGGTATGATAAATAAACTCTAAAAGGATTGAGAAAAACTCAATCCTTTTTCTTATACTTTTCTTGCATTTCTTGCCAAAATTTTTGAACTGCTGCCGACTGATTCTGCTTCAATTTCATCAAAATCATTTCAGAATCTTTTGTGATATCAAGTGGTATAAAAACAATTTCCTTGTTGTCAAATGGCAAAACCATCTTTTCCATCATCAAAGAAATCCCCAAATCATTTTCAATAAAGTCAATAATCAAATTAATGCGATTGCCCTTGTATGTAACCTCAGGGTCAAAATGATAAGCATGGCAAAGCTCTAAAAAAGGCTGCATCAGCTGTGTTTGCTCACTGAGCTGCAAGAATTTTTCATCAGAAAGTTCTTCAAGGTTAATACTATTTCTATCTGCCAAATGATGTGTACTTGGCAAAACAACTACCCAACGGTCACGGTCAATCGTAATAGTTTCAACATTTTGAGGCAGTTTACTCGTAAACTGTCTAGCAAAAATGATATCACACTTCTGCTTGAGTAAATTTTCCAATAAGATATCGGCTTCCTCTTCTTCTACCTTCACTTCAAACTGTCTGTGGCGTTTTTTAAAACCAGCAATCTCAAAAATAATGGCGTAAAAAGGCATACTCGGAACACCATGAAGAACGAGCTTTGACGCATTATCTTCTTTCATCTGCGATAAGTCATTCATCATTTTTTGGTGATTTGCTAAAATCATTTCCGCATATTTTTTAACCACTTGCCCTTCTTTAGTGATGGCAATATGACGTCGATTACGGTGAAACAATGATGCGCCAAGCTCTTTTTCTAAAGCCATGATTTGCTTTGAAACATTTCCTTGACTTGTATAAAGACGTTCTGCTGTTTCTGTGTAATTAAGTGTATCACATAATGACAAAAAGACTTGTAATTTCTGAAGATTCATCCACGGTCCTCCTACCTATTCCATTTTAGAATAACTTATCACTAAATGCAAATTGATTTTTAACTTATTCGTGTTACACTAGTTATTGGAAAGAATATATTGTCACCTTAAGTCGCTTGTTTTTACAAGTGAGCTTATTTTTTTGCTTTATTTTAAATCTTAAAAAGGAGGAACTATATGCCAACTGGTGTTATTATCAATTCTTTTGCCATTATTTTCGGAGGAATCCTCGGAGGCATTTTTGGTCACATCTTATCTGAAGATTTTAAAAATCAGCTAAATCTTATTTTCGGTGTTTGTTCAATGGGGATGGGTATCTCATCTATTGGACTTATGAAATACATGCCTGCAGTTATCTTCGCTATCGTTGTGGGAACTGCTATCGGTCTTGCTATTAATCTCGGTGAATGGATTAATAAAGGGGGCATTTTGATGCAAAAAGCCGTCTCAAAAATCTTGCCACAAAAGCACAGCCAACTCTCAAATGACGAATTTCTGGCTACTTTGCTTACTGTCATCGTTCTTTTCTGTGCCAGCGGAACTGGGATTTACGGTAGTCTTGACTCAGGTATGACTGGAGATTCTACCATTTTAATTTCAAAATCTATCCTTGACTTCTTTACTGCTGCTATTTTTGCATGTAATCTTGGCTTTGTGGTTTCACTTATCGCTATTCCTCAATTCATCATCTTTACAGCTCTCTTTTTACTTGCAGGTGTCATTGTACCGTTAACAACACCTGATATGATTGCTGACTTTAAAGCCTGCGGTGGTTTTCTCATGGTAGCAACAGGTTTTCGAATGATTCGTGTCAAAATGTTTCCAACAGCAGACATGATTCCAGCCATGGTCATTGTTATGCCACTATCATGGTTCTGGGTCAACGTCATCATGCCCTTGCTATAAATAATGAAAATTTTAGAAAATTAGAAAACAAGCTTTCAAAAAAGGCTTGTTTTTTTGATTTTTTACACAACAAACGTTTACATGACAGCATTTTAATATTTTGTTACCTGAGCATATTATTTGTTATCTTTTTCTAAGTTTGCTATCATAATTCTTATAATTAAATAATTAGGGAGAATTCGATGCCCAAAACTGTTCAAGAAATCCTTGATTCTCGACTCTTTTTTGCTATCAAAAAACTCAATCGTGCTCTTGATAAACTTTATGAAGAAGTCTTTCAGAAAGTCGGATTGTCCCCTTCACAATCAAGTATCCTTATCATTTTAGAAATGGAAAACGGAAAACTCCATAAAGAGCTTGCTAAACTTCTTGGCGTTACAGCACCTACTCTAACAAAAATGATTGAAAAACTTGTACGTAAAGGACTCGTTGAAATTATTTGCGAAGGTCGCACTAAACACGTCTATCTTACTGATAAAGGACGAAAACTCACTCCTCAAATTCGTCAAGCACACGCAGAAGTTCGACAACTCTTTAATAAAGCTGTCGAATATTATCCTGAAAATCTCGTTGATGAAATAAATAAAATCACTCAGCAACTTAAATTTTGCGATTAAACCAGCTGTTCCACGGCTTTTTATTTAGGTCAATTTGTAAAGCTAGTGTAATTGTGTTAAGCTAAAAATTGCAGACATTTTAAAGGAGGTTACCGTGCCACAAGACATTCAAGAACTATTAAATATGGATTTCTATTTTTCTATCAAAAAACTTAACTGCATTTTAGAAAAAAAAGACTGAAGAAACTTATCGCAAAATTGGCTTATCACACAGCTATGCTTTAACTCTTTTTATCTTAAGCCAAGAAGATGGAAAATGTTATAAAGAGCTCGCTGATATTCTCTGTATTACCGCTCCGTCTATGACAAAAATCATTGAAAAGCTGAACCGCAGAGACTTAGTTTATCTTGTTCCAAACAGCCGTACAAAACATATCCACTTATCAGAAAAAGGAAAAGACCTTGCAGATGTCATTGCTGAAACATTTTTAGTACTCGACAAGAATTCATCAAACTAGCTGAAATTAATAATCTAAACGATATAAGCACTTTAAATACTCAGATTAACCAAATTACTAAAATAATCGGATAAACAGCTTTAAAAGTCTAAAAGGTTCATTTGCTATCCCAATATAACTATGTTAAGATAGTTTCTATGAATACACATACTGAGGAAAATATTTTATCAAAAAGTATCCAATAAAATTTAGACGGATGCTTATATTTTTCAATCAAAAGACTGGAATGAGCTCTTGATAAATACACTGAAGATGCTTTTCGAAAACTAGGGATGTCACATTCTTATGCTCTAGTCCTTTTTATTTTAAATCAAGAAAATGGAAAACGCTGCAAAGATCTTGCAGAAATTCTTTGCATATCACCACCATCTCTCTCAAAACTTGTTACTAAACTTGCTCATCAAGAATTGGTCACAATCACACAAGATGGTCGCATAAAAAATATTTATATTACCGATAAACGAAGAGAACTTATCCCTGAAATTTTACAAATTTTCAATGAGACACGAGAAAAATTTATGGAAATGAACCAAGATTATAATCTCAGTGGCTTTATCAAAGACGTCAACTATTTAAGAGAAAAACTCAAGTAAACAAAGATTCGGTCCTTTGTTTTTTTGGTTTCTAAAATTAGCAAAAACAATGTGAAAATGCTATCATAGAAAGAAAACTAGGAGACTGATATGACTAAAGAAGCTATCAAAAAACAAGTCCTCGATGCCTTTGACCATCGAGTTGCCATTCGTGTTTATAATGACAGTGACATTTCACATGATGATATGGAATACATTCTTGATACCGCTTGGCTAAGTCCTTCTTCAATTGGGCTAGAGGCTTGGCGCTTTATCGTTCTCGACCGAAAGCACATTGCTAAACTACGTGACGATTTAAAAGCCGTTGCTTGGGGTGCGCAACCTCAACTTGATACAGCCAGTCATTTTGTCCTTCTTATCGCTGAGAAGAATGCTCGTTACGATTCAGAGTCAGTAAAAGACAGTCTTGTTCGTCGTGGCCTTGGTGAAGGCGATACTCTTAATAGTCGCTTGGCAACCTACGAATCATTCCAAAAAAATGATATGAAAATGGCAGATAATCCTCGTGCATTATTTGACTGGACTGCTAAACAAACTTACATCGCCCTTGGAAATATGATGACAGCAGCCAGCATGATTGGTATCGACTCTTGTCCAATCGAAGGGTTCAATTATGATAAAGTTAATCACATTCTAGCAAAAGCTGGTCTTATCAATCCTCATAAAGAAGGCATTGCCAGCATGGTTTCGTTTGGTTATCGACTTCGCGACCCTAAACACCCACGCTCACGCAAACCTCGTGAAAATGTCATTACTTGGGCTGACTAATCCTAAAAAACCTTGAACAATTCGTTCAAGGTTTTTGTGTTATTTTGCTATTAAATCAATGCCATCATAACAGCGTTAATCAAACCGTTTGTTATGCCAGGAAAGGTAAAAATCATTTGGCTTAGGTCTAGTGCTGTCATTCTTTGGTTAATCATCAAAGTGATAAGGTTAATCATTTCGCCAGCTTCATTTCCTAGAAGACTAGCTCCGACCAATTCTTTATTTTGGTTAACGATAAGTGTAATGTGCGCTTCGTCTTCCAATTTAGTCTGGAATTTCAATTGTTGTCCAAATGGCACTTCAACTACACGATAATTGTCATTATCACGAGCTTCTTCAACTGTCACACCAACTTGCGCAATACGTGGGAATGTGAAGACAAGATTTGGCACCGCTGGATAGTTGATTGGTTCATTGTTCAATCCAAGAATGAAGGCTGCAATGTAATCTGATTCAAAGCTTGCTGTCGGTGTCAAACGAGGAATTGTTTTGTCAACCACATCTCCGCTAGCAAAGATATTTGAAACTGAAGTTTGCATGTATTGATTAACCACGATACCTGAACGGTTAAATTCGATACCTAGTTCTTCCAAGCCAAGATTTTCAACATTTGAAATACGACCAGTTGCATCAAGAACATAATCTGTTTCAACAACCAAACCTTGTGCTGTTGTCACACGGAAGCCATCTGCCACTTGTTCTACTTTTTCAACTGCTTGACTGAAGTGGAAGTTAACCCCTTCTGCCTGCATCTTAGCAACAACTGTCTCAACATAGTTTTCTTGGTAAGCAGCTAAAGCTCTGTCAGCGAATGCGATAATGTGAACTTCTGAACCAAGTTTTGCAGCCATTGTCGCAAATTCCATTGAGATAGTACCTGCACCAACAAAAGTAATACGTTTTGGCATGTCATCTAAGTCAAGGAAGTCACGGCTATCATGCAGAAGTTCTTTACCTTCAATATTCAAACGAGATAGACGTTGACCTGTACCGATTACGATATAATCACTTGTGACATTTTCACCGTCAACACTAACAGTGTGAGCATCAACTAATTTTCCGTAACCTTTTAGAAGGTTGATGTTTAATTGAGCAAACATGCCTTCCATAAGCGGTGCATATGTAGGAATCTCTGTCTTTTTAAACGCCATGAATTTTTGCCAGTTAACTTCAGTGTTACCTGTGATACCAGCTTTTTCATAGCGAGACAAACCATCAACAAATTCAAATGGACTGTCTAGTAAAAATTTTGCGTTGCAGCCGTAGTTTGTACAAGTTCCGGCTGTCACATCTTTTTCAACAATCGCTACTTTTTTCCTGCGCGTGCCAAAGTCACTGCAGCGTGCCAGTTAGCATGTCCTGAACCAATAAAAACAATATCGTAATCGTAAGCCATTTTTTATCTCCTTAAAGTTATTGTGTTAACCAATTTTGATAGCCAATAAAATCAATCAAATCAAGTTGCTGTTGTGTCCATTGCAAATCATTATCTTCGTCTTTGTAATAGCCTTTAAGCAAATCATATGTCACAAAGTCCTCAGACACGGCTTTAATCAATGGGCTCAAATCTTTTAAGCCATTTTTTGAAATCTCTAAATCTTGTCTGAGCCATTCAAGTGCTGTCGTCGGAACTTCAAATGCTTCTTGGCTTTGATAAGAAATGTTACCACCTAAATTCAAAATACGATTAAAAACTTGCTTAGCAAAGTCACGTTCTTCTTCAGCATGGCTTTGGTATTTGTCAGCTAGTTTTGAAAAACCTTGTGCTGCAAATTGAAGAGCAGCTAACTGATGTTTGTTAGCCTGACTTAAAATACCATTACCAACATTTTGTAAAATATCAATAGTGTTCATATTTTTCTCCTTTCTTTTTCAATCGTGCGCGATTGAATATAGTTTACTACTAAACTTTTGAGTTGTCGATTTTTTACTTTTACTTTTTCTATGTTATGATAAATGCAATTACTGACAGAGAAAGAGGACTTATGACTGCAGAACATCCAAAACTCACTAATCAACTCTGTTTTGCCATTTACAACGCTAACAGACTATTTAATCAATTTTATAAACAAAAACTAGCTCCATTTGATTTAACCTATACACAATACATCGTTCTTTTGGCACTCTGGGGGACTGATGAACTTCCTTTACACGAGCTTGGAAAAAAACTTGATCTTGCTAGTAATACGCTGACTCCTCTTTTAAAACGTTTGGAGGAAAAGGGGTATTTGACTCGTATTCGACCAAAAGAAGACCAACGTCAACTGATTGTTGCGCTGACTGAAGCTGGAAAATTCCCACAAGCTGATGTCGAACAAGAACTTCATTCTTGCTTGGGAGATTTCACCCCTGCTTCAACCGATAAAATTCATCAAATGATTTCTGATAATCAAGAATTAATTGATGAACTCAAAAAATTGCTTTAATCACAAAAAGAGTTTGGAATTCTCCAAACCCTTTTTTATTATCTTGCATTGAAATTTTTCATTTGACGTTTGATGTCACGGTCTTGTTCACGGCGTTTGATTGTCTCACGTTTGTCATAATCGTGTTTACCTTTTGCCACACCAAGTAAGACCTTAGCAAAGCCATTTTTCAAATAAACTTTTAGTGGAACAAGTGTCATACCAGTCCCTTTTAGTTCATTTGACAAATTTTCAATTTCGCGTTTCTTAAGCAATAGTTTTCGTGTGCGCTCAGGCTCTTGGTTCCAAATGTTTCCTTGCTCAAATGGAGAAATGTGGACATTAATCAACCAAGCTTCTCCGTTTTTGATTTGAGCATAGCCATCTTTTAATTGGATACGCGCTGCACGAACACTCTTAATTTCAGTCCCTGTTAGAACAATACCTGCTTCGATTGTATCAACAATATTATAGTCATGGCGTGCTTTTTTATTTTGAGCTACGACATTTCCTTCACCTTTTGGCATGTTATGCTACCTCTCTTCTGTCGATATTTGGGTTAGGCATTATTTATTTTTTTGATTTGTGTGATTTTTTCTTAGCAACTTCTTTGTAGAAAGGTTTCTTTCCTGACTTTTTAGAAGAACCTTTTGATGATTTACGATTTCGTGGTTTATTTGACTTGTGGCCTTTTTTACGGTCTTTGTGACTGTCTGATTTAGAACGACGATTGTCTTTGCCAGAACGGTCTTTACGTGATTTTTTAACTTTTTCAATCACATCGTAATCACTTGGAATGTATTCAAAATCAATATCACCAGTTTCCTTGTCAGCACGTGTCAATTTAATTTTAATTTGTTGACCAACACGGAAGACTTTACCTGATTTTTCGCCTTGAAGTGTCAAAGTACGTTCGTTATAGTTGTAAAACTCAGGAAGAGTTGTGATGTGTACAAGACCTTCGATTGTATTTGGTAATTCGATAAACATACCAAATTTCACGACGCTAGCCACCACACCGTCAAATTCTTGCCCGACATATTCTTCCATGTACTCAGCTTTCTTCATAGCTTCAACGACACGTTCAGCATCGATTGCACGACGTTCAAGTGTTGAAGATGATGTAGCTAATTCAGGAATAGCATTTCTGAAGTGTTCGATTTTCTCATCAGTCACTTGTGTGTATTCGCGAATCATGCGGTGTACAAGAAGGTCAGGATAACGACGGATTGGACTTGTAAAGTGAGTATAGTACTCTGCAGCCAAACCATAGTGACCATGATTGTGCTCAGAATAACGCGCTTGTTGCATTGAACGAAGGAGCATCATGTTAAGTACTTCTGCGCCTGGTTTTCCTTCAACTTTTGCCATGAAATCTTGAAGAGCTTGTTGGCTGATTTTATTAGCTGTACCGTTGATTTGCACACCAAAGATGCTTGCGTAATCAAGGAATTTTTGCAATTTTTCAGCTTTAGGGTCTTCGTGAATACGATAGATAAATGGCAATTTGTGTTTAGCAAAGTGTTCTGCAACGGTTTCATTAGCCGCCAACATGAATGACTCAATCATACGCTCTGCAATACCACGTTCACGAATAACGATGTCAACTGGCATCCCTTTGTCATTAACGATGATTTTAGCCTCGCTAGTATCAAAATTAAGAGCCCCACGACGCACGCGCATTTTTTCTAGAATATTGTGAAGCGCAGCCATGTGGTGAATTGATTCAACGATTGGTTGGTATTTTTCAATTAACTCTTGATCACCAGCGATAATGTCATTAACATCGCTGTAAGTCATACGGAAAGTTGTCTTGATAACTGATTGACAGATTTGGTGGTTAACCACACGACCATTACGGTCAATTTCCATCAAACATGATTGTGTCAAACGATCAACATTTGGGTTCAATGAACAAATACCATTTGACAAGCGTTCTGGAAGCATTGGTACCACACGGTCAGTCACATAAACAGATGTTCCACGCGCTACCGCTTCACGGTTCAAAGCAGAGCCTTCTGTAACGTAGTATGAAACGTCAGCAATGTGAACACCAAGTTCAAAATTACCATTGTCGAGCAGTTTGATATGCACAGCGTCGTCCAAGTCTTTGGCATCAGCACCATCGATAGTAAATGTGATTTCATTTCGTAAGTCGACACGACCAATCATGTCTTTTTCAGACGGTGCATCTGGCACAGCATTAGCTTCTGCCATAACATCTTCTGGAAATTCTGACTTGATATCCATTGATTCAAGAACTTCAAGAACATCGATACCAACATCACCTTGGTGACCAACAATATCTCGAACGTGACCGACAAAGTAATCGTGACCGCGCGTTGGGTATTTATCAATATCAACTTTGATGATTTCAGTTCCATCAAGAATAACTGGTTCTTTTTTGATGTAAATCTTTTGTTGGATTTTTTGGTTTTTAGACTTGATATAACCAGCGTATTTTGGTTTTTCATCGTCTAAGATAAATTTACCAACAACTGTTTTCAAACTACGTTCGACAATACCAACGATACGTACTTCGGCTGCAGTACCTTTTAGACGGTTTGCTGGCTTTTTAATAACCGCTTCAACGGTATCTCCGTCAACGGCATGACCAACATCATTACGTCCAACAAACATATCGTCTTCGTCTTCATCAACAGACAAGAAACCAAATCCTGCTTTGTTTGCACGAAATACACCAGTAACAGTGATTTCTTTTTTCTTGTCGACTTTTTTACGAAGCGCTAAATTTCCGTTATCATCAAAGCGGAGTTCCCCGTTACTTTCAAGTTGTGAAATTTCTTTAATGAGCTCTGGGAATTTTTCAGCACCAGTCATCTCAAGACCAGCTGCCAAATCATTAATATTAACTTTCCCATGCTCTTTTAAATAAGCAATAATTTTTTCATTCATAATTGTGATTTATCAGCAGTTTTTTATAAAAATCTGCTTTATTCTATCCTCTCGTTTTCTAGCTTTATGGAAGTTGTGAAAAGTCACTGAATCTCAAATTCCAATCCACTATCGGACAGACTCCTCACTACTTAATAATAAAAAATGAGCTGAATGACCAGCCCATGAATTTTCGTACAAAATTCAAGATGCGCAGCCAACGTAAGCCAGTAGGCACCTTCGTCAGTTGCTATCTATTTACTTGATAAAATTGCTAGCGCTAAAGCAATTGCTAGCCAAAAGAATACTAGAACTGCTGTAAAACGTTGCATAAACGCTTCGAAGCCACGCGCTTTAGTACGTTCAAATAAAGCTTCTGAACCGCTGTTATCAAATACGTTGCTACTTGGATTTTTCTGTGGTTGCAAAAAGATGGCAATCACGATAATAACAGATAATACCAGCAAAATTGTCAGTAGTACATTGTACATATGTTTCACTAAGAACGCGTCAGAAGGTCTCAAAATGAGAATTTTTTAACTACCAGTCCTTCTGGGTTCTATTTCCTTTCCTACACTATGGTCTTGATTATTCTATCATAATTATCCCTAAGATTCAACATGTAAGGTTACTTTTCGCTCTTTAGGACAATATTTCAAAACCTGTATTTTATCAGGATGAGTTGCTTTATTTTTACTTGTCAAATAATTCTTGCTGCCGCAACTACTGCATTTCAAATTAATCTTTACTCTCACACGATTTCCTTAACTTTTAAATATTTTCTAAAACTGATAAGGCTCCATACAAAGTTTACAAAGACGATAAGACTTGTCACGTAGAACACTGAACGGTATCCCATTCCTGTCGCGATAGCTGAACCAACAAACGGTCCAACGACTTGTCCGATATTCATAAACATTTGATTATAGCTAAAGATACGTGAAATACCTTCTCGTGGGGTAATTTTGGTAAGGAGTGAATTGACACTTGGCATGAGCGCACCAGTACCAAAACCATACAAGAATCGAACGATTCCCAACTCCAGAGAGTTTCGCGCAAGCGCACATAAAACATACATGCTAAAACTATAAAATAGAGCGATTAAAAGTAGTCTATGATTACCTATTCTATCACCAATTTTACCAAGAGTCGAGCTCGATAACATACTTGAAAATCCTAGCGCAGACACAATCAAACCTGATACAAACATCAAATTCTCAGTTTGACCGAGATTTCGAATGTACAACGTCAAGATTGGGGCAATTGATTGTGCTGAGACTTGAATAATCATACTTGTCACAAACAAGCCAATGAGGATTTGTTTATCCTTGATTGAAGAAAAGACTTCACGAGTCGACATTGCATTTGCTTTTTCTACTGGTTTAAAGTCTTCTTTGATTAAAAAGATAGTTAGCAAATTACAAATCAATAGAATAAAACCAACTAGTAGAAATACTTGTCGAATTCCCAGCCATTCAGCCAAAACACCACCTAAAAGTGGACCGATTAGACTTCCTCCAATCATCCCAGTTGCTAGCGTCCCAAGCGCATAACCTGAATGATTTTTAGGAGCTTGACTAGCAATCAAGGCTGTTGAATTTGGAATGTATCCTGAAAATAGCCCATTTAATAGCCTCAGTGCTAAAAGCCAAAAGACATTAGGAACAAAAGCCAAACCACCCATTGTAAACGTCATTACCAAGCTCGCTCTAACCATCATAGGTTTTCTACCATAACGGTCTGCTAGCCGCCCCCAAACTGGAGCAATCAGAGCAGAAGCAAGTGCTGATAATGATACCGCTAAACCAGCGTACCACTCAACTTTACTTTTAGGAGCACCTAATTCTTCAACATACAAAGCCATAAAAGGCATAACAAGTGAAAAGCTTGCCCCAGTAAAAAAGTTACCAAGCCAAGCTACTCGCAAATTTTGTTTCCAATTAACTTCGTTACTTATGATTGTTCACCTTCTTTTCAAAAAAACGTCAATGAGATTATTATATCACATTCAAAAGCTTTTGCTAGAGTCCTGATTCGATAAACGTTTTCGAAAAAAATAAGCACCTGTTATTCACAGGTGCTTCATTCTTACAATTCTGCAAGTAACCCTGCTACTTTTTTCTTTAGGGTCGCAATATCACCACTATTATCCAAAAGTTTATCAGCAAAAGGCTTTTTAGCTTCTGTCGACATTTGGCTTGCAATACGCTTTTGAGCTTCTTCTCTTGTCAGGTGATTTCGAAGCACCAAACGTTCAAGTTGAGTTTTCTCATCAATGAAAACTAACCAAATGTCATCAAACCAATCCACATAATCACGCTCAATCAAAAGTGGAATATCCATGAAGAAAACCTCTTGAGACTTGGCTAACTCATCTCTTCTGCGAGCCAACTCTTGTCTAATGATTCCATTTTGGATTTTAGATGATTTAGCAAGCATTTCTTTACTTGCAAAAATCATCTGTCCAAGTTTTTGACGATCAAGTTCACCATCTAGTTTTAAAATACCATCACCAAGCCAATCCAACAATGCTTGATACAGCTTGCCACCTTTTGCTTGAAGTTCGTGAACGACTTGGTCAGCATCAATCACTTGGTAGCCATGTTTTCTGACTTCATCAACCACTGTTGATTTTCCAGAAGCAATTCCACCTGTTATTCCAATAATTTTTGTCATTGTTTTTGACAAGCAGGACAAAAATGCGTCCCGCGTCCTCCTACTTTTATTTTCTCAATTGGTGTGGCGCAGCGAGGACAAGGCTCACCAGTTTTTCCGTACACTTGCAGAAAGTCTTGCATACTACCATTTTCACCAAGAGCATTTTGGTAGGTACGAATTGTCGAGCCACCCTTAGCAATCCCAAGTTGCAAAATGCGGATAATACTATCACGTAGCAGACTAATTTCTGAGTCTGACAGACTATCACTTGTTCGTTTAGGATGAATCTTGGCAGCCCACAGCGCTTCATCCACATAAATATTGCCAAGCCCAACAACCAAGGTCTGGTCCAATAAATAAGGCTTTATGACCTTTTTTGAAGCCTTCAACTGCTTAGCAAATGTTGCTAAGTCAAAAGCTGTCTCAGTCGGTTCAGGACCAAGTTTTCTTTGACGAAAATAATCAGCTACTTGTTCTTTTTCAAGCAAGTCCATGGTTCCAAATTTACGAACATCTTGATAAACCAAGGTCGACCCATTATCAAGTTTAAAGAAAGTATGAAAATGCTTATTCTCAGGCACTTCATCCTCAAAAAGCAGGTACTTTCCTTCCATCCGCAAGTGGGAAATAATCACTTGTCTATCAAGATTTAACAGCAAATATTTTCCACATCTACCAATCGATTGGAAAGTTTGTCCGATAATATCCGTCTCAAAAGCTGTCAAGTCTGTCTTAATCATTTTAGGAACACGAACATCAATTGAGACAATCTTTCGTCCCACAATCAAACGCTCAAGCCCACGTCTAACAGTCTCAACCTCAGGCAATTCAGGCATTCTTCTGATACCAAAGGACGTTAAAAGGCAAAGTAAAATTAGGAGACTGAAATAAAAGTATTCAGTTTCTTTGTAATAATTACAAAACGCAGTGGTTGAGTGGATTCTAATGCGCTGATAAATCAGCTTTTATGACCCTGCTCAACTGTGCGGGGGTGAGAGTAAAACAGTTCTGTGAGCTGTTTTAGGTCAGCAACAAAAAACCAAGTTTTGCTGAGAAATCGAATTTCTTCGAAATTACCGACTCGCTTTTCAGTTTCTAGGCTCATGAATAAAATCTCCACTGGAGATTTTATTTGTCTCACTCCATCTATTTTACACAGCCTTTCGTCCGTGTTCAAAGCAACACGAACATGTCCTTCTCCTTTCTAAATAAGTTTTATAGGAATTTGACAATGGTGATAAACACCTAGTCGCCATTTATCTTTTTTCAAAGAGTCGTAGGCGGGTTCTAGCCACCACCTGCGGCTTTTCCTTTCTCCTATTTTTAAAAGAGGAGGTGCTTAAACGACACCTCCTGATTAAATGAACTATTAATACTCTTTCTCGTTGTAACCAAAGTCAGCGAGGTCAAGTTTTTTATCACGCCAGTTTTTCTTAACTTTAACCCAAGTTTCAAGATAAACCTTGTCACCAAGCATAATTTCGATATCACGGCGAGCCATTTTACCAATTTTCTTAAGCATAGCACCTTTTTTTCCGATGATAATACCTTTTTGGCTATCACGTTCAACCATGATTGTCGCACGAATGTGAACTTTATCTGTTTCTGGATCACGTTTCATTGAATCAACGATAACTGCAACAGAGTGTGGCACTTCTTGTTCAGTCAATTTCAAGATTTTTTCACGAATCATTTCTGATACCAAGAAACGTTCTGGGTGGTCAGTGATTTGATCTTCTGGGAAATATTGGAAACCTTCTTCCAAGTTATCTTTCAAGATATTAATCAAAGTTTCAACGTTGTTTCCTTGAAGAGCTGAGATTGGCACAATTTCTTTGAAATCCATTTGACTACGGAAATCATCGATTTGTTCCAAAAGTTGGTCTGGGTGAACTTTATCGATTTTGTTGATAACCAAAATAACTGGAATTTTGGCAGCTTTCAAACGTTCGATAATCATGTCATCACCTTTACCTCGTTTTTCGTCAGCTGGGACCATGAAAAGCACTGTTTCTACTTCACGAAGTGTGCTGTAAGCAGACTCAACCATGAAATCGCCAAGTGCTGTTTTTGGTTTGTGAATACCTGGTGTGTCGATAAAGACGATTTGTTCGGTATCAGTTGTGTAGATACCCATAATTTTATTACGAGTTGTTTGAGCTTTGTCGCTCATGATAGCAATTTTTTGCCCCATCACGTGGTTCAAGAATGTTGATTTACCAACGTTTGGGCGACCCAAAATCGCTACGAAACCTGATTTAAACATAAGATATAAAGGACGTCAAACGCCCCTACTCCTTTCAATTTCCTATAAAAATAATGTTAGTGACTTCCAAAAATCAAAGCAATAATTTTTGGCACAAAAATAATCAATCCTGTCACCACAGCATAAGCAGATACTACTAACACGGCTCCTGCTGCCATGTCTTTTGCATTTTTGGCTAGCATTGAAAAGTGATAATCACTAGCAAGGTCTACCACATTTTCAATCGCAGAATTAATCATTTCCAAAGTAATAACTAAAAAGATGGCTAAAAATAAGAATAACCATTCCATCGCCGATAAACGAAAAACAGCTCCTGCTAAAGTCGCTAAAATAGCTGATACCATGTGTTTTCGCATATTTCGTTCTTCCTTGAATGCTGTAATAATCCCAGTTATAGCAAATTCCATACTCGACATCAAGGTGCGATTTTTCCACTTTTTAGGTGAATTATTGTCTCTTAAGTCCATAAGCAGTCAAAATTTCTTCTTGTAAAGTAAACATTTCTTTTTCTTCTTCAGGTGTATAGTGGTCATAACCATTAATGTGTAAGAAACCATGAACCGCTAAGAAGCCCATTTCACGTTCAAAAGAATGACCGTACTCTTCTGCTTGTTCACGCGCTTTATCAACTGAAATAAAGAGTTCACCGATATAAGCATCAAATTCATCTAGCATTTCAGCCAATTCAGGATTTTCAGCCAAATCTTCTTCTGAGAATGACAAATCTGATTCAGGTTTATATTCTAAACTGATGACATCAGTTGGACGGTCAGTATCACGATATTCCAAATTCAATTCATGACTGCGTTCATTTGTTACAAAAGTCACAGCCATTTCTTTATTTTCGTTACCAGTCTTTTCAGCAGCAAATTGTAATAAATCCAAAGTTTGGTTTTTGATTTCTTCTGGAACTTGACCAGTTTCATCTATCATTTCAACGTACATATAAATCTTCTTTCAAATCTAATTATATCAAGCATATTATACCATATTACAGGTAACAACGCCATTTTAGCCTCTAGGAAAGTTTTTGAGTGCAAAAAGAAGTAACCTGAGGGAAAAGCTACTTCTTAGGGAAAGGAGTTAGAATTGAGATAAGGATAATTACTTTAGTCCGTCTTTATTATAGTTTCCAGATTTTACTAGATTAAATCCTTCGCTATAAGGGAACCGGTTGCTTGTTCCAGGTTGATTAAAGATGTTTTTTGCATTTACATCAACATATTCTTCTGGGAGATTGAGGTAGAAATTACCAGTATTATCTTTAGTCATTTATGTTCCTGGCCATACACCTAGAGGGTATTGAACAGGATTTCCATAGTAGAAAGCGTTCGCACTATCCCAACCACCAGGGTTATCAAAGGTTACACGAGTTTTTCCTGCTGGAACATCAGGCATCAAGACAGCTTTTGAGTACAAGCCTTCTGCTTTGAAATCAAAGCCTTCATTTTGTGGATATTGTGAGCCCTGGTTATTTGTGAAGATAACTTTCACACCTTCTTCAGCATATGAAGCAGGAACTGTGATTGAATAACGACCTGACGCTCCTTTAGTCATCTTAGTTCCAGGCCATGCGCCAAGAAGTTTATTATCTTTTGCTGAATACATGTAAGCATAAACATCTGACCAGTTATCAGGGTTTTAGAAGTAAATGTTAGTCTCAGCACTTGGGGCTTTCATTGTGAAAGTGTATGTCTTCGCTGATGATTGACTATCAGCTCCTGTTGCAGTCAATATTAGAGTAGTTGATTGACCAGCTTCAAGCCCTTCACCAACAGTGACTTTATAACCATCTTATAAGCTACCTCTTGACCATTACCAAGTTTGTATGTCGTAGAGTCAGCATTTTTAGCTTTCAATGTTACTTCTGTGGCTTTAGAAATGCTATTGTCAGCTTCTTTGTAACCATCAATTGAAACTTGAGCTGCTTGGCTAGCTTTGTCATCATACAAAACAACGGCTGAGCGTGAGGGAACACTACCTGTAATACGACCATTTGAAACATTAAATTGTCGACCAGAAACCTTGTCAGTGTATATACCATCAGCCAAATTAGTTTCAGAATTAATTTGTTTATCGCCGTCAACAAGGTTCACAATAACAGCACCTTTTGTGCTACGTTCAATCATTGCAACTTGTTCATTGCCACCAGGATTATGAAGGTATTCTGATTCTACAACCATGGCATTATGAAATTTATTACCAGCAGTCACTATCGCGTCTTTGTAAAGATTGCTACCCGCATCACCAATTTGTGATTGACCTGGGAATTGTGTGCCATTACCATCACCAACTGGACGTGAGAAGAACAATGTTGTTCCTTTTGCGCGAGCTGTAATCATAGCCCATCCAAGACGAATATCACTATCATTCATCCAAGTTGATTCTTGGTCATCATTTGCATAATTGTCATGTGATTCTACCCACAAAACAAGATTTGCTGCATCAACGCCTGAAACTTGATAATTCATCAAATTGCCTGCTGAAATGCGACGGTCTTTTAGCGCTGAACGGATTTTTTGAGCGTAATTTGAAGCAGTGATACTCATCAACTTACCAAAGCCAGCATCATTTGAAACATCATCCTGCAAAATTTCTCCGTACTGGAACTCAGAACCGTTGTTTAAAATAACATTCCAGAAGTTACTGCCGTATTCGCCTGGCAATTCAATGTGTTTTACGGTATCATAGTGGAAACCGTCCACACCATCAGCTACTGCTTGTTTCAAATAACTCAACAAATATTGTTGGACATATTCATTTTGAGTATTCCAATCATAAAGTGTAAGAAGTGCATTTTGAGTAATATCGTAGCGATTATGCCAATTAGAAATGAGAGTATTTCCGTGTGTCCAGTTAGGGATATTTTTAATTTCTTGACTGATTTTATTCTAATCTGAAGTTGTGTAGTTTAAGACGGCATCCACAATAATTTTAATGCCATATTGGTCAGCCACACGATTCATTTCTTTAAATTCTTCCTCAGTACCTAATTGATAGTTACCGATTTTATAAATAGTTGGTCAGTATTGATAATACCAATTTTTTAAACTCTTATTTCCACCTTCGCCAGCTACAACAGTGTTGATTGGGGACGTTTGAACACTTGTGTAACCAGCGTCTTTAATGGCTTGCACATTATCTTTAATGGTATTGAAAGACCAGCACCACGCATGAAGTATGGTACCATCTTTCATTGACACTTGTTCATCTGCATTAACAACTTTAACTTGAACTAAGCCGCCAGCACCAATAGCTGTTAAAATAAGCAATGAACCTAAACTTTTTTTATCTGCTTTTTCAAATTTACTTTATTCTGAAATGTCATGGATAATCTTCTAAAAAGATAAATTAAAATACACAACCGTTTTCATTGAACTGTAAAAAAATAGGCCAGAACAATGTGCGAAACCTGTCCAATCAATCACATACTGTTCTGCTAATTCTGAAATAACACTGCTATTATGATTAACGTATAAGCTGTTCTCCTAAACACTCTTTTATTTTGCAATCGGTTGCATATTTCAATAAGAGTTTATCATATTTCTGTGAAAACGCAAACAAATAATGACAATTTTTTGATAATTTAATCGAGAATGTGATAAAAGCTAGTTAAGAAAATTCACCGCAAGCACAAAAAAGAGGTTAAAAGAATTAACCGCAAATTTTTTCCATGCTTGCATTGATATTGAAAAGCAGAGTCTGAAATTCATGTGCTAGTACTTTAGCTTGTTCACTCATTTTAACGAGCAATTCAGCTTCTTCATCACGTTCGTAAGCTTTATATTCAACTTTATCTAGAGCTTTGAATTCATGACTTAGCTTGTCAGCTTGATTTGTCAATTTGACACTCATTTTATTCAACTCTTCAAGTGAAGTACCATTACACATAACCTTCTCCTCCGAAAAAACTAATTTATAAATTTAACAAAGTGTTTTATACCTAAATCCTAAATTTTTATTACAAATCCCCCGATATATTAGATATTTTAGCATAAAAATTCAAGTTTCAAAGTTATTCGCAAATATAAAAATTTTATTTCTAACAAAAAAATCACACACCATCTTAGTGTATGATCATTGGATTATTCTTTTTTGTCGCTAGCAGGTTGACCGATAGTTTCATAGCTTGCAAAGCCTGATTCTGTAGCAGTTTCAGCTGTTTTTTCAGTTGAATGGTGACTTTGCTTTCTTTCAGCATCTTTTTCATAAGCATTAATAATTTCAGCAACTACTGGGTGACGAACCACATCGCTTGCTGAGAAATGAACAAAATCAATTTGCTTAATGTGTTTCAATTTTTCAGTAGCATCAATAAGACCTGACTTGACTTTCTTAGGTAGGTCAATCTGACTTGTATCACCATTAATAATCATTTTAGAGTTGAAACCAAGACGTGTCAAAAACATTTTCATTTGCATGATTGTTGTATTTTGTGCTTCATCCAAAATCACAAAAGCATCATCAAGTGTTCGACCACGCATGTAAGCAAGCGGAGCAATTTCAATAATATCTCGCTCCATCAAGCGTGTTGTTTGCTCTTTTCCTAAAATTTGGTAAAGTGCATCGTAAACTGGACGAAGATATGGATCAACTTTTTCTTTTAAGTCACCTGGCAAGAATCCTAGACTTTCACCCGCTTCGACTGCTGGTCGTGTCAAAATGATACGTTTAACTTGACCACGTTTTAAAGCCGTTACTGCCAAAGTAACCGCAAGGAAGGTTTTACCAGTACCAGCTGGTCCAATACCAAAGACCACATCATGTGATTTGACACTGTCCGCATAAACTTTTTGTCCAAGTGTTTTTACACGAATCGGTTTTCCAGAATTATCTTTAATGATTTCTTCTTCATAAAGGGCAACAAATTTGTCAATAGAGCCATTTTGTGCCATAGAAAGAGCTGTTACCACATCAGATGTATTAACTAACATGCCACGAGAAACCAAAACTAACAAAGCTTGAATCGTTACACGAGCTAACTCGATACTTTCTTTATCGTCTCCCAAAATCTGTACACGCTCTGTGCGGGCATGAATAATCACACCAAGATTTTCTTCAATTAATTTCAAATGGCGCTCATTTGAGCCAAACAGCGCTAGCACATCATCAGGATGACTTAAAGTAATTTCAACAGAATGCTCTTGCAAATAGAGTCCCTCTTTCTTGTGTTTGATAAACCTATTATAGCTTATTTAAAGCAAAAAATCACGACTTACCGTGATTTCCTTTATGATTTAAAAAGTCCATTATGCTTAGTGAGCAAGATAATCTTCCCAAATTTTGTCAAATTCGCTAAGATTAAACGAAAAATCAGCCTCATCTTCTAGGTAGCGACTAATCGTTTCAAAATTATCGGTGTGCTTTGGAAATGTTGTATCTTCAAAAACAAGATCTGCTAAAATCGCTACTGGCTCATGACTTTTAGGATTACGCTGTGTCATTAACCAAGTATAAAATGATTTTCTCATTACCAATTCTCCTCTAAAAATGCATGTCTGATAGCACTACTTTTTGCATAATGCTCAGGATTTTTCTTATAAAAGCCTTGATGATAGTCCTCAGCTAGATAAAATGGCTGTACTGGTTCGATAGCAGTTACAATCGGGTCTGTAAAGCGCCCTGAAGCTTGCAAGGCTGCTTTTGAAGCTTCCGCAATTTCCTTTTGACGTTCATCACTGTAAAAAATAACAGGGCGATAATTGTCACCACGATCTTCAAATTGACCAAAAGCATCCGTTGGATCTGTCTGAGCCCAGTAAAGTTCAACTAAGTCAGCATAAGAAACTTTTTCCTCATCAAAAATAATCTCTACTGCTTCTGTGTGCCCAGTCTTATGAGCCTTAACTTGCTTGTAAGTCGGATTTTCAACATGTCCACCAGTATAACCAGAACGAACTGACAAAATACCATCTAATTCCTCAAATGGTTGCACCATGCACCAAAAACAACCACCCGCAAAAATCGCACGTTCCATTGATAACCTCCAAAATGATAGTGAGTCTATTATAACAAAAAATATTTTTTTGTATGAGCCAGAAAACTAAAAAACGAGTTATTTCCGACGAACATTTTTTGTATGAACTTAAAAGAAAAAGACCGCAGCTAGTTAAAACATAGCTGCAATCTCTTTAGTTTATTTCTCGTTATCAATCAATTCTGTACCGAATTGGTCTTGTTTTACTTTGCGGGCTTTCATCAAACCGCCAAGTGCTTTTTTGAATTGACCTTTAGAAATACCAAAAGTAGCTTTGATATCTGCTGGAGATGATTTATCATTCAATGTCATGAAACCACCATTTGACTGAAGATAAGTCAAAATCATTTGTGAGTCATTTTCAAGCATTTCAAATGAGCGAGGTTTCAACGACAAATTGAGCGTGCGGTCAACTTCGCGGAACCCAATCACTCGAGCTGTTACTTCTTCACCAAGACGTGGCTCAGCATAACGTTCACTTGGGTGAATGAATCCAAGCATGTTATTATCTGGAAGATAGACAAATGTTCCTGATAATTTCAAACGATAAACAATGGCACGCAATTTTTCATTTTGCATGTTATTGTAGGCAGGGCCAGCCATTTTTTGGAAAATTTCTGGTTGAGCTGGGATAGCCCAAATGCGGTCTTTTTTATCTACGTCAAGGTGAACATAGAGTTTGTCACCTTTTTTAGGCCAAAGTTCTTTCAAATCAGGCAAAACATCGAGTGACACAACGAATTGTTTGTCAGCAAGACCAGTATCCAAAAAGACTCCTAAGTCGCGACGAACTTCTGTTACAACTCCCCAACCATAACTTGTACGAGTTGTAGCAACCTCTGCAGTTGTCAAACGAGCTTTTTGATGCATGTCTGTGTAGGCAAAACCTTTGACCATATCACCAATCTTATGTTCACCTTCAGCTTTATCAAGCATGAAAGTCACACCGTCTTTTTGTACAAAATATGCTTTTGCATTTTCATCAATCACAAGACCTGTGATGACAGTGGCAAGTATATTATTCATGTATTCTTTCCTTTATAAAAAGGGGTGGAAAGTCCACCCCCAAACCTTATTGATTAGACTTCAAGCAATTCTTTTTCTTTGTTAGCTGTCATTGTATCAATGTGTTTAACAGCTTCATCAGTTGCTTTTTGAATGTCTTTTTCAAGAACTTTCAATTCGTCTTCAGTGATTTCTTTAGCTTTTTCTTGTTTTTTAGCTTCGTCCATAGCATCACGACGAATGTTACGGATAGCAACTTTAGCATTTTCACCAACTTTTTTAACATCTTTAGCAAGTGCTTTACGAGTTTCTTCTGTAAGGGCAGGAATAACCAAGCGGATTACTGAACCGTCATTAGCAGGGTTAATACCAAGGTCTGAAGCGTTGATTGCGTGTTCGATATCTTTCAATGATGATTTATCAAATGGAGAAATCAAAAGAACACGTGCTTCTGGAACTGTGATAGAAGCCAATTGGTTAAGTGGAGTCATTGCACCATAATATTCAACTTGAATACGATCCAAAAGAGATGCATTTGCACGACCAGCACGAATTGAAGCAAATTCGCGTGCTAATGAGCTGTGTGATTGTTCAAAGCGTTCTTTAGCTTTTTCGATAATAGCATTAGCCATAAATAGTATTAGTCCTCATTTCTTGTTTTTTGGGAAATAGCAGAGCTGACAATTAGTTGTCATGGTGTTCAGCTTTATTTGAAACGGTTGTTCCGATTGCTTCACCAAAGACAACACGTTTAATATTGCCAGCTTGGTTCATGTTAAAGACAACCAAATCAATATCGTTGTCCATTGAAAGTGTTGATGCAGTTGCGTCCATGATTTTAAGACCACGTTTGATAACTTCACCGTGAGTCAATTCATCAAATTTAACGGCGTTAGCATCTTTCTTAGGATCGGCGTTATAAACACCGTCAACACCATTTTTAGCCATCAAGATAGCTTCGGCGTCAATTTCAGCAGCACGAAGAGCAGCTGTTGTATCAGTTGAGAAGTAAGGTGAGCCGATACCAGCAGCAAAGATAACAATGCGACCTTTTTCAAGGTGACGAAGCGCACGACCACGAATGTATGGTTCTGCAACGTTTTGCATTGGAATTGATGTTTGAACACGAGTGTCAACACCATTTTGTTGAAGGCTATCAGCCATAACAAGAGCGTTCATCACTGTTCCAAGCATACCAGTGTAGTCTGCCTGAACACGATCCATACCAGCTGCAGCAGCTGGTTCACCGCGCCAAAGGTTTCCACCACCGATAACCAAAGCAATTTCGACACCTGAACTATGTACTTCAGCAATTTCTTTTGCGATAGTTTTAACAGTTTTAATGTCGATTCCGACACCTTTTTCACCAGCTAACGCTTCACCAGATAATTTAATTAAAATACGTTTATACTTAGGTTCCACTTCAAGTTACTCCTTCTTTTATCTTTACTATTTTAACATAAAATGCCTATTTTACCTAGCAAAATTCGCGGAATTTTAAAAGATTACAGCCAAGCACTTTATGACTTTAAAACG
>NZ_GL698429.1:954688-1017548 GCF_000187265.1 Streptococcus equinus ATCC 9812
GACTTTAAAACTGATAAATAATTTCCCTTTTTTTCCTATAATATTAATCACACAGCCCACAAAAAAATCCGCTTCAAAGAAACGGATTCTTTAATGTATCAATTAGAATGAGCTTGGATCTACTTTGATACCTACACCTTGTGTAGTAGTGATTGACAAGTTAGTCATGTAAGTACCTTTAGCAGTAGCTGGTTTAGATTTAACCATAACTTCGTGGATAGCTTTGAAGTTTTCAACCAATTTGTCTGCGTCGAATGATACTTTACCGATGATAGCTTGTACGTTACCTGCTTTATCAGCACGGTAAGTAATTTTACCACCTTTAGATTCTTCAACTGCTTTAGCAACGTCCATAGTTACTGTACCAGTTTTAGGGTTTGGCATAAGGTTACGAGGTCCAAGGACACGTCCAAGACGTCCAACGATAGCCATCATGTCCGGTGTAGCGATAACTACGTCAAAGTCAAGCCAACCGTCATTGATTTTAGCAACAAGATCGTCTTCACCAACGAAGTCTGCACCAGCAGCTTTAGCTTCTTCAGCTTTAGCACCACGTGCGAATACAAGAACACGTTGTGTTTTACCAGTACCGTTTGGCAATACCATTGCACCACGGATTTGTTGGTCTGCTTTACGAACGTCAATGTTAAGTTTGTATGCAACTTCTACAGATGCATCAAATTTTGCGAAGTTTGTTTCTTTTGCAAGAGCTACAGCTTCTTCTACGCTGTAAGCTTTAGTGCTGTCGATTTTTTCAAGTGCAGCACGCATTTGTTTGCTTTTTTTAGCCATTTAAAATTCTCCTTGTAATGTGGTCATATCGATTTGATTTAAAATCTCCCACGTCACTCATCAAATTACGATGAAGTCTTGCGGGTCTAGCGTGAATTAATCTCAATGGTACAGTGTGTTTACCTCAATTAATCCACTAATTGGGTTGCTATTGATTAGTCAACAACAGTGAATCCCATAGAACGAGCAGTACCTTCAATCATACGCATTGCAGATTCAACATTTGCAGCGTTTAAGTCTGGCATTTTAGTTTCAGCAATTTCTTGTACTTGTGCACGAGTAACTGTTGCAACTTTAGTTGTGTTAGGTGTACCTGAACCTTTTTCAACACCTGCAGCTTTTTTCAAAAGAATTGAAGCTGGTGGAGTTTTAGTTACAAAATCAAATGATTTATCTTCGTATACTGAGATAACAACTGGGATGATCATACCAGCTTGATCAGCTGTACGAGCGTTGAATTCTTTAGTGAATCCCATGATGTTGATACCTGCTTGACCAAGAGCTGGTCCAACTGGTGGAGCTGGTGTAGCTTTACCAGCAGGAATTTGAAGTTTAACAACTTTTTCGACTTTTTTAGCCATTTATAAAATCCTCCTGTTGTGGTTTTGGCGGTAATTAAGATTTTTACCTCCCACAGATATGCTCAATAGCATACCCACTCATTATACATTAATTCTAGGAAAAAGCAAGGAATTTGCATCAAATATTTCCTAAAAAATGCTTTATTTTCAAGTTTTATTTCACTTTTTAAAAGCAAGCACTTTCAACATTTTTGATTTCATAATTTTTAAAAAGTATTTTATTAAGAATAAGCTTCTAATTATTTACTTCTTCAAACTTTCAGTATAAAATATAAGACATGATGATGTACAAATTATTTTCCTTTTCTTTTATTTTTTTGACACCGATTTTTGCGTATATTCTAGTTAATTTTTTCAATTTAAAACGCTTTGGTATTCTCTTTACCGACCTTTCTTTTCCACTTTTTGCGCTTGAGATTGCTTTGGTCGTTAATAAATTTTTAGATAGCAGTGTCTTTTTTTACTACTTAATCTGTCTATCTCTTTTGGCACTTAGTTTAACCGCATTTTTCTTAAAGAAAAACCACTCATTTTCTTACCGACGCTTTGGTAAATTTTTCTGGCGTTCTGGTTTTATCGTTACATTTATTTTTTATATTGTTGTAGTCATATTGATTTTTACGATGGCATAGAAAAAACGTTAGTCTTCTGACTAACGTTTTTTATTATGCTTCTGGATTTGGATTGGTCATTAGGACTTTACGTGGTTTTGTTCCTTCGGCTGGTCCGATAACTCCTGCTGCTTCTAGTTCATCCATCAAGCGGGTTGCGCGATTAAAGCCGACTGACAAACGACGTTGGAGCATTGAGGCACTTGCCTTTTGAGTTTCAAGAACCAAAGCTTTAGCATCTTCAAAGAGCGGGTCACCTTCTTGCGAAGCACCGCCTCCACCTGATTTCAAATCAGATTCAGAAACTTCACCTGGATCAAAACTATCATCGTAATCTGCGTCAGCTTGATTTTTGATAAAGCCAACAATACGTTCAACATCATCATCTGATATAAATGAACCTTGCAAACGAACAGGGTGATTTTCATCAATTGGTTTAAAGAGCATATCACCACGTCCAAGAAGTTTTTCAGCACCATTTTCATCTAAAATCGTACGACTATCAGTTCCTGATGATACGGCAAAGGCTACACGTGATGGCACGTTTGCCTTAATCAAACCGCTGATGACATCTACAGATGGACGTTGTGTCGCAAGAATCATGTGAATACCTGCTGCACGCGCTTTTTGTCCCAAACGAATAATCGCATCTTCCACTTCTTTGCTGGCAACCATCATCAAGTCAGCAAGTTCATCGACGATAACCACAATCAGTGGCAACGGGATTTGTTTTTGCTCTGACTGTGCATTAAATTCTTCAACCTTGGCATTATATCCTGCGATATTTCGCACACCAAAATGACTGAAGAGTTCGTAACGATTTTCCATTTCATCAACCACTTTTTGAAGAGCACGCGCTGCTTTTCGTGGATTTGTCACTACTGGAATCAAAAGATGTGGAATGTCGTTATAAACTGACAACTCAACCATCTTAGGGTCAATCATCATGAATTTGACTTGGTCTGGACGAGCTTTCATCAAAATACTTGCGATAATTCCGTTAACAGCAACGGATTTACCTGAACCAGTTGAACCTGCTACAAGCAAGTGAGGCATGCGAGCTAGGTCAAA
Source organism: Streptococcus equinus ATCC 9812 (assembly GCF_000187265.1). Taxonomy (GTDB): domain Bacteria; phylum Bacillota; class Bacilli; order Lactobacillales; family Streptococcaceae; genus Streptococcus; species Streptococcus equinus. Next base: position 957,744 of record NZ_GL698429.1, read on the forward strand.
GGTACGGGCAGTTCCGTTAACAGCCTTACCAAGCGGAACTTCAAGAAGTTTATTTGGGTCAGTATCTGCTTGTTCCCAAAGTTCACGGAAAGTGACTGTGGCAATCTCTGAGTTAGGTACCTCGATACCTACCAAAGATTTACCTGGAATCGGTGCTTCAATACGGACATCTTTTGCAGCAAGCGCAAGAGCTAAATCGTCTGCCAAGTTTGAAATACGGTTAACACGCACACCAACTGCGGGTTTAACTTCATATTTTGTGACTGATGGACCAATTTCAGCACGTTCAACTTTAACATCAATACCAAAACTGTTGAAAGTATCTTCTAAAACCTTGATATTCTTACGAACCAGATTTTTTTCTTTTGATTGATTTTTAGGTTTATCTGGTGCAAAAAGGTCGATTGTCGGCAACTTGTAAAGAAGATTTGCTTTGGCTGAGAAATCAACATCTAACAGCTCATTGTCATCTTCTTCATCAAGCATTGCTTGCTCAGCTGGCGTAATCTCAGATTTTTCATCATCAAGTGCTGGTACATTAAGGTCATCAAGTGACTGATTATAAGCAAGAATCTCAGGTTCACTTGCTTCTGGTTCTGCTGGAAGATTTTCAAATAATGAAGCTTCGTTGTCGTCAGGCCCATCAAGAATTTCACCAGTTTCCTCATCAACTGTCAATTGAGCCAAACGCTCTTCTTCCTCTTTTTGAGCTTGTTCTTGACGTTTTTGTTCAGCAAGCGCACGTTTTTCCTCACGTTTGACAAAGCGTTTTTGCTTTCTAATTTCATTTTTCGCAGCCCATTCTTGAGATTTTTCTTTAAAGAAATCAACCAAGTCATAGACTTCCCACGGACTCATCAAAAATAATCCTAAAACAATGAACAATCCACCAATCAAAAATGTCCCAATATTTGAGAAAAGAAAGGCTACCGGTTTATAAAGAAGAGCTCCAAGCATCCCTCCGCCAGCAAATGTTGCCACTTTAAACCTGATTAAGTCATTGTAAATCAAGCCAGCTGTGGTCGAGAAAATCTCCTTATCACGGAATTTTGCCAGTGAGAAAAGATAGGCATGCCATTCAAGCAAAAGCCCAATCATCGTCACAACAAAACCACCGATAAGTCCAGTTTGCTTGTGAAGCCACTTGAATCCGATAGAATATATAAGAACCGCAAACATCAACACGTAAGCCAAACTACCCACTACAAATCGGACAATATTATAGACAGTTATCCCAAAAATTCCCAATCGAGCAATTGCAAAGAAAAAAATAACTGCAGTAATAATCGCCATGATGAAGCGTTCCATTGCTTTTTGTCTTTTTATTTCTGCTTTTGTCGGGCGTCTCGTACGACGTCCTTTTTTTCTACTTTTTGTTTTTGCCATACGAACATTATACCATTTTTTAGACTTTTAAGTCATCAGCTTCGATTTGTGATAAAATGTAGTCATTAACAGTTTTTAAACGTTTTTTTTATAGGAGGAATCATGAAAAAAATTTGGAAATTTGCTCTAGCAGCAGTATGTCTAGCAAGTTTATCAGGATGCGAAAGCATGACACGCGCTATTCGAGGAAACGAGTATGTGGATGCCAAAATTCAACAACGTGCAAGTGAATCTTCTTCAAAACAATACGCTAAAGATCTCCAAAAAGCACTAAAATCCGATAGCTCTGCCTTTCCTCAATTATCATCAGAAATAGCTAAAGATGAAGCTGAAGTGATTATGCACACTTCTAAAGGCGACATCACACTCAAGCTTTTTCCAAAATACGCTCCACTAGCAGTGGAAAATTTCTTAACTCATGCTAAAAAAGGGTATTATGACAATCTTCTTTTCCACCGTGCTATCTCAGATTTCATGATTCAATCAGGTGACCCTAATGGAGACGGTACTGGGGGTGAATCCATCTGGAATGGTAAAAATGCAAAAATCGATTCTGGTAATGGCTTTGCAAACGAAATCTCACCATATCTTTATAACATCCGCGGAGCACTCTCTATGGCAAATGCTGGCGCTGATACCAACGGTAGTCAATTTTTCATTAATCAAAACACTACTGACCAGTCTTCAAAACTCTTAAACGATAGCTATCCAAAAGCTATTATTGATGCTTATGCCAAAGGTGGAAATCCAAGTTTAGATGGCAATTATACTGTATTTGGTCAAGTTATTAATGGCATGGATGCCGTTGATAACATTGCTAGCGTTGAAACTGACAACAACGACAAACCATCTACTGATATTACTATCACAAGTATTGAAATCGTTAAAGATTTTCAATTCAAATAAATTCTGTAAAGCAAGTTAGAGGTTCCTGACTTGCTTTTTTTTTCAAAAAATCCCTATCTAGCAAGCAATTGGCACCATATTCAAATGATTTTTTTGCTATAATAGAAAGACAGAAAGTGAGAGACTATGACACCTAATAAAGAAGATTATCTAAAATGTATTCACGAACTTGGAGAAACTAGAACCAAAATCACCAATAAGCGAATTGCTGCCTCAATGGTGGTTTCAGCACCAGCCGTTACTGAAATGGTTAAAAAAATGATTGCTGAAGAGCTCATCATCAAAGATAAAGAAGTAGGCTACTACCTCACTCGCAAAGGGTTATCACTCGTCTCAAAGCTCTACCGTAAACACCGCCTTATCGAGGTCTTCTTGGACAGCTATCTCAACTACAGCCCAGATGAAATTCACCAAGAAGCTGAGGTCCTTGAACATACCGTTTCAACAACCTTCATCGACCGTCTAGAAGAAAAATTAGGTTTTCCTGAATTTTGTCCGCACGGTGGTACCATTCCTAAAAAAGGTGAACTCTTAATCGAGGTCCATAATGAAACCCTTAGCCAAATCCAAGAATTGGGAAGTTATCACATCATTCGTACCCATGACGAAGCACGTCTACTTAATTACTTGGCAGAACACGGGCTAAAAATCAATGACATCGTTGAACTTGTTAAAGTTGACGATTTTGCTAAAACGCATACTCTCGCGTATGGTACGAATCAACTTGTCATCCCTGAAAGAATCGCTGAGCAGATTTACGTTCAAAAAATCAATAACTAATAAAAAAAGCCAAAGGTAGTTAACCTTTGGTTATTTTTTATGCTAATTTTTCAAGGAAAGCCATCAAGATTTTAGCTGATTTTTTACCAGCTTCGATGATGAATTCATCAAATGTAATATTGGCATCATGAGCTGCTGTGTCAGACATGGCACGAACAACGATAAATGGTTTGTGCAAATTATGAGCTGCTTGCGCGATAGCTGCACCTTCCATCTCAACTGCTTGAACAGCTGGGAAAGCTGACTTAATAGCATCAATCTTATCTTGACCAGCAATAAATGAATCACCCGTAGCAATCAAACCGATTTTACTTGTCATATTTGCTTCGCTCAATACTTGTTCAAAAGTCTTAACAAAAGTATCGTCTGATTCAAAGTAAAGTGGTTGTCCAGCCATTTGACCGTATTCATAGCCAAATGCTGTGACGTCAACATCGTGGTAAACCAATTTGTCAGCAACAACGACATCACCAACGCTCAAGCCTTCTGCCACAGCACCTGCTGAACCTGTGTTGATAAGGGCATCAACACCAAAATGGTCAGAAAGAATAGCTACAGACATAGCTGACATAACTTTTCCAATTCCTGATTGAACAAGGACAACTTGGTGTTTTCCTAGCTGACCTTCATAGTATATATTTCCCAAAACATCATGTTCAACTTTGTTTTCCAAGTGGCTAACAAGAAGTTCTAATTCTTGCTCCATTGCTGCGATAATTCCAATTTTCATAATAACAACCACAGGAAACTAATACAAAAAAAGTATCAGTAAACCTGTTTCTCCTTCTAATTTTTATAGGTTAAAGACTGCGAAAAATAGAGCCATCAACAATAAAATCACAATAAACATTATTAGATTTAGTTTTCGTTGAAATTTGCTACGTTTCGCATTCTCAATTCGACGACTTTTATAAACGTGCTGGTTATCGTTTTTACGTTCTTTCAACTTATCTAAGGAACCCCTTGATTCTTCTTTCTCATAAGGCACATAAGTATCTAGTGTATCAAAGCGATCTGTAGAGATAATTTTCGTCTCTTCATTATCCTCGTAATCATCGTAAAAAATTTCACCACGATTAGCACGCTCAATGATTTCGTCTGTTAAAAGTGGTTTTCCCATTTTATCCTCCAAAATGCAGAGCATAATACTGAAGAGCTATGATTGTTTTAGCGTCTTCGATTGCTCCAGATTTGACCAAATCCATACATTCTTGGTAGGTTAATTCAAGAATTTCTAAAACTTCATCATCATCTTGTGGACGTGGATTTGGTACTTTTTGCAATTGAGTTGCTTGATAAAGCTTAATCTTCTCATTACAAAAACCAATGGCTGTATAAAACTCATGAATTTGTTTTAAATCGCCAGAATATCCTGTTTCCTCTTCTAATTCACGTGCAGCGGCTTCTTGTTCAGAACCGTTTTCACCGATTTCAAGTTTACCAGCAGGAATTTCATAAGAAACTTTTTCGATTGCTTTGCGGTATTGTTTGACCAAAACGATTTTATCGTCATCTGTTACAGCCAAGACAGCAACAGCTCCTCGGTGAAGAACCAATTCACGCTTAGCTTGTCCAAGATTATTTGGCAATTCAATATCATCAACAACAACTTTAAAAACATGCCCATCAAAAATCTCAGTTCGTTTGAGCGTTTTTTCTTCAAAATCCATACTCAGTAATCTCCCTAAAAATTGTTCACTATAGATTTTACTACAAAATAATGAGAAATGCCATTCCAATGAGATTAAGCCTTTGAAATAGCCTTGAAACACACTAAATTTTTCTAAAAAATCTGGAACTTTCGTCCCAGACTTTCTTGATTATTTTTTCTTGTTGTTTGGATGGTGTGGTTTGTTTAAAGCATAGCCAGCTTTATTAACTTGACGTCCACGTCCAATAGCAAGCGCATCTTTTTCAACATCTTGATAAATTGTTGAACCAGCTGCTGTGAGGGCATTATCACCCAATGTCACTGGAGAAATAATTGTTGAGTTACTTCCAACAAAGACATTGTTTCCGATAGTTGTGTTAAATTTATGTTGGCCATCGTAGTTAGCAATGATTGTACCAGCTCCGAAGTTAACATCATGTCCAGTTGTTGTGTTTCCAATGTAAGTCAAGTGACCTGCTTTTGTACCTTTACCAACAGTTGATGATTTCACTTCAACGAAGTTACCAACGTGAACCATTTCTTCAAGTGTTGAATCAGGACGTACGTGAGCAAATGGACCGATGGTAACTCCATCTTTAACCACTGATTTTTCAATCATAGAGTTTGTGATAGCCACATTTTCACCGATTGTTGAATCAACAAGGTATGTTCCATTTGTCAAAACAGAACCTGCGCCAACTTTTGTATTTCCTTTAAGGGTAACGTTGGCTTCAATCATAACGTCAGGTGCGATTTCAACATCAACATCGATGTAAGTTGCTGCTGGATTTTGGAAAGTAACACCATTAACCATATGTTTTTTGTTGATACGACGACGCATAATGTCCTCTGCTGTCGCAAGAGCTACACGGTCATTAACCCCAAGACTTTCATCAAAATCATGAAGAACATATGCTCCAACTTTTTCGCCACTATTACGGAAAATTGAAATCACATCAGTCAAGTAGTACTCACCTTGAGCATTATTTGTGTTGATGTTTTTAAGAGCTTCAAACAAGCGTTTGTTATCAAAAACGTATGTTCCTGTATTGATTTCTTTGACTTGACGTTCATATTCAGAAGCATCTTTTTGTTCAACAATCTTAAGTACTTCACCATTTTCATTACGGATGATACGTCCATAACCGAATGGATTTTCAGCAGTCGCTGTTAAAATAGTTGCAACATTTTTGTGGCTAACGTGAAATTCAATCAATTCTTTCAAGCTTTCGCCAGTGATAAGTGGTGTATCACCTGCGATAACAAGTGTTTGACCATCAAGACCAGCCAATTCGTCTTCTGCCATCATGACAGCGTGACCAGTACCAAGTTGTTCTGTTTGCATGACAAATTCTGATTTGCCAGCTAAAACTTCACGAACCATTTCTGCTTTATGTCCAATAACAGTAACGTTTTTTTCTGGATTCAAAGCTGATACCGCACGGAAAACATGTTCCAACATTGTAATTCCTGAAACTTTATGAAGAACCTTAGGAAGATCAGATTTCATACGAGTTCCCTTACCAGCTGCTAAAATAATTGCATAATTTGACATGATTTCATTCCTTAAAAAAATAGAGTAGATTTGTAAGTTAACTAAAAATTTTCAATCAACTTACACAAGCTACTCCATTATATCACATTTACCGCCTCAAGGCTTAATTTTATAGCATCTGTACCTTAACTACATGCTCTTAACAGCTTCGTCCAAAACTTCCATGACTAGACGGCTGTGGTCAAGTGCTAATTTTGTTGCTGCCATATCTTTGTGTTCGATAATGGCTTGAAAGGCTACAAACTCATCATGCATACGATGATTTAGGGAATTTTCGTTAATCATTGTCATACTTTGACCGTTTAGGGCTAGAGACAATTCTGGCATACTATTAGTTGGTCCAAGTACAGCAATAGAGCCTTTATTTCCTTGGATAGTAGACTTGATGTCAGCACTACAATCTTTAGCACCAATACAAGCAGCCTTGAAATGTCCATAATCCATAATCAAAATTCCTGAAGTGTCCACATCGCGTTCAACATTTGCCAAGTACTGAACTTTTTCAGGTTTACCAAACAAACCAACCACCAAGTGAATGTTATAAATATTGAGGTCACGTAGTGCTCCGCCTCCTTTTGCTGGGTCAAATGCTGGCGCAATTTCACCACGTTTAAAGGCATCGTAACGAGATGAATATTGTGAGTAATTGCACTCGACAATCTTGATTTCACCAAGTTTTGAAAGATTAGCTTTGATAGAAGCAAAATTGCCAAGGTATTGGTTGGTAATGGCTTCAAGTAAAATTCGATTTTCTTGCTCAGCTATTTTAGCCAAATCTTCGAATTCAGCCAAAGTAAGTGTAAATGGCTTTTCACAAATGACGTGTTTGCCAGCTAGCAAAGCTTTTTTAGCGTAATCATAATGCAAGTGATTTGGAAGGGCAACATAAACCGTATCCACATCTGGATTTGCCAAAATGCTATCGTAGTCGCTGCTAGCTTGACTAATCGCATAAAGCTCAGCTAGCTTTTCAGCCTTTTCAATGCTGCGCGGTGTTGATAAAATCGCTGATAATTCGATTCCATTAATTTCTTTTAAAACTGGTAAAACCTCTTCAACGATTTTTCCTGTTCCTAAAATAGCTAATTTCATGGATTTCCTCCTAATTAATGTCTAAGCACAGTTTAGCACATGTTCGTTTTTTAAACTGATACTATAACAAGTAATTGTCATACTAAAGTGTGGGATAGACCACTTCAAATTCTTCAAGAACAATTTGACTATCACCGTTAAATGTCAGACCGTATTCATTGTAATAAGGTTTGAAAAAGTTCTCGTGGACATCACGCCAATAAGCTAATGTCTTATCACCTTCGCCTTCTTTGAAAGCGTGCTCTGCTGACACCTGATTAAATGGCACAACAGAAACTTTCTTGATTTGAATGATACAAACTGCTTGGTCTTGACTGTCGAGAACCACATCATAAGACCCGACCTCAGGTAGCGGGTCATTATCAACAGCGTATAAATCATAAGCCGACGCTGTCGCTGTTTTTGTTCCTTCAAGGACTAGCTGTGCCAACAAATCAGCTTCTACTCCAAATTGCCAAGCATCAATATCATCTCCGATTGAAGGATTTATTTTTTTGTATTTATTCCAAAGTTCTTGTGCGTTCATAATAATCTCCTGTTCTTTTCTGTCTTACTTCAATTACGAGTTCGACAGAGAGTAGCCTATGGTTTTCTCCTCTTCATTTCAGAAGTCTCCTTATCTCTATTTATTTCAAACTCCAGCCGCCGTCGATTTTGATGATTTCGCCTTGCATGGAGCTTGCTTTGCCTGATGCTAAAAATTCTGTCAAGTCAGCAATTTCTTCAGGCTTGCTCCAACGTCCAATTGGTGTTTCTTGGGCTACCCAGTCAGCTAATCCTCCAGGTTCAAAATCACTAGCGGTCATGGCTGTCTTAACCGCACCTGGTGCGATACCAAAAATTTGAATCTTGTCTTTAGCATAGTCAAGTGCCAGCTGGCGTGTGAAGCCTGCAAGAGCGTGTTTACTAGCGGTGTAAGCTGCTCCGCCCCCACCTGCAATAAATGAAGCAATCGAGCACATGTTAATGATAATACCTGATTGCCTTTCAACCATTTTAGCTAAATAATAGCGGGTGATTTTGACTGTCGCAAAAAAATTGGTCTGAAACACGCGCTCGAGTTCATCATCCGACACCTCAAGCAATGGCTTATAGGCGTCGATAATTCCAGCGGTGTTACACAAGATGTCCACGTCCTGAACAAAGTCGTAGAGCGCAGCTAAATCCGTCGTCAAATCTAACTGTAGGAAATGAAAGTTTTCATTTTGAATCTCAGGCGCTTGTGATTTATCAACGCCGTATACCGCACAGCCATTTTCTAAAAAAAGTCGTGCTTGCGCAAGTCCGATACCTGAACTCACACCTGTGATAAGTACTTTAGTCATGAACTTCAACCCAGTCAGTAGCTAGGACGTCACACGGAGTTGGTGACCACATTGAAAAACCTTCGCCCTCACCTGATACATTGATGAGGAAGTATGGTGTCACTGGAAGTGCCACACCATTTTGCTCGATGCTGTCAAAAAGCTGAACATAATTTTCTGCTCCGCCCCAGCCAGTACGCACATATTTTTTCTTAGCCTTCAAACCAGGCAAAATTTCTTCAAAAGTCATTTTTTCTCTCCTTGATAATTAATACCACTAGTATACCAAAAAACGAGTCCTAAGGCTCGTTTGAGTTATCGTCTTAAGATTTTCTTAGCGATTGCAATGATTTTATGCAGCATTGGTCGTGGATAGTAGCGGAAAGTTCCCATTTTGCGGACAATGTAACCATTGAAGTTTTGTTTGAAACGAAGAACACCATCGCTGCCATCGAAAATTCCTTGAATACCAAGGAAAGTATAGAAAGTAATGCCACGTTTCAGTGCTTCCGTCATCACATGTTCTTGAAGGGCGACAGGCGCATAAAATTTATTAAATTCGGTGTATGAACCACTGAAAAGATAAACAGCTTCTTGTGGTGTATAAACGAAAAGACTTCCTGCCAAAACCACATCCTCTGAACCATGTTTTTGAATCAAGTCTTTAGCTTCCTTAAGGCGAACATCAAAAGTTGCAATTTGCTTATCAAACTGTGCTTTTTGTTTATTAACCTTGGCTGAGTTGACCCCTTCAGCAATCTTTTGATTCAAAACTGCCAAGTCAGCTGCAATTTTATCATGACCAGCCTGCACATTTTTGAGATAATCTTGAAAATTAATTGTCGCAATCATGAACTCACACTTATCACCAAAACTATCATAAAAAGCTTCATAATAATCTAACGGTTTATCTGTGTATTCACGGCGTTCAGATGTTGATGCTGTGATTTCTTTAAAGATATGAAGTTCATCACGGGTTAATTTGCGCACTTTAATTCCAAATGAATTTGTCTTGTTAACAAGTGGGCGACCTTTTTTACTAAATGATTTACGAAGTGTTTCAGGTGTTAATCCTGACAAATCCTTCACGTAATGCCAGTCAGGCTCACCGCCTGGATAGCCTGTCTGAAGACCGTCATAACTGTATCCCAAATCAGTCAAACAGCTAATCAATTCAGGTTTTTCATCATCGTTTGGATTACCATGACTGTCAAAACTTTGGTAGGTGTCATATGGCTTAACTATCAGTTCAAAGGCACCATTTTCCTTAGCATAAGTTTTTAATTCCTTATAAAATTCAGAAAGGTAAGCTGTACTTGTCGAAGCTGGTCCAGAATTGATTTCCATGTGAAGTCCACCAGTCATCGGCATACTATAAAGCACGCCAGCCACCTGAATAGCTCCATCTGCTTCCAATCCTAAAAATGTAATGTCAAAGCCACGTTTTTCGAGTAAATCTGCCATTTCAACAGTTTGCATAAAAGAACGTTCTTTAAATGTCGTATTTAATGTTTCATAATCTTCTCTTGATAAGATTTTCAATGTCATTTTACACGTTTCTCGATTCTAACAAATTCTGTTTCTTGCGCTATTAAAAATATCAAATGAATCTTAGTTGAAAATTAATAAATCATTTTCAGAATTTCCACTATCTTTTCAATTTTCTTTACATTTGAGAGCAATATAAATACCCAGCTTTTGCGCTAAAAATGCACTAAAGCTGAGTATTCTGTTTATTAATTTTTGATGATTAACCGATTTGGCTACCGTTTGGTACACTTGGGTCAACTGTAAGAACAGTCAAGTTACCATCATGTTCAGCTGATAAAATCATACCTTGGCTAAGAAGTCCCATCATTTTACGTGGTTTCAAGTTAGCTACGATTTGTAATTTTTTACCAACAAGTTCTTGTTCGTTTGGATAGAATTTCGCAATCCCTGAAAGGATTTGACGGTCTTCACCATCACCAGCATCAAGACGGAATTTAAGAAGTTTTTCTGAACCTTCAACTTTAGAAACTTCTTTAACTTCAGCGACACGGATTTCTACTTTGTCAAAGTCGTCAAATTTAATAGCTTTCTTTTCGTTTTTAAGTTCAACTTCTGCTGGATTCCATTCTTTTTCTTCAGCAACTACTGCACCTGCACCCATGTTCGCTTTGATGTAGTCAATTTCAGCTTCCATATCAAGACGTGGGAAGATTGGTGTTCCTTTAGCAACAACTTTCACACCTTCTGGGAATCCTGACAAAGCAAGATTTTCAAGGTCAAAGTTAGCTCCAAGACCAAGTTGTTCCATGATAGCATTTGATGTTGTCATCATGAATGGTTGGATAAGGTGAGCAACCACACGAAGACTAGCTGCCAAGTGAGCCATTACTGCTGCTAATTCATCACGTTTAGCTTCATCTTTAGCAAGTACCCAAGGAGCTGTTTCATCAATGTATTTGTTTGTACGTGAGATGATACTCCATACAGCATCAAGTGCGCGTGGATAATCAACTGCATTCATTTGTTTGTGATATTCAGTGATTTTTTCAGCGACAAGTGCTGCCAAGTCAGCATCAAATTCAGTCACGTTTTCAACATAAGCTGGCACTTCGCCACCGAAGTATTTGTTAATCATGGCAACAGTACGGTTAAGAAGGTTACCAAGGTCATTTGCTAATTCATAGTTAATACGTCCAACGTAATCTTCTGGTGTAAATGTTCCGTCTGAACCTACTGGAAGTGAACGCATGAGGTAGTAACGAAGTGGGTCAAGACCGAAACGTTCGACAAGCATTTCTGGATAAACCACATTACCTTTAGATTTAGACATTTTACCGTCTTTCATGACAAACCAACCGTGGGCAATCAAGCGTTCAGGCAATTTCATGTCAAGCATCATAAGCATAATTGGCCAGTAAATTGAGTGGAAACGAAGGATATCTTTACCAACCATGTGGAAGACAGTTCCGTTCCAGAATTTATCAAAGTTTGCGTGGTCTTCTTGACCATATCCAAGTGCAGTTGCATAGTTAAGAAGGGCATCAATCCATACGTAAACAACGTGTTTGGGATTTGAAGGGACTTTAACACCCCATGTAAATGATGTACGGCTGACAGCCAAATCTTCAAGACCTGGTTCGATGAAGTTTTTAATGATTTCGTTCATACGACCATCAGGTTGGATGAAGTCTGGGTGTGCATGGAAGAATTCAACCAAGCGGTCAGCGTATTTTCCAAGGCGTAGGAAGTAAGATTCTTCAGAAACCCATTCAACTTCGTGTCCAGAAGGAGCGATACCACCGATGACTTTTCCGTTTTCATCACGGAAGACTTCTTCTAATTGGCTTTCTGTAAAGAATTCTTCATCTGAGACTGAGTACCAACCAGAATATTCACCCAGATAGATATCATCTTGTGCCAACAATTTTTCAAAAACTTCAGCAACAACTTTTTCATGATAATCATCAGTTGTACGGATAAATTTATCATATGAGATGTCAAGCATTTTCCAAAGTTTTTTAACATCAGCAGCCATGCCGTCAACGTATGCTTGTGGTGTGATGCCAGCTTCTTCAGCTTTTTGTTGAATTTTTTGACCGTGTTCATCAAGACCAGTCAAATAAAAAACATCATAGTTCATCATACGTTTGTAACGTGCTAAAACGTCACAAGCAATTGTTGTGTAAGCAGAACCGATGTGAAGCTTACCAGATGGGTAGTAAATCGGTGTTGTAATATAAAATGGTTGTTTACTAGTCATTTTCTTTCCTTTCAAATAGGAGCAAATGAAACTCCTTTATTGATAACACCTAATTATAACACAAATTTATGGCTGATTATAGGCTAAATGCTGGGGCATACGAAAAAATTGTATTAAAAAGACTGAGAATATCATCTCAGTCTTTTAGTTATTTTTCAGTTGTGATTTCAAATTTTGTTAGGTAGTTATCTTTTTGCAATTCACCTTTGAATTGATCACCGACTGTAAGGAATGGAAGACTGTCTGTTGTGTCAGTCGTTGCCTTAACTTTGTAAATTTCTCCAGATGAAGAAATGTAATAAACTGTTGAACCTGAAATCATCTGACTAGCTAATTTATCAACAACTCCAGTAATCACCTTAACTTTCTCAGCAGATTTGCCAGAATTCTTTGTGACATCAGATAAAGCTGATGTGTCAGAATCTGTGAATTTTGCAATCAAAGTCTCGATATCATTGTCAACGGTAACTTGTTGATAATCTTCAGCATCAACAATTGCATAGGATTTGACCAAACCAGCAGCATCTTTAAGAGAAACTAGATAGTAAGCTTTGCCGTCTAATTTTACAAGTGTCGGAGCTGTCGCTTCATAATGTTTTTCTTGAACTTCACCTTCTGCTGATTCTTGCGCAGCAGTTTCAGTCGCTGATGCCAATTTATAATTTGTCACTTCACGCGTTCTCATGTTAACTAAGATAAATCCAAGGTTTGATGAGTCCGCAGTTGCTGATGTAATACCTGTATAAAGGTAAATATCTGAACCAATTGAAATGTAATTGTAGATATCAGTTGTCTTTTTAACGCCAGTTTGACTGAAAACTGTGTTCCAGAAACCTTTTTGATAAGTGTAATAATCATCAACACGACTAATAACATTATTAGCTGAGAAGACACGGTCAACCCAATCGGGAATATCCTTGAGGTCATAACGTTTCGTTTCACCTGTCACCGCATTAAGTAAGATAGCACCTGTCGGGTCGCTAGAACTTAACATGAATTTAGGTTTGTAAGTCGTTGCAACATAATAAGGATTGCCTTGGTCATCAACTTCAAATGATGGATCTCCAAAAATTGCAGTTGGATATTTTAGGCGTAGATAACGGAGCGTATCATTGAAGAAGTACTCAGAATCAGAGTATTTCATTCCTTTATCAAGTTTGACAAGTTCAGCTTTACCAGTCGTTTGGTTAACTTTGACATAGTAACCAATACCTTCTTTGTGGTTAGAGAACCATTTCCAGAAAGATTTGTATTCAAGAGGTGAGATGCGGTAAGGCTGCTCACCAATTGTCACTTGACGATAATCATCTGAAATGCCAAATTGAGAAACTTTATCAATAGTTCCAAGATAAGTATCACCAATTTTCTTAGCTGATGAGCGGTCAAGCAAAGCTAAGTGTGAAATATCTGTTTCTGGGAAATCTGATGTGAAATCAGCATCTTTTACTTTAATAACGTTAGCGTAACTTTTTGCTCTGAACAATCGAGAGTTAAAGAAAGACGAAACGCTTAATAATAGAATAATCCCCACAATAACAGCACCGATAAGTGACAAGGTTTTACCGTATTTTGGTGTTGGGGTAGAGACGACTTTGCGCACACGTGTCCCAGGCATTTGAACAGTAACCTGCTGAAGTTTTCCTATCAAAGACAACAAAAGTACAGCTCCAAAAGCTAGAGCTAAGCCTTCTAAGACAAATGCCCAAAAAACAGTACTAAGCGGGTTAAGTGGTGGCAAAAACATCCAATAACTAGCTAACATGACAATAGACCAGAGAGCTAGCAAACAATATGAAATTGTCTTTTTCATAAAATAAATCTCCTTTATTTTGTCCTATCATTATAACACAATTAAACAAAATTTTATCAAAAAATAGCCTCTGAAGAATCAGAGACTATTTTTTTGACTAAGAATAAATGAGTACACTATGGGACCAACAATCATAACCGCAATTACTACTCCCACCACGTAAGGCAAAGCCACTTGAATAAAACTTTCAAGTAAGATAATCAAGCCACCAATCACCCACAATTTTCCTGCCATACGGTGAGTTTTATACCAATTTTTATCATCGGAAAGCGTCCAAGGAATACGAATACCAACTGTAGCATTTCGTTGTATCTTAGGAAAATAATTGCCAATCACGATAAAAACAATCGCTAGAAAAGTTGTGACAAGTGTTGGACCGCACTTAATAAAGCCAAGTGCGTTAGCATAGATTGATCCTTGAATAATCAAACTCAAAATTGGAATCAACCAAGAATAAAATCTTCTCATTTTTGCTGGAATATTGACTTTTACAGATTCTTTTTCAAAAAATGCCAGACAAATAATTTGAAAAAGAAGAAACAATGCTGGAAAAGCAAAAAGCGTAAAAAACTTGCTGCTATAACCATCTGCTTGACCATCAATTCCAAAATGAGTCGGGATTTTTTCAGGAAGTTGATTCCAGAAAATTGCTCCAATCACCACCGGCAATGCAATCACAAGTGATGTCATCAAAAATTCTTTATTAATTTTTTTCATTTTTCGAAGACTCCTTTAAATCAACTAACCAAGCCATAACATCCTCTAAAACCGAGGTAGACAATTCATAATAAATAAAATTCTTTTCTCGTTTTTCAACAACCAATCCAGCTTTTTTCAAAATGCTAAGATGATGCGAAATCGTTGCCCAAGCTACATCAAATTGCTCTGAAATCTCACCAGCCGTCAATGATTTTTTCTTTAATAAATTCAGAATTTCTCTTCGGATTGGATGCGACAAAGCTTTAAATGTTTCAGCAAATGCCATAATGTTCCTCCAAAGTTTAGGTATTTAGATTTTTTTCTAAATAGATTCTACCACTTTTTCCAAAAATGATATAACCAAAAGCATTAGAATCGCAAGCATTCTCTTTTTTTGCTAAAATAGAAACTAACGATTAAACTTTTAGAAAGAAGAGACTTCTAAAAAGAAGTCTGGTAAGCTATTATGAAACTCATTTCATGGAATATTGATTCGCTCAACGCAGCACTCACAAGTGATTCTGCACGCGCCGTTCTCTCACGCGCTGTTATCGATACACTTGTGGCTGAAGATGCTGATATCATTGCCATTCAAGAAACAAAATTATCAGCCAAAGGACCTACCAAAAAGCATTTGCAAATCCTTGAAGACTACTTCCCAGATTACCAAGTATCTTGGCGCTCATCAGTCGAACCAGCCAGAAAAGGATACGCTGGGACAATGTTCCTTTACAAAAATCATCTGACACCAACCATTTCTTTCCCAGAAATCGGTGCCCCTGACACGATGGATTACGAAGGGCGTATCATCACTCTTGAATTTGATAATTTCTACGTCACGCAAGTCTACACTCCAAATGCTGGAGACGGTCTAAAACGCTTAACTGAACGACAAATTTGGGATGAAAAATACGCTGATTACTTAGCAGAACTCGACCAAACAAAACCTGTCTTAGCAACTGGTGATTACAACGTTGCTCACAACGAGATTGACCTTGCCAATCCAAATTCAAACCGTCGCTCTGCTGGATTCACCGACGAAGAACGTGCAGGATTTACAAACTTACTAGCAAAAGGCTTCACAGATACTTTCCGTTACCTTCACGGTGACATTCCAAATGTCTATAGTTGGTGGGCACAACGCAGCAAAACAAGTAAAATTAACAACACTGGCTGGCGTATCGACTACTGGCTCGCATCAAACCGCATCGCAGATAAAATCACAAAATCAGAAATGATTGACTCAGGCACACGCCAAGACCACACACCAATCGTTTTAGAAATTGATTTATAAACACATAAAACCACCTAAGTTTAACACTTAGGTGGTTTGTTTATTCTCCCAACAACTCTTCGTATGATTTACGGTGACCGAGTTGAAGAACTTTTCCATCTTTGACCAAAACTGGTCGTTTAATTAGCATTCCATCTGAGGCAAGGATAGTCGCTGCCTCATCAGCTGTCAAAGAATCAACTTTATCTTTCAGGCCAAGTGCTCGGTATGCTTGACCGCTTGTGTTAAAAAAGTTTTTAATTGTAAAATCAGAATTCTCCATCCATGCCTTAATTTCTTCAGCCTTTGGTGTGTCAACTGTCAAATCAATCGCTTCAAATTCCACTTTCATTTCTTGTAGCTCAGCCTTAGCACGACGGCAAGTCGTACATTTTGGATATTCATAAAACGTCAGCATCATATACTCCTTCATAACAACTTAAAATTATCTTATTATACCAAATATCAGAAAAAAGAGCTGAGATTTAATCTCAACTCTTTCTTTTTATTTCTTTGCAATCAAGCGAACACGAACGATATTATCACTATTTTCAAAGTTTTCAACTAAGTGATTAACCTTAGTTTTATCATTTTCATCAAGGTCAAGAAGCGTATAAGCATATTCACCTTTTGAACGGTTTATGATGTTATCGATATTAATTCCCAACTCTGAAACAGCTGTTGAAATTTTTGCCACAATATTTGGCACGTTTTTATTAATCAATGTGATACGATATGGCGCAGTCAATGCTTGATGAACATTAGGGAAATTGACAGAATTCGTAATTTCTCCTGTTTCCATAAAGCGACGAATAGTTTTACCTGCCATAATAGCACAATTCAATTCAGCCTCAGCTGTTGAACCACCAACGTGTGGGAAAACTGTGATTTTTTCTTTATTAAGCAGTTCTTCAGTACCGAAATCTGTGATGTAACGTTTCACAACACCAGCTTCAATCGCTTCAAAAAGTGCTGCATTGTCAACCAATTCACCACGCGCAAAGTTGATAACAACAGTGCCTTTTTGCATCAAGGCAAAAGCTTCGCTGTTAAATGTGTGACGTGTTTCATCTGTCAAAGGCACATGAACAGTAATATAATCACAATTAGCAAAAATTTCTTTAACATCATCCACACGCTTAACATGGTGAGAAATGTTCCAAGCAGTCTCGATAGACACATATGGGTCATATCCTAGGACGTTCATACCAAGACGTTGTGCATAGTTGGCAATGCGACCACCGATAGCACCAAGTCCGATAACTCCAAGTGTTTTTCCAGAAATTTCACTACCAGCAAATTGCTTTTTACCAGCCTCAACTTGTTTTGGAACATCATCACCAGAAAGTGTATTTACCCATGCATTTGCAGCAATGTAATCACGTGCTGACATCAAAATTGAAGCAAGAACTGCTTCTTTAACCGCATTAGCATTAGCACCTGGTGTGTTAAAAACGACAATTCCAGCTGCTGTCGCATCAGCAATCGGAATATTATTTGTCCCAGCACCAGCACGCGCAATCGCTTTTAGATTTTCTGGAAAATCGATCCCATGAAGATTTTGACTACGCAAAATGAAAGCATCTGGATTTTCAGCCAAATCACCATCAATCTGGAACTGATTTCCAAGTTCTTTAAGCCCTACTTGATTAATATTATTAAATGTTTTAACACTGTATACCATAATTTACCCCTATACCAAAAGTCTGGGATAAAATCTCAGACTTCAATGGCTTATATCACTTCAAAAGAAACAATAGATATCTTCGTCTGAAAAACTTATTTGTTTTCAGCTTCAAATTTTTTCATAAATTCGATTAAATCAAGAACACCTTGACGTGGGAATGCGTTATAAAGACTTGCACGCATACCACCTACAGAACGGTGACCTTTAATATTTTTGAAACCAAGCGGTGTCGCTTCAGCCACAAATTTAGCATCTAATTCCTTACTTGGCGTTACAAATGGAATATTGGCTACTGAACGTTCAGCTGGATTTTTAACAGGATTTGTATAGAAATCTGATTGATCAATAAAATCATACAAAAATCCTGATTTTTCACGATTGGCTGCTTCCATCTTATCTACACCACCAAAGGCTTTCACCCATTCGAAAACAAGTTTAGCAATGTAAATACTATAAGCTGGTGGAGTGTTATAAAGTGAACCCGCTTCAGCTTGGATACGATAGTCAAGCATTGCTGAAAGTGTTGGTTCATCATTCAAGAAATCTTCACGAACAATGACGACAGTCACTCCAGCTGGACCAATATTTTTTTGCGCACCAGCATAAATCAATGCAAAATCTTCAACATTATAGCGGACAGCTAGAATATTTGAAGACATATCAGCAACGATAGGCACACCATTTGTGTCAGGAAGGTCATAAATAGAAGTTCCTTCAATAGTGTTATTAGTTGTGATATGAACATAAGCAGCTTCTGGGTCAATATCTTTTGGATCAAATGTAGGAATATGATCGTATACAGTGTCTTCAGACGAGGCTAGGAGCACGGGTTCAAAAGGAACGGATTTGGACAATTTAACAGCTTCTGCATACGCTTTTTTACCCCATGATCCACCAACTAGATAATATGCCTTACGTCCCTTAGCTAGGTTTAAAGGAAGCATAGTAAACTGAGTAGATGCTCCTCCTTGAAGAAACATTACCTTATAATTATCGGGAATATTCATCAATTCACGCAATAATTTTTCAGCATCCTTAATAATATCATCAAACTCTTTGGAACGGTGGGACATTTCTAAAACACTCATGCCACTACCTTGGTAGTCAAGCATTTCACGTTGTGCTTGTTCAAGCACTGGTTTTGGTAACACTGCAGGTCCTGCAGAGAAATTGTAAATTGTCATAAAAATACCTCCGTATAATAGTATAAATTATATCACAATTTTCTGAATTTTGTAAAGATTTTTGAGAATTTTTATAAATAATTTTTATAAAAAAATCATGTTATAATAGTAACTACTAATTAATAAGGAGAAAAAATGATTATCAAAGAATTCTGCGCTGAAAATACAACACTTCTCAGCCAACTTGACTCATCTGTTAAACGTGTTGAGCTTTGCGATAATTTGGCAGTTGGAGGAACAACACCTTCTTATGGTGTCATCAAAGAAGCTGCGCGCTATTTGCACGAAAAAGACATTTCACTAGCAACAATGATTCGACCTCGTGGCGGGAACTTCGTCTACAACGACAGTGAACTTCGCATCATGGAAGATGACATTATCCGTGCAGTAGAGCTCGAAAGCGATAGCTTGGTTCTTGGATTATTGACTGAAGATAATCACATTGATGAAGATGGTATCGAGCAACTTCTACCAGCGACTCAAGGTCTTCCACTAGTCTTTCACATGGCTTTTGACCAAATTCCAGAGGCAGACCAAAAAGCTGCTATTGACCAACTCGTTGAACTTGGCTTCACACGCATTTTGACACACGGTTCTTCAGAAGCAAACGATATTTTTGAAAATATCGACTACTTAAAAGAACTTGTTGAATATGCTAACAACCGTATTGAAATCATGATTGGTGGCGGTGTTACTGCTGATAATTACCAAGAATTGATTGAAAAAACTGGTGCCAAAGCTGCACACGGAACAAAGATTTGTTAATCGTTCATAACACCTTGTTATCAAGGTGTTTTTTTACACCCAAAAATCCGAATTCTTTCGAACTCAGATTTCCATCACATCACATTTTACGACTAAACTTTTTATTTTATGAGTTAAACGGCATCGCCTCCTCTTTCACCCGTACGAATACGGATGACTTCTTCGACAGGGAAAATAAAAATCTTGCCATCTCCAACTTCTCCTGTACGCACTGATTTGCTAATAACATCAACGATTTCATCAATTGCAGCATCATGTGTTACGATTTCAACTTTTACTTTGGCAAGCAAGGCTGGCACAATTTTTTGACCACGAACATACTCCGCAAAACCACGTTGATTACCATATCCTAAAACTTGGCTAACCGTCATTCCTTTTGCAAATCCAGCTTTTGCTAGAGCGTCTTTCAAATCTTCCAAACGATCTGGTCGAATAATTGCTTCAATTTTTTTCATAATATATCCTCTCTCGAAAAACTATTTTCTATTATGAATCTAAACCCATAAAAGTTGGGTAGGCTGTTTCTTCATGTTCACTATCATCAAGACCAATAGCTTCCGCACGACCTTCAACACGAATAGCAGTAAAGATTGAGATTACCTTGACGATGATAAATGTTGCTACCGCTGACCAAATAATTGTAAAAATAATCGCAGCAATTGTCACCAAGAAAAGATGAGCATCTCCATAAATCAAACCAATATTGTGTTTATCAAGGGCAAGTTCTGGAGTTGTGAAAAGTCCTGTTACCAATCCACCAAAAATACCACCAACACCATGACAACCAAAAGCATCTAAAGCATCATCATAGCCAAACTTACTCTTAAGAACTGAAATAGCAAAATAACAAATCGGACTAACCAAAAGACCAATTAAAAGTGAACTCCAAGTTGAAACAAAACCTGCACCAGGTGTGATAGCAACAAGCCCTGCAACCAAACCAGTTGAAGCACCAACAAGTGAGAATTTACCAGTCAAAAGTTTTTCAACCACTAACCATGAAAACATTGCTGCCGCTGCAGAAATATGAGTTGTTACAAAAGCATGCACGGCCAAACCATCAGCAGCTAAAGCAGAACCCGCGTTAAATCCAAACCATCCAAACCAAAGAAGACCTGCACCTAAGAAAACAAAGGGAACATTGTGAGGACGATATTCTAAACGGTAATAATCACGACGTTTACCAAGAAGCAAAGCTAAAACTAAACCAGACACTCCTGACGTAATGTGAACCACATCACCACCAGCAAAGTCGATTGTACCCCATTTTGCAAGAAGCCCTTCATCCCAAACCATATGAGCAAATGGGAAATAAACTAAGAACAGCCACAAAACAACAAAAATGACTAACGGGGTAAATCTCATACGTCCTGCTGCCGCTCCTGTTAAAATGGCAACAGTGATAATTGGAAACATCATCTGAAAAGCTACAAATAAAGCATCCGGAATCACTAAACCACGTGTACTTGCAGTTTCACTCACACCATTAAAGAAAAGATGCGAAAAATTACCAATAATATCTCCATCGCCACCAAATGATAGAGAATAACCACATACCATCCACAAGACTGAAGCAAGAGCCATCGGAATCGCACACATCATCATCGTATTGATAACATTTTTGCGTCTTCCAAGACCACCGTAGAAGAATGCTAGACCTGGTGTCATCAAGAAAACCAGACCAGAACAGATAATCATAAAAGCAATACTTCCTGCATCCATATCAAAAACTCCTTTATTTTCTAAGGTTTTAAAATCTAAAACCAATTTTATGTTAGATAATATAACACTATTTTTTACCCAAGTAAAGAGTTTTTGTGCAATTTTTCTGAATTTTTTAATTTTATAACAAAAGATGTCAGCAATTTAAAAGTCTCATAAATGCCACTGTTTCACGGCTTTATCAACACTTTTCGATTTTGTAAAAAGACATGGATTGTCAGTTTTTTGTAAAATTCACCTCTAACTTTTAATGTTATACTTTCTAACATTAAAAGTTAGAGGTACACAAAAAAAGCTGGTAAATACCAGCTTTTTATCAATTTAGATACCGTGATACGCATTATAAACTTCTTGACGGTTGAGGCCATAAGTTTTTGCAATTTTTTTGATGGCTTGGTTTGGTTTTTCACCAGCTTCAACAAGATTTGCTACAAGTTCTGCTGGATTCAAGTCCTCTGCTGCTTCAGAAAGCTCAGTTTCATCTTGACCAGATACAATCAACAGACATTCACCTTTTAGTGGATTTTCAGCAATGTAATCTAAGATTTCTGAGATTTGTCCGCGTTGGTACTCTTCATAAAGCTTAGTCAATTCACGAACCAAAACAACTTTTCTATCTCCGTAAACTGAGAGCATACTTTCTAAAGTATCTGCCACACGATATGGTGATTCATAGAAAATTTGTGTCTCAGGATAAGCTTTCTTGCTTTCGAAAAATTCTTTTTGTTGTCCTGATTTGCGTGGTAAAAAGCCATAGAAAATGTGAGGTTGCGGTACTAACCCACTTGCAATCAAAGCTGTAATACCAGCCGAAGCACCTGGAAGTGCAACAACCGTAATGTCCTCAGCAATCGCTGCTTTTACCAAGTCATGCCCTGGGTCAGAAATCGATGGCATGCCTGCATCAGATACTTGAGCTAAATTTTTCCCATCTTTCAAAAGTTCGATTAGCTCAGGAATTTTTTCGTAAGCATTGTGCTCGTGAAAGCTGATTTGCTTAACAGAAATCTCAAAATGCTTCAACAAAAGTCCAGTGTTTCGTGTATCTTCAGCACAGATAAAATCTGCATTTTTTAGAGTATCAACTGCACGAAATGTCATATCTTGCAAATTTCCAATCGGAGTTGGCACAAGATAGAGAGTTCCGTAATCAGTTTGACCTTTAAAACTTTTTTGTACTTGTATCATTAAAGTTGACTACTCCCTATCTAGAACTTCCATACAGAACATACATTCTTCATCATTTTCACGACGTTGTCCGTAATAGTCATTACAGATATGGAAACCATCGTGATAAATGCTTTCAATATATTTTTTACCTTGTTTAGAAGATTTAACAGGAGTTTCTTGTTCGAGTTGAGTAAGACGTGTGCGTAATTTATCATTCTCAAGTCGAAGGGCTGTGTTTTCTTCTAACAAAGACTGTACTTGTTTTTTCATGGCTTCAATTTCAGCCAAGGTAATCATTAAATTTTGTGAAAAGCCATCAAAGGCATCAAATAATTCTTTTTTATCCACGTACTTTGACCTCCTCTACAGCATAAGTTAAAAGAGTGTGTCGTTCAGGTAATCGAACTTTGACAGTATCAGAAAAGACATCAATCCCAGCGACCACTCCTAATCCGTCGACTGTTTCAATTTCTGTTCCCAAATCAGGGAATTTCTCCTTAGAGGTTTTGTAAAATTCATCTTCAAAACTCAAGCAACACATCAATCTACCGCAGATTCCAGCAGTCTTTCCAGTGCTAAGTGACATACCTTGATTTTTAACCATTTTGATTGATACTGGTGGAAATTCCCCCAAGAAGCTAGCACAGCAAAGCGCACGCCCACACGGACCTACGCCACCATAAACTTTAGCTTCTTCACGGCTATTGATTTGGCGCAGTTCGATACGCATTTTGAAGTGCGATGCCAAATCACGCAAAAGCTGACGAAAATCCACACGACCTTCTGCACAGAAAGTAATCAAGACATAACTTCTCTCCAAAGGAAAGACAATATCAATCACTTTCATTTTTAGATTATTTACTTCGATTAGCTCGTTGACTTTATCAAACGAATTCTTCGCTAACTCAAGATTTTCTTGATAAGCCTGCAAATCTTTTTCATTTGCCAAGCGTAAAACCTTATCCATCTCAGCAGGTAATTTTACCTCATCTATCTCTTCATTTGTAGTTACTGCTTGAGCTAAGCGACTTCCTTTTTTATTTTTTATGACGAGGCAGTCACCCACTTGGTAGTTTTGATTTGGCAAAACATAGGTAACCTTACCTGTTCCTTCGTATTTTATACTCAATACTTCTGTCATGAAATCACCATATATTCTAGCACATTTTGAAAGCTCACATTGCTCTTCCACATTTGCTGTGCTTTATAACTTTTCTCTAAATAACTCAGACTTTCTTTTTGATTAAATTGCTTTGCTAAAAACAAAGGCAACAGTTGGAAAACAAGTTCTTGTTCAGACTTTTCAAATGCAGCTTGCACGAGGGGCCCTGTTTCCAAGTAAGCCAAGGCTTTGTCTTTAAACAAAATCCCAATAAAACGTTCGCAAGCCTGTAACAAATCCAAAATCTTCTTGTCAGCCATCAACTCTTCTAAGTGAGCAGGTGTTTTAGCTAATTCTGCAAGAATTTTAGCCTGTGTTTTTAAAATGCCAGCTTGTTCAGCTTGTTGAACCAAGAGTTTTTTATTCTTTGGAAAACGAAAAACCTGTGTTCGACTCTTGATAGTTGGAAGAACCTTGCTTTCATCACTAGTTAACAAAATCATGTAAGACGAACTCTGCGGCTCTTCGATAAATTTCAAGAGACTATTTGCCGCGTTAACATGCATTTTCTCACAATCTTGAATGATGAAAACTTGTGATTTCCCTTCGAAACCTGAGCGAGAAAAATCACGCATCATCTCACGAATCGTGTCTGTCTTGATGACTTGACCAGTTGGTCTGACAATCTTAACATCTGAAAAATCATTCGCGTCAATCAACTGACATTCACGGCATTTCCCACAGGGTCTGCCTTCTTGCAAATTCTCGCAAAAGCGACTTTTAGCAAGATAGAGTGCAAAATCAAAACTGGCAAAATCCCCTGAAAAAAGATAGGCGTGATTCATCCTATCTGATTTTAAAATCTGATTAAACTCTTTAAAAAGTTGGGGTTGCAAGCACTCTAAATCCATTTTAATTCCTTTACTAGTTTTTAGCCAAACGTTCAAGAATGACTTGTGTTGCATCAGCTACAACTTGCTCTAATTCACGCGAAGCATCAATCGTTACAATACGATTTTCTGTTTGAGCCAAATCCAAGTATCCTTGTCTAACACGCTTGTGCATATCTAATTTTTCCAAATCAAGACGATTAACTTCTCGGTCAGCATTTTTTGCGATTCGATCCAAACCGACTTCTGATTCAACATCGAAGTAGAGAGTTAAATCTGGTTCTCTACCATCTGTTGAAAAATCATTTAATTTTGCAATACTGTCTTTATCAAGACCACGTCCTGCACCTTGATAAGCTACTGAACTATCAATAAAACGATCAATCAAGACCACCTTACCAGCCTCTAAAGCTGGCAACACTTTTTCCACATAGTGTTGACGTCTTGCTGCCATATAAAGTAGCAACTCTGTCTTACTGTCCATCGCAACGTGCTTAACATCCAAAATAACATCACGAATGCGTTCTGCAATTTCAACACCACCTGGTTCACGTGTGGTCACAATATCATAGCCCTTTTCTTGCAAAACTGGAAGAACTTTTTCTAAGACTGTAGTTTTTCCAGCACCATCTGGACCTTCAAATGAAATGATTATACCGTTTTTCATGAAAATTCCTTAATACTTTTTCTCTACTCCTATTTTATCAAAAATCACACAAAAAAGCACTGCTAATCTTAGCAATGCTTTGAAATCATTTAGTCAATTTCTTTTGCAGAGGTCAATTCAATGGCGTCAACTTGAATTCCTTGTGATACAAGTTTATCACGCAAATCAGCAACATTAGCCTTACCATCAATCTGAATTTCAATGACAACTTTTCCAGACTTACGTGTCGCGACAACCGTACGCTTGATATTAAGATTATCAGCAGAAATCGTATCAACAATCTTAGCTAAAGTTCCAACAGTATCATCAGCAGTAATAATGACACGAACACCCTCTTGCCCATAACCAGACACTTCAAGAAATGCTTTGAAAACATCTTTTTCCGTAATAACACCATGAACTCGACCATGCTCAACCACTGGTAAAATACCAACTCGATGTTTCATCATAGCATAAACGGCATCTTCAAGGCTGGCATATGGCGAAACTGTAATCACATCTCGACTCATAATATCACGAATTTTTGTTTTATTTAACAAATAATTCATTTCATAAATTGACAAAGAAGTCGCTTTTGATGGACTAGCTTCTGCCATTGTTCTTTCAGTAACAATACCGACTAATCGATCATTTTCAATAACTGGTAAGCGGCGTAATCCTTGTTCTCTCATCATATCAGCTGCATAGGCAACTGTTGTATCGGGTGATACATAGACAACTTTTCTTGTCATAAAATCCTTAACTGCCATAATCATTCTCCAGTTTTTTCTTTTTCAATTATTATAACATTAATTAAAAACGTTTACACAAAACAACAAAAGGTGGAATTTACCACCCTTTATGATGAAGCTAACTTTTATCCACCAAGATAAGCTTTACGCACTTCTTCTGATTCTAGTAGCTCTTTACCTGTTCCTGAAAGGACAACTTTTCCTGTTTCTAAAACATAGCCACGATCAGCAATTGCCAAAGCTTTATTGGCATTTTGCTCAATCAAAAGAACTGTTGTTCCTTGTTTTTGAATATCTTGAATGATATCAAAAATTTCTTGAATAAAGATTGGAGCAAGTCCCATTGATGGTTCATCAAGAAGAAGTAATTTGGGTTGGCTCATCAGCGCACGACCCATGGCAAGCATTTGTTGTTCACCACCTGAAAGTGTTGCTGCATCTTGCATCTTACGTTCTTCAAGACGTGGAAAACGATCAAAAACTTTCTTCAAATTCTGTTGATTTTCTTCACGGTCAT
Organism: Streptococcus equinus ATCC 9812; assembly: GCF_000187265.1. GTDB lineage: Bacteria > Bacillota > Bacilli > Lactobacillales > Streptococcaceae > Streptococcus > Streptococcus equinus. The sequence goes on from NZ_GL698429.1 coordinate 984,386, forward strand.
TTCGTAAGAACGCACCAAGTTCTAGGTTTTCAAGGACAGTCAATCCTGGGAAAACGTGACGACCCTCAGGGACCTGAGACAAACCACCTGCGACGATTTTACGAGCTGGTTCTTTTTGAATTTCTTGCCCTAAAAACTCAATTTTACCAGCACTTGGGCGCACCAAACCAGAAATTGTTCGAAGAATTGAGGTTTTACCAGCACCATTTGCACCGATAAGAGTCACCACTTCTCCTTCATTAACTTCAAATGAAACATCTTTTACAGCCTGGATAACGCCGTAATGAACTGATAAATTATCAACTTTTAACATTGCCATTATCCTTCACCTCCAAGATATGCTTCAATAACACGTTGATTAGTTTTAATTTCATCTGGTGTACCATGAGCGATTAAACATCCGTATTCAAGAACATAAATACGCTCAGTTACCTCCATAACAAGACTCATGTCGTGCTCGATAAGCATGATTGTAATGTTAAAATCTTCCTTAATTTTTCGGATGAGCTGTGTTAACTCAGCAGTTTCTTGTGGGTTCATCCCAGCAGCTGGTTCATCCAAGAAAAGAATCTTAGGCTGAGTTGCTAACGCACGCACGATTTCCAAACGACGTTGTTGCCCGTAAGGAAGATTTTTAGCAAGTGTTTCAGCATCTCCTTCCAAATCAAAAATAGCTAACAATTCCATAGCTTTTTGGCGAAGCGCATCTTCGCTTTGATAGAATTTTGGCAAACGAAGAAAACTTGATAGAAGATATGGTTTGTTTTGATTTGCCATACCAACAAGTACATTTTCCAAGACAGTCATATCCTTAAAGAGGCGAATGTTTTGGAAAGTACGTGACAAACCAAGTGAGGCAATTTTGTAAGGCTTCTTACCGTTAAGAAGTGTACCATCTAGAGTTACTGAACCTTCACTTGGTTCATAAACACCTGTTAAAAGGTTGAAAAGAGTTGTTTTACCTGCACCGTTTGGTCCAATTAATCCAACCAACTCACCTTCGTTAAGATGCATGGTAACATCACCAACAGCCGTCAACCCACCAAAGTTTTTAGTTAGATTTTTTACATCTAAAAGTGCCATCAGTGCTTACCTCCTTTGCCTTTATTGAAAAATTGAGACAATGTAAATTCTTTTGTCCCCAAAAGTCCACCTGGACGGAAAATCATCACCAAAATCAAAGCAAGTGAATAGATAATCATACGGAGATTTGAAACATTTTGTAAAAACATGTTCAAAATTCCTAAAACAATAGCTGCTAGAATTGTTCCTGTAATTGAACCAAGACCACCTAAAACAGCGATGATCAAGTAATCAATTGACTTCATGATAGTAAAGTCTTTTGGTACAACCGTTCCGATGTAGCCAACATAAAGTGAACCAGCGATAGCTGAGATAATTGCCCCCATCACAAAAATCATAACTTTCATTTTAGTGACATTGACACCCATAGCTTCTGCTGCAATCTCATCTTCACGCACCGCAATGACTTGACGACCTGTAGATGAACGTAAAAAGTTTAAAATCAAAACAGTAATTACTGCCACGAAAATGAAGATGACATGCCATGATGTATATGGCAAAATCCCTGTTAAACCAGCAGCACCATTTGTCAACTCACCACCATTAACAATCATGATACGGATAATTTCAGCCATACCAAGAGTTGCAATGGCAAGATAGTCACCTTTTAAGCGAAGCGTTGGAATACCAAAGACAAGTGCCACCAAAATAGCAATCACAACACCAACTAACATTGAAAAATAGAAACCACAGTAAGTTGGATTTTGTTGTGTGATAATGGCTGTTGAATAAGCACCGATTGCCATGAAACCAGCTTGTCCAAGTGTGAATTGACCTGAAAAACCAAGCACCAAGTTAGTTCCAAGCCCCATCAAAATGCTTATACCAATCCCCATTAAAATTTGGAGATAGTAAAGATTTAAAATATTCGTTTTAGCTAACAGTTCTAGAATTCCAAATAAAACTACAATCAGTGCAAGCCAAGAAAGGTTAAGTTTTAGATTCTTTTTCATTTTCTACACCTTCTCTTTCACATTTTTACCAAGGATACCAGCCGGTCTTACCAATAAAATGATAATTAAAACACCGTAAACAATGGCATCTCGATAACTTGAGAGGTTAAGCGAGATTGATAAAGTTTCCAAAATACCGATAACAAATCCACCAAGTGCAGCACCTGGAATGATACCAATACCACCAAGAACGGCCGCAACAAAAGCTTTAATACCAGGCGTCATCCCCATAAGTGGCTCAATTGAATTGTAGTAAAGTCCAATCAAAACACCAGCGGCACCGGCAAGAGCTGAACCAAGGGCAAAAGTAAAACTGATAGTTGAATTAACATTAATCCCCATCAATTCAGCCGCATCACTATCAACAGACACAGCACGCATGGCTTTACCCATTTTTGTCTTTTTAACAGTCAATTGCAAAGCAACCATCAAGACAAGTGAAACAGCTAAAATCAACAGCTGAATATTTGTCACTGTCACAGGTCCAAGCTTATAACTGACAATATCAACAGCCTGTGGGAATGAGCGCGTATTGGCACCAACCAAGAAAACCATACCGTATTCAAGGAAGAATGAAACACCAATCGCTGTAATCAAGGCTGCAATTCGTGTTGAGTGACGCAACGGACGATAAGCCAAAAATTCAATAACCATTCCAATAAATGCTGTCACAATCATTGTCACAATTAACGCAATCCAAAAATTCATGTGAAGAACGCTAATCGAATAATATCCGATAAATGCACCAAGCATATAAATATCGCCATGTGCAAAGTTAATTAACTTAATAATCCCATAAACCATGGTATATCCAAGAGCAAGTAAGGCATAAATACTTCCAAGGATAATACCATTAACCAGTTGTTGGGGAAGTTGTTCTAAAAACATAAAGCACCAAACTTTCTAGTCACGTGATATAAAAACTAATCAAAAATTAACTAATTCTATTTCTCAATTTCAACAGCATCCGCAGAGGCTTCAACACCATCTTTCATCGCAACCATCAAAGCTGTTTTGATTGGATTGTGTTTTTCATCGATAGTCATCGTACCAGTCACACCTTCGAAATCTTTTAATTTCGCTAGATTATTAGCAATATCAATTGATGTTTTGGCACCTTCAGATGCTTTTGCGACCATATAAACAGAATCATAAGCAAGCGCAGCGAACATATTTGGCTCTGAACCATATTTTGCTTTGTAAGCTTTGATGAAGTCAGTCGCTTTATCTGACAATGCTGTTTTAGTTGAATAACCAGACACATAGTAAACACCGTTAGTATTTGCTTTACCTGCCAAATCACCAAAACTTTCATCGTTAAAGCCATCAGGACCTAAGATTGGAACACTGATTCCCATATCACGCGCTTGTTTTGTGATAATACCAGTTTCTGTATAATACCCCGGCATAACAATAGCGTCATAATCCATATTTTTGAATTTTGTCAAAGCAGATTGGAAATCCTTGTCGCCTGATGCAAAAGTTGCTGTCGAAACAATCTCACCTTGATATTTTTTCTTAAATTCTTCGGCAATTCCTTTGGCGTAGTCACTTGAATTATCATAGTAAAGAACAACTTTTTTGGCATTCAAGTTGCTAAAAGTAAACTGAGCTAGAACTTGTCCTTGGAAACTATCTTGGAAAGTTGTACGGAAGACATACTTCTTAACACCATCGACTTTATCAAGAGTCAAATCATCTTGTGTTCCACTCGGCGTCAACAAAGGCACACCAGTCTTTTGAGCATTTAAACTTGCAGCTGCAACCGCACCTGATGTGGCAGGACCAACCATAGCATTTACTTGACTTTGAATAGCCAAATTTGTAGCTGCTGTCGATGCTTCTGCATTTTCTGACTTATTATCTTTTGTAACGAGCTCGATTTTTTTACCATCTACACCACCAGCTTTATTAATCTCTTGTACAGCAAGTTTAACCCCGTTATTTTCAGCATTACCATAGGCAGCAACTGTACCAGTTAATTCAAGGTTGACACCAAGTTTAATCATGTCACCAATTTTTGTACCAGTAGCATTCGCTGTCACATCTGGGGACTTACCACAAGCCATTAAGGCAATTGAGGCTAAAAAGGTTATCGCTGCTAGCGCAATCTTTTTATGCATAAACTCTCTCCTTATATTCTAATTTAAAATAAATTCAAATAATACTGAATTATCTGAAAATTTATAATATTATTTGGTTTTCAAATTCATATTATATCAAAAATGTTCCAAATTGCCTACAAAATCTTGATTAATATTATCAAATTCTGATAAAGTAACTGCTTTCACAAATTTTAAAGCTGACATTTCTTCGACAACAGCTTCTACCTCTTCTTTATTGACGTACAAAACTTGATAATGTAATTTGCGAGAATGGTAAAGAACATCTCCATATTTGCTGAGCTTTCTAGCATCACGATTATAATATAGATAAACGATAATTCCCTGACGTTCTTGTTTTTTAAACATCCCTCTTTTCCTTTCCTCTACAATGATGGTGTGATTTGTGCGGTGCTAACGGCAAACCAGTATCTACAAAAATAGTTGGTGATATGGCAGATGACACTTTTTGCGATAATTCTGCTAAAATTTCTTGAACTTCTACTTCGCTCTGTCTTAAGCGACTAACTTTTTCATTCATATCAAGAATTCTTTTTTCTTTTATCAGCTGACGACGAAGCTCTCGAACTTCTGGTCTAAAAGCAAGATAATCTTTATTTTCCTCGTAAGATTGCTTCAATTCTTGAAAGTGAGCAATCTTTTCTTGCAAAGCTGAATCAGCTAAAAATTCTTGTTTAATTTCTAAATATGATTTTACAGAATCTAAAGTAAAAAAAGTTTGGGCAACATCATCTATTGCCTCATCAATTTCCAATAATTGTTCATCTATTGCCAACATACTTTGATTATATCATATTTGGTCATAAATGTATCCTGTCCCGCTTAGGGTAAACATCAAAAAAAGCCCGCAAAATGCGAGCTTTCGACATTAATAAAATGTTATTAGTTCAATTCGTTGTTGACCATGATTTCATCGATGAAGCCATATTCAAGAGTTTCTTGAGCGCTCATCCAGTTATCACGTTCAGCATCTGCGTGAACTTTTTCCAATGTTTGACCTGAATTATCAGCCAAAATTTGTTCCAAGTTTTGACGTGTTTTCAAAAGGTGTTCAGCAGCAATTGCCATATCAGTTTGTTGAGTACCGCCACCAGTACCACCCATTGGTTGGTGAATCATGTATTCAGCATTTGGCAACATGAAACGTTTACCTTTTGTACCTGATGATGCAATGATTGTACCCATTGATGCAGCTATACCCATAACGATTGTTTGAACGTCAGATTTGATGAAGTTCATTGTATCGACGATAGCAAGACCAGCTGAAACTGATCCTCCAGGTGTATTAACATAAAGGTAGATATCTTTTGTATTATCTTGTGCATCAAGGAACAATAGTTGAGCAATAATAGAATTTGCCATATTGTCTTCAACTGGTCCAGTCAGCATAATGATACGATCTTTCAAAAGACGTGAGTAAATATCATATGAGCGTTCACCGCGGCTTGTTTGTTCAATAACTACAGGAATCATATCTTTTCTCCTTTGTTTTAAATCTTAACCTGAGACTATTATAATCAAATGGTCAAAAAAGGTCAAATGAAAAATTTTAATATTTGACTTTTTCCTGTAGCAAAACGACTTGGCTGGTCTTTTTCGGTTGATAGATTGACAAAAGAACACCGACAAAAATCAAAACTGTCCCTAAAAAAGCTAAACCGCTCAGCCATTCTCCAAAGAAAATAAAAGCAAAAATAGCTGTAAAAATCGGTTCTAATGAAAACATCACACTGGTAAACTCAGTACTGACATAAGATTGAACGATTGTCTGCATCACCCATCCATAAGCTGAACAAATCAAAGCTAGTCCCAAAACTGAAAACCAAACCAAACTAGAATGTGGAAGAACAGGTGTCTCAAAGCTAAATGTTCCTATTAAAGCGTACAAGCTAGCAAAACCTAATTGCCAAATTCCTAAACTCATCGCATCAACCTTCTCAACAAAATGCTTAGAAAGGATAATATATACGGCATATAAAGTTGCAGATATTAAACACATCACAGCTCCAATATTGAATTGTGACAAATCAGCTCCTGTTAATAGGTAAAGCCCCGATAAAACAATTAGAATAGCTCCAACTGTTTTTAAATCAGGCATTTTTCGTGTCAAAATAGCACGTAAAGTAGGAACAATCACTACTGTCGTAGAAGCTAAAAAACCAACTGTTGAAGCTGAGGTATCAATGACACCTACAATAAGAAAATAAAAAACAGCAAATAATATTATCCCTGCAAATGCACTGTAAGCCAGCACTTTCCAAGAAAATGTTTTTTTAAATAACGATAAAAAATGAATACTAAAGCCAAAAAAGCTAAGCCACAGCGCAGAGCAATAATTCAATGGCGGGAATTTCAGAAGCACCAAGAGCCTTAAACAGATAAGACATTCCCCACGCAAGAGGAACACTCACTGAAAAAAGTTTAGCATGTTTTTGAACTATGATTCTCACCTCTCACTTCCTAATATCTTGTTTTATTATAAGGTCATATTAGTCATAAGTAAAATTAAAGTATATAATAGAAGAATAAGTTTTACTTATCGAAAGGTGTTATTATGATTTCAAAATATGCTATTTCTGCTTGGTTATTGAATTGGGGTCATTCACCAAAGCAGCTCAGCAATTAAATTACTCACAAAGTGCTATCAGTCAGACAATCAAAAATCTTGAAAAAGAAATTGGGACTTGTCTGTTAACACGAGGTCACGAAGACATCCATTTGACCAAAGATGGACAAGCCCTTTACCCTTACTTTCAGCAAATTGTCCAAAGTGAAAAACAGCTGACTAAAAAAATCGAGGAACTCCAAGGGCTCAATAAAGCTGAAATCCGCATTGGGCATTTTACCTCAGCTAGCCAAAATTTCATTTTGCCCTTCATTAAAGATTTTAAAGCCAAACACCCAACTGTGAATTTCGTTCTTAAGCAAGGAGACTATACCAGCATTCACCAATGGCTTGATACTGGACAAGTTGATTTAGGATTTACGCACATCGATTATGTTGGAAATTTACAATCACAAGTTCTTTACCAAGATTGTCTTTATGCAGTCTTACCAAGTAAGCATCCTTTAGCCAAGCAAGATGAAGTTTCCCTTGCTGACTTAGCCAAAACTGAATTAATTCTACTTGATGAAGGAGAAAATAGTTTAACGCGCGCCGCATTTGAAACGGCTAATATCACTCCTACATTCGCCTACGAAATTTACGACGACTACACTATTTTAGAAATGATTCGACAAGATTTAGGAGTCAGTCTTCTTTATGAAAATTTTCTGGATGGTTTGACACTTCAGGATTTGACTATTCGTCACATTGCCGAAAAGCCATTTAGAACTATTGTTCTAGCTTGGAAAAGCTGGCAGACTCTTCCTCTGGCAGCTCAAGAATTTGCTAAAACTATTTCTAGCAAAATATAAGACTAACATCACAAAAAAGGTTTGAGTTCAATGAACTCAAACCTTTTGATTAAGCATAACAACTTAATCTTATTTTGTACCGAACAAACGGTCACCAGCGTCACCAAGACCTGGTATAATGTATCCATTTTCGTTAAGTTTTTCGTCAAGAGCTGCAGTGTAGATGTCGATATCTGGGTGAGCTTCTTGAAGTGCTTTAACACCTTCTGGAGCAGCAACAAGACAGATGAATTTGATGTTAGCTGCACCACGTTTTTTAAGAGAGTCAACCGCTAGAATTGCAGAACCACCTGTAGCAAGCATTGGGTCTACAACAAAGATTTGACGTTGGTCAATATCTTCTGGCAATTTCACAAGGTATTCAACTGGTTGTAAAGTTTCTTCGTCACGATACATACCGATGTGACCAACTTTCGCAGCTGGAATAAGACTTAAAAAACCATCAACCATACCGATACCAGCACGTAAAATAGGGACAATTGCAAGTTTTTTACCAGTCAATTGTTTTTGAGTTGTTTTTGTAATAGGTGTTTCAATTTCAACATCTTCTAGAGGAAGGTCGCGAGAAACTTCATAACCCATAAGCATTGCGATTTCATTAACCAATTCGCGGAAATCTTTAGTTGAAGTTGTTGTACGACGCAAAATTGACAATTTGTGTTGGATAAGCGGATGTGAGATAACTTGGAATTTTCCCATGATTGTACTCCTTTTTATACTGAATTTGTTTAACCTTATCAATTATAGCAGAAAATAGCAAAATATGCTCGTTTTTTATGACGAATGTCACATTTTTGTCACAAAAAACAACTTTTCCGCCTCAAACAATGAAAAAAGCAGGCAAATGCCTACTTCTCTCATTGTTTGCTAAAAACACTAGCAATACGTCTACTTGCTTCGACAATCGTTTCAAAAGGTGTTGCTGCATTTAAGCGTGCAAAATATTTTCCTTCATTTCCAAAATGCGCCCCATCATTTAAAACAACTTTTGCTTCTTTTTGTAACTTTTCATCCAATTGCGGCTGTTCAATGCCGTAAGCTGAAAAATCAAGCCAAACAAGGTAAGTCCCTTCAGGCTTCATTACCTTTATCTTGGTATTTTCTTCAAGATAATCTGATAGATAGTTGATATTTTTTTCAACCACTTTTTTCAACTCTTCTAGCCAAGCCTTGCCATGAGTAAAGGCAACTTCCGTAGTAATCATGCCAATCGTCGGCACCTCATGCTGGTTATTAGCAAGCTGCACTCGTTGAAATTTTTTCCTAAGTTTTGGATTTTGAATAATGGCAAAGCTATTTTTCGTACCAGCAATGTTAAATGTTTTAGTCGCTGAAGATAAAATGATTGCAAAATCTTTGAATCGATGGTCAACAGTATTGAATGAATGATGTTTATTGCCAAAAAGAGCCAAATCTTGGTGAATCTCATCAGAGACCAAAATCACACCATGTTTTTGGCAAAGTTCGCCAATTTTTTTCAATTCTGCTTCTGACCACACACGACCTCCAGGATTATGCGGGCTGCAAAAAATGTAAAGCTTAACGTGATTATCGACAATATCTTTTTCAAGTTGTTCAAAATCAATTTCAAAATGACCATTTTGGATGCTCAAAGAATTTTCTACCAACTTCCGGCCGTTAAGGCGGACTGTTCGAGCAAATGGATAATAAACTGGTGAGTTGATAAGAACAGCATCACCTTTTTGTGTAAAAGCTTGAATAGCAACTGAAATTGCAGGAACAACACCGTCGATAAATGAAATATCTTCTTTTTTCACTTCGTAGCCATGCTCACTCTTCTCCCAATCAATCACGGCTTGATATAAAGAGTCTTTAAAGTAATTGTAGCCAAAAATGTGTTCTTGACCGTAAGCAACGATGGCATCTTTAATTTCTGGAACTGGTAGAAAATCCATATCTGCTACCCACAGTTGCAATAAATCAGGATTATCTTCCGAGCTCTGCCATTTATAAGTAAATTGTTTCAATCGATTTGGTCTAGTTGTAAAATCGTATTGTCCCATACTAGTCCTCCAAAGCATTTTTTAAATCTTCAATTAAGTCGTCCACATCTTCGATACCAATCGAAAGACGTAGCAAGTCATTTGTCAAACCGTAAGAAAGACGAACATCTTCTGGAATATCAGCATGGGTCTGAGTTCTTGGATAGGTGATTAAACTTTCGACACCACCCAAACTTTCAGCAAAAGTAATGATTTCAAGGCTATTGATAATGTGAGGAATTTTTTCTTCGTCAACTACTTTAAAAGAAATCATACCACCTTTTCCTGTATAAAGAACTTCTTTAACAGCTGGTGATTTTTTCAAAAAAGCAACAATCTCTTGAGCATTCTCAGTTGCTTTTTCCATCCGAAGCTTTAAAGTCTTGAGTCCACGCATCAGCATGTAAGAATCAAACGGCGATAGAGTTGGTCCCGTAGTGTTGAGGTTATAAAAGAGCTTATCATAAATAGCTTTATCACTTGTAATCACGACACCTGCTAAAACATCATTGTGACCAGCTAAATATTTTGTCGCTGAGTGAACAACAATATCAGCCCCAAGCGTAATTGGATTTTGGTAAATTGGACTATAAAAAGTATTATCAACAATCAGCTTTGCTCCATTTTTGTGAGCTACTTTGGCAACCTTTGCAATGTCAAATTCAATCATCAATGGATTTGTTGGGGTTTCAAGATAAACAAGGTCTGTTTCCTCTGAAATAGCAGTTAAAAGATCTGTTTCATTATTGACATATGTAAAGTTGAAACGTCCTTCTTTTTCTTTATCGTTAAACCATCTAAAAGAGCCACCATACAAATCACGCGCAGCCACCACCTTTGCTCCTACAGGAAAAATTTCCAACGCTAAAACAATGGCGCTCATTCCAGATGATGTCGCTAGGGCATAATCAGCATTTTCAATAGCCGCTAATGTTTTTTCAAGTGTCGCACGTGTTGGATTTTTTGTTCTTGTGTAATCAAAACCAGTTGATTGTCCAAACTCTGGGTGTTGATAAGTCGTCGAGAAATGAATTGGCGCAGCTAAAGCACCAGTTGCCTCATCAGATTTAATCCCAGCATGCGCTAAAATCGTAGCCAATCTACAGTCACTCTTCATAACAAACTCCTCTCTTCTCACATAACTTAGTTAACGTTCAAAAATTTCTATAGCATTTATTCTAACATTTATTTGTGAGAAAAAAGCTCTTTTTGGCTATTCTATTTCTTGATAGTTAGCTATAAGAAAAAGCTATAGCAAAAACAGTCCACTGGACTGTAATCATTTCCCTATTTTCAGGCTCATGAAAAAACAGTCCAATGGACCTTAATCGCTTCCCTGTTTTCAGGCTCATGAAAAAACAGTCCAATGGACCTTAATCGCTTCCCTATTTTCAGGCTCATGAAAAAACAGTCCACTGGACTGTTTTTTTATTCCATATGTAATTTTTGACGGAGTACTTTTGCTTTGCTGCCGATTAATTTATCTAGTAAATGAGTGGCGAGCGCAAGGAATCCATACACGAGAGCGCCTGAGGCTCCCATCAAGACGAGGTATACGACACTACCAAAGCGTGTTGTGGGACTAATAACAAAATGAAGTCCAAATGTCCCTAATGCCACAACAACTCCCATAATAGCTGTTAAAATGGTTACCAAAAGGACACCACGTAACAAAGCTTTACGATTAAAATGTGTCACAGCATGAATCTGATTGAACATCAAGATTATCGGAATCAACAAACCAATAGCTGTTGATAGTAAAGGTCCATATGCTTTAAAAAGATAGATAAATGGTACTTGTAAAACTACTTTAACAACCAAGCCGTAAGCAAAATAGTTAATAGCTTTGCGATTTTCAAACAAGGCTTGAAGCATCGGCGCAAGTAAACTATAAAGTGCTAAGAAAATAACCTGAACCAAAGCACCGACAAACAACCAAAGTGCTGCATCATTTGGTGCACCGTAGAAGAGCGTGTAAAGTGGCTGAGCTAAAATAATGGCTCCCATCATTGCAGGGAAAAGTACCATGCACAACATTTGTAAGCTATTGATTACTAAATGCGCTGCGGCTTTTTTATCTTTGTTGACAAAGTTTTCTGTTAAAAGCGGAATACCTGCTCCCCCAATCGCTGTCGCAAGAGAAATCAAAATCATTGTGACTTTATTTGGGTTACTTGATAAGTAAGCATAAAGAATTTGCAGCTCTTTGAGGCTATGCGATGTGAACAATTTCATTGAATTGATGAAAGACCATTGGTCAACTAATTGGAAAAGTTGAATCGCTGCTCCAGTGATAATAAACGGAATAGCTTCTTTCACGGTTTCAATGATAATAGCTTTGGCATCAATATCGATATCGTCATTTTCTTTAGAGAGAATGGCTTGCAATTTTCCTTCTTTCCAAAGGAAGAAAATGAGCACTGCAATACTTGCAATCATACCGATAAAGGCAGCAAATGTCGATTGAACAACTGCTGAAACATAATCGCCTGAACCGATTTTCATAATCATGAAGGCTGTAAGTAACATCCAAATCACACGGATAACTTGCTCAGCAATCTGGCTCATGGCGTAAGGTTTTAGATTATTAAATCCTTGGAAAAAGCCACGAAGAACACTCATAGATGGGAAAAGGAGAACCGCCCATGCTAGACTCTGCATGACACGAATCAAATCTTCTCCACCGCCACTCCATGTGGCTTGAATTGGCGCACCGACGTACATAATCGCCGCAAAAATAAAACCAAGCACCAAGGTTAATTTTAAAATCTTTCGTAAGAGATAATAACTAGTCTCTTCTTGCCCAAGCGTGTTATATTTGGAAACTTGCTTTGCAATAGCAACTGGAATACCTGCTGTTGAAATCAGTAGAAAAACAGCGTAGATATTGTAGCCCATTCCAAAAAGAGCATTGGCTTGCTCGGCATGCGTTCCCATCCAAGCATACCACGGAATAATGTAGAAGGCCCCTAAAAGGCGACTGATGAAGTTTGAAGCTGTCAACCAAGCAGCTCCGCGCACCATCTGCTGTTGCTGTGTCATATTTGTTTTGTTTTTAGACATAGTTTTCTTCCTAATTTAAAAATAAGCGTTACATTTTATTATAAACTTTTGCTTATGACTTGTAAAACAAAGACATAAAGTCTAAAATAGAGTGTATGATTACACTTGAAAAAACCCTCGATATCCTGAAAAAAGATCATAATTTCCGCGAAATTATCTTCCACAATCACTACAGCCTTGATTGGGAAGAAAATCCTAGTTTTTCAAAAATTAGCTTTGATAGTCGCGATGTAGATAGTTCGACACTTTTCTTTGCAAAAGGGGCAACTTTTAAAAAAGAATATCTAGAACAAGCTGTCCAACTTGGTTTACCTTTCTACGTCAGCCAAGTTGACTATGAACTTGATATTCCTGCTATCATCGTAACTGATATCAAAAAAGCGATGAGCTTGATTGCCATGGAATTTTATGGTCATCCAGAAGAAAAATTAAAAATCATTGCTTTCACTGGTACAAAAGGGAAAACAACTGCTGCTTACTTTACTTATAATATCTTGAAGCAAAGCCACAAACCAGCAATGTTTTCAACAATGAATACAACACTTGATGGTAAAACATTCTTCAAATCAAAATTGACAACACCGGAGAGTCTTGACCTCTTCAAAATGATGGCAACTGCTGTTGATAATGGCATGACTCATCTTATCATGGAAGTTTCAAGTCAAGCTTATCTAGTTGATCGTGTCTACGGATTGACATTTGATGTTGGTGCCTTTCTTAATATCAGCCCAGACCACATTGGACCGATCGAACACCCAACTTTTGAAGATTACTTCTACCACAAACGTCTATTAATGACAAATAGCAAAGCTGTTGTGGTTAACGCTGGCATGGATTATTTCAAAGTCGTTACTCAACAAGTCGCTGACAAACCACACGATTTTTATGGCAGTGGTTCTGAAAATACAATTGAAAATGGCAGAGCTTTTGATTTTGACGTGACAGGCAAACTTGCTGGTCATTATGATATCCAACTCATCGGCTCATTCAACCAAGAGAATGCGTTAGCTGCTGGACTTGCTTGTCTTCGTTTAGGAACAAGCCTTAAAGACATCAAAAAAGGAATCTCAGAAACTAGCGTGCCAGGTCGTATGGAAGTTGTCACTCAAGCAAATGGAGCCAAAGTCTTTGTCGACTACGCTCACAACGGAGATAGTCTTGAAAAACTACTTTCTGTTGTTGAAGAACATCAAAAAGGGCAACTTTACTTAATTTTGGGTGCTACTGGAAATAAAGGTGAAAGTCGTCGTGCAGATTTTGCGCGTATTATCAATGCTCATCAAAATCTCAATGTCATCTTAACAGCTGACGACCCGAACTACGAAGACCCACAAGCTATTGCTGAAGAAATCGCAAGTCAAATAACGCGCTCATTAGACATTCAAGTTGACCGCGAAAAAGCAATTGCCAAAGCAATGCTACTCACGAAAAATGAAAATGATGCAGTAATTATTGCGGGTAAAGGTGCAGACGCTTACCAAATCGTTAACGGTGAACGCACAGCCTATGCAGGCGACCTAAATATTGCTAAAAAATACCTTAATTAGAATGGTTATTGTTGATATTTAGAATGGTTCTAATTAATTAGAATTCTATTATATTTTTGTAAAAATATTTCCAAAAAAGGCTTACAAAGGCCTTTTTTCTATGCTAAAATAAAAAGGCAATTCTTCATTTGAAAGAATTGCTTTTTACTATTTTCCGATGAAAGGAAGCATTTTATGTCAGAAATCAAAGCTGAAAACATTTCAGTAGCTTATGATGACAAAGTGATTATTGAGAACTTATCCACTAAAATCGCTCATCAAAAAATTACGACAATCATTGGCGCTAACGGTTGTGGAAAATCAACACTTCTAAAATCTTTAACACGCATCCAAGCTGTCAATGAAGGAAAAATCTTAATTGACGGTCAAGCCATCACTACTTTGCCAACTAAGGAAGTGGCTAAAAAGATTGCTTTACTGCCACAGGTCTTAGAAGCTACTGAAGGCATTTCAGTTTATGAACTTGTTTCGTATGGTCGCTTCCCGCATCAACATTATCTAGGAAGTCTAAACGAAGAAGACAAAGAGAAAATTGACTGGGCTATGCAAATGACTAAAGTCTACGAATTTGCCGATAAAAAAGTTGATTCTCTTTCTGGTGGTCAACGTCAACGTGTCTGGATTGCTATGGCTTTAGCACAAGATACAGATACTATCTTTTTAGATGAGCCCACAACTTATCTCGATATGAACCACCAACTGGAAATCTTAGAATTACTTAAAAAGCTCAACCAAGATACCAAAAAAACAATTATTATGGTCTTACATGATTTGAACTTGTCAGCTCGATTTTCAGATGAATTGATTGCCATGAAAAATGGTCAAATTAAATACCACGACAATGTTCAAGGCATCATGACAGCAGATATTTTGCGTGACATTTTTAGCATTGATGCCAAAATCGTTCAAGACCCTATCCATAACTGTCCAATTTTGCTGACTTATCAGCTCGTATAGATTTATTAGCAGGAGACGCTTAACATGAAAAAATTTTTCATCACTCTAACAACTTTCCTTGCAACACTTGTGTTAGTTGCTTGTCAAAATACATCATCAACATCAAATAAGACTAAACTCTCTAGCATGCCAAAAATCACTGGCTTTTCTTATGAAGGCGACATTCCAAAAAATCCTAAAAAAGTCGTTAACTTTGCTTACTCATACACAGGTTACCTTCTAGAACTTGGTGTTGATGTTTCAAGTTATTCTCTTGATTTGGAAAAAAATAGCCCAGCTTTTGGCAATAAACTAGCAGATGCTGTTCAATTGACTTCTGATGACACAGAAGCCATCGCAGCGCAAGAACCAGATCTTATCATCACTTTTTCAACAGATGAACACCTCAAAGAGTTAAGAGACATTGCACCTGTTTTAGTTATTGAATTTGGTAAGAGTGATTACCTTGAAATGATGACAAACCTTGGTAAAGTCTTCGGAAAAGAAGATAAAGCTCAAAAATGGCTTGATAACTGGAAAGAAAAAACTGCCAAGGCTAAAGAAGAACTTGGTCAATACATCAATCCGTCAACTACCTTTACCGTTATGGACTTTTACGACAAAGATATTTATCTTTATGGCGATAACTGGGGACGTTCTGGTGAGTTGATTTATGATTCACTTGGCTTTTCTGCACCTCAAAAAGTGCAAGATGATGTCTTTACGGCTGGTTGGTTCGGCGTTTCACAAGAAGTCCTTGGAGATTACGCAGGTGATTACCTTGTCGTAAACGTTAGCGATGATACTAAAAATGCTGCCGCTTCATTAAAAGAAAGTGATGTTTGGAAAAATATCCCAGCAGTCAAAAACAATCATGTCCTTGAAGTCGATGAAAATCTCTTCTACTTCTCAGACCCAATGTCACTTGATAAACAGCTAGATGCTTTTGTCGATACCATCAAAAAAGCTAATAGCTAATTTTTGAACACTTCTGAAAAGGAAATACAATGAAACAATCGTACCTTCTTCAGAAAAATAAGCCAGCTCAAGCTTGGCTTGTTTTTTTCGGTATTAGTATTATATTCTTTCTTGGCTGGTATTTTGGGCTTCGCTTTGGTGCTGTTTCTTATTCAAATCAAGAATTACTAAGTGTTGTTAAAGCACCATTGACTGACTCTAATTTACAGGACGTGATTTTCGACCTACGTTTGCCAAGAACAGTTGCTGCTATTTTAGTTGGAGCTGCCATGGCTCAAGCTGGTAGTATTATTCAAGGTGTCACACGCAATCCTATCGCCGACCCTGGGCTTCTTGGAATCAATGCTGGTGCAGGACTTGCTTTAATTGTTGGCTACGCTATTTTTGGCAGTATGCACTACAGCTTAACCCTTCTTGTCTGTTTAATTGGTGCTGTTATTGCGGCATGCTTGATTTTTGGCATAGCTTATCATCCTAAAAAAGGCTATCAACAGATTCGTATTATTCTGGCGGGTGCCATGATTTCGACTCTCTTTTCATCTTTAGGTCAAGCTGTCACTTTGTATTTTGATTTGTCGAAAGCAGTTATCGGCTGGCAAGCTGGTGGTTTAGCACAAGTCAATTGGAAAATGCTTGGCATTATTTCACCGGTTATTATTATTGGTTTGATTTTAGCACAATTGTTAGCTCATCAGTTGACTATTTTAAGTCTTGATGAAACTGTGGCAAAATCTCTAGGACAGAAAACTTTTCTGATAACGATTAGTTTACTGGGCATCGTGGTTGCCTTGTCAGCAGCAGCTGTGGCGCTAGTTGGTAGCCTAGCTTTTGTGGGCTTGATTATTCCGCATTGCATTAAAATGTGTGTTGGAAAGGACTATCGTGTCCTTCTTCCTTTAACAGCATTTGCTGGTAGCACCTTTATGCTTTGGGTCGACTTGATTTCTCGTATTATTAATCCACCAGCTGAGACTCCGCTAAGTGCAATTATTAGCATCGTTGGTCTCCCATGTTTCTTGTGGTTAATGCGAAAGGGGGAAAATTTATGAGGCAAAAATTTCATTTTACAAAACGTTTCTTTCCTCTCTTACTTCTACTATTAGTCATCTTTCTAGCATCACTAGCCATCGGATACGCCAATTCATCAATCAGCGAAGTGCTCAAAGTCTTTCTTGGAAAATCAAATGCGACCATGTCTTTAATCGTCCTAAAAATCAGGCTTCCTCGCATCTTAGCTTGCATGATTGGCGGAGCTGCCTTAGCAGTATCAGGCATTTTACTACAAACTCTCACAAAAAATCCGTTAGCGGACTCAGGGATTTTAGGGATAAATACTGGTGCTGGATTTGTCATTGCCATAATGATTGGACTACTAGATATTTCAAATCCAAAAATTCTAGCATTTATGCCATTTTTAGCCATGATAGGTAGTATCATCACAATCTGTACAGTTTACGCTATCTCTCATCAAAAGAATCAGCCTATCTCTCCTTCACGATTAATCATCGCTGGTGTCGGCGTTTCAAGCCTACTCTCTGGCATGATGATTTCCATTATTGATAATCTTGATATCGGAAAAACAGATTATATCGTCTCATGGCTGAGCGGAAAGGTGACTGGTGGTAACTGGCAGACTCTCATGACGCTTACACCTCTATTTCTTCTATCCTTAGGACTAACTTATTGGCGCAGCTATATTTTAAACATGATGATGTTCAGTGAGGAGACGACAATTGCGCTTGGTATTAATATCAAAAAAGAACGACTCGTGCTTCTTATTTTGTCGACAGCTCTAGCATCACTGAGTGTCATTCTAGTTGGAAATATTACTTTCATCGGTCTGCTGTCAGGTCATATCACAAAACAGCTATTTGGCAACGACCACCGCATAACCTTACCAGCTAGCATGATTGTGGGCATGATTTTAATACTCGTTGCCGATACCATTGGACGAAGTCTTTTAGTTGGTACTGGTATTCCGACAGGCATTATCATCTCAGTTATCGGTGCCCCATATTTTCTTTATCTCATGATTAAAGCAAATTAAAAAGCTGAGACAAAAGTACTCAGCATCTTGTTTATATAGTTATTATTTACAAGGCGCAGTAGTTGAGTGGGTTCTAATGCGCTGATAAATCAACTTTTATAACCCTACTCAACTTTGCGGGGGTGAGACAACGAAATCGAATTTCTTCGAAATTACCGATTTCTGTCTCACTCCCTTTTATGCTTTGCTTGCAAAAACTAGTGATTCTTTACCAAAATCCATCTTCAATTCATATCTACCATTATCATTCTTCTTAATGTAGCCTAATAATGCCAAGGCTTCTACAAAAATATCAGGTCGTTTTTGAGCGACTTCGTCTTTGTCAACAAATTTCAATAGAAAAGTTGTCATGTATTTCAAAGCGTAAGCCTGATTAACATCTCCTAGCAAATCGTACAATGGTTGTTGCAGTTCAGACATTGGCAAGTTTTCAGCGAGTTTGAAAAAATAATTTGCAAGTGTTAATTCATCACGAGCAATACTTGTCTTTTCAGCGAGTACCAAATCATTAGTCTCATTTTCCAAACGTGTCTCGAAAGTGATTACCATCAAGTCAGTGTAAACCGGACTCTCATCATCCACAAAAATCTGACTATCTAGGTCAATATTTTCTAGAGATTCAAGCAAGTCTAATCCAATCGTATAGCGCTTATTGTCACGGATAATGTACCCTGCTTGGACATATTCTTCAATCAAACGGTCAATCTTTGAGGCTTCTTGAAACTGTGCTTTGATTTGACGCAAAGTCACATCATCAGTTTGATAAAGAAAATTAACCAAATCCTTGAAAAAATCTTGTCGTGTTAATTTATCTGGATTAAAAATTTTAATCATGTAATTCTCCTAAATATTGTAAAAACGCTGAATTGGCTAGTTGGCTGGGATTGGTGCCTGGTTGGTTCAAAGGCACAGCAAGACCAAGTTTGTCATAGTAGTCTTGCCAAAACTCTGAAATCTCCTGCTCATCATCACCAAATTTCATAGGAACAGTTTCAAAAATCGGTAAGATTTCTGCAATATACTCTGAACAATAATAACAATCATTGTCAGGATAAAAGCTGTCATTATAAGGTCTACCGAGAAGATTCTTTGCAGCTGCCAGAACTTGGTCTGGATTTATTTTTGGATAACGGTAAACCGAAATAAGCTGCTCATGTATATCCAAAAATTCTCTCAAACTTTGTCTAGCAACGCCTTGATTTCTCGTTGCATGATAAATCATCTGCTCAAAAAAGATACCAACATGACTATAATGACCCGTCGAATCCTTTATGGCTTGTGACATTTCTGAGGCATCATACATAAAAAGTAAGTCTCCAGCCTGCAATTCGCGTAGTTTCATATCTTAATTGTAACAAAAAACATAAGCGACTGCTAGAAGAAGACAATCTTAAAATGCTAATCAATTGTAGCTAAGATTTATCGTATGCTATAATGCCAGTATGAAACTATTAATCCCTAACGCCAAAGAATTAAATACCAATCAAGATGCCTTTTCTTATCAGGAACTTTCTCAAAAGCCCCAAGCAATACTTGATATTTTGACGGATTTTTCTGTTAAAGATTTGACAAACTTTTATAAAATCAATTCTAGCAAAGCTGACCAAGAGTGGCTGCGCTGGCACCGCTTGTCAGACAAAGAAGCAAAAAGCTACCCTGCTTGGCTCTTATATGATGGGCTGATGTATCGCTATATGAATCGTCAGCAAGTCAGCCAAGCTGAACAAGACTACCTCGATGAGCACCTTCGTATCGCAACAGCATTTTATGGACTTGTCAAACCAACTGACCTGATTGCGCCGCACCGCCTTGATTTTCAAGGAAACTTAAAAATCGGAAAAACTTCTTTGAAGCAATTCTGGCGAGAAGACTATGATAAAGTCGTTCAAGATGATGACCTTATCATTTCACTACTTTCCTCAGAATTCGAGCAAGTCTTTTCACCAGATATCCGTAAACGCATGATAAAAATCATCTTTATGGAAAATCGAGCTGGTAAACTTAAAATCCATTCAACCATTTCTAAAAAAGGACGTGGTCGTTTGGTCTCACTCATGGCTGAAAAACAAATTGAAACACTTGAGGACATAAAGACATTAACTTTCGATGGATTCTCATTTTCATTAGAGCATTCAGATGACAAGACAATCACCTTTATCCGAGATGGAGAATAAAAAAGCAAACAAGAAAACTTGTTTGCTTTTTGTTTTGCTATTTTCTATAATAATATGCTTCTGCAGGAAAATCGACAAATTGCTGACCTGCTACTAATCTTGGTTTAGAAATGTCTGAATAATCTCCTAATGGATTTTCTACACCAATCGGAAATAATCCAATAGCAATTCCTCCCGGTGTTCCATCTATAGAACCCGCAGCCAAAAATACTAGTCCTTGATTATTTCTTGACACTGAAAATATCTTAGCATCATCACCAAGCATACCGTCAGAACTTATATTCAAAATCTGTCCTCTACCATTAACCCATGTTCCTGCTAATGATTCGTAATTTCCATAGAGGATTTGTTCGGTATTAATATCATCCGAAGATTGAGTTTTATTTGGTGATAATTCCTGCCAGTCTAAAGAACTGAAATCAAACACTTTTTTTCCTTTTACATCAAAGTAATCCGTTAATTCCACATCTTTACCAATCGGTACAGTAGCACTTTTTATAGTATCAATACCACTATTATCTCTTCTTAATTGATACTGGGTATCTTCCATTTCTGTTCCTGTTGACGTCCACTTAGCAGTAATAATCGTTCCATCTGTGTAAATATTTGCAGCTTCTCGATAACCACCACTTGATGCAACATAACTTTGTGCCAAATAGTCAGCTACTCCGTTATTATCATAATAAAGAGCCGCAAATTCAACTGTTCCCGTAGACTCCCAGTACCGTCCAGAAAATAGTTCATCCTGACCATTCCCATCGATATCATAATAAGCGTAATGCGTCGCTGGAGTATCACTTGTATCATTTCTAAGTTTTTCTAAAACGATATCATAAATACTATTATCACTAGCTTCTTTTTTATCAGATGTCAAAGTAGATGAAGATGAGCCAGTATACCAATTTCCTGATACTTTCTGATTACTATTTTTCTTAGAACATGCACCTAAAACTAATAAAGTAATAACAATTAATAGAATTCTCTTTTTCATTTACAATTTCCTTCCATGTTATTGACGATAATAATAGTAATCATTAGATAAATGATAAACACCATTCTGTGTTGGTACAATTCGGGGTTTAGAAATATCAGACTTATCTCCCGATGGGTTTTCAAACCCAACTTTAAATAACGCCAATAAACCACCAGTGAAACCATTCCCCATTTTTATGTAAGGAATGCCATCATTTTCATATCTAAAAGCACCTTGCAAACTTTCTTCATCTGTGGCTCCACCTCCTGAGCTGACAACAGAGCCATCAGCTTGAATAACAAGAGTATCACCTTTTCCGTTACGCCATGTTCCGGCAAGCGATTCGTAGTTTTCATCCTTTATCTCTTCCAAATTAATATCATTGGCTGATTCTAGTTCAGCATCATAAGCTAATTGTGTTTTAAGAGCACCAGACCAAGCATAACATTTCTGACCATCAATATTAACTTCCCACCAAGTTGAGTTATTATCAACTGATTCTCCACTAACATAATCTAATACTTGAAGAATATCACCCTTTTGTTTTTTAGTAACAACATCAGCTGATAAGCTTGGTTTTAAACGTAAGTTCAATACATCTACACTAACAACGTAGTTAGCTTTTTCAGGTTTAGCATGAAAATAAACTTGTAATGCTGATTTTACCTCTTCATCTGTTGTTAATACTTTATTACCATCATCATTAGTATAACCATAAAGCACTACCTTGTTTTCATCTTTTACAGAATTAACATTGCCATTAACACGTTGAAGTTCTTGAACAGGAATATCTATCGTGATTTTAACACTTGGAACAAGTTCTACTCGACTAGGTTCTTCTCCATTTACAGTCATATTACCTGATGTAACATAAGTTTGTACAGTATTAGAATCCTCATAATCTTCGATTGTGTACTGTCCTTTTAAAGGATTTCCAGCATTAAATGCCATCAATTCTGCGCCAGATCTACATAAAGTTGCAGTACCATCATTATTTAAGCTTATCCCACATGTCATCAAGGTTGAAGTATTTGATGCAACATAATAATAACGATAATTTAAAAACCAATCAGAATAATCTTTTTTCTCTTTTGTTACATTCTTAGACTTGATAACTTCTCTTGAGCCATGGCTTGTTTTTACTTTACTACCAATTGATTGCTGATGACATCCAACTAAAATAAAACAACAAAATAAAAAGATAATTTTTTTCATATCAATATCTTTAATTTTTTATCTCCTCAATATACAAAGCATACAAAAAGGCGACTTGCATCGCCCTTTTGTTATCCTATCACTTTTGATTAAGCGTTGAAGCTTTCTGTCAATTGTGGAACAACTTGTTTTTTACGTGAAACAGCACCTGCAAGGAATGCGTGGTTGTTTTCCAGTTTGAAGTTGAATGCTGCTTCAACTTTATCCATGTTAGCACCAAGTGCCAAGATTTCAGAGTTTGAGTTAAGGATATCAGTAATCATAAGAACGAAATCAGAGTATCCGTTAGCTTGGATAGCAGCTGTCATTGCAGCTTCGATTTCTGCTTGACGTTCAAGAACTTCGTTGATATCAACAGTGTTAACTTGTGCAACACGAACTTGGTTTCCGTTAAGTTCGAATGATTTTGCATCGATGTCAATCAATTCTTCAGCAGATTTTGTTGCCAAGTTTGTACCAGCTTTAAGCAATACCAAACCGTATTCTTCAAGGTTAACACCTGCGATTTCTGCCAATTCAGCAGCTACAGCTGGGTCAGTTGCGTGAGTTGTTGGTGATTTAAGAAGAAGAGTATCTGAAATCAAACCAGACAATAGCAAACCAGCCATTTCTTTAGGAAGAGCTACACCATTTTCTTTGTAAAGACGGTAAACGATTGATGAAGCTGAACCAACTGGTTCTAAACGCATGTAAAGTGGGTTAGCAGTTTCAAAGTTAGAAACACGGTGGTGGTCAATAACTTCGATAACTTCAACGTCACGAATATCAGAGATTGATTGTTGGAATTCGTTGTGGTCTGTCAAAATAACTTGGTCAGCACCTTCTGCTTTTGCTGATTCAACAACACGCGGTGCTTCAACACCAAAATAGTTCAATGCAAAAGTTGTTTCTTCATTTGGAGTTCCAAGAGCAACAGCTTCAGCATCCATACCAAGTTCACGTTTCAAGTGTGCGTATGCAATTGATGAACCAAGTGCATCAGAGTCTGGATTTTGGTGACCAAAAACTAAAATTTTAGACATGTTTTTTACCTCATAATAATTATTTACCTCTTATTTTAGCAAAATTTAAGATAGATAGCAAAGCTGGCAGCTGGTTTTAAGGTAATATCAAACAAAAAAGCATCATCACCAGCCAATCGACTTACTCGCCAGTGAAAATGCTTTTGATATTTTTAATCTTGTTCAGAATGGTTGTCATCAGAGATTGTTTTTTCTACCTCTGAGTCATTTGTAGAAACTTCTTTATGCGTAGCTCTTTCATGTTCTAATGCCAGACGCAAGAGACGCTCTTCTTCCTCACGATTTTCCTGATTGCGGATAGCTTCTTGCTGCTTACGATAAGCCATAAATTTTCGACTGTTATCCACAATGTGCAAACGTTTAATACCTTTTACAAGTAAACGCCAAACAAAAGTAATCAGTGATTCTAACAAGAGCAAAAGCTCAATAGCAACTACACCAAGCAAACTCCACGCCATAAATAGCGTCACAAGCAACTGCGAAAATATCTTCTTAAGATTGCCTAAATCATTATTATGGATGGATAGTGTTTCCAAGAAAAGGTTAAGAATGCCTTGTAAAAGCCCTGATTTAACAGATTTATCGCTTGATAAATCTAATTCGCCTTGGCTTGGCATCACTAAAACAATATCACCATCTTGAATATAATCAACCTTATCACCCAGTGTAATGTCAAAATCAAACAATTCACGCGCTAATTTCTTAATTTTTCCATCCTGTGTTAAGTACACAAATTTATCATCAAATTTTAAAATTTTGTAACTGTTCATAGTGTCCACCTTGTGATAGAGCTTATCAAAGATTCAAGTCAATGTCAATAGTCATAAGGACTACTGATGAATACGTTTCATGTACTCTGTGTACGACTCTGTGTGCATAAGCTCTTTAGCATTTTGGACACGTTCTTTCGTCGGTGGTTTCACCCCTTCGAGACTGTAGGGAATTCCCAATTCATGCCATTTGAATTCACCCAAAGTGTGGTAAGGAAGAATTTCAAACTTATCAACATTTTCAAGTGTCTCTACAAATTTTCCAAGGTCAATCAAATCCTCATCAAAATCAGTTAAACCAGGAACCAAAACATGACGAATCCAAACTGGAATTTTCTTATCAGACAAATAGCGAGCAAAAGCTAGAATATTTGTGTTTGGTTGACGTGTAACAACAATGTGTTGTTTTGGATTGATTTCTTTCAAATCCAAAAGCACCAAATCTGTAACAGCTAATAACTTGTCAACAATCTCGTGATATTCTGGTGTATCACGGAAAGTAAACCCACAAGTATCTAGCGTGCAGTGAATGCCTAACTCCTTAGCTTTGGTAAAGAGAGCAGTCACAAAATCAATTTGTAACATGGCTTCACCACCTGAGACAGTGATACCACCATTTTCACCCCAGAAATGTTTGTAGCGAAGTGCTTCTGCTAAAACATCATCAACTGTTCTTACTCGTGATTTATTGCTTTCTAATGCCCAAGTATCAGGGTTGTGGCAGTATTGGCAACGCATTTTGCAGCCTTGCATAAAAATGACAAAGCGAACGCCTGGACCATCAACAGAACCAAAACTTTCTGTTGAATGAACCATTCCAGTCACTTTTCCGTAATCAATTTCAGCCATTTTCTATCATCCTTTGTAACCGTTTTTCTAATTTTCATTATACCATTTTCCAATGAAAAAAGACTAAGTCAAACTTAGTCTTCTTCATTATTCTGTTCTATATCAGAAAAAACGACTTTTAGTTTTGTCACACGACCATCTTTGACTTTGTCATTTGTCAAAGCGATGTGCTTATCTTTTGACTCAACTTCAAACGTTTCACGACTATCTTGGCTCGGAATATTTCCGACACCTGTCAAATAAAATCCAGCGATTGTATCAACGTCGTCACTATCCAAATCAAGGTCAAAGTAATCATTGAAATCATTCAAAGTCATCGTACCTAAAACGATGTAAGTGTGTTCACCAATCTCTCGAACAAATTGTTCTGCTCTATCTGTTTCATCATCAATCTCACCGACAATTTCTTCAAGAAGGTCTTCAAGGGTTACAATCCCTGCAACACCTCCGTATTCGTCTAGCAAAATTGCCATCTGATTTTGAGTATTTCGCAACTGGCGCAACAAATCATCCACAAAAATTGTTTCAGGAACAAACAAAGGTTCTTGTAAAATTTTGCGCAAGACAATATTGTCAAAGCCATCACGAAAACCAGCAGCAAGCAGACGTTTTGTGTGAAGAACACCGATGATTTTATCTTTGTCATCATCATAGACAGGAATACGTGAGAAATGATTTTTCAAAATATCTTGGATATTTTCTTGCGTATCATCGTTAATGTCAATCATGAAGGCATCTGTACGAGGCACCATGACCTCACGCGCCATTAATTCATCCAATGAGAAGACACCTTGTAGCATTTCAATTTCTTCTGCATCAAGCGTTTCTTCACTCTTTGACAACATGTATTCAATTTCATCACGCGTCATTTTTTCATCAGCATCATCAAATGTCATCGGCGTAATGCGTGATAAAAAATTCGTTGAAGCTGAAAGCAACCATACAAATGGACTAACAATTTTTCCAATAAAAATAATAATCGGAACAGAAATGACGGCAAGATTTTCTTTGAGGTTCATCGCGATACGTTTTGGATAAAGCTCACCAAGAACAATCGAAATGTAAGTCAAAAAGACAAGAGAAATAATGCTTCCCGCAGTCTGTGCCCAAGCAAAATTACCAAACCATGAAGCAATAACACTACCTAGTGAAGCTGACAAACTAGCCCCTTGCAACAGACTGATAAATGTAAGCCCAACTTGGATGGTTGATAAAAAGTTATTAGGTTTTTCTAAAATAGAAAGAAGTCGAATAAACTTCTTGTCCCCTTCTTCTGCTTTTTGTTCAACACGTGAACGATTTAAAGAAACAAGTGCCATCTCAGATGCTGAGAAAAAGGCATTAAGCAAAGTCAAAATTAACAATGATACAAATTGAAAAACTAAATTCTGACTCGGGTCTTCCATATAAATCTTACTCCTCTTTTATAAAAATTAGGCAAAAAACCTACATACAATTCTTAATACAGTGACTTCATTATAGCACATTTTCTAATTAAAGTACTAAACAAATACAATCATTTTATACTATTAAAAAAACCAGTTTAAAACTGAGCTTTGTTTTGAAACAATTTATTCTTAATGCAAAGTAAGCACATTGTCACCTGCTTTAACAGTTTCTCCAGCTTTTGCTTGCATGTTAAATGTTTCAAAAGCATGAGTGTTTGTAACGGTAATAATAACAGTATCATCAAGACCAGCTTTTTGAATAACTGGATCCCAGAATTCAATTAATTTATCACCTTTTTTAACACGTTCTCCTTCGACCACATATGATACAAAGCCTGTGCCTTTTAATTTGACAGTACCAAGACTCATGTGAATCGATAGAACAATACCATCTTCAGAAACCAAACCAACAGCGTGACGTGTCGTAAAGACTTGACGAACCATGGCATCAAACGGTGCGTAAACACAACCATCACTTGGCTTAATGGCAAATCCTTTACCAAGACCTTCGCTAGCAAAGACTGGATCAGCTACTTGTGACAAGTCAAGAAGTTCACCAGCAATCGGTGCAGAAATAGTCAAGCCACCATCTGTTTCAACTTCATCATCAACATATTCGTGACCCCAAGTACGTTCAAGTTCTTCGACGATTTCAGCGTGTTTTTCTTCGGTTAATTTAACACGGAAGAAAAAGACAACACTACTTAGAATAATCAAAGCAAATGGTAAAGCAAATACGTGAAGTTTGAATGACATGGCAGCTGCTTTTGTAATTGAATCAGCTGTCGCACCTGTTGTCATACCAGCAGCAACCGCTGCAGCACCAATAACAAGGTTTGAAATAGCACCACCAAATTTATCAAGCAAAGGATGAACTGACAATGTCAAAGCTTCGTCACGGTGACCAAGTTTCCATTGACCATATTC
The DNA here is from genome assembly GCF_000187265.1 of Streptococcus equinus ATCC 9812. GTDB lineage: Bacteria > Bacillota > Bacilli > Lactobacillales > Streptococcaceae > Streptococcus > Streptococcus equinus. The sequence goes on from NZ_GL698429.1 coordinate 1,011,914, forward strand.
AACACAGTCTGTGATAATCATCAAAACAACTAGAAAGACAAGTGGTTGTGGAATAAAGAATAATTCAGCAGCGACCAAGACAAGAGTGAGTGAAGTTCCAGCTACTGATAACAAACCAATACCACAAAGCATAACAATGATACATGCAAATAATAGATGACGTCGGTTCAATTTTCCAGCTAATTTAGGGAAAAGTGATACTGACAACAAACCAACAACCGTGTTAATTGTACCAAGGATTGAGAATTGGGCAGCATGTCCCAAGATATAAGTGAAATAATACAATTCAGAAGCATTTAAAATGCTGATACCTGTAGTGTACAAGACATATGACAATGAAATTGCCATCAATTGATCGTTTTTAGTCAAAACTTTAAGAACATCTTTAAAACCAGTCTTTTCAGTATTTTTTCGAAGATTTAACTCAATTTCGTGTGTTCCAAATGCAACGGCTAGAACAGTCAAAACACCGAGCAAAGCTACGATGAAAGCAAATCAGAACCTACCACGATTATCACCAGCACCACCATTACGATTTAGTGAGAAGAAAAGTACAATCGGCATGATGACAACACCGACAATGTTAGCACCAATAGTTGATCCGATACGAGCAAAGGTTGCTGTTTTTCCACGTTCTTCTGAACTAAATGACAAAGCAGGAACCATTGACCAAAAACCAATATCTTTAAATGAATAGAAAATATCCATTGTAATGTAGATAAATGCAAAGATAATCAAGTAAAGAACTGGATTTGTCTTGTTAAGACCTCCCATGTCTGTAAACAAAATCAACAAAGCAATCGAGCTGATTGTACCACCAGCAACTACCCAAGGTTTAAATTTACCCCAACGAGTTTTGGTATTATCAATCATATTTCCGATAAAAGGGTCGATAATCAATTCGACAATACGCAAACCTGCAATAATCTGAGTGATGTATAAAACCATGCGATTATTTTGTGCCGCATCACCTGTGTTAAATAAATGTGAGGTAATAAAGGTGATGAAATATGTTGACAAGGTTGCATAGAAAATATCATGACCAAATGCCCCAAAAGCATATGAGATTCGTGATGTTACAGCCTGTTTCTTTGAAACTGGATTTGATTTAGTATCCATAAAAATCTCCTTCTAAAAGTAACTTGTTTTTCATTACAGTTTTATAGTAAACGTTTTCATAAAAGAAGTCAATAAGTTTTAGTAAAGTTTTACTGACTTTTTAGTTTAATGAATCAAACCTTTCAATAGGTATTTGTCTGAATTTTCTAAAAATGGTATAATAACTGTCAAACACATCTCGGAGGTCACTTATGGCTCAAATTACTTTGGAAAATGTTACGCTATCACGACAAAATAAAACCCTTCTCAAGGACATTACTTGGAAGGTCAACAAAGGGGAACATTGGGCAATCTTAGGGCTCAACGGGTCTGGTAAAACATCACTTCTAAAACTTATCACAGCAGAATACTGGACAAGTCAAGGTAGTGTTGAGGTGCTGGGAAATAAATTTGGTGGGACTGATATCAGCAACATGCGTACCAAAATCGGCATTGTCGGTTCATTTATCGCAGAACGTCTCTCTCCACACATGCTTGCTGAAAAAATTGTCCTGACTGGAAAATATAAATCAAGCATTTTATACACTGAATATGGCGAAAAAGGGCTAAACGAGGCAAGACAAATGCTCATCTCAATTGGCGGTGAACATCTTCTTGGTCGTATTTATGCCAGTCTTTCACAAGGTGAAAAGCAACTACTTCTCATTGCTCGTAGCCTTATGGAAGAACCTGAGATTTTAATTCTCGATGAAGCAACCAGTGGTCTTGATTTATTTGCTCGTGAAAAATTACTCCGCCAAATCGAGCAAATCACGACTCTTCCAACGGCACCAACCATCCTCTACGTCACTCACCACGCAGAAGAAATCACACGTTCTTTTACCCACGTTCTTCTCCTCAAAAAAGGGCAAATCATTGCCGAGGGTCCTAAAAATGAAGTTCTTACTGAAACTATTTTATCTGATTTTTATGACCAAAAAGTCTCAATCGTGCCGCTCGGTGATGACCGCATTTACATCAAACCTGAATTTTAATAACGAAAAACCTCTATGACCTTAATCATAGAGGTTTTATTATTAACGTAATTTTTCAATCATAACCAAGAAAGGTGGTTGGTGAATTTGGTTAAGAGGTTTGTAAAGCATGGTTGCAAACTCTTTTTGGTCAAGAGCTGACACGTAATCAAGCACAGCATCTTTTTCCATGTCCCCACCTTCGTGACCATAATAAATCATGATAGCTAGACGGCCACCGATTTCAAGACGTTCTAAGATTTTTTCAATAGCCACTAAAGTAGTATCAGGTTTTGTAATGACTGTCTTATCAGCACTTGGCAAATAGCCAAGGTTGAAAATAGCTGCGCGAATTGGCTCACTGACGTATTTATCAAGATTTTGATGCCCATCTAAAATCAACTGCGCATTTGAAATTGCCTGTTTTTCTAGGCGTTCTTGTGTGCTTTTTAGCGCTTGTTCTTGCACATCAAAAGCGTAAACTTTTTTAGCATGCTGAGCGAGAAAAGCTGTGTCATTGCCATTTCCCATGGTTGCATCAACAGCTACTGCACCATCATCTAGCACCTCAGCCAAAAAATCATGTGATAAGTGTAAGGGACGTTTGATCACGATTCAACCTCCTCTAATTTACATCCTTGATAAGAACCTCGACGTTCCATTTCTTTGTCAATGGCGTTTAAAACTTCCCATTTCTTGAGGCTCCACATTGGTCCAATCAACATGTCACGCGGAGCATCTCCAGTAATACGGTGAATAACAATATTTTTAGGAATAATTTCCAACTGGTCGCAGATAATATTGACATATTCATCCATACTGAGCAATTTTAAACGGCCTTCATGGTAATCACGTTGCATTTTGGTACTTGTCATCAAGTGAAGCAAATGAAGTTTAATACCGTCAATCTCATTATCCGTCACACAACGTCGAACATTTTCAATCATCATTTCATGAGTTTCACCAGGAAGACCGTTAATCAAGTGAGAAACGATTTCTACTTTTGGGGCTAGCTCGCGAAGGCGTTTAACAGTTTTAACGTACAAATCATAGTTATGACCACGGTTGATGATTTCAGAAGTTTCATCATAAGTTGTCTGCAAACCAAGCTCAACCGTTACGTGCATGCGCTCAGACAATTCAGCGATATAAGCAATGGTCTCATCAGGCAAACAGTCTGGTCGTGTCCCAATGTTAATGCCGACTACACCAGGTTCATTAATGGCTTGCTCATAACGTTCACGAATGACATCTACTGTATCATGTGTATTGGTAAAATTTTGAAAATACACCAAATATTTTTTGACCTCTGGCCATTTACGGTGCATGAAATCTATTTCTTTATAAAATTGATCACGAATTGGCGCATCTGGAGCTACGATAGCATCACCAGAGCCTGATACCGTACAGAAAGTGCAGCCGCCATGTGCTACCGTTCCATCACGGTTTGGACAATCAAAGCCAGCATCAATAGGAACTTTGAAAATCTTTTCTCCAAAAAGCTCGCGATAATAATCATTTAGAGTATTGTAACGTTTTTTCATAGCTTATATTATAACACCTAATATTCTTTTACAAAAGCACTTACTATCAAATACTATCATTTACTACTATTTCACGACTTTCTACTTTTTTTCTTTAACGACTACCTATTACTTATTTCTACTTATTTACTTCATTTTTGGTTAGTTTTTGGTTACTTAGATTGCAACAGATTCTAACTTTTCAAAACTATTTTGTTTCATCTTTTCTGTAATATGCGTATAAATTTGAATGGTTGTTTTTTCATCACTATGTCCTACACGTTCCATAATTTCTCGAATATGAAAACCTAATTCAGCTAGTAAACTAATGTGTGAATGTCTAAAAACATGACTAGTTAACTTAAAGCTATCTGTTTTTCCAAGTTTTTCGCTATCAAAATAACGTTGAATATACGAATTAAACGTATTCATTAAAAAGAAATCACCACAACCATCAGTAAAAACCAAATCTTTATCACTTACAACAGTTGTTAAACATTTTAATTCATACAATAATTCAACTACTCTACTGTTAAAATAAACTTTTCGATAGGAATGAATTGTTTTTGGTGTTGTAATTTGATAATCTGACTTCTTATTTGCCCTTTGAACAGTATGTTTTACTGTCAATATTCTAGTCTCAAAATTAATATCAGACCACATTAACGCCTGTGCTTCACCAATACGCAAACCTGTTAAATACAGAAACTCAACTAAAATATTAAATATAGGATTAGTTCCCACTTCATCAAGAACATTTAAATAAAGTCGTATTTTCTCTCTTGAAAAATAACGCTCTCTCTTTAACTCTAATTCTTCCCGTGTTACTTTATGTTTAGGTAAAACAACATTATCCATTGGATTATCAGCCAAATAACCAACTGCTTTAGCATAAGCAAAAAAGATGATAAATAAACTCTAACTAAATTTCGATAACCATACGACCAATCTTTAGCCAATAAATATTTTTGTAAATCAGGTGACTTAGCTTTGGTTAATTTTTCATTACCAAAAACCTTTATAAACTCTTTCATTATCCCCATTTGCGTTCGTAATGTACTAGGTTTTACTTCCATTCGGCGAATGACTAGCCATTGCTCATACACCTCTTTGACAGTTTCAACTTGCAATGAACGAAAACTATTTTTCTTGCTAATTTTATCTTCTAAAATTCGTTTTGCTTCTGCCTGTGCAGCCCGTGTCTTGGACTTTAAAGTGACAGAAACTTGTAACCACTTCTCCTCTCTTATATTCCAATATTTCTGATAATAGCGATATTTACCATTAGACAGTTCTTTATAAAACATATGAGCTCCTATCTTAACAATAGCAAGCATATCTTTAATCAATGCTTACATTATAACACTTTACTTAAATCTTCGTTTCTCACACCAACGCAAATAGAGGTAAAAACCTCTAACATTAATCATTGTCATTCGAGTTGATGGACGTAATATCACATGCTTAAATTGCTCATTATCAGCAATATTTAAAATATATTTATTCAATGTTCCTACTTTGAAATAGGGAAAGTATTTTTCAATTAATTCCTGTTTGTTTACCATCACATCAGGAAAATTATTAATATTTTCTTTCATACATTTTTACCTCATTTTGTACACAAAAAACGGCTCTATAATTTCTGTAGTGGGTAATGCCACTTTGGAGATTATAGGGACTTTTTTGAGTATCAAAAAAGTCCCATAAGACTTATAATGAAAAGCGACCAAACAACTCATTAGAAAGGCTCATATGGAACAGATTAATAATACTACAGAACTCATCGGAATTAAAGACAATAATATTACCATTCAAAAGGCTCTTGATGGTGGCAGCCACCGTAAAATCTACGCTAAACTAGATTATACGCCTCCCTTGTGCCCCCATTGCCAAGGGACAATGATTAAATATGATTTCCAAAAGCCTTCTAAAATCCCTATCCCAGACACTGCCTTTATGCCTACGGTACTCCTACTCAAAAAGCGGCGCTTCCAGTGCAAAGCCTGTAAACGGGTGACTGTCTCTGAACCCCCACTGGTT
>NZ_GL698429.1:1019360-1020105 GCF_000187265.1 Streptococcus equinus ATCC 9812
CTGTAACTTTATCTTTATAACCTTTTGGTACAGTAACTTCTTTGACAGTGTAATCAATGATTTTACCATCTGCTTTAATGTCTAAGTCTGTAAAATTAGCTTGCCAGTTATTAGCTGCTGATAAAGTGGTTACTTTATCTTTAATAGCTTTACCATTTGCATAAAGTTGAACTTTAATTTCACTTGGACGTATTCCATCTTGATTGTTATTATCAAGCCAAACTTTAGTCACATTAACAGCAGTTTTTCCTGGTGTGTAGCTATTTGTGATATTATTACCAATTATCTCTGTGGTGTAATCTTTAACAGCATCTTCATTTACTGTGTACTTGATTTCTTGACCATTTTCAAACTTAGGTAAGTCACTAAAGCTATATGACCAGTTATCATTTGCTGTGACTTCTTTTGAGTCTACTTTCTTACCATTAGCTAGAAGATTAACAGTAATTTTTTCTGGGCGGATACCGTCTTGATCGTTGTTATCATTCCAAGTCTTAATACCACTAACTTGAATAGTAGCTGGTGTGTGAGTATTAGTAAAGTCATTACCATTTTGTTCTCCAGTATAGCCAGGAACTTGATCTTCTATTACTGTGTAGTTAATTTCTTGACCATTTTCGAACTTAGGTAAGTCACTAAAGCTATATGACCAGTTATTAGCTACTGTAGCTTCTGTTGTGTGTACCTCTTGACCATTTGCCATTAAATGAATAGTGATTTTATCTGGACGGATACCATCTTGGTT
>NZ_GL698429.1:1020935-1043261 GCF_000187265.1 Streptococcus equinus ATCC 9812
GGTGTATGTGTATTAGTAAAGTCATTACCTTTTTGCTCACTAGTATAATCATCAACAGGATTTTCTGTTACTGTATACGTAATTTCTTTACCTTTATCATCATATTTAGCTAGATTATCAAAGCTATATGCCCAGTTATCATTTGCTGTGACTTCTTTTGAATCTACTTTATTATCGTTAGCTAGAAGGTTAATCGTGATTTTATCTGGACGAACACCGTCTTGGTTGTTGTTGTCATTCCACGTCTTAGTTCCTGAGATAGATACTTTTTCATTGTTAGTATTGGTAATAACAAAGCCTTTATCCATATCACCACTAACAGCACTATCATAATTTGGTAAGCTTACTTCTTCGACGGTATAGTTAATCTTTTGACCATTTGCATTATATTCACGTAAGTTATCAAAAGTATGTGTCCAGTTACCAGCTACATCTAGGCTAGCTCTTTGAACTTCTGTACCGTCAGCTTTCAAAATTACTTCAACCGGTCCGCCTTCCTTACCAATCCATTTTTTATCTACCTTGATACTACGCTTAATTGGAGTATCTTTAACTGTCTGTAATGCTCCACCTGTTGGTGTTACTTCTAAAGTAAACGTATCCTCATTTAGCTCATATCCTGTTGGGGCTTTTACTTCCTTAACTTTATAAGTTCCTTGTTTTAGAACACCAGATGTTACAGTACCATCAGCTCCTGTAGTTAGATTGAATGTATTTCCGTCAGGAGTAGTGACTTCAAAGACTGCGTTAGCAAGTGGTGTCACATTGTCATCAGCATCTACTTTAGTAATCTTAATTTTACTCGCTAAATCACCAGAACCTGTTCCTCCTGATTCGGCACCAACGTAATTGCTCCAACATTCTTTGCTTTCATCAGTAGAAGTCAAAGTTATTTTATTAGTAAGTTTTGTACCAGGTATATAAGTGGAACTATAAACTAAATAATATCCATCAGTAATGTCACCTAATGTAAGGATAAAGGAATTACCATCTTCAGCAATTTTAAGTTTTCCTTGTTCTATTAATGTTTCACCACGAATTGTTTCTAGCACCTGACTAAACCGCCCATACTCATTATACTTACCCCTTTGAAGTATAAAACTATCTTTTAAGAAAGTCATTTCAGGATTTCCTAAAGTATCAGAAATGACAACTTGGTGAAGATTTTTTCCACTTGTATTAATTCGAGCACTCCAATCAGCTTTTTCAGGTTGAGTTATATTTCCCGAACTAAATTTTGCTAAAATCTCATCTCCAACCAAGGTTGGACCGGTAATCTTAATTTCAGTTGTGATCACTTGCCCATTAACAGTAATACTAAAGGAATTATCTTGCCCTATTTGCGTTTGTTCTTTATCAACTTTTGATGCCAGATACATTGTTCCTTTAACGTTATACTTATTTTCTACTGCATCTGTAAAAATAACGTGAATAGAACCACCAATATCTTTTAAACCTGGATTAACCGTGGCTTGTCCGATTACTACACCTTCTTGATTTTTTAACTCAAAGTTACGTGCGGAAGTATCGGAAGGAAACCACATATTACTAGGTAAAGTAACATCAAAATAGTCTCCTGCATGGATATCAACTCCAGCTGCACTTGCATCCCAATCCATTGCTAGATAAAAACTTTCTCCATAATTAATAGAAGCAGGCTTTTCATGCTTAATATTCTCAATTCTAAAATTAGTAATAGTAACATCTACTAACTTTACTTCTTCAGCAGAGACCAAGTCAGAACTAGTTCCAATCAATCCTATTATGGTAAAAAGTGTACAAAGTCCTATAAAAAATTTATAACGTGAAAGTATTTTTTTCATAATTTTTTCTCCCTATAAAACAAATTTATGTTTTTCAATTCTTAAATTATAAATGTTTTCTCTTGCATCTTCTTTTATCTACTAATTCCATTATGCATCATAATAGTAAGTACTGATATTTTTACTAAGAAAAATATCAAAAATTCCTAAAATTTATTATCAATTCCCATATAAATAGTAAAACATATTTTACCCCCCTCCATTTATTAATATAATTACCATCAGCATTAACAAATATTTCACTCCCCTCTTATACTAATATCATGACACTATAAATTAAAACTACAAAAAATAGTTTTTTTAGTATACTTAAAAAATTAAATACACTAAAAAAACTATCTTTCAATATATAATTGCACTCAAAAAACAAGAGATAGACTATCTGCTCTGCTCTGCTCTGCCCTGCTCTGCCCTGCCCTGCTCTACTCTGCTCTGCTCTACTCTGCTCTGCTCTACTCATGGTAACCCCCTTTTCCATTCTTGTCAGTATACTTCGTTATTATATCTAAAATATTTAGATATGTCCAATTTATTTAATAATAATTAAAATGATTATTAACAATCTCTTAAATTATATATATAATTATCAAGTATTTTGCTCAAAAAAAATATGAAAATAATTACAGATATTCAGCAGGTAGAAATACCAGCCCTGAAAAGTAATAAAACTGATTTTTGGCTGATTAAATCCTTATAAAATGATAATATTTTATATATTTGTACTTTGACTAAAACATAATAAAATCAATATTTTAAAACATCACCAATAGTCCCTAATATTAACATTATAACTTTCTCAAAACAGCAAAATTTCTTTAATATACAGTAAAATGCACTAGTAAAAAACTAATGCACTTTATTCTATACCTAATTGATTAAAAATATGTTGCTTGGTTAATTTTTGGTTAGTTTCTCTACTACAATTATAAAAAGTAGTTCAAAACGCTTTTAAATGAAGAATTTATATTTCTACGTTAACATATAACACTTTCTAGTTCTCAGACAAAATCTAGTCACCTTAAAAAGACGACCTCTTTGGTCGCCTTTTGATGATTAGTCTTGTTTTCCTTGAAAACGCCATTCAAAACGTTTTTGGTCGTAAATAGGGTAAACTACAGCAACGATAGCAACTGCTAACAACCAACCGCCCAAAATATCTGTTGGGTAGTGCACACCAAGATAAATACGTGAAATAGCTGTTGTAATGGCAATAACTAAAAGAAGAACTTGCAAACAACGTTTCACAAAAGTTTTGCTAAGATGTTGCTCAATAATAATAATCAAGCTAAGTGCTACAAGCATGCTTGACGCTGAGTGCCAACTTGGAAAAGATGGACCCATTGGCTTCTTAACCAAATACTCTAAAAGTGGTCTTGGGCGAGCATAAAGGTACTTGAAGATAGTTGAGAAAACACCCATCAAAAGCAAATTTCCTGATAAGAAAATAGCTTCCGTTTTCCAGTTTTTCCAGAAATAAAACACCGCAGCAATCACAAATGTATAAACAAAAACTAAAAATTCATGACCAAAATTCGTCATCAGCTTAAAGAAAGTTGTCAAGTGTTTAGGTAGTTCACCACGCACACTTGTCTGAATCGCTGAATCAATACCTGAAACAACATCGGGGTAAAATTTTACAACGTAGCCCAACATCATAAAAATCACAAGAATAGTTGAGGCAATTGTAAAATAAGTTTGTTTATGTTTCATGTTAATCCCTTTCAAAAAATTATCCTCACCTTATTATACCTTAGTTGAATTTTTTATCCCAGCTATATCCTTCAAAATCTGTGGCAATTCTGTGGCAGCAAAAAAAGCTAGGAAAATTCCTAACTTTTCTATCTATTCTTTTAAAATTGGTTTTAAGCAGTTCCACAAAATGAAGAAAGCAACTGAAAAAATAATGCCTTCAATCAAGTTAAATGGAACAACCATTGCAAATAAATAATTTCCCAAACCTAAAATAGTTGAAATGTCAAAATTAGCAAATTTTGCATAAAACGGCACAGCGTAAACATAGTTCAAAACTAACATTGCAAGCGTCAATCCGACTGTCCCGACAATTGAAGCCAAGACGTAATTTCTTAAACTTGGTTTACGTTTCCAGATAAAAGCAATCGCTAGTAGGAAAACACCTAAGGCTACCACATTCATCGGCATACCAATCAAAGTCGTTACGCCACCGTTATTTAGCATAAGTTTTAATAATGTACGCAAAATCAAAATACCAAGTGCGCTCTGCAAATCAATCATAATAAGCCCAATCAGAACTGGCAAAATTGAAAAATCAAATTGCAAGAAGCTAGCTGATGGAATCAATGGAAATTGCAAATACATCAGCAAAAATGAAAGCGTCGACAAGATTGCAATGTGAGCTATTTTGCGCGTATTAGTCATAGTTTCAGGCATAAAAAAGTTCCTCCAATTTTCTCAAATTGAAAGAAGGCGTTCGAGTATATGAGTTCACTAAAAGTAATCACAACTCTTGGTCTTCTCCCATCCAGACTATACTGTCGGTTCTGGAATCTCACCAGATCAACTGCAAAGCAGCTCGCGGACTTTTAAATTGCTCTCGTTCCCTTACCAAACTAAGCTGTTTGGTAAGAGAACGAGAGGCAACACCGCCGGTCGGGAATCTCACCCTGCCCTGAAGACATTCTTAGAATATCAAAAAAAGTTTAGCACTGCAACGATTTCATCTCAAAAAGCTTGATTTTATGCCAATTCTCCCTTTATTTTGATCTTTTATACGTCAAAAGCAGTCCTTTGGACTGCTTTATTTTAGTTTATCGTGTTCGTAAGTATGGCTTAGTTCCAAATTTGGGAATGCTTGCTGACGAAGCGCTTCGTAAACAATCATACAAACGGTATTTGATAAGTTTAAACTACGAACGTGTTCATCATTCATCGGAATGCGAAGGGCTTTTTCTGGATTTTCACGCATGAATGCTTCAGGTAGTCCTTTATCCTCACGTCCGAAAAGGAAATAATGGTATTTACCATCGTTGTAATTTTCATCTGAGTAAACTTTTTCTGCAAACTTACTAATCAAGTGAACTTGACCGTCACATTTTTCCATAAACTCTTCAATGCTATCATAAAACGTCACGTCAAGTTTATCCCAATAATCTAGACCTGCACGCTTCATTTTGCGGTCATCGATTGGAAATCCCATCGGACGAATAATGTGTAATGGTGTATTTGTCGCTGCACAGGTTCTAGCAATATTTCCTGTATTTTGTGGAATTTGTGGTTGAAAAAGAACAACATGATTGACAGCTTTTGTAGCTTCTTCTTGGTAATCGAGTTCTTCGATATTCATAACTCTTCCCTTTCCATTTTTTGACATAAAAATAAACCACACTGCCCGGAGTCAAGCTCAGCAAACAGCGTGGTTGGCGGCGACTCATTAACTTAAATCATAACAGGTTTGATTTAAACTAACGAATTCTTATTGATTATTATAACACTTTAACATGCAAAGTCAACGTATTTGACGTGAATTTGTTAGGTTTTTTAAGGCTTTTTTCAAGTTTTTTGAAACAATTTCTTTGTAAGCCTTTTCTTTTATAACATTCAAAAAAGCCCTGAAAATCAAGGCTTTAAAAATTCTATTATTTTTTCAAATGATAAGAGTAAGTTGCAATAATAATATCTTCGTTCCAACGTAGACGTGCGCGAAGGCGTAAGCTCATTTGATTGTGAAGAGCATTTTGCCAGCTGTGTTTAGGAATGAATTTTGGAATAATAACTGTCATAGTGTGATTATTTTTCTTAGCTTCATGATTCATCTTTTGCACGAACATCATAGTTGGTTTGACGATGTCACGATAGTTTGACTCGACGTTTACAAAAGTAACATCTGGGAAATAATGTTTGAACTCTCGCTCAACTTCCAAATCTTTCTCGCGTGTTTCTAGTGTTGAAACGTGCATGGCAACAACTGTTTGACCAATGCTCTTAGCGTAATTGATAGCACGAATACTTGCTTGAGTCAAATTACCAACCAAAATCAAAACCGTATTACCATCGTAATGAATATTTTTAACATCATCTGTCAAACGAAGCTGCATGGCAACGTTGTTATAATGATTTTTGATTGAGTGGAAAAGAAACATTAAAACAAGGATAATTGGGAAGAATGGCCAAATTTCACCGATTCTAAAGACTAACAAAATCAAAATAATAAGATAACAAATAATAGCTCCTAAAATGTTAGCAATAGAATGTTTGAGGTAACCTTGTCCAAATTGACGTTTCCAGTGAATAACCATCCCTGTCTGTGACAGCGCAAATGGAATAAACACACCAATCGTATAAAGCGGGATAAGACGTTCTGTTGACCCATTGAAAATGCAAAGCAAAGCAATGGCACCAACAGCTAAGGTGATAATACCATTTGAATAACCAAGTCGTGCTCCTTTTTCCATGAAAAGGTGTGGCATGTATTTATTTTTAGCCATGTTAAAGGACAACATTGGAAAGGCTGAAAAACCTGTATTGGCAGCAACTGCCAAGATTAAAGCTGTTGATAATTGGAAAATGTAGAAAAGTGTGTTTCCAATTGGTGAATTGCCAAAAATACGTTGTGCGATTTGAGCAAGAACTGTTACGTGTTCAGACGGCAAAATACCTAACCAGTAGTTCAAGAAAGTGATACCCGCAAACATTATTCCCAAAATAAGTGACATAATGGCAAGTGTACCAGCTGCATTCTTTTCTTTAGGTTTCTTGAAAAATGGCACCGCATTTGAAATAGCTTCAACCCCAGTCAATGACGCTGAACCACTTGTAAATGCTCGAAGGAGAAGAATCAATGAAACTCCTGGCACGACTTTACCAACATGTGCAGTCGCTGTGTAGGCTAGGTGCCCTGTCAAAATCTGAAAAGCACCGTAAGCAATCAAGAACAGGATACTTACAATGAACAGATAAACTGGAATCATCAAGGACTTAGCTGATTCACGCAAACCACGCAAATTCATAAACATCAAAATCAAAACCAGCACAATTGAAATCTCTAAATTAAAGTGTTTAATTGCTGGAAAAGCTGATGTAATAGCATCCGCACCAGATGATACTGAAACTGCTACCGTCAACATGTAATCAACCAACAAGCTACCACCGGCAATTAATCCCATACTTGGTGATAAATTTTCAGTAGAAACCATGTAGGCACCGCCACCTTTAGGGTAAGCGTGAATAACTTGTTGATAAGAAATTGTCAAACTTGCTAACAGTACCAAAACTAAAAGTCCGATAGGAAGTGACCACCAAATCGCTGCTGCTGAAATAGTTGTCAAAACCAGAATAACTTGCTCTGGACCGTAAGCAATTGAGGAAAGGGCATCGCTGGATAGCATAGCAAGAGCCTGAGATTTAGATAACAAATGATCCTCATTAGTCTCGCCAGCTGATTCCAGGGGATTTCCAATAAAAACATTTCGTAACTTTTCAAGCATTGAAATTTCTCCCTAAAATTAGATAACGACTCATTATAGTTCTCTCATTTGCATTTCGCAAGCATTTTCCTAATTTGTAACCTAATTTTAACAATCAATGTCAGCTTTGATATAATAGTCAAAATCCTTTATTATCAGTTGATACGGCTAGTATTTTTAAGAAAAATAGAGTAATATATATACGTTACATTTTGGAGGTTAAAATGAAAATAATTGTTGTCGGCGGAGGTAAGGTTGGTACCGCACTTTGTCGCTCACTTGTTGAAGAAAAACATGACGTTGTCTTAATCGAAGAAAAAGAAGCTGTTTTAAAAAATATTACTAAGCGCCATGATATTATGGGGATTGTCGGTAATGGAGCTAATTTCAAAATTCTTGAGCAAGCAGATGTTGCTAATTGTGATATCTTTATTGCACTGACTGACAAAGACGAAGTCAATATGATTTCAGCCGTTCTAGCTAAACAAATGGGGGCTAAAGAAACGGTCGTTCGTGTTCGTAACCCAGAATACTCTAACTCTTACTTCAAGGACAAAAATTTCCTTGGATTTTCTTTGGTTGTCAACCCAGAGTTGCTTACAGCGCGTTATATCGCCAACTCAGTTGATTTTCCAAATGCTCTTTCTGTCGAACACTTTGTCAATGGTCGCGTGATGCTGATGGAATTTATGATTTCTGACGGCAGTAAGCTTTGCCACATGAGTCTTAGCCAATTCCGTAAGAAATTTGGAAATCTTGTTATCTGTGCGATTGAACGCCGTGGCAAACTAATCATTCCTGATGGCGATGCCACTTTGCAAACAGGCGATAAAATCTTTGTCACAGGAAATCGAATCGATATGATTCTCTTCCACAATTCTATGAAACCAAAATACATCAAAAATATGATGATTATTGGTGCTGGACGTATCGCTTACTATCTGCTCAATATTCTTAAAAATACCAAAATTAATCTTAAGATTATTGAAAATAATCCAGAACAAGCAGAAATGTTCAGTCAAGAATTTCCTAATGTCCACGTAGTACAAGGAGATGGTACAGCTAAGAGTGTACTTTTGGAAGAATGTGTTGAAAACTTTGATGCAGTAGCTACTTTGACTGGTGTGGATGAAGAAAACATCATCACATCAATGTTCCTTGAAACGCTTGGTGTTCCAAAAAATATCACTAAAGTTAACCGCACAAGTTTGCTTGAAATTATCGACCCAAGTCAATTCTCAAGTATCATCACACCAAAAAGTATTGCCGTTGATAGCATGATGCACTTCATTCGTGGTCGTGTAAATGCCCAAGACTCAAACCTTGATGCCATGCACCACGTCGCAAATGGTCGTATCGAAACGCTGCAATTTGAAATTCGTGAAAATAACAAAATGGCAGGTAAGAGCTTATCTTCTCTTAAATTTAAAGAAAATATTCTTATCGCTGCCATCATCCGTAACGGTAGAACCATTTATCCAACTGGTGAGGATGTCTTTGAAGTCGGTGATAAGATTGTCGTTGTGACTTTCTTAAAAAACATCACGCGCATCTACGATTTGTTAGCGAGGTAAGTTATGAATAAAAGTATGGTTCGTTACCTCCTTTCAAAACTACTCTTGATTGAAGCATCGTTGATGTTGGTTCCTGTGATTGTCGCTTTTATCTACAAAGAAGATTTTCACGTCATTATCAGTCTCGGAGCAACAATCGGTATTCTTGTTATTTTAGGACTTCTTGGCGCTGCCTTCAAACCTAAAAATTATCATGTCTACACAAAAGAAGGTCTCTTAATTGTTGCACTCTGTTGGATACTCTGGTCATTCTTTGGTGCTTTGCCATTTGTTTTATCTGGACAAATTCCAAGTATCATCGACGCTTTCTTTGAAATGGTATCTGGATTTACTACAACTGGGGCAACGATTCTCCCTGATGTTGCTGTGCTTTCACACTCACTTCTTTTCTGGCGAAGTTTTGCCCACCTTATCGGTGGTATGGGAGTATTGGTCTTTGCGCTAGCCATCATGGAAAACAGTAAAAACAGTCACTTAGAAGTTATGCGAGCTGAAGTTCCTGGACCAGTTTTTGGTAAAGTGGTTTCAAAATTAAAAAAAACTGCTCAGATTCTCTATATTATCTATCTAAGCATGTTTGTCATTCTTGTGGTCATCTTGATGCTAGCTGGCATGCCTGCATTTGATAGTGTCATCACAGCAATGGGCTGTGCTGGTACAGGTGGTTTTGGTGTTTATAATGACTCAATTGCTCACTACAACAGCTCGCTCATTACAAACATCGTCTCAATTGCAGTTCTTCTGTTTGGGATTAACTTTAACTTGTACTACTTCTTGCTCCTTCGTAAATTTAAAGCATTCTTTAAAGATGAAGAATTAAGAACTTACATTGGAATTGTCATTGCCGCAACTGCCTTGATTTGGCTAAATGTCAGTGGACTTTATCCAAGTGCTGGAAAAGCATTTGAAAATACATTATTTGAAGTAGCAAACGTCATCACTACAACAGGATTTGGTGTGACAGACTTAACTGTCTGGCCACTATTTTCTCAAGTGATTCTGCTATTTCTCATGTTTATCGGGGGATCAGCAGGTTCAACCGCAGGTGGTATAAAGGTAATGCGTGCGCTTATCCTAGCAAAGATTTCAAAAAATCAAATTCTTTCAACGCTTTACCCAAATCGTATTATGACCATTCATATTAACGAACAACCACTTGATAAAGAAACTCAGCACGGGGTTCTTAAGTATCTAGCAATCTATGTTTTCTTACTTTTAGGATTGACTTTGTTGCTATCACTGGATAATAATAACTTCTTAGTTGCCATCAGTGCAGCTTCTTCTACCTTTAACAACATCGGACCAATGCTTGGAACTGGCGATACCTTTGCCATCTTCAGTCCATTTTCAAAAGTACTCATGTCATTTGCTATGATTGCTGGACGCTTGGAAATCTATCCAATGTTATTGCTATTCATTCCAAAAACTTGGTCAAAATATTAACATACAAAAAGAGGAAAGCTTTAGCTCTCCTCTTTTTTCTTACGAAAATCTTTATTGCGTCGAAGTGTAAAATAATCAGGCACCGGATCATCGCCACCTTCAACCAAAGGATGACAGCGTAAAATCCGTGCTATCCCCATGAGAACACCTTTTATACCGTGCTTTTCAATAGCCTCAATCATGTAATTTGAACACGTTGGATGATAACGACACGACGGTGGTGTCATTGGTGAAATACGTTTTTGATACCATCTTACAAGTGCAATAAGAATTTTCTTCATCATTTTTGTTTGTTCACAGCCAAGTTATGCAATTGGCTGATTTCTTTTTTACTTAGACGACGTGATTCACCTGGACGCAGTCCTGATAAGTCTAATGTTCCGAAGTTTGTACGTGACAATTTGTCAACCAAAAGTCCAACTGACTCAAACATTTTCTTAACTTGGTGATTGCGTCCTTCATGGATAGTTAACTCAACAACTGAACGATTCTTTTCAGGGTCAACTTTGATAATGTTGTAACGTGCAGGTTTTGTCTTCTTGCCATCAATTACAACACCACGTGTTAATGGACGAAGATTTTCTTTTGTCGCAATTCCTTTAACACGAGCTAGATAGACTTTGTCGATTTCATTACGTGGATGAATCATTTCATCTGTGAAATCACCGTCGTTTGTCAAAATCAAAAGTCCTGTTGTATCCCAGTCCAAACGTCCTACAGGGTAAATACGTTCAGTAACATTTGGTAGTAAGTCAACAACTGTCTTACGTCCTTTATCATCTGACACACTTGAAATCACCCCACGAGGTTTATTAAGAAGGTAATAAACTTTTTCTTCGTTATAAATCGGTGTTCCCTCAACTTCAACAATATCACCAGATTTAACAGTTGTAGCAAGTTCTGTAACTACTTTACCATTGATAGAGACTAAACCTTTTTTAATCAACTCTTCTGCTTTTCGGCGACTGGCAATCCCTGCGTGGGCAATGTATTTATTAATTCTCATTTTCTTTCCTTTAACTGCTTTTTGCTATTTTACACCATTTCATCATTTTTAGCGAGTTCTGCTGCTTCTTCAGAAAAATCAGCTTGATCAAAAAGTGTCATTTCTTCATCAACCAATTCAATATTTGAAACATCAATAAGCTCACTCAAATCATTAATTCCCATGAAATCAAGGAAATAATCTGTTGTAGCATAAAGATTTGGTCGACCAATAACCTCTTTTTTACCAGCTTCACGAATCAATCCCAAAGCCATCAACTTACTGATAGCACTACTTGAATTAACCCCACGGATATCATCAACTTCAATACGCGTGATAGGTTGTTTGTAAGCAATGATTGATAACACTTCTAAACTCGCACGTGACAAGCTTTGATTGACAGGAGCCTTGGCAAAATCGCGCAACAAATCCGCAAAAATCTCTTTGGTCACAATTTTGTAGCAACCCGCTGTCTCAATTAGACAAAGACTTGATGTTTCATCTGATTCGTATTTTTTAGCTAGCTTTTCTAATTGTTGCTGGAGTGCTGTCGGCGTTAAATTAACCATACGAGCCAAATGTCTTAAGCTCAAGCCTTCCTCACCTGCAACAAAAAGAAGTGCTTCAATCTGAGCTAAATAGTTCATATAAGTTCCTTTCCTAAATGTCATTAGCTAAGCGCTGCAAGTGATTCTCTAGCTAACACTTCGCAAAACAATATCCCCAAAATTCTCTACTTGTTCAACCTCAACTTCATGTACCTTAATCAATTCCAAAGTTGCTAAGAACATGGTAATCATCTCTGGAAGTGATTGACATTCTTTAAATACACGGTTCAAAACAAGCTTTTTAGACTGAGATAGACGCTCTGTAATGACCGTCATCATATCTTCAATGCGATAATCATCACGTTCAACAACCGTATGACTATTTTTTAGTTCTCTTTGTTTTTCAGCCATGACGTGTGAAAACGATAAGAACAAGTCCATGATTGTTTTATCATGAACAAGCACCGCATCTTCAAAGATTAATTCTTGTTTTGGTTTTGAATAAAACTTAGCACGCTCATCGTGTTGAGCTGACATTTCTTCACTAATTGCCTTAAATCGACGATATTCTTCGATTTGAGTCAATAATTCTTGTTCAGGGTCATTTTCTTCAGGTTCTGCTTCAACAATCTTTGGCAACAACTTACGACTTTTTATCAACATGAGCTGACTTGCCATAACCATATATTCACCAGCTACTTCAAGTTTTATAGCTTGCAAAGTTGAAATATAAGCCAAATACTGCTCAATAACTTCCACAATCGGAACATCATAAATATCCATTTGATATTTAGAAACCAAGTGTAAAAGCAGATCCAGAGGCCCTTCAAAATCTTTTAATTTAATATCCATTAGTTATAAAATTTCTCTAAAGTCACTGGACTTTTAAGTCCTAAATTGCGACTAACTTCTAATAATGATTTTCCTGCTGCCTTTTGATGTAAGACATATTGGTGACGCATATCCTGCGCAGACAATTTTTCCAGACCTAATGAAGCCAAAAATGCTTTTAGCTGATTGAAAAACCACTGTCTTGAATAAGGTTTACCCTGCTTATCAAAAAGATAAATCTGATTTTCTGAAATCATAGCAGTAATGTACTCTAACAAGTTCTTAGGAATTTCAAGTACTCTGACCAAACCAGCCTTTTGCACACGTAAAACTGCAAATATCATATCAACATCTGCAACCTTTAACTGTTGAATATCATTTGACGATAGACCAAGTTCAATCATCAAAAGAGCAATTAACTGCCCTGTTATATAAGGACTTTCTTGATAAAAAACAGAGTAGTCAAGCAAGTCTTCCTCAACAGGTTTTACAGACAATTTCTCTTTATTGCGTAATTTGTAAAAATGATCCAAACGTTCAGTCTCGTACAAATAATATAAAAACTGATTTACCGCTGAAATTTTTCGTTTCTTAGCAGAGGTTTTTAAGACCTCCAGCGATTGTTCATAAAGCGCTAGCTTTTCCTTGCTAACCTTGCCATCAACTGTTTCAACAAATTGCTGCAAATCATAAAAATAAGCATTTTTGGAATTCTCAGAAAGGGACTTACTATCAATAAATTCTTGGATAAAATCAATCATCTTTTGGAGTAATCGTATAAAAATCAGTGAAATCGTGTAAAAGACTATTAACAGCTTTTAAAATCGATTTTCGAGTAATAATGCCTAAGAAATGACTATCTTTATCTAAAACTGGTAAAAATGGGTAATCAACCAAAAGATGCATAACATCTGTGAGACTTGAAGTGTCACTAATTGTTGCCAATTTAGTATTGACCATTTTACCAATATCAGTTTGTGCCAATTCCCAATCTGTTAATTGATTCTCAGATTGATAAGACATGATATCAGCGATGCTAATAGTTCCCACGTACTTTTTATCTTTAGTGATAACAGGTACACGTGAGTAACCGTTGTTAACTAGCAACAACATCGCATGATTTGGACTATGCGTATCAATAAAAATCGCTAACTCTTCTGCTGGAATCAAAAAATTATCCAAATGGCTGAGAAGAAAAGCTTCAAATTCTTTTGCTATCATCTATCAAATTCCTTTGAGAGTGCTGGGTAGAGTTTATGAGCTCGCGTATAAAAGTCAACCTTGATACTGTCATCTGTGATAGTCACTTTAGCATAAAGTTTTTCATTTACTTCGCCACGTG
The DNA here is from genome assembly GCF_000187265.1 of Streptococcus equinus ATCC 9812. Taxonomy (GTDB): domain Bacteria; phylum Bacillota; class Bacilli; order Lactobacillales; family Streptococcaceae; genus Streptococcus; species Streptococcus equinus. The sequence goes on from NZ_GL698429.1 coordinate 1,034,923, forward strand.
GTTGAAGAACACTACCAGGATTAATAAAAACAGTTTTACCATTTCGCCAAGCTGCTGCTCGGTGTAAGTGACCATAAAGACAGATATCTGCATCCTGTTCCTGAGCAAATAAATCTAATCTATCCCATGTAAAATTAATATTATAAATATGTCCGTGTGTTTGAGCAATGACAACATCATCAAGATAAGTTGTCAATCGATCAGGATACCCACTATCATAATCACAATTGCCACGCACAACTTTGATACCATCCCAAATCGGATCTGAACTAGGTAACTCAGAATCACCATTGTGAAAAATAGCATCAACGTCACCTTGATAACGTTGCTTGATATCATTAATAATCTCACGATCTCCGTGAGAATCACTCATTACAATTATTGTTCTGCTTTCCATACTGGGAATGCCTCCATTAATTTCTTAACAGCCAACCCGCGATGTGAGATTTCATTTTTTTCATCTGCTGTCAATTCAGCAGCGTGACGACCTGTTTCACCAACTAAAAATAGTGGGTCATAACCAAAACCATTGTCACCTTTTGCTTCCATAGCAATGTAACCTGGCCAGTCAGCTTCGACAACCAAACTTTCTTTATCTGGCGCAGCCACTACAAGAGTTGTGTGGAATTGAGCTGAACGATCTTTCATATCAAATACCATTGCCAACTCATGAAGTAACTTAGCATTGTTTGATTCGTCTGTTGCATCTGGGCCTGAAAAACGTGCAGACCAAACACCTGGAAGTCCACCAAGAACATCAACTTTCAAGCCAGAATCATCAGCTAAAACCATTTTACCTGTTAATTTTGAAATAGTTTCAGCTTTCAAACGAGCATTTTCTTCAAATGTCATGCCAGTTTCTTCAACTTCTGGCAATTCTGGGTGATTATTCAAATTTTCAACTTTAATACCAAGTTGGTCAAACATTTTGCGGAATTCTTTTGTTTTGCCCTCGTTGCGTGTAGCAATTAAAATCGTATCACCAAAGGCATTGTCAGATGATTTTCCGAAAAATGCTATCGCATTAACACCGTCTTCTGGCAAGTGTACAAAAAGCAACTGCTCACCTTCAGTAACCACAACTGCGCCTGCACGTTGTTGCACTTCAAGTTTATGGTCAGTCTCTTCGTTGATCATGCCAACAACAAAACGAATTAACTGAAAATCAGACGATTTTTTAACAACCGTAACATTGTAGCCGTTAAAATCATCTTTGTGACAGTCACCATGGCAATTGCCACAGCATTTTTTAGCAACCAATTTTGCAACTTTTTGACTCAATTCAAAAAGCGCATCATCACTAACATTTCCAAGTCCTGAAATGGCATTGAAGCCACCCCACTCGCCAAGGAACCAATTTTCTTTATCTTTATACTCGTAAATTTTACCAGTCATTTATTACCATCTCATTTCTATTTGCTCAAGTTTTCCAAATCAACATGTTGCACATCAATGTCAGTTTTTAGCCAATTAACAGCAATTTTTTTAAAACTTTGACTGCTTGCTGTGGTGTAAAAATGATGATTTGTCACATCTTCTGTACGATTGTGATTAATTTCAAAGTAATTTAACAACACTGATACATCGCGAATACATTCAGCACCACTATCGATTAATTTGACATCTGGTCCCATCACATTTTGAATGATTGGTCGAAGCAATGGATAGTGCGTACAACCAAGTACCAATGTATCGACTTTACCAACAAGCGGTGCTAAACTTTCGTAAACAACTTTTTTTGCAACACTCGAAGTCATTTCATTTGATTCAACAATTGGAACGAACTTAGGACAAGCTAGCCCACTAACTTCCATTTTCGGTGACAAAGATTTAATCTTTTCAGGATAAACTTCTGAATTGATTGTCATTGGTGTTCCAATGACACCAATCTTGCCATTACGTGTTGATTTTATGGCAGCACTAGAACCTGGTAAAATTACACCGAGAACTGGAATATCAAGCTTTTCTTTGACTTCTTTCCAAGCAACTGCTGTCGCTGTATTACAAGCGAAGACAATCATCTTAACATTTTTTGTCAACAAGAAATTAACAAGTTCCCAAGTGTATTCTCTGATTTGTTCAGCAGGTCTAGGACCATACGGAGCTCGTGCAGAGTCTCCAATATATACAATTTCTTCGTGTGGTAGCTGACGCATCAATTCATGTACAACTGTCAACCCACCAACTCCAGAATCTAAAAAACCAATCGGTCTATTATCCAAATTTTATATCTTCTTTCTAAACAAGGACTTATAACAAACAAAAACTCAGTTGGTGAGCCAACTGAGTCATTCATTTCTGAGCTCTGTGCTCGAAAAAATAGTTAAAGACTGACTTTTTTCTAACTTCAAAAAATCTTACCATATAAAAGTCACAAGCCTTTAGCGCTTTTCAAACCAAAGCAAAAATATTATTTTTTAGCTTTTGCTGCAGCTGCTTTAGATTGTTTGATGATGTTACGGTAAGTTTGTTGAATTTTAGCTTCACTAGGCTTTTGACCCATTTGGCTCATCATTTCACGGATCGCATCAGGGGTCAAACGTGGGTGTTCACCGATTTCCTTTTCAAACTGTTTACGCGCAATAAAAACGCCACCAACAAGGCCACCAAATAAAGCAACCAAAACTAACAAAATCCAAAGAACTGTTGTCATGAATATATCTCCTAAGTTTTTTACACCATTCATTATAGCAGAAATGGTAAGAGTTTACAAATTCTTGAAAGCTTTTTCCAAAATATAAAAAGCAGATAGCTTAGGTCTATAGAAAACACCTAGCCAACCATTTTTTCAATTGTTAATCAAAATCAAACCCTTTAATGGTTGCAAAATAATCCTCTGGTGTCTCTGCACGACGAATTAATCTTGCACTGCCATCTTCTTGGTAAAGAATCTCAGCTGAACGAAGACGACCATTGTACTGATAGCCCATTGAAAAACCGTGAGCACCTGTATCATGAATGACAAGCATATCACCCACACGCGCCTGTGGCAGTTCACGCTGCTTAGCAAATTTATCATTATTTTCACAAAGGGAACCCACCACATCGACCACCTCAAGTTTTCCATTTGGATTAGTCATGTTAGTAATGTGATGATAAGCGTCATACATCGCTGGACGCATCAAATTCACTGCTGATGCATCTACTCCAATATAAGTGCGATAAGTTTCTTTACGGTGACGAACTTTTGTCACCAGAAGACCATGCGGAGCCAACATAAAGCGACCAAGTTCGGTAAAGATTTTGACATTTCCTAAACCAGCTGGTACCAGAACCTCATCAAAAACACGATGAACACCTTCGCCAATCACAGCAATATCATTTGCTTTTTGCTCAGGACGATAGTTCACCCCAACACCACCAGAAAGGTTAATGAAGCTAACTGACACACCCGTTTTCTCTTTGACTTCAACAGCTAATTCAAATAACTGACGAGCAAGTTCAGGATAATAATCATTTGTTACGGTATTTGACGCAAGAAATGAATGGATTCCAAAGTATTTCACACCTTCTGCTTTCAAATCTTTAAATCCTTGAATCAATTGAGCCTTTGTCATCCCAAATTTTGACTCTTCAGGATTATCCATAATATCAGTTCCAAGCGAGAAAACACCACCTGGATTATAACGAAGAGAAACGGTCTCAGGAAGACCCGCAACCTCTTTTAAGAAAGCAATGTGCTCATAAGCATCAAGATTAATCGTCGCACCGATTTCTTTTGCATACTGGAACTCACGCGCAGGCGTATCGTTTGATGAAAACATGATATCAGTAAAACCAAGTTTGTGACTCATCAACAGCTCTACTTCTGTCGCACAATCCACACCACAGTTTTCCTCTTGAAGAATCTTCAAAATTGCAGGAGTCGGCGTAGCCTTAACAGCAAAGTATTCCTTGAACCCCTTGTTCCAAGAAAACGCCTTATTTAAGGCGCGAGCTTTTTCACGAATACCTTTTTCATCATAAAGATGAAAAGGCGTTGGAAATTTAGTCGTAATTTTTTCGAGCTCTTTGGCTGAAATAAATGGTGTCTTCATAGCTAACTCCTTGAATTTTCAAAATATTAGGATTATTATAACACAAAGATAATATTTCACCAATATGCTTTTGCAAAAAGTACAAAAAACTAGCATAGCAATCGCTACGCTAGTCTTTTAGTCATCACTTCCAAATAAACGAAGTAAATTCAAGAATAAGTTGATAAAGTCAAGGTATAAACTCAAAGCCATTGAGATTGCCCAGCCATCACCAACATTTCCACCTGTATGTTGATAAACATGCTTAATCATCTGGTTATCATAAGCAATCAAACCAGAAAAGATTAAAACAGATATAATGCTAATCACAAAGCTCATCATGCCTGAACCAATAAACATGTTAACAAAACTTGCAATAATAATACCAATCAAAGCAGCTATAGCTGCTTTTGCAAAACCAGACAAGTCTTTTTTAATAACAAACCCAAGCACTGACATGACTCCAAAAACTAGAGCTGATGAAACAAAAGCTTGTAAAACTGTCGTTTGTGTATATGCCACAATGACAAAACTAAGCGTAAAGCCATTCAGAGCAGAGTAAAATAAAAACAAAGGCAAAGCTGATAGCGTGTTTTTACGAGCTGCATTGCTAGCTAAGAAAACCAAAGCAAGCTCTAAGAAAATAGCTCCATAATAAACAAATGGTTGATTAGTAATGATGTTAATCATGTTGTCAGTAAATACATAAAGCATCAAAAATGATACAAAGGCTGACAAGCCAATTCCCATACCAACTAAACCATAGATTTTTGCAAAAAATCGATTAAGACCACTATCAGTCTGCGTATAAATCACATCATTTTGATTCACAAAAAAATCCTCCTACATAACAATTCTATTAACGATGGTTACTTGGTAAAACCTTACGACTATAACGTCTTTTCTTACCAAAACGTTGACGAAGTGGTGTCATGGCTTCTTTAATAGCCCAATATTTATCCACCATCGTCACAATGTAACCTTCTTTATAACGTGGAGGTGCAATCGTTGCTCCCCACATATGCTTTAAAATAATGTCTTCTTCTCGTTTATTCAAGTTTGTTAATTTTCTAGCATTACGAACGGCAATTCTTGGATGAACCCAAGCATGTCCCTTTTTAAACTTGGTTTCACGCCAATCGTAATAGAAAAAATCGTGCAAAAGACCACCACGCGCTGTAGACTTTTCATCCCAGCCCAATTTTTTGGCAATCTTATAACTCGTATAAGCAACGTTAATCGAATGCTCCATACGGGTCGAGTAGTGATGCTGCGTTATATTATCTAACTTTTGAAAACGGGGGTGTTCAATCAAATGACCAACAAGTTCCATAAACTCTTTGTCTTTTTTATATGCTCCCATATACAGATTACCTTCTTTCGCCCTAATTATAGCATAAGAGCTTAAATTAGACTGAAAAATTGAACTGGAAAATATCAAAAAAGAAAGCGCTAAACATTAAATTAAACTGAACAAAACAATTCCTGTTGCAACAGCAACATTAAGGCTCTCAGCCTGCCCTGGCATAATAATGTGGGCAAGAACATCCGCTTGATTTGTCATTTTATTAGAAATGCCATTTCCTTCATTTCCCATAACGAGTGCAAAATTGCCATCATGTTTTACAGTTTTATAATCAACAGAGTCTTTTGAAAGAGTCGTTGCAATAATCGGCACACCAAGGTTTTGCAAAGTTTCACAAGCTTCATAGACATTTGTTCGCCAAACTGGCAAATGGAAATGACTACCTTGCATAGAGCGAAGTGTTTTTTGATTATAAATATCAGCTGACTTATCTGAAATCAAGACACCATCCAAGCCCGCCGCATCGGCTGTACGAATCATCGTTCCAACATTCCCAGGATCTTGAACATCTTCTAAAACCAAGTAACGTCCAGCTTTTAAATTTGCTAACGGCAAAATCGGCATCGCTACTTCAGCGATAATACCTTGAGGCGTTTTAGAATCTGTTAGCTCTTTTAAAACTTCTGGTGTCACAAAAGTCACATTTGACATGTGTTCAACACGGTCAGCAAAGTCTTCGAGAACAAAAATATTCAAAAATTCTGCGTTAGCTTTTTCAGCTTCTTCAAAAAGATGCCAGCCTTCAATCAAATATGATTGCTCGCGATACTTTTTTTTCAACAATTTTTTAGTCTTTTTAATGAGATTATTTGATTTTGAGGTTATAATAGTCATAAGAAGATTATAGCACATAACACATAATAGGAGGAAATTGAGATGAAAAAAGTTCGTCTAATTGTCTCAGGCCGTGTTCAAGGCGTCGGTTTTCGGTACTCAACTTACGCACTCGCCCTTGAATTAGGGGATATATACGGTCGTGTTTGGAATAATGATGATGGCACCGTTGAAATCCTCGCCCAATCTGATGACTCTGCTAAATTAGCTAAATTTATCCAAGAAATCCGAAAAGGTCCTTCAAAATGGGCAAAAGTAACATATGTCGACGTCAATATGGCAAACTTCGAAGATTATAAAGACTTCAGAATGGCCAATTAAAAATAAGACTGTAGACGTATTGAGAAAATACTGAAAAAACAGTAAAATAATAGGGTATTATAATAAAAGGAAAAAATCAATTGAAAAAGAAATTAAATCGCGTCCTCTTGTCAGGACTTAGCTTATCTTTATTGCTCTTACTAAGTGGTTGTGTTAGCCGAGATTCAAGCGGTAACCCAACAGGTACTATCTGGCATGTGCTTGGGGAACCAATGGCAAAACTCATCCAATACTTTGCTAACAACGTTGACCTTGGTTTTGGTCTAGCAATCATCTTGGTAACAATCATTGTTCGTTGTATTATTCTTCCGCTTGGTCTTTACCAATCTTGGAAAGCAAGCTACCAATCAGAAAAGATGGCTTACCTTAAACCAATCTTTGCACCAATCAACGAACGCATGCGCAATGCAAAAACTCAAGAAGAAAAATTAGCTGCTCAAACAGAATTGATGGCAGCCCAAAAAGAAAATGGCATTAATATGCTTGGTGGCATGGGATGTCTTCCACTTCTTGTTCAAATGCCATTCTTCTCAGCTATGTACTTCGCAGCTCAATACACAAACGGTGTTGCTGAAAGCACATTCTTAGGTATTGACCTTGGAACTCGTAGCATGCTACTTACAGCTGTTATCGCAATCCTTTACTTCTTCCAATCATGGTTGTCAATGCAAGCTGTTGCTGAAGAACAACGTGCTGCTATGAAAGGCACAATGTATGTCATGCCACTTATGATGGTCTTCTTCGGTATGAGCATGCCAGCTAGTGTTCTTCTTTACTGGCTAGTCGGTGGTTTCTTCTCAATCATTCAACAATTGATTACAATGTTTATCATCAAACCAAAACTTCGTAAACAAATCGCTGAGGAGTTTGAAAAGAACCCTCCAAAAACTTACAAATCATCACAACGTAAAGACGTTACACCAGCTGCAAATACTGCTAAACTTAACAAACCTAAGAAGAGTAACCGCAACGCAGGAAAACAACGTCATCGTAAATAATTAATAAAAAACCTCCAGAAAATGAACTGCACCCCAAAAGTTAGACAAAAAATCTAACGATTGGGGTGCTTTTTGTATGAAATTAACTTATGAAGATAAACTAGAAATCTATCAACTCAGAAAACAAGGTATGTCTTGGCCTCAGCTGGGTCAAACCTATGATGTCAATCCTAGAAATCTACGTTGCATGGTTAAGCTTATGGACCGATATGGCGTAGAGATTGTTAAAAAAAGCAAAAATAGGTACTATTCCCCTGAACCAAAGCAAGAAATTATCAATCAAGACCTTTTTGAAGGTCACTCTCAAATATCAGTCTCTCTTGAATATGCTCTTCCTAACATAGGAACACTTTCCAATTGGCTAGCGCAATACAAGAAAAATGGGTACACTATTGTTGAGAAAACAAGAGGGAGACCAAGTAAGATGGAACGTCAGCCGAAAAAGACTTCAAGCGATGTTACTAGAGATTCTATCCTTACCTCGTTTGAGTTATTATTACCACATCAAACAACTTAAACAAGTAGATAAAAACAAGGTTCTTAAAGCTAAAATCAGGATGATTTATGATGAGCACAAAGGAAACTATGGCTATCGTCGCATCACTTTGGAACTAAGAAACTAAGGTTTTTTGGTCCACCACAAAAAAGTACAACGCTTAATGAAACGCATGAATTTGGCTGGACGTATTCGTCGTAAACGTAAGTATTCATCTTACAAGGGTGAGATTGGCAAGAAAGCTGATAATCTCATCCAGCGTCAATTTGAAGCTTCAAAGCCTTACGAAAAATGTTATACTGACGTCA
>NZ_GL698429.1:1043311-1070431 GCF_000187265.1 Streptococcus equinus ATCC 9812
CAACTTCGCCTAATTTGGAACAAATCAAACGAATGTTAACACAAGCTTTTCCAGATGACCATTATGATGATACGATTCTTCATAGTGACCAAGGTTGGCAATATCAACACCTGTTTTATCATGACTTTCTCAATCAAAAAGGAATTCGTCCATCCATGTCCCGTAAGGGAAATAGCCCAGATAATAGCATGATGGAATCTTTCTTTGGAATCTTAAAATCAGAAATGTTTTATGGTTTTGAAAAGACATTTAAGTCACTCGATGAGCTAAAACAAGCTATTATTACTTACATTGACTATTGCAATAACAAACGGATTAAAGTCAAACTAAAAGGACTTAGCCCTGTGCAATACAGAACTAAATCCTTTCAATAATTATTTGTCCAACTTTTTGGGGTCAGTACAATTTCTGGAGGTTTTTTATTGCTCTTATTCTTCTAAAAAGGTAAACAAAAAAAGGCTTAATAGCCTTTTTTATCATTAAGCAGTTTTTTCAACGCTGATGATTTCAACATCGTAGTTTCCAGCAGGTGATTCAATTGTTACGATGTCACCTGTTTTCTTACCAATCAAAGCTTGAGCGATTGGGCTTTCGTTAGAAATACGTCCAGCAAAGATATCAGCACCAGCAGCACCAACGATGTGGTATACATCTTTATCAGTTGTACTAACTTCTTGAACAGTAACAGTTTTACCGATAGCTACTTCATCTTTAGCTACAGCATCGCTATCGATAATTTCAGCGTAACGGATTTTAGTTTCAATGATTTGGATTTGACCTTCAACGAATGCTTGTTCGTCTTTTGCTGCATCGTACTCAGAGTTTTCTGAAAGGTCACCGTATGAACGGGCAATTTTAATACGTTCAACAACTTCTGGACGACGAACTAATTTTAGTTCTTCTAATTCTTGTTCAAGTTGTTCTTTTTCAGCAAGGGTCATTGGATAAGTTTTTTCTGCCATTTTCAATCTCTTTTCTAAAAATTTATTTTTTGGATAATCTACAAATACAAACATGGTGTATTTGACACCATGTTTGTAACAAATTATTCATTTATTTGACTATTAACATATTTTTCAACATTAGCTTGATGGTCGTCAAAGTTTTCAGAGTAGTAAACTTTTCCTGTCTTCACATCAGCAACAAAATAATAATAATCTGTTGAAGCGGGGTTAACAGTTGCCTCGATAGCTGCTAAGCTTGGGCTATCTACCGGACCAGGCATCAAACCAGTGTTAGTATAAACATTATACGGTGAATCAATCGATGTGTCAATACTTGCATCATCTGCTAAGCTTGTCTCTTCACCAAGTTTACCCATCGCATATAAGATAGCAATGTTACTTTGCAAAGGCATGTTGTTGTTCATGCGATTGTAGAAGACACTTGCAATATTACGACGGTCATCATCAGTTGAACCTTCTTTTTCAACCAATGAAGCAAGGGTTAAAACATCATTAACTGATTTTCCACTTGCAGCAATCGTATCATAATATTGTGACATGTAAGAATCCATTGTTGAAATCATTTCTTCAACAATATCTTCCATGCTTGTCTCTTTATAGTAGCTATAAGTTGCTGGGAAAAGATAACCTTCTAAGCGATAGGTTACTTGATCAGCACTTGGCAAGCTTGATAACAATTTAGGATATTTCGCAGCCATTTTTGAAATGAAGGCTTCATCTTGAACAACTTTCAAGAAATCTTCAGAGCTATATGGCGTTGAGGCATTTTTCTTAGCAGAGTTTTTTGTCACTGCTTCAGAGATTTGTTTGATTGTGTAACCTTCTGTTACCAGAATCTTACCTAAAGAAGGTTTCTCAGGTTGAGGTGTTCCACCTTCTTTTAGGAGCTTACAAATCTCATCTAAATCCATGCTAGCTTGTAAATTATAGTATCCACTTTGAAAATTACTATAGTTTTTAAATTTTGTATAGTAATTAAAAACAGTCGCACTCTTAATCACACCAGCTTTTTCAAGGATTTGTCCAATATACTTATTACCAGAACCTTCTGGAATATCTACAGTAATATACTCTGTTGATGAGCTATCAAGTGGTTTGATAGAACTATCGACATAGCGATAGACAAAGAAACCCATTGCTAGTAAAGCAATAATAATCGCCGTAATTAAACACAAAGCAATTTTTCCTGCTAGACTATTTGTCTTCTGACGTTTTTTTCTACGTTTTCCCACTTTATTCTCCAAGTCTGTCTCAGCTGCATCTGAGTGTCCAGATTCGTGCTCCAAATGAAGGTCATCTTTTGATTCAGACTCGCCTGAAGTCTTAGGTTTATCAGAAATATCTGGATTTCCATCGGCCCCAATGCCATCAGTTGCTCTCACAAGATAACTTTCAGATTTTCCCTCTGTCGCATCTGATTTCGTTCCATTAGGGTTAAAGGTCTGATCGATACTTCTCAATACATCCTTAATTTTTTGATTATCAACAGTTGGCTCAATCTGATTGTGAGCTAATGCCTCTTTAGCTTTTTCTTCAAGACGGCGTTTTTCTTCACGAATTCTAGCTTCCTCTCGCTCTCTGCGATCCTCAGCTTCGTACTCAGCCTTTAATTGGGCTGTGCGACGTGCGAACTCTTCTGCCTCTTTTTCTTTTTGACGAAGCTCAATCTCATGTTGCTTACGCAAACGATTTGCCTCTTCAAGTTCAGCTAAGATTTGCTCCTTGAAACTTTTTTCTTTTTGAGTTTTTGGCTTATCGTCGTTTAATTCGGTCAAAGCTTATCCTCCTACTCTTAATCAATCGCCATTATATCTTAAAATATAGTGAAAATCAACTCGTAGCAGCCTTTGTTATCTATTCTTAATAATAACTTTTTAAGCACTAACCTATCATCGACGATTCCCAAACCATGTTATACCAAACCGCACCGCCATGTTGTGATTCAGACTCACCTTCATCTAAAAATCCATTCATTTCATAATATGAAATGAGATTTTCTTGGCAAGTAAGACTGATTCCCATTCGTTTTTGAGCGATTGCCAAATCTTTCATAGTTGCTAGCAAAGCAGTTCCTACTCCTTGTCCTTGAAAACGTGAAGATACAGAAAGACTCGTAACTGCAATAAATCCACCACTTACAAGATTTTTTTCGACCTGATGAAACAAATCATCTGTCAAATAACGCTGAGGTACAACAGGGCCTTCTATATAGCCAGCAACCGCTCCATCTATCTCAGCAACTAAAAAAGTATCAGGAATGGTTAAAGTACGCTCTTTCATCGTCTCCAAACTTGCAGCCATATCTGAAAAATTTTCTTGTTCAATCTCTACAATAGCTTGCAAATCATCAAGACGTGCATTTCTTATCATCATGGGCTATCCCTCTTAAAAGAAAAAGAGCTTGCGCTCCCTTTCTGAAGATATCATTATTGTGTGTTGTTAGCAAGTCTTGCTAGCAGCTCTTCAAATGAACGTTCATACATTTGAATATCACCTGCTCCCATGAAGATGTAAACACCGTTGTCATGGTCAAGAAGTGGTGATACATTATCAAGGCTAATCACTTTAGCTGATTTTTTAATTTTAGCAGCTAAATCTTCAACTTTAACATCACCATGGTCAACTTCACGTGCTGAACCATAAATTGGTGCAAGGTAAACAGCATCTGCTTGGTTCAAAGCTTGTGCGAATTCATCCAAAAGCGCAATAGTACGTGTAAATGTGTGTGGTTGGAAGACTGCTATAATTTCTTTGCTTGGGTATTTTTGACGAGCTGCATCAAGTGTTGCAATAATTTCAGTTGGATGGTGAGCAAAGTCGTCAATGATTGTTGTATTGTTGATTACTTTTTCAGTGAAACGACGTTTAACACCAGCAAATGTCTTCATGTGTTCTGCTACCAATTCCATATCGATACCAGCTACATAAAGGTTAGCAATGACAGCTGTCGCATTCAAAATATTGTGACGTCCAAATGCTGGAAGGTGGAATGTTCCAAGTTCTTCATCACCATGTTTTACTTTGAAAGCAGAGCCATTTGTTGTACGAACAACGTCATACGCGATGAAATCATCTGTATCATTAAATCCATAGTAGTAAATAGCCGCATCAGAAGTAATTTTACGAAGATATGGATCATCACCGAACAAGAACAAAGCTTTTTGAACTTGTTTTGCATAGTCGTTGAATGCATCAAAGACATCATCAATGCTCTTGAAGTAATCGGGGTGATCAAAATCAATATTTGTAATGATTGAGTATTCTGGGTGGTATGGCATGAAGTGACGTTGATATTCGTCAGATTCAAATACAAAGTAATTGCTGTTAGCTGAACCACGTCCAGTACCATCACCAATCAAATATGAAGTATCTGTAATATTTTTAAGAACATGTGCCATCAAACCTGTAGTTGATGTTTTTCCGTGCGCACCGGCTACACCAAAACTTGTGAATTGGCGCATGAAATCACCAAGGAATTCATGGTAACGTTTGAATTTGAAACCATTTTTTACAGCATAGGCAATTTCAACATTGTTATCTTCACGGAAAGCATTACCGGCAATTAATTCAACATCTGATGTGATATTGTCTTCAGAAAATGGAAGGATTTCAATCCCTGCTTGTTCTAAACCACGTTGTGTGAAATAGTATTTACTAACGTCACTTCCTTGAACCTTGTGTCCCATTTGGTGTAACATCAAGGCAAGAGCACTCATACCAGATCCTTTAATTCCGATAAAATGATAGGTTTTAGACATTTTTTCTCCTCTATATATGAACTGCAACGTGCAGATTATTTTACATCATCAAAGCGAGTCAAATTCAATTCTTGAGCAACCTTATGATCTCTTTGACTTTGCAATGTTTCCTTATTATAAATTTGACTACATTTTAGGAAGTCATAATTATTTTTCGTAGGTTTTACAGTTGATGAATTATCTGGCTTTTTATAGGTTACGGGAATCTCTGCCAAGATATAATCATCTTGATGCATCTTTTCAGCAAAATGACTCAAGTCATTTTTGGGTTTCACAGCTCGCTTAGGCAATGGCGTTTTAAGCTGTTGTTGCATAGCTGCTTTAGAAGGTTTTTTCACTTCTTTTGACAGATATGCTTGACGTTTCTTACGAATATCACGTCTAGCTTCTTTACGCACCAACTCTGCATAAGTTTTACCTTGATTTGCTGAAGCATCATTTTTATCTTTGTCACCAAAATTGTAATCTTTAATCACATCATCATAGTTTTTATCTCGATAATCCCCATGGATGTTGGTAATTAAATCTTCATTTTCATATAAAGCCATTACTTTAGGTGGATTGCTTACTGGTTCTCCATCTGCAACAAGCGGAAAACGTCTTTGATTTCTAATCACAAAATCACATCCTTTCTTAAAGGGTTCTATTAATCACTCACTAAGAAATATGGGGATTTTACCTTTGACAATTCCAAGTCCTAGCAACTAAATAGCATTGTCATATTGTCTAGGATTAAACGCCTAAATCTTTTGACTTTGCTCCAACTTTGTAACATTTTTATTATAAACTAAATCAGGCTATTTTTCAAAGTTTTATAGAATAAAAGCTAGTTATCTCAAAAAGATAAACTAGCCTTTATTTTAGTGTTTCAAGCCTAAGATTTCTTTGATTTCATCTATTGTCATGCTTGCACGTGTTTCATTACCGTCAAGGACCGTCGTTACAAGGTTTTTCTTACTTTCTTGCATCTCAAGAATCTTCTCTTCAATCGTACCTCGAGTAATCAAACGATATACTTCGACGTTTTCTTTTTGACCAATACGGTGTGCACGGCTGATTGCCTGCATTTCGACGGCTGGATTCCACCAAAGGTCAATCAAAATAACTGTATCGGCACCAGTCAGATTGAGTCCGACACCACCAGCTTTTAGAGAAATCAAAAAAGTATCTTTTGAGCCATTATTAAATGCTCGAGTCATTTCTTGACGCGCATCAGCTGGAGTAGACCCAGTAATCTTGTACGATGTCAAACCAAGGTCTTCGATTTCTTTTTCAGCAATATCGAGCATGCCTCGAAATTGTGAAAAGATAAGAGCTCTGTGACCATTTTCTTTGATTTGAGTTAAGAGGTCACGAAGACTATCAATTTTACCACTTTCACCGTCATAATCCATGAACAAAGCTGGTGTATCACAGATTTGGCGCAAGCGAGTGATTCCTGATAAGATTTCAATCTTACGACGATTAATATCCGCATCAGACGCACTAGTAATTGTTTCTTGCATTTGACGAAGCTGGGCTAGGTAAATCGCTTTTTGCTTGTGGTCTAGTTCATTTGAATAATTGATTTCAATCAAATCTGGCAATTCTGGTAACACTTCTTCTTTACGACGACGCATGATAAATGGTTTGATAAATCGTGCTACTTGCTTAGCATCCATTTTCAAGAAATGTTTTTTATCTGGCAATAATCCTGGCAACACAATTTGGAAGATTGACCAGATTTCCAACAATTTATTTTCAATCGGTGTTCCAGAAAGAGCAAAGCAATTTTTTACTTCAAACTGACGCAAATAATGTGCAATCTTAGTCTGTGTATTTTTCATCACTTGCGCTTCATCAAGAATTAGATAATCAAAATTAAGCTTATTATATTCAGCGAAATCTTGGCGAAAAGATGAGTAACTTGTGATGACGACTTGGTGGTCTTCTGCGATAATTTCATCACGTACAGCTTTAAGTCCATACGATACCGCAACATCAATATCTGGTGCAAAACGCGTAAACTCGTCTTTCCAGTTGTAAATCAGACTTGATGGGGACAAAACCAAAATACGAGTTTCCTGCTCCAAGTATGACGCAAGAAAAGCAATGGTTTGGAGCGTTTTTCCAAGTCCCATATCATCGGCTAAAATACCACCAAAACCATAGTGATTTAGCATTGACATCCAACGAACACCAGTCATTTGATAATCACGAAGTTGGGTTTGTAAAGGTGCCAAAGTAACTTGGAAATCTTCTGGATGTGTCAAATCATGAGCCAACTGTTCAAATTCTTTTGAGAAAGAAATACGGTCATTGCCCTTAAATAAATCAGAGATTTGGAAAGCCGAAATAGCATCTAATTGCAGATGACCATTGTCTAATTGCTTAGCACGTAAATTTTGTAAAGTGCTGCTGACACGTTGTGTCTCTTCATCAAAGATAACTAATTTACCAGCGTTATTAACAAAATACGGCTGATTTCTAAATAAAGCATCAAGCGCATCATCAATATCATTTTCAAAAACAGTTGAAAAATCAAATGAAATATCGAGTAATCCATCAGTCGTATGAATAGAGACCTGAGGTTCTTCAAATTGGCGCATATCTTCTAATTCATCAGCCAAAGTCACTTGACCCAAGCGCGATAATTGCCCCAGAGTTCGTGTGAAGAAATCATATAAATCCTTATCTGCTAGCGGTGCATGATAAGACACAAATGCCGCTGAAAAACCGTTAGCCTCAAGCGTTCTAAACACTCTCTCCTCATGCTTGAAATGACTAGCAAATGGTAATTCATCAAGCTCACGTTTACTCTTGACAACAACATCACCATAATCAAAGGTAACGTATAAAGCAACTTCGCGATATTCGTTTAATTCTAAATAAAAGGATGGTGTAAAATCACGAATGTCAAAACTTTTCGGTGCTTCAACTTTTCCAAGTTCCTTAAAATCAAGCAAGCTAGCAGCTAATTTTGCTTGGTCATCCAAGTCAAAGAACAAGTGTTTGGCTAAATCTGCTTCGATTGGCAGACTTCGAATTGCCGTTAAAATCTTTTGTTGCTTTAGATTTAAGCTATAAATAAATCCATTTGTAAATAAATAAGCATTATTAAAGAGTGGTTGATAATCTTTTTCCGTAATAATCAACTCAATTGACTGACGATGAACGACCACTTTAAAAGAAATTAAATCTTCTAAACCATCAAGAGGTTTAAAAATCAACTGCCCATAACTTTGATGATTATGTTCAAATGAAAAATCATAAAGTTCGTTAAAGAGATTAACACCTTCTTCAAACATTCCACTCGTTAAGGATAAATTACGAGCGTGATTTGGCAAAATATAATCAATATCTAAATGATTGCCGTCTGGCAACACGCGCCACAAAAAACGAATCAACTCTTGACTTGCGTCATCAAATTGGATTAGTGATAAAGGTTCAAAATAATTTTTTCCAATCTGATAATAACCTTCATTTCTGACAACCGTTAGGAAAGCTTTGATGTCTCGGACAACATAAGCACGCTCATCTGGCAAACGATTGATTTTTAGTGTCCACCAGTAATCTGATGAATATGGACTCTGGCTCCCATAAGCTGCCAAACGGTATTTTGTTGTGTCATCATCATTAATCACTAAGCCATCAAGAAAAACACTACCAAAAGACGTATTCTTATTGGTTTCTTGCTGATTTTCCTGATGTGATCTTAGCTCATCTGATAACTCTTTTCCTTCAGTATTATTTTTTAGATAGTATTCTACTGCCGCTAGATGTTCACAGTATTTTTTCTTGGCAAAAAAATCACAATCGCATCGAACTTGTTCATCTTCTAAAGAGTATTGAAGATGATGTTTATCCACTTTTGCCTGAATTAAATCTTCTCTTGTACTGATAATGTCAACCAAATCTTGTTTGTAAAGTTCTATACCTTGATTGCGAATTCGACCTGGAATCATTCTACCCAATCTAAGCCACCACCTTTTTCCTTATCATTTAATTATATCAAATTCAGCACTCTTTAGCTTAGAAAAATGGTTATTCGATTTTATTTTTTTAAAGGCACCAAAAAAGCACTCTAAGGTGCTTTTAATCTTATTTACGTTTGCGGGCAATCAAGTTGATTGGTGTTCCTTCGAAACCGAAAGCAGCACGGATTTGATTTTCTAAGAAACGCATGTATGAGAAGTGCATAAGCTCTTCTTCGTTAACAAAGATAACAAACGTTGGTGGTTTAACGGCAACTTGTGTTCCGTAGAAGATTTTCAAACGTTTACCTTTGTCAGTTGGTGTTGGGTTGATAGCAATAGCATCCATGATAACATCGTTAAGAACAGCTGATGGAATACGTTTATTTTGGCTTTCGCTGATTTTCTTAATCATTTCAGGCAATTTGTTCAAACGTTGTTTTGTAGCAGCTGATACAAAGATGATTGGAGCGTATGACAAAAATTGGAATTGATCACGAATGTCTTCTTCCCATTTTGCAACAGTGTAATTATTTTTCTCGATAGTATCCCATTTATTGACAACAATGATGATACCTTTACCAGCTTCATGAGCAAATCCTGCAATACGTTTATCGTATTCACGGATTCCTTCTTCGGCATTGATAACCATAAGAACGATATCTGAACGGTCGATGGCACGCATTGAACGCATCACTGAGTATTTTTCAGTATTTTCGTAAACTTTCCCAGATTTACGCATACCAGCAGTGTCAATCATTGTGTACTCTTGACCTTCGCTGTCAGTAAAGTTTGTATCGATGGCATCACGTGTTGTACCAGCGATTGGGCTTGCGATAACACGTTCTTCACCAAGAATAGCGTTAATCAAGCTTGATTTACCAACGTTTGGACGTCCAATCAAACTAAACTTGATGATATCTGGATTTTCGTCTTCTTCTTCGACTGGAAGATTTTCAACGATAGCATCCAAAACATCCCCTGTACCAATCCCGTGAACTGATGATACTGGATATGGATCACCTAGACCAAGAGAATAGAAATCGTAAATATCACTACGCATTTCAGGGTTATCAACTTTGTTGACAACTAAAATGACTGGTTTGTTTGTACGATACAAGATTTTTGAAACATATTCATCTGCGTCTGTAACACCTTCTTTACCAGAAACAACAAACACGATCACATCTGCTTCTGTCATAGCGATATCAGCTTGATGTTTGATTTGTTCCATAAATGGAGCATCAACATCATCGATACCACCAGTATCAATCAATGAAAATTTACGGTTAAGCCATTCACCTGTTGTATAGATACGGTCACGAGTAACACCCTCGACATCTTCAACAATTGAAATACGCTCACCTGCGATACGGTTAAACAAAGTCGATTTGCCGACGTTTGGACGTCCGACAATAGCAACTGTAGGTAAAGCCATAATTCTTAATACCTATTCGTTAAAATAGCTAGACTATTTTAAGTGGTTTATCACCACACGAAAACACCTTTAGATGCTTCGCCGATTCCTTTCACATTCTTTTATCTATTTATCACTTTTAATGATTACAACAATTAACGTCGATTTTCACCTTGTAGATGACTTTCTCGCGCCAAATAACGGATACGTTCCATCACACGCTTAGCCTGCCAAGTTTCATCGCCTGAACGTGAGATAGCAAAATGTTCTTCTAAGCCTTTAAAGTCAAGATTTGACGTAAAGAAGGTCAACAGATTTTCTTGCATACGATATTGCAAAATCACCTGAAGCACATCATCGCGAATCCATGAACTTTGTTGTTCAGCGCCGATATCATCCAAAACCAAGATTTCAGATTGCTTGATTTGGTCAATCTGCTCTTTTACCGTTCCTGTATTGATTGCATTTTTAATATCAACACAGAAAGTTGGAAAATGCAGCAAAGTTGTTGATTTGCCATACTTAGCTGACAAGCGATTTGCCAAATAAGCCATCAAGTACGATTTACCGACACCAAAAGTTCCAAAAACGTAGAGCCCTTTTTGCGGTTTATTCTCAAGATTTTTAATATAATCATTCAAATAATTATAAATCTCGATACGATTAGGGTCCCCAAGGTCGATATCGTCAGTCGAAATATGCTTAAGACTTGTTGGCAAGCCAATCAAAGTCACACGATTTTTGATATCTTGACGTTTTTTAGCCTCAACCAATTCACGAGTTTCCAAATAAATGACATCAGCATAACCTTCGTTCATGCTAAGAGCTGGTTTATAACCTTTTGCCACGTAAGATGCATCTTGATTTTGAAACTTCTCACGTTCAACCATGAACTGATTGAATTTTGGAAGGCTTCGGTTAATTTGCTCTTGAGTCAAGCCATTTGACGTGATAAAATCAGCAATTTCCTTATCCGCTAAAATAGCTTGAGTCAATTTATTAAGATCCGTACGACTTTGGCGAAGCTGTTTAGCCAAGGTTTGTCCGATTTTTTCCATCACTCACTCCTTAATCTTCTAACATGCTACGTTTAAGTTCTTCAAGTTTTGCTTTTTCTTCAGCTGTCGCAACATGTTTGTATTCTTTAGCTGTCCACTCTGGAACATTAGTTTTAGCTACTTTTGGTTTAGCTTTGCGTTCTTTGTTACGCTGTGCAAAACTACGCATTTTTAGAACAGCAGCTTCAGCTGTCGCAACCTTCTGATATGCAAAATCATTTGCCACTTTCATGATGTAAGGCTTATTGATGTTAGCTGATTGCGTCTTATTTAACGTGTATAGCACCATCACATTAATAACTTCATCTAAGAAATTCATGTTAGCCAATTCTTCCAGCAATTTTCTCTCGCTTTCAGTAACCACCGCACGTTTTGGTGCTTTGATTTTTTCAAGAAACTCTCTAGCAGAAGTTTTCTTAGCTTCACGAATGATGACCTGTTCTTTGGCATCAAATTGTTCGTTGATTTGATTAGTATCAGCTTTTTTCTGCTCAAGCTGTACAGTCATACGTTTAGGTGAAATTACCCCATTAATCGCTGTACTTTTGGCTAAGTTGTAAGTATCAAACCAATTCATTGTGTATTTATCAGCTAAGCTATAAATCATCACAACGTCGTTTTTATCGTCTTTAAAGCGTAAGCCGTCACGCAGCATCAAACGCTCAAAACTGTCTAAATCAAAATGATTTTTTGAAACCTGCTTAGGCACACTTGGATTTTCATCCACTGTAAAAATATCAGAGAATTTTTTAGACAAGTCACGCGCCCCATCAGGCAAAACAATATCTAATTCAGCAACCGCAACCTCACCAATTTTTTGCTCTAGCAAACGACGATAAATCGGATTTGCCAGAAAAATTTCACGAGTCAAGGCAGGTTGAAGTTTCAAAACATAAGCATCACGTGTTTGATATAAAACCAACAAATCGACGGCTGTCAAAATAGCAAAAGCTTCTTCAACTTCTTGCATGTTAAGCTGTAAGTGGTTAAGAATTTCACTAAATTTGTGACGCTTAACCCCATCATCGAAGAAAGCTAAAAGATAATCATACAATAAAACCGCATGATTACCAATTACTGGATGATAAAGCTGAGTTAGACTATCAGAATCCAGCAAAATCTTATTATTTTTTACATAAGAAAATTCATCAATCGGTCTCATTTAGCTTGCTTCTTTTCTTCTTGCTGCGAACACGACTAGTAATCTGCTGAAGAAGTTCTTCGATTTCATCAACGTCTTTAAATGATTTATAGACTGAGGCAAAACGAACATAAGTAATTTCGTCAAGTTCAGCTAATTCATCCATAACAAGATTACCAATCACAGTACTTGGAACTTCACTTTCGTATTCACTACGAATTTTTTGCTCAATACGTGCCACAACTTGTTCAATATCATCACTTGATACTGGACGTTTTTGCGCACTTTGAAAAATACCATTTAGAATTTTTTCTCGAGAAAATTGTTCACGCGTTCCATCTTTTTTTATCACTAACAAGGGTAGTTCTTCAACGCGTTCAAAGGTTGTGAATCGCGCATGACAATTTTCGCATTCTCGACGTCGTCTGATAGTATTTCCGTCTTCAGCTTGACGGCTATCAATAACGCTCGATTTATTATAATTACATTTTGGACAACGCATGCAAACACCCCATTCTACCAATTATTCTAATACTTTATTTTACCATAATATCAATCATTATGAAAGTCATACCAGCCTAAGCTGGCTAGCTGTTGTCATCCCTTTTCTAACAAAATATTTCTCATACTTCATTAGAAAAACGAACAGACCGAGAAAGCTCAGTCTGTCTTTTTAATTTTTTTCTGTCGTAACAAGTGGAATGATTAAAGTAAACTCAGTTCCCTCATCAACAACACTGCTGACGCTAACTTTGAGTTCATAAGCATCCACAATTTGCTTAAGAATGGCTAAACCAATCCCAAGTCCACCTTGTGTCGAAACACGGTTACGTGACTTATCAGTGCGATAGAATCGTTCAAAGATATGATTAAGGTCATCTTGTGAAATTCCCTCACCTTCATCACGAACTTTTACAATCGCATTATCTCCTAAAACATCCAAAGTCACATGAATATTTCTACTACCTGAAGAATATTTTACGCCATTATCAATCAAGATTAAAATAGCCTGTTCAAAATGATGCTTGTAAATCTCTGCATAAATACAATCTTCAACCGTTGAAACGAGTGAAAAACGAAAATCAGGATACAGAATGCGGAAATTTCCTAAAACAACGTCAATGGATTGTTTTAAATCTGTAACCTCTCCCTTATGAAGATCAAAACTTCCTTGAACACGAATCATATCTAGCATGTCATTTACCATAATTGACATGCGGTCCGCCTCATGATAAGCGGCATCAAGACTCTCGCATAAAACTTCTGGGTCATCTTTTCCCCAGCGCTGCAACAAGCCTAAATGCCCCTTGATGACAGCAATCGGTGTGCGCAATTCATGGCTAACATCACTAACAAAACGTGTTTGCCGCTTAGCAAATCCCTCAATTTGCTCTAAAACGCTATCAAAAGTTTGTGACAAATCTTCAATTTCATCACCAGATTGAATATCCGAACGTAAAGCCAATTCACTTGGACTTTCAACGAGTTTATCAACAAATATTTGAAGTTTGCGAAGTGGCCTCAACGTCCTATCTGATACCGCAAAAACTAAATAAAAAATCAAACAACCTTCGACAAGTTCACATAGCAAAGTAATCACTACAAAAGTATGACGCACCATAAAATACGAAGCAATACTTTGGTAGACGGTTACGTAACCAATAACTTTTCGACTGTCTTTGGAATAAATTTTTTCACTCTGGTAAAAACCAGTAAAAGCTGGCGAACGGTACTTCACCGTTTCGCCAACTTTTCCAATTTTCATTGTCGATAGTACTATATCGGTTGTCAAAATTAATTGTTTATCTTTATTAAAGACAGAAACTTCTTGATTATCAAAAACCAATTCGTCAATGCCGCCTTGCCTAGCAAGAATATACTTCTTATCGCCATTTTCGATAAGCGATCCTGAAGCACCATATTGATCCAACAAATCTAATAACTTCTCTTGCGAAAGAGAAGTTTCTTTAGATAAAAATTCACGAACAATTTCTGTGGATTGATCGGTGTTATAACGATCTTTTGAAAGAAAAATTCGTGTCACACAAAAATAAATAACTATGTTAAAAGCTGATAAAATCAACAAAACCCACAAAAAAGTTTTTACTGAAATTTTTTTAGATAATGACTTTTTAAAGCACTTTATCATTATTTTTCTCGAATAATATAACCCATTCCACGAACAGTTTGGATATATGATTCTTTACCAGGAATATCAATTTTTCCACGAAGATAACGGATGTAAACATCCACTACGTTTGTTTCGATATCAGTATCATAACGCCAAACACTTGCAAGTAATTCTTCACGTGTCATCACTCGGTTAACGTTTGAAAGAAGAACACTTAACAAATCATATTCGCGTTTTGTTAATGAAATTTCATCGTCCCCACGAACTGCAGAACGATTTTGTGGATTAAGACGAAGCCCAAGCAAGCCTTCTTTAGCTTGACCTTCTTTATCATGTTCTGAATTAGCTTCTTGACGACGGAACACTGCACGCACACGCGCTAATAGTTCTTCAATAGCGAATGGTTTTACGATGTAATCATCTGCGCCACGATCAAGACCAGCAACGATATCCATGATTGAATCACGAGCTGTCATCATGATAATTGAAGTTTCTTTTTCCAAACGAAGACGACGTGTAATTTCGAATCCATCCATATCAGGCAACATCAAGTCCAACAGGATCAAATCAAAATCATCATCTAAAGCCGTTTGTAAACCTAAACGCCCATTTGTCTCAACAACTACTGAATACCCTTCGTGTTGTAACTCCAAAGACACGAAGCGTGCAAGATTTTTTTCATCCTCAATAATTAAAATCTTTTTACTCATTGTCACCAACCCTTTATTTAATGTAAAGATTATAAAATCTAATTATTTGCCTAGTACACAACCCTAATTATCGCTTTAATTTTCATTCCAATCATGAGAAAAATCCATCCATCACTCTATCCCTTTTTAATATCTTTCTCAAAAATGAATTTTTAGCCAAGTATAGTGCCCTAAAAGTATATCAAAGTGTAGGCGATAATTCAAGAAAATTTTATCTATTTATAAATTATATTAATCTTCAAATAGGCCATTTAAAGCTGAAAATGGGTTGTTTTCTTTTTTCTTTTCATTTTGCAATGCTTCGTACTGATCTTCTGTCATGACAGACCAATTTTGTCCTGAAGGCATGTCTTCTGATTGACGTTCTTCATCACTTAATACTTGCATTGGAATTGTCAAAAGAATATTGTCAACCGCACTTTCTTCCAAATCGATAAAATCATTTTCTAATACTAAAGCAAGGTTTTCTTTAACTAAGTCTTCTTTAGCATGAAGGTCTGCAGACTCAACAAAAACTTCCGTCACACCCTCGATTTGATGCACATCGACAGGCTTCATTGAACGGCTAGATGGTAGTGTAATAGTATAATCCAAACGATAGTTTAACAAGTACAATCCGTCATCATATGTCACCAGACCATTAACAAGTACTTCTTTGACGTCTAGAACTTCACTTGAACGTTGCATTAATGTTTCTTTAATATTCAAAGATTCATTAAAAGCAATCCCTTCAGCGTTTTTCTTTATTTCTGAAATTGCAATCATCAATAATTTACCTCTTTTAAAATTTCCTTACTATTATATCAGCTTTTCTATCTCTTGTCTTTATAATATTGATGTTAAATCTATTACAAGAAAATTCTTTTTTGATTATCATAAAAAAAGCTCACATCAAATGTGAACTTTTAATTTTTTACATATGACGAAGTCGGTTAATACGATCTGAAATTGAAGGGTGAGTATTAAATAAAGAACTAAATCGTTCGCCTTTTTTCAAAGGATCATTAATGTATAGCGCGGCACTCGCTTGATCTACTGGGTGATGCATTGGGGAAGACTGTTCAAGTTTTTGCAAAGCTTTAATCATACCTTCAGGATTGCGTGTCAATTCTACTGAGCTTGCGTCAGCTAAAAATTCACGCTGTCTTGAAATTGCCAACTGAACCAATGTCGCAGCAAGCGGTGCTAGAATAAGAGAAATTAATGATAAAATCAAAATGATAATACCAAGTGCACCTTCATCACGGTCATCAGAACGGCGGCGACTACCACCACCAAACCACATCATACGACTACCAAAACTTGCAATCATTGTAATAGCACTAGCAAGTGCAACAGCAATCGTTGAGATACGAATATCATAGTTTCGAATGTGGCTAACCTCATGACCAATAACGCCCTCTAACTCTTCACGGTTCATAAGTTTAAGTAAACCTGTAGTTGCCGCTACTGCTGCGTTTTCTGGGCTTGAACCTGTCGCAAAAGCATTAAGCGAATCGTCTTCAACAATGAAAACTCGTGGCATAGGGATTTGAGCAACCATAGCCATATCCTCAACAATGTGATAGAGTTGTGGCGCTTCTGCTTCACTGACTTCACGAGCATTGTTCATTGACATGACAACATTTGTTGATTGGAAAATCATACTTCCTGCATAAATGCCACCAATAATCAGGGCAATGACAACTCCAAATCCTAGGCTGTCCAACCATAGATACCCTACCGCTGCTCCAATAGCAGCTAACAACATAAAGAATACAAATAGCAAAACAACCGTCTTACGTTTATTGCTAGTAATTTGATCATATAACATCATTTTCTATATAAACGAAAGAGTCTCTTCTAGTTAATTGACGACCTAAAGAGACTCCTTATTTTCCTTTCTTTTTAAGATGACTGTCTTAAAAATTTTTCTAAAACTTGAATTGATTAAAAATCAAATGACACTTTCGGTACTTCTTTTTCTTCTTCTGGAGTTTCCAAAAATTGACTTGGTTTAAATCCAAAAAGACCTGCAACAATATTTGTTGGGAATGTTTCTAGTTTCACATTGTAGTTTGCTGTAGTTGTGTTGAACAATTGACGTGAATAAGAAATTTTATTTTCAGTATTTGTCAATTCATCTTGTAATTTAACAAAGCTGTTATTTGCTTTAAGTTCAGGATAATTTTCAGCAACTGCAATCAAGCTTGACAATTGTTTTGTAAGGGCATTTGAAGCATGCATTGCTTCTACTGGTGTTTGAGCTTGTGCAACTTGGCTACGCAATTCAGTGATTTTAGCAAATGTTTTTTCTTCATAGGCTGCGTATCCTTTAACAGTTTCAATCAAGTTTGGAATAAGGTCATTACGACGTTTCAATTGAACATCGATTTGACTCCAAGATTCTTTGGTTTGCATACGACTTTTAACAAGTCCATTGTAAGCAGCAACTACCCAAAGTACTAAAACAGCAACAATAGCAATAATAACGAAAATCATAAATTCCTCCTTGGGTATCTGATACCCTTCCTAAAAATCCAGCTTTCTAACTCCAATACTCTTGGCAAAAAGCTTCTTGCGAAAACAATCGATATTTTCTTGCTTTCATTATATCAATTTTCAAGTAATTCTAAAAGAAAATACCATAAATAAAGACAAAAACTCCCTTTTATCGAACAGTCAATGAATGTCACTCCTAGTTTTTTTATGGTAAAATAAGATGATATATATTGGATTGAAAGGATCATTGGAGAAAGTGATTTTAACATAATCAGTTTCTTTAACTTAGTAATATGACACCTGAAGAATTTTATGACAGACTTGCTAAGCAAGGATTTGACTTATCGGACACTCAAAAAAAACAATTTGAGCGCTATTTTGAACTGTTAGTCGAATGGAATCAAAAAATCAACTTGACTGCCATCACTGATAAAGAAGGCGTCTACCTTAAACATTTCTACGATTCCATCGCACCAGTTCTCCAAGGCAAAATTACAAACCAAGAGATTCGTCTCTTAGATATCGGAGCTGGAGCTGGTTTTCCAAGTATTCCGATTAAAATCTTGTGCCCTGATATCGATGTAACTATCATTGATTCGCTTAACAAACGTATCAACTTCCTTAACTTGTTGGCGGAAGAACTTGGTCTTGATGGCGTCCATTTTTACCATGGACGTGCTGAAGATTATGGACAAGACAAAGTTTTCCGCGCTAGCTATGACATCGTCACTGCACGCGCCGTTGCCCGCTTACAAGTTCTTACAGAATTGACAATTCCATTCTTAAAAGTCGGCGGACAATTGATTGCTCTTAAAGCATCTGCTGCTGAAGAAGAATTAGCTGACGCTAAAAATGCCATGTCTGTACTCTTTTCAAAACTTGTTGAAAACTATCATTACGAGTTACCAAACGGTGACAGTCGTCAAATCACAATTCTTGAAAAGAAAAAAGAAACACCAAATAAATACCCACGTAAAGCTGGCATGCCAAATAAAAAACCTCTTTAATGGGCCAATAGTGACAATAAGTGGCTCTAGCAGCCACTTAATTGCTATAAGAAAGGGATGTTCATTTGACTAGATTTTTAAAACGGCTATCTGGTACCCAACGTTTAACCGTTAGCTTTCTAATTGTAATCTTCACAGGAAGTATCTTACTATCACTTCCAATAACGCATTATCAAAATGCACCAGCAACAAACTATCTTGATCACTTATTTACCGTGGTATCAATGGTCTGTGTGACTGGGCTTTCTGTCTTTCCTGTTGCTGAGGTCTACAACGGTCTTGGGCAAGTGATTTCTGTTATCTTAATGCAAATTGGTGGTCTTGGCCTTGTCACCTTGATTGCGGTTAGTACATATTTACTCAGACGACGCATGAATCTATCGAGCCAAAATATCTTGCAATCAGCTCTAAGTTATGACAACAGTGGTCACTTAAAACGCTATCTATTCAACGTTTATAAAATAACGTTCATCATTGAATCTTTGATTGCGATTTTATTTCTTATTGACTTTATTCCAAGATTTGGTGTGAGTCATGGTATTTTCAATGCTATCTTTTTAGCAGTTTCTGCTTTTTGTAATGCCGGTTTTGATAACCTTGGTGGAGATAGTCTAAAACCATTTGTCTTAAATCCGCTACTCAATCTCCTCTTTATGATTTTGATTATCTCTGGAGGAATCGGGTTTGTAGTCTGGGTTGATATCAAACGCGCCATTAAGGCATTCCTAGCAGATAGACCTTACCGTCTAAAAACATTCACTCGCAAATTAAGCAACCAAACACGCTTAGTACTTGACACAACAGCGGTGATTTTAATACTAGGGACGGCTATAACTTGGCTTTTGGAAGCTAACAATCCTAAAACAATTGGATTGTACAATCCTTTCCAACAATTTATGGTCAGCTTATTTCAAACAGTCACAATGAGAACGGCTGGCTTTGCAACAATTTCATATCTTGATACACATACAGCAACCAACATTCTCTACATGATTCAGATGATTATCGGTGGAGCTCCTGGCGGTACCGCTGGTGGGGTAAAAGTTACAACAGTTGCAATTACTTTCTTACTCTTTAAATCAGAACTTGCTGGTCAGAGCGAGGTTACCTATCACCACCGCATCATTGCAAATAAAGTTATCAAACAAACGTTAACAGTGCTTATCTTCTTCTTTTCAATTTTAATTGTTGGCTATATCCTTCTTCTTCAATTTGAACCGCACCACGACCCAATTGCGCTGCTTTTTGAAGCAGTATCTGCCATTGCTACCGTCGGTGTTTCCATGGATTTAACGCCTCAATTATCAACTTCAGGAAGATTCGTCATCATGGCATTGATGTTCATTGGACGTGTCGGACCGTTGACGGTTCTTCTTAGTCTTCTTCAAAAGAAAGAAAAAGAAATTCAATACGCACAAACAAATATCACAGTAGGTTAGAGGAATTAAAATGAGAAAAAAAATAATTGGTGTTCTTGGACTTGGTATCTTTGGACGAAATGTTGCCAAAGAGCTTAGCAAATTTGACCAAGATGTCATTGCTATCGACATTAACGAAAATCTTGTTCAAAATGTAGCCGACGTTGTTAAAAAAGCTGCTGTCGGTGACATCACAGATATTGACTTTTTAAAAGCACTTGGCATCGGTCAATGTGATACTGTTGTTGTCGCAACAGGTAACAATCTAGAATCTTCTGTTCTTGCCGTTATGCACTGTAAAAAACTCGGCGTTAAAAATATTATCGCCAAAGCTAAAACAAAAACTTATGAAGAAGTGCTTTATGGCATCGGTGCAAGCAAAGTCATCATGCCAGAACGCGATTCTGGTAAACGCGTTGCTTCTAACATGCTTCGCCACCACATCGATAACATCGTTCACTTAGAAGAAAAATTAGCTATGGTTGAATTTTCGATTCCAGACTCTTGGGTTGGGAAAAATCTTATCCAACTCGATGTCCGAAATAAATTCGAAATCAACATTATCGGTATCCGCAAGAAAAATCCTTCAGTTATCGATACGCACATTGATCCAAACAAACCTTTCGAAGCTGATATCGAAATTATTGCCATCGCAAGTGATGACACCTTTGAAAAATTCGATTACCTTGGCTATTTGAAATAAAAAAGGCTCTTTATAAAGAGCCTTTTTTATTTCCATGGATTGTAAAAACGTCCATGATTCCATTCAAATAATAAAACTGTGATAAGAACAAGTATAACAGATACAGTGATTGTCAAAATATCTGCCACTGTGAAAGTTTTATAAGTGTACCAAGTACGCTTTTTATTTTTCCCAAAACGTCGTAATTCCATCGCCGTTGAGACCGTATCAATTCGCTCTAAAGAACTAAAAATCAACGGAATGATAATCTGAAGATTACCTTTGACACGCTTCATCAAC
The DNA here is from genome assembly GCF_000187265.1 of Streptococcus equinus ATCC 9812. Classification (GTDB taxonomy): domain Bacteria; phylum Bacillota; class Bacilli; order Lactobacillales; family Streptococcaceae; genus Streptococcus; species Streptococcus equinus. The sequence continues at coordinate 1,064,333 of NZ_GL698429.1, forward strand.
TTTTCTTTTTGGGACAATTCAAGACCACGCGCCTCTTGTGACATTCGAATCATGTAAAATTCTTCCTGAACATCTGGAATATAGCGCAATGTCAAACTTACCGCATAAGCAACCTTGTAAGGCACACCAATTTGATTAAGACTTGAGGCAAATTGACTAGGGTGTGTTGTCATGAGAAATAGCACAGCTAAAGGTACTGTACAAAAATATTTCAAAGCTAGATTAAACAAATAAAATAATTCTTGGCTTGTCAGATAAAAACGACCATAACCTTGCAACAAAACCGTTTTAGCACCGTAAATGTGCTCACCATAACTTGGTTCAAACACATAAACCATCAAAACATTTAAAAGCGCAAAAAAGCCAATAAACTTGATAACAAACGAAATTTGTTTCCAACGAATATCTGCCATCTTAAACAAGATAAGCGATGACAAACCAACAACAGCAATCAATCGTGTATCATAGGTTGTCATACAAGCCACAGAAACCAAAATAAAGAAGATTAATTTGCTGGCGCCAGATAATTGATACAAGAACCCTCGCCCACTTTGATAACCAATAAAATGATTAGCCACGGCATCCTCCTTGTTGCTTAATGTAGTAATGTGTCAAGTCAATTGGATTGATTCCTAATTTCTCCGCCAAATCAAATAGACTTGTCTTTTTCAGATTAGCTCTATCCAAAATATCAACCTGACTAAATAAATCAACCGGCATGCAGTCTGCAATGATTTCACCGTCACTAATCACAATACTTCGATCAGAATACTCGAGCATCAGCTGCATATCATGTGTAATCATAATAATCGTGTGGCCTGCTTTATTTAACTGATTGAGGAAAGTCATGATTTCTGTATAGTGCTTCTTATCTTGCCCTGCTGTTGGCTCATCAAGTAAGATGATTTCAGGATTCATAACTAAAACTGAAGCAATCGTAACACGTTTCTTCTGACCAAAAGAAAGAGCTGAAATTGGCCAATTACGGAATTCGTACAAACCACACACTTTCAAAGTCTCTAAAACACGTTGTTCAATTTCTTGCACACTGATACCTCGCAAACGAAGACCAAGCGCAACTTCATCAAAAATCATCGTCTGACTAATCATTTGATTTGGATTTTGAAGAACGTAGCCAATCTTCTCAGCACGTTCTTTAATTGAGTCACTCATGATAGAATTCCCTTGGTAGAGAATCTCACCGTCTGGTCTGATGAATTGGCACAAGGCTTTCGCTAGGGTTGATTTTCCTGCACCGTTTTTTCCAACAATGGCAATGCGTTCACCCTTATGAATAGCAAAACTAATATCGTTTAAAATCTTCTTGCCGTCATCATATGAAAATTCAAGATGATTAGCCTCTAAAATATTTTCCTTTTGAACAACGTCACTAGATTGACTCAAGCCTTTTACTGTAATATCTGACAAATCTAGTTGATTAATGTCTGATAAATGCTCCGCTTTTCTCACATCAACATTTAAATTTTTTAAAGCTGTGATATAAAGCGGTTCGCGGATGCCATTTTCAACTAGCAGCTCACTCTTTAACAACTCGTCTGGCTGACCATCAAATACAATACGACCATCATTGACTAAAACCACTTTATCCACATGACGATAAAGCACATCTTCCAAGCGGTGCTCGATAATAATCGTCGTTGCCTTGCCTTCTTGGTGGATGCGATCAATCAATTCAATCGTTTCTTGTCCTGATTTTGGATCAAGATTAGCAAGCGGCTCATCAAAAAGTAAGATTGGACTTTCGTCAATCAAAACACCTGCCAAACTCACTCGCTGCTTTTGACCACCTGATAAATCCTGCGGACGGTTATTTAAGAATGTCTTCAAATCAAGCTTATCAGCCCAATAATCAACTTTTTCTCGCATTTCCTTCAGAGGAAGACAGTCATTTTCAAGTGCAAATGCCAAATCTTCAGCTACAGTTAGCCCAATAAACTGTCCATCTGGATCTTGTAAAACTGTAGAAACCAAATGTGATTTATCATAAATAGACAAGTCGAAAGCATCCTTACCTGCAATGGTAAATTGCCCAGTTTTTTCACCATGATGAATATTTGGAATAATACCATTAAGACACTGCCCGATAGTTGACTTCCCAGAGCCTGATGGACCGACAATTAAGACTTTTTGTCCTCTCTCAATGGTTAAATTAAGATACTTTAGCGTCGGCTCTGCTTGAGCATCATATTTAAAAGTGAAATCCTTAAATTCAATAAGGGGTTTCATAACGTTTCTCCTAAAAAATGATTAAGAGTAGGACAAACTTGTCATCCTACTCCTTAAAAAACAGCTCGAAAACGAGCTGAAATAATACTAGAATGTAAATTATCGCAGTTAAGATTAACCCTTAATCTTTTGTCAAACTGCCTGATTGTGTGCGTGTTTTTGTATAAACCGCTAAAAGCAAAGAACCACCAATGACAATCGTCAAACTATTAAGCACAGCTGACAAAATTCCTTGTGTAAATACCTTACTAGCTGGCTCACTGTAAACTAAAATATCGCCATATGGTGCAATAACAGCCCATCCAATAATGTTAGCCAAAATTTGTGCACCGTTAAACCAAGCGTAATCTTTTCCAGTTAATTGACCCTTTTCAATATTAATCTTTTTAGATACCAATCCGATAGCTAGGCCAATAAGTCCGCTCACAAGAACCCAAGTCCACCATGGTGAACCATATTGAAGTGCATCTTTTAAAGCATGACCAATAAAACCTGTAAAGAAACCAACTGTTGGACCATAAACCACAGCAAACAAAGCTAAAACAGCATATTGCAGTTGCAGATTTGTATTTGGAATAGGGGTTGGAATGTTAATCAATGTCCCAATAATGATAAACAGCGCAGCTCCGATACCTATTGCTACGACAGTCTTGATAGAATTATTCTTCACAACTCGTTCTCCTTTAATAACTTTCTTATCTATTTTCTAAGTAAAATACTTTAAAATTCTTACCTTTATGCCGTCTTATTTTACCATAAATGAGACATATTTTAAAGATGATTATTCTTTGAACCAGCCATAAAAACGTTTTATGCAAGTCTAAGTTTTAAAGTAATGAAAAATAGCCGAGCACTACTCAGCTATTTTTTTAATTTTTAACTTTTTTCTTTTTACTCCAAACAGATTTTTCAGCAACCGCTGTAAAGAGAACATCTGTTGAAGAGTTAAGTGCTGTTTCACATGAATCTTGAACAACACCGACGATAAATCCAACGCCGACAACTTGCATTGCTAGGTCATTTGAAATACCAAATAAGCTACATGCCACAGGAACTAAAAGAAGTGACCCTCCAGTAACCCCTGAAGCTCCGCAGGCTGACACAGCTGATAAGACACTTAGCAAGAATGCTGTTGGAAAATCAACATGAATACCAAGTGTATTAACCGCAGCAAGCGTCAAGACGTTAATTGTAATGGCAGCACCACCCATATTGATAGTTGCTCCAAGCGGAATTGATACTTTATAAGTATCTTCATCCAAACCTAAGTCTTCACAAAGTTTCATGTTAACTGGAATGTTAGCAGCTGAACTTCGTGTAAAGAAAGCTGTCAAACCAGAATCTTTCAAGCAACGGAAAACCAATGGGTATGGATTTTTACGCATGAAGATAAACGCAATAAATGGATTAACGACCAGGGCTACAAAAAACATTGTCCCAACAAGAGCTAAAATCAAGAAACCGTAGTTTGCTAAAATCTTAACCCCATTGTCTGAGATTGTTTTAAAGACAAGACCTAAGATACCAAATGGCGCTAGATTAATAATCCAACGAACCACTTGTGAAGTAACTTCTGCCATTGTTTGTAACATGTCTTTAGTTGTTTTACTAGAATTTCTAAAAGCAAGTCCAAAGATAACTGCCCAAGTTAAGACACCGATATAGTTAGCTGACCCCAATGCATTAATTGGGTTATCAACCATTTTTAATAAAAGACTGTGGAAAACTTGCCCAACTCCTTCAGGAGATGACAATTTTGGTTGCGTGGCAGTATCCAAGGTGAGAGTAATTGGGAAAAGGTAGTTAACCACAACTGCAACTAAGGCAGCTGCTAAGGTCCCAACAAGATAAAGTCCAATAATCGTTGACATATTGGTCTTTTGTCCCTTTTCATTTTGTGACAATGCACTAGCAACCAAAACAAAGACAAGTAATGGCGCTACCGCTTTAAGCCCACCAACAAATAAATCACCTAAAATACCAATTCCTGATAATTTAGGAACTGTCATTCCTAAAATAAATCCAAGAATAACACCAATGATGATTCGTTTGATTAGGCTAGTTCTATTCCAAACACTAATAAATCGTTTCATGGTAGCTCCTCAAAAAAATAATTATCGATTTTAATCATAATATAAAAGAAGAACTTCGTCAAACCAACGAAGGCGTTTTTCGCCTTTTAGTAGCGCTTAAAACACGGAATTTCTCAATTTTTTGAAAGTTTTGTGATTTTTTCTAACATTGCTAAGCCTCGCCATATCAGGCTTAAGCAACTTTTTCAAAAAAATTCAGTATTTTTCTTCTATTGACGAGTGTTTTGGAGTTCGATATAATATTCTTCATGGAATTTTGTAAAATGAGAAAAATTATCTCAATAAAATATTATATCGTATGTTTATTAGGAGGACATTAATGAAACCCGTAAAAAACATTTATATTATCATAGGTTTCATGCTATTTGCTCTATTCTTTGGAGCTGGTAATCTCATCTATCCAGCATTTTTAGGAATTTACTCTGGAAGTAACTTGGCTCTTGCCATTCTTGGGTTCTGTTTAACTGGTGTTACACTTCCTCTGTTAGGGGTTGTAGCTGTTGCCTATTCAGGAGCTAGTGATATTGAAGATTTCGCACGTCCAGTCTCACGTCAATATGCTTTACTATTTTCAATCGTACTTTACTTATCAATTGGTCCATTCTTTGCCATCCCAAGAACGGGTGCGACATCATTTTCAATCGGTATTCAACCTATCTTTGGTGACAATACTACTGCAAAAGTCATTTACGGTTTAATTTTCTTTGGAATTTCTTATATCTTGGCTATCAAGCCAAATAAAATCGCTGATCGTATTGGTAAATATTTAACACCATCTCTTTTGATTATCATTGCTATTTTAGTTATCGCATCATTTGTCAAACCTGCTGGTGACATTGGACCAGCTTACAACGCTGCTAGCGATATCAGCAACGCATTCAAAGACGTTCCGTTTGTAGCAGGACTTATCCAAGGTTATGGTACGATGGATGCTCTTGCTTCGCTTGCCTTCGCCATTATCGTTATCGATGCCAGCAAATCGCATGGTGCAAAAGAACAATCTGAAATCGCTGCTTTAACATTCAAATCTGGATTAATTGCCACTGCACTTCTTGCTCTTATCTACATCTTCGTTGGTCGTATCGGAGCATCTTCACAAAATCTATTTGATTTCACTAACGGACACTTCATGTTAAAAGGTGACCCAATCGATGGTGGTAATATTCTCGGACAAGCTGCTCACTTCTATCTTGGAAGCATCGGACAAATTATTCTAGCTGCAGCTATTTTCCTTGCATGTCTAACAACATCAACTGGATTAATCACTGCTTGTGCTGAATACTTCCACAAATTGCAACCAAAAGTTTCTCACGTTACTTGGGCAACTGTCTTTACTTTGATTGCTCTATTCTTCTACTTCGGTGGTCTAACTGACCTCATCAAATGGTCACTTCCAGTACTTTACTTGTTATACCCACTGACAGTCGTTATTATCCTACTTTCTTTACTAGCGAAATTCTTTGAAAAAGATCGTATCGTTTATCAACTGACAATTGCTTTCACAGCTATCCCAGCACTTTACGATGCCATCTCAACGCTTGCTAAACAAACTGGACTTTTCCACTTGCCAGCAAGTCTTGTAAACTTCTTTAACAACATCATTCCACTTGGTCAATTCTCAATGGAATGGATTAGCTTTGCAGTTGTAGGATTTATCGTAGGATTCATCTTACATAAAGTAAAAAAAGCTTAAACATAAAAAAACAAGTTTCAATTGTAAACTTAGTTTTTTAGTTTACTTACTTCAAAAAATTAATTT
>NZ_GL698429.1:1070481-1107039 GCF_000187265.1 Streptococcus equinus ATCC 9812
CAATTGTAAACTTGTTTTTTTTGTACTCTCAAAAATTATTTATGGCTCAATTTCTTAGTCAAGAAGTCTCCGATAAATTGGATAACAAAAACCAAAATCAAGATGCATAATGTTGCAACGATTGTGACATCAGTTGCTGAGCGGTTATAACCATAATAAATAGCGATGTAACCAAGACCTCCGGCACCGATTGCACCAGCCATAGCTGTTTCACCGATAAGTGAAATCAGTGTCACAGTTGATACGCGGATAAGCTCAGGCAATCCTTCACTTAGGTAAATCTTGATAATATCCCAAAGAGTCGCTCCAGAAGCCTGTGCTGCTTCAATAACACCCTTGTCCATCTCAGAAAAGACAACTTGAACTTGACGAGCATAGAAGGCAAATGTCGCTGCTGACAAAGGAATCAAAGCAGCTGTTTTACCAAGGTTAGTCCCTACAATCGCGTAAGTGAATCCTTTTAAAATCGCAAGTAAGATGATAAATGGAATGGCACGAACAATTGAAGTAAAGATGTCAAGAACTTTGAAACCAAATCGATTGCTTAGGACACCATTTGGACCAGTTAATACCAAGAACAAGCCCATAACAAGACCTAAAATCCCACCAATCACAAATGACCATCCTGTCATATAAATCGTTGCTGAAAAGGCATCTGACCAAGAATTTGTCCCTTCCCAGCCGATACGGTAAACATCAGGCAAATTTGTAGAAATCCATTCAATCATTTAGGCACCTCGTTTCAATACTGTTAATTCGATTCCAGCAGCAAGAATTGCTTCTTGTGCTCCAGCAAGTGCATCAGCTTCACCAGATAAGACAACAATCATCTCACCAACAGGCGTATCATCCAAAATCTCAATATTACCGTAAAGAATATTCGCTGTGACTTCGAATCGTTTGTAAATTTGGTTCAAAATTGGTTCATCTGTTGATGTTCCAGCGTATTTCAATTGGACAAGTAAGTCATCTTTTGGAAGATTTTGCACGATTGCTTGTTTTTCAATTTTAACCAATGCATCTTCAATTCCTGTTGCTGTTTTGATGAATTCTTGCGTTAAAGGTTCTTTTGGATTTGAGAAAATATCTAAAGCAGAACCTTCTTCAATCAAATGACCATTTTGCATAACAGCCACACGGTGACAAATATCTTTAACAATTTGCATTTCGTGGGTAATCATAACCACTGTCAAACCAAGTTTTTGGTTTAATTCTTGCAACAAAGCCAAAATTTGCTTAGTTGTTTTAGGGTCAAGAGCTGATGTTGATTCATCAGAAATCAAAATTTCCGGGTCATTGGCAAGAGCACGCGCAATCGCCACACGTTGTTTTTGACCTCCTGACAGTTGTGATGGGTAGTTTTCAGCTCGGTCAGCCAAGCCTACCAATTCCAACAAATCAGCAACTTTCTTGTCTTTTTCTTCTTTACTCAATTTTGAATGGCGAAGAGCAAAGGCAACATTCTGACGTGCTGTTCTTTGTGCCATCAAGTTAAAGTGTTGGAAAATCATTCCAATTTTTTGACGTTTTTGACGAAGGGCAGCACCTTTCAATTGCACTTTTCCATCCGCAAACGTCACATCTTCACCAATCGTGATTTTTCCTGCTGTTGGGGCTTGAAGCAAGTTAATCGTACGCACTAACGTTGATTTACCAGCACCAGAATACCCAACAATACCATAAATATCACCTTTATTAATCGCAATCGAAACATCCTTTACAGCTTCGATGACGCGTTTTTTCTGGTGAAAAGTAATATCGATATGCTCTAAATTAATAATCGCTTTTGTCATAACTCTTACTCAACTCCTCAATCATTACAATCTAATCTTTTTCCTAACGAACTATTCTCTCTAAGTTAAAAGATTTTTCAAAACTTTCCAACTTAATATTCTATCATATTGTGATAAAATTTAAAGCACTTTCATAATCCCAATAATAGAAAATTGGCGTGCCTTGACACGCCAGATTCTCCTAATTAGTCTTTATCGCTTGATGAAACTTTTGCGCCATCCCAAGCTGGAATATCAACACCGTCAGTTGCATCTTGGATAACTTTTCCGACTTCATCAGTTTGGTAAACTGAAATCAAAGTCTTGATTGCTTTAGCTTTTTTAGATTTTTTCCAATCTTTTTGAGCTGCAATAACGTTGACCCATTGGTCTGAGTTATCATCGACAGCTTCTTTGTAAAGAGTTGTGTCGTAATCAACATCTGCTGATTGAGCATATGAGTTATTAACAACTGCAGCATCTACTGATGACAATGTTGAAGCGGTTTGAGCTGCGTCAACTTCTTTGATGTCCAAATCTTTAGGATTTGATGAAATGTTTTTAATTGTTGCCAATTCATCACCAGAAACATCAAGTTTAATTAAACCAGCTGATTGAAGAAGGAAAAGCGCACGACTTTCGTTTGAAGCATCATTTGGAATTGAAATTGTCGCTTTATCTGGTAGCTCTTTGACATCTTTGTACTTAGCGTCATCCCCTGTTGTGCCTGAGAATAGGCGGATTGGGCTAAGAAGTGTGTCAGCTGCTTCTACCAAAGTTCCTTTATTTTCTGAATTCCAGTTGTTCAAGAAATATTTGTGTTGGAAAGCATTGACATCAACTTCACCATTTTGGAGGGCTTCGTTTGGTTGGTTGTAATCAGTGAATTCAACCAACTCGATGTCAACACCCTTGTCTTTAGCCAATTCTTTAACCTTATCCCAAAGTGGTTCAGTTGTATCATCCAAAGTCATGATACCAACTTTTAGTGTTGAATCATCAGAAGTTGATTTTGAACCGCCACATGCTGCCAACAAGACAGTCGATGCAATCGCTACACTAGCTACTCCAAGTAATTTTTTCAATTTCATATCTATGTTCCTCTTTTCATTTAACTCGTGATTTAATTCTATCCTATTTGGTTATAGGTTTCAAATTGTTAAAAACAGGATTTAGTTATAGTTTTAAACTATAACAGACTTATTTCTCCGATGGAATTTTCAAATCTGATGCCGCTGGGGTGTAATCTCCACCAAGATATTTTTGAGCTAAATCTGATAAAGTGCCATCTTTTTGCAAAGCTTTCAAACGTTTATTGACGTAGGTTTGCAAGTCTTTTTGATCTTGCCCCAAAATGAAGTAAATGAATGGCTGTTCATCTGATTTCAATTCAATTGTTTTCAAATTATCCAAATTTTGATTCTTGATAATGGTATTAACCGTTGGGGCATCAAAAATCTTGAAATCGAATTTACCTTCGTTCAAGTTTGTCAAAACTTGAGTGATATTTTCATTAGTGTAGTTGAGTTCAACTTGCTTGCTACTGTTTTCAGTATTATATTTTTCCAACTGAGCAGCCGTTGTTGTTCCTTGGACAACCTGCGTAGAATGTCCAGCAATGTCATCATAAGATGTGATATCAGAGTCCTTTGAGACCACTAAAACAGACGGTGTTGAGCCAATCGGATAAGAATAAAGGTACTTAGCTGAACGTTCTTTTGTGTAGCTGATGTTATTTCCACCAAGCTGATATTTTCCAGAATCAAGACCTGTGAAAATAGATGACCACTCTGTCTTCTTGAAAGTCACTTTGTACTTGTCTGAATCTTTGAAAACAGCTTTTGCTACTTCGATATCATATCCTGTTAATTTTCCATCATCTTCGTATGAAAATGGAGCTGTCGTTCCAACCGTCGCAAACGTAACCTCTTCCTTACCTGAAGATGATTTTGCAGAATTGCTCGACGAGCAAGCCGCAAGAAGGGCTGTTGAGGCGATAGCCAGTCCTGTTATACCTAGCAGTTTCTTTAATGCTGTCATGTCATTTCCTACCTTCTTTAAGAGTTGTTAACATCTTAACATCAGATAGTCTTCTGGACAAATACTTAAATTCTATCACCGCGATAAAGAAATCTTATCACCCAGCTAGTCTTTATCCTTCGCAAAATAATCAAGCAAGTAAATGGTATTTTCAACAAAATACTGAACGGCTGTTTTGAGTGCTTCGTCTTTGACCGTAAAAGTATCTTGGTGAAGCCCTGCCGCATTTTCATCGCCATTACTTCCAATCAAGGCAAAAACACCTGGAATCTTCTCTTGATAAGCCGCAAAGTCCTCACCAATGGTCAGAGGTTCAACTTCTAAAACCTTGGCAAATCGCTCAGAATTTTTAGCAATTAAGGGGGTTAACTCTTCATCATTAAAAGTTAATGTCGGCGTTTTGCCCCATTCAATCGATACTTGAGCTGCAAATTGGTCTACTGTATTTTCGATAATTTTAGTAAATGACTCACGCAAATGCTGACGTGTCTCCGCAGAAAATGAGCGCATTGTCCCTTCAAAATAACCTGATTCTGGCATGACATTCCACGCGCTGCCCACATTAATGTTCGTCACTGACAAAACTGCAGGCTCAAAAGGCGATACCGTACGGCTGACAATCGCCTGAAGATTATTGACAATCGTTGTAATGGCTAAGACCGTATCTGTCCCAAAATCTGGACGCGCAGCATGCCCGCTCACACCATTAACAGTGACTTTAAATTTATCGACCGCTGCCATGATAGCTTTTGAGCGAATCCCGATTTCCCCAGGTTTCAAATGAGGATAATTGTGGTAGCCAATAATAGCTGAAACATCCTTAAGACCGCCATTTTCAATCACTTGATAGGCACCAACTGACACTTCTTCAGCTGGCTGAAAAATCAGGCGCACAGTTCCTTTTAGCTGCTCTTCTTTTGCTTTTAAAATCTCAGCAGCGCCTAAAAGACTAGTCTGGTGAAAATCATGCCCACAAGCGTGCATAGCACCATTCTTGCTTGCATAATCAAAAGTATTTCGCTCCACAATCGGAAGAGCATCAATATCAGCTCGCAAAGCTACAACGGGCTTACCTTGACCAATCTCTGCGATAAAACCTGTCGGCAAATCCGTCTCAAGAATTCGAATACCAAGTTTTGAAATATAGTCTTTCAAAAAAGCTGTTGTCTCGAATTCTTTTTCAGAAATTTCTGGATGTGCGTGAATCTGGTGACGAACTTTTGCTAATTTTTCATAAAAATCTCTAGTCATTTTGCTTCCTCTATCGCTTGCTTATCTGGTAAGTAACTACCACCTAAATATTTTTGACTCAACGTCTCTAAGACACCCTTATCATAAAGTTTTCTCACTGCTTTATCAAATTTTAACTTCAACTTCTTGCTGTCACTTGAGAAAATAATATAATTATTTGGATTGTCATCTGTTTTTAAATCAGTAACAGTCAAGTCGAGTTTCTTTTGCTTGATAATCGTCTCAACAGAAATCTTATCAAAGATTAAATAATCAAATTCACCGCTGTCCAAATCGAGCAATCGTTTTGTGACATCTTCACCAGAATATTCAATTTTTGATGGTGAATCGCTGTGCTTCTTATTCCAATCATCGATAAATTTTGCTGTTGATGTTCCCGTATCATCTTGGGTGACCTTACCAGCAATATCATCCAGTGACTTAATGTCAGAACCATCCTTAGTGACTAGCACCAGCGGATTTTTGGCAATTGGTACAGAATAAAGATATTTGCTTGCACGTTCTTTCGTGTAAGATAGATTATTGGCAGCTACTTGATAAATATCGCTATCTAAGCCAACAAAAATAGAATCCCAAGCTGTCTTTTTAAAAGTAAACTCATAACCGTCAATGTATTTACTGGCTTGATTGATAACTTCGATGTCATATCCTGTTAAATTACCTTTTTTATCTTGATAAGAAAAAGGCTTAATATCTCCTGCTGTCGCTACAACAGCTTTGTGCTCAGCTGCTTCAGCATTAACTGCCAGACCTGTACTCAATAGTAGTGCTACTCCTAATAAACATTTCTTTATCATACTTCTAATCTCCTATACTCACTAAAGCTGCTCAACTAAATATCTAAAAATCCTACGACTCTCTGCTCTTTCTAAAAGTAATTCAGGATGCCATTGAAAGCCTAAAATCGGTGCACCATCCTTGCTCTCATAGGCTTCGATTGTCCCATCATGCGGGTCACGCGCTGTCGCAATCAAACTAGGCGCCAACTCTTTCACACTTTGCTGGTGGAATGAATTGACCCAAGAACCTGTCGAAAGAAGCTTGCTGATGCGACTATTTGGCAGAATCTCCACCTTTTGAGACGTCCCAGAAAATTCCTCTTGCCAGTGATGCTCAATCTTTTGATTCAAAGTCCCCCCCAAGGCGACATTTAGCAGCTGCATGCCACGGCAAACTGCAAAAATTGGTTTATTTTTCTTAAGAGCCTCATTTATCAAAGCAAGCTCGAACTCATCACGCTCCAAGCTATAATTATCACTATCAATGGTTTTACTTTCACCATAAAATTTTGGAGTAACATTTTGACCGCCTGATAAGATTAACTTATCAATCATGCTAATGTAATCTTTAGCCAAATCTGGGCTCCCCACTGGAATGATAATTGGAAGACCGCCAGCTTCTTTGACGCCATCAGACAAACGCCGTGAAACCACATCATAGGGCAAACCAGACCGTGCAGGAAGTTCTTTGATATTTCCCGAAATGCCAACGACAACTTTCTCCATAGGAAGACCTCACTTTCAGTATAATTAAGCTATATTGTAAAACAAATGCGATTTGATTGCCAATAGTTATTTTTTATCAAGGAGATAGGTTGAAACTATAACAAAAAGCACCCAGCCTTTCGGCTGAGCACTTCTTTCACTATAATATCAGATTAGAAATCAGATACGTTGTGGTAAACTTTTTGAACATCTTCGTCATCTTCAAGAGTGTCAACAAGTTTTTCAAATGTTTCAAGGTCTTCACCTTCAAGAGTTACTTCTGATTGAGGAATCATTTCAAGTTCAGTAACCTTGAATTCTTCGATGCCATTAGCACGCAAAGCTTCGATACCTTTGTGAAGGTCAGTTGGAGCTGTGTAGACAGTTACGACACCATCTTCTGCTTCAACATCTTCAACATCAACATCAGCTTCTAGCAATTGTTCAAAAATGCTGTCTGCATCGTCACCGTCAAAGACAATAACACCTTTTTTGTCGAACATGTAAGAAACTGAACCAGATGCTCCCATGTTACCACCGTTTTTACCAAATGCAGTACGCAAGTTAGCAGCAGTACGGTTAACGTTACTTGTCAAAGTATCAACGATAATCATTGAACCGTTTGGTCCAAATCCTTCGTAACGACCTTCAACGAAAGTTTCGTCTGTATTACCTTTTGCTTTATCGATAGCGCGGTCGATAACGTGTTTTGGTACTTGCGCTTGTTTTGCACGTTCAAGTACAAATTTCAAAGCTGAGTTTGATTCTGGATCTGGTTCACCTTTTTTAGCAGCAACATAGATTTCAACACCAAATTTCGCGTAAACTTTTGAGTTAGCACCATCTTTGGCAGTTTTTTTGGCAACAATATTGGCCCACTTACGTCCCATGGGTATTCTCCTTTGTAAAGATTATTATTTGTTTTAGCATAGTTAATTAATGATTGGCTACAAAATAGCCAAATATCAAACTACTGAACTAGCAAAAGCTAAATTCGTAATCCTTTTTATTATAGCACTTTGACAAGGCTGTGTAAAATGGGGATGGAAAATTAGAAGAGAAAACTGAGCTCAACAAAAGCTCAGTCTTTTTATTTATTTTGTAAGCGCTTATTTCGCGATTCTAATCGGCACTTTTCCCCAAGTTTGTTCTTGAAGTTGTGGATTTCCAAGCTGATAGACTTGGTCAGCTTGTTGCGTCACCGCATCCCACGGTTTTGCACCGATTCGAGCGACGATATCCACAGACTTTTTCACCGTTTTAAGGTGTTTTTGCCCTTTTTCGGTAAATCCGAGCACATGTACCGCTTCTGGCAATGGCTTTTCCACAGCTCCGACCAAGATATAAGCCAAAATGCGGCGGATTCGAGCCTTCGTGTAGCGTTTTGTGGCGACTTTATCCACCAATTCGTCCACAGTCGCTACGCTCCGAATAGCAGAGCGGATACGGCTGGCTAACTCTTCATTTACCTGGAAAACCCCTGTCAAATCAGGGTTTGTCACGATTTGGTACTTGAGCAATTGGAAATAATTCTCCCAAGTCACTTGAGGGGCGCCTAGGAAAAGGTCAGCTTGCGGCATGAATTTGTCCACAAAATCCTTGTCTTGTCTGTGGATACGCAGATTTGTCGCGGAAGCAAATGCGACATCTGTCTCAAGCGAGTGATAACCAGCTCCCTGACGCATGATTGGGCTAAGCTTGATTGATTTTCCTGCGCAAGCTTTGGCATAAGAAAGCCCCAAAATATGATTTGGCGTGTTGCCTGTGAAGTTGACACCAGCAAATGTCTCCCACATTTTCTGCGTTTTCTGTGGATAAGACAAATTATCTGGCAAATTTTGCAAGTAATCCACCATTTTCTGTTGATTATCCGCATAAATCTGTGAAAATTGTTGATAATCCAGATTTTCTTCCGTTCCAAATGCTAAGTTATCCACACCAAGGCGCTCTAAAATGTCCACCGCACCCTGCGCAAAGTAGTCCGCTGACTGAACAGCCACCAAAAATGGCAGCTCAACCACCAAATCAGCACCACATTTCAGAGCCATTTCCGCGCGCGTCCATTTGTCCACAACCGCAGGCTCGCCACGCTGCACAAAATTCCCAGACACGGCAACAATCTTCAAACCCTCAGCCTGTGACAGCAAATAACGATGTCCATTATGAAAAGGATTAAACTCAGCAACAATACCAGTGATAGTCATGTTGTGCTCCTAAACTACGATTTTAACAGTTCTACTATTATAGCATACCTAGGTATAATGAGAAACACTAAAAATATCAATTTGTTAATTGTCCATTTGAAGCTGAACAACCATTTCTTGAACTAATTTTGATACTTCGTCCAAACTGACAGCAAACCATTCATTGACTGTAATTTCTTTTCCTGATGCTGATATAAGAGAAAGCTCTAAACGCTTATCAGCCAGAGCATGATGCAGGTAAGTTTCAACTTTTCTGGCATCTATATTCTGAATTTCATAACTTGTAACTAATTTTACAGGTGAGTATAAATACGTTGATTCATTTTCAGTATTCGATAATCTCTTTGTAATATCTTTTGCGTAGCCAATCTTATAAAGATTTTCCATTTTTAAGAAACGTTCATCTTTTCCAGCATACTTAACAACATAAATATATCCTGTCGTGATACGCTTCTCACCCATAATCTCCAAATCTTCGATTTTTTCAGTTACCAAACGACCATTTCTTTTTTTATCATAAAGAGAGGATACTAAACTAAGAAGCCAAATAAAGTTTTCAGTACCATTTTCATATACTGTGTGAACTTTGTACTTTCTATCTGTACTTTCTGATACTTCCTGACCAGTCTCAGGATTATAAATCTTATCTACATACAGCATCACACCGTTATCAATATAGAAATTTCCTTGCTTAATTGGACTATTTCGACTAATTTCAACATTAATATCTGAAATTTTTCGTATCTGACGACTGCCATCTGCCAAATCTGCTCTAACAGCCATAAAAAGATTTTTATAGTAACTAAAATGATTGCCCATAGCTTTTCGCTGGTGAGATTTTGTTTTAACACTAACAGTTCTTTTATATCTTTTTGAATCAAAAAGATTATTATCTAACTCTAGCCCATCAAAAAGACTGTCATCAGATAAAATATCTTCTAAGTCATCAAACATATAATCCTCCCTCTAATTATAAATTTCAAATTTAAAAATCGAATTATTAAGTGTAGAGAAGCTACGACTGTGGTTCCAATACTTCCAAGGAGGTGGTGCCTATGATAATAGACACAAAATCTTTAGGAAAGGAGGAACAATTTTGTCTGTCGCTGATGCACTACTAGTCATGATTGTTTTTGCAAGTTTTCTTCTAGACTTGATTGGCTTAGTAATAGTCATCATAACACTTAAAGACAAATAAAATACCGTCATTGCTTTGGGACAGCTGACGGTATTTTGTACTTGAAACTGTAAACCACCGAAATGGCTCTACGATGGAGCTGGATCATTATCTAGCTCCATTTTTTGTGTTTTTAGTGTATCAAAATGATAATCATCTGTCAAAAGATTACTTTTTCAGTAATCCAAAAACATCATAGTTTAGGTATTTTGTCCAGTCTTCAGGTTTATTTCGAATGCCTTTGAGTCGTGAATATAATTTTCGTTCTTTCATATTACGCGACTTGGTTGGTTCTTTGCCGTTCTCCCTGACCCATTCAACAATTTCTTGAAATTTTTCAATATCAGGATCAAGTCTTTCAATTTTCTTCGGACGAATTTCTTTCACAAGTTCATCGAATGAACTATCTGCAAAAATATCTTCTAGTGTTGCGAAATTTTCAATCAACTACTTCTCTCCTGTCTTAATCGAGCTAACGTTACCAATGCGTAATATAAACGCTGCTCGCCTATATCTTTAGAATCTTTTTTAGGTGGTCTACCAAATTCAGCTTTAAACGCTTTGATTTGAGGATAGAGCATTCGAAGTTCGTCATTGGTAAACTCATATTTTTTAGCATCAAAAGCTCTTTCAATTAGCTGAAGCGTTTTAGAATCAACATCACGTGAAATGACTTCGTATGCTGATTGGAATGGATTCACTTGGTCAATTAAATCTATTGATAAATCATCAATATTGATAAATTTATCAGCCATTTTAAGAAGTTGTTTATTCTCTGAATCTTTTTTAGCATTTGAAAGGTTCAAATCCACCACAACATGCTGACGAACCTCTTCAATTTCTTCTTGTGTTAAATCAGGATAAGAAGTTGTAATAACTCGAGGAATGAGTTGCTTATTAATAAGCTTAGTATCAGCACCCGCTGAAATTGCTGCTTGAACAACATCATCTTGTAAGATTGATGCTTTTAATTCAACCATATCATTTTCTATGATTTGTTTACTGCGTTCAGTTGATGGTTCTTTAAGGCCTTTAATATAAATATCAGCACCACTTGCTTTTTGGTCATCTCTATCTTTGGGTTTAAATTTAAATGATGGTGCTAAAACATTTTCCATTAAAAGACTTGCAGTAATAGCCTTCATGATATTATTCACGGAATACTGAACTTCGTCACTTTCAACATCTGGTTCAGCGATAAGATTTGTAAATACAGCTTCACTTTTATTAAAACTATCTCTAGTAACACGACCAATAATCTGAACAATTTCAGTCAAAGATGACCTATAACCAATCGTTAAAGCATATTCAGCATATGGCCAATCAAATCCTTCTTTTGCCATTCCAAGCGCGATAATCATGTCTAAGTCTTCGACTTTATCCATTTTAGAAAGGTAGCCAGCCACACCATCTCGACCTTCTTCTGTAACCAAGTCAGCTATCTTCAAGATGCGTCCTGTTTTCGTTTTTAGATAAATAATACCATGCTCATCTTTTTCTAGATAAGTTCCAAGTAAATCTAAGATTTTGTCAACTTCTCCGTACTTATCTCTCGTTGACTCTGCTGAATTGACATTAGGAATGTGGATAATTGTTTTCTTATCAATAAATTCTGGCACAAGCTCCTCAAGAGCTTCAAAATACTGTCCTCTGTAGAATTTATACGCCATAGCAAAGGATTTAAGGTATTTATACCCTTCAAGTTGCTCATAATAAGTATAGGTCACTCGGTCAAATAGTTGTTCATCCTGAGTATCAAGAATAGGGATGCTATCACCTCTAAAATATGAACCTGTCATAGCAAAAATATGAGCTGTTGAATTTCTTAGAACATCTCGAAGAACTTCACCAAGAACAGAATTATCATCTTGAGATACATGGTGAAATTCATCGATAGCTAATAGACAATCATCAAAATCACTAGCATCTAATTGTTCCGAAGCAAAACGCAGTGTCGCATGCGTTGCGATTAAAATATCATCTGAAAGGTCAGTCGACTGCATAAAATCGATAAATTTTTGCACCTTACTTTTTGCTGTACCAGAAGTTGTTAAGTTATTTTCGTCCTTGACTACCCAATCCCAGTAATAGCCAAATTTTTTCAATTCAGTAGAACGAAAAGATTTCCCAATAGATTTTTCTGGAACAGCTATAATTGCTTTCTTAAGCCCTTGATTCTTGAGTTTATCAAGAGCAACAAACATCAAAGCACGAGATTTTCCAGAAGCAGGCGGCGCTTTAACTAGGAGATGCTGTTTTGTTCGCTTTTTGTAAACCTTAGCCTGCATTTCTCGCATCCCTAGTTCATCGGTATTCACAGAAGTTCCTTTTTGTTCATAGCTAATTTCAAAAACTTTACTCATGTGTCATCTCCTTATAACGTTTGAGAAGGTGGCTAAGTCTTTCTTCATCAGAGTTGAAAGGGGTATCTTTATAAGCTCGTTCGACAATTTCATCAAGTTTTTTGTGAGCTTCACGTAAACTTTCTGGCATAGTGTCTTTGTGGTAAAGCTCAGCTAAAGTACCTCCTAGCTCCTCACGTAAATCCAAAATCTCAAACACTTGCTCTTCAATCATATTTTTACGTCTTGTCGATAACTCCGGAACAGGGAAAGTATTGTAAACAAGCCCTGCAGAGTAGCGATAATCTGTTTTCAATCTACCACCAACAGCTCGTAGCCAAACCATATGCATGCGAGATTCAAGCAAACCTAAAAGCCAGATTGGAGCGTTTTCAATAATTATAACTGCATCAGATACAATCGTCTTACTGTCATCAAGAAAATCCATTGGTACATATTCTCGACCTTCAGATGAAACTCTCGGTATCAAAATTGCTTGTCCAGAAAAATCTTTTGTTTCTCCAAATCGCCATGGCATCTCAGCTAATAGCTGTGTCGGTTTAGATTTAGATGAAAGACGGTATAATTTCACTTTTTCAATTCTCTGTTTAATAATAGGATTA
Source organism: Streptococcus equinus ATCC 9812 (assembly GCF_000187265.1). Taxonomy (GTDB): domain Bacteria; phylum Bacillota; class Bacilli; order Lactobacillales; family Streptococcaceae; genus Streptococcus; species Streptococcus equinus. Next base: position 1,083,375 of record NZ_GL698429.1, read on the forward strand.
TCCTTAAATCTTGTATAAGTATCATTGTTCATAAATAGAGCATACCTGTATTCACCCCTAATAAAATCTTGCCCATTAATATATTTGTAGAATAATGATACAAGGTCAGGATACTCCTCTACTGCACACTGGTAATCTGATTTTTCAAATATCAGTCCCCCACCATCATATGCTCCATTTCCTCTACTCATTTTGGGAAGACCGGCAAGTGAAGTTCTACTGGATTGGATTAATATATTTTCACCATTTGTTAAATAAGGATTGATATTTGATACCACCACTCTATTGTTATTTTCATCAAACAGTTGCTTGTTTTTTGAGCTATTTATGATATTTGACAAACCAACAATTGCTACAGTCACACCTGCGTTATTAGCAGCTGAATTGCCCCACTTAAAGGAGGTATATGCAAAATCAATAACCGTATTTTTTATTAACGATTTCCAAATTATAGAGACTTGCTCGCCTTGAAAAATTGAATTGGTTGTTACAAAAGCTAATTTACTATTGGCAGAGTTAATAAAAGCAGCTCCCTTAAAAAACCAACCAGCTATGTAGTCCATTTTCCCATATTTTGTTGCTTCTTGTGTCGCTAGCTTTATATCATCTTTCTGTATCTTACTTTGTAAACTAGCTCCAATATAAGGTGGATTTCCAATGAGATAAATCTCATCGTCGCTTTGATGTGGTAAAATTTCATTCCAATCTAAGCGCAAAGCATTTCCTTGTGTGATATTTCCCGCATCACGTAAAGGAAGAAAAGCAGATTTTAAATTAATTTCATTTTCCGCTTCTAAATTCATCTGATATTCAGCAATCCACAAAGATAAGCGAGCCACTTCATGAGCAAAATCATCTAACTCAATTCCATAAAATTGATTCAGACTTATTTTAGAGGTTTCAAAGAAATCAATTGTTCTATCTTGTCTCAACTCACGAAGTGATTTTAGAATTTTAACCTCTAAACGTCGAATTTCTTTATAAGTGATGATAAGAAAGTTCCCAGAACCACAAGCTGGATCAAGAAATTTGATGTTAGAGATTCTATCCAAGAGACTGTCAAGTTCACGAATAAAAGTATTACGATTTTCACGTCTAGTCTTATCGGTAATATCCTTGTCTTCGTTTTCATTGATTTTATCAACAAGATTTTGATAACTAGCTGTTAAATCGTCAAGAAATAAAGGTTTAATGACCTTCATGATATTTTCAACACTAGTGTAGTGCATACCAGAAACAGAACGTTGTTCCTTACTAGCTACCGTCTGAATCATGGCTCCTAAAATATCAGGATTGATTTCATTCCAATTCAGCAACTCACCTGCTTCAATAATCAGCTTTCTTGTTTTTCTATCAAATACAAGTGCCGTATGAGCTTTTGTGAAAAGTTTACCATTAACATATGGAAATTCTTGAAGCCATTTTTCCTGACTAGAACGATTAGCAACATCCAAACTTGCAAAAATCTTATTAATCAAATTATCTAAGTCTGAGCCATCTTCAGCTGAACGAGTCTTAATAGCATTTGTAAAAATACCTTTAGGCATAATCTCTGTATCTTCCGCAAAAAGAAGAAAGAGTAACCGAATCAAGAACAGATTAAACTCTTTTTCCTCTGTTGTCTGATCAGAAAACTGATTAATCTGACGAAGTTCATCATATAGACGCGTGAATCGTGCAGCAGCTTTTATATCAGCTGGATTTTCTTTGGCATAATCTACCTTTTCAACACCATTCCATGGTAAAAAGAAGTCAACATAAGCAGGCAAGTCTTTTAAAGAAATATTCAATGTGTCAGCCGTTTGAATATCTTTGGCAGCAAGCTCTTCAAAATCAGTCGCAATTAAAATACGAGGTTTAGATTTCTTACTAGATAAAGCTTTTTCCATTTCAGCTACTTTTGCTACTACAGACTGTCCTTGACCAATAACTTCAAATAAGGCTTTATTTTTCACTTCATTTCCATTATTCTTACGTAGTCTTGTTAAAGTTGCTTTAGGAAAATCATACAGCCCCAGAAAATCATAGAAAAAGCCAGATTCATCTAAGTTTTCTAATAGCTCTTTTGTTTTATCCTCAATGGAAACAATATCGAACTTAGCCATGATCCACCTCACAATTTAGAAGTGAACAACGCAAAAAGCCTGCCATTTTTTCTGACAGGTTAGTTTTTATATTTAGTTTATTTTTTATTACATTATGCGAAGCATTGATATATACAGCCGCAAGGGTTTTCGCCATTTTTGAAACTCCTTAAAACTTTTAATTTATTATTATTTTACCGCATTTTATAAAAATTGTCTGCGTAAATTAAAAAAGAAGGTGATAACTATTATTTCAATAGATAACCTTCTTTTTATTTCTCCCCTACTTCTGGCACACAAAGAACCAGCGTTCTGATTTTTTGCGTGGTTTTTTGTCTTCGAAATCAGCGTAGAGTTTAAATGATTTGAAGCCTGCTTGTTCCAAGAGGATGTCGTAGGTCAAGACTTCGTAAGTGCGTTCTTCGTGGACTTCGTCGTAGCGTGTGAAGCGTCCGTCTTCGTCTTGCAAGAAGAATGTCAATTCGTGGACAACTGAGTGCGGCGCGTCATCAGCGTACGTATCCCAGACCATGGCAAACTCTTCCGCATTTTCGTGGTAAGAATAACCAGGAAAGACAGTATCAGTTTTGTAGGTTGAGTGCACGTCAAAGATGAAGACACCACCGTCATTTAAGCTGTCGTAGACTTGTTTGAAAACATCACCGACTTCGACTTCATCAGCCATGTAGCAAATAGAATCTGAATAGCATGTCACCAAATCATATTTACCAGCTTGCGACAAATCAAGCATGTTACCTTGTTTGAATTCGATAGCTTCACCTGCTGCTTCTGCGCGTTTTCTCGCGATTTCAAGCATGTCTTCACTCAAATCTAGCCCAGTCACATCAAAACCAGCTTTAGCAAAACGTACTGACTGAATCCCAGTTCCGCAGGCTAATTCCAAGAGTTTTTTCTTGTCTTTTGGAAAATGGCGGAGCGAAAAGTCTGTCCACTTGTCATAAAGGCTGTCGTCCATGATGGCATCATAAACAGCCGCAAATTTTTCGTAGTTTTTGTTCATTGTTTTGTCCTATCAAACTTCTATCATTCTTAGAATGAAATAATCTGAGACAAGCGCCTCAGATTATAAGAATAATGCTGCAAAATTAAGCAAGGTATTCTGACACGTCAACCATTGGTGCTTCATGCCAAAGTTTTTCAATGTTGTAGTGTTCACGTTCGTCTTCTGAGAAGATGTGAACAACAACATCGTTAAGGTCCAGAAGTACCCAACCAGTACGGCTGTCACCTTCAGCATGACTAGCGTCACCACCAGCTGCTTTAACTTTTTCACGAATATTTTCTGCAATAGCGTCCAATTGACGAGTGTTCATAGCGCTAACGACTACAAAGTAATCAGTCACACTAGTCAATCCATAAAGGTCTAAGACAACCATGTCTTCTGCACGTTTTTCATCAGCTGCCTTGACAACCAATTCTAGTAATTCTTTTTTATCCATTTAATCCTCTTTTAAAATTTCTTCTAAATCAGCCACTTGGGCAAAACATCCATTCCAAGTGCTTTCATAATGCTGTATTAATTGTTCTGCTGTAATTTCTCTTTCAGCAAAGGTAGTCGTGCCATTTTTAATAACTACCAAATTATAGCCAAACTCAAACGCCACCTTAACAGTCGTATCAATGCAATAATTCGTTGCCATGCCAATGATAAGCAGCTGATCAATAGATTGGCTATCCAGATAAGTCTGTAAATGAGTTTCTTTAAAAGCACTATTATAATGCTTATCAAAGATTTTTTCTCCCGCTTCTGGAGCAATAGCTTCGTAAATTTCCCAGCCATGACTTCCTGTTAGTAGTTCGTCGTCATTGTGACAGACGTAAATCACCTCAATTTTTTCTCACGACAAGTGGCGATTGCTTTTTGCCAGACAGACAAGCAGTTATCAACTGCATACGGTTTAGCCTCTATCAATGCTGTTTGAATATCAATCACTAACAGAGCTGTTTTCATTTGTCATCTTTCATAAACCCAACATACGCATTATAAGTTTCAATGGTTTGTGGGAAGATAGGAAAGGCTTGGTGCGCTAGGTGTTCAACGGTATGAACAGTTTCGTAGGCTACCGCCTTATCAAGCGACTCCTTCGCAATCACGCGCGCTTCTTCCACCAAGGGAAAACGGCGACCTGGCTCGATGTAATCAGCGACATAGATAATCTTATCAAGCAAAGACATATCACTTGAACCAACGGTATGTGTCTCAATACTTCGCAAGATTTCCTTATCTGTCACGCCCAAATCTTCTTGAATCTTATAAATGCCGACCATGCCATGCCAGACATTATTACCCCATTTTTTGAGCTCAGGGTCAAGCTTATACTTGTCAATCAAATCCAGAAACTCTTGGTCTGAAAGTTCTTTGGCGTAATCGTGAATTAAGCCAGCAAGCCCAGCTTTTTCAGTGTCATAGCCATAGCGTTCAGCTAACTCAATCGCTGATTTTTCCACGCCAAGCACATGCTTGAAGCGTTTCTCGCTCATGACTGCAGCAACTTTATCTAAAAGCTCAGCTCGCTCAATTCCTGCTGTATATGTCTCATAGGCCACGGTAAAGACCTTCTTTCTCAATGTAGTCAATAACTGCCTCAGGCATTAAGAAATTCGGGCGGCAGCCATTTTCAAAATGATGACGAATCAAACTTGATGAAATGTCCATCATAGGCACATCGACCCAAATGACAGGATAAGATGTTCCTGCTTTGTATTTTGGACGTTGAACGCCGATAAATTGGACCATCTTGATAAGTTCATCAACCTTGTACCATTTTGGCAGATAATCCACCATGTCAGCACCGATAATGAAATAATAATCAACGTCAGGATTCTTTTCAATCAAGAGTTTCATGGTATCGTAAGTGTAACTTACGCCTTTTCGCTCTAGCTCAATCGTCTCGATACCAAGACCATCAACACCCTCGATAGCTAGTTCTAGCATTTTCAAGCGATGTTTTTCATCAATCGTGTCCTTTTTATCAAGGTGTGGAGGTTCATACTCAGGCATGAGAAGAACTTTATCCAAGCTCAATTGTTGGCGAACCTGATCAGCAACAACTAAGTGAGCATTGTGAACAGGATTGAAATTACCACCTAAAATCCCGATTTGTTTACGATTTTTATCTTTTACTTTTTTTTCCAATTCCACTTTGGTAAATGGAGTCAATAATTCTAATGCCAATTCGACTACCTCCGAGCTTTGCACAATAAGTGTCAAACTCAATTAACTACATTGCCTGCAAAAACAGACTTTTATTTGTTCAAATCCTTAACTTTTGGTGAGATTTTGCGGTTTTGTTTTTTAGATGATTCTTTGTAAAGAATGATGATACGTCCGATTTTAAGGACAGTATCGCAACCAATCTCATCTTCTAAGATTTCAGCCACTTCATGGATGTCTTCATCAGTATTTTGAAGAAGAGTGACTTTAATTAATTCACGCGCATCCAATGCATTGCGGACGCTTGTTTTAATTTGGTCGTTAAGACCGTTTTTCCCAATTTGTACAATTGGTTTCATTGAGTGTGCTTGTGATTTCAAAAAAGCACGTTGTTTTGATGTTAACATATCTATAACTCTAAGGGCGTTTCAAAATCAAATGTCACTAAAAAATCATCTGCTACTAGCCCTCGTCCAACTCAAAGAGAGCTTGAGCCAGACTTCCTTTCTTTTTATTTTTTAAATCAAAGCTTTACGAAGCACTACTGACACACCTTCTGGTGCCCACGCAGCAATCTTCACTGGTTTTGCTTGTGATGCTTTAATGCGAATCCAACCAAGTCCTGAATAAACCACATCCATTTTATCTTTGATGGTAAATTCATGGCGGACAAGTTTTGGAAATTCAGCTAATTCTTTGTCACTTGGTGGTGTCAAAAGACTTCCAACGTGTTTGTCGTAAAATGCATCTGCACCAGCTAATTTTGTACGGTGAAGTTTCAAATTATTATCAAAATAAGCTGTGAAACCTTGTTTGTCCCCTGAAATAAAATCAAATCGTCCCAAACCAGCTAAGAACAATGTTTGCTCAGGGTTAAGTTGGTAAGTTTTTGGCTTGATTTCTTTTTTCGGACTGATGTATTTTAGATTTTTGTCGCCAAGGTAGTGCGCCATTTGATGGCGGTGAATGATACCTGGTGTGTCAAAAATGTAAGAACCATCATCCAAAGGAATTTCAATCTTATCAAGCGTTGTTCCAGGGAAACGTGATGTTGTGATAATGTCTTTTTCACCTGTGATTTCTTTGATAATCGCATTGATAAGTGTTGATTTACCAACGTTTGTAACACCAACGACGTAGACATCACGACCTTTGCGCAATTTTTCAATCTTTTCAATCAAGTCTTTGATGGCTTGATGGTTTTGAGCACTTGTCAAGATAACATCAACAGGACGAAGTCCTTCTTCATGTGCACGTTCAGTCAACCATTGAGTGACTTTACCAGTTTTGACTGATTTAGGTAAAATGTCTTTTTTATTTCCGACAAGTAGGACGTCGTTACCAGAGACAAAACGTGACAATCCAGGGATAACTGAACCGTTGAAATCAAAGATATCCACAACATTAACCACAAGGGCATCACTGTCACCAACTTCGTGAAGAAGTTTCAAGAATTCATCATCAGTGATATGCACATCAGTGATTTCGTTATAGTGACGTAGTCTAAAACATCTTTGACAATACAATTCACCAGTTTCAAGTCCTTTTTCAAGTGCTGCTTTGGGTGTGTATCCTGCTTGTTCTTTATCTTCAGTTTGAATTTTGGCACCACAGCCAATACATAATAATTCTTCCATTAAATTCCTTTTTGATATTGAATTTTTCCGTATTTTTCTTCAAGTTTGGCCCAAACACGGCGTTCACGCCAGCGATTAATTTTAGTATTCCAAGCATCAGATTTAACCAAAGGTTTTACCAAAACAGACTGAATATCAGCACGGTGAGCCGCACGAATATCTGTCATCAATTGGTCACCAACCATGATAACTTCATCACGGTCAAATCCATAACGCTTGATTGCCATATTAATTCCTCGTGTGAAAGGTTTCATGGCGCGACTGACAAAGTCTACACCAAATCGTGACACAGCACGATCCACACGCGAATGGCTGTTATTTGATACGACAACCACCGAAATATCCGCCATAGTCATTTCATCCAACCACGTGCGAACTTCTGGTGTGCCATCTGGGTTATTCCATGCAATCAAAGTATTATCCAAATCTACTAAAACGGCATGAATCCCATGTCGCAACAAATCATCTGCTCTTAAATCATAAACTGCCTCAACCACGAAGGTCGGCCTATAATCGTCTATACTCAAATTACTCTCCAAAAAAATATATTTTACTATTCATTTTAACATATTTAGAACAATATGGCGAATTGAAAAAGCTCTTACTATGAAATAGCAGAGCTCATTTGTAATTAATCATAAACAAATTCAAGTGTGCAATCCGGATATACTGATTGAAATAAATTATTATAGTAATTTTCAGCAGATTCTTGAATTGTTTCTTTATATTGTTTTAAATATTCTTCTTGCTCATCACTTGATAATCCTTTAGCAACAGCTTCCCCTGTATCTACATCTTCTGTAGAAGCACTTAAAAATTCACCATTTTTATCATATGGTGTATATGGATTTTCAGGGTCTAATTCTACTCCGATAACTTCGAATTTTGGTATATGAATTGTGAAACTATTCTCACCATTTTCTTGAATTGAAACAGGTTGCTTAATTCCCAACTTTGCTGAATAGTTTAAAATAATGATTGCTTTTTTCTCAGAATATGGAATTTCCCAACCAAACACTTTTTTGACGTTTGAAATAGTATCTATTTTTTGAATTCCTACATTCAAAAATACAACCTGATTCACCTTTTCAATGTATTTTACCATTGAATATGATTCTGTGGTTTGATTTCCTTTAGAGTTACTATTTGAAACTCCAAGGAAGTAAGCTCCAATAAAAACAAAAATAGCAATTGCTATCATCCATACATAAACGGTGAATTTAAAACCAAATATCTTTTTCAAAATCTTCATCTTATTCTCCTATTTCTTCAAATACCAAATAAGCAACGCCACAACAAGTATTGCTAAATAAGGATTTAGGAATAATAATGCTATAGCGACAATAACAATCAAAGAAGTTACTAATTTTTTCATATCCTACCTACTTTTACTATTGTAATATAGAATATAATTTTATCTTAAAATAGTATATATTCAAGTCTTTTGCTTGTCAATCGCTTCTGTACATTTTTTGAAAATCTGTCAAAAAAAAAGGGTGCCAAAGCACTCTAAAGTATTATCGTAATCGTCTGCGTAATGCTATTAAATCTCTTAGTGAGATGAGAAGCACAGCAACGATAATCAGTAGCATTCCAAGAAAATCCATTGGATAAAAGACATCATGCATCAGAATAACTGTGAACACAACAGATGAAATCGGCTCAACTGCCGCCATCAAACTTCCTTTAACAGAACCAATAATTGCTGTTCCCATAAAGAATAAACTGTAGTTAAGAATTGTCCCAATACCAATGATACCAAAGAGTCCAATCAAGTTTCCTTGATTTAAAACAAGTGGGTATTGCCAAGCTTGCGTTGTAAAAAATGAAATTGTCCCACCCATGAGCATCCCAAGTCCAATGACTGGGAAACTACCATATTCACGAACATATTTTGCCGGCAAAACAACACAAAAAGCTGCTGTGACAGCAGAAAGCAGACCAAAGACAAGTCCTTTAGGAGTAATCGCTAAACCATCTAGACGACCGTGTGTCACAATGATAAAAGTTCCTAGCACAGCAAAGAAAATGGCTAAAAACTCATTGATTTCTGGAATTCGTCTTTCTTTTAAGGCAACAAAAAATAAAACAACAATCGGTGACATGTATTGTAAAACCGTCGCTGTTCCTGCATTGGTATAATCAATTGCCACTAAGTAAGAATACTGGTTCATCAAGAATCCAAGTATGGCAAAAAGCAAAATTCCTACAAGTACTCCTTTTGAACGCAAGACTTTCACCAAGTTCTCTCTATATTTTGTAGCAGCAATAGCTGTCAACACAGTCCCAGATATCAGCAAACGCATGCTAATCAACTGACTAACATTCATTCCACGAGACATCAAAAATTGCCCGCAGACCCCAGAAAGTCCCCAAGCAATCCCTGCGATGAATACCATGATGCTTCCTTTAAGATTTTTATTCATGTTATTAATCACCTTCTCCAATAATGTGCGAGTACCAGTATAACACATTTACCAAAAAGACGTCATGACTCTAACACCATATTTTTATAAAATAATCTTTCTAAAAATTCTTTATTACACGAATACTAAAAAAGTTATGACTGCACCTAAGCAACCATAACTTCTAAATCATTATTGATGTATTTGTTTATTCACCACAACCAAATCACGTAGCGAAATCAAAATAACTGCTGCAATGATGAAAATCATTCCAAGAAAATCCATTGGGTAAAAAATTTCATGCATGACAGTTACTGAGAAAAAGACAGATGAAACTGGCTCGATGGCTGCAAGTAGACTTCCTTTGACTGGACCGATAATACAAGTCCCCATCAAGAACAAACTATACGCAAAAACTGTACCAACGATGATAATTCCAAACAGACCTAGCAAATTCCCAGGATTTAGCACCAACTTATATTGCCATGGGTTTACCAAAATTGGAAAAGTAACGCCACCCATAAGCATTCCAAGACCAATCACCGTGAAACTGTCAAACTCACGAATCAATTTTGCTGGCAAAATAATATAAAACGAATAGGTTACCGCAGAAAATAATCCCCATGCAAAACCTTCTAAAGTGATTGCTAGCCCATCAAGATGACCGTGTGTTGCAATGACAAAAGTCCCCAAAATTGCTAAGATAATCGCTAAAATTTCGCTTCCTCTTGGTAACTGTTTTTTTCTCACAGACACATACGCCAACACAAGAATCGGCGCCATGTACTGGATAACCGTTGCTGTACCTGCGTTTGTACTTTCAATCGCTCTTAGATAAGCATATTGATTCATCACAAGACCAATCAAAGAAAAAATAGCAATGCTGCCAAGTGTCTTTAAGGACGTTACAGCCTTAATAAAAGTCTCTCGCTGATTTAGCGCCGCAATTGCCGTCATTATCACCCCAGAGATAATCAGGCGCACACAAGATAATAAATCAACATTCATGCCATGAGCCATTAAATATTGCCCAGAAACACCAGAAATTCCCCATGCAGTGCCTGCGATAAGCACCATCAAACTTCCTTTTACATTTTTACTCATTTTTACATTGTTCACCTTACCAATAAAAAATCCAGAACCAAGTATAACACATTTAAAATTGATAAAAAACACTATCACAGCAACTTTTTACAAAGTAATCTTTCTAAAAATTCTATTAATTTTTGACAAGAAAAAAAATCACCCCGAAGGATGATTTTTAATGACTTATTCTACTTAGTCTTCTTTCAATTTTGCCAACTCTTGTGCCAACAATTTAAGGGCAACTTGTGGGTTAGCTTTACCTTTTGTAGCTTTCATCAAGAATCCAGTAAAGGCTTTGTCAGCATTACGTTTACCTGACTTGAAGTCAGCAACGGCAGCTTCATTGTCTTCAAAGACTTGGTGGATGATTGGGATAAGCACTGCAGGGTCAGAAATTTGAACTAAACCAGCTTTTTCAACGTATTCACGCGCAGAACCACCATTTTTAGCCAAGTGAACAAAGACTTTCTTGGCAATTTTTGATGAAATGGTACCATCAGCGATGATAGCAAGCATTTCAACAAGGTTTTCTGGTGTTAACAAGATTTCAGAAAGTGTTTTGTTTGAGCTGTTAAGGAATTGAGCCACTTCACCTTGCAACCAGTTAGAAACGTGTTTAGCATCTCCACCAAGAGCAACGGCACTTTCAAAGAAGTCAGAAGTTGATTTTGTTGCAGTTAATTGAGCAGCATCATAAGCTGTCAAACCAAATTCATTAATGTATTTAGCACGACGTTCTTTTGGAAACTCTGGAAGAGTTTGACGCATTTCTTCAATCCATTCGTCAGACACTTCGTAAAGTGGTAGATCTGGTTCTGGGAAGTAACGGTAATCTGATGCACCTTCTTTAACACGCATCAAGATTGTTTCACCAGTTGACTCATCGTAACGACGTGTTTCTTGTTGAATTTGACCACCTGAACGAAGCACTTGTGCTTGACGTTTTTGCTCGTAGATAAGACCTTTACGAACGTTGTTAAATGAATTCAAGTTCTTCAATTCAGCTTTTGTACCAAATTCTTCTTGACCGTAAGGACGAAGAGAAATGTTGGCATCCACACGCATAGAACCTTCTTCCATCTTAACATCAGAAATACCAGTGTATTGGATAACTTCTTTAAGAGCAGTTAGGTAAGCGTAGGCTTCTTCTGGTGAACGCATATCAGCTTCAGATACGATTTCAATAAGTGGCACACCTTGACGGTTAAGGTCAACATATGAGTAACCATCAGTACCGTGAGTGTTTTTACCAGCGTCTTCTTCCAAGTGAGCACGTTCGATACGAATTTTCTTAGTTGAACCATCTTCAAGTTCAATTTCAATCCAACCGTTATATCCAATTGGTTCATCAAATTGTGAAATTTGGTAAGCTTTTGGATTATCAGGATAGAAATAGTTTTTGCGGTCAAAGTGCATGTTTTGGTGAATGTCCATGTTAAGGGCTAGCGCTGCTTTAATACCAGCATCGATAACACCTTTGTTCATAACAGGAAGAACACCTGGGAATGACCAGTCGATAACGTTTGTGTTTGTATTTTGGTCGTTACCAAAATGTGTTGATGTCGGTGAAAAAATCTTTGAATTAGTATTCAACTCAACGTGGACTTCAAGCCCGATGACTGTTTCAAAGTTCATTATTTGTCACCTCCAAAAATAACGGGTTGTTGTTTGTGATAATCAGTTGTTGCTTCAAATGCAGCTGCAGCTTGATAGATTGTTTCTTCACTGTATTTTGGACCAATCAATTGCATACCAACTGGAAGACCTTGAGCAAATCCAGCAGGAATTGAAATACCTGGAAGACCAGCCAAGTTTACAGGAATTGTCAAAATATCAGCCAAATACATAGAAACAGGGTCGTGATTAAGTGTATCTAAGCCAAATGCTACGCTTGGAGCTGTAGGACCTAAGATAAGGTCATAGTCAGCAAAGATTTTTTCAAAATCACGGATAATCAATGTACGAACTTGACCTGCTTTTTTGAAGTAAGCATCGTAGTAACCTGATGACAAGCTAAATGTCCCAAGCATAATACGACGCTTAACTTCATCACCAAATCCTTCGCTACGTGTGTTAACGTAGATATCTTCAAGGTTGCTGTAGTTTTCTGTACGATAACCATAACGGATACCATCAAAACGTTGCAAGTTTGAAGATGCTTCTGATGATGCAATGATATAGTAAACAGCTACACCATATTTACTGTGTGGAAGACTAACTTCTTCAACAGTTGCACCAAGTTTTTCAAAGTGTTTAGCAGCTTTAAGAATTGTTTCTTTAACTTCTGGGTCGATACCTTCACCAAGATATTCTTTTGGAAGAGCAATCTTCATACCTTTAATATCTTGACCGATTTTACTAGTGAAATCAGAAACTTCACGGTCAGATGAAGTAGCATCTTTAGCATCGTGACCAGCAATTACGTTCAACAATTGTGCATTTTCTTTAACTGTTTGGGCAAATGGTCCAATTTGGTCAAGTGAGCTACCAAATGCAATCAAACCAAAACGTGAAACACGTCCGTAAGTTGGTTTCAAACCAACAACACCATTGAAGGCTGCAGGTTGGCGAATAGAACCACCAGTATCAGAACCAAGTGACAAACGAACTTGACCAGAAGCTACTGCAGTTGCAGAACCACCAGATGATCCACCAGGAACTTTAGTTTGGTCCCAAGCGTTTTTAGTTTTCTTGAAGTATGATGTTTCAGTAGAACCACCCATGGCAAATTCGTCCATGTTTGTTTTACCGATAACAACCATATCTTTACCGTAAAGTTTTTCAACAGCTGTCGCATCAAAAATTGGTTCGTAGTTATAAAGCATTTTAGATGCTGCAGTTGTCAAAATTCCACGAGTTGAAATGTTATCTTTAACTGCCAAAGGAATACCTGACATCACATTATCAGCGTCAATTCCTTTTTCATCGATTGCAGCTGCTTGTGCAAGCGCAGCTTCTTCAGAAACAGTGATGAAAGAATCAACAGCTACTTCACGTTCTTTAATGTCTTCAAGTGTTGCTTTTGTTAATTCAACTGCTGAGATTTCTTTATTGACAAGAAGATTGTGCAACTCATCAATTGATTTTGTATTAAATGACATTATGCATCTCCTCCGTCTTCTAAGATAGCAGGCACTTTAATATAGTAATTTTCAGATTGAGGCACGTTTTTAAAGAGCTCATCACGATCATCACCAGCTACTGCAACGTCTTCACGCATAACAGTCTTACGATCTGCCATTGTCGTTGTTACAGGGACTCCCTCTGTATCAACTTCATTCAAGAGTTCTACCATATCTACAATCTTAGACAAAGTTGTCGCAAATTCTGTTGTTTCTTCATCAGAAAATGACAATTTTGACAGATTTGCCACATGACGAACTTCTTCTTCAGAAATTTTCATCTCTATCTCTCCTTGATTATTTTAAATCGTAAACCAAATTGACAATATAGTCCCTAAAATTATACCACATTTTACTTTTCTTTAACATGTAAAAGAAAGCGAGAAAGCTCTTTCCAGAGAATTTTTCACACTTTTCTTCTAAAGCAAAAAAAGAAGTGGTCATCCACTTCTTTCAACTTAAATAATCTTTGCACCTAAAACATTTTTGAAATGATTTAAAGCAAACTGATGATTTTCTTGTGTTAAGCTCGCTACTGCCGCAGCAGGAATCTCAATATCATACCCAAGATTATAGGCATCAATAGCTGTGTGTAATACACAAATATCCGTCAGAACACCTGTCAAAACTACTGTTGTGATACGACGTTCACGGAGTCGAATATCTAAATCAGTCCCTGAAAAAGCTGAATAATGACGTTTATCCATCCAAAAGACACGTTGATCTGACTGGATTGTTTCATACAAGTCGGCTAGTTTACCATACAAATCACGTCCACTTGTCCCCTTGATATTATGTGGCGGGAACAATTTTGCTTCTGGATGAAAATCATCACCTTCATCATGAGCATCAATGGCAAAGAAGATATAGTCTCCAGCTTCATACGCTTCTTTAGTTACTCGGACAATATCATCTTCAATAGCTTGCGCTGGTTTTCCAGCAGTCAATTTACCATCGTCAGCTACAAAATCGTAGGTATAATCAATTGAAATAAGAGCTTTTGTCATTAATTATATTCCTTTAATTTATCAAAGATACCTTCATTGATGACTTTAAGGTAAGTACCTTTCATACCCAATGAACGGCTTTCGATAATTCCTGCTGATTCCAATTTACGTAGAGCATTAACGATAACAGAACGTGTAATACCAATACGGTCAGCGATAACAGATGCAGTCAAACGACCTTCTGTACCATCCAATTCACCCAAAATAGCAGATACTGCTTTCATTTCTGAGTAAGATAGTGTGTTAATCGCCATGTTAACAGCTGTTTGTTTACGAATTGTTTCTTCAAGGTTTTCAGTTTGAAGGTTAAGTAATTGGATACCAACTACTGTAGAGGCGATTTCGACAAGGATTAAATCATCTTCTGAAAATTCTTTATCATTACGCCAAATGATAAGAGATCCAAGACGCATACCACCACCGTAGATTGGAGCGATAGTTGTTAATCCATCAGGGTAAATATCTTTTGATTCAACTGGGAAGATTGTCAAATCATTATCTACAGACAAGTTAGCTTCAGTATCGTAAACACGACTAACCGCTTTTACGTATTCTTCAGGGAACTGTTTCGCTTGAAAGAACTCTTCAACACGGTCAGTATTTGTTTTATACTTCATTGCATAACCAAGAAGGTTTCCTCCTCCGTCGATGATGCAAGAGTTACAGTCAATGATATCAGCAAGTTGAGCAGCCATTGTGTTATATGGTAATTCGGTATCAAGGCTATCAACTGAGCGTTGCAAAATTGACGTAATCTTTCTAGTTTTTTCTAATAAATTCGGCATTTTCTACTTCCTTTGCGTTATTTGCGTTACAATTATATCAAAGGAACCCTTATTTTGCAAACAATTATCTGAAAATTTCTTTATCTTCTGATAATTTTGTAAGCGCATACTCTTTAAATTTAATTTAATCAAAAAAAAATCATTAGAACGTTCGTATGTAAAGCCTTATCAAAGCAAAATACGACACCGTTCTAACGACTAGGTCTTAACGTTTATATTGACTAAGAACACGTGTTAATTTTTCTTGAACTTCTGCCAATTCTTCAACACGTGGCAAATATACAATTCGGAAGTGGTCAGGTTCAGTCCAGTTAAAGCCTTTACCTGGAACCAACATGACTTTTTCTTGTTTTAACAGTTCCAAACAGAACTGCTCATCATCATCAATCTGATACATGTCTCGATCAATTTTAGGGAAGATGTAAAGTCCTGCCTCTGGTTTTACAGCAGACAAACCAGGTACTTCATTAACAGCTTTATAAATGAAGTTACGTTGTTCGTAGATACGTCCTCCAGGAATCAACAGTTCATCAACTGATTGATAGCCACCAAGAGACGTTTGAACAACATTTTGTCCCAATACATTAGCGCAAAGACGCATGTTAGCTAACATGTTAAGCCCTTCAATATAACCCTTCACATTATGTTTAGGGCCTGATAGAACCATCCAACCAACACGGAAACCACAGATTCGGTGTGATTTTGATAAACCATTCATAGACACACAGAAAACATCTGGTGCCAAGCTTGCAATAGCGGTGTGTTTCTTACCATCCATTACTAATCGGTCATAGATTTCATCCGCAAAGATAATCAAGTCATTTTGACGGGCGATTTCTACAATCTCTTTTAGCAAATCATCTGGATACAAAGCTCCTGTTGGGTTGTTAGGATTGATAATAACAATAGCTTTGGTATTTGAGGTGATTTTTGATTTGATATCATCGATATCTGGATACCAGTTTGCTTTTTCATCACAAAGGTAATGCACTGCATTACCACCTGCAAGACTCACACAAGCTGTCCATAATGGATAGTCAGGCATTGGCACTAAAACTTCATCACCATCATCAAGAAGAGCTTGAAGTGACATTGAGATAAGCTCAGAAACACCATTTCCTAGATAAATATCATCGATATCCACATGTGGAAAACCTTTTAGCTGACAATATTGCATGATAGCTTTACGAGCAGAAAAAATCCCTTTACTATCAGAATAGCCTTCACTGCTACGGGCATGCGCAATCAAATCGCGGATAACCTCGTCTGGAGCTTGAAAACCAAAGGCAGCTGGATTTCCTGTGTTAAGGCGAAGAATTTTTTCACCGTTGGCAATCATACGATCAGCTTCATCAAGAATCGGCCCACGAATGTCGTACGCCACATGTTCTAGCTTTGAAGATTTATCAAATATTTTCATAGATTATACCTCGTCTCAAATATTATAAACTTTCCTTTATAAATTTTCAATCCAAGAAAGATTCATAATTTGCAAAAAATAATCAAGATAACTGACATCCGATGTAAGGTCTTTTTGAACCTTTCTAACTGAACTTGTGTAGTCCGTAATAACACGATCAGCACTAGTCTTCAGGTACCTTTCAATGTCATCTTTTGAATTGACCGTCCAGACAAAAATTTTCTTACCATTTTGATGAACTTTGTGCGCTAAATATTCGTTATATGAGAAGTCTTCAATCGCATAAAAATCCATTTTAGGACTCAAAGAATCACCAACTTGAAATGAAATGGTGTGCCCGACTGTCAAGTTTGGAGCAATCTTTTTCACTTTCTCTGCAGCCTGCAAATTAGATGACATGACCAAAGAAGACTTGTCAATTTTTAGTGATTTCATTTTATTAACAAAAAGTTGGGTATAGTTATCTGGCTCATTGCCAGTTGTTTTTAGCTCAACCAAAAGTTTTGTTCCTAATTGCTTAGCTTTAGCAACATAGTCATCAAAAGATGCAATTTGTGAATTGTGGCTTCCCTGCTTAGTTTTTAAACCAATGACTTCTTTAGCCTTAGAGTTTGAAATAGTGATGTCTTTACCAGTCAGACGTTTGAGGTTATCATCGTGGCTGACAATAAACTGACCGTCTTTTGACAAGACGATATCCAACTCTGAATAATCTGCTCCAGCTCTTGCTGCCGCTTCAAGAGATTCAATAGAATTTTCAACACCTTTAGGTGACATTCCGCGATGACCAACAACAGTCACGTCATGTGCTTGTTTTCCTGTAGCTTTTAAGGCATTATAGGCAAAACCAAGACCAAAAACGAGTAAACACACTCCTGCTAAAACTAACATGCTATGTTCGTTTTGAGAATTTGTCACACAATCATCGTTTTCTATTGTTTTCGCCAAATAAGACATAGAAAATAGTTTAAACAGTAATCGACCTGCAAAAAATATCAGCCAAATGACTATCAAAAATAGTGCTGTTCCCCAAAAACTTCTAGCTCCGCCATCAATTAAGCTAGCCAAAACAACTACCATGCCACTAAGAAGTCCCATACCAAGTAGGATAGCTAAGCCTATAAAAACAATCCCAAAAGCTCTAAAAATCTTCTTACCACGCGTCAAGCTCAATGATTCTTTCATGCACCAACCAAAATGTTGGCTTTCATTTGTGACCGCAAGCGGAATGGTATAAATAAAACGGAGATTAAGGTAACTAAAGACAAGATAGAAAGCACAAACTGATAATTTAAGATAATCATGTGCTTGCGATACCCATGTCATAAAGCTTGGAATGTAAAGATTTTCCAAAAAAGACGCTGCCACTAAAAAGCGCAAAAACGGAACCAATAAGGCTAAATAGCTTAGAAATGCGAAAAAATGCTTACCAGAAATTGTTTTTGAAAATTTTTTACTTTTTTCTTTTAAAGAAGATCTTAAAAATTGCCATTTCAATTCTTTATGGCAAATGACTTCAACTAGCACAGAGAGTTCGAGATAAGCTAAGAATGCTAACAAGAAAAGATGAACCAAAAGTGCAACTAGTAAAAGCAGATTAGTCAAGAAAGAGTTAACATAATCGATATTTATCGCTGGAACTCGAGAATGAATCACAAGCATTTTAAAAATTAAGGGAAGCATGTAAGCTCCGATAGTCGTTAAAACTAATTGAAACAGACCTGCTCTCAAAAGATAGGATTCTTTATTTTTTCTAAAATCTTTTAAAACTTTCCTCATAACCTCTAACTATATTTCTCCTCGCTTTTTCTATTATAGCAAAAATATTCAGAAAAATTCCTTAAACGCTTTCATTTTTAAGACAAATAGGTTATAATACCTTTAGGGATATTTCTTTAGATAAATGTAAGCGTTTATCGATATCTTATCTTATCCCGTCTAGCTTATTAAAATTATTGATATGGGCAGGAAGTTTGGAATGCGAAATGTTGTTACGTTTTAACAACAGACGGATAACTAACCTTAGTTCTCGATAAACCAAGATTTCTTACCAGTCCTATGTTTTCGCTTGATTTTACGCTCTTGCTAGCATAATTAAGGAGGCAGCTTATGTCACATCATTATGAAAAAATCCTAGTTGCCATTGATGGTTCTTACGAATCAGAATTGGCTTTTGAAAAAGGGGTAAACATTGCACTGCGTAACGACGCAGAGTTACTACTTACACACATCATTGATACACGCGCACTTCAAAGTGTTGCAACTTTTGACACTTATGTTTATGAAAAACTTGAACAAGAAGCAAAAGAAGTGTTGGATGACTATGAAAAACAAGCTCGCGACAAAGGTTTAACTAAAGTCAAACAAGTCATTGAATTTGGTAATCCTAAGACTCTCTTAGCACGTGATATTCCTGACAAAGAAGGAGCTGATTTAATTATGGTTGGGGCTACTGGTCTTAACACATTTGAACGACTCCTCATCGGTTCTTCATCAGAATACATCATGCGTCATGCAAAAGTCGATTTACTAGTTGTTCGCGATAGCGAAAAAACATTCTAAGTCTTGATTAATATCAATTCTCTTTAATAATAATTTTTAATCAACTATTCTATAACTAAACTACGAAAAAAACCAAGTTGGTCTAATGACTAGCTTGATTTCTTTTTTTACGATTAAGTGATTTTTGAATTTGGCGATCAAGCTCACGCTTAATAGCAGGTTCTGGAGCGAATTTTTCTTCCCAGTCATCTGGTTTTAAAATTTTATGTGTGACAGGATCAAAATGCGCTTGACCATCAGGGAATAGTTTTCCCATATTGGATTCGTGAACAATTTCAAAGAATGGTTTTGGATCAACTCCCATTAAAACAAATGAACCATAAGTAAGGTATAAAAGATCTGTCAAAGCATCCACTTGACCGACAAGTGATGTTTCTGGGTGTTCTTTACTTTCAACTTTTTGAACAGCCTTATCAACAGCTTCGTGCAAATTAGAAATTGATTGTTTGAAAGCTTGTGGATTCCCCTTGCTTGTTGCATATAAGAATTCAACAATTTCTTCCACTTTAAAATCAGAACGATGATCTGCTTCTTCAAGTCCGTATAACCTTGGTACTTCGCAAGTCTCCCCATCCATTTGATGGTGGAAATCTTTGACCTTGTTAAAGTTGTCATCTTGACTATCAAATCTTTCTCCGACTTTAACATGAATCAAACCATAATGCGCTAATGCTTTTGAAATACCGTTGTTATTATTAGAGTCAGTCGTGTAAGTAGCAGCTTCTTTAACAGCTTCTTCTGCATTTCCCATGGCAACACCAATACCAACTCCAGACAACATCTCCATGTCGTTGTCAGAATCACCAAACGCCATGACCTCATCTAAAGTAAAGCCAAATATATCCCCAAGTCGTTCAACACCTTTAATTTTTGATTGCCCTTTTGAAATTAAATCTGCTGAATAAGGGCTACTACGTGTCACCTTGATATAAGGAAAGGCGTTTTGAATATCAGCCGTTTCACTCTCAGTTGCTACAAGAACAACTTGATAAACAGGCTGACGCATGATTGCCAATAACGTATTTAAATTTTGCGGTTTAAACCGTCGGATAAAATGCTTAAAACTTCTCTCTACTGCTTTTGCCCAACGCTTTGGCACAATTGTACTCACAATTTGTCCAAAACGACTTGTCCCAATACCAATGATGCGTGATCCAACTAAGCCAGACGCGGTACCCAAAGAAATTTCGCGACGATGGTCATTTGCATAACGAATCAAACGATAAACCGTTGAGACCGGCATCTGTTTATGATAAAGCACCTGATCTCGAGTAAAAATGTATTGTCCGTTATAGGTAATGGCAAAGTCTAAACCAAGATTTTCAAGATAGGGTTGAACAAAACCAGGACCACGTCCCGTTGCCACTCCAACAAATATTCCTTGTCTTTTCAGACTTTTAATGGCTTTTTGCGTTGATAGCTGGACATTTTTACGGTCGTTTAAAAGTGTTCCGTCTATATCAAAAAAAACTGCTTTTATTGACAAAGCATTTCTCGCCTTCCTTCTTTATGTTAAAATAGATTATATCACAATTTTAAAAGGAAGTTTGATTGTCATGAAAAAAATCCTTGTTCTACATACTGGTGGAACTATTTCAATGCAGGCTGACGAAGCTGGTCATGTTCGTCCTGAAAATGATAATCCGATGAACCATGTCGGTGTCAATCTTGATAACATTCAAGTGACTGCACTTGATTTTTTTAATGTGCCTAGCCCGCACATTACCCCAAAACATATGCTAAAACTTTACCAAAAAATTAAAGAAGAAGCTGATAATTTCGATGGTGTTGTTATTACTCACGGTACTGATACGCTTGAAGAAACAGCTTATTTCCTTGATACAATGGAAGTTCCAAATATTCCAATCGTCCTTACAGGTGCCATGCGTTCCTCAAACGAACTAGGAAGTGACGGGGTTTATAACTACCTCAGTGCTCTTCATGTTGCAAGCCATGATAAAGCCGTTGGAAAAGGTGTTTTAGTGGTTATGAACGATGAAATTCACGCAGCAAAATACGTGACAAAAACACACACAACTAATGTTTCAACCTTTAAAACACCAATTCATGGACCACTAGGAATCATCATGAAACACGATATCCTATTTTTCAGAACTGCTGAGCCGCGTGTTCGTTTTGATTTACAAGATATTTCTGGTACTGTTCCAATCATCAGAGCATATGCCGGTATGGGGGGCGACGGTATCATCAGTTTCTTAAATCCAAGCAATGTTCAAGGTGTTGTTATCGAAGCGCTCGGTGCTGGGAATATGCCACCACGCGCTGCTGAAGAAATCTATGACCTCATCAAGCAAGGCGTTCCAGTTGTCCTCGTCTCACGCTGCTTTAACGGTATTGCAGAGCCTGTTTATGCATACGACGGCGGTGGCGTTCAACTTGCAAACGCTGGTGTTATGTTTGTCAAAGAACTTAACGCCCAAAAAGCCCGCCTAAAACTTCTCATCGCCTTAAACGCAAGCTTAAAAGGACAAGAACTAAAAGAATATATCGAAGGATAAAAAAATCCACACAAAAAAGCTGAAATCCGAATCTGGACTTCAGCTTTTTTATTCTTCATCAGGAATATATTCTAAAATATCACCAGGTTGACAACCTAATTCACGGCAAATAGCGTCCAAGGTCGTTAAGCGAACTGCTTTTGCCTTCCCTGTTTTAAGAATTGATAGATTGGCATTGGTAATACCAACATGCTCTCCCAACTCTCCTGATTTCATTTTACGTTTTGCTAGTTCAACATCAAGATTAATTTGAATCATATGACTACCTCCTAGTCATCATTTTTTATTATGGTTTTAGAAAATGGTGTGTGATGTGTTTGAATAAACTCTTCCAACGACTGCTTTTCTACTTTATCATTTTCATCATCAATATTAACATATCCACATGTAACAAACTCACTATTATTTACAATTGTAGAAGCTACTGTGACAAGAGCAAATACTGCGACAAGTACCATAACTGCTTTTTTCAATTTTTTACCCATCTCAAATCTCCTTCAACTAAATCGTAAATTCATTTTCTTCAGCGATAAAACAACAGCTTTTTCAAGAAGTTTTGCAAACACCCAAATAAGAAGTGCAGCAAAGATAAATGTTAAATTGATGAAACCAGATCCATTAACAGCAAGTACTACTTCAGAACCACCATCAAATGAAGCCAAAAGCAAGAAGAGACTTGCACGTTTAGCTAGTGTGACATTTTCTGTAATAAAAATTTCATCTGCAATTAAGTTCTTCAAAAATTTACGGATTGTTCCTAGAAGCAAGAACATCATAACAGTACTATACAACATTGTCAGTAAAGATACATAATCAAATGTTCCACTCATTAGCGTAAAACTCCAACCGTTGCTAAATCCATGTTGGCCGACAAATGAACTGTTACTTAAAAATAGTGAAAGAATCCCACCTGCTACAAGTGCAACTATTCCAAAAATATTTACGCCGTATAAGAAAGTTACAAAGTTTAAAATGTATTTAAATGTTTTAGTATCGCTTTTCATCATTTTTCTCCTCTGGTTTTTAATTGATAATTGGTAAGATGATAATGATTTTAGGGCTAAGCCATGTGACGTGAGCGTAGGTATTTAACAAGTAGAAAAGCAAGGACAAAGTAACTGCAAATTGAAAAGTCAACAATAACATGAGCTTGGTGCATTGATGTCGATAAAGTATTTTGAAGAAATGAGACAACAAATGTAAAAATGCTAGCTTGTTTCAAGAAAAGGTATGTTTTATCAGCTAAAATATCTTTTACTGTAAAGTTTGCGATAAAGTGTTTTAGTTTTGTTAGACCGTAAATCATTGCTGAAGTTGTCAAAATTGTCAAAGCTGTGACTAACCAAGTATTTGTATCTTTGCCAATCGCCCACTCAATCACACCGTAATGACCTGCATTTACAGTATCGTAACCATAGATATGTGAAGTCAAGTCAGCAAGAATTGTTAATACTAAAACAACATTTGTGACGTTAATAGCAACTTTAGCAACAGTTTTTATCGAAAATCGATATATTTTTATTTTTTTGCGTGATTTTTAACAAAAATAGACTTTTTCTATGTTTTTCAGACAAAAAACTCTAAGCAGGTTTCACCTGCTAACTCATGACAGAAAAAGAATCACCGACTATAATTAAGGTGAACAATACAAATCCGTGGTGTTTAATAGAGCTTTGCCTAGCCTGTACAAAAAACTGGATAAACAAGGGTCGTAAGATAACTCGAATACGTCTTGAACGTGAAAATAAAATTACTAACAACCTCTTTTTCTATTGTTCAATGATAGAATCGGAGGTTTTTATTATGGAAGTTATGATTGAAACATGCTGTGGTATTGATGTTCATCAAAAGTCTATTGTCTGA
>NZ_GL698429.1:1107531-1202928 GCF_000187265.1 Streptococcus equinus ATCC 9812
CGCTTTTTAAATCGTTGTTTTTTACAAATAAAAACTCAACCATATCAGACTGAGTTAAATTATTTCCATGGTCTTACGTCTCTTATTGCGGGTAATTCTACTGCCATAGCGAAATATCAAAAAAGAGCACTCCTTCTAGCTTACTTACCGTAAGCTGGTTTCATGTGGATTGTTTTGACAAAATACTTCTTGTAGGTTACTTTAACTGTCATAAGCTTTACCTCTCATTTATTTAGTAAAGTCATTATAAAAAGGCAAGCTTAAGCTTGCCTTGCAAAAAACTTTCAATAACCTTAATCGAAATTTCCTTTATCTTTGAGATTTTGGCTAATGACTTGCCACAGTGGATTGCTTTTCCAATCTTTTTCTGAAACAATCTGACTTGCAACGCGCCTTGCCTCTTCAAGAATATTATAATCTTCAACGATATCAGCCACTTGGAATTCTGGAATTCCTGATTGGCGTGTTCCGAAGATTTCACCTGAACCACGCATTTTAAGGTCAGCTTCTGCCAAGACAAAACCATCTGTGGTTTCTGTCATGATTTTCATGCGTTCCTTACCTGTCTGAGTCTTAGGATTTGCGACTAAAATAGCATACGATTGTTTTTGCCCACGTCCGACACGTCCGCGCAGCTGATGTAGCTGACTAAGCCCAAAACGATCAGCATCCATGATAATCATGATAGTTGCATTTGGCACATTGACACCAACTTCAATAACTGTCGTTGATACCAGAACCTGACTTTTTTGCGCCTTAAAATCTTGCATGATGGCTTCTTTCTCGTCATTTTTCATGCGACCATGCATCAAAGAAACTTCAGCTGTTCGATCAAAATAAGCAGAAAGTTCTTCATGCAAAGCAATAGCATTCTTCAAGTCAAGCGATTCTGATTCTTCAATCAAGGGTGAAATCACATAAGCCTGAGCTCCTTTTTGGAGCTCTTTTTTCACCCAATCAAGTACAACCTCCAATTGCTCATGTTTCACCCAACGTGTAATAATTGGTTTCCGACCTGCTGGCAATTCGTCAATGATTGAAACATCCATCTCACCAAAGGCAGTAATGGCGAGCGTACGAGGGATAGGTGTCGCAGTCATCATGAGCACATCAGGATTTTCCCCTTTTTCACGGAAAATACGACGCTGATTAACTCCAAAGCGATGCTGCTCATCCGTAATGACAAGTCCCAGACGATGGTAGCTCACCGCATCTTGAATAAGCGCATGCGTTCCTACAATCATGTCCACAGAACCATCAGCAATCGCCGTAAGAGCTGCCTTTTTAGCCGCCGATTTCATTCCCGATGTCAAAATGGCAATGGATAAATCAGGAAAGAGTTGCGTCAGACTCTCAAAATGTTGCTCTGCTAAAATTTCTGTTGGCACCATCAAAGCAGACTGAAAACCAGCCGTATACGCAGCATACATGGCAAGACTAGCAACAACAGTTTTACCCGAACCAACATCCCCTTGCAAAAGACGATTCATGTGCCCACCAGAGCGCATATCAGACAAAATGTCACTTAGACTTCGTTTCTGACCACCCGTTAGAACAAATGGCAGAGCTGCAATCTTTTCAGCCATTTTCTTCTCGTCAAAAGCAATCGCAAGGCCATTTGCTTCAGATTTGTTATCAGCCTTCAAGGCTTGCAGATTCATTTGGAAATAAAAGAGTTCTTCAAACTTGATACGTCGAAGAGCTTGCTTGTATTCAGCTAAATCTTTTGGAAAATGCATAGCAGCTGTTGCTTTCGCTCGACTCAGCAAACGGTATTTCTCCAAAAGCACCTGCGGTAAATTCTCAGGCAACCAGTTTTGAGCACCAATTTCAAAAGCTGACTTAATAGCCTTAACTAGCGCTACCTGTGAGATGCCTTGTGCTACTCGGTAAACAGGTTGCATATCGTCTTCCACCTGCGCTAAAATCTTCATTCCTGTCACTGCAGATTTTAGGGCATCCCATTTTCCAAAAATCGCCACATCACTGCCAAGCTCTACCTTGTCAGAAAGATAAGGTTGGTTGAAAAATGATACCGTAATAACAGCCTCGCCTTGTCGAATTTTAAAGGACAGACGGTTACGCTTATAACCATAATATTGTACATTAGCTGGTGTGACGACTGTACCAGTGATGACAGCCTTTTCACCATCAACTAAATCTAAAGCACTTTTACTCTTAAAATCTTCATATCGAAAAGGATAGTAAAGCAGCAAATCTTCAATCGTATAAATATCTAACTTATGAAACTTCTCTGCTGACTTCGGTCCTATTCCTTTTAATTCCACAATTGATGATTGTAAATTCATAAAACCTCACTTTTCTATTATTATAACAAAAATAGATTCTAAATCGCTGTAAGACTTCTCACAACGATTGTAGAATCTGCTTTTATCTTTTATTTTGAATAGAAACGTGGAATTCGGTCACTCAATAGACATAGAACTTCATAGTTGATTGTGCCACGTTTTTTAGCCAAATCAGTCGCTGAAATGACTTTGTCACCTTCTTGACCAATCAAAGTTACTTTTGTACCGATTGGGAATTTTTCAGGCAAGCGAATCGTAATTTGGTCCATTGACACGCGCCCAACGATTTCACAAACTTGACCATTCACAAGAACTGAGAAACCTTGCAAATCACGTGTCCAACCATCGGCGTAACCGATTGGCACTGTCGCAATGTATTCTTCTTTTTGAGCTGTGTAAGTAGCACCGTAGCCAACCGTTGCGCCAGCTGGAATTGTCTTCACGTGAACAAGTGATGATTCCAAGCTAAGAGCTGGTTTAATCGGATAAGGAAGCTCAATATCAGTTCCACTTGGATTCAATCCATACATGACAATACCAAGACGAACAATGTTAAAAATAGTTTCACTGTGCCAAATACTTGTTGCTGAGTTACTAGCATGAACAAGTGCTGGTTTATCACTCAAATTGTCAACAATATTTGTGAAGAATTCAAGTTGTTCATTAAATTTAGTATCATCAGCTTCATCAGCAGTCGCAAAATGAGTGAAGATTCCTTCGACACTAGCGCCAGCTTTTTTCAAATTAGCAATCAAGTTTTCAGCTTCATCAAGACTACGCACACCGATACGTCCCATACCAGAGTCAACTTTCAAGTGAACCTTAACACCTTTAAGACTAATATCTTGCTCAATCGCTAAATCGAGCCATTCTTGGCTGGCAACTGTAAGCGTAATATCATAATCACGCGCTAAAGCAACTTCATTAGGCATAATAACACCTAAAATCAAGATAGTTTCTTCAATGCCTGCTTCACGAAGTTCAAGAGCTTCATCAACGTTAGAAACACAGAAACCATCCACTAAGTGATGCACAGCTTGTGCGACTTTTTTGGCACCATGTCCGTAAGCATTAGCTTTTACAACTGCAAAAGCTTTTTTCCCTTCTGGAATATTAGCCTTAACCGCCTCAATATTTTGACAAATAGCCCCCAAATCAATTAAGGCTCTTGTTGGTCGGTGTAAACTTGAAATCATTTTTTCTCCTCCAAAGCTAGTAAAAATTTATCGACTCATCCAACTTTTCATTTTTCAAACATTCAACAAACAATTATTTCTCTAAAATAACACTTGCTTGTACAAGGTTACCAGTGTGAGAAAGCGACACAAAGCAATTTCCCTCAAAAGGTGACTTGGTAATCACTGGCGCCCCAAGATCGTTACTGAGAATCTCAATATCCTTAAAACCAACTGCACCAATACCAGTACCCAGTGCTTTTGAAAATGCTTCTTTTGCTGCCCAGCGGCCTGCTAAAAATTCCATCTGACGCTTCTCAGCTTTAAATGCTGAAAAAATCTGAAATTCTTTGTCAGTCAAAATCCGCCTAGCAAATCTTTCATTTTTTTCATAAGCTCGCTTGATTGCAGCTATTTCCTGCAAATCAATGCCATGACCAATAATCATACGTCTCCTTTGTGAAAAATGATTTAAACCAATTCAAAATCCTTATTAGCTTAACTCTTAACGATTTCCAAAACTAAGGAGCTGAGAAAATTCCCCAGCCCCATATGTTATTCAATTATTAGAATAGCAATTCTTCATAAGAATCATGACTTAAGGTTACATGGATTTCACGAATCAATTTTTCAGTTTTATCCCATCCTAGACATGGGTCTGTGATCGATTTTCCAAATACCTCTGGTGTATCTTGGCGACCATCTTCCAAGTAAGATTCAATCATGAATCCACGTACATACTTGTTAATTTTATCACTCCAGTCGCGATTAATCAATGTTTGACGTACAATACGGATTTGTTCAAGATATTTTTTACCAGAATTGTCATGATTTGTATCCACAACGATGAATGGATTTTTAAGTCCCATTTCTTCGTAGCGGTCAATTGCTTTCAACAAGTCATCATAATAGTAATTTGGCACATTCTCACCGTATTCATTATTTGAACCACGAAGAATGGCGTGTGCCAATGGATTACCATCTGTTTCAACCTCTGCACTACGGTAAATAAAGTTTTGTTTATTTTGTGCAGCGTAGATACCGTTAAACATAACGTTTAAATTACCAGATGTTGGATTTTTCATACCTGCTGGCGCATCAATTCCTGAAGCAACAAAACGATGTTCTTGGTCTTCTACAGAACGAGCACCAACCGCATGATATGATACCAAATCATCTACCAATGGCAGATTATCAGGATAAAGCATCTCATCTGCTGTTGTCAAACCAGTCTCTGTAATGACACGGTAATGCAAATGACGAACAGCAGCGATACCATTAATCAAGTCAGGCAATTTTGATGTGTCTGGCTGATGCATCAATCCTTTATAGCCATCACCATTTGTACGAGGTTTTGCTGTATAGACACGCATCACGATAAAAATCTTGTCTTTTACTTCTTCTTGAAGTTTTGCTAGACGATGAGCGTACTCTAACACAGCATCTTCATTATCAGATGAGCAAGGACCGATAACCAAAAGAATACGGTCATCCTCACCCTTGATGATTTTCGCTAATTCAACATCACGTGCTTTTTTCTTAGCAAGAAAATCACCTTCTAATTTTGAAAGTTCTTTAACTTGTGCAATATCGATTCTTGCACTTTTTTGATGTATTCCCATAATTATTTACCTAGAGTTTCGTAGATTTCGTGTACAAGTTTCTCAGTATTATCCCAACCAAGACATGGGTCTGTGATTGATTTACCAAATACCTCAGGTTTATCTTGACGACCATCTTCTAAGTAAGATTCAATCATAAAGCCACGAACGTATTTGTTAATTTTTTCATTCCAATCACGGTTAATCAATGTTTGGCGGACAATACGTACTTGCTCTAAATATTGTTTTCCTGAATTATCATGGTTCGTATCGATAACGATGAATGGATTTTCAAGACCCATTTTTTCGTACTGATCGATCGTATCAATAACATTATCATAATAATAATTTGGAATATTTTTCCCATATTCATTAAGCGCACCACGTAAAATAACGTGCGTCAATGGGTTACCAGATGTTTCTACTTCTTCACCATTAAACAAGAATGATTGTTTATTTTGTGCGGCATAAATACCGTTAAACATGACATTCAAGTTTCCAGAAGTAGGGTTCTTCATACCAGTTGGAACACTGATACCTGAAGCAACAAAGCGGTGCTGTTGGTCCTCAACCGAACGCGCACCGACAGCGATGTAAGATACCAAATCATCTACCAAAGGTAAGTTCTCTGGATAAAGCATTTCATCAGCCGTTGTCAAACCAGTCTCTGAAATGACACGATAGTGAAGGTGACGAACAGCCTTGATACCGTTAATCAAGCTTGGTGCCTCAGATGTATTTGGTTGGTGCACCAAACCTTTATAACCATCACCATTCGTACGAGGTTTTGCTGTATAGACACGCATCACCATAAAGACACGATCTTTAACTTCTTCTTGAAGTTTTGCAAGACGATGAGCGTACTCTAACACAGCATCTTCATTATCAGATGAACAAGGACCAATGACTAAAAGGACTCGGTTGTCTTCACCCTTAATGATAGCTTCTAATTCGCGATCACGTGCCTCTTTTTTAGCTAAAACATCACCAGTTAATTTTGATTCCTCTTTGAGAGCATCGAAATTAATCTTCTTACTTGTTGCTGTAAATGACATATATTTCCTCTCCTGAATTAGTTAAGATTTCATCTATTATACCATTTTCAAGAGCTTTTTCAATAAATTGTCAGAATTTTCTGTTGGTTTTTTAAAAATGTCTGCGACCGTGGCAATTTTTGAATTTTTTACCAGATCCACAAGGGCACAATTCGTTACGTTTGACGTTAGAATAATCAATGTCGGATTGTACTTGTACATCTTGAGCAGCGATATTCTTTTCAGCCATTGTCG
The DNA here is from genome assembly GCF_000187265.1 of Streptococcus equinus ATCC 9812. Taxonomy (GTDB): domain Bacteria; phylum Bacillota; class Bacilli; order Lactobacillales; family Streptococcaceae; genus Streptococcus; species Streptococcus equinus. The sequence continues at coordinate 1,113,906 of NZ_GL698429.1, forward strand.
TAGCACGTTCAGTAGTACGTTCACGTTCTTGTTGGTGAATTTGTGCTTTCATCATTGTACGAGTCACATCAAATTCAATCGCACCAATCATAGCTTGGAACATACGGAAACCTTCTGATTGGTATTCAACAACTGGATTGTTTTGTGCATAACCACGCAAACCAACTGATTGACGTAGTTGATCAAGAGCATCAATGTGATCTGTCCACTTGTTATCCACAACCATCAAAATCAATACTTTTTGGAATTCTTTAACAGCATCTTCATTTTGAAGCTTAGCGATTTGAGCATCGTAAACTTTCAATGCACGATTGTAAAGATCTTCTTTGATTTCTTCGAAATCTAATCCTTCAAGGTCAGATAGTTTGATAGAATCTTCAGCAACCAAGTTTGATTTAGCAAAGTTCAAGATAGCTTTGATACCTTCTTCGCGGTCCGCGCGGCTGTGGGCATCAACAGCACGATTAATCGTACGTTTAATCATTGCTTTGATTTCAGGAGCCAAATCACGGTCTGCAGTGATAACATCATGACGTTCAGCATAGATGATTTCGCGTTGTTCACGCATAACATCATCATATTGAAGGACTTGTTTACGAGTATCGTAGTTGTTACCTTCAACGCGTTTTTGAGCTGATTCTACTTGACGTGTCAACATTTTAGATTTGATGACTGCTTCTTCTTCATCAAGATTCATGCGATCAAGGAATACTTTAATACGATCTGAACCAAAACGACGCATCAAATCATCTTCAAGTGAAAGATAAAATTGTGATTCACCTGGGTCACCTTGACGACCAGCACGACCACGAAGCTGATTATCAATACGACGACTTTCGTGACGTTCTGTACCGATGACACAAAGTCCACCAAGTTCACGTACACCTTCACCAAGTTTGATATCTGTACCACGACCAGCCATGTTAGTTGCAATGGTAACAGCACCACGTTGACCAGCGTTCATGATAATTTGCGCTTCTTTAAAGTGGTTTTTCGCATTCAAAACTTCGTGCGGAATACCAGCTTCAACCAATTTCTTAGAAATAAGGTCTGATGTTTCAACGGCAACAGTACCAACCAAAACCGGTTGACCTTTAGCATGACGACGTTTAACATCTTCAACAACCGCTCTAAATTTAGAAGCAAGTGTTGGGTACAACAAATCTGGGTGGTCAATACGTGCTACAGGTTTGTTAGTTGGAATCGGAATGATGCGCATGTTGTAAACTTCGCGGAATTCCTCTTCTTCAGTTTTGGCTGTACCAGTCATACCTGCCAATTTTTTGTACATGCGGAACATGTTTTGGTAAGTAATCGACGCACTTGTCTTAGATTCTTCTTGGATACGTACACCTTCTTTAGCTTCGATAGCTTGGTGCAAACCATCAGAGAAACGACGACCTTCCATTGTACGACCAGTAAATTGGTCAACAATCAAGATTTCACCGTTTTCACTAACCACATAATCAATATCCAAAATCATAATGTAGTTAGCACGAAGAGCATTATCGATATAGTGTGTTAAGGCAACATTTTCCAAATCATAAAGATTTTCCAAGTGGAAATATTCTTCAGCTTTATCGATACCACTATCAGTTAGACCGATTGTTTTTGTTGGTACATCAATGACATAATCAACACTTTCAAGTGTTTTAACGAATTTATCTGCACGAATGTAAAGTTGACTTGTTTCTGAAGTAACTTGACCAGAGACAATCAAAGGTGTTCTTGCTTCATCAATCAAGACAGAGTCAACTTCATCGACCAAGGCAAAGTTCAATGGACGTTGAACCATATCTTCTTGGCGAACAACCATGTTATCACGAAGGTAGTCAAAACCGATTTCTGAGTTTGTTGAATAAGTGATATCACAGTTATAAGCTTCACGTTTTTCGTATGGTGATTTAGCAGAAAGGTTGATACCTACTGAAAGCCCCAACCAACTGTAAACTTCACCCATTTCAGTCGCGTCACGTGTTGCAAGGTATTCATTAACAGTGATAACGTGAACACCTTCACCTGCAAGTGCGTTAAGGTAAACTGGCATAGTCGCTGTCAATGTTTTACCTTCACCAGTACGCATTTCTGGCACGTCACCATTGTGCATAACGATACCACCCATGATTTGAACACGGTATGGATAAAGCCCAAGAACACGTTTTGCAGCTTCACGAACAACCGCAAAAGCTTCTGGCAATAACTGATCTAGCGTTTCACCATTTTGATAACGTTGTTTGAATTCTGGTGTTTTTGCTTTTAATTCTTCATCAGACAAAGCAGCCATCGCATCAGCGTATGACTCAACTTTCTTTGCAATTTTTTCTAATTTTATTAGTTCGCCTTTATCGTTTTCGATAACAGTTCGTAGAATATTTGCCATCCCAATTCCTTTCGATAAACTTATCATCACATTTTATCATAAAAAGCGCTCCTATACAAGAATACGCTATCATGACAACTAAGCCATAAACTAGATAACACGGTATGATTTTTTAGTATTTATTAATAACATTCTAAGTATTTTCTGAGCATTCACCTGTTTCGATTATACTCTTTTTTCACCTTAACAACAAGAAAGCACTGTATTTCAAAGGAATTATCAGTGTAAAAAAAGATTGAAGAGCAGCCCTGCAGGACTTTTCCTCAATCTCACTTACATCTTGTTAATCAAAATAAATTAACGTTCTGAAACTTTCTTAGCTAAGGCAAAGTTTCCAAGTGTTGCAGAACCATTTTCAGCAACTCCTGGTGTTACGATATATTCAGTAACATCTGGAACTGGTACATAATCATTTAACAAAGCTTTAAATTTATCGCGAACACGTTTTAACATGTGTTCTTGTGCCATAACACCACCACCAAATACGATGACTTCTGGACGGTAAAGAAGTGTTGCTTGAATAGCTGCTTGGGCGATGTAGTAAGCTTGAACATCCCACACGTCTGAGTTAAGTTCAATCAATTCACCACGAATACCTGTACGTGCTTCAAGTGACGGACCAGCTGCCATACCTTCAAGACATCCTTTGTGGAATGGGCAAACGCCGCTAAAGTTATTAGCAACATCATGTGGGTGTGGAGCAACATAGACGTGACCTGCTTCTGTGTGACCAAGACCACCGATGAATTGACCATTTTGAATAGCGCCAGCACCGATACCAGTACCGATTGTGTAATAAACAAGGCTCTTAACACCTTTACGGACAATTGTTTCACCGTAAGCTGAGCTATTAACGTCAGTTGTGAAATAGAATGGGACTTTGAAGTGTTTTGAAATCAAGCCAACCAAATCAACATTAGCCCAATGTGGTTTTGGAGTTGATGTGATATAACCATAAGTTTCTGAATTTTGGTCGATATCAATCGGACCAAAAGAACCAATGGCAATACCAGCCAAATCTTTTTCAAAACGTTTGAAGAAAGCTACTGTTTTATCAATTGTTTCGTAAGGTGTTGTTGTTGGAAACTGAACTTTTTCAACAACTTGGAAATTTTCGTCACCAACAGCACAAACAAATTTTGTTCCACCTGCTTCGACACTACCGTATAATTTAGTCATGTTATCTCCCTTTTAAATGCTATTTTATACACAATATTATACAAAATTCCAAAAGATATATCAAGCATAAAAACGCTTAAATTGCTTTATTTACAAGGTTTTGACTCCATTTAAAAAGAGGTGCCAAAACACCTCTTAAAATATACATATATACTTATTTAAGTTCAAGTAACGCAGCACCTTCAGAAACTTTTCCTTGAGCAACTGGAGTTACTTCAGAGTAATTTGCAGTATTTGTAACAATAATCATTGTTGTATCATCAAGACCTGATTGTGCGATAGCTGAGCTATCAAATGTCCCAAGAACGTCACCTTTTTTAACTTTTTGGTTAGCAGCAACTTTTTGTTCGAAACCTTTACCTGCCATTGATACAGTATCAATACCGATGTGGATAAGGATTTCTGCACCGTTGTCAGATTTCAAACCATAAGCATGACCAGTTTCAAATGCAAGTTGAACAGTACCATCAACTGGTGAGTAAATTGTGTTACCTTCAGGCTTTACAGCGATACCTTTACCCATAGCTCCTGATGAAAAGACTGGGTCATTTACTGATGAAAGTTCTACAACTTGACCTGCAAGTGGGCTAACAACAGTTTCTTCAGAAACACCTGCTTGTGAAAGAGCTGATACTTCTTTAGCAACTTCTTTGCCATCTTTAACAGCGTGTTCGTCTGATTCGACTTGAGCTTTAACAGCATCTGCTGCTTCAGCCGCAAAGACACCTGCTGCTTTTGTTTTTCCGTAGCAGTATGTAAGTGCAAATGCAACAGCGAAGCTAATTAATTCACATACAACGTAGAATGGGATTGAAGAAGCGTTGATTGAAAGGAATCCAAGGAAACCTGCTGAACCAAGTGAAACAGAAACTACTTTAACCAAACCTGCAACTGCTGCTGCAACTCCTGAACCAATCAAAGCACAGAAGAATGGGAAACGGTATTTCAAGTTAACACCGAACAAAGCTGGTTCTGTAATACCAAGAAGTGCTGATACACCTGCTGAAGATGTAAGACTCTTAGTTTTAGAGCTTTTAGTCAAGAACCAAATTGCAAATGTTGCTGCACCTTGTGCAACGTTAGCCATTGAAGCAACTACGAAGATGAAGTCACCATAACCAACACCTTTTGTCCATGCTGACAACAATTGTGTTTCAATAGCTGGGAATGATTGGTGAAGACCAGTCATAACGATTAGTGAATAAGTACCACCAAAGATACCCATTCCGATAAAGCCTGTTGTGTTATACAACCAAACAATAATATCAGTAATAGCGTTAGAAACGACCATCATTGCTGGACCAATGACTGTAAATGTCAAGAATCCTGTAATCATTACTGACAACAATGGTGTGAATGTAAAGTCAACTGATGATGGAAGTTTTTTGTGGAAGAATTTTTCCAATACAGATAGCAACCAAACAGCAGCCAATACTGGGATAACTTGGTAAGCGTAGTTTGTTTGTGCAACATGGTAACCAAAGATATTCCAGAATTCAGAAGCACCACCAAGATCTGGTGTTGTCATAATCATACCAATAGCAGCACCCAAGAATTGGTTAGCTCCGAAACGTTTAGCAGCTGAGATACCTACTAAAATTGGCAAGAACATGAATGGTGCAGCTGACATCAATTGAATCATTGCAGAAATACCATCAATAGCTGGGTACATTTCTTCAATTGATTTAGGGCCGAATAATCCTTCAGCTGTCAAGAAGTTACGTAATGCCATCAAAAGACCACCTGCAACAAGCGCAGGAATAATTGGTACGAAGATATCTGATAGCAATTTAATCAACGCCATGATTGGGTTGAATTTTTTACCACTACTTGCAATTTGTTTCAAGTCATCAGTGGAAACTTCTGAAAGTCCAGTTTCTTTGATTAATTCATCATAAACAAAGTTAACATCACCTGCACCGATGATTACTTGATATTGACCATCAATTTTAAAAGTACCTTTTACATCTGGATTGTTATCCAAAGCTGCTTGGTCAACTTTTGTATCATCCTTAAGTACGAGACGAAGACGTGTCGCACAGTGTGCTGCTGCAACAAGATTGTCTTTTCCGACTGCCTTAACGACGTCAGATGCTACCTTACCATAATCCATTACAGTAACTCCTTTATAAAAAAATTTGTGAACCATTTTTGTAAGCGTTTCACTTAACTACATTTACATTTTATCATAAAAACGTTTTATGTCAAGCGTTTATCATATTTTTTTCTTTTTGGACGAAAACGATTGATTTTTAGGGCGAAAACGTTTACTATATTACTATAGATAGTATTTACAAAGGAGAAAAAATATGGATTTACCAAAAGAAGTGCGTTACCGTCCTTATGAGAATTGGAGCACCGAAGAATTGGCAAAAATTAACAACAATGTCAAAAAATCTCCTTGGCATGTTAGTTACCACATCGAACCAAAATCAGGGCTTTTAAATGACCCTAACGGTTTTTCATTCTTTAATGGAAAATACACATTGTTCTACCAAAACTGGCCATTTGCTGCTGCTCATGGACTGAAACAATGGGTTCACACTGAATCTGAAGACTTAGTTCACTTCCATGAAACAAACGTAGAACTTCGTCCAGATACTAAAAACGATAGCCACGGTGCTTATTCTGGTTCAGCATACGAAATCGACGGCAAACTCTTCCTATTCTATACAGGAAATGTCCGCGATGAAAATTGGGTACGTGACCCACTTCAAATCGGCGCATGGATGGACAAAGACCGTAATATTACTAAGATTGAGAACGTTCTTATACACCAACCCAAAGACGTTACAGAACACTTCCGTGACCCACAAATCTTCAACTACAAAGGTCAATTCTACGCAATCGTAGGCGCTCAAAACCTTGACGAATCAGGCTTCGTGAAACTTTACAAAGCTGTTAACAACAACGTCGAAAATTGGGAAGAAGTTGGAAATCTTGACTTTGATAACAGTGGTTCAGAGTACATGATTGAGTGTCCAAACCTTGTTTTTGTTGATGATAAACCAGTTCTTATCTACTGCCCACAAGGACTTGATAAAGCTGAACTTGATTATTGCAACATTTACCCAAATACCTACAAAGTATGTCAATCGTTTGACACAGAAAATGCAAAACTAGTCGGAGCTTCTGACATTCAAAATCTTGATTACGGTTTTGAAGCCTATGCGACTCAAGCATTCAACGCTCCTGACGGACGTGCGCTTGCTGTTAGCTGGATTGGACTTCCTGACATCGACTATCCAACTGACCAATACGATTACCAAGGTGCCCTTAGTCTTGTTAAAGAACTTTCTATTAAAGATGGTAAACTTTATCAATACCCAGTTGAAGCAATCACTTCTCTTCGTGATTCTTCTGAAACTTTCACTGACAAAGCACAAACAAACAATACTTATGAGTTAGAGTTAACTTTCCCTATAAATCAAAAATCAGAACTTCTGCTTTTTGCTGACGACAAAGGAAATGGACTCAGCTTGACTGTAGATACTAAAGACGGTAAAATTATCCTTGACCGCAGTAAAGCCGGTGTTCAATACGCTACAAAATTTGGTACTACTCGAGAATGTACAATCGATACAAAAGAGACAACAGCCAATATTTTTGTAGATAATTCGATCATTGAAATCTTTATCAATAAAGGAGAAAAAGTATTTACTAGCCGTATCTTCCCAGAAGCTGGTCAAAATGGAATTACACTTAAATCTGGAGACGTCACTGGTACATACTTTGATTTAAAATACTAATATGGTAGCAAAATTAACTGACGTTGCTGAACTTGCTGGGGTAAGCCCAACAACCGTTTCACGCGTTATCAACAACAAAGGTTATTTGTCAGAGAAGACAAAACAAAAAGTCCAAGAGGCCATGAGAACTTTGGGATATAAACCAAACAACCTCGCCCGTGGACTCCAAGGAAAATCAGCCCAACTTATCGGCTTAATCTTCCCTAATATTAGCAATATCTTTTATTCTGAGTTAATTGAATATCTTGAAATCGAGTTATTCAAACATGGTTATAAAACGATTATCTGCAACAGCGAAAATGACCCAGCCAAAGAACGTGAATACATTGAAATGCTTGAAGCTAACCAAGTTGACGGCATCATTTCATCTAGTCACAACCTTGGTATCGATGATTACGAGCGCGTCAGTGCACCAATTATTGCTTTCGATAGGAACCTAGCTCCAAACGTCCCTATCGTTGCTTCAGACAACTTTGAAGGTGGAAAACTGGCTGCTCGCACGCTTCAAAAAAATGGTTGCGAAAACATCATCATGATTACAGGGCACGATAATACTGACTCACCAACCGAATTACGTGCACTTGGATTTTCATTCCAAATTCCTCACGGAGAAATCTTTAAAGTTCCTAACAACTTATCCACAATTCGACGTGAAATGGAAATTAAATCAATCCTCGCAAGCAATCGTCCAGACGGGATATTTGTTTCAGATGATTTAACAGCCATTTTGACAATGAAAATCGCTAAACAGCTAGATATGAACATCCCTGATGATTTGAAAATCATTGGTTATGATGGCACATCATTCATTGAAAGTTACTTCCCATATCTGACTACTATCCGTCAACCAATCGATGAAATCGCAAGTCTACTTGTCGATATTCTCCTAAAACGCATCAAAGGTGAAAAAACAAATAAAGACTACATTTTACCTATCTCATTGATTCCTGGGGGAAGCATTTAAAAAGAACAGGCTAAGCCTGTTCTTTTATATTACACTTTTTACTTATCCACACAACAAAAAAGAGATGTATATAGCATCTCTTTTTTATTATTCAATAACAAACTGACTCAATAAACCATTAACGAATTTTGCTGATGTTTCGTCTGAATATTTCTTAGCGATTTCAATGATTTCATTGACCGCAACACGACCTGGTGTTTCTTCGAAATATCTTACTTCGTAAAGACCTAAACGAAGTAAAGATTTATCAGTCAACGTTAAACGTTCTAGTGACCATCCTGCTTTTAAGTGAGCTTCAATTTGTTGGTCAAGTTCTGCTTGCATGTCGCAAACACCCTTAACAAGATTAAGAAGAAAGACTGGAACTTGAACATCTTCATCTTCTTCGATTGTCTTATCGTAAGTATATGCAAATTCAGCAGCCGCTAAGTATTCTCTATCAAATTCTAGGCTAAAGAGCGCTTGGAATGCACGCTCACGTAGGTCACGTCTTGAATTTGTAAAATTATTAGTCATCCAAGAAATCCTCGTCAAACAATGCTTTCAAATCAGGTTTTGGCGTTTTCTCAGGAACGATTCCTTCAACGTGGATATTTACAGATGAAATAGTCACTTCTGCCATATCGTAAACCGCAGCTTTAACAGCTTGTTGAATTGCGATTGAAACAGCAGGAACGTTGACACCGTATTGAAGATAAACATAGATATCAGCGTTAACTGTTCCGTCTTCTTCAGTGTGAAGATATACACCTTTACCTAAAACTGTTTTGCTGAAGCTGTCTGCCATGGCTTTGTTACGAAGTGAATGAACACCATCGACTTTCGCTGCAGCGATACCTGTGATAACTTCTAGCACTCGTGGTGAAATAACAATATCACCGATATTTTCAGTTGTCATAAGCATTCCCTTTCTAATTAATTTTAAGGATTAAAAGTAAAGAGAGCGGTGCCCTCTCTACCCCCTCTAATGGCAAGCTTAGGCACGTGATACGTAAGTACCTTCTTGCGTATTGATTACCAATTTTTGACCGATTTCGATGAAGTCTGGTACGTTAACAACAAGACCTGTTTCAAGAGTTGCAGGTTTACCAGAACCAGTAACTGTAGCACCTTTGATTGATGGTTGAGTGTCAGTAACTGTCAATTCAACTGTTGTTGGAACAGTAACACCGATAACTTCAGTTCCGTAGAATTGGATTTTAACTTCTGAGTTTTCAAGGATATAAAGCAATTCTTGTTCTACGTTAGCAACTGGGATTTCGTATTGTTCGTAGCTTTCAGTGTCCATGAAGTATGCTGTGTCATCCATTTTGTAAAGGTATTGTGCAGCACGTGTTTCAATGATAGCTTGTTCGAATTTTTCTTCTGGACGGTAAGTTGTATCAAAAGTTGAACCAGAACGTACGTCACGGAGTTTCATACGCATAACTGTGTTACCTTTACCTGGTTTGTGGTGGCTTGCTTCGAGAACTTTGATGAGTTTTCCATCATCTGTTACGAAAGTCATACCTGCTCTAAGCTTACTTGCTTCAATCATTTATTCATTACCTCTTATAAATTATTTATCACTTCATTCTACCATAAAATACGCTATGGCTCAAATCTTTTTGGGTTTCAAAAGAATAACCCTCTCCTACTATTTTAGACTTCATTCTTAAAAAAATCCAATTTTGATACAATAAAACTCTAGAAATTTATTAAAAAGGGAGATTTACTGAATATGAAAGTGAAACTTGGTTTCAGCTGGACAACGCTATTCTTTTATTGCTTTGTGCCACTTTTTTCGTAAAGATTGGAAATGGCTTGACATTATGCTTGGAGCAATGATTTTAGGGGAATGCTCTCACTAAGTCTTAATGTTGATACTGGCATCGGCCTTGGCTTAAACATTGCTTTTGCTATTTTATACAACAACTTTTACATCAATGATTTGTTAAAAAAAGGTTGGACGCCAGCTTCCGAAATTGACGAAAAAATTCTAAAAGATAAATTGAACTAAAAAGACTAAAAGAGCACTTCTTTTGAGTGCTCTTTTTATTAGTCATCAAAATCATCCATGCCAAGTCTCACTTCTGGGACATCGTGTTGAACGCATTCGACACCTTTTTGTTTCATCAATTCGATAGCAAATGGATGCATGCGATAAGCTGTTTTGTAAGTAATCTTCTTAATCCCTGCCTGAAGAAGCGCTTTGGTACAGTTGATACACGGAAAATGTGTCACGTAAATCTCTGTGCCTTTGGTTGAAATGCCTTCCTTAGCACACTGGATAAGGGCATTCATTTCTGCGTGAACGGTACGGATACAATGACCATCTTCCATTTTATGTCCTGCTTCGCTACAGTTATCAGTTTCAGAAACACCACCATTGTAACCAGTGGCGATGATACGATTATCTTTAACCAAAACAGCTCCGACAAAGGCACGATTACAAGTTGAGCGTTTTGAAATCAACTCCGCATTTGCCATAAAATAATCTTCCCAAGAAAGTCTATCAGTCATTGATTTTCTCCTTTTCTACACGATTTTTAAGATAAATTATAATCAGCCCAAGCAGAGCAATTGCCATGCTGAAATACGAAGCAATTTTGTATATGCCACCTGTTGCTTCAATAAAAAATGTTAACCCAACAAGTCCAAGCGCAACATAATGAACAATGCCATTAATGCCAAACTGACGTGATTGACTTAAGGCTGACAAGAAAAGAGCAAGAATGAATTCCAAAATGAAATAATTCTTACTGCTTCCCTGCATTAAATCAATAACAAGCGTAAAAGAGAGCATCGCAGATAAAATCATCGCAAGGATAACTTGTAATTTATCTTTAATAGTCAGTGATTTCATAACATTTCTCCTACAAAACAATCAATTCTTTGGGTGTTACGGTTAAGACTTCACAACCATTTTCAGTGACGACAAGGTCGTCTTCAATACGAACACCGTATTTGTTATCAAGGTAAATTCCTGGTTCATCCGTAATAGTCATGCCAACTTCAACCAACTCATCTGAATTGCCAAAGAATGGAATTTCATGAATATCAAGCCCAATACCATGACCAATTCCGTGTGTGAAGTGCTCACCATAACCAGCTTTTTCAATCACATCACGCGCCAACTTATCGTAATCACGGCGAGTCATTCCTGCCTTAACCGAATCAATAACCGCTTGATTAGCACGCAAAACCACATCATAAATCTCATGCTCCTCATCAGTCGTATCACCAATGTGAATCGTACGCGTCATATCGCTGACGTAGTGATTGTAATAACATCCAAAATCAAGCGTCAAGGTTTCACCAGATTGGATGACTTTCTCACTGGCTACGCCGTGAGGCATGGCAGAGCGGTAACCTGATGCTGCAATAGTCTCAAAAGATACCCCAGATGCACCGTATTCACGCATACGAAAATCAAGAAAATTTGCCACTTGCAATTCTGTTGTCTGACCTGGTTTGATGAAATCAAGCATGTCAGCAAAAGCACGGTCGGAAATCGAGCAAGCCTTACGAATCGTTGCAATCTCAGAAGCATCTTTAATCATGCGCAATTCTTCCATGAAGTTCGTCATAGGTGCCAAGTCATACCCTGCAAATACACCTTGCAGCATTTGATAATAAGCAAAAGATACTTGGCTGTCAAAACCGATTTTACCCAAATTGTCAGATGCAATCACCTTAGCAATCTCAGAAAGAGCTTCTCTACTTTCGATGATATCAAATCCTTGAACCGTTTGCTTAGCAATCAAGGTATAACGAGCATCTGTCACAAACAAACGGCGTGTTTTCGAAATAAAGACAGTCGCTGATGTTCCCCAAAATCCTGTCAAATAATAAACATTATTTTGACCAGTCACCAAAAACGCATCTAATCCTTTTTCATCTAACTTTGCATCAAATCTTTTAAGTCTTGCAAGCATGTCCCTCTCCCTCTCGCTTTTTTAAGATAATTATACCAGAAAATCCTTGATATAATCGCTTTTTTCACGTATTTTCACAAAATATTTAACTGGTAAAATAATTTCATCGCAAAAAAGAACCATCAGGTTCTTTTAAGTTATTGAAGTTACTTTTTTGATAAATAAAATGCTCAAAATGACAAGACTTAAGCCGTAAACAAAATAAAGTGTTTGGTAAGTTTAAAAACCTAAAACTTGAATCACCAATAAAATAGCAATGCTCATGATATTAACTAGAACTGTTAAGCTGACCACCCATTTTTCAGCATGGCCACTTTGTAAAACATTTTTGAACTTTCGTAAAGTGGTGTAGCTGCTATGACTAGCATAGTAAATGCCGTAAGTGCAATGATATTTGTATTGATTTGACTTGATAAGAATTCAGCAAAGATATTAGCACAAAGCGTCACTATCACAGCAAATCCGAAACTCATTAGATAACTATTTCGATAAATCACGCGCATAAATGACTTATTTTCATGCTTTTGACTAGCCTGCAGCAAAAAGACAGAAACCGCACCAGCATACATATAAGCAGGTAAACGAACTATTGAAAATAGCTGACTAATCACTACATAGATAGAGAGAATTTCTAACCCCTGTCTTCCCATCAAAGCATCAAATGCCATGATAAAAAGAACACTCTCAAAAATTTCCTAAATGGTTAAAGGAATCCCAAAAAGAATTAACTCTTTTTTACAAGTTGACTGAGATTTCAAAGCCTCAAAAATCACATCATGAACTAAATAAAAATAATCCAAAACCACTAAAAACAAAGAAGTTATAGCAGAAATCGCTGCGCCCTTCACTCCAAAAATTAGAACCAGATAGTAATTCATCACCACATCAAACAGCGAGCTAACAAGCCCAATCCAAAAAATCGGCTTGGTTTTCTTTCCAACTTTTAAAACATTTGTCAACAAAAATGTTAACAAGGTCAGAAGAATATACGGTGACATAATAACGAGATAAAGTGTTGATAAGTCAAGCAATTCTCCTGAAAATCCATAAAATAAACGTAAAAAAGATTTTCCAAAAGCTACACAGAGGACTAAAAAACCAGCACCTATCACCACATCAAGTAAGAAAGAGGACTTAAACAAATCTTTAAAACACTTCTTGTCATTTTCCGCAAAAACTTGCGCCCCTTTGATATTAAAGGATAAGCTAAAAGCGCCTAAAATCCCACCAAAGGCAAATAAGAAATTTTGAATCACAGATATTCCAGAAAGTGCCACACTTGAGTCATTAACCGCAAAATGCAGTGACAATTGATTAATCAAAAGCTGTGCAATATTGGTCGCAATCAACGGAAAAACATACCGATTAACTTCTTTTGAATAAGACATAAATCCTCCAATAAATCTCGATAGCAGCAAAACAGCGTCGTTCCCCATAAATTGGCTCCATTATGACACAAAAACCAGGCAAGATAACTTACCTGGGCTTTTTTACTTCAATTTATCTTTCAAATATTGTCCTGTGAAGGATTCTTTGACTTTGGCGACTTCTTCTGGTGTGCCTGTAGCAACGATTTGTCCGCCCCCGACACCGCCTTCTGGTCCAAGGTCAATAATATAGTCAGCTGTCTTAATCACATCAAGATTGTGTTCAATAACAAGCACGGTATTTCCATCATCCACGAAGCGTTGAAGGACTTTAAGTAGACGAGCAATATCATCTGTATGAAGACCTGTCGTTGGTTCATCAAGGATATAAAGGCTCTTACCAGTTGAGCGTTTGTGAAGTTCACTAGCCAATTTCATACGCTGTGCTTCACCACCAGAAAGGGTTGTTGCAGGTTGTCCAAGTGTGACATAACCAAGTCCAACATCTTTGATAGTTTGCAATTTGCGTGCGATTTTAGGGATTGGTGCAAAGAATTCAACCGCATCGTTGACTGTCATATCAAGGATTTCAGCGATATTTTTGTCTTTGTAATGAACTTCAAGCGTTTCACTGTTATAACGTGTACCGTGGCAAACCTCGCAAGGTACGTAAACATCTGGCAAGAAGTGCATTTCAATCTTGATAATACCATCACCAGAACAAGCCTCACAACGTCCACCTTTGACGTTAAATGAGAAGCGCCCTTTCTTGTAACCACGAATTTTAGCTTCATTGGTCTTAGCAAAAAGGTCACGAATATCATCAAAGACACCTGTATAAGTTGCTGGATTTGAACGCGGTGTACGACCGATTGGACTTTGGTCAATGTCAATCAAGCGTTCGATGTTTTCCACACCTTCAAGTGCTTTGTGTTTACCAGGTTTGGCAGAATTTCGGTTTAATTTTTGAGCGACAGCTTTTTTCAAAATACTATTGACCAAGGTTGATTTTCCAGAACCTGAAACACCTGTGACTGCGATAAATTTACCAAGTGGGAAAGTCACGTCGATATTTTGCAAGTTATTTTCGCAAGCGCCAAGCACTCGAAGGAAACGTCCATTACCTTTACGACGTTCAAGCGGAACTGGAATTTCTTTAGCACCAGACAAATATTGTCCAGTGATTGATTTTTTGTTTTTAGCCACTTCTTCTGGTGTTCCAGAGGCAACGATTTGCCCACCAAATTCACCTGCACCTGGTCCAACATCAATCAACCAGTCAGCTTGACGCATGGTGTCTTCATCGTGTTCAACGACAATCAAGGTATTACCAAGATCACGCATTTTCTTCAAACTATCAATCAAACGGTCATTATCACGTTGGTGAAGTCCGATTGACGGTTCATCAAGAATATAAAGCACACCAGACAAGTTTGAACCAATTTGTGTTGCCAAACGAATACGTTGGCTCTCACCACCAGACAAAGTCCCCGCAGAACGTGATAAAGTCAAATAATTCAAGCCGACGTTATTTAAGAAAGTCAAGCGGTCTTTGATTTCTTTGACAATCGGTGTAGCAATTGTTTTTTCATTTTCAGAGAGTTCTAGGTGATTTAGAAGTTCCAAATGGTCAGCCACTGACAAATCAGAAACTTGTCCAATGTTCATGCCATTTTCACCGCCCACGCGCACACAAAGCGCTTGATTATTCAAACGATAACCGTGACATGTTGGACATGGCAACTCATTCATGTAACCGCGCATGACGTTACGAGTGAAGTCGCTGTTTGTCTCGTGGTAACGACGATTGATATTGTTGACAACACCTTCAAATGGTAGGTCAATGTTGCGTTCGCCACCAAAATCATTGACATAGTGGAAGTGGAATTCACGCTCACCTGAACCGTAAAGCACAAGATTTTGCTCTTCTTCGCTCAAGTCTTCAAAAGGTGTATCCATATCAACACCAAAAGCTTCCATAGCTTGCTCAAGCATAGCAGGATAATAGTTTGATGAGATTGGATTCCATGGTGCTAACGCACCTTCACGAAGAGTCTTACTACGATCAGGAATCACCAAATCCAAGTCAACTTCTAGTTTATTTCCTAAACCATCACAAGTTGGACATGAACCAAATGGCGCATTAAATGAAAATAAACGCGGTTCCAATTCGGGAACAGTAAAGCCACAGACTGGGCAAGAATAGTGTTCAGAGAAAAGCAATTCATTGCCATCCATAGTGTCGATAATGACATAACCATCAGCCAAACGAAGCGCAGCTTCCACAGAATCAAAGAGACGTGAACGAATGCCGTCTTTATTAATCAAGCGATCAACAACGATTTCGATATTGTGCATTTTACTCTTAGAAAGCTCTGGCACCTCTGAAATATCATAAATCTCACCATCCACGCGCACACGTACATAACCGTCTTTTTGAATGCGGTCAAAAATCGTTTTGTGTTGTCCTTTTTTACGACGAACCACAGGCGCCAAAATCTGCATACGGGTACGTTCTGGCAATTCCAAAACTTGGTCAACAATCTGTTCAACAGATGATGCCGTAATAGCACCGTGCCCATTAATACAGTAAGGCGTCCCCACACGAGCGTACAAAAGGCGCAGATAATCATTGATTTCTGTCGTTGTTCCTACAGTAGAGCGCGGGTTTTTACTAGTTGTTTTTTGGTCAATGGAAATCGCTGGGCTAAGCCCCTCAATCGAATCCACATCAGGTTTTTCCATATTTCCAAGAAACATACGGGCATAAGCTGACAAGCTTTCAACATAGCGACGTTGCCCTTCTGCGTAAATCGTATCAAATGCCAAACTTGATTTTCCTGAACCAGACAAACCAGTCACAACGACCAACTTATCCCGAGGAATTTCAACATTGATATTTTTCAAATTGTGGGCTCGAGCCCCACGAATAATTAATTTATCTTGCATTTTTATGTCACGAACTTAGCTGATAGTTGCCCAAAACTAAGTTCTATTCCTTTCTTAACATGTACAAAGTTCTACTTATTTTATTATAGCAAATTTTTCTACTTTTCCCTGCCCCAAAAAACTGCTAATTGTAGTATAATAGAGTAGTATGTAAAATTTTGTCGAACTTTCATTTTACTTACTAAAAAAATTGAACAAGAACTAGATACGGCACTATCGCTGGTGAACCTAACTATTCATAGTTTTATAGTTCTTGTATCTCATCGAAAAAGGAGGGGTTGTTTTTATGGAACAAATGTTTCTATCAACAGCGTTAGAGTTTAAAGAAATCAATACATTCGAGCCAGGAGCTTGGATTAATTTGGTTAACCCCTCCCAGGAAGAGTCTGTGAGTTTAGCCGAACAATTTAATATCGATATCACAGACCTTCGTGCGCCACTCGACCTTGAAGAAACATCACGTATCTCTGTCGAAGACGATTACACTTTGATTATCGTCGACGTCCCAACCTACGAAGAACGTAATAACAAAAGCTATTATGTGACAATTCCACTAGGTATCATCGTAACTGACAACGCTGTTATCACAACGTGTTTGCAAGAATTAACCCTATTTGATAACTTCTTCAATCATCGTGTGAAAAACTTCTATACCTTCATGAAGACACGTTTTGTTTTCCAACTGCTTTATCGTAACGCGGAGCTATTCCTAACAGCCCTTCGTTCTATCGACCGTCAAAGTGACCGAATCGAAGCTGAATTGGAAAATGCAACTCGTAACGAACAACTCATCGACATGATGGAGCTTGAAAAATCTATCGTCTACTTGAAAGCCTCATTGAAATTCAATGAACGTATCGTTAAAAAACTTTCAAGTAGTACCAGCTCTTTGAAAAAATATATCGAAGACGAAGATTTGCTTGAAGATACTTTGATTGAAACACAACAAGCGATTGAGATGGCTGGCATTTATGAAAATGTCTTGAATGCCATGACCGAAACAACTGCTTCAATCATCAACAACAACCAGAATACAATCATGAAAACCTTGGCACTCATGACCATGGCACTTGATATTCCGACCGTTGTCTTCTCAGCTTACGGGATGAACTTCCAAAATAACTGGTTGCCATTAAATGGTCTACCACATGCCTTTTGGTACATCGTCTTTATCGCAGCCGCTCTGAGCTTATCAGTCGTTATTTACTTCTTCAGGAAGAAATGGTTTTAACAGAGTATGTTTTAAGGTAGCTAAAGCTACTCTTAAAACAATGGGTAGTCTTATATGACTTCCCTAACTCTCTTACTAGTTCGAAAAGTGATTAATATCGAATCACTTTTCTCTCGTCGTAACTTTGCGGAGACAACCTAAAACACTCACTGATTCGAGAGTTAATTATTTTCGAATTAACTTTCTAAGGTTGTTTCTTCAACGCAGGCAACATAAGCTAGAAACTTTTTATATTATTGAAATTTATGGGCATTTACTAGTTAGAAAAAGCAAGTGGGCTTATTTTCTCTAACTAATAACTGGCTTTTATAGGAGAATATAATATGGATTTGACAAATCTTACTAAAAAGAACCAAGAATTTATCCACATCGCTACTAATCAATTGATTAAAGATGGTAAAACTGATGCAGAAGTCCAAGCGATTTTAGATGAAGTTATGCCAACAATCCTTGAAAATCAGAAAAAAGGTGTAACAGCTCGTACACTTCTTGGCGCACCAACTGTTTGGGCTGCCTCTTTCACTGAAAAAGCATCTGACAAAAACTCAGATCAAGAAAAGAAAAATGATAACCCTTGGTTAATGTGGCTTGATACTTCGCTTCTTTTTGTCGGAGTCGTTGCCATCCTTAACGCTGTAATGGGATTCTTCAATTCTACAACAACAAGTTCTGGACTTATTTCACTTATCGCTCTTGGTTTTGGTGGTGGTGCTGCAATGTACGCTACTTACTACTTTATCTACCGTCACATCGGAAAACAAAAAAGCGAACGTCCTGGTTGGGGCAAAACTATTTTAGTACTTGGTTTAGCAATGCTTGGATGGGTTCTCCTTTACACAGCTACAGCATTCTTACCAGCTGCTCTCAACCCACAATTGCCAGCTATCGTTATGCTTATCATCGGTGCCGCATCACTTGTTGGACGTCACTTCTTAGAGAAAAAATACAACATTCTAAACACAATGACACCACAACAATAAAACATAAAAATACCGCTAATAAAAACTTAGCGGTGTTTTTTTATTCTGAACGCAAGACAAGAACTACATCATCAGACCAAGCTGACTCAGTTTTGAATTTATCAATGTTTTTCACACTCATTTTATAAACTGAAAAATAAGTTTTCTTATGATAGCGAACATTAAAATCATCACAACTATTTTCATCAATAGTTTTCATCTTGGCATCATTTAGATAAAAGTCAGCTTTTAAAGCTTTAGCTAAATTTTTCTTTGAAAACATGACATAAAGTGTTCCTGAAAATTCATCAGGTAAATTAATTTCTTCGCCAATCTCAACTGGCATAGTTGCTTCTATGTCCATTTTAATTACTTCGCTTTGATAAGTTTTGTTTGTCTCAGTTTTAATATCGTAAAACGTTTCTGAAACAGCACTACATCCTGATAATGTCCCAAATAATAAAACAAAAAGTAAAGACTTAATCTTTTTCATCACAATCTCTCCTATATTCTAAAATATCCCCTGGCTGACAATCCAACTCTCTACAAATACTCATGAGCGTGTTAAATCTGACACCTTTAGCCTTACCAGTTTTTAAAATTGATAAATTAGCTTCAGTAATACCTATTTTTTCAGCCAATTCTTTTGATGTCATATCTCTAGACTTGATGATTTTGTCTAAATGAACTTTTATGTCTTCCATATCAAATAATCTCGTCGTAATCTTTTTGTACTTGGTAACCTCGTTTTAAAACAAGAAGCCCAACAGCATTAATTACTATAAAGGCAAAGTTTACCAAATAATCTTTAACTGACAAATCAAATAACCCACTTGTATTTTCAATACTAAAGAAATTAAAAATAATATTGATAAATAATTCAATACCTGTGGATAAAAGTAAATATCGAAAAGTTTTAGAAAGAAATTTTATGTTTTCAGGAATAAAATAAATGTCATTTTGGAAATTTATCAACAACTTATCCAAAACAAGCATCATTTTCGAAACGAAATACAGAATAACTCCTACTAATACAAGAACCATTATCGGAAAAAAGATAGGAACCTGAAGACTATATGTTCCATAATCCAAACTAAAGTTCATTCCATAACGTTGCCCAGCAAAAAATACACAAAAAACTCCTAGTACAATAAAAAAATTTCTAAAAGCGATACATAACGAACAAATTTGAGAACCTTTCTCCCAATTTCTAAAATAATATTCTCTATATGTTACCAAAATTTTTGTTTTACAATAATCTCCTTTCAAAAATTATTATAAAACACTAATTTTATCTTGTAAGCCATAATAAGGAGTTTTCCACAAACAAAAAAACGACTTCAAATGAAGTCGTTTTTTCTGTTCAGCGCAACGAATTAGTCTTCGTTTACGAATGGCATAAGAGCCATAACGCGAGCGCGTTTGATAGCTGTTGTTACTTTACGTTGGTTTTTAGCTGAAGTTCCAGTTACGCGACGTGGAAGAATTTTACCACGTTCTGAAACGAAACGGCTAAGAAGCTCAGTATCTTTGTAATCAACATATTCAATTTTGTTAGCTGCGATGTAATCAACTTTTTTACGGCGTTTGAATCCGCCACGACGTTGTTGAGCCATGTTTTATTCTCCTTTATATTATTGTTGTTTCAAGTTTGTACTTGAGTTGTCCATATCCATTAGAATGGAAGATCGTCATCTGAAATGTCCATTGGGTTTGAGTTACCAAATGGGCTTTCGTCACGACCGAAATTAGGTGTTTGTTGTGAAGGTTGTGATGAGAAACCACCGTTTGAAGATTCACCAAATGATGAATTGTTATTGAATCCACCATTGTAAGAACCACCAGATTGTCCTTCACGTGTAGCACGGCTTTCCAAGATTTGGAAGCTATCTGCAACAATCTCAGTTACGTAAACGCGCTGACCCTGTTGATTTTCATAGTTACGAGTCTGAATACGACCAGTAACAGCAATCAATGTACCTTTTTTAGCCCAGTTAGCTAAGTTTTCAGCTTGCTGACGCCAAATCACACAGTTAATAAAATCAGCTTCACGTTCACCATTTTGGTTCTTGAAGTTACGGTTTACAGCAAGTGTAAATGTCGCAACTGCTTGATTAGATGGTGTGTAACGGAGTTCTGCATCGCGGGTCATACGACCAACAAGTACTACATTATTAATCATAAGACACCTTCTTACGCGTCGATTTTAACGATCATGTGACGAAGAATGTCACCGTTGATTTTTGAAAGACGGTCAAACTCGTTAAGAGCTACAGCATCTTCTGCTTCAACGTTAACAACGTGGTAAAGTCCTTCACGGAAATCTTGGATTTCATATGCAAGACGACGTTTTTCCCAGTCTTTTGATTCAACAACAGTTGCACCGTTGTCAGTCAAGATAGAGTCAAAGCGTGCTACCAAAGCGTTTTTAGCTTCTTCTTCAATGTTTGGACGAATAATGTAAAGAATTTCGTATTTAGCCATTGATATTTTTCCTCCTTTTGGTCTAATGACTCGTGAACCTGATCACGAGTAAGTGAGGTATACTCACAATAAACTATTATACTATACCTTAAATCGATGTGCAAGAGATATGCGGTAAAGAAAGTGTTTTTATTATAAAAAATTTGGCAGATTTCTCATCAGCTTTTTCAAAACAAAAAAGCAGTTTTAAAGTTCTGCTCTTTTGGCTTAAAATTCACCTTTATTAGAAACTACTAAGTTAGTCTCATAAAGTTCGGTCGCAAAGTCTAATTCTTTTCTAAAAGCATTTGCGTCTTCTCGACTGTCAAAAATCTTTTGTGCTTGAACATACTGTTGACCGCTACGCCAATACATTTTTCTAACAACCCACATAATGTTTCCTCGCTTTTTAGCTAGTATAAGGCAGATTATACCATAAATTGTTAAACAATTCATAAAATTAAGTCTTGTTTTCGATTTTTAATATAATCTTAAAATTTATTTAACAAGATATTTGTGAAAACGTAACAAAAAAGAGTGAGTCAATCGACTCACCACTTTTATTTTTTAATCTTTCTTAAAATATTTTTTAAGTTGATTAATTGTGTCTTGGTAATTTTTAGATGACGTTTGTGGTCGTTTAAGTCCTTTTTGACTCAAATATTGACCAACGCGGTCACCATGTCGTTTGAGGTAGGCGCTACTTGTCACTACAAAGATATAAATAACAATAGCAAGACAAATCGGAATACCGATAAACGGGGCAATATAAAGTGCATTTAGCTGCATGGCATCGGAAGTGGTCTTAGCTTCACCATCAACATTTGGAATGCGGTGCCCGCGTACCAGTAGACGTTGGGTATTTATCCCGTAAGGTGTACATGTCACCAAAGTCAGATAATCTTGATTGGGATCAGTCGTCAAATCTGAAAAGTCTGTTGGCTCAACCACGCGAATCTGATCAACTTCATAAGTCAATGTTTCATTCAAAACATGAATAGTAAAAGTATCTCCTTCACGCAATTTATCCAAATCAGAAAACAGTTTAGCCGAAGGCAAGCCACGGTGTCCTGATACGACACAGTGTGTTCCTTTTCCACCAACGGGAAGCGAACTACCTGCTAAATGTCCGATTGAAGTTTGTAAAACCTTATCTGATGTGCCATGATAAATACTTAATTTAATGTTGATTTTTGGGATACTGATGTAACCCATCGCCCCATCATGATTGAAATTCAACTGTGATTCATAATCTTTTTTCTGCTCATCAGTCATATCCCAATTCATGCTGGTCAATCCCTTATTATAATCCTCTGCTTGAGTGAGAATCTTATCATACTCTTTCTCAGACATGTTTGAAACGCTTTTAGCATAGGACATAATCCCTTTTGTCTGGTGAAATGAGTTCCAGTAGTCACTCAAAGACGGGTAAGTTACCAAGCCCAGCCCGATGAGAAAGACAAGGGGCATTATCAAAGATTTCCAATGTTGCTTTAACCACGCCACTGCTTTTTCTCCTTTCTGCTGGCAAATTCTTTCTAAAAAGAATCATCTTCGAAAATAGACTCGTGCTACTTTCGAAGATGTTCTAACGATTAATCATTAAAGATTTTTAACACGACGTTTTGCAATCATGTAAACGAAAGCAACTAGAATAGCTGAAGCACCGACAACATAGAGCATTTTAGTACCAAATGAACCAGTTGATGGCAATTCAGTACCTGCCTTATTGACAACAACAGCTTGAGCACCATCAACAGTAACTTCAACAGAGTGACGAGTAGTTAATTTGTTGTAACCTGCAGGTGCTTTCACTTCTTCTAGATAGTATGTACCTTTATCTAGACCAACAAGGTATGGGGCACCAGCTGGGATAGTATCAACAATAGAAGTACCAGCAGCAATTTCACTTTCAGTTGCTCGACGGTAATAATCTCCTGAAACGTGGACAAATTTGATTTCATTACCACCAGTTGCAGCATCATAAAGTTTGAATTGTGCTCCTGACAAAAGTCCATCACTTTCATTTTGTTTACGAACAGCAATACCTAGCGTATCTACTTCTACTTCATTTGTAGGAATAGAGCCTGAGTTTTCACCATAGTTATAAGTAATCGTAGCTTTGTTGGTTGCTTTACCAAGTAGAGAATCAGAAGAAATTGCTCCTGTTTTTACAACCGCATCATAAGTAACTGTCACTTCTGAAGGAGTTGTATAAAGTGGATTACCACTACCATCAACCCAAGGGATAGAAATAGTTAATTTACTAGTAGTAGGGTCAATAGTTACAGTGGTATTTGTAGTAATATAAGTGTCACCTACTTTGACACGAACAGTACCATCTGTAATAGTTAAATTAGATGGAGTATCGACGACAGTATAGTTGGTAATTTTTTTACCTTCATTACTAATAACAATGTAGTTTGTTGCATTAAATTTAATTGTATAATGAACGGTATCTCCAATTGCGGCTGTTGATTTTGTTACATCTGTTGGATCTGCAGCTGTAATTACTGTTTTACCACCACTACTTGGAGTTGTTGGAGCTGATGTATTTTTATCAACAACGTTAGCAGTTGGATTAGTACTATCAATTGTAATTGTTGCACCGAGTGAAGATTCGATGAAGTAGTAACCAAAAGCTAAGTTATCAAAAGTTACAGTATTGCTAGTTGCAGTCACATCACTTCCAATTTGATGAATACCAAAGCCTTTAGCCCAAGTTTGGAAAGCAGTACTTGAAACATCTAAGCCAGCTTTTGCTGTAACGTTTCCAGCAGAATCAACATCAAAGTAAGTTTCACCTGTAGTATCTAGCGTTTTACCACTAGGTAGTGTGTAAGCAATGGCACCGTTAGAACCTACAGTGGCATCAAAGAGTTTGTAAAGTTTATAAGTTTCTCCCACTTGGGCGTTTTGAATCGTAATTGATCCAGTTGTATCCGCAAAGACTTGACTTCCGGTGAAAAGAAGTGCAAGAGCTGCGAGGAGTAATGTCATCACATTTCTGATTTTTTTCATAGTGAACCCTCTTTCTAATTTTATCCTAAAAGTTTTAAAACGACATCATTTGGCATCACCTCCTAACCACTATCTTTAATAGCTTTTTTCCATCTATTAAAGATAGTAACTAGTACAGCGACAACCATTAATATAACACCTGCAATAATGAATTTCTTCGTTCCGATACCACCGCTACTTGGTAATTCACTACCAGCTTGGTTAACGACTTGAAGACGGTAGTTATAATTTCCAATACCATTCACAATTCGCTTATTATCATCAGCAGAAACAGTGTGACCATCTTCATCACAAAGTTCCATGGTATAAGTAGAATTATCAAATTCATCACGATCTTCAACAACATTGAAGCAAACATATTTATTAATAACTCTATAGCCATCTGGAGCAGAATTTTGAGTGATGCGATAACGTCCTGGAGTTAATCCGCCAATGTTAAATCCACCCGTAGATGTCACATCAAAACTATTAAACTCACTACTAATATCTTCCCATACACCGACGCCACGTTTTTCAAGTTTAAAGTTTCCACCTGAAAGAGCAGGTTCCCAACCACTTCCAGTTACTTGTAAATTAATTGTTGGAGTAACAATCAAGTGACCGTGTGTGATTGAGATATTGTAGTTAACTGGGTTGGTATTAGCCATCAATGTGTAAGTAAAGTAGTTATAACTTGTACCAGGATTTGTTTGACTACCTGTGAAGTTATATGATTGAACTCCTTCACCTAGGACGAATCCATCGGTATCAGTCATTTCGCTTGGTGTGACAGTGTGAGCTGTCAACGGTGTACCGTCGTAAGCTTTTGTGGCTTCTGCTGATGTCAAGACAACATTACGTTTGCAAATCGTTAATGTGGCATTTGACACTTGGAAGTGAACATCAAAGTTAGGATCGGTATTAGTAAAGTGATTATCTAGATCTAATATATATGTTCCAGCATTTTTTTCAGTAAGACTTGAGTCTGAACCATTAAATTGAATCTTATCTTCTGTGTAAAGACTTTTACTAATACCTGTAATGTGATATCCAACTGTTGAATATGTACCGTCATAGACTCTTGCGATAGTATCACCGTCAATCATGACAGATACATAAAGCGGATTAACCGTTAGCGTACCAGGTACGTAAACAATATTGTAATAATCAGTTCGGTCATCACCATCATCGTTAGTGATTGTAATGTCTGATGGTGTTGTGCTACTTGTTCCAACGTTAGTTTGAGAACCAGAATAAGTGATTGAACCAATCTTATCACCACTTTGTAGTGAAAGTCTGTAAGAATCATTTATATCTGCCAAGTCATTGCTCTTAAGAGCTGTACCATCATAATCTTTTTCCTTATCACGCGCTACAATATTGAGGTCTTTCTTATAGTAGAAATTAACATCAATATTTTCACCACCTTGGAAGGTATAGATTTCTTTCACGCTCGTAGGATTATTACTATCTGTTACATCTTTTCCTGAGTGATAAGTATATCCTGGGATATTTAGATGATGGTCGATAGTACCACAAGTACCACCTTCACTAAATGTTTCTTTAACTGGTGCAACACCAGGAATTGGATTACCATCCATATCAAGATATTGGAAAGTAATGTTACCATCTGTTTTCTTACTGTAGTAGAATGTAATAACGTTGTTTGCTGAGCTTGAAGTCAAGGTCAACGTCAAAACGTCATCTAGTGGGTAGTACTCACTACCAACATCAGCTGCAATTTCCTTAACACGAACCGTATCACCATTAACTGTCTTAGTGACTTCTGGTTTAAGGACTTCATTTGTACCTTGCAACAAGTAACGAATAGTATAATTAACGCTAGATTGTTTCCTACTATAGTAGAATGTAATAATATTATTTTCATAATCTAGGGTAATAGATTTTTCATTATTACCTGGACGATAACCAGTGATTGCCAAGGCTTTTTCAGTGACAGTATCACCAAATTGAAGCGCTGGGCTTGTTACCACTTTATCAGGCGATAATTTACTGTTATTATTGTCAGCATCAACATACTGAACAGTGTAAGTCAATGGATTTAATTTCCAATGAGCAGTCAATACAGTATCTGATGTGATTGGCTTAGCCCAGTCAAATCGTTTACCGTTTTGGTCGAACCAACCATCAAACGTGTTGTGTTCTCGAGTAGGGTCAGCTGGCGCTTGCGCACAAACATGTTTTTCAACAGATTGTGTCGCAGGAGTAGCTCCCTCACCACCATTCAAATTAAATGACACATTGTAACGTGGAGGATTCCACTTAGCATACAAAATCACGTTGTGATTTGGCATCGTGCTAAAGTTATAAGGTGTTGTTAACATTGAATCTTCGTACCAGCCACCCCAAGTATAATCACTATCGACACCACTTGGTCGACTTGGAACGTAATTATAAGTTGATGATGAAATATCTGCTTCGTATGGAATGTTAGAAATCGTATTTACTTCATCATTTTCATAGAAGTAATTGATTTTGAAACTATCACGATTATAGTAGAAACGATAAATTCTTTGACTTGTCTTACTACCATAATATTGAACACCATTTGCTACAAAATTTTGGTCAGTGCGGTAAGTATAACCAAAGATTTCCTTAGCAGTAAATGTACCAGAGTTAAAAATGAATGACTGACTATACTTATCAGACTTGACATAAGAACCATCAGGTTGTTGCAACCAATATTCAGCCGTGTAGTTATTACCACGGTTAGTCCAAGAAGCTTTAAACGTTCTTGTTGTTCCTGAATTTGGTAAAAGTTCAGGAGTAACTTCTTGACGTTTAGTTTTATATTCATTTTCCCAAGTGTCAAAGAAACGTTCTGTTGAAACCTGACCAAGATAGTTAAGTGAATATACTTCTCTTGGATTTGATGTTGAACTTGGCCATACGCTTGAAACATCTTGTCCTAAAACAATATTTGTTAATCGATATTCAGTACCTTGATAAGTTTGACCACCTATGTCAATGCGACCTAGTGAATATCCCCAACTACTAAGATTCAAATCAAAAACAAAGGTATAACGAATCAAGCTATAGTAAACATTCAAAACAGATGAACCATCGGCTGCCACAACAATTGATGACGTGCTATTTGGACCACCTGAGGCATTTTCACGTTGATAACCTTTTGAAACACTAGCAAGGTTTGGCGCACTTGATGCATTTATTGTCGTATCAACGGTAGCACTTCGTGTAATTGAACTATCGTAAACGTAGTGGGTCGTGTGAGTCGTGTTATCATAAACTTCTTTGAAGTAAGCTATTGTATAACCAACTGTATCAGCTTTCCACTTAGCATACAATGTTTTATTACCCTCTAGTGTAACGTTACCAGTAATCTTACTACCTGTCAGTTGTGGGTTATCATACCACCCATCAAAAGAGTAACCCCTTTTCTGTGGCACTTCGCTTGTTAAAGGAACTGATTCTCCATATTTACCAACTGTTGGTTCAATATAATAACCACCGTTTGTATTATATGAAAGTTCGAAATCTTTACGTGTGTAATAAACATACAAATCTTGCCCTTGAGCTTGAGTAAGTGTTACCGAGTTTGTTCGTTCAAAATCAGCATACTCATAAGTCAAGATTTGTGGTCTGATTGTTGATCCAATAACACCATGAGCTTGTGTTGATTCAATTTCAGTGTAACCACTACCGGTTAAATCTTTCAACATGTAGTGGATGTTGTAGGTTGCATCCGCAGCAACATATGGCACCCTAATCGTAAATTTCTTATCGACAGTTCCATCGGCTGCATCCTTAGCAGCTAAATCATTAGCATCAGCTAATTCAACAATTGATTGGCTTGGATAATAAATTTCACCATCAGTTACTGTAGCATCATTTTCTGGTTTTACAGAAGGTGGTGGTGTCACACGATAAGGTGTATCTTTAACTTCAACGTGGTGAATATCATTACCAAAGACAGTATCTGTATCTGTAGTATTGTTATGGTAATAATATTGAATTGTGACGTTGTAAATTGTAATTTCAGAATACTCAGCAATAACGTCCATATCACCAGTAATTGTAGTGTCTTCTGTAACCGTTGAACCATCAGCTGCATTCACCCATCTACTGAAACGATAACCTTCACGATAAACTGGCGTTGGGAAGACTGTAATTGTTCCTCCATCGACAATTTGTGCAGTTGTCATTTCATGTTCAACACCTGCATTATCAGTGTACTTGAACGTCACATTATGAGTAGTTGTTGATTTCGGACCACCAACTTTATTAAGATTGGCTTTTGACTCAGAAGGATTGCTTGATGTTACCAAAGCATAAGCTGAAAATTGACTATTATCAAAAGAAACTGATGTGATTTTATGATCGATTTCTTTAACATCTTTTTGTGAAATATTTTCTTGCGAACCATCATCAGGGAAATGCAAAACATCAAAGTTATCTTTTGCATCCATAGCTTCTTTTGGTGTGATTGTCACCTTAACGTCAGCTTTAGGTTCCACTTTTTCACCTTTTGATTCAAAAGTAATGTCATAGAAAAGGACATTATCAATCGTCTTTCCTGTTAAATAATTTTGAACTTTTTCATAATTTGATTGATAAGCTTCATCATCGGTTTTGATTTCTTTAACAGTCAAGCTTGTATCTTTAGGCAATTGCGCATCCGCATTAACATCAGCTGTAATCGTGTAATCTTGATTAGTAGCTGTTAATGTTGTTGCCTGTGTGATTAAGTTATCCTCAGTAGATTCTGTCTGAGAAGTATCTGCTTCTTGTGAGCTTTCAGTTGCAGAACTTAGATTGCTATCAGAATCTCCCATAGCTGGAAGGCTTGGTGGCGATTGACTACTTTGTTCTACTTCAACGCCAGGTTCTTCTCTAGCTCTTTCGATATCTAATGTGATAGCTGGAAAGATTAGAAGGTATGTCGTTACCAGAGCGACCATTATAGCAAGGAAAGTTACAAGCTTTTTATGTCTTTTGATTAAATTACTTTTTCTAAAAAAATTTCCCATCGGATTTCACTCTCCTCACATCCTAAAACACAGTGAATAAGCTTCGATAATACTTTTAATTTAGAGTTCCAATTTCTGATAAAGGCCAGATTCTGAAAATTAGTTTACCAACTAATTGTTCATCCGAAACCACACCGATAGAAGTATTTCGCGAGTCAATAGAGACTTTACGGTTATCTCCTAAAACAAAGATACGATTTTCTGGAACTTGGTAAGGAAACTTGATGTTTGTCTCACCATAAGCCTTATTCTCGATATAAGGTTCATTTATTTTCTTGTTATTGACGTAAACTGTACCATCTTTTGTGATGTTAACCCAGTCACCAGATTCGGCAATGACACGTTTAACTAAGATATTGTTGTTGTAATAAAATGCAACGATGTCTCCCGTCTTAAAGCGATTACTCTTAACAGCTAATACGATATTCCCGCCTTCTAGCGTTCCCTTCATGGATTTTCCATAAATTCTGAGGGTTGGAAGATAAAGCATGGCTACCAAAATCGCAAAGGCTGCAACAACGATTAACATAAAAACCGTACTTCTAATCTTTTCAGAAAATAGTTTACGGTATTTTGCTTTCTTATAGAGCTCCTCAATCTCACTCGTTGTCAGGAGAGTGATATTTTCATTCTTTTTCATGTTTCGCTTCTCCATTCATTAATTTGACATTTTTAAGATATAAATCCGCTGCTTTTTGACTTTCTTCAAAAACCTTTGTCAAACTAAGAGAAGCTTCTGCGATAGATCCAGCGTTAGCTAGGCGAATTTCTTGGTTTTCCAATTTTTCATTAGCCTTTGCCAACTCATCTCGTAATCTATCAATCTCTTTGCTTTGCGCTAACATAATCTCATAAAGTTCGATTCGTTTTAATTTTCGAAGACTTCCTTTTCCCACCTAAATCTCCTCGTTTCTTTTTATTATAAAGCGTTTTCAATTGATTGTATTATAATAAATTTAAAGTATTTTTTCAATTATTTCTGTAGATTTTCTAAAAATTCTTCAGAATTTTTGTACATTTTAATCATTTTTGTCATTTTATACCAAAAAAAGACGAGATTTTCATCTCGTCTCTAAAAATTTTTTCGTATGTTATCCAACATACCATTCTCATAAGGAGTTAGGCTGTTAGATCATTATCTCCGTTTTTATAGCGATTTAAATTCATTTTCAGCATTGTACATATACCTCCATGACATTTTTATCTACTACAACTTACATTGGTATCACTCCTTTAGCTATTTTCTGCGACTAGCTAAAGTATCACCATTTTTATATCTTGCTACATTCATAAGATACCTCCATTTAACTGAAAATACTCACTGAGCAATGATAATAATCATCCGATTGTTTGGTTTTTTCTCATGTAGCGATTTACTCGTCGCCACATGTGTTTTGAGTCTCCGCTTTTGTAACGACTTACATTGATTGCTTTCATATCTATTACAACTTTCATTAAAAGCTTTTGAACATGGAAGCAATATGATTAGAAGCCCATTCGATTACTACTGTTACTAGCAACAAAATCAACCGGTAATATTTTTTGCGCTAGCTATTTCTAATCGCTCACTTCCAATTATAATTTTCATCTAAAATGTGACATCACTCCTTTATTGACTTAAATCCAACTAGTTGTTAGTCTCCATTTTTGTAACGACCTACATTTACCATCAACATAAGACGTTCCTCCGATGTGTTAAATTTTCAATGTTACAATATTATGAGATTTTTGAGGTATAAATCTTTATGGCTAAACAAAGTACCTAATCACCATTTTTATAGCGACCTAAGTTTAATGTTAACATAAGCGCCACCTCCATTACGTAAAGTTAACTGTGCCTACCCAACTCCGACTAGAGACTTTATCACCATTCTTATACCGGGAGACATGTGGTTTCATCATAAGAACTGTTACCTCCTTACTTCGTTTCTTTTGTCATCCTTCTTTACACTTTTATTGTAATGTAACCGCTTACCTTTTGTCAAGAGATATGAGCTTTTTTATCAAATTTTTTTTCTAAGAACTTTTATTACCTTTAAAAATCAATCTTTGCTACAATGGAAACATGACTAATTTGAAAGACTACGGTATCGACATGTGGGATGCTGAAAAAATTGCTTCTTTTCGACGCACCCTGCTTAATTGGTACGATAATAAAAAACGTGATTTGCCTTGGCGCAGGACAAAAAATCCTTACCATATTTGGATATCTGAAATTATGCTGCAGCAAACTCAAGTAGTTACTGTTATTCCTTACTATGAGCGCTTTTTAGACTGTTTTCCAACCATCGAGTCACTGGCTAATGCTCCTGAAGAAAAAATACTCAAAGCTTGGGAAGGGCTTGGCTACTACTCTCGCGTGCGCAACATGCAAAAAGCTGCACAAGAAATCATGGAAAATTTTGGCGGGGTATTTCCTGACAATCACAAGGACATTCTTTCTCTGAAAGGTATCGGCCCTTATACGGCTGGCGCGATTGCTAGTATCGCTTTTGGGCTTCCTGAACCTGCTGTTGATGGCAATGTCATGCGTGTTATGGCTAGACTTTTCGAGGTCAATTACGATATTGGTGACCCTAAAAATCGAAAAATTTTCCAAGCTATTATGGAAGTGCTCATTGACCCAGAGCGTCCTGGTGATT
This sequence comes from Streptococcus equinus ATCC 9812, assembly GCF_000187265.1. Classification (GTDB taxonomy): domain Bacteria; phylum Bacillota; class Bacilli; order Lactobacillales; family Streptococcaceae; genus Streptococcus; species Streptococcus equinus. The sequence continues at coordinate 1,145,715 of NZ_GL698429.1, forward strand.
TTAACCAAGCACTGATGGACCTTGGAACGGATATCGAATCAGCTAAGAACCCTCGTCCAGATGAATCACCGATTCGATTTTTCAGCGCAGCTTATCTACACGGAACTTACGACAAATATCCTATAAAACTTCCTAAGAAAAAACCAAAACCGATCCAAATTCAAGCCTTTGTCATTCGTAACAGTGATGGCGATTTCTTAATGGAAAAAAATCTTGATGGACGATTACTTGGAGGTTTCTGGTCATTTCCAATCATGGAAACTGATGTTATCGGACAGCAACTTGACTTATTTGAAAAAAATAATGCTGCACTTCAGACCATTTCACAAAAGGCAAGATTCAAAGAGGATTATCATCTCAAGCCAAATTGGACAAGTAAGACATTTCCAGCTGTCAAACACACCTTCAGCCACCAAAAATGGACCATTGAGCTCATCGAAGGAAACGTAACAACAACTGACTTCACGGCCACCAAAGAACTCCGCTGGATTCCACAAGACCAACTCTCACAATACCCCATGGCAACCCCGCAGAAGAAAATGCTGAAGGTTTATTTGGAGGGGAAATAGTTTAAATGCCTGATTTTCATCGGGCTTTTTCTTCTATTTTGTGTTCATTTGAAAATTAATTTTCTACCTTTATACCAAAAACGTTTTCAATTATTCTTAAAAAAGAGTATGATGAAAGTAACAATTTGTAAAAAGGGAGTAAATTATATGAAATTAGTTGCTATTGTCGGAACGAATTCTGAGCGTTCTACCAACCGTAAGTTGTTAAAATTTATGGCAAAGCATTTTTCAGATAAGGCTGACATTGAACTTCTTGAAATCAAAGATTTACCAGCTTTCAACGAACCTGAAGACAAGCTAGCTCCTACTAGTGTCGAAGGATTTTCTAAGAAAATTGCTAGCGCAGATGGTGTTATCATTGCAACGCCTGAGTATGACCATACTATCCCAGCGCCTTTGTCTTCTGCTCTCGAATGGATTGCCTACACTAGTCGCGCTCTTATCAATAAACCAACTATGATTGTAGGTGCTTCTCTTGGTGCTCTTGGAACTTCACGCGCACAAGCACACCTCCGCCAAATCTTAGATGCCCCTGAGTTGAAAGCACGTATCATGCCTGGAATCGAGTTTCTTCTCGGTCACTCCGAACAAGTTTTAGACGATGAAAATAATCTTAATAATCCTGAAAAGGTAGCTGAGCTTGAGGAGAATTTTAAAGAATTCCAAGCTTTCGTTGAGATTACCAATCAAGTTGTCAGCAAGGCTGATACTGACCGTAAAAAAGCTTTCGCTTGGGAAGTCAACTAGGAGGTGCATTTATGAAATTAGTTGCTATCGTCGGAACCAATGCTAAAAAATCATATAATCGACTTTTACTCCAATATATGGCAAGACATTTTGCTAAACAAGCAGATATTGAGCTTTTAGAAATCACTGATGTCCCAATGTTTAACGAAACAGATGACCAAACAGAATCTGCTGTTATCCAAAATTTTAACACCAAAATCACTGAAGCTGACGGTGTGATTATTGCTACACCTGAACATAATCACACTATCCCATCAAGCTTAAACAGTCTGATTGAGTGGCTATCATTTAACATTCATCCATTGACTGGTAAGCCTGTCATGATTGTTGGAGCCTCTTATGGTATCCAAGGGTCTTCACGCGCACAGCTCCATCTTCGCCAAATTCTAGATGCTCCTGGTGTTAATGCTGTTGTCATGCCAGGTAGTGAATTTTTACTCGGTCTTGCTCATCAAGCTTTTGATGAAAATGGCGACCTCAAAGGCCAAGGCACAATTGATTTCTTAGAATCTTGCTTCTTCCGCTTTGTTCGCTTTGCAACTATTGCTAATCAGCTCAACGAACCTGAAGACGTACGCTTTGAACCAGGTACTTACCAAGTCACAACTGTCGGACATAACGGTGAACTTCCAATGTCAGTAACCCTTTCAGAAGAACGCATCGAAGCCATCGATATTGATTCATCTGGTGAAACAGGAGGAATTGCTGATGTGGTATTCACCCGCATTCCAAATGAAATCATCGAAGGTCAAACCCTTAATGTCGATGCCATTTCTGGTGCTTCAGTTACTTCAAGAGGTGTCCTAAATGGGGTCGCGCGTGCGGTGCGCCAAGCTGGTGCTAATCCTGATGCCCTTCGTTCACGTCCAAAAGCTCCTTCAGCTCTTGATAAAGAAGATAAAACTTACGACACAGAACTTGTCATTGTCGGTGGGGGTGGTGCTGGTTTGACAGCAGCTGCTCGTGCCCTTCAAGCTGGTAAAAAAGTCATCCTCGTTGAAAAATTCCCAGCGGTCGGTGGAAACACTGTCCGCGCTGGTGGTCCAATGAATGCCCCTGACCCTGCTTGGCAAAATACATTTGCTGCTAACCCAGGTGAAGCCCACAATCTGCAAGAATTGCATGATATTGATGAGGCAACTATCGACCCAGAATTCTTACCAGATTTCCGTGCCCTCAAATCTGAAATTGAAGAGTATCTCAAAGACCCAACTTATCTTTTTGACTCAAAACTTCTCTACCGTATCCAAACTTATCTTGGCGGTAAACGTAAAGACCTCAAAGGGCATGAGATCCACGGCAATTATGAACTTATTCGTGTTCTAACAGAACATGCTCTTGAATCTGTTCGCTGGTTGGAAAATATCGGTGTCAAATTTCTACGTGATGAGGTAACTATGCCAGTTGGTGCTATTTGGCGTCGTGGTCATAAACCAAAAGTTCCAATGGGAGTTGCCTACATCGCTGTTTTGAAAAATTTCGTTTTGAAAAACGGAGGAATCATTCTAACAGATACCCAAGTTAAAGAACTTATTGTTACAGACGGTGTTGTTACAGGTGTTAAAGGAAGCGGACGTAACGGTCAAACCATTACAGTCAACGGTAAAGCAGTCATTTTGACAACAGGTGGTTTTGCTGCCAATACTAAAATGCTTCAACAATACAACACTTATTGGTCAGAAATCGATGATGACATTGCGACATCAAATACACCTGCTGCTACTGGTGACGGTATCCTACTTGGTCAATCTGTTGGTGCAGACCTTGTCGGTATGGGATTCAGCCAAATGATGCCCGTATCAGACCCAGTTACTGGTGCTCTCTTCACAGGTTTGCAAGTTCCGCCAGCAAACTTTATCATGGTCAATACCAAAGGTAAACGATTCGTCGATGAATATGGTAGCCGTGACCAATTATCTCAAGCAGCTATTGATAACGGTGGTCTCTTCTATCTTATCGCAGATGAAAACATCAAAGAAACAGCCTACAACACTAGCCAAGAAAAAATTGATGCCCAAGTTGAAGCAGGTACCCTCTTTAAGGCTGATACCTTGGAAGAATTGGCTGAGCAAATCAACATTGACCCAGCTACTTTGGTAGAAACAATTACCAATTACAATTCATACGTTGATGCTGGTCATGACCCTGAATTTGACAAAGGTGCCTTCGACCTCAAAGTCGAAAAAGCACCATTCTACGCAACACCACGTAAACCAGCCACACACCACACGATGGGTGGTCTAAAAATCGATACTCACGCCCATGTCATCAACGAAGATGGCAAAATTATCAAAGGTCTCTTTGCTGCTGGTGAAGTTGCAGGTGGACTCCACGCAGGTAACCGACTCGGTGGTAACTCACTAACAGACATCTTCACATTTGGACGTATCGCAACTGATACCGCAATCAAAGAATATCTTGATTAAGATTGAAGCATGCTTCTTTGACAATAAAAGTTACTTCATGCTAACAACAACTAAGATTTGTGTAAATCTAACATAAGAAAAACACCCTGCTTGCCAAAGCTAGGGTGAAAAAACCTTCCGAAAAATTTCGGGAGGCTATGTTAACAGCTTAAGCGTTAGGTTAGTCCATGACAATCATTGATTTGATTGCTTTGCGGTCTTGCATGTCTTTGTAGGCTTGGTTGATGTCGTCCAAGTGATAAGTATTTGTAAAGACGCGACCTGGGTTGATGTCACCGTCAAGGACTGCTTTAAGAAGGAGTTGTTTGTCGTAGGTAGTGACAGAAGCTGAACCGCCTCCGACAGTAATGTTTTGTGCAAATGTTGAACCTAGCGGACGATTATTGTAATGAGGGACACCAACAAATCCAACACGTCCGCCATTGTGGATAACACCGAGAGCTTGCTCGATAGCGGCTTCTGTACCGACACATTCAAGAGCAGCGTCAGCTCCTCCGCCGAGAATTTGACGAACCTTAGCAATGCCTTCTTCACCGCGTTCAGCAACGACAGCGGTAGCTCCTGAAGCAAGCGCCATTTGTTGACGGTCTTCGTGTCGGCTCATCAAGACAATCTGAGAAGCTCCGCGCATTTTCGCCGCAATAACGGCACATTGTCCAACCGCTCCATCACCGATAACAACGACTTTGTCACCGCGTTTGACGTCAGCAACACGCGCAGCATGATAACCTGTTGGCATAACATCAGCCAAAGTAAGGAGTGATTTCATCATACCTTCTGAATAATCAGATGGTTGTCCAGGGATTTTAATCAAAGCCCAGTTAGCATAGTGGAAGCGAACATATTCTGCTTGGAAACCAGAAGACCAGTTGCTATAACCTGGGTGGTTATCACACGTTCCGTCAAAACCAGCACGGCAAGCATCACATTCCCCACAACCGTGAGTAAATGGTACGATGACAAAATCACCAGGTTGTACGGTCGTAATGGCAGAACCAACTTCTTCAACAATACCAAGAGCTTCGTGACCTGAGTTTTCAGAATGTGCAGCTTTTTCATCACCATTAGCATAAGACCAAAGGTCAGAACCGCAGACACATGCTCGAACAACCTTGATAATAACATCATCGTCAGCTTGTAAAGTTGGCTTAGCCACTTCTTCAACAGTCATCAGACCAGCTTTTTCAAAAATAGCAGATTTCATAAATAAGATACCGAGCCCGTATACGACAAAGTAAAAATAGGAAATCGACCGATGATGCTTGCATATAGGAAGATTTATCTTTTTTACACAGTCGGTAGGGCAAGTTCAATTATCATCAAACATGATGAACTGAACCTCTCCTTTCTACTTTTTTAGCAAATGATAAGATAATAAATGTTAGAGTTCCATCTCTTAACACACTCATTATATTCCTTGAAGTCTACTCCAAGTCAAGGACAAAATTACTTTATCAAAAAAGTCAGGGTTACCCCTGACCTTAATTGATTAACTCAATTCAGCAACGATTGCTTTGATTTGGTCTTTAGTGTGAACACCAGCAACTTGTTTCACAACTTCACCATCTTTTTTGAAAAGCAATGTTGGAATTGACATGATACCAAATTTTTGAGCTGTTTCTGGATTTTCGTCAACATCGATTTTAACGATTTTAAGTTCGTCTTCGTCCATTTCTTCTGACAATTGTTCCAAGATTGGAGCTTGCATCATACATGGACCACACCATGTTGCCCAAAAGTCAACAAGGACAAGGCCTTCATTAGTTTCTGCTTCAAATGTAGCATCAGTAACATTAAGTGCCATTATAATTACCTAGAACTTCTAAATGGGCTGACTTGTTTTTTCAATAAAAAACGGATACGAATCAGCCAAGCATCCCAAAGTTCTTTTTCCTTTTCTATTAGTTTATGAGCCTATTTTACGGGAAATTTACCATTTTGACAACTAATTGCTACGGAATTTTCTTTTTTTGGAAAAATTCTCATTTTCCCCCTATTCTAGCTCATGTGCTATAATAAAATTATCATTACTCAGAGGAATCCTATGAAAAATTATGCTGATTTTTATGCCAAAATAACTGACCCAATCCGAAAAAATCCACGCACTGTCCACAGTTTGAGACTTATCAACAGACTATTAACAGCAGTCATGTATCTGGTCTATCCGCTACTGCTTGTTTACCTTTTTTTCAAACGGCAAAGCCAACTTATCCCAGCTATCTTTATCCCTGGAGTATCGTTTATCCTTGTATCCTTGATGCGAAAAATGATTAATACACCACGTCCTTACGAAGCTTGGCAGATTAATCCCCTCATCAAAAAAGACACCAAAGGTCAATCCATGCCAAGTCGCCACGTCTTTTCAGCAACGATTATCAGCATGGCTATTTGGCGACTAAATCCGATTTTAGGAATTCTTTTCCTTGTTTTATCGCTAGTCATCGCTATTTGCCGTGTCATTGGTGGAGTTCACTACCCGCATGATGTTGCGGCTGGTTATCTTATTGGCATTATCTTTGGACTATTATTTTTCCTTTTTTAGTTATCAACATCAAATCCCCAACTCAATTGAGCTGGGGATTTTTTTATCATTTCTTCAAAAGATTTTCCACTTAATTTTCAACAGGATGCAAATTTTTAAGCGATAAATCCAGAATATTCGCTGAATGCGCAATCGCTCCGCTTGACACGTATTGAACTGCCAAACCTGTGTAAGAAGCAAGATTTTCTCGAGTGACATTTCCTGAAATTTCGATTTCAGCTCTGCCATCAATCAAAGCTACCGCTTCTTTCATAACATCGTATTCCATATTATCAAGCATAATGATATCAGCTCCAGCTTCAACCGTTTCTTTAACCATATCAAGTGTTTCCACTTCGATTTCGATTTTACGGACAGATGGTGCATAAGCTTTAGCAGCAAGAACTGCCTCTTTAACACCACCAGCAGCATCGATGTGATTATCTTTTAGCAAAACACCGTCTGATAAGTTGTAACGGTGTTTTTTACCGCCACCAACTTTAATAGCATATTTTTCAAAAATACGGTTATTTGGCGTTGTTTTACGTGAATCAAGCAACGTAATCGGGCTATCTTTTAAAAGGTCTGTCATTTCATGCGTGTAAGTCGCAATCCCGCTCATGCGTTGAAGATAGTTGAGTGCAGTGCGTTCTCCTGAAAGAAGGACACGAATATCACCACGAACAGACTCAGAAATCAAAAATGAACGTTCTTTCGGATTTTCTTGGTAGAGTGTTGTTGGGTAAATTTGCACGTAAGACATATCCTTAAGTTCGATACCGTGTTTTAGTGAAATCGCTAGCGCATCACCAGTTAAATGTTTGAAGTTTGTACTGTTTGTATACAAACCACCAACACCACCACTGGCAAGAACTGTCACATCAGCTGTAATCTTTTTAAGTTCACCATTTGAAAGGCGCACAATACCACCGTAACAACGATTATCTTCTTCTAAGATATCAAGCAGACAAGTATCTTCCATTAAAGTTACATTTCAGTATACCAAAAAATCTTGCTTGTGAACGTCAATGTCGTAAACGGTTAAAATTCAGTCGCTAACCGCTATTTTTTTATAGGAAGAAGTTGAAAATTATGGTTGCTCACAACTAAAAATAACTCAAAAAAGCCTAGGACAGTCCTAGACTTTTTACATTTAACCAAGATTTGCGATGGTACAGCCACTGCCACCTGCATTTTGTGGGGCGTAGCCGAATGATTTGACATGTTTGTTGCGGCGAAGGTATTTTGTGACCCCTTCACGAATAACACCTGTTCCGATACCGTGAATGATATCAACTTGAGCCATGTTATTAAGCAAGGCTTGGTCGATAAATTCATCCAATTCTTGCATAGCTTCTTCATAACGTTTACCACGAAGGTCAAGTCGAGCACGTGGTCCAGCTGATTTCTTGCTTTTCTTAACAACATGAACTTGTTTTTTCTTAGGTTTTTGCACTTCTTCTTGAACTTTGACAAGGCTAAATTCGTCTTCTTTAAGCGTCATCTTAATGAGACCAACTTGCGCTTCCCATTTACCGTTTTTCGTTTGGTTGATCAAGGTTCCGCGTTGACCATAAGCTGTGACGATAATATCATCACCCACGCGCGGTGCACGCAATTTCTTAGCTTTCTTAAGAACTTTATTTTTCGATAAATCAACTTCAGGTGCCAATTTTTTCAACTGACTTTTAGCTTCAATGACTTCGTGTGGTTTAAGACTTGCTTTGTGGTGAAGATTTTTAAGGATTTCTTCACTTTCAGCCATGGCTTTATCCACAATTTCTTGTGCCTTAGCAGAAGCTTTTTCAAGTTCTTTGTCTTTTGCATGTGAGAATTCATTGTAAAGTTTCTTGACTGCACGATTGAATTTAAGGTTATCTTGTTCAACTTCTTTGATATGGTCAAGACGTTTGCGACTTTCATGCGTTTGTTCTTCCAAACGTTCGATGATGCGGTTAACATCCGTATCAGAATCCGTCAAACGCTCTGCTTCGTTGACAATCACTTCTGCAAGACCTAAACGACGAGCGATTTCAAAGGCATTTGAGCGTCCTGGCACACCTTGCATGAAATGATAAGTCGGGCTCAAAGTCTCTGTGTCAAATTCCATGCTGGCATTTTCAACAAACTCTGTCTCGATACCGTAAGCTTTTAGTTCAGGATAGTGAGTTGTTGCCATGGTTTTCACTTGTGTCAAACGCAAATGCTCCAAGATTGAAATGGCAAGACTTGCCCCTTCTTGTGGGTCAGTTCCTGCCCCCAATTCATCCACAAGGACCAAGCTATCTTTATCAGCAGCTGCCAAGATATCCACAATATTTGTCATATGGCTTGAGAATGTTGACAGGCTTTGCTCGATAGATTGTTCATCACCGATGTCAGCAAAAATCTCATTGAAAACAGCAACTTTACTACCTTTGTCAGCTAGGATTGGAAGTCCTGATTGTGCCATAAGCTGCGCTAATCCCAAAGTTTTCAACATGACGGTTTTACCACCGGTATTTGGACCAGTGATAACGATCACTGTCAATTCATCAAGGAAATGAAGGTCATTTGCGATAGGATTTGTCAACAGCGGGTGACGAGCTTGTAAGAGCTGAACGGTCTTATCTGTGGATAATTGTGGAACGACTGCTTTGTTTTCCTGCATGAAAAGAAATTTTGCACGTACAAAATCCAAGTGTCCTAAAACCCAAGCATTGTTGCGAATAATATTAGTATGCGGACGAAGCATATTTGACAACTCACGCAAAATACGTGCCATTTCATGACGTTCATCTGCGCGCAATTGTGTGATTTCTTCGTTTAATTGGACAACGGCGCGTGGTTCAATATAAACAGTGCTTCCTGATGCTGAAATATCATGCACAACCCCTGAAATACGATTGCGGTAGCTATTTTTCACAGGTAAAACTGCACGACCATTACGGCTTGCAATCAAAGTCTCTGTCAAATGGTCAGCTTGCTTTTTCAAAATATCTTGCAAAACTTGACGCACGCGGCTTTCATCATGATTGATTTGACGACGAATACGGTCAAGTTCATGACTTGCAAAATTTTCAATAAAACCGCCATCGTTGATCGCTTGAAGACTACCCTGCAGACTTGGTAGAAGTTCGATTTTTTCAAAAAGATTATTGAGCGCATGCAGCTCGACATTTTCTAAATCATTGTAAAAATGTTTAACTTCTGCAGAAACTTGCAAGATTTTTTTGATGTCGATAATCTCTGAAACGTTAACATCAGCATCCAATTCTAAGCGACGCATACTTTCAGAAATATCACGCAAACTGCCAAGACCAAATCCGTGTTGCTCAATGAAAATCTGCTCCATATCAGACATTTCATCAAATGAACGTGAGATACGATCTGGTTCAGTCATTGGAGAAAGTTTACGTAATTCCTCCTGCCCTTGCTCAGTTTGTAAATAGCCAGCAAAAAGTTGCTTGACCTTATCAAATTCTAACTGTTCTAAAATTCTGTTATTCATATCACTATTATACCAAAACTCATCTCATCAAGCGCCATTTGGCACTTGTGTTTTCCTTTAAATATAAACTGAATAAGTCTGAGATAAACTACCCCAGACTCTTTTACATTATCCTAAAATTGCTGTCACCCATAGTGACTTAATGATTCCCGCTAGTGGCTGAAAATCATTAATAATTAGACGTGCTAACCAACTACTTGATAGCAAATTCTGCACCATTGACATAGGAACAGTTGCAAGTAATGTCAACAAGAGATTGCAAGATATCAGTGTTACTAAAATCGCCAAAACGCCACTGACACAATTAACCTTGACATTATCAAAATGATGAAGCGGCAATAAATGCACAATAATCCCTAGTAAACGAAAAAGTGCATAGACAACCATATAAATAGCTGTAAAAGCTACCCCTGCATAAAAAACTTTATCTAAATCAAAAATATTAACATCGGTGAAAAAATTTACCACGGCTCCTTGATTCGGATTTGAATAAGGAATCCACAAAGTCAAATTTTCCGACAACGCTTGGTAAAAACGACTAGCTACAACTAATGACACAATACTCGCTACAAGATAATAAGCTTGCAAAATAATGCCACGTGAATAGCCAATATAAAAATGCCAAGCTAAAATCAGCAAAATAAAAACTGATAACATATATATTATTCCTCTTCAGAATCAGCCTTGCTGGCTTTCTCCTTAATATCGTCAATTGTCTCAGAACGAAGCGCCATCAATTCTTTTTCCATTTTTTCAACTTCAATCTCACGACTAAGCTGAGTAGAAAGGGAATTGATAGCCATTAAAATAGCCACAGTTTCATTGTCAGCTTGTGGCAATTTTTCTTTGATTGTATTGTATTTTTCTTTGGCTACACGCTCAACTTCTTCCATAAAGAGGTTATCTTTATCTGTTGTTAATGTGAGCGACTTCTCTCCAAAGACGAATTTATAACGATTTTTGCTTTCCATATAGTCACCTCTTTGACATTATACCTTAAAATGGGCATTTCGTAAAATGTAAGCGTGAAAATAGCAGTTTTCAACGGCTATTTTACCACTTTGTCTACCTTTTTATGTTACAATTAAAGCATGAATACAATTGTTATAAAACTAGGGAAAAATGACTTGCAAAACTTAGTCAAAACACTTGCTAGTAAGCAAATCACAAACAACAACCCTTACGTCACTTTCGCCGCAAAAATCAATGGCGTCACAGTTCTTGCCTACACCTCTGGTAAGGTTGTCTTTCAAGGCAGTTCTGCTGAAGAGGTTGCTAGCCAATTTGGTTATAAAGCTTCTGAGCCAGCTGAGAAAAGCAGCCAAGCTGGGCAAAACATGCCACTTATCGGTTCAGACGAAGTTGGAAACGGGTCTTATTTTGGTGGTTTAGCTGTTGTTGCTAGTTTTGTAACACCTGATGACCATGCTCTGCTTAAAAAACTCGGTGTTGATGATTCCAAAAATCTAACCGATAGTAAGATTCGACAAATCGCTCCAATCTTAGAAAAAAACATCAAGCACAAAGCTCTGCTATTGTCCCCGAAAAAGTATAATCAAGTTGTCGGGAAAGGCAAAATGCATAATGCCGTATCCGTTAAGGTGGCTCTCCACAATCAAGCTATCTTTCTACTTCTGCAAGATGGTGTAAAACCTGAAAAAATCGTTATCGATGCTTTTACAAGCCGTCAAAATTATGAAAAATACCTAAAAAATGAAGTCAATCATTTTAACAATCCGCTCACGCTTGAAGAAAAAGCTGAAGGCAAATACCTTGCTGTCGCAGTCAGCTCAATCATCGCTCGCAATCTCTTCTTGGAAAACTTGGATAAACTCAGTCAAGAAGTCCAATATAAATTACCAAGTGGTGCCGGTAGCCAGTCCGATAAAGTTGCTAGCCAAATCCTAGCAGCATATGGTATGCCTGGTCTAGAGCACACCGCGAAACTTCACTTTGCAAACACTCAAAAAGCACAAAAATTATTAAAATAAAGTCGAGGAAGATTTATGAAACATTTTATCAAAGAATGGGGACTCTTCATCCTCTTTGTCCTACTACTTGCTGTCCTTCGTATTTTTGTCATCGAACCTGTCAGAGTTGATGGACATTCTATGGACCCGACACTTGCTGACGGTGAACGCTTAATCGTTTTAAAAACGTCATCGATTGACCGATTTGATATTGTAGTCGCAAAAGAAAAAGAAGGCAAAAAGACAAAAGAAATCGTAAAACGTGTTATCGGACTTCCAGGTGATACTATTACTTACAAAGACGATGTTCTTTATGTCAATGGCAAGAAAACAAGTGAACCTTACTTAGTCAAATACAAAAAAGCTTTTGACAATGGTGACTTGGAAGATATTTACTCTTACAACACTTTATTCCAACAGTTAGTTGATAATTCAGATGCCTTTACGACTGATAAAGATGGTAACACTGAATTTACAGTTAAAGTTCCAAAAGGTCGCTATTTCTTGCTAGGTGATGACCGTATCGTCTCAAAAGATAGCCGCGAAGTTGGTACCTTTAAAAAATCAGCTCTCGTTGGTGAAGTCAAATTCCGCTTCTGGCCACTTTCAAAAATTGGAGGCGTCAACTAAAAATCATTGAAGGCTTAGCTCACTTGAGTTAAGTCTTTTTTATGCAGTGTTTGTCTATCAGATTTCCGAATGTTATAATAAAGCCACTATAGTAATCAAGTAAGGACAAGTTATGGAATACTTCTTTTCTGGCATTGTTGAGCGTATTATTTTTGAAAATGCCAGTAACTTTTTTAAAATCGTACTACTCGAAATCGAAGATACTGACTCTGATTTCGATGATTTTGAAATCATTGTCACAGGGACAATGGCTGAAATCATTGAAGGAGAAAATTATACTTTCTGGGGTGAATTGACCCAGCATCCAAAATACGGTGATCAGCTTAAACTCACGCGCTACGAGCGTTCAAAGCCAAGCTCATCTGGATTGATTAAATATTTTTCAAGCGAGCACTTTAAAGGAATTGGGAAAAAAACTGCTGAAAAAATCGTGCAGCTCTACGGCGAAGACACCATCGATAAAATTCTAGAAGACCCAAGTAAACTCGACAGTATTTCAGGACTTTCTAAGGAAAATCGTGATAATTTTGTTGCCAAATTAAAACTCAATTATGGTACGGAGCAAATCCTTGCCAAACTTGCTGAGTATGGGTTGACTAACCGTGTGGCTTTTGAGATTTTTAACCAGTACAAAGAAGAAAGTCTTGACATTATCCAAGAAAATCCTTATCAACTCGTTGAAGACATCCAAGGGATTGGGTTTAAAATAGCTGACCAACTGGCTGAGCAGTTAGGCATCGAAGCAGATTCTCCACAACGTTTTCGTGCGGCACTTGTCCACACATTATTCGAACTTTCTGTGGAAAACGGCGATACTTATGTCGAGGCGCGTGATTTATTAGAAAATGCCATCACTATTCTTGAAGAAGCACGACAAATCGAACTTGACCCCGCAGCTGTCGCTAAAGAGTTATCCACACTTATTGCTGAAGACAAGGTGCAGAATATCGGTACTAAGATTTTTGACAACACGCTCTTTTATGCTGAAGCAGGTATCAAAAAACATTTGACGCGTATCCTTGATACCCCACTGTCTAAGCAATTTTCAGCCGAAGAACTGGAAGAAGAAATCGCTGAAGTCGAAGAAAATTTTGGGATTTCTTATGACCAAGTGCAAAAAGATGCTATCAAAAATGCCCTGCAAAGCAAAGTCTTTATTCTAACTGGTGGACCGGGAACAGGAAAAACGACCGTTATCAACGGTTTAATCGAGACCTATGCTGCTCTTCACCGCATTGACCTTGAGAAAAAAGATATCCCAATCATTCTAGCAGCACCGACTGGTCGTGCAGCCCGTCGTATGAACGAATTGACTGGCTTACCAAGTGCCACGATTCACCGCCACCTCGGCTTAAATGGCGATAATGACTATCAAGCTATGGATGATTATCTTGATTGTGACTTGATTATCATCGATGAGTTTTCAATGGTCGATACATGGCTTGCTAACCAACTGTTTAGCTCTATTTCATCAAATACTCAAGTTATCATCGTCGGAGATAGCGACCAATTGCCTTCGGTAGGACCTGGACAAGTTTTGGCAGATTTATTGAAAATCAAAGAATTACCGCAGTTAGCACTGACAAAAATCTTTAGACAGTCCGAAGATTCAACTATCGTTACTTTAGCCAATCAAATGAGACAAGGCATCTTGCCAGCTGATTTCACACAGAAAAAAGCTGACCGCTCTTATTTTGAAGCTAGCGCCCAATACATTCCTGAGATGATTCCAAAGATTGTCAGCGCAGCTATTAAAAGTGGTATCAGCCCACAAGAAATTCAAATTCTTGCCCCCATGTACCGCGGAGCAGCTGGGATTAATCGCCTTAATACGATTATCCAAGATTTGTTAAACCCACTCGGTGACCAATTGTCATTTGCCTTTGGTGAGATGAATTTTCGTAAGGGAGACAAAGTTCTCCACCTCATCAACGATGCCGAACTCAATGTCTTTAACGGTGATATCGGCTATATTACTGACCTTATTCCTGCCAAATACACCGAGTCTAAGCAAGACGAGCTGTTTATGTCTTTTGATGGTACTGAAGTGAGCTATCCTCGTAACGAATGGCATAAAATCACACTGGCTTACGCCATGTCTATCCACAAATCTCAAGGTAGCGAATTTCAGGTTGTTATTCTGCCAATCACACGTCAGAGTCACCGACTCTTGCAGCGTAACCTTATCTATACTGCCATTACACGCTCAAAAAGTAAGCTAGTCATGCTGGGAGAAATTGCTGCCTTTGACTACGCGATTAAAAGCGAAGGTGCTAAACGCAACACTTACCTCGTCGAACGTTTCACAGGAGACGAAGAACTCCCTGAAATAGATTCTTCTGAGGGCATCACTGATTCTGGAATTCAAAAACACGAAACAGCTAAAAACACTCCTTCAAATTTCGAAGAAGAAAATTCTTCTAAAAAAGCTGAACAACTCAGCTTGGATATTGAGGAAGAACTTGAAACTGAAGAGCCAAAAATTTATCGCCTAACAGAAGAAAATATGGCATTTATCGATCCGTTGATCGGTATTACCCAAGAAGATATCGAACAATTTTTTAAACGTTCATAACTCAAAATAGGATTTTAAACCATTGAAATCCTATTTTTTTATCACTTAAAAAGTAAAATGGAATCTTCCAAATTTTGATTTCACAGCTAAAATATTTAGAAGTATAAAACGATTTAACCCTTGAAACTAAAGGTTTTCACAAGCTTACATCTTCTGATATAAAAGTGTTTACATAAAAAAATATTATGATATAATAGCCGTACTATCATATTAGTTAACCATTATTTTAGGAGGTTTAAAATGGTTCCATATGAAAAAATTCGTCAATCTTTGCGTTCTTGGACGCTCTTCATCGCTTGGGTAAATGTTCTCGGCGCTGGTGCTAAAGTAGTTTCTATTATTAGTCACTTTATTTTAGTCAACAACCTTGATCAATTAAAAGCACAATTAGATGCTGAAAGCTATCAAGCTATCGAAATCTCAGCACATTTTGGGAATGTTATTCTTTATGTTGCTGCACTTATCGTAAATATTCTTGTAGCTGTTTTAGCATTTAAAAACTTAGCAAAAATCAAAGACGATGCACCAAGTTTGTCACCTTACCGCATTGCCTTGATTTATACTGTTGTTTGCAACCTTGTATCTTTTGCTTTTACAATTTACCTTGGTGCGACACTTTCACCATTTAGTATTGTTCTACCACTTG
This sequence comes from Streptococcus equinus ATCC 9812, assembly GCF_000187265.1. GTDB lineage: Bacteria > Bacillota > Bacilli > Lactobacillales > Streptococcaceae > Streptococcus > Streptococcus equinus. The sequence continues at coordinate 1,161,289 of NZ_GL698429.1, forward strand.
TCTTCTTAGCACTTTATGGCTATGTATACAATAAGGCTGCACAACTTTTAGACAAAGACGATGCTGATGATTCTGAAAGTAATAAATAACTAGGTCTTTTAGAAACAATACCGTCTCAGCACTTACTAAGACGGTATTTTAATTTTTGAAAAGATTTAAAGGACGAATATTATCTTCTAATCCCATGATAGTAACCCCCAGAAGACGCACACCAACTTTGGATTCTTCCAAGCTGTCAAAAATCTCATAAGCAGCTTGTTCAATGATATCAAAATCATTAGTGGCATCATCTAATGTTTTACGCTTGGTCAATGTTGAAAAGTCAGCATAACGAACTTTCAAAACAACTATTCGACCAATTTTATTATTACGTGCCAAGCTATTAACAACACGACGTGCATTTTTAGAAATCTCTGATTTAATATCCGCGTCATCGTATAATAGCTTGCCATATGTTCGCTCACTTCCAATTGATTTTCGAATACGATTGGGTTTGACAGGAGAATTAGAAATACCACGCGCTTTACGGTACAAATCATAGCCAAAACGCCCAAAATGATCAATCAAGGTCATCTCAGGAATTTCTAACAAATCTGCTCCTGTATAAACACCAAGTTGGTGTAGTTTTTCAACAGATTTCTTACCCACGCCATGAAATTTTTCAACCGGTAATTCTTTCAAGAAATCTTCGGCATCTTCTGGCATTACCAATGTCAAACCTTTTGGTTTATCAAAATCTGAAGCTAATTTTGCTAAGAATTTGTTATAAGAGACACCTGCTGAACAAGTCAGGTGAACTTCTTGCCAAATATCATATTGAATCATTTTAGCGATTTTAATAGCAGATTTAATGCCTAATTTATTCTCAGTGACATCCAAGTAAGCTTCATCAATGGACATGGGTTCAACCAAGTCTGTGTAACGCTTGAAAATCTCACGAATTTGCATTCCAATCTCTCGGTATTTTTGGTAGTTACCAGAAATGAAAATGGCCTGTGGACATCGCTCATAAGCTTCCATCGATGACATGGCAGAATGCACGCCAAATTTTCTCGCCTCATAGTTACAAGTTGACACGACACCGCGTCCACCAGTCTTACGTGGGTCAGAACCGATAATAACAGGCTTTCCTTTGAGTTCTGGATTATCCCTTTCTTCCACTGACGCAAAAAAGGCATCCATATCAATATGAATAATTTTTCGAGAAGTATCATTAATTAATGGAAAAATAAGCATCATCCAATCCTTTCTGATTCTATTATAACAATTTTCATTACTTTCAAGCAAAATTTACAAATTTCTAGTACAGTTGGCCAACTTTCTGAAACTGTTCTAGAAAAGTTTCTAGTTTTTTCCAATTTTTTCGATTGGGAAAACGCTTCCTTTATGATAGACTTATAATTGTAAATGTAACAGATGACTTGTTACAGCTACTAGAATTTAAGGAGAAATCTCATTATGGCGACTGTTAAAACAAATGCAGATGTTTTTGAAAAAGCCTGGGAGGGCTTTAAAGGTACTGACTGGAAAGAAAAAGCCAGCGTTTCTCGTTTCGTACAAGCTAACTACACACCTTATGATGATGATGAAAGCTTCTTAGCTCCAGCTACTGAACGCTCTCTTAAAATCAAAAAAATCATTGAAGATACAAAAGCTAAATACGAAGCAACTCGTTTCCCAATGGACACTCGTCCAACATCAATCGCAGATATTCCTGCCGGCTATATTTCAAAAGACGATGAATTAATCTACGGTATTCAAAATGATGAGTTGTTCAAATTGAATTTCATGCCAAAAGGTGGTATCCGTATGGCAGAAACAGCACTTAAAGAACATGGTTATGAACCAGATCCTGCTGTTCATGAAATTTTCACAAAATATACTACTACAGTAAATGACGGAATTTTCCGCGCTTATACATCTAATATCCGCCGTGCGCGTCACGCACACACTGTAACTGGTCTTCCGGATGCTTACTCTCGTGGACGTATCATCGGTGTTTACGCACGTCTGGCTCTTTATGGTGCTGACTACTTGATGCAAGAAAAAGTTAACGACTGGAACGCCATCACTGAAATCGACGAAGAGTCAATCCGTCTTCGTGAAGAAGTAAACATGCAATACCAAGCTCTTGGTGAAGTTGTTAAACTTGGTGACCTTTACGGACTTGATGTTCGTAAACCAGCCATGAACGTTAAAGAAGCTATCCAATGGGTTAACATTGCTTTCATGGCGGTGTGTCGTGTTATCAATGGTGCCGCTACTTCTCTAGGACGTGTTCCAATTGTTCTCGACATCTTTGCAGAACGTGACCTTGCTCGTGGTACATTTACAGAATCAGAAATTCAAGAATTTGTTGATGACTTTGTCTTGAAACTTCGTACTGTTAAATTCGCACGTACAAAAGCTTATGATGAACTTTACTCAGGTGACCCAACATTCATCACTACTTCTATGGCTGGTATGGGTGCTGACGGTCGTCACCGTGTAACTAAAATGGACTACCGTTTCTTGCACACACTCGATAACATCGGTAACGCTCCAGAACCAAACTTGACAGTTCTTTGGACTGATAAATTGCCATACTCATTTCGTCATTATTGCATGAAGATGTCACACAAACACTCTTCAATCCAATATGAAGGTGTGACAACAATGGCTAAAGATGGTTACGGTGAAATGTCATGTATCTCATGCTGTGTATCACCACTTGACCCAGAAAACGAAGAACAACGTCACAACATCCAATACTTCGGTGCTCGTGTAAACGTCCTTAAAGCTCTTCTTACTGGTTTAAACGGTGGTTACGATGATGTTCACAAAGACTACAAAGTATTTGACATCGAACCAGTACGTGACGAAATCCTTGATTTCGAAACAGTTAAAGCTAACTTCGAAAAATCACTTGATTGGTTGACTTCAACTTATGTAGATGCCCTTAACATCATTCACTACATGACTGATAAATACAACTACGAAGCTGTTCAAATGGCATTCTTACCAACTAAACAACGTGCTAACATGGGATTTGGTATCTGTGGATTTGCAAACACTGTTGATACATTGTCAGCAATCAAATACGCTACTGTAAAACCAATCCGCGACGAAAATGGTTACATCTATGACTACGAAACTACTGGTGACTACCCACGTTGGGGTGAAGATGACCCACGTTCTAACGAACTTGCAGAATGGTTGATTGAAGCTTACACTACTCGCCTTCGTCGTCATAAACTTTACAAGAACGCTGAAGCAACTGTATCACTTCTTACAATCACTTCAAACGTTGCTTACTCTAAACAAACTGGTAACTCTCCAGTTCACAAAGGGGTTTACCTCAACGAAGATGGTACTGTAAACCTTTCTAAACTTGAATTCTTCTCACCGGGTGCCAACCCATCTAACAAAGCTCGTGGTGGTTGGTTACAAAACTTGAACTCTCTTGCTAGCCTTGACTTCTCATATGCTGCAGATGGTATCTCACTTACAACTCAAGTTTCTCCACGCGCTCTTGGTAAGACATTCGATGAACAAGTTGATAACTTGGTAACTATCCTTGATGGTTACTTCGAAAACGGTGGACAACACGTTAACTTGAACGTCATGGACCTTAAAGATGTTTATGATAAAATTATGAATGGTGAAGATGTTATCGTTCGTATCTCAGGTTATTGTGTCAACACTAAATACCTTACAAAAGAACAAAAGACAGAATTGACTCAACGTGTCTTCCACGAAGTTCTTTCAATGGATGACGCTGCTGAAACCGTTGCTGCCAAATAATAAATATCAAAAAAGACTTTGTCAGTTGACAGAGTCTTTTTTTGTCCTTAAAATAGAGCTATGAAAATCAAACAAACACGAAATACACTCTCAGATACATACCTTGATGCCATGAAAATTCGTCAAGAAGTTTTTGTTAAAGGGCAGGGCGTCCCATTATCGCTTGAAATCGACGAAAACGAAGCTCACTGCCTTCATTTTGTCCTTTACCATAGTAATGGACAAGCTGTCGCAACTTGCCGTATTTTGCCTAATCATGACCTTAGCCAAGTAACTTTGCAACGCATGGCTGTTCTTAAAGACTATCAAGGAAAACACTTAGGACAATACTTGCTAGAAGATGTCATTAACTTTTGTAAAGCTCAAGAGTTTAAACGTATCATCCTTCACGCACAGCTATCTGCCAAAGGTTTTTACGATAAACTTGGTTTTACATGTTTTGGCGATGAATTTGAAGAAGCTGGTATTCAGCATATCAGCATGGAAAAAATTCTCTAAAATTTTAGATATTAAAAGCTCTCTTATACAAGAGAGCTTTTTTTTATGACACTGTGGAGAGCTTAAAAAGATTGACTACTTTTCCTATTTATTCTTTTCCTCTTAGGCGATGGAATTTTTCTTTGATTGCTTCTGCGATATCATTACCTTGTTCTTTAAAGTGATTGATACGACGTTCGTTCACATCTTCTTGAAACTTATCAAACAATTCATCTTGAACCTGACCTGCAAGCTCAATTTCACGAGCAAGTGCTACAGCATCCCAACGCATAATATTAGTTTTATAAGGAGCAAAGACATGGTTTAGTACGCTTTCGTCTTCTTCATGAACTAGAGCAATCACCGCCACATCACCGTCAAGCAACTTCGTTGTGACTTCTTCAATCAAACTATCATCATTTGCATCGTTCATACTACCGCTAGCAGCACCAGCAAGACTTCCAATACCATATCCGATGATAACTCCGATTGGTCCGCTCAAGATACCGAGTAAACCACCAATGATACCACCAATTGTGGCATATTCGTGACTAGAATCATCAAAATCAACGGAATCTTTGATACTAATTTTTCCATTTTCGTTTTTCACCAAAGCAATTTGAGCAATCTGTGTTTTTTGATCTTGCTTAAAAGCTTTTAATTCTGAAAATGCTTGGTACGCTTCACTTTCAACATTGAAAACAACCGTAAGTACATCTGCCATAAGCCTATCCTCCTTTTCTCTGACTAACTTCATTATAGCACTTTCATGCAAAAAAAGCCGAGAAAAAGTTAAACGTTTTCATGTTTTTATTAATCTTACAAATTTTCCTGAATCCAATCAGAAATTTTCTTTCGCTCCTCAATCCAAAGGGGACGATCATCATAAGCATAGGTGCGATTCGTCAAGAAAATAGCTGCCTTTTGTTCTTTGCGATTTATCGCAACATAAGTTCCAGTATAACCAGTGTGATCAAGCCAATCACCTTCTTTATTCCAAGCAAGTGAACGCTCTTTATTAGCACGGCTATAATTTTGCCAAATATCACGTGCAAAGTCATCAGTCAGATAATGCTGACACATTTTTTCCAAATCACTTACAGTTGAAAATAACCCTGCCGAGCCAGAATGGCAACCAAGAACTTTTGCTTTTGGATCATGGACAACACCATCTAAAATTCCTGCAACGGTCGGCACAGCGTTTTTTACAGGTCCAAAACTGGTGTCTGACATAGCAAAAGGATTAAAGACCTCTTCTTGAAAAATAGCTTGTAAAGATTTATCGAAGATTTTTTCCAGCATAAAGCCTAGCAGTAAGAAATTAATGTCAGTATAAAGAAAATCTTTTTTATCTTCTACCGTGATATGATTGATTGCATCTTTAAGCTGCTCAGCATTAAGAGAATCTCGATTTGGAATAAAAGGATTAATACCACTGCTATGCGTTAAGAGCTGACGAAGCGTAAGCTTATTCTCATGAAATTCAGGATAGTAGTGCTTAAAAGGCATATCAATATCCAACTTACCCTCACGAACAAGCGAGATGACTACAGTGCCCACTCCAACAACCTTAGATACCGACGCCAAATCATAAAGCATCCCAGGCTGGACAGGATTGTCACCATCAATTGTTCCAACATAGGATTCTGACCATTTACCGCCTTTAAAAAGAGCTATAGAAGCTCCATGATAAATATTACGATCAATCTGATCATTCACAACATCAATTAAATCGATCATTTGATAAACCAAATTTCAACTTGACTAGGATCTGAAAGAACAAGAACACTCTCTTTTTTATCCAAATAAATGGATTGCTCTTTAGATTCCAAATAATCTGCCAAAGCTCTCAAGTCATATTCTTTAGGAACTTTAAATTCAAGAATTTCCAAATCCCAAGTTTTAAGTGGGTCAATCGTCAAATCTGAACCGTTACCTTCTTTGAACTTAAGATTTAATGGCAAGTTACCACCAAAGATATCTTTATAGAAAGCTTGTGAGCTTGCTTTATCAGCAACATTTAGCGTCAATCCTTCAAAACGGAAGGCTGAAACTTCTTCTAATTTATCATTTTCAGGAAAAGGTCGATTGTCAATTTCTTCAAGAGTTTGAATGTCATCTTCTGAGTGTAACAGGAAAAGATCACCTTCTGGAGAAACTGTCTCAAAAGCATAACCACGGTCACCTTTAAATAGACGTTCTACGTCAACACCGTTACCTAAAATTGCTTCGATTTCATCAGCTTTAGGAATTTTAACAATAATTTTATTAATTTTTTTATCGCCTTTAACAGCACGAGTCCATGGTGCTGGTGATTCTTCAATAACAAAACGTGCATTTCGTTGTTTTGTTGAAAAAACGGCGATTGCATTTTCTTCGTGAACTAATTTAAAACCTAATCGTTGGTAGAAATCAACGTTTTGATCTCGATTGTTGATTCGTAAAACAGGGTGCCTAAACGTGACTCCGTTAAATAAAGTCATAAAAATCTCCTCACAGTGTTATGTATTTATAGATTATACGAGTAAGTTCTTATAAAAAATAAGGACCGTGTCTTTTCTATTTTAGAAAAAATTAGTCAGTTTGACAAGAAATTATGCTTTTCACGACAAAACAAAAAAGAACCCGAAGGTTCTTTTTTCTGTTTTATTATCTTATAGATACAATAGTTTAAACAAGGCAACTGCAGCAATACCAGCAAGGATTGGAGCTACAACTGGTACCCATGAATACCACCATTTAGAATCGCCTTTGTGTTCACCAAGAATTGATTTTGGAAGCAACGCATGGACGATACGTGGACCAAGATCACGTGCAGGGTTAAGACCAGGACCTGTAGGACCACCGAGTGAAGCTACGAGTGTCATTACCAAGAAACCTAAAGCAAGGTGAGCTACTGATAAACCTGAGTTAGTGAAAGATCCCAGTTGCAATTTACCTTGAATAGTCGTGCCATCAATGCCTTGTTCTGTAGCGTATTGAACAATTTCAGAACCAAAGTAGTTCTTAGTAAGTGCCATAGCCCCAAAGAAAAGAACGAATGAACCTAAGAACTCATTCAAGAAACCGTTAATCCAAGCAGCTTTGTGGCTTTCTTTTGTACCATCGTCAACAGCTGAGATAGTTGAGAATGAACCAAGGATAGCATTTGGATTTTCAGTTTTAAGGTAGTATGGCTTGTGTGTCATAACGATAAGCAATTGACCAAACATTGCACCAAGTAATTGTGCAGTGATGTACTGTGGAACGTGTGACCAGTCAAATAAACCTGAAACTGCAAGTGCAAGTGTGAAGGCTGGATTAATGTGGTTACCTGAAACGTTACCAAACATGAGTGCAGGAATCATAACACCAAAACCATACCCAAGTGCAATGATAACCCACCCAGAGTGATTCCCTTTTGTCCCCTTAAGTTCCACATTAGCAACTGCACCATTACCAAGAATGATGAGTAAAGCTGTCCCGATAAATTCTGTGATGTATTTCACAGTCCATGAAAAGTCCATGTCTTTTTGTTTCCTCCAAAAAAAATATAGCTTAGACAACTAACATTTTATCAAGTATAATAGACAATGTAAAGGTTATCTGTAAAATTAAAACGTTTACTTTTAGAAGGAGAAATTTTCATGAAATATAACCAATTCTCTTACATACCACGGCCTGCCGATACTTGTGAACAAGAATTACAAGCTCTTGGATTTGAGCTTAACAAACGTCAATCTGATAAAGAGACATTAGAGCACTTCTGCCGTAAGATTTTCTTTAATTATAAAGATACGGACTATCCACTTGGCAACCTTATTGCTGATTTTGAAACTGATTTACTAACATTCTTGCAATCTGATTATCCTTTAACGGCAGATATTTTTTATACTGTTGCTCTTCAATTGCTTGGATTCACACCACATGTTGATTTTACAGATACAACCGACTTTTTAGAAAAAATTGCATTTCCAATCAATTACCAAAAAGGTCACATCATCGAGATACTTTACCAGCTTCTTCTTAGTCGTCAAAAAAATGGTATGACTTTGCTTGATAACTTGATTAGTAAAGGACTTATCCCAGTTGATAATGATTATCATTTTTTCAATGGTAAATCTTTAGCAACCTTTAATACAAATGATTTAATTCGTGAAGTTGTTTATGTACAAGCTCCGCTTGATACTGACAATGATGGTCAGTTAGATTTGGTTAAAGTTAATATCATTCGTCCTAAAACTAGCCACAAAGTACCAACAATGATGACTGCTAGCCCTTATCACGAAGGGACAAATATCGTTGCTAACGATAAAAAACTTTACAAAATGGAAGGCGACTTAGCTATCAAGCAAGCAGGTAAAATCGACGTTGAAACTCGAGATTTCAAACCACTTGCAACACCTGAATTAGAACTTCCAGTAGGTGAAGCTGAAGAAAGTTTCAGCTTTATCGACCCATACACATTAAACGACTACTTCCTAGCTCGTGGATTTGCAAATATTTACGTTTCAGGAGTAGGGACTGCTGGTTCAAATGGCTTTATGACAAGTGGTGACTACGCTCAAGTTGAAAGCTTTAAAGCTGTTATCGATTGGTTAAATGGCAGAGCTGTTGCCTTTTCTAGCCATCGCCGTGACCAAAAAGTTCTTGCTGATTGGGCTAGTGGGCTAGTCTGCACAACTGGTAAATCTTATCTCGGTACTATGTCAACAGCCCTTGCGACAACAGGTGTCGAAGGACTCAAAGTTATCATCGCTGAATCAGCTATTTCATCTTGGTACGACTACTACCGCGAAAACGGTCTTGTCTGTAGCCCTGGCGGCTATCCTGGTGAAGACCTTGATGTTCTTACCGAATTGACTTACTCACGAAACTTACTAGCTGGCGATTATCTCCATAATAATGACCATTACCAAAAATTACTCGATGAACAATCAGCTAACTTAGACCGAGAAACTGGTGATTACAACCAATTTTGGCATGACCGCAACTACCTTCCTCATGCTGATAAGGTATCCGCAACATGCGTTTATACACACGGTCTTCAAGATTGGAATGTTAAACCTCGCCACGTCTTCAATATTTTCAATGCACTGCCTCAAAATGTCGAAAAACATGCTTTCCTTCACAACGGTGAGCATGTCTACATGCATAACTGGCAATCAATCGATTTCCGCGAAAGTATGAATACACTACTTTCTGAAAAAATGCTCGGACAAGATAGCCACTATGACTTACCAACACTTATTTGGCAAGATAATAGTCAAGAACAAACTTGGTCAAGTCAATTAACAAAATTTGGCAGCGATGACAAAGAAACATTATCTCTTGGCACTAACCAACAAATCATTGATAACCACTATGGCAAAGATGACTTCGAACGTTACAGTAAAAACTTCCATACTTTCAAGACAGATTTATTTGCTGGAAAGGCAAACAGTATCTGCGTTGATATTCCACTCCACAAAGACTATCACATCAACGGACAAATAACCCTACATTTAACACTGAAATCAAGTGAAAATAAAGGGCTCTTATCTGCACAAGTGCTTGATTACGGTCAGAAAAAACGTTTCAAAGATGTGCCAACCAACCGAAACCTTCATGCTATCGACAACGGGCGCAACTTTTCACGCGAAGCACTTAAAGAATTGCCATTTGTCAAAACACAAGAACGTGTCATCACAAAAGGTGTTCTCAATCTGCAAAATCGAAGTGATTTGCTGACTGTCGAAGATATCAAACCAAATGAGTGGATGACTCTTGATTTTACCCTTCAACCAAGCATCTACAAACTCAAAAAAGGTGATAACTTGCGAGTCCTTCTCTACACAACAGACTTCGAGCACACTATCCGTGATAACGGAAATTACATTTTGACAGTTGATTTGGAAAACTCAAGTCTTGAAATGCCCGTAGAAAAATAACTATCAAAAAAGATTGAACCAAAGGTTCAATCTTTTTTATTTATGAAACGTTAGTAACATCTGTGTCCCAATATTTTCCTGACTTTGGACTTGAATAGTAGCGTTATGAAGTTTCAAAGCATGTTTGACAATTGACAAGCCAAGACCTGTTCCGCCAACTTTTTTAGAGCGGCTTTTATCAACACGATAAAATCTTTCAAAAATACGGTTCTGCTCTTCTTTTGGAATACCAAGACCAGTATCCTTAATAGCTAAGAAAACATCTTTTTTGTTCGATGTGATTGTTACTTCAACGCTTCCCTTATCACGATTATAAGTAATAGCATTATCACAAATATTGTACAAAATCGAATGAATCAAAGCAGGATCTCCAAACATCATGGTTGACTGACCTGTTAAGTGTAGACGAATCTGTCTCTGACTAGCTTTAGTAGATAAACTATCAAGAACATTTTTAGCAATTGCGTAAACATCCAATGTTTCCATAGGTACTTGATCTATCTCATCCAGATGTGACAATTTGATAATATCTTCTACTAACTGAACCATACGCTTAGACTCTTTGTAAATTTTACCAGCAAAATGAGGAGTATCCTCACTTGAAACCATTCCACTTGCAAGCATCTCTGAATATCCTGAGATTACATGTAAAGGTGTTTTTAATTCATGTGAGACATTAGCTGTAAATTCATGACGCAACTGTTCATTTTGCAGTTGTTCTGTCACATCAAACAAAAGAATAACTAATCCTGTCACGTTGCCTTCAAATAAAATCGGACGAATCAGAACTTTATAGCTTTCCTTATCAAAATGGATAATTCTTTCTTGCTTTTGACCATCTAGACCTGATTTTAACCATTTATTAAACGAAAAATCCATCGTGAGTTTTAAGATGTTTTTTCCAAGACACGTTTGATCTGTCTGAAAAAGTTGTTGCGCAGCATCATTGATACTAATTACCTGACACTTAGCATCCAATAAAATAATACCTTCTTTAATTTTTGAAATAATGGTATCAAATTCTTCTTTTTTCTGGTTTAACAAAGCTTCTTGTTTACTCAATGCCTTTTGGTGATGATCAATCCGTCTTAGCAAAGGAGAAATTTCATCATAAGCTTCATTTTTCAGTGGCTGATCCAAATCTAAATCATTTAAAGGCGCCACAATACGTTTAGCAGTATATCGCGCGACCCAAATGGATAATGTAATAGCTAATATGATAATTAGCGCAAATGGCTGAAACATTCGAATGTATAGTAACAACAAGCTGTGCTGTGTCACTGATAATCGGATAACCGTCCCATTATCTAGACGCTGCGCTAGATATAGAGACTTAGTTGTTAAGGTTGATGAATAGCGCGTGCTTTCTCCTTTTCCATCAGTCAAGGCTTCCTTAAATTCTTTCCGATTGGCATGGTTATCCATTTTCTTAGCATCATACTGATTATCATAGAGGACATTTCCTTCGTGGTCAATCCAAGTCATTCAAACTCCGGATACCTTAAGGTAATCAAAGTAGCTCTTTCCCTCAAGGTTTACCCCTTGAGCAACCAAAGAAGTCTCCGCACGAAGTTGCTCTTTTTGTACCTGAGCAAAGTAGCTATAAAGAACCCCCATAATTAACATAACTGCCAAAAAGAGAATTCCCAAAGTTACCATCCCAAAAGCAATAAGGACATGCCAAACTCCAAACTTTAAGTTCTGTAGGAAAGATGCTATAATATTAATATCTTTTCCAAGATAAATTTCCAAATTAATAAAGGATTAAACCCTTGCTCTGAAAGGAATCTCGTTAATTATGATGAACATGCAAAACATGATGCGTCAAGCTCAAAAACTTCAAAAACAAATGGAGAAAAAACAAGCTGAGCTTGCTAGCACAACTTTCACTGGAAAATCAGCTCAAGAACTTGTCGTTGCTGAATTCACAGGTGACAAAAAATTGGTAAATATCTCATTCAAAGATGCTATCGTTGACCCAGATGATATCGAAACACTTCAAGATATGACAACTCAAGCTATCAACGATGCTCTTGCTCAAGTTGATGCTGCAACCAAAAAAACTCTTGGCGCATTTGCAGGAAAATTGCCATTCTAATTTTAAAACAAAAAACTCGAACCAATTGGTTCGAGCTTTTTTTACACTTCTTTTGCTGTTTCAATACAATATGATTTTTCATGACAATGTGGACAAGTTAATTTTCGTATTTTTGGCGTATGGGGCGCAAAGAAAAATGTTTTAAAATTTGGTTGGAACACATGATGACAATTTGGGCAGATATAAGCAACATTTTGAGCATAATTCTTCGTAAACCAAACAGCGAAGGGAGCTAGGATGATTTCAGCAATCACATAAATCCAAATATTCCAAGCCACTATTGCCCAGACTAAACTACCAACTTGAACAAGAAACAAGGGCAAAAAGATGAAAAACATCTTCCAATGAACTTTTTTCAATGATTTTTGATTTTTCATGGTAAGAGAAATGTCTGATAAAAATTCTAGTGACTGACTTGAATCAGTTTTAACCCTGTCAAGAAGATTTACAGCTGTGTCAAGTTTAGCTTTTTTCTCTGCAAGCTGCTGCTTGATAGCTTTGATATGCTCGACCAAAAGCAATTCTAAAACCTGCTTTGCATTTTCTTCAGCATACAAGCGTTTAATCTGCTCTATTGAAAAGTCAAGATCACGCAAAAAACAAATCAAGCGTAATTTCTCCAAATCAGATTCGCTATAAATACGACGACCACCTTCTGATAACTGAGATGGCACTAAAATGCCTCGTTTATCATAGTACTGAACTGTGCGAACAGAAACACCTGCTAGCTTAGCCAAATCACCAGTTGTATAAGTCTGAGACATTTCCTTCACCTCCTTTCTGCCCTCATTATAGGACATGCCCCAAGGTCATAAGCAAGAGGTTACCTTAGATGATTTTTTTGAAAAATAGCAGAGCCTTAGCCAAAAAAGCCACCCAAAGCAGCAAATGGATTATCACCATGCTCTTCTTCTTGCTGATTTAAATAAGATTTATTCTCATCAAATTCCATAAATTTTTCATAAACAAGAGCTGTCATACGAGCATCTTCTAGTGAATTATGACCGTGACCAGAAATCCCCAAAAAGTCTGCAACACTTGTTAATTTAAGATTAGCAATACCATTTAAATCTGAGCTACGACGTTCATAAGCTTCATCATAAAGATCAACCTTGTAAAGCTCTGTCAAATCTAAATTATTTTCAGCTAACAAAGGAAGGTCTGATTTCAAGGCATTGTAGCCAACGAGAGCTGTTTTGCCAACAAAATCTTTAAAATTAGCCAAGACTTTATCTAATTTTGGCGCCTTAGCAATTTTTTCAGACGTGATTCCTGTCAAACCATTAATAAAAGATTGTAAAGGCACATCAGTGTAAACATAAGTGTCAAAGCTGTCAATCTCTTCACCATCTTTAAATTTTACTGCTGACACTTGGATAATATGACTAACTTCAGCAACTGTGTTGAATTCCAAGTCAAAAGCAATGTACTCAGATAGCTTTTCCATAATTCCTCCTTAATCACATAACTAGTTTGCTTTTACAAAATAAGCTGGAACTTTCGTCCCAGCCACCAACTTCCTTATTTTTTACCAAAAAGGCGTGAGAACAAACCTTTTTTCTTAGTTTCTTCTACTTCTTCTTGTTCTTGAGTTTCTTCTTCAGTTTTTGTTTGAATTTCTTCAAATTCAGCTTTAGCTTCGTTTAGTTCAAGTTGAAGACGTTTACTATCTTCCATTGCGGCAAGTGTCAACTGTTGTTGTTGATCCAACTGTTTATCTTTCTCACCGATTTGAACATCTTTAACACGAAGTTGTTCATCTTTTGAAGCCAATTGTTTATCTTTAGCTTTTAGTTGTTCATACAAACGAGTAATTTCTGTATTTTTCTCGTCAACTAAAATCTCTAAAAGCTCACGTTGTTTTGTTTCTTCATCAATTGGTTCATCTTCAAAGATTGTTTTTTTGTAGATTTCTTCTAGCTTGATAAGTCCGCTACGATTAACAACCGTAACCCCTTTTTCATTTTTATCAACATCTTCTTCTGGGAGATTCTTAACACGATTGTTAACCGCTTGACGGCTAACTCCTAGAATCTCAGCAATTTCACTAACTGTTTTCTCGATTGCCATAATATCCTCTTTACATTGAAATACTTATGACAAGAATAACACATGAGCCCTTGATTGTCAATTTAAAGTCGGTTTCTTGACTGCTTCAAGCTTGAAATGATAGGCTTTTTTTAAATCGTGTCAACTTTCTGTCATTTTTTGTAAACTTGGTCATTTCATTACGGGACTTGAATATTTTATGCTACAATATTTAGTATGAAACAATACGATACTATTATCATCGGCGGTGGTCCCGCCGGAATGATGGCAGCTATTTCTAGTAGCTACTATGGAAATAAAACTCTACTTATCGAGAAAAATAAAAGACTCGGAAAAAAATTAGCCGGAACCGGAGGTGGACGTTGCAACGTCACAAATAACGGTACCATTGATGATCTCATGGAAGGTATTCCTGGAAATGGTCGCTTTTTATACAGTGTTTTTTCTCAATTTGACAATCATGACATCATTAATTTCTTTGAAGAAAATGGCGTTGCTCTAAAAGTTGAAGACCATGGTCGTGTCTTTCCTAAAACTGATAAATCAAGAACAATCATCGATGCCCTTGCTCACAAAATTCAAGAACTTGGTGGCACTGTTTTGACAAATACTGAAGTCGTTTCTGTGAAAAAAATCGACAATCTTTTCCACATCAAATCAGCCACAGAGGAATTTACCTCTGAAAAGCTCATCGTAACAACAGGTGGTAAAGCCTACCCTTCCACAGGTTCAACAGGTTTTGGGTATGAAATTGCTCGCCACTTCAAATTAAAACTGACTGAGCTTGAGGCTGCAGAAAGTCCGTTATTAACAGATTTTCCACACAAGGAACTTCAGGGAATTTCTCTTGACGACGTGACTCTATCTTATGGAAAACACCATATCACACATGATTTGCTCTTTACCCATTTTGGTTTGTCTGGGCCTGCTGCGCTTCGTATGTCTAGTTTTATCAAGGGCGGTGAAACCATCACACTTGATTTTATCCCCAAAATATCCACAAACGATGTGACTATTTTCTTAAAAGAGCACCGCGAAAAATCACTCAAAAATGCTCTCAAGGGACTTGTCCCAGAACGACTAGCTAGCTTTTTAGCTCAGCCATTTCCCGAAAAAGTCAAACAGCTGACTCCACAAGAAGAAAAAGAGCTTGTGGATAACCTCAAAGCAATGC
Organism: Streptococcus equinus ATCC 9812; assembly: GCF_000187265.1. Taxonomy (GTDB): domain Bacteria; phylum Bacillota; class Bacilli; order Lactobacillales; family Streptococcaceae; genus Streptococcus; species Streptococcus equinus. The sequence goes on from NZ_GL698429.1 coordinate 1,176,779, forward strand.
CAATTAAAGTCACTGGCAAAATGTCACTAGCAAAATCTTTTGTCACAAAAGGCGGCGTTGACTTGAAAGAAATCAACCCTAAAACCCTTGAAAGTAAACAAGTTCCTGGGCTCCACTTTGCTGGTGAAGTGCTGGATATTAACGCCCACACAGGTGGCTTCAACATTACAGTAGCACTCTGCACAGGCTGGGTTGCTGGAAGTTTACACTATTAATTCACAAAAGAAATCCAAAAATGGGTTTCTTTTTTTAAAATAATATTTAACTAGTTAAGATTTTTACTTGATAATCTCTGCTAAAATGTTATGATAAACATTGTTAACCAGTTAACTAAAAAGGAGGTTGTCATGGCAAAAAAATCTAAAATCGCTAGATACAACAAACAATTAAAACTCATCGAACAATATGCTGACTTGCGTCGAGAACTTAAGGCTAAAGGTGACTATGAAGCCCTTCGCAAACTACCACGCGATTCAAATCCAAATCGTCTGAAAAATCGTGACCGCATTGATGGACGCCCACATGCTTATATGCGAAAATTTGGTATGAGCCGAATCAATTTCCGCAATCTTGCGCACGAAGGAAAAATCCCAGGCATCACAAAAGCCAGCTGGTAATCAATTTAGAAAGAAAAAAGTTTTAATCAAGATAAAAAACTCCTGACAGCACCGTTCAGGAGTTCTCTTATGTATTTTAATCCAAAGTATCAAAAGCCAAGCTTGGTTTTGCATTTAAATCAAGACCTGCAAAGTGACCTTTATCGTATTCGATAGCTGCGGCAAGTGAAACCATTCCAGCATTGTCACCACATAGACGAAGTGGTGGAATAACGACTTCTGCTTCTGTGATTTCATCGGCTAAGCGTTCACGCAAGCCTTGGTTTGCAGCAACACCACCAGCAACAACTAATGTTTTTACTGGAAATTTTTCCAAAGCTTTTTTAGTTTTAGCCATCAAAACATCTAAAACGGCTGCTTGGAATGAAGCTGACAAGTCTTCGTTTGACAATGTTTCACCTTTTTGAGCGGCATTGTGATGCAAATTGATAAAGGCAGATTTCAAACCTGAGAATGAAAATTCTAGATTATCTTCTTTAATCATAGCACGTGGAAAATCGTAAATATCTTTTCCTTTGTGGGCTAACTGGTCAATTTCACGTCCTGCAGGATATGTAAGTCCCATAACACGCCCCACTTTATCATAAGCTTCACCAACGGCATCGTCACGTGTTTCACCGACAATTTTATAGTTACCAGGTTCAGACACATAAACAAGTTCTGTGTGACCACCAGAAACTAACAGAGCCATCAATGGGTATTGAAGTTCTTGCACCTCACGCGCAGCCATCAAATGCCCTGACATATGGTTAACTGGAATAAGTGGCAAATTATTAGCCCAAGCAAACGCCTTCGCAGCCGCCATTCCGACCAAAATTGCACCAACTAAACCAGGTCCGTAAGTCACAGCAACAGCATCAAGGTCACTGACCTCAATCTCTGCGGCAGCTAAGGCATCCTTAAAACAAGTTGTAATAACTTCCACATGGTGACGACTCGCAACTTCTGGTACAACACCACCAAAACGTTTATGACTTTCGATTTGGCTTGCAATAACGTTACTTAAAATCTCACTTTCATTTTTTAAGACCGCGATACTTGTCTCGTCACAAGAACTCTCCACGGCCAGAATATATCTATCTTTCATCTAATTTTTTCCTCTTATTTACCTTCGCGCTTCATAATAATCGCATCTTCTACAGGTTCATGATAATATTGCTTGCGCTTGCCGATAATGTCAAAGCCAAACTTCTTGTATAAGGCTTGAGCTGAAGCATTCGATGCCCTAACCTCTAAGAAAATGGGATAGTCCATCTGGTCTAGATTGGCTAGCAATTGACTTCCAAGACCGTGTCTTTGATAAGCTTTTTTAATAGCAATATTTGTGATTTCTAATTCCCCTGCCAGCTGCTGAATCGCTAAAAATCCAGCGATTTCACCATTTTTTTCAATAAAAAAGTAATCAACATTTTCCTGCTGCATGTCCGATAAAATCTGCTTTTCAGACCAGGGAGAAACGGGATAGACATCCGACAAAATCTCATAAACAGCAGTGACATTTTTTTGTAAATCTTTCATATTAGATACGGTTAATGTAATGAGCGCTTGGGTCTTCTTTGTGTGTCTTAAGCCAGTTTTCTTCTGCTTCCACACGTTTTAGGTAACTTGGAACAAAACTATCCACATCGACTGGTTGTAATTCTTGTCCACGTTTACCGATGGCACATGCTGATGGCAAGACGGTCATTGTTTTGGCAGTTGGCATCGCTTCTTCGATTTGTTGACAGAAATTAGCCACTTCACCGACAAACATGACCTCTTTTTCATCTTTAACAGCTTCTAAAACATCCGCAAAATTCATGTGTTGGTCTTCTTTGATAGCTTGACCATTCTTGTAAAATCCAGCATAGACATTGTTACGACGAGCATCGATAAGTGGGACAACTACTCCCTCAAAATCAGCTGCCGCAGCAAGAGCATATAGACTAGAAACACCAACTAAATCAATTTTTAATGTATAAGCTAGCGTTTTAGCTGTCGCAACTGCCACACGAAGTCCAGTATATGAACCTGGACCTTGAGCCACAGCAATTCTATCCAAATCAGCTGGTTTTAAGTCCACAGCTTTCATCAAAAAATCAATCGCAGGCATCAAATTAATGCTATGATTTTTCTTAATATTGACCGTAACATCGGCTAGTAAATTTTCACCATCCAAGATGGCAACAGACAAAGCCTTACTTGAAGTATCAAAGGCTAAAACTTTCATCATTTAAATTCCCTCACTTGATTATACTTCTTATTTTATGATATAATTTTAATAATTGCAACGAATCAAGGTTAAATCAATTACTCGGAAAAAATTTAATAATAACTGGTCAAGTAGCTACAAGCTAGTTGATGTGTTTTGTGTATTTTGATTAGCCACAGGTACATTAAGAAAGGAAAAAACTATGATTTATAAAGTTTTTTATCAAGAAACAAAAGAACGTAACCCACGCCGCGAACAAACTAAAGCACTTTACTTAGAAATCGATGCGGCTAACGAACTTGAAGGACGTATCAAAACACGTAAACTCGTTGAAGAAAAAACACCTTACAACGTAGAATACATCGAACTTCTTTCAGACAAACACCTAGCTTACGAAAAAGAATCAGGTGCCTTTAAATTAACGGAGTTATAACATGTCTCAAATCAATTTAAAACCCGAAGAAGTTGGGGTTTATGCAATTGGTGGTCTTGGAGAAATAGGGAAAAATACTTACGGTATAGAATACCAAGATGAAATTATCATCGTCGATGCTGGTATCAAATTCCCAGAAGATGATTTGCTCGGTATTGACTATGTCATTCCAGACTATTCATACATTGTTGACAATATCGATCGTATCAAAGGGCTTGTGATTACTCACGGGCACGAAGACCACATCGGGGGAATTCCATTCCTTTTAAAGCAAGCTAACATTCCTGTTTACGCTGGACCTTTAGCGCTTGCTCTTATCAAAGGAAAATTGGAAGAACACGGACTCTTGCGTGATGCTAAACTCTACGAAATCAATGCTAATACAGAATTGACTTTCAAAAATCTTAGCGTTACATTCTTCCGTACTACCCACTCAATTCCAGAACCTCTAGGTATCGTCGTTCACACACCTCAAGGTAAAATTGTCTGCACGGGGGATTTCAAGTTTGACTGGACACCAGTTGGTGAACCTGCCGATATCCACCGCATGGCTGCCCTTGGGGAAGACGGTGTCCTATGTCTGCTATCTGATTCTACTAACGCAGAAATTCCAACTTTTACAAACTCAGAAAAAGTTGTTGGACAATCTATCATGAAGATTATCGAAGGCATTCATGGTCGTATTATCTTCGCATCATTTGCTTCAAATATCTTCCGTCTCCAACAAGCTGCCGAAGCAGCTGTCAAAACAGGACGTAAAATCGTCGTCTTTGGTCGTTCAATGGAAAAAGCCATTGTTAACGGTATCGAACTTGGTTACATCAAAGTTCCAAAAGGAACATTCATTGAACCAAGCGAAATCAAAGATTACCATGCTAGCGAAATCTTAATCATGTGTACTGGTAGCCAAGGTGAATCAATGGCTGCGCTAGCACGTATTGCTAACGGTACACACCGCCAAGTTTCACTACAACCTGGTGACACTGTTATCTTCTCATCTAGCCCAATTCCTGGTAACACAACAAGTGTTAACAAACTTATCAACACTATCCAAGAAGCTGGTGTAGAAGTTATCCACGGTAAAGTTAACAACATCCACACATCTGGTCACGGTGGACAACAAGAACAAAAATTGATGCTCCGCTTGATGAAACCAAAATACTTCATGCCTGTTCACGGTGAATACCGTATGCTTAAGATTCACGCAGGTTTAGGTATGGATACTGGTATTCCAAAAGAAAATATCTTTATCATGGAAAACGGTGATGTGCTAGCTCTTACAGCTAACTCAGCTCGTCGCGCTGGACACTTCAACGCTCAAGATATTTACGTTGATGGTAATGGTATCGGTGATATTGGTGCTGCCGTACTTCGTGATCGTCGTGATCTTTCTGAAGACGGTGTCGTACTTGCTGTTGCTACAGTTGACTTTGATAGTCAAATGATTCTTGCTGGACCAGACATTCTTAGTCGTGGTTTCATCTACATGCGTGAATCAGGTGACCTTATCCGTGAAAGCCAACGTGTTCTTTTCAACGCTATTCGTATCGCATTGAAAAACAAAGACGCAAGTATCCAATCTGTTAACGGAGCAATTGTTAACGCACTACGTCCATTCTTATATGAAAAAACAGAACGTGAACCAATCATTATCCCAATGATTCTCACACCTGATGATAAATAAAGCAAAAAAAGCGAGTTGATATCAACTTGCTTTTTTATTTATCCACATTTTATCCACAAGTTGTTAACAACTTATCCACAACTGTTTAAAAGACCTAGATATTCTAGGCCTTTTCCATTTATCATAAATTTTTTGGATAGATATAACTAACTTCTCCAGCTATTTTACTATTTGTCGGATCAAACCACCCACGGTAGTTATCTATCCACTGTTTATTTCCATAATTTGATTCCAGCACTTGAATTTGGCCAGAAGTATTGACGGCAGTCACGTAGGCAACATGCCCGTAACTATTAGGATCAGTCCAGCAAACAACCGCTCCCACTTCTGTTTGACTGCTGACAACAAATCCCTGACTAGCTGCGTTAGCTGACCAATCACCAGCATTTCCCCACCAATTGCTTGCCCAGGTTGCTAGCTGCTTAACACCCCAAGTACACATTGACCAACAGGGTATGTATTGTCTGTTTGGGCTAAATTTGATGCCAATTGGCTAGCCTCACTAGATTCACTGTTAACAAGTTCGTCACAAATAGATCAATCGGCGTTTTATCAGGAATCTGCAAAAACCTGACCAGGAAAAATAGTGTCATAAATTGACATGCCACTCAATGCTGCTAAGTCATAAACACTCAAGCCGTACATCTGCGCTACACTATAAAATGAATCGCCATTTTGAATCGTATAAGTGTCTGCTTTTACATCTGCTTGAGAAAGCAATACCACACCTGCTAATGCAGCTGTTGCTAGTGTTAATATTTTTTGTAGTTCATAAAAATCCCCCTTTACGCTTACCAGTATAGCAGTCAAATATTACAAAAAATATAAAGATATGTAAACGCTGTATTTCATTACCTACCATCTTTGAAACAAAAAAACTGCCCTCAGGCAGTTTTTTAAGATTTATTGAGCAACCATGATACGAAGACCTTGGTCGATTTTTTCTGCGGCTTTACGTCCTTCACGAATTCCCCAAATCACAAGACTTGGACCACGACGCGCATCACCAGCAACAAAGACTCGATCATTATTGGTTGAATAATCATCATAAACACTTTGAACGCCAAATTGGTCAAAGAGTGATTTTTCAGCACCAGTGAATCCCATCGCCAATAAAACAAGGTCAGCTTTAATGATTTCTTCAGTACCTTCAATTGGTTTGAAACCAGGCCCAACTTTGATTGTCTTCGCTGCGATGACTTGACCACGATCTGCACCAATCAATTCTGTTGTTGATGTCGCATAAGTCGTCAACTCAGTATCTTGAACAAAGTTTGCTTCTTCTTGTCCGTAACCAATACGTTTAATCATTGGATATTGCGGCCAAGGATTTGTTGGAAGACGTTTTTCTGGTGGTTCTGGAGTAATTTCAAGTTGTTTAACACTTGCTGCTCCAAAACGAATAGCTGTACCGATACAGTCGTTACCAGTATCACCGCCACCGATAACAAGAACGTGTTTTCCTTCAAGCGTTGGACCAAGTTTTTTATTATCAGAAGCAAGAACATTCTTAGTAGTTTCTGTTAGGAAATCAACCGCAAAACGGACACCAGTCAAATGACGACCAGGAACATTTAAATCACGTGGAACACTTGCACCTGTTGCAAGAACAACACGATCAAATTTTTTCAACAAATCATCAGCAGTCACATCACGTCCAACTTCTGTATTTGCCACAAAATTGATGCCAAGTTTTTCCATAAGATCAATACGGCGTTGAACAACTTCTTTATCCAACTTCATATTTGGAATACCGTACATCAAAAGGCCTCCAAAACGATCACTGCGTTCATAAACGGTCACGCTATGACCAAGTTTATTGAGGCGCCATGCAGCTGACAAACCTGCAGGACCTGAACCGATAACCGCTACCTTAAAGCCGGTACGAGCAGCTGGTTTTCCTGATTCTTCAACCCAACCCTTTTCAAATGCAGTGTCAATGATGAAACGTTCGTTATCATGAATAGTCACTCCAGAGCCATTGAGGCCTTCTGTACAGCCTTTTTCACATGGAGCTGGACAAACACGTCCAGTCATCTCTGGAAACGGATTAGTGCGTGATAAACGCTCAAATGCACGCTTATAATCTCCTTTGTAAAGAAGATCATTCCATTCAGGAATCAAATTATCATTTGGGCACCCTGAAACTGCACGACCACCGCCATAAAACTGTCCAGAATGGCAGAACGGAATTCCACAAGACATACAACGTGCAGCTTGTTTTTGACGTTCTTCTTCTGTCAGTGGCACTTGCAGTTCTTCAAAGTCCAAGATGCGTTCAGCAACAGGACGAAACGGATTATCTTTTCGATCATATTTCAAAAAACCAAATGGATTAGCCATTTTATTTACCTCCTGTTACTTTTGCGAGAAGTTCTTCTTTTTCAGCAGCTGTTTCTGCACCACCTGTAGCAATTTCAAAGGTACGCAACTCAAGTTCATCACCTTCAAGACCTGTATCTGATAGCGCGTATTCAATGTTATTGATTTCGTGGAATTCAGTTGGGTAAACTTTAATGAATTTATCAACTTCTTGTGCCCAGTTATCAAGCAAACGTTTTGCCTTGGCACTACCAGTGTATTCATAATGTTTTTGAATCATATCTACCAAGATATCATCGCCACGAGTTTCACCCACTTTATAGAGGTCAACCATTTGATGATTTACTTTTTCAGCAAAATCGCCATCAACATCATAAACATAAGCAACACCACCACTCATACCAGCAGCAAAGTTACGTCCTGTTGTACCAAGGATAACAGCAACACCACCAGTCATATACTCACAACCGTGGGCTCCAACACCTTCGACAACAACTTTCGCACCTGAGTTACGAACACAGAAACGTTCACCAGCACGTCCAGCGAAGTAAGCTTCACCTTTAACCGCACCAAAGAGAGCAACATTACCAACAATTGGTGAATTTTCAATATCATAAGCTGCATCATGTGGTGGTTTCACAATCAAGCGACCACCTGACATTGATTTAGCAATATAGTCATTAGCTTCACCAACCAAAGTCAATTCCATACCTTGTGTAATAAAGCTTGCAAATGATTGTCCAGCAATTCCCGTGTATTCATATTTAATCAAACCAGGTTCAACTGAGTAGTTACCATAACGTTCAGCCATCCAACCTGCCATACGAGCACCAACTGCACGTTGAACGTTGTTGATTGATTCTTTAACTGTTACACTTATTCCACTATCAACAGCAGCTTTGGCAAATCCATCCAATTCTTTCCATTGACGTGCATCTGCAAATGGGTCTTCTGTCTTACGTTCGATAGGGTAAGCTGTTCCAAGCATGCGAGAGAAATCAAGTGATTTAGCTTTACCTTTTGGAATGAATTTAGCTTTCAAGATTTCTGAATGACCGACCATTTCATCGACAGAACGGAATCCAAGCTCAGCCATGTATTCACGCAATTCTTCTGCCATAAACATCATCATGTTGATGACATGTTCAGGCTTACCAGCAAAATGTTTACGAAGTTCAGGATTTTGAGTAGCTACACCAACTGGACAAGTATTAAGTGAGCAAACACGCATCATAACACATCCAATTGAAACCAGGGTAAGACTCGCAAATGAATATTCTTCAGCTCCAAGGAGTGTTGCAATAGCCACATCACGTCCTGTCATTAATTTACCATCTGTTTCAAGCGTCATGCGTTGACGTAGGCGGTTAAGTGACAATGTTTGGTGTGCTTCAGCCAATCCCATTTCCCATGGAAGACCGGCATCACGGACAGAGTTACGTGGAGAAGCTCCAGTACCACCGTCATAACCAGAAATGACAACTTTATCCGCACCAGCTTTAACACAACCTGTAGCGATTGTACCAACACCAGTACTTGAAACCAATTTAACATTGATTTTAGCGTATGGGTTAATTGCTTTAAGGTCATAAATCAATTGTGCCAAATCTTCAATTGAGTAAATATCATGGTGAGGTGGTGGTGAAATCAAACGAACACCAGGCGTTGCACCACGGATTTCAGCAACCCAAGGGAAGACTTTTTGACCAGGCAATTGACCACCTTCACCAGGTTTTGCACCTTGTGCTAACTTGATTTGAATTTCTTCAGCAGACGTAAGATATTCAGCATTGACACCGAAACGTCCTGAAGCGACTTGTTTAATCTTTGAATTCAAATTACGACCATCTGGCTGAACTTTGAAACGATTACGATTTTCGCCACCTTCACCAGAGTTTGATTTAGCTCCGATTGAGTTCATAGCTTCTGCGATTGTTTCGTGCGCTTCTTTTGAAAGTGAACCAAAACTCATGGCACCCACTTTGAAACGTTTAACGATACTTTGAGCAGGTTCAACTTCTGAAAGGGCAACTTTTGGTCGATTTGAATTGAATTCCCAAATTGAACGAAGAGTTGTTGGTGTTGCCAAAGCCTCTTTATCTAATTCAGCGGTGTATTCTTTAAAGAGCTTGTAATCACCTTTTCGAACAGCCTGTTGGAAATTATAAATAGTATGCGGATTGAAGAGGTGGTATTCTCCATCTGCTTTAAACTGATAGATACCGCCACTTTGCAAATAGTCATCTTTACGAGGACCAAAAGCATCTTCCATACGTTGAAGATATTCTTTTTCGATTTGATCCAGTGACAAGCCACCAATACGTGTCACAGTACCTGTAAAGTACTTGTTAACAACTTCATCAGAAAGTCCTACTGCTTCAAACAGTTGAGCACCTTTATAACCGAGAATTGTAGAAATCCCCATACGACTCATGACTTTGACAATACCTTTTTCAGCTGCTTTACGGTATTTTTCAAATGCAAGTTCATCTTTACCGTATTCTTTTAGTGTCGCATAAGCGCCATAAGGATGAACAGCCGCTGCACCATAACCTACTAAAGTAGCAAAATGATGAACTTCAATAGCTTCCGCAGTATCAACCACAATTGAGAATTGGCTAGCTTTACCTTTTCCAACCATATAGTTATTCAAACCAGAAACTGCTAACAACATTGGAATAGTTGTTTGATTTTCTTTAACATTTCGGTCTGAAAGAATGATAATCTTGCTACCTTTATCAATAGCTTTTTCAGCAGATATAAACAGATTTTCCAAAGCACGTTGCAAACGATTTTGTGATGGTTTTACCAGATCATAGACAGTAGACAAAGTCGTTGCACGATAGCGATCATCTGTCAAATTGGAGATTTTTGCAAAATCTTGTGTTGAGAGGACAGGACTATCGATTTTCACTTTAACACAATTGGCTGCACCATCTTCCTTGAAATTACCATCCCCACCAAGATAAACACTTGTTGATACGACGATTTGTTCACGAATAGCATCAATCGGTGGATTTGTAACTTGCGCAAATTGTTGTTTAAAGAAAGTGAAAAGAGACTGACTCTTATTAGAAAGCATAGCCAACGGGCTATCGAATCCCATTGAAATAACTGGTTCTTCGCCTCTTTCAGACATTGGGAGAATAACCGTACGAATGACTTCTTCGTTGTATCCGTAAGCTTTCCACATTGTTTCAATGTCATTTGCTTCTTGGTTTAGCTCAGCTGCTTCAAAGTCATTAAGATGTGCAATGTTTTCTTCAACCCATTCTTTATATGGATGTTGTGCAGCATAATAAGCTTTGACTTCTTCATTACGCATCAATTTACCAGAAGTAGTATCAATCAACATCATATTACCAGGGCCAAGCACACCTTTTTCGATAACACAACTTGGTTCAAGATCAACTACACCAGATTCACTTGAACAAATCAAGAAATTGTCTTTAGTAAGTGAATATCGGCTAGGACGCAAACCATTACGGTCCAAGCGAGCACCAACCATATCACCATCTGTAAAGACAAGCGCAGCTGGACCATCCCACGGAGCAACAAAACTTGACGCATACTCGTAAAATGCCTTAAGATCATCTGAAAGCCCCGATTCATCACCCCAAGCCTCAGGCACCATCATCAAAAGACTTTGTGGAATATCACGACCATTACGATAAAGATACTCTAGACAGTTTTCCAACTTAGCAGAATCAGAATTTTCTTCATTGTAAATTTCAATCTGGTGGCTATGCATCCAATTTTCAGCACCACGAAGCGTATTAATTTCACCGTTATGCGCTAAAAATCGGAAAGGCTGCGCACGATCCCAAGATGGGAAAGTATTTGTTGAAAAGCGTGAGTGTGTCAAAGCGATGTGGGATTTAAAATGCTCATCTTGCAAATCAGGATAAAATAGCCCTACTTGAAAAGCATGAAGCATCCCTTTGTACACAATTGTCTTACTTGAAAGTGAACAAATGAAAAATTCATCTGCTGAGAAACTCTTTTCAAGCTGACGACGTAAACGGAATAATTTGTCTTCAAAATCCCGACCAGCTTTAGTATCAGCAGGCTTTTTAACAAAAAATTGAACAAAACTTGGCATGATTTCCTGCGCTGCAGGACCACAATTATCATAATTAAATGGCACATCACGCGTCATCAAAACATGAAAACCAGCCGACTCAATTTCTGCTTTAACAGCCTCTAAAAGACTATCTTTAGCCTCAGTTTCCTGAGGTAAAAATAGCTGTGCGACTGCATAATCACCTTTTTTAGGTAATTCATAACCTGCTTCTTTTGCCTTTTCTTGGAAAAATTCATCAGGCAAAGCGAGCAGCATTCCAGCACCGTCACCAGTATCAGGTTCTGCACCTGTACCACCACGGTGATTCATACGTGTCAACATCGTCAAAGCATAATCAATCAACGCATGACTTGCTTTTCCATCAAGCTGTGCAACAAACCCCATACCACAGGCATCTGACTCAAAAGATGGATCCCAAAGCGTTGTCTGCTGCGCCCTCAAAGCACTTTCATTCATAGCTCTTACTCCTATCATCAATACAAACAGCTCAAAATAGTCTAACTATTCTGAATATTTATCTTATATTATACCACATTCCTGTTATTTAGAATAGTTCTTATTAAAACTTTCTAAATTGAGAATGTGGTTTTTGGTAAAAAAAAGACAGCTAGAAGCTGTCTTTTTACTACTTCTTAATAAAGATCTAGATAGTTGTCAATTTCCCATTGTGAAACGAAGGCCGCATAGCTTGACCATTCAATTTTCTTAGCTTCAACAAAGTTTGTGAAGATGTGGTTTCCAAGAGCAGCTTTAACCACTTCATCTTCTTGCAAAGCTTTAACAGCGTTGTGCAATGTTGATGGAAGGTCACGGATTCCTGCTTCTTTACGTTCTTCTTGAGTCATGATGTAGATGTTTGATTCAACTGGAGCTGGAGCTTCAATTTTGTTTTCAATACCATCGAGACCTGCTTCAAGAAGTACAGCAAGAGCAAGATATGGGTTAGCAGTTGGGTCAACAGAACGAAGTTCCAAACGAGTACCCATACCACGTGATGCAGGAATGCGAATAAGTGGTGAACGGTTACGTCCAGCCCATGCGATGTAAACGGGTGCTTCATAACCGGGAACCAAACGTTTGTATGAGTTTACAGTTGGGTTCATGATTGCAGTGTAGTTATAAGCATGTTTCATCAAACCGCCAAGGAAGTAGTAAGCTGTTTCTGACAATTGCATACCTTTTGGATCTTCGGTATCGAAGAATACGTTGTTTCCTTCATAGTCAAATAGTGACATGTTACAGTGCATACCTGAACCGTTGATACCAAATTTAGGTTTAGCCATAAATGTAGCATATAGACCATGTTTACGAGCAATTGTTTTAACAACAAGTTTGAAAATTTGAATGTTATCACAAGCTTTCAAAACATCAGCATATTTAAAGTCAATTTCGTGTTGACCAATCGCAACTTCGTGGTGACTTGCTTCAACTTCAAATCCCATTTCAGTCAAAACATTAACGATTTCGCGACGAGTGTTGTCAGCAAGGTCAGTTGGTGCAAGGTCAAAGTAACCACCACGGTCGTTTACTTCAAGAGTTGGTTCACCTTTTTCATCCAATTTGAACAAGAAGAATTCTGGTTCTGGACCAAGGTTAAATGATTTAAATCCAACTTTTTCCATGTGGCGAAGAGCACGTTTCAAGTTACCACGTGGGTCACCTGCAAATGGTTCACCTTCAGCAGTATAGATGTCACAAATCAAACCTGCTACTGCACCATTTTCACCACCCCATGGGAAGACAGTCCAAGTATCAAGATCTGGATACAAATACATGTCAGATTCATTGATACGCACAAAACCTTCGATTGATGATCCATCGAACATTGCTTTGTTTGACAATACCTTATCAAGTTGTTCATCAGTTGCTGGGATTTCTACGTTTTTCAATGTTCCTGTAATATCTGAGAACATCAAGCGTAAAAATGTAACATTTTTTTCTTTGACTTCGCGACGGATGTCAGCTGCTGTAATAGTCATGAATTTAGGTCTCCTTTTAAAACCGAAATAAACGAACGACGCTTATTTTTAGATGCGCCAATTGCTAATGTACTGTGATGGAGCCGAAAAACGGCCTTGGTTTCGGAGTTCATCTTGTAAGATTCGACGAACATCAGCATCAGTTAAAGATTTTTGCTTTTTAAGAGCCTTATCTTGTCTATCAGCATACTCTCGCTTGATAGCAGCAATATTTAGCCCTTCATCAAGGAAGTCTTTAATTTCAAGCAATCGATCCATATCATTTAATGAAAACATACGGCGATTACCCGATGTACGTTCTGGGGTTATTAATCCCTGATCTTCGTAATAACGAATCTGACGTGCAGTTAAATCGGTCAATTTCATTACTGTTCCAATAGGAAAAACCGCCATGGAACGTCTGAGTTCTTTTTCTTTCATGATGACCTCCTTCCGAGTATTATTATAGTCTGAAAATTCTAAACTGTCAACCCCATATGTCAGAAAATATAACATTAATCACTATTTTTTTATGACTATTTTTTCAGCATCTTGCGAAGTAAATCCACATCTGAATTAACAAGAATCGCCACAAAGACACCGCAAAAAGTTTCGAACACCCTAGCAAAAACATATAAAATGGTATCACCTGCTGGAATTGACAAGGTAATAATCAGAAGCGCAGCTGTTGCACCAATAATTCCAGACTTATTATTAATTGAAACATTAATCATAATACCAAGCATAGTAAAAATTGGAACAAAAACCAAAGTCACCCAGAATTGATTATGAAAAAACTGATTGATCAAGAAAAACAACAAAGATAGAAATCCACCTACACTATTTCCGATAATTCGTGAAAATCCAAAATGAACACTTCTATCAAAGCTCTCACGTAAACTAAAAACAGCTGTCAGCGTTCCAATCTGCAGCCCTTCCCAACCAAATAAATGAAATATTAACAAGACCAGAAAGACTGAGAGACCAGTCTTAAGTGTTCGCATACCAAGCTTGAATTTACTTGGATCAAATTTATAATTCGATAAAAGTTTTTTTAAGTACCTCATGACCCACACTCAAGTTTATTTTCTTTATTTTATCACATTTGAACTTTATCATGCTACACTTTTATACACTTGACTAAAAAGTTTTTAAGCAACAAAAAAGAGCCCATAAATAGGCTCTTTTATCCTCTTAAAAACGAGAATTATTTGTCTGTCAATGCAGCAAGACCTGGAAGAACTTTACCTTCGAGAAGTTCCATAGAAGCTCCACCACCAGTAGAGATCCATGAGAATTTGTCAGCGCGGCCAAGGTTGATAGCTGCAGCAGCTGAGTCACCACCACCGATGATTGATTTAACGCCTGGTTGTTTAACGATAGCGTCCATTACACCGATTGTACCAGCTTGGAAATCAGGGTTTTCGAACACACCCATAGGTCCGTTCCAAACAACTGTTTTAGCACCAGTCAATTCTTCGTCGAATTTAGCGATAGATTTAGGACCGATATCAAGACCAAGGAATCCAGCGTCTACAGCTGCACCTTCAGTATCTTTAACTTCAGTGTAGTCAGCAAAAGCGTTAGCTTCTTTTGAGTCAACTGGCAAGATCAATTTACCGTTAGCTTTAGCCAAAAGTTCTTTAGCAACTTCAAGTTTGTCTTCTTCAACAAGTGAGTTACCGATTTCGATACCTTGTGCTTTAAGGAATGTGTAAGTCATACCACCACCGATAAGAACTTTATCAGCTTTTTTCAACAAGTTTTCGATAACACCGATTTTATCTGAAACTTTTGAACCTCCAAGGATTGCGATAAATGGACGAACTGGGTTTTCAACAGCTTCTTGGATGTATGCAATTTCGTTTTCAAGAAGGAAACCTGCAACAGCTTTTTCAACGTTTGCAGAGATACCTACGTTAGATGCGTGTGAACGGTGTGCAGTACCGAATGCATCGTTAACGAAGATTCCATCACCAAGTGAAGCCCAGTATTTACCAAGTTCTGGATCGTTTTTAGATTCTTTTTTACCGTCAACATCTTCAAAACGAGTGTTTTCAACAAGAAGAACTTCACCATCTTTAAGGTTGTTGATAGCTTCTTCAAGTTTAGCACCACGAGTAACACCTGGGAAGACAACATCTTGACCAAGTTTTGCAGCCAAATCAGCAGCTACTGGAGCAAGAGATTTACCTTCTTTATCAGCTTCTTCTTTAACACGTCCAAGGTGAGAGAAAAGAATTGCACGACCACCTTGTTCGATGATGTACTTAATTGTTGGAAGAGCCGCAGAAATACGGTTGTCATTAGTGATAACGCCATCTTTCAAAGGTACGTTAAAGTCAACACGAACAAGAACTTTTTTACCTTTCAAATCAACGTCTTTAACAGTCAATTTAGCCATTGATAGGACTCCTTATATTTTTTTATACATGCTAATTATATCACAAAACCTCTAAAAGAGATAGTTAAATCAATAGAATTTGTCCCTATAACCCTTTTTAAAGGCCTAAAAATCAGGATTTTTGACAAACAAAAAAGAGAGGAATAAATCCTCTCTTTCACTAATCAACTCAATGATTATTTAGCAATTTTTGCGAAGTATTCAAGAGTACGAACAAGTTGTGAAGTGTATGACATTTCGTTGTCGTACCATGAAACAGTTTTAACCAATTGAGTACCGTCAGCTGCTTCAGTTACTTCTGTTTGAGTTGCGTCAAACAATGAACCGAATGAGATACCTACGATATCGCGTGAAACGATTGGGTCAGTGTTGTAACCGAATGATTCAGTTGCAGCAGCTTGCATAGCAGCGTTAACTTCTTCAGCAGTTACTTTTTTGTCAAGAACTGAAACAAGTTCAGTAAGTGATCCAGTTGGAACTGGTACACGTTGAGCATGACCTTGAAGTTTACCGTTCAATTCTGGGATAACAAGACCGATAGCTTTAGCAGCACCAGTTGAGTTAGGAACGATGTTTTCAGCAGCAGCACGTGCGCGACGGAAGTCACCTTTACGGTGTGGTGCGTCAAGAGTCATTTGGTCACCAGTGTAACCGTGAACTGTAGTCATTGTACCAACTTTAAGACCGAATGATTTGTTCAAAGCATCAGCCATTGGTGCAAGACAGTTTGTTGTACATGAACCAGCTGAGATAACTGTTTCAGTACCATCAAGAATTTCGTGGTTAGTGTTAAATACGATTGTTTTAACATCTGATCCACCAGGAGCTGTGATAACAACTTTTTTAGCTCCACCTTCGTGCAAGTGTTTTTCAGCAGCAGCTTTAGTTGCAAAGAAACCAGTTGCTTCAAGAACGATTTCTACACCATCGTTAGCCCAGTCGATTTGTTCTGGGTCACGTTCTGCAGAAACTTTAACGAATTGACCGTTAACTTCAAAACCACCATCTTTAACAACAACATCACCGTCGAAACGACCTTGAGTTGTATCGTATTTCAACAAGTGTGCAAGCATAGCTGGGTCAGTAAGGTCGTTAATACGAGCTACTTCAACACCTTCAACATTTTGGATACGACGGAATGCAAGACGACCGATACGACCGAAACCGTTAATACCAACTTTAACTACCATTAGTGATTTCCTCCTTATGAAAATCAAAAAAATTTTTTATTTTAAAAGGTTTCCCTTTTAGACAATTGTGAAAAGATTAACTTACGTAGGCACAAATCAACCTTTCAACGTTAGTATTATATAACTATTTCGCTAAAATTGCAAATATTATTACCGTTTTCATAATAAAAAAGGACGCTCTTTTGAGCATCCTTTCTATCAAAAATTATTCACCAGAATTTTTCTTGATGATTTCTTCTTGTACTGATTTAGGAACGTCTTCATAGTGGTCAAATACCATCATGAATGTACCACGTCCTTGAGTTGCAGAACGAAGAACTGTTGCGTAACCAAACATTTCAGCAAGTGGAACGAAGGCACGAACAATTTGGCTGTTACCATGAGCTTCCATACCATCAACACGTCCACGACGAGCTGTAACGTGACCCATAACGTCACCAAGGTTTTCTTCTGGAGCTGTGATTGTAACAAGCATCATTGGTTCAAGAATAACTGGGTGTGCAGTTTTAGCAGCTTCTTTAAGTGCAAGTGATGCAGCAATCTTGAAGGCTGTTTCAGATGAATCGACATCGTGGTATGAACCATCGTAAAGTTTAGCTTTAACGTCAACCATTGGGTAACCAGCAAGAACACCGTTAGCCATAGATTCTTGAAGACCTTTTTCTACTGCAGGGATGAATTCACGAGGAACGACACCACCGACGATAGCATTTTCGAATTCGAATCCTTTACCTTCTTCATTTGGAGTAAATTCAATCCAAACATCACCAAATTGACCTTTACCACCAGATTGGCGTTTGAAGAATCCACGTGCTTGAGTAGCTTGACGGAATGTTTCACGGTATGATACTTGTGGAGCACCTACGTTTGCTTCAACTTTGAATTCACGTTTCATACGGTCAACAAGGACGTCAAGGTGAAGTTCACCCATACCAGAGATAACTGTTTCACCAGTTTCAACGTTAGTTTCAACACGGAAGGTTGGGTCTTCTTCAGCAAGTTTTTGAAGAGCGATGCCCATTTTATCTTGGTCCGCTTTAGATTTAGGTTCAACCATCAATTGGATAACTGGTTCTGGAACTTCGATTGATTCAAGGATGACTTTAGCTTTTTCATCTGTCAATGAGTCACCAGTTGTAGTATCTTTCAAACCAACGGCAGCAGCGATATCACCAGCATAAACTGTTTCGATTTCGTTACGGTGGTTAGCGTGCATTTGAAGGATACGTCCGATACGTTCACGTTTACCTTTAGATGTGTTAAGAACGTAAGAACCGCTATTCAATACACCTGAGTAAACACGGAAGAATGTCAAACGACCTACGAATGGGTCAGTCATGATCTTGAAGGCAAGCGCTGCAAATGGTTCTTCATCTGACGCTGGACGTTCTTCTTCTTCGTCTGTATCTGGGTTAACACCTTTGATTGCAGGGATGTCAAGTGGGCTTGGAAGGTAGTCGATAACCGCATCAAGCATCATTTGAACACCTTTGTTTTTGAAGGCAGAACCACAAAGAACTGGGAAGAATTCAACGTTGATAGTTGCTTTACGGATAGCAGCTTTCAATTCACCTTCAGTGATTTCTTCACCTTCAAGGTATTTCATCATCAATTCTTCATCAGTTTCAGCAACTGCTTCGATCAATTTTTCACGATATTCGTTAGCTTGATCTACGTATTCAGCTGGAATATCTTCTTCAAGAATATCTGTACCAAGGTCGTTAGTATAGATTTCAGCTTTCATTTTAACCAAGTCAATGATACCGTTGAAGCTATCTTCAGAACCGATTGGCAATTGAATTGGGTGAGCGTTAGCTTGAAGACGATCGTGAAGTGTGCTTACTGAGTAAAGGAAGTCAGCACCGATTTTGTCCATTTTGTTTGAGAATACGATACGAGGAACACCGTATTCAGTAGCTTGACGCCAAACTGTTTCAGTTTGAGGTTCTACACCTGATTGTGAGTCAAGAACTGTTACCGCACCATCAAGAACACGAAGAGAACGTTGTACTTCGATTGTGAAGTCCACGTGTCCTGGTGTGTCGATGATGTTTACACGGTAGTCTTTCCATTGCGCTGTTGTAGCGGCAGAAGTGATTGTGATACCACGTTCTTGCTCTTGTTCCATCCAGTCCATTTGTGAAGCACCTTCGTGTGTTTCACCGATTTTATGGATTTTACCAGTATAGTAAAGAATACGCTCAGTTGTTGTTGTTTTACCAGCATCGACGTGAGCCATGATACCGATGTTACGAGTTTTTTCAAGTGAAAATTCGCGAGCCATTTTTTTCTCCTATTTTATATTTAGTTTACTACTTTATTATAACATACTTTTAGAACGGATAGGCAGGACCTACCCGTTCTAAAGATGTTTTATTAAATTTGATACTGTTTTGCCAAAAAAGTTTGACTAAACACTGCCCGAATACCAGTAGTAAAACAAGTTAAATGTATTCGAAGCTTCGTATCATTATGTTGCTGATTACCAGCGGAAGTGTGCGAATGCACGGTTTGCTTCTGCCATACGGTGTGTATCTTCGCGTTTTTTAACTGAAGCACCAGTGTTGTTAGCAGCATCAAGAATTTCTTTTGCAAGACGATCTTTCATAGTGTGTTCACCACGATCACGTGATGCGTTTACCAACCAACGAAGTCCAAGAGTTGTACGACGTTCTGGACGAACTTCAACTGGGACTTGGTAGTTAGAACCACCGACACGACGTGCACGTACTTCAAGAACAGGCATGATGTTTTCCATAGCTGTTTCGAATACTTCAAGTGCATCGTTTCCAGTAGCTTCTTTAATTTGTTCAAATGCATCATATACGATTGATGCAGCTGTACCACGTTTACCATCAAGCATAACACGGTTGATAAGACGTGTTACAAGTTGTGAATTGTATAATGGATCTGGCAATACTTCGCGTTTTGGCGCTCTATTTTTACGACTCATTCTTTCTTATCTCCCTTCTTATTATCCTTTAGGACGTTTAGCACCGTATTTAGAACGGCTTTGTTTACGGTCAGCAACACCTGCAGTATCAAGTGCACCACGAACGATGTGGTAACGTACCCCTGGAAGGTCTTTTACACGTCCACCACGGATAAGAACAACACTGTGTTCTTGAAGATTGTGTCCGATACCTGGGATGTATGCAGTAACTTCAATAAGGTTGCTCAAACGTACACGAGCGAATTTACGAAGGGCTGAGTTAGGTTTTTTAGGTGTCATTGTTCCAACACGTGTTGCAACACCACGTTTTTGTGGTGAAGATACGTTAGTTTGAACTTTTTTGTGGCTGTTGTAACCAACGTTAAGAGCTGGCGATTTAGATTTTTCAACTTTAGATTTACGTGGTTTACGTACCAACTGGTTGATTGTAGGCATCTACTTTTCTCCTGTAAGATTTTTATTTTGGTTGATAAGGCGCTTGGTGACAGTCCTTATCTAAAATGTGTACTTTGCAACATTTGTCAGCACGTCTCTGTACACTCTGGAGAGACCAAAAGTAAAAAGTACCGTTTTTAATAGTACCACATAACAAGCAATTTGTCAAATTATTTTGCTTATTTTTAACATTTTTAAGAAATAAATTAACAAGAACTTTTTGCAACAAAAAAAAGAGGCTCTCGCCCCTGAAAATTATTTGTCAAAAATGTTACCAAGTTCAACTTTAACATGATTGTTTTTAACGTCAATCTCTGAAACTTTCAACAATGATTTGTAGTTCATGCGGTCACGTTTTTCTTGTGCATTTTCAGCAAAGACTGCAACACCCACAAGAGTACTATCAAATTCAGTCAAAAGGCTAACCATACCAGAAATTGTACCCCCACCTTTAAGGAAGTCGTCGACAATCAAGACGCGGCTATTTGGTTTCAAGCTACGTTTAGACAAGAACATTTTTTCAATGCGATCGCTTGACCCACTTGCGTAATTGACTGAAACAGTTGAACCTTCAGTAATTTTAAGGTCTCGACGAACGATAACAAAAGGCACATTCAAAATGCTCGCTACTGCATTTGCAAGCGGAACACCTTTTGTCGCAACTGTCATAACAGCATCAATCTTGTGTCCTTTAAAAGCATTCGCAATAATACGTCCCACGCTTTGTAAAATGCGAGGGGTACTAAGCAAATCTGATAAATAAATATAACCACCTGGAAGGATACGGTTGCTTTCTGACATGCTGTCTCGCAAACCTTCGATAACCGATCTTGCTTCTTCTTCAGAAATTCCTGGTGTAAAAATGACACCTCCACTTGCCCCTGTTACTGTTTCAATTTCGCCGATGCCTGATTCTTCAAAAGCTTTTTTGATAATGGCGATATCTTCTGAAATAGAAGATTTTGCTGCCTCATATTTTTCGGCAAAAGTATTCAAACTTGTCAATTGATAAGGGTTGTTAATCAAATAGTTGGAGATGACAACCATGCGTTCACTACGTCGTAATTTCATAATTTCTCCATCTTTTAAGTATCTGTTTTTGTCATTATAACATAAGAAAGCGAAAAAAACGAACATTTTTATAAAAAAATGTTCATTTTATATATTTTTCCCTAATGTAAAGGCATTCTAGAAAGCAAAACATTAAAATATACAGTTTTTTTGTCTTATTTCAATTTTGGTTTGTAGAATGAGCGATTGTCCATAGCAAAAATACGATTTGTCATTTCACCTTCATCAACTCGGCTTAGTGCCGTTGTCATCATCATCATTTCAGCATCAATATTATCAATCATATGAATAATTTCAGCTTCCATAACACGAGGGCGAACAGGACTTCCGTATTCAAGCAATCCGTGGTGACTTAAGACAACGTGACGAAGAATAATCACATCTTCTTTTGTATCGTCAATATTTAGTTCAGTAAGAACTTTCGTGATTTCCTCATCAATCAAGGCAATGTGTCCAATCAGGTTACCACGAACGGTATATTCTGTATTATCTGGACCCGTTAACTCAATGACTTTAGCCAAATCGTGTAGCATAATTCCCGCATAAAGTAAGCTTTTATTAAGTTGAGGATAAACATCACCAATTGAATCAGCTAAACGCACCATTGTTGCTGTGTGATAAGCCAAACCAGACTCAAAAGCGTGGTGATTTGTTTTGGCAGCTGGATATGTAAAGAATTCTTTATCATATTTACGATAAAGTGCTCGGACAACACGTTGCCAAACAGCATTTTCAATTCTGAACATCATTTGTTCAAGATATTCTTTAACATCTAGAACATCCACAGGTGATTTTTCTTTAAAATCACGTGGATTATTCGGCTCACCTTCTCGCGTGTTACGCAAAGAAATTTGGTTCACTTGAGGCGTACCATTATAAACCTCACGACGCCCTTTCATATAAATGACTTTCCCAGCAGTAAATTCTTCAACATTGTATGGCTGTGCATCCCAAAGATTACCAGAAATTTGACCACTATCATCTTGGAAAGTAAATGCAATATAATCTTTTCCAGCTCTTGTCTTACGAAGCTCTGCAGATTTTATCAAGTAGAACCCTTCAAAAAGTTCATCCTTTTTCATTTGATTAATTTTCATGATTGTCCTCTTCTTCTAATGGCGGGAGGTTAAGTAAGCTCGTTGTCGCTTGATCTTGATAAGACTCAACTGTATTTAAAGCACGGATAATAGCATTTGTACGAGTTGAAATCAAACTGTCTAGGGTATTATTAGCGGTATTGATTTGTTTTTGCGCTTTTGCAAGCATGCTACCAAATTTCCCAAATTCCACTTTAACGTTGCCCAAAATTTTGCTAATGTCATTAGCATTTTTCTGAATATTAAGAGTTTTAAAACCAACAGCAAGTGAATTTAACAAAGCCGATAAGGTCGATGGACCAGCAACAACAATATTTTCATCACGTCGCAAACTGTCAAAGAAACTTGCATTGCGAACCACTTCTGAATACAAACCTTCTGTTGGCAAGAACATAATTCCGAAATTCGTTGTCTCAGGCGGGTTAAGGTATTTCTTATTAATATCTTTAGCGAAACGTTTGATGCTGTTTAAAAGTGATTTGCGATAAAGTTCAATCTGCTCTTTATCACCACTTTCATAAGCATCTTCCAAACGATAATAATCTTCCAAAGGGAATTTCGAATCGATTGGCAAGTAGACATGTCCGTCATCTTCAACACCTGGCAATTTAATCGCGTATTCGACACGCTCGCTCGAACCAGAAACCGTTGGAACTTCGCGGTCATATTGACTTGGCGTCATAATGTCTTCAATGATTTGACCAAGTTGCAATTCACCAAGAATACCACGAGTTTTGGTATTTGAAAGAACCTTGTTTAAAGTTCCCACGTCTTGAGCAACAGTTTTCATTTCACCCAAGCCTTGGTTTACAGATTCTAACTGTTTTGAGACTGTTTCAAAAGAAGCCTGCAAGCGATTCTGTAGAGTCTGTTCAAGTTTTTCTTCAACAGTCTGACGCATTTCTTCGAGGCGCTTCTCGTTAGAGGCTTGCATCTCTTTGACCGAATTTGTCAAATTACGATTAATAACCTCTAGACGTTGGTCAGAACGATCACGATTATCACTCAAGCTCTTATGAAGAACATCACGAATGTCATTCAATTGTGTATATAAATCATTTTGCAGACGATTCAGTTGGCTATTTAAAGCCAAAACTTGATCTTTTTGTGCTAAATCAAGTTGATACGATATTTGATCGGAGAGATTATCTGCATTGTCATCTAATTTTTGTGACATCTCATCAGTCAGTTTAGCAACCCTCATTAAAAGATAAGCGATTAAAACAAGACTAACAATTGCCACTAATAAAGTTATTACTAACATTTTTACCTATCCTTACTTTGAATAACGATGAGATAACCTGAGTCTAAGATAACTGTGATAGGCTGCTGGTCAAGAAATTCATTGCTTGAATAAATTTTTTTCTTGAAAAAATTGCTTGCATCTAAATTGTATTTTGCACCTGAAATAGCTAAATCAGCATCGCCATCAGCCATAAACGAAACATAAGTCATTCCATCTTCTGGCATAACATGACAAGTTCCAGCAGGATAAAATTGAACACTATTTTGCTTATCTCGTAAAATTATTTGTCGCATAAATGGTGCTATGTCAACATCTCCTGGTAAAAATAGATTTGACATCATGTGGTCAATTCGTCCACCAAACGCTCCAAAAATCGTGACTTGAGCCTTTGGATATTGCTCAAATACTTTTTTTAAAGCAAGTTCGGTATCAGTATCATCCTTTTCAGGAGATGCTTGAACAAAAGCTTTCGCTGTTTTTTTAATCAACTGCAATTCATCCTGACTGACAGAATCAAAATCACCAACAGCTAAATCAAGCGGAAGCTGATTTTCTATCAAAAATAAACTACCTCTATCGACACCAACATAAACATCAAAACCAGTGGAAAAATCTGCTAACTGACCACCAGCAAACACAGCTACTTTAATCATCTAAGGCCACACGTAATGTTTCTACTTGTGCGGCTAAATCTGTTGCTTTGAAAAGATATGAGCCTGCAACAAAGACATTTGCTCCTGCTTGATAACAAGCTTTAATTGTCTTGTTATCCACACCACCGTCAACTTCAATATCAAAGTCATAACCTTTTTCGTCACGGATTTTAGCAACTTTTTCTACTTTTTCAAGCATTTCTGGAATAAAGGCTTGACCACCAAATCCTGGGTTAACTGTCATGATAAGCACTTGGTCAACCAAACTCAAAACAGGTTCAATAGCTGAAACAGGTGTTCCTGGATTGATAACAACACCAGCTTTCATGCCAGCTTTTTTAATTTTTTGAAGAGCCCCATGAACGTGCAGTGTTGATTCTGCATGAATTGTCATGATGTCAGCACCTGCTTGAGCGAAAGCATCAACAAAGCGTTCTGGATTAACAACCATTAGGTGGCAATCAAAAATAAGTTTGCTGTGTTTACGCATACTAGCCACAACGTCTGCACCAAAAGTAATGTTAGGTACAAATTGACCATCCATGATATCAATGTGAACATATTCAGCACTTGTTTCTTCAATACGTTTTAGTTCTGAAGCGAAATTAGCATAATCAGCAGCTAAAATTGATGGAGCGATTTTATTATTTGACATGTGTACCTACTTTCTTTTTATAACTTTTTTGTATGTTTCGCGACGATTTTCAATTTCACTGAGAAATTGAAGATAGTTATCATAACGTGATTTCCAAAGTTCACCAGCCTCTAAGGCATCTTTGACCGCACAAGACGGTTCATGAGTATGTGTACATGAGCGGAATTTACAAAAACGGCTTAGGCGACGTAACTCTGGAAAAGCTTTGTTAAGGTCTTCTACATTAGTAATTTCGTAATCCAATGAAGAAAATCCAGGTGTATCAGCGATTTTCCCGCCATTCACGTTGTAAAAGCTAACTGCTCGTGTCGTATGGCGACCGCGTCCAAGGCTATCTGAAATTTCACCTGTTCCCAATTTCAATTCGGGAGCAATTTTATTTAATAATGTTGATTTTCCAACACCTGTTTGCCCCATAAAAACAGTGACCTTATCAGTTAAGAGCGGAAGTAATTCTTCTAAAGATGTACAGAAATGATATCCGATTTCTTGATATTGTTTTTGAATTGCCGCAATGTCATCAGGGTTTGTCAGTAAATCCATTTTTGAAATATAAACAATTGGCTCAATAGCCTTGTGCTCAAGTAAAACCAAGAAACGGTCTAATAAGTTTGCATTGAAATCTGGTTCTTTAGCAGACATGATAACCACCGCTTGATCAATATTAACAATTGGTGGACGGACAAGACTGTTTTTTCTGTCATGAATTGCTAAAATATAACCTTCTGAATGGTCTTCAGCTGAAAAATCAACAAAATCACCAACGTATGGTGTCTGACCTTTTTTTCTAAAATTTCCACGCGCACGCGTTTGATAAACTACTCCATCAGATTCTACATAATAAAAACCTGCTAGAGACTTGATAATTCTACCTTTCAAATGTATTTCCTTTTTTTCGATTGATAGTCCCATTATAGCAAAAAATAGGCTTTTATTCAGTAATCAAGCCCAAAGATTTCACTTGATTGTCTTTTTGAGATAAAAGGCGTATAATGGCCTTGTCTTTTATGAAGTACTACAATTATTGTGATTCATATGGAAAGGTGGCCCAGCTTGGTACGGCACCAGACTCGAAATCTGGCAAGTGGATTCTTTTCACACGCGGGTTCAAATCCCGTCCTTTCCTTTATATAGAAAAAAGGCCAGCGTTGTACTGC
>NZ_GL698429.1:1203697-1382815 GCF_000187265.1 Streptococcus equinus ATCC 9812
AACTTTTGGGGTGCAGTTCAATATGAGCTGGTTTTTGATTTATAATCCGACTTCTTTTAAAGCGTCAGCTAATTTTGCAAAGTCTGCAATTGAAAGAGCTTCGCCTCGAATAGATGGCTTGATTTCTGCAATTTCAAGTGCCTTTTCAAGTTTGGCTTTTGTTTCCTCTGCTTTTCCGAAGTGACTTATCAAATTGTTCCAAAGTGTTTTACGACGGTGAACAAAACTGATTTTCGCAACGCGGAAGAAGAAGTCTTCGTCTTTGACTTTAACAAGTGGTTCTTCACGGCGAGTCATTTTCAAAATAGCTGAGTCAACATTTGGTGCTGGCACAAATACTGTACGTGGCACGATGAAAGCAACTTTTGCTGTCATGTAATATTGCACAGCAATTGATAGTGAACCGTAAGCTTTAGTGTTTGGCTCTGCTGAAATGCGGTCTGCCACTTCTTTTTGCATCATCACGACAAATTCCGCAAATGGGATTTTTGATTCAATCAAGTGCATCAAGATTGGTGTTGTGATGTAGTATGGCAAATTTGCTACGACCTTGATTGGAAGGTCTGGATTAGCAAATTCTTTGATACGGCTTTGTAGGTCTGATTTCAAGATGTCTTCGTTAATCACTTTGACATTATCAAAATCGCGGAGCGTATCAGCCAAAATCGGAATCAAACGATCGTCGATTTCAAATGCCATGACTTCGGCAGCATTTTCAGCCAAAAATTCTGTCAATGCACCGATACCAGGACCGATTTCAATAACATTGACGTTTTTGTCAATTTCAGCAGTATCTACAATCTTTTGAAGAATGTTAGTGTCTGTCAAAAAGTTCTG
Source organism: Streptococcus equinus ATCC 9812 (assembly GCF_000187265.1). Taxonomy (GTDB): domain Bacteria; phylum Bacillota; class Bacilli; order Lactobacillales; family Streptococcaceae; genus Streptococcus; species Streptococcus equinus. Next base: position 1,204,535 of record NZ_GL698429.1, read on the forward strand.
TCCAAATGATTTTTTAAAAGTAAAGCCATGACGCTCAAGGACAGCACGCGTCACGCTGTAATCTGCAATTCTCATAGTATTCTTCCTTATCCACAGGTTATCCCCAGAATAAAGATTTCTTTCCTTTCGTTTCTATCAATGCAAGTTAATATTGTATCACATCTGAGTTAAGTGCGAAATGTGAATTATGCTTGGTATTTCTCCATCACTTCTTCGACTTCAGCCAGAGTGACGCCAAAGAGTTCTAAGCGTTTAAGGAGTTGTTTGCCGTTGCTGTAGCCAATACGGAGTTCTTCTCCGAGGTATTCACGACGTTTACGGCTGTCGCCACCCATCAAAAGTCCTAAGCGCATCAAATCAGCTCTTGTGATGTCGAATTGATTGTCATCATCAAAGTTTCCTAAAACACCTTTGAGCGCTTTTTGCAAATCTTCGAAGTTTGCGTGTTCTACTCCTAGCGAGCGACCTTTGCTTTTTGATTTTGGAACGGCTTCGCCTCGATTTAGAAAAGCGTGTTTCACATTTGGAATAGCATTCATGATAATTTTACGAATGCGTTCGCCATTATAATCAGGGTCTGTAAAGACGATAACGCCACGAAGGTCATTTAGTTTTTCAATGCGTTCAAGGTCATCATCATTGATAGCAGAGCCTCGTGTTTCGTAAGTGTCCACGTCGTAAAAGCGGCGCAAATTTGCAGTATCGTCTTTCCCTTCAACGACTAATACTTCTTGAATTTTAATTTTTTCAGTCACAGTTAAATAACCTCTTTGCATTGTCTGATGTTGCTTTTGCTACTTCCTCGCTTGTTAATCCACGAAGTTCAGCAATTTTATCCACTACATAGCGTGTGTAAGCTGTGCGATTTTCACGACCTCGTTTTGGAACTGGGGCAAGATAAGGCGCATCTGTCTCAACCAAAATCTTATCAAGCGGTAATTTTTGCGCAGCTTCTTGAACATCAAGAGCTTTTTTAAATGTGACAACACCTGAAAATGAAATCATCATGCCAAGCTCGACAAAGCGCTCTGCCATTTCTAAAGAACCAGAAAATGAGTGAATAATCCCACCACGTGGTCCAACGCCGACCTCTTTGATAACTTTGTAAGTATCTTCCATAGCATCACGAGTGTGCACAATAAAAGGCAGATTGTGCTCTTTAGAAAGTTGAATTTGACGTTTGAAAACCTCAATTTGAACGTCTTCTGGGTCTTCCATCCAATAATAATCAAGACCAATCTCACCAAGACCAACCACTTTTGGGTGTGAGAGATTTGAAACAATCATGTCCTCAATTTCTTGATTATAAGAACCTGCTTCAGTTGGATGCCAACCGATTGTAGCGTAAATTTCAGGGTATTCTTCAGCTAACTCAATAGCTCGTTTAATAGTTGGTGCATCAAATCCGACAACATTGTGTCGAGTGACGCCCATTTCTTTAGCGAGGGCTAATTCTTCTGCTTCACGACCAGCAAAATCATCAGCGTTAAGATGCGTGTGTGTATCGAAAATTTCCATGCTTTTATTATAACACACACCACAAAAGACACCAAAGCAAGTGCCAGGAAAATCAGGGAAAATTAGATATAATATTCAACAAAAATATTCTTATACAATCGTTTTCTTTATAGCGATATTTCTTTATAATAAAGGTATATTTAACAAAAGGAAATCTTATTTTAATCACTATTATCATTCTTTGGGTTGCAACTAATGTTATGAGTTCACTGTCTTTAACATGGATGCTTGATACCTTAATAAAAAGCAATTGGAACCAATTTATTTTTTGGTCTTGCATTGATGTTCTTTGTTGGGCTGGCTACAGTCTCCTACAAATTTGGAAAGATAGTCTGAAAGAAAAACTCTGCCAAAAAGAAGTGAATTTCATACGAGATGATTTACTAAATTCCTTAATTGTTAACACTTATTCTGGCAATAACCATCACACCAAATCTGAATACAACTCATGGTTGATTAATGATATGAATCTTTTAAAAGATAATGGATTCAAACAATTTTATGATGCTATTGAAAGTATTGTAACAGTCGCTTTAAATGCTTTTGCCATTATCTATTTCCACTGGTTATTACTCATCATCAGTATTATAATGACAACCTTCGTTTATTTTATTCCTAAAGATTTTGAGGGAAAAATCGCTCTAAGAACCGAAGAAGTATCCAATACCTCTAATCAAGCATTAAATAGAACAAGTGACTACCTAGAGGGCTTTGAAATCTTCTATCACAATAATCAAACCGACTTTTTTAAAAATCGTATTTTAACTGATTTTAGTAAACTTATCAAATCTAAAGTCACGCTAACTAGAGAATCAAGTAGCGCTAATTCCCTTTCCATGATGTCAAGTATTATCGCACAAGTTATAATCTTCATTGCAACAGGTTATTTAGTTATCAAGGGTGAAATCACTACGGGGGTTATCTTTTCAATTGCTAATCTAACTAGCTGCCTATTTAATTACACTAGAGGAGCTGCATACAATATCGTCACATATAAAGCAACTGCTAAACTAATTGATAAATACCCTAAAACAATTTCAACCAAAAGAACTATTAGTCTAACAGATTTTAACCAAAACATCACTTGTCATCGGTTAAGTCTCCGTTTCGATAATGGAAAACAAATTACCTTTCCCGACTTTACAATTTCAAAAGGCGAAAAAGTTGCCCTTATTGGCAGCTCAGGTGCAGGGAAGTCAACACTCATTCGTATTTTAACTGGAGAATTAACAGATTATGACGGTGACATTTATTTAGATAGCCATAACTATCAAGAAATATCACTAGAAAGTTTACAAAATATTTTTGCTTTAATTCCGCAGAAAGCTCATCTTTTTAAAGATACATTACGTACTAACCTCACGCTTGGTCGTTCTGTGGGTAAGAATTTTTTTAAAGAGGTTTTAACTTTTGCACATGTGGATAATTTTATCGGCAAAGGCTTAGATACTACTTTCCAAGATGATTTATCTGGAGGTCAAGCTGCCAGAATTGCTATTGCTAGAGAATTACTCGGTAATAAGCCAATTGTCATTATGGACGAAGCGGTATCTAATCTTGATAAGCTAACTGCTATTGATATCGAAAGAAAGCTACTACAAACAAACGAACTCACTGTCATCATGATTACTCACCACTTATACAATGAAAATAGAGCTTTATTTGATCAAATTATAAAACTCTGAACATTCTTAGTTACATCCTTTTTGTTATTCGTTTTTTATGTAAAAAATACTATTTTACTTATTTTGAAAAATAAGATACAATAATATCCTAACATTTATAAAAATTAATTGGTTTAACATTCGTAAAAAGGAGAAAACATGTCAACCAAAAATCGTTACCTCATCGCAAGCTGCGGTGTTATCTTGCATTTAATGTTGGGATCTACCTATGCTTGGAGTGTTTATCGTAATCCTATTATCGCTGAAACTGGCTGGAATCAATCGTCAATTGCTTTTGCCTTCTCACTTGCGATTTTCTGTCTTGGCATGTCTGCTGCCTTTATGGGACAAGTTGTTGAGAAATTTGGTCCTAGGGTGACTGGAACCATCTCAGCTATCTTGTACGCATCTGGAAATATCTTAACTGGAGTAGCACTTGCTAATCATAGTCTTTTACTACTTTATCTAGGCTATGGTGTTCTTGGCGGTATCGGGCTGGGTACTGGCTACGTGACACCAGTCTCAATGATTATCAAATGGTTCCCTGATAAGCGTGGACTGGCAACTGGATTGGCAATTATGGGATTTGGCTTTGCCTCTCTTCTAACAAGTCCAGTCGCACATTTCTTAATCACCAAATATGATGTTATCAACACCTTTTACCTGTTGGGGGGAGCTTATTTTCTGGTCATGCTTGTCGTCTCACAGTTTCTCAAATTTCCATCCTACAGTGAACAGGATGCTGACGACAGTCATAAGCAATTAAGTCAAGGTATTGGAGCTAAAAAAGCCTTAAAAACAGTTGAATTTTACCTGCTCTGGCTAATTCTCTTCATCAACATTTCTTGTGGACTTGCCTTAATCTCTGTCGTCTCACCGATGGCGCAAGATTTAGCTGGCATGTCTGCTAACCAAGCTGCGATTATCGTTGGGCTTATGGGAATTTTCAATGGCTTTGGCAGATTGCTCTGGGCTAGTTTATCAGACTACATCGGACGTCCCTTAACTTTCTTGATTTTATTTGTCGTTAATATCCTCATGACGGTATCTCTCATCTTCTTCCATGCTCCAGCATTATTTACTTTTGCTATGGCTGTTCTCATGACCTGCTATGGCGCTGGTTTTTCACTGATTCCACCTTATCTGAGCGATATTTTTGGTGCCAAGGAACTAGCAACCATGCATGGTTATATTTTGACCGCTTGGGCAATGGCTGCGCTAGCTGGTCCGATGCTATTAGCTGTAACCTTCTCAGCAACCCAATCATACAAGACAACTCTTATTCTCTTCATTGTCCTATACCTTGTTGCCTTAGCTATTATGCTCTGGTTGAAACAACAAAAAGCCAATAAATACCTGGATTAACCAAACAGAACCCCTTAACCTATTCTTAGGTTAAGGGGTTCTGTTTTGTCTAGTTTTTTTCAGAGTTGATAAAATTTTAAAAGTTATCCAAACACATTTTTAAGGAGTAAAGATTGTTGAATCAATGTAAGAATTGGATCAAGATTCCACCTAGAATGAGGACAATAGCCCCACCTAGTCGATTCGCCATCTGAGCAAAGGCAATCATTTCCATGCGGTTTGCGGCTGAAAGTACAGCAATATTTCCGGTACCACCCATAGAATTATTAATCATACCAGCACCAATAGCTGTTTCAACTGGATACATACCTAGAACCTTACCAAAAATCCAGCTAGCAAGTCCCATTGAAACAACAGATGTTAGACTGATAAGAACAAATTGCCATGTCATAGCTTGCGCAAGAGACGTTAAATCAATCATGGCAAGACCAATACCAGCAAGAACGGCATGCGTAAGATTTGTCATGATAACTCGGTTAAACATCACAACTGTTTCTTCCAACTCTTTTGGCACAATATCAAGGGCTTTGAGGATAAACACAATGATAATCATAAAGGCATAGCTGTGCACTTTTGGCACAAAGGCATTGAGGATGACACCGACAAGGAAAAGGGCAAAAGCAATCATCATCCCAACACCAATTTTGGTAGGGTCAAGTGTTACAGTTGATTTTTTCAAATCGTCTTTATCCACAGGGATAAGCACACCGTGTCCATTGAATTTTGTATTGGCAAAGCCACGCGCAAGCACAATAGCACCGATAATAGCAAAAATGTTACCAAGTGTTGTTGCTGGCGCTAATTGTGACAAGATGCTTGAAGCATCTGTGTGAAGTCCTGCTGCGTAGATTTTTGATAAAGGAACAATACCTGCTCCCATTCCACCTGCCATTTGTGCAAAGGAGACATACATGACAGAGTGACCAAAGCCCTGACCAAGAAGGGCACCTACAGCACCTGTTGCAAAGAATCCGACAACCATAGATAAAAGAGCAACAGGAATGAATTTAGCAGAAGCTTTCACCAAAAGTTTGCGGTTCATTCCCAAAATAGAACCACAGATTAAAGCAGCAATGTAAAAATCTAAGAATCCCCAGTCACTCATAAAGCTTGATGTTGCTTCAACAACAGATTTTGGTACAAGACCTGTTGCAGCAAGCACTGCTGCTAGGAGTAGGGTAAATACTGAGCCACCACCAAGGTAAGTATTCCAAAACGGCAATCTCTCACCAAGGAAATAAAAAAGGTGACCTAAAACAACTAACATAAAGGTAATTCCCACCATGTTCAGTGGCAATTTTCCCATAGCAATAACAACAGCTAAAATGATAACCAGAGCCGTATAAAGCGGTAGAGAAAGACCTGCAATTTTAATATCTTTTAATTTTTTCATACGAATGGTTATCCTCCTAAATTAATATTTTGGATACCATTTAAGGTCGCGAACAGCTTTAGCCATATCTTTTTCTTCAGCTTGAGCCAAACCTTGTTCTTGAGCCTTTTTAGCAACTGCTTCTGCAACTTTGATAGAAACTTCAGCAACGTATTGGAATGGTGGAAGAACAGGTGCACCTGGTTGACCTGGATCTACAAGACCGCTAAGTGAGTGAGCAGCCGCACCAATCATTTCATCTGTAAGAAGTGAAGCTTCAGACGCCAACATACCAAGACCAAGACCTGGGTAGATCAAAGCGTTGTTTGCTTGACCGATTTGGTAATCAACACCTTTGTAGCTTACTGTACCTGAAGGCACACCAGTTGCAACGAATGCTTTACCGTCTGACCATTCAATAACTTGCTCTGCTGTAGCTTCTAATTTCTTAGTTGGGTTAGAAATTGGGAAGATAACTGGGCGTTCAGTGTTTTCACACATTGCTTCAACCACTTCTTTAGTGAAGGCACCAGCATCAGTTGATGTACCAACCAAGATTGTTGGTTTAACTGTTTTAATAACGTTAAGAAGGCTAGTCATGTCACCGCAGTCAGCGAAGTCTTCACGTTTTTTAGCAAATGGTTTTTGAGCAGGTGTCAAATCTTCCATGTCATCGAAAAGAAGACCTTGTTTGTCAATCATGAAGAAGTGTTTGTAAGCTTCTTCTGGAGTCAAACCTTCTGAAACCATTTCAGCGTGAACGCGGTCAGCAATACCAGCACCAGCAGAACCACCACCGTAGCAAAGGTAAACTTGGTCAGTTAGTTTTTCACCAGTGATGTCCATAGCACCGAAGATACCACCAAGAACAACGATACCAGTACCTTGGATGTCATCGTTAAATGTTGGAATTTCTTTTTTGTATTTGTTAAGAATGTTAGCAGCATTTGAACGACCGAAATCTTCCCAGTGAAGGTACAATTTAGGGAACATGTTTTCTGCTGTTTGAACAAATTTGTCGATAAATTCGTAGTATTGGTCACCAGTGACACGTTCGTGGCGGTTACCAAGATACATTGGATTTTCCAAAAGTTCTTTACGGTTTGTACCAGCATCAATAACAAGTGGCATAACTGAAGCAGGGTCGATACCAGCTGCAGCTGTGTAGATCATCAATTTACCAACAGAGATATCCACACCTTGGACACCCCAGTCACCAATACCAAGGATACCTTCAGCATCTGTTACAACGATCAAACGGATGTCACGGTCACCAGCAGCATTGCGCAAAGTTTCTTCAATGTTTTCTGGGTGGTTAATATCAAGGTATGCAGCGTATTGTGGGTCAACGTACAATTCACTGTATTCTTCGATTGTTTCAGCGATAACTGGATCGTACACAATTGGGTTAAATTCAACGATGTGTTGGTTGAATAGGTAGTAGAAAAGTGTACGGTTAGTGTTGAAGATTTCCATCAAGAAATGACGTTTTTCAAGATTTGATGGTTTACGCAAGAAGTGTTGGTAAGCTTGTTCAGCTTGTTCTTCGATTGTTTGAACGTAAGGTGGCAAAATACCAAGCAAACCAAGTTCTTTACGTTCTTCCATAGTAAAAGCAGTCCCTTTATTTAAAAACGGGTTATTTAAAATTTCATGTCCACGCATGACTTTTCCTCCTAATAGGCTATTTAAATATGTAGAAAGATCTTATGCTGGTCATTATAAACTGCCAAACTTCTTATAGTCAAATGCGTTAGTTTTAATAAAAAAAATTATAAGTAGATTGAAAAAGATTATGGTAAAATAAGGCAAGGAGGTAAGCATGAATTTACGTGATTTAGAATATTTTTACCAGCTTGGAAAATTGAAATCTTATACTGGTGCTGCACAATATTTCAAAGTCAGTCAACCAACGATTTCTTACGCTATCAAGCGCTTGGAAAAAGAATTAGGTTGCGATTTAATCATCAAAGACCCATCACACCGAACGGCTGAGTTAACCTTGCAAGGAGATATTTTTCAAAGTCACGTTGAAGATGTCTTACTGCAAATCAAAACGGCTGTTAATGAGGTGCACCAGTCACTCAATCCTATGATAACCGTTGGTTTCCCACCGATTATCTGCAATTACATTTTGACAGAATTATTGCAGCAAAATGAAGACTTAGCACCATTTTCACAAGTTAAAGCCATTCGTGGTGGTTCAAATAGTCTCATGATGAAATTACTTGATGGGCAAATCGATTTTAGTTTGTTGGGCTCACTTGCCCCAATCAAAAACGATTTACTGGTTATCAAACAACTTTTCAAAAAAGAATTCTACGTGGTACTTTCTAAGAATCACCCACTAGCAGACCGAAAAGAGCTTGCATTTCAGGATATTCTCTCTGAAAACTTTATTCTACTCGATGAGCACAATATGCATCTGACAGCATTCAATCAGCTCAACCACCGCTACCACGACCAAGCAAACATCCTTTTTAAAATCGATGATGTCTCAGTCATCAGACAAATGGTCGCAGAAAATATGGGAATTTCACTGCTATCTGACATCGCTCTTAGCAGTGACTCTGACCAACTGGTCAAGATTCCTCTTGCCAAAGAAGATAGCATTTCATTTTATGTCAGCTACGCTCACTCAAAATATGCTGGCTTATCAGAGGAAATCAAACAACTTGTTACCTTAATTGAAAAAGTTTCATAAAAATAAACCTCAACCCAAAAGGGTTGAGGTTTTCGTTTCATTTTTAATAAAATGAACTAGGATTTTTAGTGTATTTAGCCCATTTTTTGCTTAGAAATCGGTTGTTAATCTGATAAGTTGGTCTTGTATTTCCTTTATCCAATAAAGGTTTCACAGCTTTATCCATAGCAACCCAACCATTCCAACCCATGTGGATAGTGTCTTGCATGAAGTAAGCTTTGTCACCGTCTTTTGAAAAATCAGCAATATGATTAAATCCTTGACTTTTCAGCTGGTATTTAATCTTTTCAACTGATTTTTGATACATATCTTGATTAAGACCTGTGTAGTCAGACCACTTGCTATTAACTGGTGGAATAATAAAAAGTACGTCCGTATTATTTTGGGCAAATTGATTTAGCACGAGCTGCAAATCGTTGTATTCTGGTGATTTTAGATAGTTAAATCTCGTCTGAGAATTTTTTAAACGCTTAGATTGTGGCTTGATACGCAAATTGTAAAAGGTATTATCAATGCCAAAACTGTTGCCACTACTTGCTTTTTTTCCATCTGCAGTCGCTATTTTTTCAAGTTGTGGATAAGTCAAATTTTCTGGTAACAATTTAGCTTGTGGTTTGACGGTTCCATCATAGTTATCCACAATTGACAAATGGCTGAACAGGTGACGTCGATATTTTGACCAAAGAAGTCTCATACTTCAAAGACCCTCACGTCAAACGTGGCACTGAAATCGACCAAGATTGGAATGATAACTATGGCAATGAGCAACGCACTTCTGACAACAGCGTCTACACTGGTAGCATCCTCGAACACTTGCTTATCCAACATTTGACTGGATTTTACGAAGTTGGTGACCATAATATCTACCGCCTACGCGGAGCTGATTGGAACGATGCGCTCGATATGGCTAATGACAACGGAGAAAGTGTTGCCTTTACTGCTGCTTATTCTGGAAATCTGATGGACCTTGCAAGCCTCATTCGTCTACTAGAAAGTCAAACTGGCACAGATTCTGTTGAAATCCTCGAAGCCTACACTAACCAATGTCGCCACAACGTTACTGGACGTAAAATCAGAATTTCACTTTCTGAGTTGGCACTAAATCTCATTCAAAAAGCTGCTTGGCTTCGCCAACATCTACAAAAACAAGAATGGCTTGATTTTGATGAACACGAAGGTTGCTACAACAGCTACTACGACAATAGTGGTAAACCAACTGATGGCTACTACAACGACCGTATGCACATGATGTTGACTGGACAAGTCTTTCCTATCATGAATTTTGTTGCTACAGATGAACAAATCCGCAAAATCACAGCTAGTGCTGACCACTACCTCTACCGCCAAGAAATCGGTGGCTATCGTCTAAATACCGACTTCAAAGAAATCAAAACTGACCTTGGTCGCATGTTTGGATTTGCTTATGGTGAAAAAGAAAGCGGCGCAGTCTTTTCTCACATGACAGTCATGTACGCCAATGCCCTTTATCGTCGTGGCTTTGCAAAAGAAGGCTGGAAAGCTCTTAAATCCTTAGCAGACACAGCTCTCAACTTTGAAACAAGTCGAATCTATCCAGGTATTCCTGAATACTTCCGTGCTGACGGTCGTGGTGTTTACCACTACCTAACTGGAGCTGCCAGCTGGTACATGCTGACAATGGTGACAGAAGCTTTCGGTGTTCACGGAAAAGCCGGTGACCTTGTCCTTTATCCAAAACTTCTTGCAGAACAATTCGATGACAAAGGGCGCGCAAGCATCACCGTACAATTTGCCGATAAGACATTCCATATTCACTACGATAACCCAAATCAAAAAGACTTTGGAAAATATATCATCAAAAAAGCTATCTGTGATAACCAAGAAATCGACATCACTGATGACGCATTTGCTTTTATCACAAAAGATAAACTCACAGAACTCTCTGACGATACCCACGAAATTATCATTACACTAGCTTAAAAAACAGAAAGGACTCTCTCATGAAATACGGCTACTTTGACGATGCCAATCGCGAATATGTTATCACTCATCCAAACACTCCAAAACCTTAGGTCAACTATCTTGGCTCACCTGAATACGGCGCCATCATTTCAAATAACGCTGGCGGATACAGTTTTGCAAAATCTGGTGCTAACGGACGTATTTTGCGCTATGTTTTCAATAATTTTGACCAACCAGGTCGCTATATTTACCTACGTGACGATGACAACAAAGACTTCTGGTCGGCATCATGGCAACCTGTTGGTAAAGATTTAAATGGCTATCATAGCGAATGTCACCACGGGATGGGCTACACTAAGATGATTGCTGATTACTCTGACATTCATTCAAAAGCTAGCTACTACGTTCCAAAAGATAAAAGCTATGAAGTTTGGGCAATCACCGTTACTAACCGCTCTGAGCAATCTCGTCATCTCACACTAAAGGCTACGCTGAATTTACCAACCACAGCAACTACGAGCAAGTCCAAGTCAACCTTCAATACTCCCTTTTCATCACGCGCACACTCTTCAAAGACAATCGTATCGTCCAACAAATTCATGGGAATCTTGATACTCTTGATGATAGCGAACAAGTGGACGAAAAAAATGTCACTGAACGCTTCTTTGGACTTGGTGGTGCAAAGGTTAACTCATATTGTGGAGATAAAAAAGGATTCTTAGGTAACTACAATGGCTACGACAAACCTGAGGGAGTTACATCTGGAAATCTTGGTGACCAAACAAGCTACAACGAAAATGCTTGTGGTGCTCTTTCAAGTAAAGTCACATTTGAACCACAAGAAAGTAAAACACTTGTCTTTCTCCTTGGTGAAAAACCATCCCAAGAAGCTGCTGACATTATCTCTCATTACGCTAATCCAGCAAAAACTGTTGAAGCTGAAATTCAAGGACTTCGAGATGAATGGGAAGCCCGCTTGACTAACCTTCAAGTCCAAACACCAAGCCCAGAATTCAACACCATGCTCAATACCTGGAATACCTACAACTGCTACATGACCTTCATCTGGTCACGCGCCGCTTCATTTATCTACTGCGGACTTCGTAACGACTATGGCTACCGCGATACTGTCCAAGACATCCAAGGTATCATTCACTTGAAACCTGAAATGGCAGCTGAAAAGATTCGTTTCATGCTATCAGCTCAAGTCGATAACGGTGGAGGACTTCCTCTTGTAAAATTCACCCACAACCCAGGTCACGAAGACACACCAGATGACGCATCCTATGTTCAAGAAACTGGTCACCCAGCCTATCATTCAGACGATGCCCTCTGGCTATTCCCAACAGTCTACAAATACATCTCTGAAACAGGAAACCTTGCCTTCCTTGATGAAGTAATTCCATTTGCTAATAAAGGAGAAGCAAGTGTCTACAAACATTTGAAAGCCGCTGTTCAGTTCTCACTTGACCACCTCGGACCTCACGGCATGCCTGCTGGGCTTTACGCTGACTGGAATGACTGTCTTCGCCTCGGTGCCAATGGTGAATCATCATTTGTCGCTTTGCAATTCTACTATGCCCTAAGTGTCTTGCGTGAATTTGCCAAAGCCAAAAACGATACTGACTACCTTACTTTCCTTGACTCTGAACAAGAGAAAATGGGACAAAAAATTCAAGACCTCTGCTGGGATAATGACCGCTTCATTCGTGGTTTCACCGAAGCAGATGAACGTATCGGCGCAGCTGATGACCCAAAAGCTAATATGTGGCTAAACCCACAAAGCTGGGCTGTCATCAGTGGCTTTGCTGACAAAGAACAAGCAGACCTCGCTATGAATAATGTTTTTGAACAGCTTAACACAGATTATGGTACTATCCTCATGAACCTACCATATCACGCTCACGCTTTCGACGGCGCTCTTGCTGTTATCTATAACCAAGGCACCAAAGAAAACTCTGGTATCTTCTCTCAATCACAAGGTTGGCTAATCCTAGCTGAAGCCCTACGCGGACAAGGACAGCATGCCTTTACTTACTTTATGGAAATTGCTCCCGCTGCCCAAAACGACCGCGCAGACATCCGTCAACTCGAACCTTACTGCTACGGTCAATTTACAGAAGGTCCTGCTAGCCCACACTTTGGACGCTCACACGTCCACTGGCTAACTGGTACAGCTTCAACTGTTATGGTTGGCTGCGTAGAAGGGATCCTAGGACTTCGACCTGACTTAGGTGGTCTAAAACTCTCACCAGCCATTCCAAAAGAATGGGATGCTTTCAGCATGACCAAAATCTTCCGTGGCAAAGAACTTCACATCACTGTGGAAAATCCAGAGCATAAGGAAACAGGCTTTACAAAACTCATCCTCAATGGTCAAGAACTTGACCAAACCTACCTTCCTGAAGAACTCTTACAAGACACTAACCAAATCACTCTTACCCTATAAGAACAAAAGCTGAGACTAAGTCTCAGCTTTTTAGCTATCAAAAAAAGGACTGAAATCATTCAGTTCTTTCTTCTTTTAACGTTTTAGTAAGAGTGATTTTAAAGAGTTATTTTTGGGGGAGTTAACCGATTTGTTTGGGGAGTGTAGTTTGAATCAGTTAAGTAAAAACAAATTGTTATGTCACTAACAATAACTTAATTAAAATTTATCATAACTAATCCAGTCATAATAAGCATATAAAGGATTCCAACCATTATAAGCACCTAACCAAGAATCTACTTCATGAGTTCCAGGCCAAGCACTCATCATAATCTTACCTGGTGTGCTAGGAATATTGTTATAAGCTGTGTAAACAGCTCTTCCATCAACATACCAAGTAATATGGTCTGCTTGCCAATCAAAACCATAAGTATGGAATCCTTGAGAAGCATCGAATCCTAAATTATAAAGGTATTCGTGATTTCCTTGACCACTAGTATAGTAGTTAAATTGAACTTTAGTAGTATCTTTACCTAAAAATTCAATGTCAATTTCATCCCACTTTGTTCCATCACTTGGACCAGTATAAGTAAAGAATGAAGAAACAACACCTGGATTTTTAATGGGTTTCATATTCACTTGGAAAAGACCATATCCAAAGCGTTCTCTACTACGCCATTCATCACCAGTATAGTCTCCGCGGCCATCACTTCCAATTTTGAGGCTCATAAGACTATTGTTAAAACCAACGTTTGCGGGATCCCAACGGCAATTAAACATACCGCCAATCGTTCCGCTACGAAATTCCATGGTACCACTTCTCTTTTTCTAACCAACAACGATTTTTAAAAATGGGCCAAATTCTTTTTCATAATCCTGAAAAGATGCTAGTCACACAAATTTTTGTTTCCCTTTAAAATCCTCCGTTTTTCCGTTATGTCAATAGTATAGCGCTTTCATCGAAGCTGTCATATTACTTTCTCTAAAAAAATATCAGATTTATGACATCAAGATAAAAAAGAAAAAAGTCTTCTTAGAACCATTTTAAGTAAAATAGCTCTAAGAAGACCTTTTATAAAGGTTAAGAAAATCAAGACTGATGACTTAATTTTACTCGCTTATAAGACAAAATCCCCTGCAGTAAAGCTGACAAGAATAAAATAACTGCTGCTAAAATAAGTACACTTTTAATACTACTATCTAAAAGCACTAAAACCAGCAAAATAAAATTAGTGATTCTGATATAAAGGCTAACTTCTTTCATCAACTCACCCTCCCAAATTCTATATCTTGCATTTTTCATAAAACGCTTACATTTATATTATACTACATTTTCACCAGATTTTTATACTTTTTTTCAAAAAATATGAAAAAAGTTTATAAAAAACCACAATTTCATTCATGAAACTGTGGTAAATCGTATTATTTCTTTTTATCTAATGATTTCTTGATAGTATCGATAGCTTCTTCTGAGCCTTCTTTGAGGTCATCAACCAATTCTTTTCCCTTAGCAATTGTCTTTTCAACAAAGCCTTCAGCTTCTAGCTTTTTATTACCAGTTACTTTTCCCAAACCTTGTTTGAGACCGCCTTTAACTTGATCTAATTTTGCTTTATATTTTTCGTCAGACATACATGTGCCCTCTAATCTTTAAGTTACTTAAAGACTAGCATTTTTGATTAAATAAGTAAAGCATCCGCTTTCAAAAAACACAAAATAAAAGCCGCCAGACTCGAGCACTGGCGGATGATTTATCATTATGCAGATAAAACTTTACGTCCTTTACGACGACGAGCAGCAAGCACGCGACGTCCGTTTTTAGTTGACATACGGTGACGGAATCCGTGTTTACGTTGACGACGGATTTTACTTGGTTGATAAGTACGTTTCACGATGAATACCTCCTCATAGATTTTCGTATTCGTTTAGCCGGCTATATTTGATCAGTTACTAAACATACTCTACTATTTTATAATAAGTATGGCTAGCTGTCAAGCACTACTTATTTTTTTCCTGTAGTTTCTGATTAATATTTTTCACACGATAATTAAAATTAATATAAATCACAAGCCAAATAACTAGGTAAATCAAGGTAAATTCTACCAAAAAACCCCATGACCAAAAGAAACTTATCGTGATGCCATTCATCAAATTTAACCAGCTATTAATGCTGTAAACCAAACAAAAATGAATTATAATTTTCCAAGTCATAGCAAAAGCTTCTGCCTCAAAAATCATACTAACTAACCCAATCAAACCACTTGTAAAAACAACATTAGCAATCTGCTGAACCGTCTGTGTCTTTGCACCACTTTGCCACAAAAAGAAAAGATAACAAAGACCCCCAAAACCTATTCCAATTAATATAAACAATCGCACGTTTAATAAATTTCATCAGGCACATCTCACAATCCCAAAGCTTTTTCTAAATCTGACAAATAACGACGACTGACGTCTGTCTTAATATCATTTGTCAAAAGAGCCAACATATTGCCCGAGAGACTACTCTCTAAAGCTTTTAAATGATTGATATTAAGCACAGCATGCTTTGATACTTGTACAAAATCAGGGTTGTTCAGGCGAGAACGAAACTTGTAGAGTCGGTCGTTAGTCACAAGCCTTCCGTGTCTTGTCTCTAAAATCAAAGAACTTCCGTCAACATCTATCAAAATTAAATCTAACACGCGCAACAACTCTGTACGCATAGTCGTTTTTACTGGTAAAACTTCCGTTTTTTCCTGATTAAATCTTGCTAAATAATCTAAAACATCTTGGACAGCTTGATCGTATTTTCCACTTCGGACCAAAACTTCAATAGTCTCCTTTGGCAAACTGCTATCCTCTTCAAACTAGTAGTGCACCCTTCAACTCCTCTTATTTATTTTTAGTCAACGAGAATCGCTCAAGATATAAACTTAGCGCCAAAAGAACGATTATCCCACAAATAACAAGGCTCACTAGGAGCATTTCTTGATTTAAGGTCGTTAAGTTTTTTAATTTCAAACCAATTCCTAAAAATTCCTTGGCATCTGCGTTTACAGCGTCTTTTGCAATCAAAAGCTGACGATAAGCAGCTGATACATAGGCTGCAGGTGTTAATTTGACCACTTTTTGTGCAAAATCAGGCAAAGCCCCAATCGGCATATAAACCCCAACAAGAAAACCTGAAACTGTTCCTACAATGGTTGAGAGAGCTTCGTCTGTCGTTAAAGTTTTGACAAATTGCAAAACAAGTAAAGCAAAACCTGCTCCCATGATTGAACTCAAAAGCATGATTAAAAGCATTTGAGGCAAGTGTTCAAACCCAAAACTAATGCCATCTTGCCAGTAAAAATAAAGTTTCATGATAGCTAACATGACTAGCTGCATGATAAAACCAATCAAGCTAGATGAAATGAGATAGCCAAGATAAAGTTTTAATTGTGAAATATCTGTCAACAAGAAATCTTCCAACTTATGACTCGCCTTGTCTTGCACCAAGCAAGAAATCCCTGTCCACGTTGTTGTCATGCTGGTCACTGCAAGTGTACCGCCCAAGACCCAATTATCAAGCAGCTCTTCCAGATTTGGTGTTCCAGCAAAAGAATCCTGCATATTTTTCTGCAAAAAAATCACATAAAGAATAAAAGCAATCAAAGCTCCCAAAAGTGAGAAAAAGACACTTGCTTTATTTGAAAAATAGAGCTGTAAATTGCGTTTTGTCATCGCCCACATATTAAGCCATCTCCCTTCCCGTAATACTCAAAAAGACATCATTGATATTTGCTTTAACATAATCAAAATCATTAATCGCTGCGCGCTTATCAGATAAAATTTGCAAAGCTTCTTTTGAATCATTAATAACAAGCTTCAATTGGCCATTTCCCAAAAGCTGATACGCTACGTCCGAAAATGCTGATATATCACTCGCATCAACGAGCAAGTATGGTTTAGAATAAGCTTCCTTCAGCTCCTTAGCAGAGCCTTTAGCCAAAACCTTACCACGGTCGATAATATAAGCCATATCGGCATTTTCAGCCTCTTCAAGATAATGAGTAGTCAAGAAGATTGTCAACTTTTCTTCACGCTGCAAGCGACGTAACAACTCCCAAATCGCCTTGCGTGTCTGAATATCAAGACCAGTCGTCGGCTCATCCAAGAAAAGAAGATTAGGTTTGTTCAAGAGTGCTCGCACAATATCAACTCGACGACGTTGGCCACCTGATAGCGTTCCATAAGCTTGATTGAGAAAATCCTCAATACCAGTCAGATGAATCAGCTTTTCCATCCAATTCTTATCACGATTGCGATAAAGCGATTGGCGGCTCTTTAAATTGTCCAAAACACTTAGCTCAGCATCAAGCACACTGTCTTGGAAAACCATTCCGATTTTCAGATTTGGAGATAATTCAATCTCACCAGATGTTGGTTTTAACAAGCCTGTCAACATCTTCATCGTTATTGATTTTCCGGCACCATTTGTCCCGATATAAGCCAGTAATTTTCCTTCTTCTACCTCTAAATTCAAGTGGTCAATAACCGTTTTATTTCCGAATGTTTTAACCAGATTCTTTGTCCTAATTAACATAGCCGTCCTCCCTTTTGACATTATTTTATCAAATAAAGACCTGAAATGAAAGCTTTTTCAGTAAGCGGTTAAAAATAATTGCTAAGCGGTAAAATAAAAAGCCCTTAAAGGGCTTTTTTTATCTAACAGCTGTCACAACAACGTAGCGATTTGGGTCATTTCCTTCTGAATAGCTGTCTACGCCTTCGATACCAGTAATGGTTTTGTGAACAATTTTGCGCTCGCTATTGCTCATTGGATCCATGACATAATCTTTACCTGTTTCAAGCACACGGCTTGCTGCTTTACGAGTAAATTCAATCAATGTTTCTGTGCGGTGTTCAACGTAATCATGAACATTTAAAATCACAGAGAAATTCTTTGAGTAACGGTCATGTAGGAAATTTTGTGAAAGTAATTGAAGAGATTTCAAAACCTTACCATGATAACCAATCACACGACCAGCTTCTGGTGTTTCGATTTGCAAATTGATTTGGCGACGATTGTGGCTAGTCTCAACAGTTGCCTCAATGTCCATTTCGTAAATGATTTTTTTAACATATTCAGCAACTTCTTCAGTCGCTTTTTCAATGTCTTTACTCAATTCACGTTGATCTGGAAACTCACTTACAACAAATTCTTCAAAGCTTTGTTCAGAACGAACAGGTTTTGGAACATCTGAAACTTCGACAACTTCAGGTGTTTTTTCAGTTTCTGCTTCATTAACTTTTTCAAGAGCTTCTAAGACTTCTGTGTGACCTGCTTCCTCAAGAATAGTTTGTGTTTTTTTCTTGTGCATAACGATATCTTCTTTGACAGAATCATCGATGACTTCGCCACGCTCTTCCATTTTCTTGATGATACCAGTTACTTTTCGAAGTTCCATAGTATCTTCAAATTTTGATGAAACAGGTTCATTTTTTTGATTAACTTCTTCAGGCACACCTTTGACAGCTTTTTGGTTAGCACGGTGTGCAGTCACTTCGTTAATGCCTTCAATATCTACTTGAGCAGGTTTCTTCCCAAAACCAAAGAAACCTTTTTTCTCACGAGAAACAACTTTAATATGAGCTTTGAGACGTGAAAGGTTTAATTCCTTCAAACCTTTTTCAATAGCATCTTCAACAGTTCGACCTGTGAATATTACCATATTTTTATCCTCTTACTTTCTTCTCTTTTGCGCTTTCTTCTTAGCACGACGAATTTTAGCGGCACGTTCTTTTTCAGCTTCTTCTTCTGCTTTACGCTTAGCAATAATTTTAAACGGATTGTTCAATACAAGAACTTGGAAAACTTGGAAAGCGTAAGAAACTGACCAATAAAGCACAACCCCTGATGCCAAACGGAAAGCTAGGAAGAAAATCATGATTGGCATCACGTAAGTCATCATCGTCATTGCCATGTTTTTCTCGCGCGCAGCTTTATTACTCAACCAAGTTGAAAGGAAAGTAAAGAAAGCAGCCAAGACTGGCAAGATATAGTATGGGTCTGGTTGTGACAATTCAATCCACAAGAAAGTTCCAGTTTTTAGGAAAGCAACACGAGTTAATGCTTGGTACAAAGCCATCAAAATTGGCAATTGAATCACTAATGGAAGCATTGTCGCATATGGATTAACACCATATTCTTTATAAAGAGCTTGACTTTCCTCAGTCAACTTCATGCGGCTGTCAGTATCACGACCAGGATATTTTTCTTGTAATTTTTTAAGCTCTGGCTGCAAATCTTGCATTTTTTGACTAGATTTGATTTGCATATTAAACAATGGCATCAAGATTGCTCGAATGATAATTGTAAAGAGAATAATCCCCACACCAATACGACCATTAATTGAAAGCCATTGAATAGCCTTGGCAAAGAAGTAAACGATTTGTTCCCAACCATTTGTTGAGGAAGCGGTTACTTCGCTGCGCCCACAAGCAGCCAAAAGACCTAAAGTAAGACTACTTAATCCTAATAATTTAATCTTTCTTTTCACTATTGAGACCTTCCTGATATAAATTAGCAAGTTTTAAAACGTGCAATAGATTTTTTTTCACTTCATGGTAATCAAGTTCCTCGACACCTTTACGCGCAATGATGACAAAGTCCTGATTAATCAAGTTTGGTGACAATTCCATGATAACGTGTCGAATTTTTCGTTTAATGTTATTACGAGTGACAGCGTTACCAAGTTTCTTGCTCACAGAAAGCCCTACTCGATAGTGGCTCTGATTTTTTTCTAAATGATAAAGGACAAATTTTCGGTTAGCAACACTTGATCCTTTGCTAAAAATCGCCTGAAAATCTTTGTCACTTTTGACACGATAGGTTTTCTTCAACGTACGACTCCATTCTAAATTATTTTTATTATACCATAAAAATCGAAAAAAGCCCTAACCTCTAAGAAGTTTGGGCTTATTATCTTTAAAATATTTTTATTGGAATCTATGCTCAGCGTTTTTTTAGTCAAAATGACAGTCGATTGAGTTTTTATAAAGCTTTTTTTGCTAATTCAATTTGCCATTTTACTTGGTCAAAACCAGTTCCGCCAAGAGAGTGACGGCGTTCAACTGCCGTATGAGATTTGAGAGTTTCATAGATATCTTCCTCAATCAAATCAGAAATTTCTTGGTAACGTTCAAACGGCACATCTTGCAAATAATAACCTGCTTTTGTGCATTCAAGAACTAATTTACCAACAATTTCATGCGCTTGACGGAAAGGAAGTCCTTTGCTAGCAAGATAGTCAGCCAATTCTGTCGCATTTGAGAAATCTTTTTCAGTCGATTCTGCCATGTGTTCTTTATTAACGGTCATGGTTTTTAGCATGCCAGCTAAAATATCAATAGCCACCGTAATGGTTTCAACCGTATCAAACATGCCTTCTTTATCTTCTTGAAGGTCTTTATTATAAGCTAATGGCAAAGATTTCATAACTGTCAAAAGCCCAAAGAGATTGCCATAAACACGACCTGATTTCCCACGAATTAATTCTGCCATGTCAGGATTTTTCTTTTGTGGCATGATAGATGAACCCGTTGAGAACGTATCTGAAAGAGTCACAAATTTGAATTCATTTGAACACCAGCTGATGATTTCTTCACAGATACGACTCATATGCATCATCAAAATCGAACTATTTGCCAAAAATTCCAAGATAAAATCACGGTCAGACACAGCATCGAGGGAGTTGCTGTAGGGTTTGGCAAAGCCCATAAGCCGTGCTGTCATTTCACGGTCAATCGGGAAAGTTGTCCCAGCAAGAGCAGCCGCACCAAGCGGTGACAAATCAGCATGATTCACGTTAAACTCAAAGCGCTCGCTATCACGGGTAAACATATTGTAGTACGCCATCAAGTGATGCCCAAATGAAATCGGCTGTGCATGTTGCAAATGCGTGTAACCTGGCATGATTGTGTAAACGTGCTCTTCAGCCAAATCAACTAAAGTCTTACGCAAATTGCCAAGTTTTCCAATCACTTCATCAAGCTTAGCTTTCAAGTACAAGTGCATATCAGTTGCAACTTGGTCATTACGCGAACGTGCTGTGTGCAATTTCCCAGCCACAGGACCGATTTTTGCTGTCAAAAGACTTTCCATATTCATGTGAATGTCTTCATTTGACACGTCAAATTCAATCTTTCCAGCCTTGTATTCTTCAAGAAGTTCTTCAAGACCTGCCTTGATTTGAGCTGCTTCATCTTTTGTGATAATTCCTGTTTCACCAAGCATTGTCACGTGTGCAATGGAACCTTTCAAATCAAATTCTGCCATTTTTTGGTCAAAAGAAATCGATGCACCAAATTCCTCAACCCATTTTTCAAGACCAGCTTCAAACCGCCCGCCCCATAATTTATGATTTTCTGTTGTCATATCACTGATACAATGAACCACCAAAGCTGGCGTTCAAAGCCTTTCTCTTTTCTTATTTCAATTAACAAATAAGTCCTAGGAGCTACCAAGGACTTATGATGTGTTGCCTCACTGGGCGAATGTCTTAAATAAATCTCACAGGATATCATTATTTAAGCTCGATGCCACTCTCTGTTGACACTAACGAGTGTTTGGTAAGTTATAAGAAAAGAGTCTCAGATGGGGCTCCCTGTCCCCTTTTATCTGAAATTTTCTTTTCTTTTTATACTTTTATTGTTTATTTGGCTGTGACTTGTTCACGCCCATGTTTTTCTTTTCTTTTTCATAATCGACTGCTTAATCAGATGATTTATTTGTTGTTAACTTGTGAGTTAACTTGAGTTGGTAGTCCCCAAAGTTTGATGAAGCCTACAGCTGCATCTTGGTCGAAGCTATCAGCTGATGTGTATGTTGCCAAGTTTTCGTCGTAAAGTGAATTTGGTGATTTACGAGCAACAACTTTTGCTGAACCTTTGTACAATTTGACTTTTGCAGTACCATTAACAACTTTTTGTGTTTCTTTGATGTAGGCAATAATAGCTTTTGTTGCTGGGCTGAACCACAAAGCATTATAGATAAGATTTGACAATTCATTTTCAAGAATTGGTTTGAAATGAGATACTTCACGAACAAGTGTGATATCTTCGATTTCTTTGTGAGCTGTCAAAAGAGTAATCGCACCTGGGCACTCATAAATCTCACGTGATTTGATACCAACCAAACGATTTTCAACGTGGTCGATACGACCGATACCGTGTTTGCCAGCGATAGCATTTACTTCTTGGATAAGGACAGCAAGTTTCATTTCTTTGCCATTAAGAGCGACTGGCTTACCTTCTTTGAATTCGATATCGATAAATTCTGGTGTGTTAGGAGCTTCTTCTGGTGAAGTTGTGATACCAAAAGCGTCTTCTGGAGCTTGATTCCATGGATTTTCAAGGACACCACATTCGTTAGCACGACCCCAAAGGTTTTGGTCAACTGAATATGGATTGTCAAGGTCAGCAGGAACTGGAACACCATTTGCCTTAGCATATTCAATCTCTTCTTCACGAGACCATTTCCATTCACGAACTGGAGCAATAACTTTCAATTCAGGGTCAAGCGCAGCGATTGCTACTTCGAAACGAACTTGGTCGTTACCTTTACCAGTACAACCGTGAGCGATTGTTGTCGCACCAGTTTTATGAGCGATTTCTACCAATTTTTTAGAAATCACTGGACGGCTAAGCGCTGATACCAATGGGTATTTTTGTTCGTAGTAAGCATGAGCTTGAAGTGCTGGAAGAACATACTCTTCAGCGAATTCATCTTTAACATCAAGAACATAAGATTCAACCGCACCAACTTTAAGAGCTTTATCATGAATAAAATCAAGGTCTTTACCTTCGCCGACGTCCACACAAACCGCAACGACATCATAATCTTTCATAAGCCAAGTAATAGCAACTGAAGTATCAAGACCACCTGAGTACGCAAGGATAACTTTTTCTTTTGACATAGGAATACTCTCTTTTCTTATTTTGTGTTTTTATCAACTTTATGTGTATAATTATACGCACACCAAATATCTTTGTCAAGAATTTTTTTGAATATTTTTTCAAAAAACTTGTGATTTTTATGGTTTTATAACAAATATACAGTATATATACAAATGTTCAATGATTTTATGCAAAAAAATCTCCCCAGCTGAGCTAGGGAGATATGTATTATTTCAATTATAGAATTTTTTCAAATCGTTCTGTGTAGAACAGTGCTGCTGTCATTACTATTGTACAAACGAATAGGCAAAGTGCTGCTACTGTCCATGAACCAAAAAGGTCAAAGCTATAACCAAAGAGCGTTGGTCCGAAGGCTGCTAGCAAGTAACCACCTGATTGTACCATACCTGATAATTGTGCTGTTTGACTTGGTGTATGTGATTTCATTGAGAAAGCCACAAGCATGTATGGGAAAAGGGCGCTAACTGCGATACCAATAAGAATATTCACAATCAACCAGTAAGTAAAGCTGCTAGTTTGGAACAAGAGCATACCAGTACCTGCAATACCGCAAATTGATACGATGGCAAGCATGATTTTACGATTTTTACTTGAAAGACTAGTTGTCAATGTTGGAATAGTCAATGAGAATGGCAAGCTCATCAATGAGTAAATTGAAGCTAAAATTCCCGCTGCTTCGCTTGAAACGCCTGCTTGGCTAGCCATTGTTGGCAACCATGTCATCCCTGTGTAGAAAAGAAGTGATTGCAAACCACCAAAGATAAGAAGGGCAATTGCCGCTTTGTTTTTCCAAAGAGATGCTGAGTGTGTGTGTTCATCCTTTTCTGTCATATGATTATGGAAAGTATTTGGAAACCAAACAGCTAACGCAAGCAAAATCAAGAGACTAAGAATAACGATTAGCCCTTTCCAAGAAGTCATTTTAACAATCGGCACAGCGACTGATGAGGCAACTGATGAGGCAATCCCCATAGCTGTTGTATAAACCGTTGTTAACAACCCAATACGACATGGTTGGTTTGCTAAAATGATACTTGGGAACAAAACGTTCATCATGGCAATGCTGATACCGATAATCATCGTACCAATGTACAGACTTGGAAGGTTAAATACACGCATGATTGACCCTGCGAAAAGTGCAACCAAAACCATAGTGAATAATTTTTCAAGTCCAAACTTGTCTGCTAGACGCGGTGCCAAAGATGAGCAAAACGCAAACATAATCAATGGAATACTAGTTAAAATCCCTAATGAATTCACAGAGACACCCAAACCATCTGCCACATCACTTAGGACAGTTGGAATAGTAGTAAAAGGAATACGCATTACGGCACCTACTAGGATAATCCCTGGAACAAAAAAGATTGAATGGTCTTTTTTCATGTAACCCCTCTTAACTTATAAATAACAATTTTTTAAAGCCTATTATAGCAGGAACTGAGGCTTTT
This sequence comes from Streptococcus equinus ATCC 9812, assembly GCF_000187265.1. Classification (GTDB taxonomy): domain Bacteria; phylum Bacillota; class Bacilli; order Lactobacillales; family Streptococcaceae; genus Streptococcus; species Streptococcus equinus. The sequence goes on from NZ_GL698429.1 coordinate 1,228,917, forward strand.
TAGAATAGGAAAAATCAAAGAGAACGTTTTTCACAAGCAATTAAAATCTTTCTAAAAATTCACAATATAATATATAGATAAAAATACATTTTTTAAAATAACAAAAAAACCTGAGAAAAACTCAGGCTTTTTATCTATTATTTCAAGCTGTTAAGCATGTTTTCAATGTGTTCAATTGATTTTTCACGACCAAGAAGGTAGATAGTATCTGGAAGTTCTGGACCGTGCATTTCACCTGAAACGGCGATACGAATTGGCATGAAGAGATTTTTACCTTTGATACCAGTTTCTTTTTGAACAGCTTTGATTTGTGGGAAGATGTTTTCTGATTTGAAATTTTCATCACTCATAGCTTCAAGTTTAGCTTTGAAAGCTTCAAGAACCGTAGGAACTGTTTCACCAGCCATAAATTCTTTTTCAGCATCTGTCAATTCTGGGAAATCTTCAAAGAACAAGTCAGTCAATGGAATGATTTCATCAACAGATTTCATTTGTGGTTTGTAAAGTTCAACCAATTTTTCAGCTTTGTCAGTTAAACGACCAGCTTCTTCCAAGAATGGTTTAGCCATTGCAAAGATTGTATCGAAATCTGCGTTCTTGATGTATTCGTTGCTCATCCAGTCCATTTTCTTTTGGTCAAATGCAGCTGGAGATTTGCTCAAACGGTGTTCATCAAAGAGTTTGATTAATTCTTCACGTGAGAAGATTTCATCTTCACCACCAGGGTTCCAACCAAGAAGAGCGATGAAGTTGAATACTGCTTCTGGCATGTAACCTTTTTTACGGTAGTCTTCGATGAATTGAAGAGTGTTTGTATCACGTTTTGACAATTTTTTACCAGTTTCAGAGTTGATAATCAATGTCATGTGACCAAATTCTGGTGCTTCCCAACCAAGTGCTTCGTAAACCATCAATTGTTTTGGTGTGTTTGCGATGTGGTCATCACCACGGATAACGTGAGAGATTTCCATCAAGTGGTCATCGATAACAACGGCAAAGTTGTATGTTGGGTAACCATCTTTTTTCTGGATAACCCAGTCACCACCGACGTTTCCACCTTCAAATTCGATGTCGCCTTTAACGATATCATGCCATTTGTAGATACCTGATTCGTTAACAGCCAAACGAACTGTAGGAATGATTCCTTTTGCTTGACGCTCTGCGATGTAAGCTGCTTTTTCTTCTTCAGACATACCAAGGAATTCGTTGATGTAACGAGGTGTTTCACCAGCAGCTTCTTGGCGTTCACGTTCTGCAGCTAATTCTTCTTCAGTAACGTATGATTTATAAGCTTTACCTTCAGCCAACAATTGGTCGATGTATTTTTGGTAGATGTCCAAACGTTCTGATTGGCGGTATTTTTCGTGAGTTTGTGGGCTTTCGTCCCAATCCATTCCCAACCATTTAAGGTTTTCCAATTGTGAACGTTCACCGTCTTCGACATGACGTTTACGGTCAGTATCTTCAATACGGATAACAAAATCACCACCGTAGTGACGAGCGTAAAGATAATTAAAGAGCGCAGTACGCGCATTTCCGATGTGTAAAAGTCCTGTTGGACTTGGTGCATAACGCACGCGAATTTTCTTAGGCATTTTTGTCTCCTGTTAAAATTTCAATCGTTTCTATTATAGCACAATCTTTAGTCTTGAAACAAAAAATCAGCTGAAAACAGCTGATTTCTAACATATCTTTCTATAAATTATCACTGTCTAAAGGCTGTAAAACTTTTAAAGCACTTTCACACTTTGCCAGTTTATCATCACAAACATCCTATGGCAAATCATTGCCTGCAGCTAAATAGATTTCGTACCATTCTTTTCGTGTTAGAACAATGTCTGCTGCTTTAGCTGCTTGGGCAACTCGCTCAGATTTTGTTGTCCCGATGACAGCTTGCATCTGCGCTGGGTAGCGAAGTACCAAGCAATAGCAATCGCTGACGGCGTCACTTGATATTTTTCTGCTAAGCGTTCCAAAACGCGATTCAATTCAGGGTATTTTTCTGAACCCAAGAACACACCGCCAAAATAGTCAAACTGAAGCACTGACCAAGCTTGAATCACTACATCATTTAAGCGACAATATTCAAAAATACTGCTGTCGCGGACAATTCCTGCATCTTGCTTCATATTGACATGAAATCCTGCATCAAAACTTGGCGTAAATGCTGCGCTCAACTGCAATTGATTAGCTACCAAAGGTTGCTTGACATCTTTTTTAATCAACTCCATCATCATCGGATTTTGATTTGAGACACCAAAATCAATCACTTTACCTTGAGCTTTCAAAATATCAAAAGCTTCAGCGATTTCTTCTGGTTCCATGAGGGCATCAGGTCGATGCAATAAAAGCGAGTCAATGTAATCCACGCCAAGACGTTCTAAAATCCCATCAACAGCTTCTAGGATATGCTCTTTTGAAAAATCAAAATAAGTAAAGTCTTCCATTCGGATGCCACATTTTGATTGAATCCACATCTTTTCACGCAAATCGGGACGACGCTTCAATACTTCACCCAAAATACGTTCACATTCTCCGTGCCCATAGCAATCCGCAATGTCAAAAGCATTGATACCAACAGCTAAAGCTGACTCAATCAATTCTTCAACCTGATCGACAGTCATCTCTGAAATACGCATCAAGCCCAAAACAACTTCTGAAATTTCCACCTGACGTTCACCAAATTTAATATATCTCATCTTTTTCCTCTTCTAAAAAATTTACAGTCTAAACAAGGACTTCACTAATACGACCTGTATCGACATCATAAATAGCACCTGAAATCTCAATATCATCAGGAATCAAAGGAGAATTGCGCAGTTTCATAACATCCTCACGAACACTTTCTTCCACATCAGAAAACGGCAAGAAGTCTTTTCCATGAACATCAACACCTAAATCACGCTCAAGCTGTTTGGCAAAATCTTCATTGCTGAGTCCTTGCATGCCGCAATCTGTATGGTGCAAAACGACAATTTCGCGTGTACCAAGTTGCTGCTCTGAAATGACCAACGAACGAATGGTATCATCTGTCACGCGCCCACCTGCGTTCCGCAAAATATGGGCATCACCAAGCGCCAAACCAAGCGCATGCGCAACGTGCAGACGTGAGTCCATACAAGTCACAATGGCAACATGAGTTTTTGGTTTTTGTGGCAAATGCGCCGTACCATGTAAATCTGCATAAGCTTGATTGGTCTTTAAAAATTTTTCAAAATAAGACATAAAAGTCCTCCTAACATGTATCTATGAGAGCGTTTTTATCATCTTATCATTTTTAGAACAACTTATCACTTAAAACGACTTGGCACAAAAAAGAGGAGTAACCTCCTCTGCATTTCTATTTAAAAACTTTCTTAAGAACTTCTCCAACAGTTGTCACACCAACAACTTCAATAGATGATGGCATATCAATACCAACTAAAGAATTTTTCGGTGCGTAAACTTTTGTAAAGCCAAGCTTAGCTGCTTCATTGATACGTTGTTCAATACGAGTGACGCGACGAATTTCACCTGTCAAACCAATTTCGCCGATAAAAGCTTCTTGTGGATTTGTCGGCTTTTCTTTGTAGCTTGACGCAATAGCTACCGCTACTGCCAAGTCAATCGCTGGCTCATCAAGTTTGACACCACCAGCAGATTTGAGATAAGCATCTTGATTTTGCAATAAAAGCCCACAACGTTTTTCAAGTACCGCCATAATCAGACTAACGCGATTGAAATCAAGCCCAGTCGTTGTGCGTTTGGCATTTCCAAAAACAGTCGGTGTCACCAAAGCTTGAACCTCCGCCAAAATCGGACGACTACCTTCCATGGTTACCACGATAGCTGAACCAGTCGCGCCATCCAAGCGTTCTTCCAAGAAAACTTGGCTCGGATTAAGCACTTCAACCAGCCCACCAGATTGCATTTCAAAAATGCCGATTTCGTTAGTTGAACCAAAACGGTTTTTCACTGCACGCAAGATACGGAAGGTATGATGGCGTTCACCCTCAAAATAAAGCACCGTATCCACCATATGCTCAAGCATACGCGGACCAGCAAGCTGTCCTTCCTTAGTCACGTGACCAACGATAAAGGTTGCGATGTTATTAGTCTTAGCTAACTGCATGAGCTCTGCCGTCACTTCGCGCACTTGAGATACCGAACCTTGGACTCCTGAAATATCAGGACTCATAATCGTTTGAATCGAGTCAATAATTAAGAAATCAGGCTGGATTTGCTCAATCTGCGCACGGATAGCTTGCATATTTGTCTCAGCATAAAGGTAAAATTCATTATCAATGTTGCCAAGACGTTCACTACGTAGTTTAATCTGCTCAGCTGATTCTTCCCCAGAAACGTAAAGAACCGTTCCTTTCTCTGCCAGCTGAATTGATACTTGCAAAAGCAAGGTTGATTTTCCGATACCTGGGTCACCACCGATAAGCACCAAACTGCCTGGCACCACACCGCCACCAAGCACGCGGTTAAATTCATCCATGCCAGTCTTTGTGCGTGAATAATTAATCGAGCTAACGTCCTTCAACTTAGTTGGTTTGCTCTTTTCACCTGTCAAACTGACACGCGCATTTTTAACCTCTTGTACTTCGACTTCTTCAACAAAAGATGTCCAAGACGAACAGTTTGGACAACGTCCTAGATATTTAGGAGAATGATAGCCGCACTCCTGACAAATAAACGTTGTTTTCTTCTTAGCGATAGCTCATTACCTCCTTTATATTTTTACCCTAAACCTTATTTTCCTGTTGAACCAAAGCCACCAGTACGAACGCCATCTGCTTCGTCACCATCAGCAACCAAGAAAGGCATGAAAACACCTTGAACAATGCGTTCGCCAGCTTTAATCACAACAGTTTCATCTGTGATATTTTTCATTTGCGCAAAGATATGACCTTCATTGGCTGGATTGCCATAGTAATCACCATCAATGACGCCAACAGAATTAATCAAAACCAACCCTTTTTTACGTGGGTTTGATGAGCGGTCAAAAAGATAAAGCACTTCGCCAGCTTGCATGTAAGCTTTAACCCCAGTTGGCACCAATTTGATTTCGCCAGGTGCGATTTCTGTCGTTTCCGCAGCTTTCAAATCATAACCAGCCGCATGTGCTGTTTCACGTTTTGGTAGCAATGCTTCATCTGTGAATTGTGAAACCAATTCAAACCCTCTAATTTTACTCATTTTGTCTCCTTAACTATTTATTCGTATTAAATTTCTTTGCCGTCAAATGTAAAGCGGATGTGTGGAAATTCTTTTTCACCGTCTTTTCCTACCATGAATTCCTTAGCTTCTTTTTTGATTTGATTCAAATCAACGCCTTGAATTTTTGCTGCAAAGACACAGCCACAGTAGCATTGACGATAGATGTCATACTCCTCACACATTTCAACTGAACGGCGGTAGCCATTATTTTTCTTGAAATCACTTGGCAAATACTTAGTCGCATAAACTTTTTGGACTTCGATTCCCACGCTGTTGATGACTTGGGAATTTTTGTGCGGGCTAATTGTCAAAGCACTGGCAAAGTAATCATATCCAAGCTCAACCGCCATTTTTGCCGCTTTATCCAAACGATAATCAAAACAAACCGTACAACGTTCGCCACCTTCAGGTTCGTCTTCTAGACCGTGAACCTTTTGAAAATATTCTGATGGGTCATAAGGTGCCTCAATGAAGTCAACATTATTTCCTGTTTTTTCATTAAAATCCGAGATGAATTTTTGCACCACATAAGCACGACGAAGGTACTCGTCTTTTGGATGAATATTTGAATTGGCAAAATAAACTGTCAAGTCAGCATACTGCGTCAAATATTCCAAAGTATATGTAGAGCACGGTGCACAGCAAACGTGGACAAGAATTTTTGGTCTTACTTCTTCTTGCGCCCAACGTTTAGCCATTTGTTGCATGACTCGGTCATAGTTGATTTTTTGATTGGGATTCATCTTAGATAGAATCTCTTCTAAATCAATCACAAAAATAGTCTTCCTTTCCAGTACTGATGAGGTCACCCCATTATACCATAAGTTATTTTTCAAAAAAATGGCAAAGATTTCTAATTAAAATAGAGCAAAAAAATGACAATTATCACCTGTTTTTTATAAACAAAGACAAACATAGACGTCTTATGATATAATGGAGATTGTAATCTTGCTCGTTTAAGAGAGGAGTAAAAATGACAAGACAAAAAGTTGCTGTCTTAGGGCCTGGTTCTTGGGGAACCGCTCTTGCACAAGTATTAAACGACAATGGACATGAAGTTTGTCTATGGGGAAATATCCCAGAACAAATCGAAGAATTAAATACGAAACATACTAACACTCGCTACTTCAAAGACATCACAATCTCTGAAGATATCAAAGCGACACTTGATTTAAAAAAAGCTCTTACAGACGTTGATGCTATCTTGTTTGTTGTTCCAACAAAAGTTACACGTTTGGTTGCAAAACAAGTTGCTGAAACACTTGATCACAAAGCAGTTATCATGCACGCTTCTAAAGGTCTTGAACCTGGAACACACGAACGCCTTTCAACTATTCTTGAGGAAGAAATTCCTGCCGAATTGCGTTCAGATATCGTTGTTGTTTCTGGACCAAGTCACGCTGAAGAAACAATCGTTCGTGATATCACTTTGATCACTGCTGCTTCTAAAAATCATGAAGCTGCTAAATACGTTCAAAAACTATTTAGTAACAACTACTTCCGTCTCTACACTAATACTGATGTTATCGGTGTAGAAACAGCTGGTGCTCTTAAGAATATCATTGCTGTTGGTGCCGGTGCACTTCACGGTCTTGGTTTCGGTGACAATGCTAAAGCAGCCGTTATCACACGTGGACTTGCTGAAATCACACGTCTCGGGGTTAAATTGGGAGCCAACCCACTCACTTACAGCGGACTTTCTGGTGTCGGAGACCTTATCGTAACAGGAACATCAGTTCACTCTCGTAACTGGCGAGCTGGTGATGCTCTTGGTCGTGGTGAAAAACTCGAAGACATCGAGAAAAATATGGGAATGGTTATCGAAGGCATTTCAACAACTAAAGTTGCTTATGAATTAGCTAAAGAATTGGATGTCTACATGCCAATCACAACTGCTATCTACAAAGTTATCTACGAAGGTGCTGATGTTCGTGATAGCATTCTTGGCATGATGTCAAATGATTTCCGCTCTGAAAACGAGTGGCACTAAAATTAGAATTGTAGTATAATTTAATTTAGCATAGTTTATTTATGAAAAGGAGTTCTCGTATGAATATGAGAAAAGTTAGAAAAGCCGTTATTCCCGCAGCTGGTCTTGGAACTCGTTTCTTGCCAGCTACAAAAGCACTCGCTAAAGAGATGCTTCCAATTGTTGATAAACCAACCATCCAATTTATCGTTGAAGAAGCCTTGAAATCAGGTATTGAAGATATCTTGGTTGTTACTGGTAAATCTAAACGTTCTATCGAAGATCATTTTGACTCAAACTTCGAACTAGAATACAATTTGGACCATAAAGGAAAAACAGACCTTCTTAAACTCGTTAACGATACAACAGCTATCAATCTTCACTTCATCCGTCAAAGTCACCCTCGTGGACTTGGTGATGCTGTCCTTCAAGCTAAAGCTTTTGTAGGCAACGAACCATTCGTCATTATGCTGGGTGATGACCTTATGGATATCAACAACGATAAAGCTGTACCACTTACAAAACAATTGATTAACGACTACGAAAACACGCATGCATCAACAATTGCTGTTATGCCTGTGCCACACGAAGAAGTTTCATCATACGGTGTTATCGCACCTCAAGGCGAAGGAAAAGACGGTCTTTACAGTGTTGAAACATTTGTTGAAAAACCAGCACCTGAAGATGCACCTAGTAATCTTGCTATCATCGGTCGCTACCTTCTTACTCCAGAAATCTTCAGCATTCTTGAAACTCAAGAACCTGGAGCTGGTAATGAAATTCAATTGACAGACGCTATCGATGCATTAAACAAAACTCAACGCGTCTTTGCACGTCAATTTAACGGTGACCGTTATGATGTCGGTGATAAATTCGGCTTCATGAAAACATCAATTGACTATGCCCTTCAACACCCCCAAATCAAAGATAACATGAAACAATATCTTATCGATTTAGGTAAAAAATTAGAAGGTCAATCAGACAAAAAAGATTCTAAATAATATACTATAAATTAAAAAAATTCCTCTAGATAATATCTAGGGGAATTTTTTAATGCAATGAAATCATAATCAAAAGCATACTCAGCACAACATATGTTGCCAACGCTAGCCAACGTTGCCATGGTTTAAACATATGTTTTTCCACAAGAGTTGGTAAAAAGATGGCACACAAAACACCACCAACAAGTCCACCAATGTGCCCTGCAATCCCGACACTTGGTGTGAATAAATTAAACAGCAAGTTAATCAAAATAAGCACTTGATAATTGCGACCTAGCTCTTTCAAATAAGGATTTCTTCCAAAATACCCAGCAACCATAATCGCCGCAAAAACACCGAAAAGCGATGTTGAAGCCCCCGCAGCAATCACGTTTGGCGTAAAGGAAAGCGTAAAGATATTCCCAACAATCCCTGATAAAACATACAAAGCTAAAAACTTATGATGTCCCCAAATTTGCTCTGCCAATTGTCCGACAAAATAAAGCGTCAACATATTAAAGAAAAAATGTTCCCATCCAATGTGCACAAAAATCGGTGTCACCAAACGCCATAATTGACTATGGTCGTACATGACATAGGAGCCATACATACCACCAGAATTAAAAATCGCTTGGGTAGATGTTGCATTGCCAAAATAAATCAATTGCATGGCTACAAAGACAAGTGTCGTCAGTACCAGCAAAAAAAGTGTCACAGGACTTTCCTTGATAACTTTTTTCATCGACTCAATACCTCCTTAACAGCTATGTCATGACTATCCGGCTGAAAATCAGCCTTTTGAAAATCATAAATCGTACTAATCGTATTTCCTTTATAATCTTTTAAATATCTATCGTAAAAACCACCGCCATATCCAATACGGTAACCATCATGATTAAACCCCACACCTGGCACATGAATCAAATCTATTTCAGATTTATCCACAGGTTTTCCACAATTAGGCTCCCATAAACCAAACTTGGTTTTAACCAGATGTTCGGGGTCATAAGCACAAAAAATCATTTTTCCTTTAGGATACGTTTTAGGAATAAGAATTTTTTTGCCGTCTTTTTCTGCTTGATTAATCAACAGTTGGGTGTCATATTCAAAATCAAAAGCCAAATAGGTCGCAATTATCTTTGCCTCTTTGTAAGCTTTTGTCTGTATAAAATCATCTAATAAAGTCTTATCTACCAAGGCTTTTTCACGTTTATCTTGTCCTTTCAAATTGGCAAGAATGTTCTTTCGTAAGGCTGCTTTTTCCATGCTTTTATGATAACACAAAACCGATATTTTACTCAGCAAAAACCTTAAAATTTACTTTGAGGTTTCTTTAAGGTTTCTTAGATATACTATATCTATCCTAAATAGCGGTTCTCCCAAACCGCTGGGAATTGGCTCTTTTGGAGTTATTCCCTTTTCATAAATCTCCTGGACATGATTGAAAAATCATGTCCTTCCCTTTTTAAGCCGCTAGCTCTCAATAGCGGCTTTTTTTATTTTTCAAATACAAGAAAGGGAGCAAGGCTAAAAACTTGCTACCTTTTTACTGACTTACTTTTTCTTTCAAGAAAGCTGAGATTTCACTAACCGCAAACGAAAGGGCTGCTTCATTTGGACTCATCTTAGGATGGTGAAGAGCGTAAGGTGTTTCAACGCCTAACCAGAACATCACTCCTGGAATTTTATTTAACAAATACCCAAAATCTTCTCCAGTCATAGCTGGTAAGCAGTCAATCAGATGTACAGCTTCGCGATTTCTAAAGAAATCCATAGCCTCACGCGCCAATTCAGGATTATTTTCCACAGGGAGATAACCACCCTGTTTCAAATTGACCTCTACTTCCATTCCAAAACTTGCTGCTACTCCTTTAGCAATCTCAGTTACACGTTTTTGAATTAAAAGGCTCATGTCTTGCGTCAAAGTACGAACAGTACCGTGCAGCTGCGCTGTTTCTGCAATGACATTATTCGTTGTCCCCGAATGAAATGACCCAAAAGTGACGACGCCACCTTGAATCGGGTCGACATTTCGACTGACAATTGTCTGAATCTGCGTGACAAAATAAGCTGCAGCAACCAAGGCATCGTTTGCTTCATGTGGAAAAGCCGCATGACCACCTTTTCCTTTGAAAGTTATCAACACCTCGCAAGTGCCTGCAAAAAGAGTCGAGGTATTTGTCGCGATATCCCCAACCTTAAAATCAGGTCGCACATGTAACCCGTAAAATTCATCTGGTTTCCAATCGCCAAATGCATTTTCTTGATACATGAGCATGCCACCAGCCTCATTTTCCTCAGCTGGTTGAAAAAGAAAGAGTAGATTGTTCTTTGGTTGTGTTTGCACCAATTCATCTAACAAACCAAGTGCAACGGTCATGTGCATATCATGTCCACAAGCATGCATACGCCCTTCATGTTGACTTGCAAATGAAAGACCAGTCTCTTCAACCACTGGCAGAGCATCTATATCTGTACGCCAACCAATTGTTTTTTGAGGAGCAGAACCTTTTAAAAAGACTAAAATCCCAGTTCGCCAAGTTCGTTGTTCCACAAAGTCTTTTCCCGCTGTGATTTCTGCGATACGCTCTAAAAGGTAAGCTTGCGTTTTAAATTCTTCCAAACCAATTTCTGGAATCTGATGTAAATCACGACGAATTTTAATTAAATCTAAAGTCATATGTTTTCCTTTATTTGTGAAAAGCTTGAGAAAACTCCCAAGCCTTTGAATCTCTTATTACAAATTGCGCAAAGCGTCTTCGAGTGCTGTTTTTTGTTGTGTTTTGGCATCAATTTCTTTAATGACACGCGCTGGAACACCTGCTACAACAACATTTTCAGGGACATCTTTGGTAACAATAGCTCCCGCAGCAACAACAGAACCATTACCGACTTGAACCCCTTCGATAACGACCGCATTAGCACCGACAAGAACGTTGTCTCCGATACGAACTGGATCAGCTGAAGCTGGTTCAATTACACCTGCAAGAACGGCACCTGCACCGATATGGCTATTTTTACCAACAATGGCACGACCACCAAGAACAGCACCCATATCAATCATTGTTCCTGCACCGATTTCAGCACCGATATTAATCACAGCTCCCATCATAACAACCGCATTGTCTTCTATTGTCACTTGGTCACGAATGATAGCCCCCGGTTCGATACGAGCGTTAATATGGCGTTTATCAAGCAATGGCACAGCTGAATTGCGACCATCTTGTTCAACAACGTAATCTTTATTTTCAGTCAAGTTTGCCAAAAGTGGCTCAATGTCTTTCCAATCACCAAAAAGCACATTACCAAGCTTAATGACACTTTCTGGAACAGCTGCTGCTAATTCACCTTCAAATGTCACTTTAACATTTGTTTTTTTCTCCGCATTTCCGATAAATGCGATAATTTCTTGAGCAGTCATTTTTTGTGCAGTCATATTTAAGATACCCAGAGCGTTGAAGCGGCTCACAGAGCCTTTCAATCGAAAAAAGTAAAGCAGAACATCTACTACTAACCAGTTTTCCCTTTTAGCTCAGATACAGTTATTCAAAACTCCCCTTGCTAAACACTCAAATCCTTCTAATTCAAATTTTATTATATAATTTACTATTATAACAAATATTCAGAAAATTTGGAAAGAAATTTGGTTATTTATTCACCTCGAATAATTTTTTCACGCAAAAAAGACCTCCTTCAGGAAGTCTTTCAAACAAACTCAGTTACTTACTGGAGTGAAAATCAATTTTGCTGAATCTGCTGGTACTGTATCATCTGTATTATAAAAAGAGGTTGTGATAATTTCTCCTTCAGATAGTTTAACAGCAACGTCCATATTACCTGGACTTAGAGATTGACTTCGTTCATCATCAGATTCCTCATTATAAATTCCTATATCCCAACCCAAGTTTTCAAATTCAGTATCCATCGTCATGTTTGTGCTTAAAGTATATGTCCCAGATGGAATATCTCTACCGACAACATAATTGCCAATGCCAATTTCATTTGATTGTGAAACATTCTCAACTGCTGTAAGTTTGATTTTAGAAATATTTGAAAAGTCTAAAGTGTCACCTTCAAATAATATAACTCTGATTACTGACGGAGAAGTTGTATCCCCACTGTCTGTCGAAGCACCAATCCAGTTGATATATAGTCCAGAATACATCTTACTTCTATCACCCACGATATTGCCATTGCCACCAGTAATCTCTAAATCATAGATTCCAGGCTTAATATCACCAGATTCCCCAACAGTAATTTTTCCAGTTATATATAACTCATCAGTAGAAACCGAAGAATCTGCCAATTTATTAATTTCTTCTAAGAAACTTGCTTCCTTGCTTGATTTAGTTTTAGAAGTAACTGTATTTCCTGTTTTATCTACACTTGTTGAATTATTCATAGCAGAATCAATCGCTGCACCATAGGCAGATTGAGTTATCAAAACAATGATAAATGCTAATATTGCAACAATAATGGAAACTAGTGATAAAACCTTTTTATTTTTTCTATTAATTATTACTGATATAACGCCTAGAACAAGAGCTACTAAAGCTAAAGCAGCTGAACCATTATTGATAAATGGCATCCAAGAAGTTAAAAGCGCTATTCCTCCTACAACAACCGCAATTATCGCAACAACTTTATGTTCATTATTTTTCTTTTCCATATTTTATTTCCAACGTTCTAAATTCTTACAATTACTCTTGAAACTTTTTCAAACTAGCAAGGTATAGTGAACCACCAATAATAGCTAAAATTCCACCAACCCAGCCTAAAAATGGGATAATTGCCAAAGCTCCTCCAACAATCAGCAATACATTAGGTGCTGAACCAATACGGTCGTCATCTTTATAATATACAGAACCTACAATTCCAAGAACTAAAATAGCAATTTTAACAAATAAAGCTAAAGTGCTAGCTAGTGTCGTTGAAGTGATTGAAATTGCTGAACCACCATTGTAAGCAGTATCAAGTGTAGTTGCAACATCATTTAATGCGCTTGCTGTGATAATAAAGACCGCTATTAGCAGAAAAATTCCTCCGACAAGTCCTACAATCCCGTTAATTAAAGCTAATTTTTTTGTTGTCATAATCGTACTCCTTTAAGTTATAAATTACACCATAAAATATTAATCATTATTATTCTTGGTTTCTTGTAATTTTTTCCATTTTAAGAATTCTTGAAATTCTTGATAATCTTCCTCACCAATAAAGCTTGAATCCTCTACACTTTTAGTAGTTTTATCATCTTCCATTGTTGGGGAAACAAAATCAACAACATTATTCACAATGGAATTTTTAGTCTCTATTTTTTTCTTTTTAAATGTTTTTCCAGACTTTATTGCAGCATCAGCATTAATCTTATTGTTAAATACATTACCTAAAATAGCACCTAAACCAACCCATTTTCCTGCTTTGGTAAGTCCATCGATAATTTGTGCTAAAACAGCTACCATAAGCATCAGAAACATGAGACTAAACATCATTGCAAAATCTCCAAATAATAGTTTGAGAAGTCCTGAAAAAATGATAACAATCGCTAAAATTCCAGAACAACCAAGTAAAGCTTTACCAACATTATTATTCATTTAGTTCACCATTCTTATTGTAAGGCTATTGCCATTTGATCTGTATATGATTTTAGACTGTCACGATAGTCCTTTAAATACTCTACTATACTGTCTTTTCCAGTAATTCTAGCATTTCCTAAAGAACCATACACTTCTTTTTGTGTTTCTACACTAGAAGTTACAGAATCTCTCATTGATTGATAAGATTCGGCATCTCCTAAACCATATTGTGAGACGACTGCTTCATAATTCGAAATGTATTCATTTACGATAGCTTCATACATTTTCAAATAGTCATTATAGGTTACAATACTTTCGATTGTTGAATCAGACGTATCTGTTGGATTAAAATCACTATTAACTGCTTCTGTTGAGCTTGATGAACTAGCCACAGTTTCAGTTGAAGAAACTAAATTAGTTGATTCAGTAGTGCTACTTGTTGAAGTGGTATCTTCCTTAGAAGAACAAGCAGAAAGAAATGAAACAGACAGTGCAGTTATAGCAATTAATGCTAGTTTATTTCTCATATTTTCATATCTCCATTTTCCTTAAAATTTTCCACAACCATTATATATATAATTTTGTCAATCGGTTTCAGAGAATTTTTTAAGGAAATTTTTCACGCAAAAAAGCTCCCTTACGGAAGCTTTTTTATCTATGTTAATGATGAATTAAAGACGTGCGTTCAATTCAGCTGACAAGTCTTCAAATCCTGGTTTACCAAGAAGAGCAAACATGTTTTTCTTGTATGCTTCTACACCTGGTTGGTTGAATGGGTTAACAGCATTAAGGTAACCTGAAAGACCGATAGCCAATTCGAAGAAGTAGATTGTGTAACCAAGAGTGAATTCATCTTGTTGAGGAAGTGTCAAGAACATGTTAGGAACACCACCGTCAGTGTGAGCAAGAAGAACACCGTCAGTTGCTTTTTTGTTTACGAAGTCAACGTCTTTACCTTGAAGGTATCCAAGACCATCAAGATCTTCTGACAATTCAGGGATAACAACGTTTTTACGTGGTTTATCAACACGAACAACTGTTTCGAAGATGTTACGGTAACCTTCTTGGATGAATTGTCCAAGTGAGTGAAGGTCTGTTGAGAAGTTAGCAGATGTTGGATAGATACCTTTTTGGTGTTTACCTTCTGATTCACCAGCTAATTGTTTCCACCATTCGCCGAAGTATTGAAGTGATGGTTCGTAGTTAGCCAAGATTTCAGTGATGTAACCTTTACGGTAAAGTACGTTACGAACTGCAGCGTATTGGTAAGCGATATTTTCTGAGATTTCAGCAGAAGTCAATTCTTTACGAGCAGCGTTAGCACCGTTCATAAGAGCTTCGATATCGATACCAGCAGCAGCGATTGGAAGAAGACCTACAGCAGTCAATACTGAGAAACGTCCACCAACGTTATCTGGAACAACAAATGTTTCCCAATCGTTAGCAACCGCTTCAACCTTAACAGCACCTTTAGCTTTATCTGTTGTAGCGTAGATACGTTTGTTAGCTTCTTCTTGACCGTATTTTTCAACTAGAAGTTCTTTGAAGACACGGAAAGCGATAGCTGGTTCAGTTGTAGTACCTGATTTAGAAATGATGTTAACAGAGAACTCTTTATCTTTAACATATTCAACAAGGTCTGCAAGGTAAGTTGAAGAAATTGAGTTACCAGCGTAAAGGATTTGAGGACCTTTACGATCTGCAGATGCTTGAAGGTTATAGAAGTGGTTGCTCAAGAAATCGATAGCAGCACGTGCTCCAAGGTATGAACCACCGATACCGATAACAACAAGAACTTCACTGTCTGATTGGATTTTAGCAGCAGCTTTTTGGATACGAGCAAATTCTTCTTTGTCGTAGTTTTCTGGAAGGTCTACCCAACCAAGGAAATCAGAACCAGGACCAGTACCTTTACGCAAATATTCGTCAGCAACGTTGACTTGTGTTTGCATGAAGTCGATTTCTTCTTGTTCGACGAATTGACCCAACAATTTTGAATAATCAAATTTAATATGTGTCATTACAAATACTCCTCAAAAAAAATTAAATTTCTCTTCTATATTACTCTTTTATGCATGATTTTTCAATGATTTTTACTAAATTATCTCAATTAAATAAAGCGTTTACCAAGTTACTGAATACTTTCATGAAACAACCATTTTGTGATGAAAATTTCACCGATTTTTACAGTTATAGCCACGTCACAACACAGATGACACTTGATTTATCTAAACGATTAAACACGATTAAAATATTTTAATTCCTGCCCCTATTCGCCCCTTTTAGTCTCTTAAATAAAAAAATAACCCTCTGAAATGATTGATTTCAAAGGGCTTTAGTTTTATATACAAAAAGAGCACACACCTACAATCGCTTAGGGCTGCTGGATTCCTCCCCTGACCCACTTCACGCGCAGATGTTGCTCCGAAGAATATTATATCATAAAAATTGAATTATGCAAATCAGCAATGTTCTTTAGCAGCACGTTTAACTGCTTTTTTCTTTTCACGATTTTTACGGAAAAAATCTTGCATGATACCTGCACATTCAGCCTCGAGAATACCCGTCTCAACTTCCACACGATGATTAAGACGAATATCTGTCAAAATGTCGTAAAGACTTCCAGCACCGCCGAATTTCTGATTGGCTGCTCCGTAAATCACTTGTGGAATTCGGGCAAGCCCAATCGCTCCGCTGCACATCACACATGGCTCGATAGTCACAAAAAGCATGCTGTCTAGTAAACGCCAGTTACCTTCGTTTTCATTGGCTTCGTTGATTGCCATGATTTCAGCATGTAAAATAGCCTTCTGCTGCTCTTCACGCGCATTGTGCCCACGTCCAATAATCTCACCATCTTTGACAATAACACAGCCAATTGGAATTTCTTCTTTTTCTAGCGATTTTTGCGCTTCCTTGAGTGCTTCTCGCATGAAAAACTCTTTTTCTTCCTGTGTAAATTCAGCCATTAGAGCTCCCCGATTTGCCATGATTTGTGAGGCTCTGCCAAATCAACAGGAACATCTGCAGCAAAACCTTGTGCTTCTTCTTTGAGCACTTGAAGGTGGTTTTCAGGAGAGATACCTTGTGGTGGAACTGGTGGTGTATGTGTCAAAACAAGTGATTTCACACCTGCAGCTTTGGCAATTTGCCCTGCTTCTTTGGTTGTCAAATGCGCTGGGTGATTTTCATTTCCTGCATAAAGGTAAACATCTGCCAAGAAGAGGTCAGCACCTGCGGCGAATTTTTCCAAGCCATCAAAATAACCTGTATCACCAGTAAAGACAAGGGTTTGACCAGTAGCACGTTCTACGATACGAAAAGCGTAGCAAGGCACTGGGTGAACAGTTTTGATAAATGTAATATCAAATGGACCAATGTGTTCAACACCATTGACATCATAAACTCTACCTTCAGACACCCCAGGCAAAGTCAACTTAGCAAATTCAACTTCGTCTTCTTTATGCCCATAAATCGGCAAAACTTTCGGTGTCCAAAGGTGTTTTGGATAAAGTTGGAAATAATGGCGGAGCACGCCAAGATCCGCAATATGATCAGGATGATAGTGTGAAATAATCACCGCATCCAAATCCAGTGGACTGATTTCTTTTTCAAGTTCTGTGACAGCGCGGCTTCCACAATCCATAAGCAATTGAAAACCATCTTCACTTGTAACAAGATATGAAGTTGTTCCGCCGTCTTTGTAAGGGTATGCGCCCCAGCAACCAAGTGTTGTGAGTTTCATAGTAGTCTCCTTCTCTAGTATTACTTACTCACATTATAACAAAAAATGAAATCTTTTTTCAAAAAGGTAAATCACTTAACACGCTACTTGAGACGGGATTAATTTATCTTTGAATTTATAGGCAATCGTTGCTGCGACAACTGATTTAATCGTATCTCCTGGAATAAAAGCTAGATTTGATAAAAGTGAAGCTACTAACGGTGTATGTGTGTAAACTGACAAATAAACCGCACCAACAACATCCACAAAAATCATGCTGCCAAGTAAAATGGCAATAAGATTTGCCACAAAGCTTGTCTTTTTAAAAATGGCTAAAATTCCTGAAACTACCATCGGCACAAACAACCAAGCAACGACATAGCCAAGCGTTGGTCCAGCAAAAACAGCAAACAAAGTGCTACCTGAAAATGCTGGAATGAACATCCCTAAAAGATAAAATAGAAGAATCGACAAGGTTCCCTTTTTCCAACCCAATAAAATTCCAGCCAGCATGACTCCCAAATTTTGCAACACAATCGGAACTGGAATAAAGCCCAAAGGTATAGCAGGAATGAATCCCAAAATCACTAAAATCGTTGACATCATCGCAATGTAGAGCAAATCTCTCACGTTTTTCATAAACTACTCCTTAAAATAAATGGTCTCGTGCACCTGGCACTTCGGATTAAAGGCATGGCGACAATATGGACAAGCTCCCTTTTTATACTCAACAAAACTAAAAAAATGACGACAGCTCCCACAAATGACGGGCGCTACATCTTCTTTTGACACTGGTTCAAAAGGGTGATTTTGCAACTGATTGTGACACTGATAGCAAGCAAAATATTCCTTACATTTATTGCATTTTAGGGCAACGACATCACACTTTGTATGATAATGCAGGCATCTTCCCTCACTATCAAGTCCAATTCCATAAATCATAATCATCACCAACCTTTTAACAAAGTTTACTACTTCATTAATTTTTAGTCAACTTATTTTCGAGATTGGGTTAACACTTTTTAAAAACTAAGATCACTAAAACTAAAAAAGCCTAGAACAAAACTGTTCTAGACTCTGTAGTTATTAGAAATTACGGTCGCTACAGTTGTAACCATAACGTTCGAAGAAATCTTCACGGAATTCCAAAAGATTGTCATCCATGATTGCCTGACGAACTTTTTTCATCAAGTTTACAAGGAAGTAAAGATTGTGGTAACTTGTCAAACGAAGACCAAATGTTTCATCAGCTTTAAGCAAGTGACGAATGTAAGCACGTGTGTAATTACGGCAAGTGTAGCAATCACAATCGTGATCAAGTGGTGTAAAGTCTTCAGCGTAAGCAGCATTTTTAACAACCAAACGACCTTCACTAGTCATACATGTTCCGTTACGAGCAATACGTGTTGGAAGGACGCAGTCAAACATATCAACACCACGGATAACACCATCAATCAAGCTATCCGGTGCACCAACCCCCATAAGGTAACGAGGTTTATTTTCTGGCAACATTGGCACTGTGAAATCAAGTACCGCGTTCATTTCTTTGTGTGATTCACCAACAGCAAGACCACCGATTGAGTATCCTGGGAAGTCCATACTTACCAAATCATTAGCTGACTGACGACGAAGGTCTTTGAAACCAGCACCTTGAACGATACCAAAAAGTCCTTGGTCATGCGGACGACGGTGTGCTTTCAAACCACGTTCAGCCCAGCGGCTTGTACGTTCAATTGATTTTTTAACGTAATCGTATGGCTGATAGAATTGTGGGCATTCGTCAAAACTCATCATGATATCTGAACCCAAGTTATTTTGGATTGAGATAGCTTTTTCTGGTGACAAGAACATTTTTTGACCATTGAGGTGGTTTTTAAAGGTAACCCCTTCTTCGGTAATATTACGTGTCTCAGCCAATGAATACACTTGGAAACCACCACTATCTGTCAAAATAGCTTGGTCCCAATTCATGAATTTGTGAAGACCACCAGCACGAGCGATTAATTCATCACCAGGACGCAACCATAAGTGGTAAGTGTTTGACAAAATGATACCTGAACCCATTTCTTTGAGTTCTTCTGGTGATTGTGTCTTAACTGTGGCTTGTGTTCCAACAGGCATGAACATTGGTGTTGGAAATGTGCCGTGTGGTGTGATAATTTCACCCAGACGAGCACCTGTGTGTTTTTCTTTCTTAATTAAACGATATTTAATCGGATAATCTGTCATCTTTTTTCTCCTTGCTATCACAAAAAACAGTTGTGGGCATTTTTTATTATCGTCATGATTAAACAGTAATCAGACTGAGAAAATCTGAAAAAACTTCCAGATTTTTACAATGCATTGCTTAAATAGCGCAACCCTTACGATTTTACCAAAAATCACATTTTTTGTCATGTTTACCTCTTATCGTGTGACTTATCTAATACAACGTGATATAATGAAAGCGTGGAAGTAATACATTTTACGGAATTTTTTAAGGAGGTTCATATTATGAAAGCTTCAGAAACTCGTCAAAAAGCTAGAGAATTTTTGAAAACCCTCTCTGGTAAGTACCAATTGTTTCTTGTTTCTATCATTTTAGCTATTTTAACAATTTCAATTAGCTATACAGAAACATATCGTATTAATGGTACTACAGTTAATGCTACTGTATCTGTTCCAGGTATTGTTTCAATTCTATCAGCATTATTCCTTGCTTCAGCAAGTTACGCCGTGCTTGATGTTATTCGCCACAAACGCGACCATGTTGAAGTAGGAGATAACATGCTAGTTTTCTCAAATGAAATATTTGGAAAATATGTAGTAACTGCTATTGTCAAATGGGTGTTCCTATTCCTATGGTCTTTAATCGGTATTGTAGGTTCTATCATCTTTGTTGTAGGAGTTACAGCAACTACTTCAAATAATTCTAACGGTGGCACCTTTGTCACTATCATTGGATTTGTTCTTATGGTTGCAGGTTTTGCTCTTTCAATCATCAAACAATACTCATATAGCATGACAACATACGTCCTTTATGACGCTGTTCAAAATGGCACTTATGAAGGTCCACGTAGTGTTATCAACAAGAGTACAGAATTAATGCATGGCAACAAATGGCGCCTATTCTGTCTACAATTTAGTTTCATCGGTTGGTACATTTTAACTGCACTAACTTGTGGATTGCTTTACTTCTACACATTACCATATACAACTACAGCAGAACTCTTCTTCTACGAAGATTTAATTGCTAAAACTGAATAAATGAAATAAACCCCAGCTTAGCTGGGGCTTTTTGTGTACAAAAAAGAAGATGTTAAGACACCTTCTTTTTATTTTTCTTCATGATAAGCCATGAATGATTCACCAGCTGCTCTGAGCTTTTCTTGGCAATTTGGGCAAATACCGTAAGCAGTCAACTGAACCTTGGTAATCATATAACCAGTTTGTTCATAAGCTTCTTTACCGATGTCAATAGCGTCCACATCCATAAAGTCTGCAATATCACCACAACATTTACAAACGATGTTGATATGCTGATGTCCCATAAAGTCATAGTAAGTTGTTGTGTCGTTAGTCACTTTCAACTCAGCAACAAACCCTTCTTCAACAAGGACTTTCATGTTGTTGTAAACCGTCGCTAAACTCATATTTGGATGTTTTGGCAACAAGTCTTTATATATCTTTTCAGCACTTGGGTGCTCATGACTATTTATGATATAAGCAATAATGGCTTTACGAGTCTCCGTAATACGAATGTGCTTTTTCCTGAGATGCTCAATGACATTTTCATAGGCATCCAAAGGACGGTGATGGGTATGAATGTCCATTATGGCTCTCCTGTTCTATTTATTTAAAATCATTATAACATAGTTTAATTTTTGCATGCCTTGACACGCTCATTCATTTTATTATAAAAATCAGACGATTTCAAGTTTTCATAGCAAATCTTCACTTTTTTAACAGGGAAAGCCACAATTTCAGTATTTTCATGACAACAAAAATGAGAATATCCATTTTGAAAGAATCTTCTCATTTTCAATGTTATTTACAAATTTTGATATTCAATCTTGATACACTTGTTCATGACAATTTTGTCACGTCCTGCGGCTTGTAAGATGTCAGCCGCTTCTTGGCTTTCTAGACCTAGCTGAGCCCAAAAAACATCAGCATCCGTTTCGATAAAATCTTTGGCAACATCTGGGAGAAACTCACTTCGTCTAAAAACATCAACGATATCAACGTGAACGGGAATGTCTTGGAGTCTAGCATAGGCTGTCTCACCAAGTACCTTCTCACCCGCTAAACGTGGGTTAACTGGGATAATCGTATAACCTGCTTCTTGCATCACCTTAGAAACACCGTAAGCTGGACTATTTTCACGCTTGGAAAGTCCCACAACAGCAATGTTTTTGGCACTTTTTAAATAATCAGCAATCACATCTTGGCTAGGATTTTGAAATATTGTCATCTGGCTGCCTCCTAAGAACGATTTTTTCTTAAGTATATCACATAAGATGACAAAAACATGCCACCTTATTTTAATATTATTTTGCTTCGTACCATGTTTGTCCAGCACTTTCATCTGCCACTAGTGGGACTGAAAGTTCGATGGCTGATTCCATGGTTTCTTTGACTAATTTTTCAATAGC
Source organism: Streptococcus equinus ATCC 9812 (assembly GCF_000187265.1). Taxonomy (GTDB): domain Bacteria; phylum Bacillota; class Bacilli; order Lactobacillales; family Streptococcaceae; genus Streptococcus; species Streptococcus equinus. The sequence continues at coordinate 1,251,002 of NZ_GL698429.1, forward strand.
TTCTAGCTCGTCTTTTGGCACTTCAAGGATGATTTCATCGTGTACTTGGAGAAGCATTTTGGTCTTGAATTTACCTTCAACTAAAGCTTTATCAAGGTTAATCATAGCAATTTTGAGAATGTCGGCTGCGCTACCTTGAATTGGCGAGTTAATGGCTGTACGCTCAGCAAATTGACGCACATTAAAATTACGAGCATTGATATCTGGCAATTCACGACGACGGTGGAAGAGCGTTTCAACATAGCCTTTATCTTTAGCATCACGCACCACGCGCTCCATGTAGTCTTTAATACCTGGATAGCGTTCGAAGTAAGTCTCGATGTATTGTTTAGCTACTTTACGTGGAATACCTAAGTTATTAGCAAGACCATAGTCTGAAATACCGTAAACAATACCGAAGTTTACTGCTTTTGCGTTACGACGGTCATTTGGTGTGACGTCTTCTGGTTTTTCAATGCCAAAGACACGCATGGCTGTTGACGTATGAATATCTGCTCCTTCGTTGAAAGCTGCAATCAAATGTTCATCATTTGAAATGTGAGCAAGCACGCGCAGCTCGATTTGTGAGTAGTCAGAACTTAGAAGGACTTCGTCTGCCGTCTCTGGGACAAATGCCTTACGAATCAAGCGCCCTTGTTCCAAACGCACTGGAATATTTTGCAAGTTAGGGTCAACACTAGACAAACGTCCTGTCTGCGTCAAATCTTGAAGGTAGCGAGTGTGAATTTTTCCGTCTTTTAAGATGAAATCTTGCAAACCAACGATGTAAGTTGATTGGAGTTTTGCAATTTGGCGGTATTCCAAAATCTTAGATACGATTGGTGAGATTGGTGCCAAGCGTTCCAAAACATCAACTGCTGTTGAATAACCAGTCTTGGTTTTCTTAGTATAGCTTGTTGGCAACTGCATCTTGTCAAAGAGCAGTTCACCCAATTGTTTTGGCGAGTTAATGTTAAATTCCATACCAGCAAGGTCATAGATTTCTTGTGTCAAGTTGTCAATGGCTGCTTGGTTGGCTTTTTCCATTTCTTGGAGCGTTTCTTTTTTTACTGAAATACCCGCAATTTCCATCTTAGCAAGAACATTTGCTAGAGGTTGCTCCATGTCAAAGAGAAGGCTTGCTTGTTGGTGTTCTGTCAATTTGCCTAGCATGACTTTCTCAGAATGGTTCAAAACCACAATCTTACGTGCTAAATGGCTGAGCAGCACCGCTTTTTCAGGAACGGCACGCTTAACCCCCTTGCCATAAACAGCTTCGTCACTATCTAAAACATAATCCGTGTAAAGTTGTGCAATAGTTGACAGTTCATTGTCATCAACCGTTGATAGGAGGTATTTTGCCAAACGACTGTCAAATGCTGGCGCTGGTAAATCAACACCCAGATGACTAAGCAAGACTTTGCTACGTTTGAAATCGTAAGTTTTGATTGGTTTAGCTAGCGCTGCTTTGAACAAATCGTCCTTGAGAAGGTCAAGATTGGTTGACACATAAATCGCCTTGTCATTTCCCCAAGCAAAGCCAATGATATTTTCAACGTGATAATTATCACCTAAAATTTCAAAATAGAAAAATTGGTCATCCGTGAACATATCCGCACTCAATCTATCCACCTCGGTGTAGCTAACGTCGAATTTTTCTTGTTTCTTCGCAGCACCTAGATTGTCTTTAAATTGCTTGAAGCCCATTTCATCGTAAAATGGTACTAATTTGTCCAAATCTGGTCCTTGATAGTTGATGTCGTCCAAACCAATGGTAATCGGTGCAGTGATATTGATAGTCGCCAAAGTCTTAGACAAGAAAGCTTGTTCTTTATCGTTAATCAAGTTTTCTTTCATTTTAGATTTCTTCATGCCGTCGATGTTTTCATAAACACCTTCAAGACTGCCGTACTCTAAGAGAAGTTTCAGACCTGTCTTTTCACCGACCTTAGTAACACCTGGAATGTTATCAGATTTATCACCCATGAGAGCTTTTAGGTCAATGAATTGTTTAGGGGTGATTCCCATTTTTTCCATGAGGTAGGCTGGGGTGAATTCTTCAAATTCTGCCACACCTTTTTTGGAAATTTCAACAGTTGTGTTGTTATCAGCTAATTGGATAAGGTCTTTATCTCCGCTGACAATGGTAACATCGTACTCGTCCTCATTTTCAGCTAATTTATCCAATGTTCCGATGATGTCATCAGCTTCATAATTTTCCAACTCATACCAGCTAATACCAAGTACTGTCAGCATTTCACGGATGTATGGCAATTGCTCACGGAATTCATCTGGCGTTTTGGCACGACCTGCCTTGTAATCTTTGTACATTTCTGTACGGAAAGTCGTCTTACCAGCATCAAAAGCCACCAAAACGTGTGTTGGCTGAACTCTTTCTAATAAATGATTGAGCATGAGATGAAAACCGTAAATGGCATTGGTATGCAAACCAGCACGATTTTTAAAGCGATCAATCTGATTATATAGTGCAAAAAAGGCACGATAAGCAACGGATGACCCGTCAATTAAAAGTAATTTTTTCTTGTTTTCCATGGCTTTATTATAACATATATTGACCACATCTGATTTTTAAGAGATTAATTCTTTTACTTAAGATTCATTTAAGCAAGTCTCCTTATACTATACTCATTCCTAAAAAATTTCACAGCTAGCATTGCTAGCTTGCATTCACCCGAAACCTCCCAAAACAACTGGGTGGATGCATCCTTTTTCATAATCTCCTTAAAGTCTAGCCGCCTCGGTTAGGCTTTTTGAAATTTAAAAACAGCAATCTTTTAAAGATTGCTGTTTTATTATAATCCATTTAACAAAAGCATTAAAATCGGAATAACAAGCATGGTTAAAATGGTTGATTCGGTTACCATGATTGCTGCATAATCACTGTCTGCACCGTAAAGTTTTGCAACAACTGGGGCATTTGTCATAACTGGCATAGCTGACTGAATGATGAAAACCTCTTTCATCAGTTGTGGCATTTGAGCATTTTTAACGATTAACATCATCAAAAGCGGAGCAACTACAAAACGTCCAACAAGTACCAAGACATTGTCTTGTGTGAAACGCAAACGTGACAGCCCTGCATTTGCCACCGAAATCCCGATAAAAATCATTGACAAAGGTATCGTCAAATTTCCCAGATACTGGAAATCACTGAGCAAGAAAGCTGGTAGTTTGATGTTTAGAAGAACTAAAATCACGCCAATAATGAATCCCATAAGTGGCGGAGAAAAGATTTTCTTTAGCGTGCCTCGAAAATCAAGAGTAACTTCTTTACGCCCATCCTTTTGAATCAAATACGTTCCAATCGTCCAAAAGAATGTGGTGTTGCACATGTAGTAAACCAAGACATACGGAATGCTTTTATCCCCAAAAAGTGCTTGGTTAATTGGCAAACCAACAAAAATCGTGTTGGAATTAAAAAACATAGAAACAAATAAGCCTCGGTGCTTTTCATCAATCAAAAACAACTGAGCAACTGCCATAGCAATAGCAAGTAAAATCACCATTGAAATTGCTGGAAAACGCAGTTGGGGCAACATTTCAAGCATTTCTTTCGCCGTAAAACGTCCGACAATCGTTGATATCATGTAACAAGGAAGAGCTACTTGCGTCACTAACTTAGCTATCAAATTTGGTGCTTTGTCGTCAAACCATCCTTTTTTCGTCAAAACATAGCCAACAATAACCATGACTAGAATAATTAAAACACCCGAAAAACTGCTCACAAACCGTGTCATTGCTCACTTTCCTTTTCACCTTTTTGTTTCAGTATAACATATTTTTAACGCTTTCTTAAACACTTTTAGTAATATTATTTATTTCTAACAAAAAAGCCCGAGAACTTCGTCCCAGACTCTTTATCTATTCAATCTTATTCTTTATTTTCTGAATCGAAAACTTGCTCGACATGGTCATGAATATCTTCTTTGATTTCTTTTGTTTCAACGACTGACTCTTCACCTAATTGTTGATATTCTACTTTATCTTTCTTAGTAAATTTCTTATCATCGTCATATTTTTTAGAAATCAAGGAAATCATGCGGCGACGCAAATGTTTTTCATCTTGGACATTACTCTTTTCGCGAATCCAAGCTTGAAGTAACACAACCAGCATAACCATACCGATGTAACCAAGAACTGGGTACATAATAGAAACAAGTTGTTTGAAACCAAGGAATGATAAGGCATAACCACTAATAACAAAAATAATCAAGTAACGTTTGAATTGACTTTCACCTTGAGTTTCAGAAAATCGTTTAGCTAGTGCATAGTACAAACTAAAAGCCGTATTGAAGATAAGCCCGAACACCACAAGTGCGTAAGCTAAGGCAAACCACGGATGAATCTCATTAGCAAGTACTAGCATTGGATTATCTGCTGAAGCAAGCTTTCCAACATTAACAAATAAGACAAGCGATGTCACAGCGATAATAAGACCGACAATCGCACCACCAAGGGTACCACCTTTTTCAGCCACACCAATACGAATAATTGAACCACCAAGGACAAAAGCCATTGATACCCCAGTCATCACACAGATGGCAAAGTAATTAAGAACTGATACCCAAATATTTGGCATATTTGTTGGCAAGGTCTTAGCAACTGCATTCAACTGAGTAAAATCAAATGATTGTCCGATAAGCGTATGACCAGCAATAATCAGCACCATGATAATAACAATCGGCGTAAAAATCCCGATAATCTGAGTAATTTTCTCAAAATCAAGAAAGCTGACAAAAATCACAAGGAGAGCACAGATTAAAGCTCCTAACCAAGTCGGTAATCCAAATTGTTGATTAAGGTTAGCCCCCAATCCTGCTAGCATGACAAAGCCGATAACATAACAAGAAACAATCAAAGCAATATCAAGCACGCGATTTGTAAATGGGTGAGCGATTTTAGAAAGCACTTCTGAGTGATCATTTGAGCGATAATAACTACCAAGTGTTATAATAATACGTCCAAAAATCGCATTCAAAATTCCCAAAACAACAACGCCAATCATTCCCCAAACACCGAATCCGACAAAATATTGCATCAAATCCTGTCCTGAAGAAAGCCCAGCACCAACAATAATACCAACATAAGCCAGTGCAATTGATAAAATTCGTTTAACCACTTTTCCTCCTTTTTAAATCAGGCAACATTAATAGATTATCAAAAGCAGATTAAACAAACGTTACTTTTGTAACACGGGAATAACAGTTATTATTTTTTGATTAATTATTTCTCAGCTTTATTTTAACACAAAACCCCGCTAGAACGGTAATTCTAGCGAGGCTTTTTAGTATTGTATATTGAATAATTTGTAAGCTTAGATATTTGCCCAAACTGATTCAAGAATGTTAGTTTGGTCGCGATCTGGTCCAACTGAGAATGTTGAAATGTGGACACCAACAAGTTCACCAACACGACGAACGTAGTGACGAGCATTTTCTGGAAGCTCATCTAGGCTACGGCAGCCTGTGATATCTTCTGACCAACCTGGCAATTCTTCGTAGATTGGTTTACAACGTTTCAATTGTTCAAGACTTGCTGGGTAGTGGTCAATACGTTTGCCATCAAGGTCGTAAGCCACACAGATTTTAACAGTATCAAGTCCTGAAAGAACGTCGATTGAGTTAAGTGACAAGTTTGTGATACCTGATACACGACGGCTGTGACGCATTACAACTGAGTCAAACCATCCAACACGACGTGGACGTCCAGTTGTTGTACCATATTCGTGACCGATTTCACGAATACGATCCCCAACTTCGTCTAGAAGTTCTGTTGGGAATGGACCATCGCCAACGCGACTTGTGTAGGCTTTACATACACCAACGACTTTGTTGATCTTGCTTGGACCAACGCCTGAACCGATAGTTACACCACCAGCAACTGGGTTTGAAGATGTAACAAATGGGTATGTACCTTGGTCAATATCAAGCATGACACCTTGTGCACCTTCGAAAAGAACACGTTTACCAGCGTCAAGTGCATCATTCAAGATAACTGATGTATCTGTAACGTAATCTTTGATTTGTTGACCATATTCATAATATTCTTCAAAAATGTCTTCGAATTTGATTGGTTCGCATTCGTACATTTTTTCAAATAAACGATTTTTTTCTTCCAAGTTCACGCGCAAGCGTTCAGCAAAGATTTCTTTGTCCAAAAGGTCAGCAATTCGGATACCAACACGTGCTGCTTTATCCATGTAAGCAGGGCCGATTCCTTTGTTTGTTGTCCCAATTTTGTTAACACCTTTAGAAGATTCTTGCAAACGGTCAAGTTTGATGTGATATGGCAAAATAACGTGAGCACGGTCTGAAATACGAAGACTATCTGTCTTAACACCTTCATCGTGCAAATATTTCAATTCAGTTACCAATGATTTTGGATTGACAACCACACCATTTCCGATTACAGAGATTTTCTCTGGGAAGAAAATACCTGATGGAATCAAATGCAATTTGAATTTTTTACCATCGATAACGATAGTGTGTCCTGCATTATCTCCACCTTGATAACGTGCAATCACTTCAGCATCTTGTGACAAGAAGTCAGTGATTTTACCTTTACCTTCATCACCCCATTGGGTACCAACAACTACTACTGATGTCATATTCTTTTCGATATTGATACGAAATCATATAGCAAGCAAACAAAAGACGATACTAACTTATTAAGCCCGTCGTCTCTATCTCCAAGCCATAAAATCGTATCTTCGTCCTTTCTCTACAACTTGGCAGGAATCTCACCTGCGAGTTTGTCTTACAGTTCATTATATGACTTTTCCGTCATTTTTTCAATATTTGACGTTAAAATTTTATTTTTCCCGAACTTTTTTCAAAAAAAACTATGATATCTCAGATTTTATAGCAAAGTCTGAAAATTCTAAAAACTGTATCTTGCCGTCTTTAAGCTCCGTAGCAATTCTTTGCATTTTCACAAAGTTTTCCATAGAATGAGATTACGACACTAATGGTAGCATTATCATTAAATAAAAATCACTATGAGGAAATAAAATGACCGTCAATGGTTTATTACAAAATACATCAAAATATTCGCCGATTTTGCAAGCAACATTCGGTCTAGAAAGAGAAAGTTTGCGCATCAATCAAGAAAACAAAGTGGCGCAAACTAACCACCCCGATAAGCTTGGTAATCGCTCATTTCATCCATACATTCAGACGGATTACAGTGAAGCTCAGATAGAACTTATCACTCCTATTGGAAAAACAACCCAAGATGCCCTTCGTACCTTAGGAGCTATCACAGATGTAGCTGGGCGCTCAATCAATCAAGATGAGTACCTTTGGCCGCTATCTATGCCGCCAAAACTTGGTGAAGACGATATTCATATCGCCAAATTAGACGACGCTTGGGAACGCCAGTACCGCGAACATTTGGCTGAAAGTTATGGCAAAATTCTCCAATCTATGTCTGGTATTCATTATAATGTAGAACTCGGTAAAGACTTGGTTGCAACCTTATTTGAAGAAAGTAACTATGACTCTCTTGTTCACTTCAAAAATGACCTCTATCTTAAATTAGCCCAAAACTTCTTACGCTATCGTTGGCTTTTGACTTACCTCTATGGTGCTTCGCCAATCGCTGAAGAAGGCTTTTTAAATGCTCCTTGGAAACAACCCGTTCGTTCAATTCGAAATAGCCATCTTGGTTATGTCAACCATACTGATATCAAGGTCTCTTACCAAAGTCTTGACCATTATATCGCTGATATCGAGCGCTATGTTTCAAGCAATCAGCTTATCGCTGAAAAAGAATTTTACTCTGCTGTTCGCCTTCGTGGTAGCAAGCATGTTCGTGACTATTTGACAAAAGGTGTCACTTACCTTGAACTGCGCACTTTTGACCTCAATCCTTTTGATAACCGTGGAATTACTCAAGAGACACTTGATACTGTGCACCTTTTTGTTCTTGCGCTTCTTTGGCTAGATAGTAGCTCTGCTATTGACCAAGACATCACAGAAGCTAGCAAGTTAAATGACAAAATTGCACTTAGCCACCCTCTAGATAAATTACCAGAAGATGCTCCTATCGAAAGCATTCTGTCAGCTATGCAAGGAATTGTTGATTACTTTGAATTATCTGATTATTACCAAGGGCTTATCGATGCTATCAAAAATCAGATTGACCATCCTGAACAAACTATCGCTGGACGTCTGCTAGATGAGATTGACAATTTATCATTAGAATCTTTTGGGCAAAAACAAGGTCAAGCTTTTCACGATTATGCTTGGCAAGCCCCTTACGCACTCAAAGGCTATGAAAACATGGAATTATCAACACAATTATTGATGTTTGATGCCATCCAAAAAGGTGTTCACTTAGAAATTCTCGATGAAAACGACCAATTCATTAAACTTTGGCACGGTGAGCACGTTGAATACGTTAAAAATGCCAACATGACCGGAAAAGACAGCTACATCACTCCACTTATCATGGAAAATAAAGTTGTCACTAAAAAACTATTGTCAAAAGCTGGTTTCCCAGTTCCAAAAGGCGAAGAATTCGCTGATAAAGCTGCCGCGCTCCGCTATTTCTCACAAATCAAAGACAAAGCTATCGTCGTCAAACCAAAATCAACTAACTTTGGACTTGGTATTTCTATTTTCAAGGAATCTGCCGACCTGACAGCCTATCAAAAAGCCTTGGATATCGCCTTTGCTGAAGATGACACTATTCTTATTGAAGAATTCATTTCAGGTACGGAGTACCGCTTTTTCGTCCTAGATGGCAAATGTGAAGCTGTGCTACTGCGTGTTCCTGCTAACGTCGTCGGAGACGGCAAGCACACCATTGCCCAATTAGTAGAGTTGAAAAATCAAGACCCACTGCGTGGACGTGGCCACCGTTCTCCACTTGAAATCATTGACCTTGGCGATGTTGAAAAGCTCATGCTAAAACAACAAGGTTACACGCCTGATGATATTCCAGCTGACAGAGTCCGAGTTGATTTGCGACGTAACTCTAACATTTCAACAGGTGGAGATTCCATCGATGTGACAGACATCATGCCAGACGATTATAAAACATTAGCTGCGCAAATGGCTAGCGCTGTAGGTGCTTGGGTCTGCGGGGTTGACTTAATTATTCCTGATAAGAGTCTTCCTGCAAGCAAAGAAGAGCCAAACTGTGCTTGTATTGAACTCAATTTCAACCCTGCTATTTACCTTCACACTTATTGTCACGAGGGGCCAGGACAAGCACTCACTCCAAAAATCATCGCTAAACTATTTCCTGAGATTTAAGAAAGTTAAAAAATCAAATCCCTCAGCAGAAAATGAAAGATATAAAAATAACGGAGAGCATTTGCTCACCGTTATTTGTTTACGTCTTCTGTTTTTAAAGTATAGGTTGGAATATCTGATTCAATGATTTGCATCAGTTGTTTACGACTTGGTGTAGCTGTTTCTTTTGATAACCTTTTAGATTGAGCTAATACAACATCATCAAAGAAATTTCTAACTAAGCGACCATTTGAGAAGTTTTCATCCTGTTCTTTCAGCTTGCAATCAAACCACTCTCTTACTTTTAAAAGTGCTGTCTCAGTAGGTCTATACTCATAAGAATTACAATCAAATGTAAAGATATCAACCAACTCATCTAGTGTATAATCTGGGAAATCAATAAAAGTATTGAATCTAGATTTCAAACCCGGGTTAGATTGGAAAAACTTATCCATCAAATCAGAATAACCTGCCACAATCACGACTAAATCATCACGATAATCTTCCAAAGCTTTAGTTAATTCTGTTAAACATTCTCTACCATAGCTATCACTTTTTTCATTTTCTGTAATGCTATAAGCTTCATCAATGAATAACACTCCTCCTTTAGCACGGTTAACCAGTTTTTTAACCTTAATCGCTGTTTGTCCCTGATATTCTGCAATCAAATCTGTCCGACTAGCTTCGATAAAGTGTCCTTTACTCAATAAGCCAAGTGATTTATACATTTTTCCAACAATACGAGCGACCGTTGTTTTAGCTGTTCCAGGATTTCCTAAAAATGCCATGTGTAAAGTTTTATTAGATTTCTTCAATCCTGCTTTAACACGAGCTTGTTGAATTTTATTAAATGTAATTAAATCATTAACTTGCTCTTTTACAGCTGTCAAACCTACCAGTTTATTCAGATCTTCTTGTAAGTCATCTAATGATTTATTTGACGATGTCTTAAGTCGCTGATAACTTTCATCAATTTGCTTTGAACCTAGATAAAGATAAAGTAATTGAAGAATTATTGCCTGATTTTTTGCAAATGTTTCCTGATGATGTTTCAAATGTCCCAATTGATTAATTAATGCCAACACTGCAGCATCATTTTTATTATCAACAATATCCAAAGCAATTTTTTCAAAAGCTTTGTCTTTTTGTAATTGAAGGTCTAATTTTTGACACTCATCAAGTAACTTTTGACGGTATTCACTTGATATCATTAAAACACCCCGCTAACTAGTAAAATTAACAATACAACCACAGCTACAAAATTCACACCTAGTCCGATTGATAGATACTAAATCTTTTTACCAGCTTCTTCTTGAAGACGCTTAGTTTCTGCAAGACTTTCAGTTTGCACTTGCGAAATTTGGTTGTATTCCTCTTGGAGTGCTGAAAATTGTCCAGCCATAGACTCTTGAGAAGTATGTAACTCACGAAGTGCTTTTTCTTGACTCGCTTTAAAGTCTTGATATTCATCATACAAGTTAGTGAGTTGCTGCGTTATAGTAGTCTGTCTTTCTTGAAGATGTAATATCTCATCAGCCATTAATTCTTGAGATGCATAGACTTCATCAAATGCATCTTCTTGACTCGCTTTAAAATCTTGATATTCATCATAGAACATATCAATATCTTTCAAATGTTGAAGTTCATCCAAGTCGTCCTTATGTTTTTTAAGAACTTCAATAACCATTTTTTGAGATTCTATAAGTTTTTGATTTTCTTCAAGACCTCGAACGGCTTTTTTATTTGCTTCTTTAGCCATTTCCATATTCACCAAAATACGTTGCAAGTAGTCCTGATCAAGTGAGTCAAATGCAGCAGCAACAAACCCAAAGAATTTATAAATTTCTATAAGTTGATTATTATTTTCTTTCAGAGAAGCTTGAATCTTTTTAGTAATCTTATTTACATCTTCGGCCTTAACTATTGCATCATGTATAAAAAATAAGCCCTCTTCTGTTTCAGCTAACATAGGAAGTTCTGATTTCTTTGATACACGCTTAGCTAACTCATCAATGTCTTTTTTAGACTTTTTAAAACGTTCGGTCCAACTAGTAAACTTACTATAATTATTCAAATTAAAGCTATTTGTCTTGTTTCTGATAACAGTTTGAGGAGTATAATCTTTTTCTTTAGCAGTTTGAGAGATATAATCTGTTGATGGTTCTGCGATAACAACATACTTTCCTTGCTCTTTTTTCCATTCCACTATGCCAGCTTTTTCCATTTGTTTAACTGTTTCACAAACTTCATTATAGTATTTGTTTGTTTCTTTTGTGATATCTGTAGGTGAAAAGCCTCTGTATCTGTAATAGTTAAGAATATATTCTTGAATTTCTTTTGACATCTTATCTCCTATTTCAATAAATCTTCTAAATCTGCTTGCATTTCCGCAATGTTATAGTCACTCTCAGGAACGGGCGTAAAGATTTCCTCTAATGCTTCTCGTGTTATTTTATTTGCTTCTCTATGTCGGTTATCAATCTTCTTCATAATCTTCTTACTCTCGACCTCTAGTCTTTTTTTACCAAGAGCAATTTGGATTTCTTGTTTACGAAGGATTTGGTTGTTTTTGTCTATAGCCTGAGATCTCAAATCACTTTTTTGTTTTTTAGCGATAAGTTTATTAATCATGTTTAATGCTATTGCACCAATTAAACCTGAAATAACTGCTCCAAAAAACATACCTAAAACATTAGCAAGACTACCTAGTAAAGGAATTTGAATTGTAAAAATCGGAATCGTCATCAACCCCTTTTCAATAGTCTCACTAAGCACCAATGCTCCAATTCCACTCATACCAGCAATGACAATTTTACCCGCTTCCATCAATCGTATTTCCAGTGATTTACTTTTATTCTCTGGACTCCTTAAATAATCAATAGCTCCTTTTAGTGATTGCCAACTCTGTTTTAGCATGGTCCACACCTTTGTTAGTGTACTAAAAACTGGTCCCACAATTGTACTTACAATGGTCATAACCGACGTTTTTCCTGCATTAATGACTTTAGCTTTCAACTCTCCAACAAACTTATGTATTGTTTCTTTTAAGGAATCTAGCAAAGTTTTTAATTTACGTTGTCCAGACTTAAACCATTTCACAAGGTGAACAATGACTTCCTTAACAAAATCAGCTAGTAATTGCATAACTACTTCACGAATTAAGGACTTTCCAGTAAGAAAAGCTTCTTCTTTTTGACTTTGACGTCCTTCTTGTTCTAAGCGTTCCTCTCCCTCTTTTTCTTTTTGCTTGATAAAATCATCCGACTCTTGTTTGGCCTTTTCATAGTGTTTTGTCTTATCCTTTTGAGCCATCTCCTCATCTAATTTATTACTTTTTCTGTTATTTCGTTCGGCCGTCGTGTAACCTTGTAAATTATGAGAATCATTGATAATATCCGCTAGTTGCTCATTATTATATGCCATTTGAAGACTTGAATTTCTGTAAAGCTTTTCTGAAGGATTCACATGTTCTCGTTGAGCGGCTAAAGGATTGTTCTTATTACCTATTTTGGTCTTAGTTGGGATTTTTCTTCCTGTATAGATATCTCTAACAGTCTCTATTCCATTCTTATATTGTTCTCCTGCCCTTTTTAATGTTTTATCCATTCCAGGATTAACATATTTAGCCCTAAATTCTTTATGAGGTTTATTCTTAAATCTATCATAATTCTTTTCTAGTTGTTCCCTACTATGATAGTTATGTTTTGCAATCTTCCCTTTTTCAAAATTTTCTACAGTCTGGATATGTGCACTATTACGTAAATCTAAGGTATTACCATGATTTTCTTTAATAAATTCCTCACCCACAGTAACAGCAAGTTGATTTTGAACCTGCTCCATTATGACATTTTGAACAACTTTTCCTAATTCTTCGGGGTTGTCAATTTTTTCTCTTTCGTCATTCAAAAGCTCCAAATCAGCAACCAAATCTCCAACTTCTTGATTCAACACTTCTTCCATCGCATCAAAGTCAAAATTTTCATAATCAAGACTATCTGCAACAAGTTCTTGTTTCAATTCTTTTTCATTGTCTTGCATAAGGTCCATATCTACTCCTCTTTTTCTAATATTCTTACCCTATCTCCTTGACTTCTTAGCCACATTTCAAGGCCTTTACCAAAGGCTTCTGCTCTGGCTATTACACCTTTCTCTGTTTCTTTTTCGATGCGGACTGTTGGGAGCCTGTCCAGTAAGGCTTCTAAAACACCTGTAAATTCGAAACGAATCGTTTGTAACTCTCCACTATACATGAATGGCGTCCTCTTTTTAAAACCTGCTTCATCATAACCCCTAGGGTCTATTGTAAAGGTTTCATTAGTGATTTTTATCGTTTCAATTCGGTCAACTCTAAATATAATTGGATACTCAATCGTTACATCCATTGGAAATGCCAATAGGTAAAAATAAAATTCCGAAAAGACAATTCCAACAGGCTTTACCTTATGTTGTTTAATCTTCTTATCTACTCGCTGATAATCAATCTCTATTATCTGTTGATTGGTAATTGTTTGTCTAAGTTTCCAAATATCATCAATAAGCGCTTTGCCATGTTGAAGTTCTAAATAATGAAATCTTTCATTACTAATTGCATCCTTAACACCTCTACGTTCTTCTCCTTGGCAGAGTATAAGTAATTTATCAACAATTTTGTTAAACTCTTCCTTATTAAAGGCACGACTTTCAATTAGAATTTTACAAATGGCAAAAATCTCTTGCTCTGTAAGATTTTTGGCACTTTTATCCAACCTGTAACAATTTTCCTTACGATCATAGATAATATCACCTAACCCTTTTTCCCGGTAATAATCCCTAAGTTTATTGATATCTCGTTGAAATGTCTTGGAATCAATACAAAATGTTTCCAAAAGATCAGCTTTTTCTAACGATTTGCCCTGATTGATACGATTATGAAGTTCTAATAACCTAAACGCTGACGCTGTCATAACCAACCCTTCTAAATTCACTCTCAATAATTTTTACTGTCACATTATACCATATATGCAGGGACAGTTTTTGGGGTTGTACTTTATCTTTTATCTATTTTTGTAAAAAAATTATTTTATACGCTATATATTACCAACTCCTAGCCCCAAAAATCCTAGCCAAACTCTTCCCTGAACTTTAACCCATAAAATCTTTGCCACAATTACAGTCTTCGCTTGTCATTCTTGACCGTTTTGCGGTAAAATAAAATCAATCTTAGATAGAAATGGATTGAATATATGTCTCGACCTAGAAATAATGGAGGGGGCCTCATTACCGCTATTATCGGGGTTATCCTTCTCATTGCTTTGCTTGAAAGCTTGTTAGAAATCATTATCCCACTTGCTATCGTTGGTGGTGTTGGATACGGTATTTATTATTTTGCGACCAAGCAATCACGTCTTGAAAAGGTTAATACTAAGCAACGTTTGCAAGATTTAAAAGATAACATTCGTATTGCTGACCGCCAAGTCAAACTTTTGGACAGTTATCTCGATGAAAAAAATTACACCCAATACGTTGTCAATGCGCGCCAGCTATTGCCACAAATACGTCACATCAAGTCTGAACTTAGTGATCTCAAAGCCAAAATGGATTTAAATATCTACAAGCGTGTTCTCAAAAAAGCTGAAACCGTTGAAAAAGATATCAAATGTCACCTAGACCGACTAGATGTCTCACCAGTAAATCCTGACATTTCTGAGGAAGAAGCTGATTTACTAAAACTCGCTCCAGAGTTGGCTCATCTTTACAATAACATTCAGCAAGACCATTTGACTATCTTGAAGAAGATTGAAAATGCTGATAACAAAGAGGAACTCACTGCTCTTCACGAGGCTGATATGGACCGCTTCCGCGATATTTTGGATGGCTATCTAAAAATCAAAAAAGCCCCGAAAAATTATTACAATGCTGATGAGCGTTTAGCAAAAGCGAAAGCCATAATGGAAAAATTTGATTTGGCTCTCGATGAAACGCTTCGAAAACTGAATGAAAGTGACTTGAAAGATTTCGATATCAGTCTTCGCATGATGGCTGACGACGATACAAACTTATAAGTTTAATGGGAGGGTATTATGGCTGATACTTTTAACTTTGACATTGATAAAATCGCAGACAATGCAATCACAAAAACAGACAAAACAACCGAAATCATCGTAGCAACTGACACTTCAGCAACTGGTCAAGTCTCTTTTTACGACAAATTGACCCCTGAACAACAATCAGCAATCACAGCCAAAGCTCCTACTTTAGTTGATAATTTTGTTGCTGACCAAAATGCTCTGCTTGATTTTGGAACATCTGCTGTTGAAGAAGTTAACACAACCGTCAACCGCATTTTGGCTGAGCAAAAGAAACTTGAAATTCCACAAGTTGATGACCTGCTCAAAAACACTAACCGCGAGTTAAACGGCTTTATCGCCAAATACAAAGACGCTAAGCCTGCTGAGCTCGAAAAGAAACCAAATTTCCTACAAAAGCTCTTTAAGCAAAGCAAAAATAGCCTGCAAGAATTCTATTTCGATTCACAAAATATCGAGCAAAAAATGGATGGTATGGCTGCCGCCGTTGTCAAACAAGAAGAAACCTTGGCTCGCAACATCGTCTCAGCAGAAATGCTAATTGAAGATAATAACAAATCTATTGAAAACTTGGTTGGCGTTATCGCCTTTATCGAAGCTTCTCAGACAGAAAGTGCCAACCGTGCGCAAGCTCTTCAAAATGAACTAGCAACACTTGATAGGGCAACGCCTGATTACCAAGTAAAATCTGACGAGCTAGCTCGCATGACCGAAGTCATCAATACGCTTGAACAACAGCATACTGAATACCTCAGTCGCCTTTACGTTGCTTGGACAACCACACCGCAAATGCGCAACATGGTCAAAGTCTCATCAGATATGCGCCAAAAACTTGGTATGCTCCGTCGCAACACCATTCCGACAATGAAATTGTCAATTGCACAGCTCGGTATTTTGCAACAATCCGTCAAATCGGGCGTGACTGCTGATGCCATTGTCAATGCTAATAACGCTGCGCTTCAAATGCTTGCTGAAACGAGCAAAGAAGCCATCCCTATGCTTGAACGCACTGCACAAAGCCCAACCGTTTCTATCCAATCTGTCACAGCTCTTGCTGAGAGCCTCGTCGAACAAAACAACGGCATTATCGCAGCTATCGACAACGGTCGAAAACAACGTGCTCAACTCGAAGCAGCCGTTGTAAAATCCGCAGAAACCATTAACGACTCTGTTAAAATTCGTGACCAAAAAATCGTCGAAGCTCTTCTTAACGAAGGCAAAGAAAGCCAAGAAGAAGTCGAGAAAACAACTGTCACAGAAGAAAAATAAACTAAAAAGCGAGGTTTCCCTCGCTTTTTCGCTTCTCATTTTTCACTGCATGATTACGCTTTACAGCTCACAATACTAGCCCATCAATTTTGCTTTGTGTTATAATATTCTTATGGATAAACTTATAAAATCAATTTCAAAATCTGGTTCTTTCCGTGCTTATGTGCTTGATAGCACTGAGACTGTTAGAACTGCTCAAGAAAAACACCAAACACTTTCTAGCTCTACAGTTGCTCTTGGTCGAACACTTATTGCCAACCAAATTTTAGCTGCTAACCAAAAAGGAGATAGCAAAGTAACTGTCAAAGTTATTGGTGATAGCTCACTTGGTCACATCATTTCTGTGGCTGATACAAAAGGACACGTTAAAGGTTACATTCAAAATACTGGCGTTGACGTTAAGAAAACAGCTACTGGCGAAGTTATTGTCGGTCCATTTATGGGAGCTGGTCAATTCGTTGTCATTACAGACTATGGCATCGGAAATCCTTACACTTCTTCAACTCCACTTGTCTCAGGTGAAATCGGTGAAGATTTAGCCTTTTATTTGACTGAATCTGAGCAAACACCTTCTGCCGTTGGACTTAACGTCCTTCTTGACGACGAAGACAAAGTCGAAGTTGCAGGAGGATTCATGTTGCAAGTTCTTCCAGGTGCTTCTGAAGAAGAAATCAATCGCTACGAAAAGCGTATCCAAGAAATGCCTGCTATTTCAAAACTTTTGGAATCTGACGACCACATCAAAGCTCTTTTAAATGCTATCTACGGCGAAGACGAATACAAAGTTCTCTCTGAAGAAGAAATCGGCTTTGACTGTGACTGTTCACGTGAACGTTTTGAGAATGCCCTTATCACACTTGGTAAAGACGAACTCACAGCCATGAAAGACGAAGACCACGGCGCTGAAATCACTTGCCAATTCTGTGGTAAAACTTACAACTTCACTGAAGAAGATTTGGAGGGGTTAATCAATGACTAAACTCAGCTCATCATTTATGATTGGTGATGTTGAAATCCCTCACCGTACGGTTCTAGCACCCATGGCAGGGGTGACAAACTCTGCTTTTCGTACTATTGCCAAAGAATTTGGAGCTGGCTTAGTCGTAATGGAGATGATTTCTGAAAAAGGTCTCCTTTACAATAACGAAAAAACTCTTCACATGCTTCATATTGATGAAACAGAACATCCAATGTCAATCCAACTTTTTGGTGGCGACGCAGATGGTCTAAAACGCGCAGCTGAATACATCCAAGAAAATACAAAAGCTGACATCGTTGACATCAATATGGGCTGTCCTGTCAATAAAGTTGTCAAAAACGAAGCAGGAGCAAAATGGCTCAAAGACCCTGATAAAATTTATCACATCATCGATGAAGTCACTTCTGTTCTTGATATTCCACTTACCGTAAAAATGCGTACAGGCTGGTCAGATAACTCTCTAGCCGTTGAAAATGCCCTTGCTGCTGAATCAGCTGGTGTCTCTGCCCTTGCTATGCATGGACGCACACGTGAACAAATGTACACAGGTAAATGTGACCTTGAAACACTTGCTCGCGTTTCAAAAGCCATCACTAAAATTCCATTTATCGGAAATGGTGACGTGCGCAGCGTTCACGATGCGAAATACATGATTGAAGAAGTCGGTGTTGATGCTGTTATGGTTGGACGCGCAGCCATGAACAATCCTTACATCTTCACTCAAATCAATCACTACTTTGAAACTGGTGAAGAATTGCCAGATCTTCCATTTGTCAAAAAATTGGACATCGCAGAAGATCACCTCAAACGCTTGATTGACCTCAAAGGTGAAAAAATCGCTGTCCGTGAATTCCGCGGCTTAGCCCCACACTACCTCCGTGGTACTGCTGGCGCTGCCAAAATCCGTGGAGCCGTCTCACGCGCAGAAACCATCGACGAAGTCAAAGAAATCTTTAATAGCTTGCGATGAGATAAAAAAATCCCTGATAACAAAAGTTATCGGGGAATTTTTGTACCTAAAAACCTACTGGTTGTTACCAGCAGGTTTCAATTTTATGCAATATCAAATTTGAGTTGACCTTTTGAAACACCAATTTTAAGAGTATTTCCGCTTGCCAAATTACCTGATAGGATAAGTTCAGATAGTTTATCTTCGACTTTATCTTGAATAGTACGGCGAAGTGGACGAGCACCCATTTCTGGGTCATATCCAGCTTCAGCAAGGTATTTAAGCGCTGATGGTTGGAATTTAAGTGTGATATCTTTTTCAGCCAAAGTTGCAATCAATGGTTTAACCATAATTTTAACGACATCGCGCATATTTTCTTGTGTTAAATGGTGGAAGACAACTTTTTCATCAATACGGTTGATAAACTCAGGACGATAAGCTTTCTTAAGTTCTTCCATGATACGTTTTTGCATAGCATCATAGTCATGAGCCATATCACGCGCACCAAATCCAACAGTTTTATCATCACGAAGAGCTGTCGCACCAAGGTTTGACGTCATGATAATAATAGTGTTTGAGAAGTCAACTTTACGACCACGACTGTCTGTCAACACACCATCATCCAAGACTTGAAGAAGCACATTGAAAATATCTGGGTGAGCTTTTTCAACCTCATCAAATAGAAGGACTGAATAAGGTTTGTTACGAACTTTTTCTGTAAGTTCTCCACCTTCTTCATAGCCAACATATCCTGGAGGCGCTCCGTTAAGACGACTCGCCGCAAATTTTTCCATGTACTCAGACATATCGAAACGAATAAGCGCAGATTCATCATCAAAAAGAAGTTCTGCCAAAGCTTTAGCAAGCTCTGTCTTACCAACCCCAGTTGGTCCTAAGAACATGAAAGAACCAATTGGACGTTTACCTGTGCGAATACCTGCCTGATTACGGCGAATCGCACGGCTGATAGCAGAAATCGCAGCATCTTGACCGATAACACGTTTGTGAAGTTCTTTTTCAAGCGTCAAATATTTCTTGCTATCGGCTTGTGTCATTTTCTCAACAGGAATACCTGACAGACGGCTAAGAGTTGCCATAATGTCATCTTCAGTGACAACTGCCGGCTTACGTGTCACAACCTTGCGAGATTTTTTAAGCAATTTCGTTGCTTTTTTGAAATCACCTTCTAAGATAGCTTTATCAATATCAGACAACGCTTCAGGAGCTTTTTTCTTAACAAGACCTTGAACTGTTGCACTCGTTTCATCAAGCAAATCAATAGCTGAGTCTGGAAGATTTTTGCTTGTCAAATAGCGGTGTGCAGCTTTAACAGCAGTCAGCACAGCTTCATCAGAAATGATAACATTGTGGAATGTTTCATAAGATTTCTTAAGTCCAAGAAGAATCTGATAAGCATCTTCAACACTTGGCTCTTCAATCGTAATTTTCGCAAAACGACGAGAAAGCGCAGCATCTTTTTCAATGTGTTTTTGGTATTCTTCTTGTGTTGTCGCACCAACCATGTGAAGTGTACCGCGCGCAAGAGCTGGTTTTAAGATATTAGCAGCATCCAAAGTACTATCAATACCTGAACCAGAACCCATGATAGTGTGGACTTCATCGATAAACAAAATAATATGACCATCAGCTTCAATGTCTGAGATGATTTGGTTCATGCGTTCTTCGAAATCACCACGGAAACGAGTCCCCGCAACAACACTCATCATATCGAGCTCTAAGACACGCATATCTTGGAGTTCATAAGGAATTTCACCATTGACAATACGTTGTGCCAAACCATAAGCAAGAGCCGTTTTTCCGACACCAGCTTCACCAACTAAGACAGGATTATTTTTAGTCTTACGGCTAAGTACTTGAACCATGCGAGAGACTTCTTTTTCACGTCCGATAACTGGCTCAAGTTTTCCTTGACGAGCTAATTCAGTTAAATCACGAGTGAAGTCTGATAATTCTCCCGCAGTTGACTGAGGCTTCATCATTTCTGAGAAAGCTCCGCCCATTGTAGCTTTTTTAGGCTTACGAAGATCATGGATAGCTTTGATTTTTTCTTTGGTAAATCCAGCATTACGTGACAATGATTTACGTAAATCAAGCAAGCGAACTGAGTCACCATCTTCTTTATTTTTGAATCCAGCAACTTCTAACAAACGTGTCGCAAACAAATCAAGATTCAAGAGCATGGCATAAAGCACGTGCTCAGTTCCGATTTCTGTACCGTCAGTTACTTTGCAAATAGACTCAGCAAACGCCAACACGTCTTTTAAAGCCTTTGATTGTTCTAAAAATTGAACATTTTTCACATCTGACAATGGTGCTTTACCAAGAGCCAAAACAGCTGCTGCTTCGTACTCTTCATAGGCAATCTTATTTTGATATTCAGCAAACGTCAAGCCAGCCACTGAATCATGAACAGCAACCATGGCTAAAAGCACATGCCAACTTTCTAAATATGGGCTTTCAAATCGCGCAGCCTGAAACTGGGCAATGCTGAAAACCTCCTGCATTTTCATTGAATATTCACTCATAAATGGAATCCTTTTCTATCTAATCGTTGTAAAATCTTTCGCAACATGCGCGCTCGAATCTCAGGCGCATCTTTTCCAAGAACTTCATCAGAAGCTGTTGCTAAAATCAGATTTCCCTCACGTTCACTGATAATTTTTTCATCAAAAAGCAATTGAATCAAATCTGTAAAAACTTGCTCACTGATGCACTCGCCAATACTTCCCATCAAATTATCAAACATTTGGTGTTGATCTGAAAAGCTCACTCGCGCAATGCGGATATAGCCTCCGCCACCTCGCTTGCTTTCGACTATATAGCCACGACTTTCTGTAAAACGTGTTTTTATCACATAATTAATTTGGCTAGGAACAACTTGAAAGGCATCTGCCAAGTTTGACCGTTTAATCTCAGCAATACCAGATTGAGCTAGTAGTTGCTTGATATACTCTTCAATACTATCAGATGTATTTTTTGCCATTAGCTTCCTCCTTTTCAAGATTAAAGACCATTTTTAGATGGACTCTCTTTGACTATAACTGACTAATATTATAACAAAAATATCATGTTTTATAAACGAAAATACACTAAATGACCGAATCTACTAGGCTTTCCCCAAAATTGCCACCATAACAAGAAAATTTTTGAAAATAATATTTTCTATTCCTACAAATTTTAGTTGTTTTTGCCCAAAAGATAAGATACAATTGTCTTTGTAACAAATGAAAGGTTTCAAGTAAATGAACTATATTATTACATTTTTGATTGCCATGGTGCCACTTGTTGAACTTCGTGGTGCTGTTCCATACGCCATTGCGACAGGAATTCCAATGTGGCAAGCACTGATTATTGGTGTTATTGCAAATATGATTCCCGTACCAATTATTTTCTTCTTTGCACGCCGTGTCTTGGAGTGGGGTGCTGATAAACCAGTCATTGGCGGTTTCTTTACTTGGTGCTTGAAAAAAGGACATAAAGGCGGTAAAAAACTCGAAGAAGCAGCCGGAGACAAAGGTGTTTTCATCGCCCTTCTTCTCTTTGTTGGTATTCCAATTCCTGGTACAGGAGCTTGGACAGGTACCCTTGCCGCTTCAATCCTCGACTGGGACTTCAGACGTAGTGTTACAGCTGTCATGCTTGGCGTCATCCTAGCAGGCTTAATCATGGGAACACTAACAGTTCTTGGTCTTGGTGCTTTATCTTAAGAATTTGAAAAAGAGTTTGGAAAAACTTCCAAACTCTTATAACGTCAATAAACTTACTTTAATTTAAAATAATACATAAGTAATATTTTCCTATGTTCAAATTCATAATTTTAACGAGCTTTGCTCGCAACAAAAAGATACTGACCGACGTGGTAAAAGTGGCTGAAACAAAAATAATTTCAGCCATCCGGAAGTTTTGAGACCTTAGGCTCAAAACTTAGGCATGGAATTCCGTAGGGAGTCGCTGCCGACGGCACCGCCTAAGGAAAGTATCAAAAAATTTTTAAAACAAAAAAAGAAGACCAACAAGTGATCTTCTTTTTATTTAGCAAACAATTCTTATTTGTTAAGAGCTGCTGCCATTGTAGCTGCAACTTCTGATTCGAAATCGTTAGCTGCTTTTTCGATACCTTCACCAACTTCAAAACGAGTAAAAGTAACAACTTTAGCGTTTACTGAATCAAGGTATTGTTCAACAGTTTTGCTGTCGTCCATGATGTAAACTTGTGCAAGAAGTGTGTATTGTTGGTCAACTTTAGTGTTGTCAAGCATGAAGCGAGACATTTTACCAGGGATGATTTTATCCCAGATTTTTTCTGGTTTACCTTCAGCTTTAAGTTCAGCTTTGATTTCTTCTTCAGCTTGAGCAATGATTTCGTCAGTCAATTGTGATTTAGAACCATATTTCAAGTGAGCAAGAGCTGGTTTGTTAACCATTGCACGTGATTCGTTATCAAGGTCGATTTTGTGGTTCATTTGAGCCAATTCATCGTGGATGAATTGTGGGTCAAGTTCTTCATATGAAAGAACTGTTGGTTTCATAGCTGCAACGTGCATTGAAACTTGTTTAGCAAGAGCTTCGTCGCCACCTTCAAGAACTGTGATAACACCGATACGTCCACCGTTGTGTTGGTAAGCACCGAAGTGTTGTTCATCAGTTTTTTCGATAAGTGCGAAACGACGGAATGAAATTTTTTCACCGATTGTTGCAGTTGCATTAACAAAAGCTGCTTCCAAAGTGTCGCCTGAAGCCAATGTTACTTTAAGAGCTTCTTCGTTGTTAGCTGGTTTTTGTTCAGCGATAGCTTTAGCTGTTTCTTTAACCAATTCAACGAATTGTGCGTTTTGAGCAACGAAGTCAGTTTCAGCGTTAACTTCAACAACTGCTGCAACGTTACCGTCAACGTAAGTACCAGTCAAACCTTCAGCAGCAACGCGGTCAGCTTTTTTAGCTGCTTTAGCCATACCTTTTTCACGAAGCAATTCAATTGCTTTTTCCATGTCACCGTCAGTTTCAACAAGTGCTTTTTTGGCGTCCATAACACCAGCACCTGATTTTTCACGCAATTCTTTTACTTGAGCTGCAGTAATTGCCATTTTTATGTCCTCCAGGTTTTTTGTTTACTAAATAATAAAAACGAGACAGAGCGGTTTGCTTTCTGCCCCGTTTAAAGCATATCTAAGACTGTTAAGCCTCGAAATATTATTCGTTGTCGCCTTCTACAACTTCAACGATTTCTTCGATTGAATCAGCTTTTGCTTCTGCTCCGAAGTCAGCATCTGCATCTTCACCTTGGCGTCCTTCGATAACAGCGTCAGCCAATTTAGAAGTGATCAATTTAACGGCGCGGATAGCGTCATCGTTAGCTGGGATAATAACATCGATATCATCTGGATCAGCGTTAGTATCAACCATAGCTACTACAGGGATACCAAGTTTTTTAGCTTCTTTAACAGCGATTTGTTCTTTGTGTGGGTCAACAATGTACATAACGTCTGGAATACGAGGCATATCTTCGATACCACCCAAGAATTTTTCGAGACGAGCACGTTGTTTGTTAAGAAGAGCAACTTCTTTCTTAGGAAGAACTTCAAAAGTTCCATCTTCTTCCATACGTTTGATTTCTTTCAAACGAGCGATACGTTTTTGGATAGTATCCCAGTTTGTAAGAGTTCCACCCAACCAACGGTGGTTGATGTAGTATTGACCTGCGCGTTCTGCTTCTTCTTTAACAGCGTCAGCAGCTTGTTTTTTAGTACCAACAAACAAGATTACAGCGTCGTTTGCAGCTGCATCACGAACGAATTCGTAAGCTGCGTCAGCCATTTTTACAGTTTGTTGAAGGTCGATAACGTGGATACCGTTACGTTCTGTGAAGATGTATTTAGCCATCTTAGGGTTCCAGCGACGAGTTTGGTGACCGAAGTGAACACCAGCTTCAAGAAGTTGTTTCATTGAAATTACTGCCATGAGTAGTTTCTCCTTTATAAAATGTTTTTTTCCTCTTCCAGACTTCATCTTGCAAGCCCACCCATAAAGAGCAACAGGTTCACAATACATCCAGAATGAGTATTTTGTTGTACAATACAACTACCATAGTTTATCACAAAATCAAGGCTTTGACAAGCCATATGCTGCTTGAAACAGTTTTTATTTTCGCCATTTGACAGCTCTTTTTATCAATCATTTTGAAAACGAAAAAAAGCCCGACAATGTCGAGCTTTTTTATGTCATGAAGGCGGTAGACGGATTTGAACCGACGATCAAGCTTTTGCAGAGCCGTGCCTTACCACTTGGCTATACCGCCATAACAGATAATATTTTACCTTAAATTCAAAAGCTCGTCAAGCCTTATTCGTGAAATTCTGCAAGACAATTCTGAAATCCTGTAAATAGTCCTTTTTTACACAAAAAAAGTCACCCAACTAGAGTGACTCTCTCTCATCATCAAAATTGGCAGCACTCATCAAAACATTTAACTCACTAATTGCAACGACAAAAGGGAACGTAAAATTTGTCTTATATGGAGATAAAAGTTTTGGCGCCTTTGCTAATAGCTTCAAAACAGCATCATATCGGCTTTACTGTGGATTGCTCCACGGACAGGTTGGAAAGCCATAAAAATGCAAGACTTATTTTTTTGCTAATGCCAATTAACTGGCTCTTTTAGCCGCAACGCTTCATTATTCAACACATCTTAAGCACCACTATCGCACGCCATCTGTTAAAAATGGTAAGGGGTTAAACAGATTTTTCTAAACAAGTTACCTTAAAAAAGGATGTAGTAGTTAAGATGGATTTGATGCCAAGAAATGTCTGACTTCCTGGAAAATACTATTAGCACCGCTATTTAATATAAAATGACAGATGGATGGTGGAAAGAAAAAAGAAATTTCAACAGTACACAAGTAACACTATGAAAGCATTCTTCGTACTCTAATCCGCAGGAGATTATACTGACGTTAAAACACTCTTATCCTTCACCTTGTGAAAGTAATAATACCTTATATCAATAACGTTGGTAAGGCTGCCAGAACTAGTATTAATCATGATAACCAACACTTCTGTAGCTATCACCAGAAAACATAAAGCACCACTTTCAAAATCAGACAGCTCAAATTAGTCTAATTTTCCCTAGAATCAACTCATGAATGGTAATGGAGAAGAAGCTAATGTAATCCTAGGACACACCAAAATGAGCAAAACAAATTTTGAATTCGCTAAAAAAATCCAGCCCTAAAGATAAAATCTCTAAAGTGATGATAATAAAACACGTTTCGGTATTCTTTTTCGAAAAATAATAACCAATAAGTAAACTATTCAAATAGGTTACACCAATATCTTACCACTCATGCGTAGAATTTTCTGAAAATTGTATATTTGCTTAATAAAAAAAGTTTATTTGCGGATTTGCAAATAAACCGATTTCGCACTTTTCGCTGTTAAAATGAAGACATACTTACTAAGGAGGATACTACTAATGCTTAAACTAACCCTTAAACAATTACTAAAAACTGTCGTTCTGATACTTCCATTTTTTGTATATTACCCATAAACATAACACTTGTTAAAACCAATCAAATCAACCAGAGTAGTGAAATTCATCTGCCCTAACTAATTTCATTACCATTAACAACTATGACTAATATATAAAATTTGGAGGATACTTATTATGTTCACATTGAAAAAAACTGCTAAAGAATTGACTAAACTTGCCCTAATCGCCCCAATTTTTGCTGTTGGATTACTACTATTTGCCTAACTACTTATTTTTAAAAATGCAATTAAAGTTGAATTACCAATTTCTTCAACACAACTTAAAAAGTGTTCTAAATCAGAAAAATCATCTGAGCCATTTTCAAGATGAGAAATAATCTTTTTCAAAAATTTCAAGCTAGTTATTGCGAACATGTCTTGATAAGTTAAAATCTTCTCTAAGCATTCAATAAAATAATTTGCTTGATAAATTTTTCGATAACTGACTAACAATATAATCAGATTCAAAAAAACGATTTCTGCATTTTTCTTATGGCTAGGAATAGATAAATATAACTTATCTTGATCAACAAACACCTTCCCCAAAAAGATTAAATCAGACTCAGATAAGATAGGCATTGTATTACCGAAAACAAATAGTTCATACTCTGTCCATTCTTCAATTTCATAAAGATATGAAGTTAAAAAACTTTTTTCTTCATCAGTAATCACATATGAAGGATCCAATGTGTAGATATACGTTTTAATGATTAATGCAGCTAAACGATTGTAAACATCAGAAACCTCATATTCTTTATCTGACTCTAGCAAATTACGAAGGCCTTCAATATCTTGCATATTGTATAACTTTGTAGCTTCATTCACCAAATGATATAATTTCGGCTCTTGATAGTTATTAATCGCGTGTCCGAATTCTGAGAAGGTCATGTGGATGCCTGAGATGGCGATTAGAAGTTTATCGGCAGCGAGCATTGATTGTCCGTTTTCGAAACGTGAAAGTTGTGACACAGAGAGGTTTTCTCGTGCGACATCTTTTAGTTTCAACCCACGCGCAATTCGTAGTTCGCGATAAAGTTCACCCAGTTGCATTGATTTTTCAAGTTTCATACAGTCTCCTTTTTTGACAAAATCCCAATAATCTTGGATTTATAGAAACTACGTTTTCTAAATTCTCCCAACAAGAAAGGTCATATCTGTTATCCTAAACAGCTTAGAAAATCATAGTTCTATATTTCTATTTTAAAAAACTAGTTATATTATCTAGGTATACTAACTAATGTTTGTTGTATCATATTTTTAAAAAAGAAATAGAAAAAAACAAGAACTTGCCTAATACAAGTTCTTGTTTGGCTTATTATCTTAAGTGATTACCAAATAATGACACGGTCTTCTGGTGCACGCCACATTGGGTCACCAGCTTTGATATCAAATTCTTCATGAAATTCATCAAAGTTTGTCAGTGTCACATTTGTACGAAGTTTACCTGGTGCGTGAACATCAATACTTGCTAGCATTTGCATGTACTCATCGCGAGCTTTCATACGCCAAATAGTTGCGAAATTGATGAAGAAGTCTCGAGCTGAAAAATCATCATCTTGCTTAGCAGCTTCAAGCGCACAAGCAACACCACCAAGGTCTGCGACATTTTCTGAAACGGTTAATTTACCATTTACTTTTGCCCCATACGAATCAAGGCCATCAAATTGGTCAACGATTTTATCAGTGCGTTTCGTAAATGCTTCGTAATCCGCATCAGTCCACCAGTTATTCAAGCTACCATTTTCATCAAATGATGCTCCATTAGTATCAAAGGCATGTGAAATTTCGTGAGCAATGACTGCTCCGATACCACCATAGTTAGCTGATGAACTTTGTTCCAAGCTATAAAATGGTGCTTGTAAAATAGCTGCTGGGAAAACAATTTGGTTTTGTTGTGGGTCGTAATAAGCATTGACCATGTGAGCTGGCATGTGCCATTCGCTACGGTCAACCGGCTGATTCCACTTGCTCCAGCTGTGTGCGATAGAAATTTTAGCAAGGTTTTGTGCATTTTCAACAAGTGATAAAGACTCATCGATAATCTTCTTCGCATAAGTTTCTGGCAATTTTTCCGGATAACCAATATGAGGAGTGATGACATTTAATTTCACAATAGCTTTATCACGAGTTTCTTGCGCCAACCAATCTGCAGAGGCTAAACGTTTCTTGTAAACGTCAATCATTGTTGCCACTTTGTGCTCAACATCAGCTTTTGCTTCTGGTGAGAATTTTTGACCAGCGTACCAAAGTCCAAGAGCTTGGCTGTAAGCACCAGATGCTAGATAGTAAGCAGCTTTCTTCTTGTCCATAGCTTGTGGTGTTCCAGAAAGAGCACGACTGTAAGTCCCTGCAAGAACACGAATCTCGTCTGTCAAATAGCTATTGTAACTTGTTGCTGCAGAAAGGATAAGGTCTGCTTTAAGCAATTCCCAATTCTTTTCAGAATAATATTCAGCAGCGAATTCTGTCCAAAAACGTTCTTCAGGAACGATAACTTTATCAGGAATTTCTCCCAAGATTTCTGTGAAAATTTCATCCAAAGGAAGTTCTGGTGCTAATTTTGTAAAATCAGCCCAATCATATGGGTGATAAAGTTTGACATACTCTGAAGATTCTTCGCGTGAAAGGACGTACTTAGCAAGTTTGGCATCGAGTTCGATTGTTTTATCCAATAAATCTTTGATTTCTTCTGCTGAAAAATCAAACTTCGCTAGCAATTCTTCTTGCATCTTGCGCCAAGTCGCTATTAATTCTGTACCTTTTTCGTGATCATCAGCGTAGTAAGTTGTATCTGGCAAGATTGTGCTAGGGGCTTCTGCCCACAACACATTAAGCTGAGCATTCATGAAATCTGGCGCTACACCAAATGGAAAAGCATTTGGTTTTCCAGTCATTTCAAATTCTGCAATACGCTTAGCAAAATCTGAAAATGACGCTAAAGCTTTATATTCTTTAATCAGCGGTAAAACAGGTGCCACACTGACAGCTTCGCGTTTTTCATAATCAGATGTCATGCGGTGAAATTTAACAAAGTTTTGTAGGATGCTATCTTCTGGAACATTTTTCCCAGCTAACCAATCATCGGTTGTATCCAACATCAAATCTTCGATTTCATCAGCCAAATCTGAAAAACCACCTGTACGTGGTTTATCATCAGGAATGACGGCTGTTTTTTCCCATTCGCCATTGACAGCATCATAAAAATCGTCTTGATATCGAGTCATAAAAAATCTCCTTTAATCTATTAGAACCATTTTATCAAAAAAACGTGAGAATAGCTGATATAAAGCGCATTTGTTAGAGATTAAATAACGGACTTTCTGACACTTTTTTGCTATACTTAGGGCAAGGAGGCGACTATGACTAAAAAACATTATAATTGGGCAACCCTAGGAACTGGTGTCATTGCTAATGAATTAGCGCAAGCACTTCAACAACAAGGGCGAAAACTCTATTCTGTTGCTAACCGTACTTATGATAAGGGGCTAGCTTTCGCTGAAAAATATGGCATTGACAAAGTTTATCAAACTATTGATGAGGTATTTGACGACCCTAACGTAGATATTATTTACATCTCAACGCCACACAATACACACATTAACTTTTTGCGCAAAGCCCTAGCAAACGGCAAACACGTTTTATGTGAAAAGTCAATTACGCTTAACGCTGACGAATTGGACGAAGCTATCAAGCTAGCTGAAGAAAATCACGTCATTTTAGCAGAAGCCATGACCATTTTCCATATGCCAATTTACCGCAAGCTTTCAGAAATCATTGCGACTGGAAAACTCGGTGAATTGAAGCTCATTCAAATGAATTTTGGTAGCTACAAAGAATACGATATGACAAACCGTTTCTTTAATCGTCAGTTAGCTGGCGGTGCACTTCTTGATATTGGTGTCTATGCTCTTTCTTTTGTCCGTTGGTTTATGACATCAACGCCGACTCAAATTGCTTCCCAAGTAAAACTAGCTCCGACAGGAGTCGATGAACAAGCTGGGATTTTGCTAACGAATAGCCAAGGCGAAATGGCAACTCTGACGTTAAGCCTTCACGCCAAACAACCAAAACGTGGAACAATCGCCTACGATAAAGGCTATATCGAACTTTACGAATACCCTCGTGGGCAAAAAGCGGTGATTACCTATACCGAGGACGGACATCAAGAAGTCATCGAAGCTGGAAGTACCGCACTCGCTCTTTCCTACGAAGTCGCTGACATGGAAAATGCCGTTTCTGGTCAAGAAAATGCCATGCACCTTGACTACACCAAAGACGTCATGGACATTATGACAAAACTCCGCAAAGACTGGAACCTCACTTACCCAGAAGAAGAATAAAACCCTTGACATCACAAGGTTTTTATTCGAAAATTCACCTTAAAAATGTTATATTTAAAGAAAAACGTTGAAATAGGTGGGATTTCTAATTGGTAAAAAAAGAAGTTTTAGGGGCTACCACATTATCTATCTTGGTGATAGTATTTATCTTGGCAAATAACTATTTACCGAGTGTGGCTAACATTTTAAATTTTGTGGTCTTTTGGCTTTGCGTGCTTGTTTTACTTTACAGCATTGTCTTTCTTATCCGCGCAACATTAAAATCACGAAGAAAAAAATGAGCAGGGAAATCTCCCTGCTCATATATTTTTACCCGCCAGATTCGTCTCAAAGTGCTATAGGGTAAATGGAAATACACCATATCATGTGATTGTGCTCTATACTTGTTTAATACTATTTATCATCCTTATGGTATCATCTTTTTGGGAAAATCGTTGTCTAACGGAGTGTCTAAACTGCTTCTTTGCACATCATGTCTTGCTATTCTTGGCATGATTATCACTAGGTAATCGGTATGAATGTGATCAATTTGCTCAAACAAACGACTTAACACGTATCAGAACGTTTGGTATTCCCATTAATCCACACAGCTGTCTTGGAAAAATCGGCTACGGTTTAGCCATTGTATTGATAATTACCATTCTGGTCATTATCCTACTTGCTTTATAAATTTTCTTGATAAATAGTAAGTGTTTGATAAGGTTTTAAAATGATTTTTTCAGAAAGGTTTGTTTCTAAATAATTGCTTAACAAAACTTGTCCTGACTGATAAGCTTCTGGCAAATCAAGCTCAACTTCTTTAGCAAAAAAGTTATTCAACACCAACAACTGTTTTCCGCCAAAATGACGTTCAAACGCATAAATATAAGGATTATCTTGATAAGCTGACTGATAACTTCCTTCCGCAATAATTGGCAAGTCTTTTCTCAGACGAATCAATTGTTGATAGAAAGTGAAGATTGGTCCGCTTTTTTCATTTTCAACATTAATGTCACGATACGTTTTACCAACTTTCAACCATGGTGTGCCTGTTGAAAATCCCGCATTCTCTGAAGCATCCCATTGCATTGGCGTACGGCTATTGTCACGTGATTTTGCTTGAATAATGGCAAATGCTTCCGCTTCTGTCTTGCCTGATGTCAGTAATTCTTGGTAAGCATTTAAACATTCAACATCAACATAATCAGCCATGCTGTCATAATCTGGATCGAGCATACCAATTTCTTCGCCCATGTAAATATATGGTGTACCACGAGACAAATGAATGGCTGCGGCTAACATGGTCGCTCCCTCATTACGGAAGTTTTTAACATCTATGAAACGATTAATCGCACGAGGTTGGTCATGATTATTCCAGAAAAGTGCTGACCAGCCACCACCCTCACTCATTTTTTCACCCCAAGTATGGAAAAGGTTTTTTAATTCTTCAAAATCAAATGATTTTAACGTCCATTTTTGACCATTTTCGTAGTCAACCTTAAGATGATGAAAATTGAAAACCATATCCAATTCATGACTGTCAGGGTTGCTATACTGGATACAATTTGGAATGTCTGTAAAGCTCATTTCACCAACCGTCATGCTATTGTCATCTTGACCAAATGTCGTTTGATTTAACATTTTCAAATAATCGTGCGCAATCGGACGGTCTGTGTATTCAGGTTTACCATCAAAAGCAGTATTATCTTTCAGCTCTTCATCTTTACCGATTAAATTAATCACATCAAAGCGAAATCCCTTGACACCTTTTTCACGCCAGAAATTAACCACCTTGAACAATTCCTCACGCACATGCGGATTGCGCCAATTCAAGTCAGCTTGTGTAATGTCAAACAAATGCAAATAATATTTGCCAGTATCACCAAATGGTGCCCAAGCATTGCCACCGAATTTTGAAACCCAATTCGTCGGCGTATCACGTAAAATGAAGAAATCTTGATAATATTTGTCCCCAGCTAAAGCTTTTTGAAACCATTCATGCTCTATTGAACAATGATTCAAAACCATATCAAGCATTAATTCAATGCCATGTTCCTTAGCTTTTTGACTTAATTCTTCAAAATCAGCCATTGTCCCAAATAAGGGATTGACCGCTGTGTAATCTGAAATATCGTACCCATTATCACGTTGAGGACTTGGATAGAAAGGGTTGAGCCAGATGACATCAACACCTAATTCTTCCAAATAGGGTAATTTTTCAATAATCCCACGCAAATCCCCTACGCCATTGCCTGTCGTATCTTTATAAGATTTTGGGTAAATCTGATAAACGACTTTTCTCTTATCAAATGCCAATTTTTGCTCCTTTATCACAATTTACTTGCTGTAAAAATCGCTTCCCCACGCGCAACATCACACGGCAATTCTCGCGTAACATCCGTCTGGAAATCATTTTGATTGGTCACAATAACAGGTGTCGCCACAGGATAGCCAGCCGCTTGAATAGCTGCCATGTCAAAACTAATCAAAGCATCACCAACCGACACTCTATCACCTTGCTTAACATGAGCTGTAAAGCCGTCTCCGTCAAGATTTACCGTGTCCATACCAATATGCATCAGCAATTCAAGACCTTCATCTGAAACCAAACCAATCGCATGTTTTGTTGGGAAAAGAACTGACACCACACCGTCAACTGGCGCAACCAATTCTCCTTCTGTCGGTTCAATCACAACACCTTGTCCCATAACACCTTGGGCAAAAACAGGGTCTGGTGCTTCACTCAAATTTTTAGCACGTCCTGCAAGCGGACTTTGGATAGAAATCACTGTTCCTGCAGACACTTCCGCATCCTTTTTAGCCTCAACAACTGCCTGAACTTGTGAATTTTCTTCTGACTTCACTTCATCTTCAGCTTTTGTCAAGAAACCAACACGACGGAAAATAAATGTCAAAACAAATGGAATAACAATTGCAATCACCATATCAATGGCAAATAAGCCCATATATTTTGCTTGAATCGAAAGAATACCTGGCAAACCACCGATACCAATCGCATTAGCCGTGATATTGAAACTTGTACAGAATAGCCCTGCAATACCTGAACCGATCATCCCTGCAACAAATGGGTAAACATACTTCAAGTTAACCCCGAAAAGTGCTGGCTCTGTAACACCAAGATAAGCTGAAATCGCTGCTGGCAATGAAATTTGAGCTTCACGTTCATCATGACGATTCATCACATAAAACGCCAAAACAGCAGAACCTTGAGCAATATTTGACAAAGCAATCATTGGCCAAAGCCCAGTACCACCAGCATCCGCAATCAATTGTGTATCAATCGCATTAGTCATGTGGTGTAAACCAGTAATAACAAGTGGCGCATAAAGTGCACCGAAGATAGCACCAAAGAGCCATTTCACAGGACCAGTCAATCCAGCAAGTACCACTGCTGAAATACCTTTACCAATTGTCCAACCAATTGGACCAAGCACCGTATGTGCCAAAATCAATGCTGGAATCAATGATAGAAACGGCACAAAAATCATTGAAATCACTTCTGGAATATGCTTACGCCAGAACCGTTCCAGATAAGCCAAAGACAACCCTGCCAAAAGCGCTGGGATAACTTGAGCTTGGTAACCAATTTTTTGAACTGTAAAGAAACCAAAATCCCAAGTCCAGTTTACCGCAATTTCAGCAGCTGATGTGCTGACAACATTATAAGCATTTAACAGTTGGTTTGGAGAAATCAAACAAATCCCCAGAACAATCCCCAGAATCTGGCTAGTTCCCATTTTACGTGTCACAGACCAAACGATTCCCACTGGTAAATAGTGGAAAATCGCTTCACCTGGCAACCACAAGAATGAGTTCACACCAGACCAGAATTGAGAAACCTCAACAATCGTCTTACCATTCAATGCTGACCATTCTACACCTTCAAGGATATTACGAAAACCTAAAATCAAACCACCAACGATAATCGCTGGAATGATAGGTGTAAAAATTTCCGCAAACATTGCAAGCGCACGTTGTAACCAATTTTGATTTTTCTGCGCAGCTGATTTAGCCGCTTCTTTTGATACCCCTTCGATACCAGAAACCGCTGTAAAATCATTATAAAAAATAGGGACATTATTTCCGATAATCGCTTGGAATTGCCCTGCATTTGTAAATGTTCCCTTAACCGCAGGGATGGCTTCCAAACGCTTAACATCCGCCTTACTCTCATCATTTAAAACAAAACGCATCCGCGTCGCACAATGCGTTACCGCCGCAATATTTTCTTTCCCGCCGATAGCTTCAAGCATTTCACGGGCATCTCTTTCAAATTTTCCCATATGTCTTCGGTAAAACCGACTCCTTCGTTAGTCTATAAATAGTTGCTAGCTTTATTTATAAGGTTATTGTAATCGTTTTCTATTTTTTCTGCAAGTTATTTGGCATAAAAAGTACATTTTTTCTTAATTTTTTTAAGTTGTATGGTAATTTAAAAACAACTTTAGAAAACTAAAGGAATTTTTCAACACAACTCATGAAAAAATACGAACAAATCTTTAAAGAACTTGAACACGATATCACCTCTGGCATTTACCAAGCAGGTGACTATCTCCCCACCGAAAACGAGCTAACCCAGACCTACCATATGAGCCGTGACACTATCCGCAAAGCGCTTAGTCTCCTTGCTGAAGCAGGGCTTATCCAAAAAATTCACGGTTCTGGATCTCAAGTCATCAAGCACAAGCAGATTGATTTTCCCGTTTCACAGCTCACAAGCTATAAAAGCTGGTCGACGCTCACCATATCAATTCCAAAACCAATGTCATTGCCATTGATAAACTTATCGTTGATGAAAAATTAGCTGCGCTGACAGGTTTCAAGAAAAATAACCTTGTCTGGCGAATCATTCGCCAACGTGTCGTTTACGGCACCGCTTCTGTCCTTGACATTGATTATTTAGACAAAAAAATCGTGCCAAATATGACACGAGAAATCGCCGAACAATCCATTTACGATTACCTTGAAAACCAACTCCCCCTCATCATCGCTTACGCTCAAAAAGAAATCACCATTGACCAGCTAACTGACCGTGACAAACTACTCCTTGACATCGGCACCAAACACCACGTTGTCTCTGTCAAATCAAAAGTTTACCTCGCCAACAAACACCAATTCCAATTCACCGAAAGCAGACACAAACTCGAAAAATTCCGCTTCGTTGACTTCGCAACCCGAAAACCACAGTAACATGTGACACCCATTTGCGGATAAAAAACGCAGTCTCTCCCACATCTCGAAAACTTTGAAATACCTTGGATTTTCTGCCAAATTGTCACCCCTACCACCCACACTAACTAAGGAAAAAACAATGATTGTTGCTGTTCAATTTCAGAAATACTTGCTAGCAAAGCAAGCACAAAAATGATGCCTACCGTCGCCCAAACAGTTTGAGCTAAAAATTGAAAGCAAGGAAATTAAAGCAAATAGCAAAAAAATTCTTCAACCAAAAAAGCAGCTGGACACGAAATGTCCAGCTGCTTTTGCATTAATGTCGTAATCTGCGGTAAACATTTACCACCAATAAAAGCACGATTAAAATAAATATTCCAAGGAATGGCGCAACCATCAATGGTTTCACCTGACTGGCTTCAGATGTCACACGCGCAGCATTTTCCTGATTAGCAATACGGTGACCACGAACCAAGAGACGGTGCGTATTGACACCATACGGCGTACAAGTCACCAAAGTCACATAATCTTGCTCTGGGTCAATCGCTAGCGCTGACACATCATCTGGCGTTACCGTCAAAATTTGGTCCACTTCGTAAGTCAAGGTCTCGTCCAAAACCTGAATCATGAACGTATCGCCCTCAACCAAGCGGTCAATATCCGTAAACAACTTCGCAGACGCTAAACCACGGTGACCTGAAATCACAGCGTGCGTCCCCTTACCACCAACTGGCAGAGACGTTCTAGGAATATGACCAACAGCCACCTGCAAAATACTATCTTCAGTACCGTGATAGATTGGTAAAGTCGTATTAACCTTTGGAATATCGACATATGCCATGATGCCAGTACCAGTGACATTCAGAATCTTATCGTAAACAGACTTCTCTGCCTTTGACAGATTCAAATCAGGCATCACACCTTTTGCCAAATATTGATTATAAGCCTTGGCTGCTGCCAACATGTCATCTTTCTTTTGCTGACCCATGTCTTGAACATTTTGGACATAGCCAGCTACCGCTTCTGATTGGTGAAATGAGTTCCAATAATCGCTAACTGTCGGATACAACAAAAGAGACAGCCCGATTATTAATATAAAGACGAGTACATTCGTCAAAAAATTATCTTTTGATTTTTTTCACATATTAAAGAGCTCTCCCGATAGTTGCAAGAATAAAGGGAGCAGAAAGTGAGCTCGTGCTCCTTGCCACTCCCTTTATCGGATGATTAATTAAACAAAGTTAATATTATTATAACAAATTCTTATTTAGCTGTATCCATACGTTTTTTTGTGATAAGAAGAACAGCCGCTACAAGAATAAGGATTGAACAGATAACGTAAAGGATTGGTGTACCCATACCACCAGTTGATGGAAGAAGTGCACCTTTACGGTTGACGATACCAGCTTTCAATGAACCGTCAGCTTTGTTAGCATCAAATTTTGCTACACCTGAAGTGGTATCACCTGAAAGTTTAGTCAATTGAGGGTCATCAGATTCTTTATCGTAGTCAGCGTCGATTGTGAATTCGATTGGTTTGATTGTGTTGTAACCATCTGGTGTCTTTGTTTCTTTAAGAACATATTTACCAGCGTCAAGGCCTTTGAAAGTGAATGTTGTTGCTTCATTAACAGTGACTGGTTTAGATTCTTTACCGTCTTTGTAAAGTGTGGAGTTAGCACCTTTCAATCCCAATTGTGACAATTTGTATTTGGTCATCAGAATCATAGGCTTTTCCATCTACAGAAACTGTAACGGTATTAGTCAAATTAGCCGTTACTTTTTCCCAACTTCTGGAATATTATTGTAAGTTGTTGTAACAGTTATCCAGAAGTCTTTATCACCTGCAATATTATTAACAAGTGTATCACTATTAGTAGACTTAAAGTCCAAAATGATTTTGTTACCTGAAATTTTACCAGACAAACTGTTATTTTTAGTTCCCCAGCTATCATCGCCACCAGTAATTTTACCACCTTTTAGCAATGCTGTAACTAAACCATTATACTTACCATATGTTAATCCTGTTAACGATACACCTTCTGGTAACATATCAGTGATAGTCATGCTTTTCGCATTTAGTGCACTTGCAAGGTTGACTTTGATTTTCCAAGTAACAATGCCATCTTCACTAGTTTTAGTCGTTGTTGCTGGGTTACCATCTTCATCCATTTTAAGAACTTTTGGAGAAAAGTCTACTGAGGCTGAAGAACCTTCTGAAGTAATTTCATTACTTACAATCTGCCTATTATCAAATTTAGCTGTAGAATCGTATTGGAAAGAAACCTCTTTTTGACTTGACGTAAAATCCTTAGTCAATTCAATTTGGAATTCTGAATAATGAATACTATCGTCTAAATTTTTATAATCAGTATATGGACCATAGTTAGGCTGACGCGCCTCTAAAGTGAACCTTTTTTACCAAATACTTTTACAAGATTTTGTCAAATACCCTGAAAAGTCAGCGTATGTTACTCCTGCTAGGGTATAGGTTGAAAATGTATTTGATTTTAAATCAATACTTTCAACAGCACCTTCACTGGTTTCCTTAATGTCTGTATCTGTCGATTCAGTCAAATATTGAACTTGATTGATATCTTTGTCCACGAAGTGGTACAACTTCCAACCAGCTTGTTTGTCATCGCTGGTAGATAGGTTATTCTTGAAATTCATTGAAACCTTCACATCTTTGCTTGGTTCAACTTCCTTGCCATCATCTGTAACAAATGAAATATCATAAGAATGAGCTTGTGATGACTCTTGCTTGCTTTCTCTAAGAAGTGTTGTCAATTTATTATCAATGGCACTTGTATCTTCAACAGGCTTTACTTTTAATTGAACCGGTTCCGAAAACGTATTGCCTTCGTAAGAGACATTTACGGTGATATCAGATGTCTCAGCATTCAAAGTACCTGCCTGTGACATGTCCTTTTTTCTTGACTTGACTCAGTCGATGTCGTTTGTGAGGAATTTTCAGTTTGATTAGTTTCTTGGGAACTTGCCGCCGTTGATTCAACTTGCGAAGAACTACCATCTTGCGATTGAAAACAGCTGAGCTATTTCCCGTACTAATCATTAGGGCTGGTAAGATCAGCAAATAAGTTGTACAAAAAAAATAACAACAGATAGCGCCAGAGCAATCTTTGCAATGATGCTATCTTGGACTCGCTTTTTTATTAAAATCGCTAGCTTTACCATAAAACTCCTTTTTACACATAATTTATTAACTGTCTAAGCAATTGCCACATACAAATTGTGACTAAATCTAAATTTTAGTTTCCCAACTAACCATTCAGAGTTTAATCAATTGCACCCATGCGATATAGTGGTCAAATTCTTAGCGTTAGTTTCCCAACTAACTACTCACTGTCTACCGGACCAGCGGTTTTATTACGTGAGTCGATTGAAACTTTTCGGTGATCTCCCATCACGCAATATTTCCCATCCGGCACCTGATACGGAAGTTTGATATTTGTCTCTCCGTAATCTTTCTCGCCTTTTTGTAGGTAAGACTCATTTAACTTTTTACCGTCAACATAGACATTTCCTTTTTTATCAACATTAACCCATTGACCTAATATCGCAATCACACGTTTTACAAGAACTTTATTATTGTAATAAAATGCAACGACATCATCCTGCTTTAAATTTTTTTACTGACAGAAACTACCATGTCTCCAGCTTTCAAAGTCGGAGTCATTGAATTTCCATAAATCTGTAAAACAGGAAGCCAAATTGTCGCAATCAGTACAGCCAACGCTGCCACTAGCGTAAAAACCGTGCTGCGAAGAGTGCGAACGTAACGTTCACGATATTTAATCTTTCCTAATTCTTTTGAAAGGTCATCAGCTTTCGGTAAATCAGTTAAATTGATTTTCTGTGACTTTTTTCAAATAATGGTTTCATTTTAAAAATCCCAGCATTCTACGCTTTATTATCTATATTATTTTTGGCATCTGCCATACGTTTTACATTATAAAAATACGTATCAGCTGCTGCCTGTGCTTCCTCAAAAACTTTACTAATCGCTAATGCTGCCTCAGCAATCTATCCCGCATCAATAACTTCTAGCTCGCGACGTTCAAGTTTTCCTTCAAGTTCTTTGACTTCACCTTGGAGTTCCTCAGTCTCTTTTGCCTGCTCAACAAGCAATTCAAAATGGTCTGAACGGCGAAGTTTTCTTAACTGTTTAGCATCAAGCCTCCTAATTCCTCCTTTCCAACATCGTTTTTCACATAAATATCACATAATTCTAAAAACATATTTATTCTTATTTTGGAAAAATAAATATTTTTTCATTTTACTAATTTATTCATCTAGACGTTTTGGTGTTTATTATAATACTTTTTCCCAATTTGAAAAGCAATTTCCCTAAGTGATATATTTTTTAAAATGTGTTTTCTGTTTCTAATTTTTTTAATATTCTTTCTAAATTCATGTTAAAAAATCTAACAATAACAATTTTATGAAGTAAAACGTTAACAATATCGTATGATTGATGTATCTTAATTTTTAGCTTCATGTTACAATGTTAAAGTGATTAGGTGTAATTTTTTGTCTTTTCAGAATTATTACATCGTTCAAGTTGAGAATTGTTTATGGCAAATTTATCAAAAAAACAACACCAAGTCTCAGAAACAAAACACCGTTTATCAAAAGCACTTTATCTACTGATTACTGAACGACATTATGACGAAATCACTATCTATCACATTCTTGATAAAGCTGATATTTCACGACGAACATTTTATCGTTACTTTAACAGCAAAGATGATTTAATGGATTTCTGTCTAGAAAACTTTATCGATGGATACCATCATCAGCGTGATAATTTTATCTTAGCAGAAAGTGCCGAAGATGTATTCTTAGTCACTTTGAATTTTATGTATTCAAATCGATTATTCATCGCATCGCTTGTCAGAAGTGGACATTTTTCACTGCTATCAGAAAAATTAAATAAAAATTCCGCAAAAATC
The DNA here is from genome assembly GCF_000187265.1 of Streptococcus equinus ATCC 9812. Lineage (GTDB taxonomy): Bacteria > Bacillota > Bacilli > Lactobacillales > Streptococcaceae > Streptococcus > Streptococcus equinus. Next base: position 1,291,536 of record NZ_GL698429.1, read on the forward strand.
TACAAGAAAATCAACCTACCATGGTGCATCGATGATTCTGTAGAAAGTAACATCGACTATATCTCAAAAGGGTTGTACGGCGCTTATCTTAACATTTTACAATTTTGGTTAACTAAAGATAAACCCGAAAAACCTGAATTTATTGCTAAAAACTTATCTCTTCTTTTTAATTCTATTCCTGGTTACTTCAATGCTCCTTCAAAAGAACATACCACGTTAAGAAATGAAAAGTAAGAGATATTTTTTTATAATGTTTTCCTCGTTTTTTACATCTTGACAGAATTTTTGCAAGATATTGACAGAAAAAACGTTAACATTGACAGAATTATCGCTTACATTATGTCAGAAGTTGACACAAGAATGATTTAGTTGACAGTTCTTGACACTTTTTTAAGCAAAAAGTTATCCACAGACTATCAAACAAACAATCAAAGATTAACCGTTCAGTTAAGTATAATTGCTTTTGATAACCTCGATTTCATACCTGTGCTCCCGAATAAACAGATCTCAGTCGATCTTGAAATAGATGAAAGCCAGTAACATTTTAATGTTATTGGCTTTTTGCATGAATTTTTCAAATCATTCCTGAATTTTTTATAAAAAAAGCTAAAATAGCTTGAAAATTCTTCTTTTTTTACACAATTTATTAACAGTTATTCACAACTTGTGGATAAATATGGTTATATATTGGGGATAACTTGTGTATAAACTACCAACAAATCCTTTAATATCAATGGTTTTAGTCTATTAACAATTTTGATAAACAACCTGTGTATAACTTCTTCTTTTTGACATTTTCTCAACAAAAAGAAGCCGATTATTCCCATCAGCTTCCCATTTTCACAACTAATAAGTCATTTTAGATTAAATCATCGCGACTAACTTGTTCAAAGTTTTGATTGCCATCGTTTAGTTTATCCCAAATGACAACTTTTCCAGCTTTTAGTGACTTTTGAACATCAATAATACGTTGATTTTCTGAACCACGGAACTGTAACATCAAGTTTTTCTTGGTAATATCAAAACGTCCATCAACCAGGATATCAATCAAACTCAACATTTCAAGTTTATCTGGTGTTTCCTGCATCATTTCTTCCCAAGTATAGCCAGTCCATGACCAAATATCCTTTTCAGGAAGTTCTCGGCGGACACGTTTTACCAGCGGTAAAAGAATTCCAGTATTCAAAAATGGTTCTCCTCCGAGAAGCGTAAGACCTTGAACATAAGGTTGAGACAAATCTTCCATGATTTGTTCTTCAAGCTCTTTTGTATAAGGCATTCCTGCTTTAAATGACCAAGTCGCAGCATTATAGCAGCCTTTGCAATGGAACATACAGCCTGACACGTATAGAGAATTACGAACACCTTCTCCATCAACAAAGTTGAAGGCTTTGTAATCCATGATTCTACCCTGACTCAAATTTTCTGAAGTCCATTCACCAGGTTTAGGAGTATTCCAATTTTTTTCTTCCATACTAGTCTTCTTTCTATTAATTTTCTAAAGATATCCAGTAACGTTCTACAGAATCTTGAACATCTTCCAACACACCACCGTTAGCTAATATAACTTTGCGGCTACCTGGATTATCATCATGACAAGTCACCAAAGCTTTTTTAATATTTTTCTTCTTAGCTTCTAGCAACCCCAAGTGCAACTGTTCTTTAGCATATCCTTTGCGGCGTTCTAATGGACGAATAGAATATCCGATGTGCCCACCTTGTTTTAAAAGATTGTCATTAAGACGTAAGCGCAAATGCAAAAATCCCAAAGCCCTGCCATCATCAGAAAACGAGACAAATTGGACCGCTGGAACAAAAGTATCTGGAATATTAATTCCCATTTCACTCAAACGATTATCCTCAAGCCATTTTTCATAAGCAAAGTTATCCACAGACCAGAAACCACCATCGTGGGCCGACTGGCTCGCTTCAAATTCTTTCATCATTTCAATAACGGCTTCTTTATCCGATAATTCAGGCCTTCGTAATTGCATAAGCTCACCTCTTATTTACTTTTCTTTTTAGCTTTTTCTAAAAATTGTGCTTTCAACTGGTTAACACGCCCTTTTTTATCAGCTTTCACATTTGAATTTTTCTCGTGAAAACGTTCGACTTGCTGCATACCCTTATAATCTAATTGGTATTTTCCCACGTTATTGCTCCTTTCATCTTAATTATTTATCAATATAACAAAGAAGCTGGGACAACTGTCTCCAGCTTCAATTATTTTATGAAACTGTCTAACAAGAATCTATGCTTTGTGCATGTAAGGATCACCAGGATTTTTAATTGTTGAGCCGTTCATGTGTTTCACACGAGCAGAAATTTCTTTGTGACGACCATTAACCATTGGACGGGCTTGTGGGTTTCCAAGATAGCCACAAGTACGTTTAACAACATCTACTGTTTTAGGGTCACTGTTACCACAGTTTGGACAAACGAAACCACGTTCAGTTGGTGTAAAGTCACCTTCAAATCCACAGTTATAGCAACGGTCGATTGGCGTATTTGTTCCAAGGTAACCAACACGGCTGTAAGCATAATCCCAAACAGCTTCTAGGGCTTTTGGATTTTGTTGAAGAACTGGGTATTCGCAGTAGTGAATAAATCCACCTGTCGCACCAGCTTCTGGATAAACTTTTTCAAAGTCTAATTTTTCAAATGGTGTTGGGTTTTTACGCACATCATAGTGGAATGAGTTTGTGTAGTATTCTTTATCTGTAATATCTTTGACAATACCAAATTTCTTAGTATCAAGACGGCAGAAGCGGTCTGTCAAACTTTCAGATGGTGTTGAATAGATTGAGAAGTGGTAATCATATTCATCTGACCATTCTACACAGTACTCTTTCATCTTGCGGATGATATCCACTGTAAATTCTTTAGCTTCAGCATTTGTTTCCCAGTTTGGTCCGAAGAAAACTGTTCCGACTTCGTAAAGTCCGATGTAACCAAGAGAAACTGTTGCACGACGGTGACGGAAAAGTTCATCAACGTTGTCGTATTTGCCAAGACGTTTTCCAAACGCACCGTATTGATAAAGAATTGGTGCATTTGCTGGAGTTGCTTCTTTAACACGTTCAACACGGTAAACAAGAGCATCTTTAGCAATTCCCATGCGTTCGTTGAAGATTTCCCAGAATTTGTCCATATCACCGTTTGATTCCATAGCAATACGAGGAAGGTTAACAGTGACAACCCCAAGGTTCATACGACCTGAGTTAACTTCAACGCCATTTTCATCTTTCCAACCTTGAAGGAATGAACGGCATCCCATAGGTGCTTTGAATGAACCAGTCAATTCAACGATTTTATCGTATGAAAGAACGTCTGGGTACATACGTTTTGTAGCACATTCCAAAGCTAATTGTTTGATATCGTAGTTTGGGGTACCTTCTTCAAGGTTAAGACCACTCTTCAATGTGAAGATTAATTTAGGGAAGATAGCTGTACGGTGTTCGCTACCAAGACCTTTGATACGAATAGTAAGAATAGCTTTTTGAATTTCACGTTCAAACCAGTTTGTACCAAGACCAAAACCTAGAGAAGTAAATGGTGTTTGACCATTTGATGTAAACAAAGTATTGATTTCATATTCAAGACTTTGCATAGCATCGTAGATATCTTTTTTCGTTTTTGTACGTGCGTAATCTTCGCGACGATCTTCAGCAACCCATTCTTGGGCATCTTTCATATGTTTTTTGTAGTTAAGTTCAGCATATGGTGCCAAAAATTCATCGATACGGTCTGCTGTACATCCACCATATTGGCTTGAAGCAACGTTAGCAATGATTTGAGAAATTTGAGCTGTCGCTGTTTGAATAGATTTTGGACTTTCAACTTCAGCATTACCAATCTTAAAGCCATTTCCCAACATTCCTTTAAAGTCAATCAAACAGCAGTTTGTCATTGGAGTGTATGGGCTGTAATCAAGATCGTGGAAGTGAATATCACCTTTTTGGTGCGCATTGGCAACGTGAGCTGGCAACATTTTAAGCCCGATTGACTTACCAACGATACCTGCAGTCAAGTCACGTTGTGTGTTGAAGACTTCGCTATCTTTGTTTGCGTTTTCATTTACGACCGTTTGATCTTTGTTCAACAGTTTATCAATAGAAAAGTTGATATCTGTCGCCTGAGAGCGCGCAAAATCGCGTTTTGTACGATAATTGATATATTCTTGAGCAATTGCATATTCATTAGCTTCTAAAAGTTCATGCTCAACGATATTTTGAATCTCATAAATTTTAACGTTATCTTTGAAGCGGTCAAAAATTTCAGCAACGATATTATCTGAAATACTTTCCAATTTTGCTTCGATAACTGGAGACATTTTTGTCACATTATTGCTAGCTTTTAGCAAAGCATTATAAATCTTATCTGCATCAAAGTTTACAGAACGTCCATCACGTTTGATAACTTTTACAGTAGGCTGAGTAGCAATTTTTTCTTTTTCTAATGTAATCATATGAACACTCCTTCTTACTCGTCTATTATAACACGGGACAAAAAAAAATCAATATCTTGTGGTCACTTTTTTTGACGACCACAAGATATTGCGTTTTTCTTTATTTTTTATGATAGACGGTAAATCCTGTAATACCGACGATTTGGACCTTTTCGTAATTAGAAGAAAAATTATTTTTTAGTGATTCAGAAATTTTTTGGTCCTTGTTAACTACAATATATGACCCTAGATTTTGTAGCAGTTCATCTTCTAAAACTTTTTTATTAGCAGATTTAGCAGTATTAACTACTGGAGAAGTAAATTGTGAACTACTTGGTAGTTGACTATCGATACCAATCTTAGATGAATCATCCCAAACGTAAATAGTATCATCTTTAGACACTTCTTTTTCAAGATATTTTGCAATAGTTGTGCGTTCACTATTAGCATTAACTGACAAGCAAGCATGTAAAACAGGCTGCCCAACACCAACTACTAATACCAAAATTGGCAAATAGAGATGACGTTTAAGATAAAAGCCAAAACTTCCAACATTGTCTGAAGCCTTTCTACGACGATGTGACGTTTTTGTCAGACTACGTTGATATTGCTCACCTAATGCCATAGCTGTTAACAATACGCCAAAAGGCATAGCTGCTAATAGATTGTAAAATTGATAACTTTGCGTTAACAAATCAATAACAAAGAAGCAGATAAATACTAAAAGGATAAGCCATTTGGCTACTTTATCATGAGAGTTTCTAACAATTTTACCAAATGACACTGCACCAAACACTAGCCCAGAACCCAAAGCAACAACGATTTGGAACAACAATGTCAAAATCAAATTACCATCACTTGTCGCAAAACTAGTAAATTGATAAACAATAGCTTGGTTAAGGTACGGCAACAATACCTGTGAGTTCAAAATAAAGTAACCAGCAGTGTAAAATACCAAAATAGTACCAAAAATGATACACAATAATTGGTAGAAACCACGCGCAAAGTGACCTTTTCTCAAGTTATACACAATGATTGTCAAGAATGAAAGTATCCAGAACACCAATGTACGAGGTTCTAAAAGCATGGCTGCTGCGCCAGCAAATCCATACAAGATGAAAGCTTCATCCTTGATAATATCAGCAAAATACTTAGTCAAGAACCACAATGAAACCATAACAAAAGGCATGGCAAACTGGATAGGATATAAACCACCAAAACCAAGCGCAACACTTAACAAGTAAAATACTCCAGTAAATGGAACAGCAAGACGGTGACTGTCAGTAAAGTAGTTAACCAACTTGTAGAAATAGATTCCTGACAAATAAAATGCCACAATTTGGATAGGAACTAACCACAAAGTTGACCCAAGAATGTAAGCTAATGCAATGACAGCATAATAAAGGAAGCCACCTGTCGCAAACATATCAGTAAATGGAAGGTATCCTTTAGAAAACATTAATCCAATATAAAGATTTTGTGACTGTAGGCTATTTGCCATATCAGTAAATAAGGGTACTGCTACTGATAAGCAACTCACCACAACACTCAATAGTAAAATATACAATTTATGAGGTTGAGGAACTTTTGTTCGTTTAGAAGGCTCTAAATGACTTCTAACTTCACCGACTTTATGAGATGTACGACTGTACGATGATAACGCACTCTGATCTACATTTACTTGTTCTGATGTATTCACTTATTCTCTCCTTGAATTGTCATACATTAAGTATAACAAAAACTAATCATTAGTCAATTTGTTGAGGATAGCACAATAAGCTAAAAGTTCCCTAAAACCGTGGCGTGTCTTGTTTTGATAGCGTTTTAAGAAATCCTTTTCTTCTTGGCTGAGAACATCCGCTTTTTTCATCAAATTTTCCTCCTTCATTTACCTATTCGTAAAATAAAAAAGAGTCATTTTTGACAAAAAAATAAAGGCTAGGAAATACTCCTAACCTTTATAGCAAATTAGTCTTCGTCTAAGAAGCTATTGAAAACTTCTTCAATCATATTCCATTCAGCATCTGAATCTTCAGGAATTGGTTGAAGATCACCTTCAGTACCATCTTCATTTTCAGTGAATGAGTAAGCTTGAATTTCGATTTGACCTTGTTCATCTTCTTCAGCACCTGCTGGTACCAAAAGAACATAGTTTTTACCGAATTCTTCGCGACCATCGATTGTCAAAAGAATTTCAAAAAGTGTTTCATTACCTTGTTCATCTACAAGTGTAATAACTTCATGCTCGTGATCATGGTTATGATCGTGGTTATGGTTATGTGCCATAATAGTCTCCTTTAAATGAATTAATGATTAGATTAAAACATTCTATCTAAATAATTTTGCAAAATAAGCTGTGCTGCTAACTTATCGATAACTTTTTTTCGTTTACCACGACTAACATCAGCTTGCTCTACTAACATACGTTCTGCTTGAACAGTTGTTAAACGTTCATCTTGATAGTCAACTGGAATGTTGAAAAGTTCTTTGATTTGGTCGCCATAAGCTTTACTTGCTTCAACACGAGGACCTTCGGTATTATTCATATTTTTTGGTAAACCGACAACGAACTTATCAACGTTATACTGCTTAACTAACTCTCCAAGTCTTTCAAAACCAAATTCGCCAGCTTCTTCGTCAATTTGGATAATTTCTACACCTTGCGCTGTAAAACCAAGGGGGTCACTAATCGCAACACCAACAGTCTTTGAGCCGACATCTAGTCCCATAATTCTCATTTCAAATTAATTCCATTTCCTTTGAGATAATAGCGGACAAGCTCTTCAACAATTTCATCACGTTCGTATTTACGAATTTGATTTCTGGCATCATTGTAACGAGGCACATAAGCAGGGTCACCACTTAGGACATAACCTACAATCTGATTGATTGGATTATAGCCTTTTTCATCAAGGGAGCGATAAACCGTTGTTAAAGTTTCACTAATTTCTTTCTTGTTGCTATCGTCTAAATTAAAGCGTACAGTTTCGTCAGTAAATCCCATACTTACACCTTCTTTCTAAATAGCTGTCACCAATTATTATAGCTTATTCACAAAGATTTCACAAGAATCTGACTTTATTTAACCAAAGTTTATTTCACAATAGCAATAGTTATGAAAAAAAAGTCATAAAACTTGACACAGATACAATGTAACCTTTTTCAAAATTTGACAAATTTACTATTTTTTAGAACAAAAAAAGCCCCTAAAAAGAGACTTTTCTACTATATATTATAATGCTGCACGAAGACGAGCTTCTGCATTTTCCACATTACGAATTGAGCGTGGCAAGAAAGCACGAATATCGTCCTCTTTGTAACCCACTTGAAGACGTTTGTCATCAATCAAAATTGGGCTTTTCAAAATACGTGGATTAGCTTGAATGAGATCGATAACCTCACTTAAACTTAATTCCTCAATATCGCAGTCAAGTGCTTTTGCGTAACGGTTTTTAGATGAAACAATACTTTCAATACCGTTTTCTGTTTTTGTTAATATCGCTAAGATTTCTTCTCGTGATAGTGGTTCTTTTCCTAAATTCTGTTCTTTATAAGGGAGCTGATGAGCGTTGAGCCATGTTTTGGCTTTTTTACAGCTTGTACAACTTGAAATTGTGTAAATTTTAATCATGTGCACTCTCACTTTCTATCCCATGATAGTTGTATTATAGCACACACACATTGAGGAGCACATGGGACCTAAGACCTATTTTTCTAAAAAGTCAATTAAAAAGATTTATTTTTTTCTTGAAAATGTACTCATTTTTATCAAAAATTTATTAAAAGAGCCTGAAACGTATCGTTTCAAGCTTTAAAGCAATTCAAAATTATTCTTCAATTTCAATCGCATCATCTAGGTCAAGAACAACTTCATCTGCTTTTTCAGAAGTTGCAGCTGATTCGTCAGCAGCATTTGCTGCTTTTTCATCTTCAGTTTCTTCAACAAGTCCATAATGAACACGAACTTTGTGATCAATTTCGTCAAAGACATCTGGGTGATCTGCCAAATATTTCTTAGCATTTTCAGAACCTTGACCAATTTTCTCTCCATTGTAAGAGAACCATGCACCAGCTTTGTTGATAATATCCAAATCACTAGCGATTTTAATCAACTCACCTGTACGCGAAATTCCTTCACCGTACATGATTTCCACTTCAGCAGTTTTAAACGGTGGGGCAACTTTGTTTTTAACAACTTTGATTTTAGTTTCTTTACCAATGTTGCTATCTTTTTGGTCGCCAGTACCTTTAATTTGTGTATTTCCACGAACATCAAGACGAACTGATGAATAGAATTTAAGAGCACGTCCACCAGGTGTTGTTTCTGGGTTACCAAACATGACACCAACTTTTTCACGCAATTGGTTGATGAAGATAGCGATTGTTTTTGTTTTGTTGATAGATGCTGAGAGTTTACGCATAGCTTGACTCATCATACGAGCTTGCAAACCAACGTGGTTATCACCAATGTCACCATCAATTTCTGCACGAGGTACAAGAGCGGCAACAGAGTCGACAACAACAAGGTCAACAGCACCAGAATCAATCAATTTACCTGCAATTTCAAGACCTTGTTCACCTGAATCAGGTTGTGACAAAAGAAGTTCATCGATATTAACACCAAGAGCTGCTGCATAAGCTGGATCAAGAGCATGTTCGGCATCGATAAAGGCTGCAATACCACCTTCTTTTTGTGCCTGTGCTACAGCATGAAGAGCTACTGTTGTTTTACCAGAACTTTCAGGACCATAGATTTCAATGATACGTCCTTTAGGGTATCCACCGGCACCTAGGGCAATATCAAGCGCCAGACTACCAGTACTCATGACTTGAACTTTTTGTTCAGCACGCTCACCAAGACGCATGACCGCTCCTTTACCAAAATCTTTTTCGATTAATTTCAAAGCATCATCAAGTGCTTTTTTACGCTCATCACCGAATTTCTTCGTGATAGCTTCTGTTTTCTTTGTCTTTTTAGCCAAATTTTTCCCTTTCTGTTTGTTCGAGATACTAGCCCTATTATATCAGAATTTAGTCTTGTAATAAAGCTTGACGTACTAAGTTAAAAGCATACAAACATGCAATATGACGCACATCTGAACGGCTTCGTCCACCTATAATAACACGGATAGACTGAACTTTTTCTTTTGTAGCAATACCTATGAAAACTGTTCCCGCTGGATGACCTTCTAGACCATCTGGACCAGCAACTCCTGTTAAGCCAATTCCAAAATCAGCATCTGTCAGCAATCGTGACTGCTCAGCCATTTTTTCAGCTGTAAAATGACTCACAACCCCATGTTCTTGTAAATCTTTTAAAGGGATTTGAAGCATTTTTGCCTTTTCTTCAATGCTATAAGTCACAAAACCACCATTAAAAACTGCTGAAGAGCCTGGAAAATCAGCAATACTTGATTGAAACAGACCAGCTGTCAAACTTTCTGCAGCCGTAATAGTTTTATGTTTTTGCTTAAGTAAATCAAAAACAACACACGCCATACTATTATCATCACCGTATCCATAAAGCAAATTTTCAAGCGGAATACTATTTAAAGTCTTCTTAACCAGAATCTTATGCTCAAGCTCATCCAACTTAGCCTTAGCTGTTTCAAGGTCATCAGCCTTCGTTGACAATCTAAGTGTCACTTCACCTGTTTTGGCATATGGAGCGATTGTTGGGTCTGTTTGATTTTCAATCAAATCTGACAAAACAGCTACCAACTGACTTTCCCCGATACCAAAGAAACGTAAGACACGTGAATACAATTGCTTGTGGTCACTAGATAGCAATGGCACTAAATAGTCCCAAACCATAGGCTTCAATTCACTTGGTGGTCCAGGAAGAACGACATAAGTAACACCATCAACTTCCAGAACACCACCTACAGCAAGTCCCGTACTATTTTGAAGAGGTGTTGACCCTTCAATCAATTGAGCCTGACGTTCATTATTAGCTGTTCTTGTAAATTGCGGACGTGTCGCAAAGAATTCATCCAAACGTTTACTTGCCTGTTCATCAAAAACCAAGTTACGTCCTAAATATTTTGCCAAAGTTTGTTTTGTCAAATCATCTTCGGTTGGTCCTAAACCACCGCAAAGAACAACTAAATCACTGCGCTTACTTGCCAAATCAATGATAGACAGCAGACGTTCTTCATTGTCCCCAACTGCCGTTTGGAAAAAGACATCAATCCCTAACTTAGCAAATTCCTCTGATAGAAATTGTGCATTCGTATTTATGATTTGTCCTGTTAAAATCTCTGTTCCAACAGCAATGATTTCAGCTTTCATAATTGCCACCTACTTATCTATTCGTAATTTAATTTTATTCTACCAAAAAAAGCTGAAAATTAACGTTTTTTTGTAATAAGCTTCGCGTAAACAAGTGTAAAAACGTTGTAAACTTACTTTACACCGATGTCAACAACGGCTTTTTTCATAATTATCACAGACAAAACCGCAAGCAAAATCAAAGATAGCATAAAGTTGATTGCCATGACTGCTGAAACAGACATTTGCTTCACCATAAAACTTAATATGCATAGTAGTAAAACACTTCCTATACGACTTACTGTTGACTTAAATGAAATCAAAGAAGAAATATTCTCAACAGAAACCATTTTGTTAAATTGATAATTTAAAATAAATTCAATCACATAAAAGACAAAAACAAATATGAAATAAGCTGTCAAGAAAATCTCAATCTTCCCTAAAAAGAATGTCAACGGTAGAAAAACAATCAACGGACTGAACTTAAGCACACCAGCATACTTTTTAACACCATCAATGTTGATAGAATATGAAAAAAGCGTGATGATTTGAAAAGCAATGTAAAGGAATGGAAAATACTGACTATCAATCCCCTTGCTTAAGAAAAATGATTGCCAAAGCTGAAAATGTGTCTGAAAGAAAATCTGAGTCAGGAAATCAAAAATCAGAATTAAACTCAAACGTGGCTGCTTGCGAAGTTCTTTAAAACTATCAGTAATTTGCTTTTTCAAAACCATTACATGACTATCTTGTAGTGACTCTGACTTTGTTGTCTCTTTAAAAAAGAAAAAACTGATAAGGGTTGAAGCTACAAGAAAAACTGTCCCTAAGACATAAATATTAATCCCAATAAAGTGATAAAGAATCCCACCTAGACTACTTCCTAGTAAGATTCCAACGATCTCTAGACGGTTACTCAAGGCCAGAAATTTTCGAAGTTCTGCTTCACGGTACGCTAATTTAAGCTGATTAATAATGTAAGCATCAAGCGTTCCACTATCTAAAGCTGCGGCAATCCCGTAACAAAACCAAGCCGCAAAAATCAAGTAAAACTGATTGCTAAATAGCACAATCAAAAACATGATGATTAAAAATAACTTTGACAGGCTGTAAAGATTTTTTCTGGAATAATTATCTGCTAATAGTCCACTTGGAAATTCAAATAAGACGATAGCAATACTATAAGCTGACTGAATGATTAGAATTTGTGATAAGCTTAAACCTTTGGCCAATAAAATTACTGTCAAAATAGAATGCGGCAGCGAATAAGCCACACTAACCAGAAAATTTGATAGTAAAAAAACTAATGTGTTCCTTTTTATGCTTAAACTTTCCATATCTCCCACCAACCTTTCACAGAATTTTCTTTACAGAATACCGTATTTCACTAGTAGTGTCAAGATGTTTTACAGATAATTGACAAGAGTGTCAAAAAAAGCCACCTGACACTATCAGATGACTAAATTGATTTAAAATCACAATCTATTTCATGGTCATTTACCAAACCTGCTGCCTGAAGAAAAGAATAAACACAAACAGGACCTACAAATTTAAAGCCACGTTTTTTTAACTCCTTAGAAAGATTTTCAGATAAAGGCGTGCTAGCTGGAAAATTCGCGTAATCCTCCACCTCATTTATGATAGGAGCGTAACCAACCCAACGCCAAAGATACTCATCAAAAGAGCCAAATTCTTTCTGAATCTTGATAAAAGCTTTAGCATTTGTACGTGTCGCAAAAATCTTACGACGATTTCGAACAATTTCAGGATTTTGAAGAAGCATTTCAAGTTCTTCATCAGTCATTTGCGCCACTTTTGTCACATCGTAGTCATAAAAAGATTGTTTAAATGCTGCGCGCTTATTAAGAATAGTCTCCCAAGAAAGTCCCGCTTGATAAGTTTCAAGACATAAAAGCTCAAAAAGTGCTTGATCATCATGCAGTGGCTTTCCCCACTCAGTATCATGATAAACAACATACAAAGGATTATTTTCCCTTACCCAACTACAACGTTTCATGTGAAACATCTCCTGTAATTCCTTAATAACTAGCCCTTCATCAACATCTTAAGGCTTGATTTGATGTATTGTTCTGCGGTTTCATTTGTACCTTCAAAGAACTTACGAATTTTCTTAAGTTCTGCTGCCTTATAGCCAAGTGCCAAAAGAGCTTCCATGGCCTCTTCAAGCTGTTCGTTTGCCACTGCTTTTGCCTGAGAAGCTAAGCCATTTTCCATAGAAACATCAGCAAACTTACCAGCTAAATCAAGCACCACTTGTTGAGCTGTTTTTTTACCGATTTTTGGAAATTTCATCAGATAACGAATATCACTATTGTCAATAGCAGTTACGAGACCTTCATTATCATCCACTGCGATAATCGCTAACGCTGTTGTCGGACCAATTCCAGAAACTGAAATAAGGTTAAGAAAGACTGCTTTTTCATCTTCTGTATGAAAGCCAAACAAAAGCTGTGCATCTTCTCGAACAACTTGATGAAGGTAGATTTGAACATCTTGATTCATCAAGTCAGAAAAACTATATGGATTAGCAACGTTGATAATGTAGCCTAATCCTCCAGCTTCAACGACAATATATTTTGCAGTAATTTTAGTTAATTTTCCTTTGATATAATCGTACATTTAGTATTTTCCTAACTCTCTTAAACTTGTATGATTTTCTTGAATACGACGGAACATCTTTTCCATGTCTGATTTGGTAAAATTGACCAGGACAGGACGACCGTGTGGACAGTTATACGGATTCTTACATTGTGATAATTGCACTAAAAGTTGACGTGCTGAATAATCATCAAGAGTGTGATTAGCTTTAATTGAACGTTTACATGACATCATAATCGCTAACTCTGCACGGTATTTTTTGACAGATACTTCATTCGTCAAAAGCAACATATCACACATTTCATAAACAGCCGATTCGATCTCCTCTTCTTTCATCCAAATAGGATGTTCACGAAGAATAAATGTATTGTTCCCATATGGTTCTAGATTGATGCCAACTTGATTTAAAAGCTCCATTTTTTCTTGAAGCTTGATAAAATCTGCTCCAGAAAACTCAAACAAATATGGCATGAGCAATTGTTGGAGTGAAGCATCGACGTCACCAATTTTGTCACGATAATATTCATATTTAACACGTTCCTGCGCCGCATGTTGGTCAATGATATAAAGTCCACCGTTTCCTTGCGCAAAAAGATATGTCCCATGCATCTGACCAAAATAATCAAGTTCAGGGAAAGTTGATGATTCTTCACCATCAAGATTTTCGAGCAACTTATTAATTTTAGATTTATTTTTGAAATCAAGGTCATCATGCTCGCCATCTGCAAGGTTTCCCTGAGTAGAACGCTGTGCGTATTTGACTGAAGACTGTTTGTCAACTTCCTTGACAGGTGTGTCAACCTCATTATACAGCTGAACTGGCTGCTCTTCAACAGTATCTGATTTCACAAAGAAATCATGACGCTCTTTGTCATAATAAAGATTTGATTGTTTTAGGGGAAGACTCGTTTGCTCTGGTTTAGGCATGCCACGAGTGCTTGACTCAGCTAGATTTTCAAGAGCATCTGGAATCAAATCCTGAGCACGTAAACTCTCTGCAATAGCTGAGCTGATGAGAGTCATCAGTTCTTTTTCTTTTGAAATACGAACTTCTTGCTTTGTTGGATGAACATTGACATCAGCAAGATAAGGGTCAATCTGGATATCAATGACAGCAATCGGGAAACGACCAACCATCAATTTTGAACCATAGCCGTCCAAGATGGCACGATTCAGTAAGAAATTTTTGATGTAACGTCCGTTAATCAAAATCGTAATATAATTACGATTCGCACGCGTCAATTCAGGTAAACTAATGTAACCTGATACTTCAAAATCAAGATCTGCATTTGAAATCTCAATCATCTTCTTAGCTGTGTTTAAGCCATAAATCCCAGCAATCGCTTGGCGCAAATCTCCAGTACCTGATGTCGTTGTCATCTGACGTCCATCATTAATCAAAGTGAAGGCAATTTCAGGATGTGCCAAACTCAAACGATTGACCACATCAACAATATGTGCCAACTCTGACTGTAGACTCTTCATATACTTAAGACGAGCTGGTGTGTTGTAAAACAGATTTTCAACTGTAATTTTTGTTCCAACGGGCGTTGAGATTGGCTCTTGTTTTTCAATTTCGCCACCCTTAGCAATCAAAAGCGTCCCATAATTTTCATCAGCCGTTGCTGTTTTCACCGTAAAATGACTGATTGAAGCGATGGAAGGAATGGCTTCGCCACGGAAACCAAGCGTTCTGATTCGAAACAGGTCGGCTTGACTTTTAATTTTACTAGTCGCGTGACGGTGCAAACTAAGAGCAACATCCTCTTGAGCAATTCCCTCACCGTTATCAGTAACTTGGATTTTTTTCAAACCAGACTCTTCGATTTCAATAGTAATCTGACTGCTTCCAGCATCAATCGAATTTTCTACTAATTCCTTGACCACGCTAGCCGGGCGTTCAATAACCTCACCAGCAGCAATTTGGTTGGCTAGAACCTCTGGTAACTCGATAATTTTACTCATAATTTATCTGATAGAAGCGCTCAAAGGCTGCCTATCTTCCTTTCATTAACGATTGTTTACCTCTAATTATAACACAAAGTAAAAAGGCAATCCTTTTTTGATTGCCTCCTTATTTATAACATATTTTTCAATTCATAGATGACATTCATAGCCTGCATAGGTGTCAAGTTCATCAAATCAACTTTCTTAAGTGCTTCAATCACTTCTTGATTAGAAGAATCTTCTGCAAAAAGACTTAATTGCTCCGCTACAGGTTCTGAAACTTCTGACTCAGTTGCTAAGGGTTCACTGTCAACTTCTGGTGTCAAATGATGCTGCGCAGCACCTGATTCAAGATTAGTTAAAATGCTGTCTGCACGCTGCAATAAGTCTTCTGGTAGGCCTGCAATTTTTGCAACGTGAATACCATAGGATTTATCAGCTGGTCCTTCTGCAATCTTGTGAAGGAAAGTCACATCACCATTACGTTCAAGGGTTGCAACATGGACGTTGACAAGGTGTGTCAACGTCGTTGACAGAGCTGTCAATTCATGATAGTGCGTTGCAAACATCGTTTTAGCCCCAATATGGTCATGAATATACTCAATAATAGATTGTGCCAAAGCCATACCATCATAGGTAGCCGTACCACGTCCCAATTCATCAAAGAGAATCAAAGACTGATCACTAGCACGTTTAATAGCTTGGTTAGCTTCCATCATTTCTACCATGAAGGTTGACTGACCTGAAATCAAGTCATCTGCTGCACCAATACGTGTGAAAATAGCATCGAAGACTGGTAGGCTGACACTTTCAGCAGCGACATAAGACCCCATTTGTGCCATGATAACAGTCAATGCTAGCTGACGCATATAAGTTGACTTACCACTCATATTAGGACCAGTAATCAACTGAATATTAGTATTTCTACCAAATGTAATCGTATTTGGAATATATTCCTGAGTGCCCATGACTTTTTCAACAACGGCATGGCGACCTTTTTCAATCTTAATCTCATGGCTATCGTTGAAAGTTGGACGTACATAATGATTGTTTTCAGCAACCACAGCTAAACTTTGCAAAACATCGACTGTTGAAATGGCTTTTGCTAAGTCTTGCAAACGAGAAATATAACGTTCAACCTGCGCACGAACACGCTTGAAAATATCGTATTCTAGGCTTGCTGATTGTTCACGCGCTTCTAACATTTCACCTTCAATTTTAGCCAGTTCTGCCGTACCAAAACGTTCTGAATTCTTCAAAGTTGCTTTACGGAAGAAATAATCTGGCACTAAAGAAAGGTTAGAATTTGTGACATGGAAATAATAGCCATCTTTTTTATTGTAATCAATTTTTAGATTTGTAATACCACTTGCGGCACGTTCTTTGGCTTCAATCTCAGCAATCCAGCTTGTGCCTTCACGCATGACTTTGCGGTATTTATCCAAAGTCTCATCAAAACCAGTTCTAATGATACTACCTTCTGTGATAACAGCTTGAGCATCTGGGGCAATAGCAGAGCTAATCAATGATTCCAACTCAGGAAGAGTGTCAATGCTGTTGACAAGTTTGTCAAGGTATGGACTTTCAAAGGATTCCAAAATAGCCTTGATAGTAGGCACTTGCCCCAAAGTATGACCGAGTTGAAGAAGGTCTTTTGGATTAGCTTTACCAAATGACACACGACTCGCCAAGCGTTCAATATCATAAACACCCTTAAGACTATCCGTCAAATCACTACGCTCAAAGAAATTGTCTAAGAAAACTTGAATGATATTTTGACGTTCTTCGATTTGTTCTCGATTAACCAAAGGACGGTCAATCCAATTACGCAAAAGACGCATACCCATAGCAGTCTTTGTCTCATCAAGTAACCAATAAAGACTACCGTGTTTCTTGCTTGTACGTGCATTTTCTAACAAATCAAGACTTGATTTTGTCGTATAAGACATTTGAAGATAATCTTTGATTTCATAGTGAACCAATTTTTGCAAATGGCTGAGCTCACGTTTTTGAGTGGTATGGACGTACTGTAGTAATTTCTCAGCAGCTGAAATCTCCAAAGATGCCAAATTAGAATCAATCAAGTGCACATCTTCAAAACGCTCTTGTTCAAACGATAAAAGCAAGTTGAGTTGTTTAACAAGACTGTGTTTTTCTTCTTCTGAAAGTTCGTAGCCAACAACAATCTCACGTGCTTTAAGGTTTAGGATTTCACTTTTAAGACTGGCAAAATCTGACAGACTTGTCGCATAAAACTCACCTGTCGACACATCCATGTAGGCTAAACCAAAAGTCTTGCCATCAGAATCAATAGCCACCAAGAAATTATTGGCATTGTCAGGTTTTGTCGAATCAACTGCCGTACCTGGCGTAATGACTTGAACAACTTCACGTTTTACAACACCGACTGCTTTCTTGGGATCTTCCATTTGTTCTGCAATCGCAACTTTGTAGCCCATTTCAACAAGGACATCAATATATTGCTGAGCTGAGTGATATGGTACCCCTGCCATTGGAATAGGATTTTCAGCGTTTTTATTTCGACTAGTCAAACTAATCTCTAAAATCTGTGCAGCCTTAACTGCATCATCGTAAAATAATTCGTAAAAATCTCCCATGCGGAAAAGTAAAAAAGCATCTGGATAGTCTTTTTTAACATCCAAATACTGTTGCATGCCTGGAGAAATTTTATCTTTTGTCATCACTTAACTCCTCGTTAATTTTCATTTCCAAGCTGTTTGTAATATATTGAATCAGATCACTCGCATCTTGCATTTTATCACGATAATCTTTAACAATTGGAAGTTCTGATAATTCCTCTTGCAGCTGGTCAGCCTGCATACCAGCAGTTTTCTCAGCAACTGTTTTATCAATCTTTTGAAATAAAACAGCTTCTTGCTGGTATGCCTTCATCTCTTTGACCAAACTGTCTAGTTCTGGAAATTCTTTAATCTTTTTTTCTGCCTTTTGAAATTCGACTACGCTATCATGCTTTTGGATAGTTTCAACCAAATGTTCAACGGCTTGATTATAGTCAATCATAGCCCTGTTGCTAAATCACGCTCAAATGCTTGAGCAGTTTCTTCATCCTTGCAAATAACCAATAGCGTATCAGCACCTGCTACGGTTCCAAGGATTTCTGAAATATCGCTACTGTCAATCAAGTTTGCCAAAACATCAGCTTCCCCAAGATTAGTATGAAGCACAAGCATGAAACCAGCACGAGCCACTTTCAAAATATATGAGCGAATGTTAGCTCCAAAAGTTGTCTCTGACGTTTCAGACAAACTGTAATAAAGTTTTCCAGAAGCATCACGCAATTTTAAGAGCCCAATCTCACGAAGGTCACGTGATAGGGTTGCTTGTGTGACGTTAATACCTTCTTCTTGCAAATGTCGCTTGATTTCTTCTTGGGTTCCAATATGCCCAGATTGAATCAATCGTTTGATTCGATTTTGACGTTCTATTTTATTCATCTAAGTTTCCCTTTGTGTATATTTATCCTTAAAATTATACCAAAAAAATAAAATATTTTCACCCTTTCACAGCCCATCTTTCCTTTAATAGCTTAATTTTTCTTACTTCAAACGTTTTCTTGACAGGAACCTCGTTTATTTCTTATTTTTATGTTAAAATAATATGACTAACTAATTTAGGAGAAAATCATGGATACTAAACGTACAATTGCAGAACGCATTCAAACTATTGTTCCAGAATTAGACCAAGAACAAATTGTTAATCTGCTTGAAATCCCAAAAAATTCTGATATGGGTGACCTTGCTTTCCCTGCATTCTCATTGGCTCGAATCCTCCGTAAAGCACCACAAATGATTGCAGCTGATATTGCTGAAAAATTGGATAAAACAGGTTTTGAAAAAATTGAAGCTGTTGGTCCATACATCAACTTCTTCCTTGATAAAAAAAGCATCTCTGCTGATGTTCTAGGAAAAGTTATCGCAAACGGAAGCGACTATGCTAGCCAAGATTTAGGACAAGGTCGCAATGTTGCTATCGATATGTCTAGCCCAAACATCGCTAAACCATTCTCAATTGGACACCTTCGTTCAACTGTTATCGGTGATAGCTTGGCTAATATTTTTGAAAAAATCGGTTATAAAGCTGTTAAAATCAATCACCTTGGTGACTGGGGTAAACAGTTCGGTATGTTGATTGTTGCCTACAAAAAATGGGGTGACGAAGAAGCTGTTAAAGCTCATCCAATCGACGAACTCTTGAAACTTTACGTTCGTATCAACGCTGAAGCTGAAACTAAACCAGAACTTGATGAAGAAGCTCGCGAATGGTTCCGTAAATTGGAAGCAGGCGACGAAGAAGCTATCTCACTATGGCAATGGTTCCGTGACGAAAGTCTTGTAGAATTCAACCGCCTTTACAATGAACTTGGTGTTTCATTTGATAGCTTTAACGGTGAAGCTTTCTACAATGACAAAATGGATGAAGTTGTCGATATCTTGACTGAAAAAGGTCTTCTTGAAGAATCTCAAGGTGCTCAAGTTGTTAACCTTGAAAAATATGGTATCGAACACCCAGCACTTATCAAAAAATCTGACGGTGCAACACTTTACATCACACGTGACTTGGCTGCCGCTCTTTACCGCAAACGTACTTATGACTTTGCCAAAGCCATCTACGTCGTTGGTAACGAACAATCAGCTCACTTCAAACAATTAAAAGCCGTTCTTAACGAAATGGACTTCAAATGGAATGAAGATATTACTCACGTGCCATTTGGTCTTGTTACAAAAGAAGGTAAAAAACTATCAACTCGTAAAGGTAATGTTATCCTTCTTGAACCAACAATCGCTGAAGCTGTTAAACGCGCTGAAGACCAAATCAACGCTAAAAATCCTAACCTTGCTAACAAAGAAGCTGTCGCTCACGCCGTTGGTGTTGGAGCAATCAAATTCTACGATTTGAAAACAGACCGCTTGAATGGTTATGACTTTGACCTTGATGCTATGGTATCATTTGAAGGTGAAACTGGACCTTATGTTCAATACACTCACGCTCGTATCCAATCAATCCTTCGCAAAGCTGAGTTTACACCATCTGTAAATGACGTTTACAGCCTTAACGATGCTGAAAGCTGGGAAATTATCAAACTTATCCAAGACTTCCCACGTATTATCAAACGTGCAGCTGACAATTTTGAGCCATCAATCATTGCAAAATTCGCTATCAGCCTTGCACAAAGCTTCAACAAATATTACGCACACACACGTATCCTTGACGAAAATCCGGAACGTGACAGCCGTCTAGCTCTCAGCTACGCAACTGCTACTGTTCTTAAAGAAGCACTTCGTCTTCTTGGCGTTGAAACACCAAACGAAATGTAATCATTTCTGACAATATATAAAAAAGAGAGTTGGAATCTGTCGACTCTCTTTTTTCTTGACCTTTTTGAGCTAAAATAATAAACTATTGCCATAATCATAAAGGAGATTTTTATTATGACAATGGAAAATCATCTCATGGAATTGCTCAGTAAAGCTTATGCTAGCTTACCTGATAGCGAACCTCTAAAAACAGACATCTTTGCACTTGCTAAAGATTTGGAAAAAAACGAACACGATCAACTAGCACGTACCAAATTAGCTCATGCCATTTCTATGTATGTGCTAACGCATAAACTCAAGACATCACCTGAAATTACAGCACTTTACAAAGAAATTGCTGATAGCCCTGAAAAATATAAAGGTTATGCCGCTACTGCTATTATGTTAGGCAGCCTCTTTCATCCATAGTCAAAAAGACTGTTTTAACGGTCTTTTTTTATGCTTTCTTCTGGTCATTTAACCAATCAAAGATATTGTGATAGGTTTGCCCTGAGACTTTAGTTGTGCTTGTGCCGCCTTTTCCTTTATTACTTGGAGAAAAGCCTGATAAGTCTTTCGCACTTTTGATAGCAGAGACATCCTGCACCCCTGACACTTGGTCTTTAAAGAAATAAATCCAAGACAAATGCCCAATGTAAGAGACACCTTGCATGTCTGTTCCCTCGACACTTTCAAAGTAAGAAAACCACTTGTTCTCAGCTCCACTATCAATCAAAGCCTTATAAATAGGCAGTGCGTAATCCTTTGGATTAACAATTGTGTCATTTGCTGCGTGAATGAACCAAATTGGAGTATCCTTGAGAGCAGCAAGCTTATCCTTATCAAAATAAACCTTATCTGTCTTAACAAATGTAGGTGTATCACTAAAAGCTATTACATAGGTGCCATCGCTATTACGCTCATATTGATAATAAGAATAAGCGGCAGCTTGTGGAACAAGGGCAGCAAAGTACCCAGGGTTACGAATCGCCAAATTCAAGGTCAAGTAACCACCATTTGAACAACCTGCTAGATAAATTCGTTTCTTATCAATAGCGGGAGTATTCGCAACATAAGTCTTAATCGTATCCATCAAAACCTCAGTATAGCATGAATCACCAGCGCCAGCACCATTTGTCCCATCACCTTCATCCATCCAATAAGTTGGAGTCTGAATAGCTAAAACATAAGCGCCTGTTTGCTTACCAGCTGTAAAATGGGATTGAATAGCGGGCTTAGCTAGAGCTACCACCTCATTTCCTAACAAGGTAATATCAGTATCTGTTCCTCCTTCTCCTTGACCGTGAAGCCAAATCAATAAAGGAAAACTTTCTTCTTGTGCTTTGGGCTCATACGATACATATTGAAGGGTGAAGTTTTCTTTTTGTTTTGTTAGAGGATTAAGATAAGTGCCAGAATAAAAACCTCGCTTACTAAAAACCTCTGTATCAGGTAAAAGACGGTTATTGATAATATCATAACTACCAGATAATTCAACTAAATCACCGTCAACCCTCACTCCTAAAGCTTTTAGAGTAACTGGATAATCTTCTACCCAAGTATTATGCAGAGTTTCTAGATTATAATAAAAAGGGCAGGCTATGGTAGCATTTTTCTGATTATCAAAGGTCACAGGCATTTGAATAACTAAATAATCACTATTACCAGTAACTTCTTGTCCTTTATTATCTGCTAAATATACTCGACTAATCTGGCGTTCTTTACCTGCAGTTGTTACTGTAAGCTTATCAGATACAACTTCTGATACTTTATGTGTTAGGTGCACAAGTAGTCTTGGGACGCCAGGCCCACATTCATAACCTTTAATAATCATTGAAACTTTAGCAATTGCCACATCTATTCTTTTTTCCATATCAAATCACTTCCTAAACCTTGAAATCATTTTCCTATAGTTTATGAATTTTTGTTTCTAATGTCAATTAAAAAAACGGGTGCAATACACCACGTCTTTTTATCATTTATCATAATTTTTTCGTCTAATTTTAAAATCGGATGACACTACTTCATCTACATCAATAATAGAGATAAAAGCATCAGGATCTAAACCAGCCATAATTGCTTTGACATCACGAACTTCACTCGGATTCAAAACAACATATAAGATATTCTTTTCATTTCCTGAGTAAGCACCTTGTCCGTTTAGGTAAGTCACACCACGATTAATTTCATTAAGAATTGCCGCTGCTGCTTCCTCTGATTTTTGCGTAATGATAATCATACCACGTACAGTGTACCCACCATTTTGCACGATTGTCAACACTTGACTATAAACAAAACTTGCTACCAAAGTATAAAGCATGTGTTGCAAGTCAATGTACACAAGAGAAGCTAAAAGAACAAGCGCATCGACAAAGAGAAGGGTTTGACCCAATTTAAAGCCAAATTTTTCTTCAATCACTCGACCAATGATATCTGTACCACCTGTCGTTGCCCCATATCTGAAAACAAGTCCACTGCCGGCACCAGCAAATAAACCAGCAACAACCGCAACCAACATCATATCATTTTGGAGAACAATCTTCACTGGTATCTGTTGCCAGAACCAAATAAAGAATGACAATAGAACTGTTCCATAAATAGTCAGAGCCAGCGATTTTTTACCCAAAATACGTGCCCCTAAAATAAACAAAGGAATATTTAAAATAAGGGAAGTGTAAGCAGGGTCGACACCATAAAGAGCATGGATAATCAAAGTCACCCCAGCAACACCACCTTCAGCAAGAGCGTTTGCCATATTAAATTTAACAAAGCCAAACGTATAAATCGCTACACCTAGAGCAATCAATAGTAAACTTCGAATTTGTCTAAGTTTTTGAGCCATGTTTACACCCCTTCATTATAGAAAAGCTAACCTCAAAAGACTAATCATCAGCAAAACGTCCAATAATATGAACATTTTCAGCAACCGAAACGAAAGCCTTTGGATCTGTTTTCCTCATTAAATATCTGAAATCATTGTACTCTTCTCGAGTAATAATAGCTAATAGAACTGCTTTCTTTTCGTGATTATAAGTTCCCTCAGCATCGTTTATCTGTGTCACACCACGATGAAGTTTGGTATGAATCATAGCGATAACTTTCTCAGGACAACTTGTCACAATCATTGCTTGCATTTTCTTTTGTTTGGTGAAAATAGCATTTGTCACTCGGCTAGAGACGAAAATCGTCACCATTGAGTAAAGGGCATACTGCCAACCGAATAAAATTCCGGCAAATACCATAATAACACCGTTTACCATGAGAGAAATGCTTCCAACATCACGACCTGTTTTCTTGCGAATGGTCAGACTGACGATATCAGTACCACCACTAGAAATACGAGATTTCAAACTAAATCCAACCCCAGTACCCATAACCAAACCACCAAAAATAGCATTGACAAGTGGATCAGTTGTTAGCGTAATTTCTGGAACAATTTGGATGAAGAATGAACTCATGGAAACTGTAATCAGGGTAAAAACGGTAAATTTATGGCCAATTTTATACCAAGCCAAGATTAATAGCGGCAAGTTAATGGCATAAAAAACGATAGAAATCGGCAATCTAAAGCCAATCAAACGCTCGCTAATCGCTGACAAAACCTGTGCCAAACCTGTTGCACCACTTGAATAGACGTGACCTGGTTGGAAGAAGAAATTCACCGCGATAGCAGAAAGCAAGCCATAAAAAAGAGAAGCGGAAATTTTTTCCGCGTACTTCTCTCTTGAAATGCTTTGCATTGTCTTTAACAGACCATATCTTTCTGCCCAACGGCTAACAATAAACTTTGTTTTCTTTTTCAAAGATGTTTTCTTAATCATTGTTTCCGATTGCTAAAGCCAATTCATCTAATTGTTTATCTGAAACAAGACTTGGTGCTTGTGTCATTGGGTCAGTTGCTTTGTTATTTTTAGGGAAAGCAATAACTTCACGAATGTTATCTTCACCAGCAAGAAGCATAACGAAGCGGTCAAGACCGATAGCAAGTCCACCGTGTGGTGGGAAACCATAGTTCATAGCTTCTAGCAAGAAACCAAATTGGTCATTTGCTTCTTCAGCTGTAAAGCCAAGAGCTTTGAACATACGTTCTTGCAATTCACGTTGGTTAATACGAAGACTACCACCACCAAGTTCATAACCATTAAGAACGATATCGTATGCAACGGCACGAACTTTAGCAAGGTCACCTTCTAATTCGTGAGCTGATTCTTCAGTTGGCAATGTAAATGGGTGGTGAGCTGACATGTAACGTCCTTCTTCTTCAGACCATTCAAACATTGGCCAATCAACAACCCAAAGGAAGTTGAATTTAGAGTTGTCAACCATATCAAGTTCTTTAGCGATACGAGTACGAAGGGCACCAAGTGTATTGTTAGCAACTTCAAATGTATCAGCTACAAAGAGAACCAAATCGTTATCTTCAAGTTGTAAACTTGCTGTCAACTCATCTTCAATAGTTGTCAAGAATTTAGCAACAGGTCCGTTTAGAGAACCATCTGTGAATTTAACCCAAGCAAGACCTTTAGCACCGAATTGTTTTGCGAATTCAGTTAATTTATCAATGTTTTTACGTGAGTATTTATCAGCGTTACCTTTAACAACAATTGCTTTTACGACTGGAGCTTGTGAGAAGACTTTGAAGTCAACATCCTTGACAAGCTCTGTCAAGTCTTGTAAAAGCATTTCAAAACGTGTATCAGGTTTATCTGAACCGTAATTGTTCATCGCATCGTCATAAGACATACGTGGGAAGGGCAATGTAACGTCGATTCCTTTAGTATCTTTCATGACTTTTGCAATCATTCCTTCAGTGATATCTTGGATATCTTTATCTGACAAGAATGATGTTTCCATATCGACCTGTGTAAATTCAGGTTGACGGTCACCACGCAAGTCTTCGTCACGGAAACATTTAACAATTTGATAGTAGCGGTCAAAACCAGCATTCATCAACAATTGTTTTGTGATTTGTGGACTTTGTGGCAAAGCATAGAAATGACCTTGGTTAACACGACTTGGTACCAAGTAGTCACGTGCACCTTCTGGAGTTGATTTTGTCAACATTGGTGTTTCAACATCGATAAATTCAAGACCATCCAAGTAGTTACGGATTGAGTGAGTAACTTTTGCACGCAATTTAAAGTTGTTAAGCATTTTTGGACGACGAAGATCCAAGTAACGGTAACGAAGACGGTTATCATCACTGACTTCAACATCATCTTTGATTTCAAATGGTGTTGTTTTAGCTGTATTCAAGATTGTCAAAGCAGTTACTTTCAACTCAACTTCACCAGTTGGCAAGTTTTTGTTTGCTTGTTCACGTTGTGCAACTTCACCAGTAACTTCGATAACGAATTCGTTACGAAGTTTTTCTGCTGTCGCCATAACATCACTTGAAACTTTTTCTGGATTAATGACTAGTTGCATAATTCCTTCACGGTCACGAAGATCGATGAAGATAAGTCCACCTAGGTCACGACGACGTCCGACCCAACCTTTTAAGGTAATTTCTTGACCAATGTGTTCGCTGCGAACACGACCAGCATACATTGTACGTTTCATTTGATACGATTCTCCGTTTAAAATTTATTCATTCTTATCTATTATAGCAAAAAGCAAAGAAAAACCCCACCCATGTGGCGGAGTTTTTCGAATTCTTTTCTCATTAAGCCTTTTCATTAGCATGGCATCCATAACGCCTTGAATTTTAGCTATTCTTAGCTTAGTTTTGCCAAGATTTCACCGAAGTTTGACTCGATTTCAGCAAAGCTTGCTGAAACCTCTTCACGAGTTTTGTTATTTTTCACAGTTACTTGACCAGCTTCAATTTCACTTTCACCTAATGTGATAATTGTTTTGGCGTTGAAAGCATCAGCTGATTTGAATTGAGCTTTGATTTTACGTCCAAGGTAATCGCGTTCAGCTGAGAAACCTTGGTTACGGATTGCTTGAACAAGCCCAAGAGCTTTAATGTTAGCACCTTGACCCAAAACAGCAATGTATGTGTCCATTTCTTTTTCAACTGGCAACTCGATACCTTGTTTTTCCAAGATAAGAAGTAAACGTTCAATACCAAGTCCAAAACCAAATCCTGGTGTTTCTGGTCCATCAAAGTATTCAACAAGGCTGTCGTAGCGACCACCAGCACAAATTGTCAAATCTGATTTATCAACTGTTGTGATGAATTCAAAGATTGTGTGGTTATAGTAATCAAGTCCACGAACCATGTTTGTATCGATAACATATGGAATGTTAAGCGTATCAAGCATTTCACGCACAGCATCAAAATGAGCTTGACTTTCTTCATCGAGGTAATCAAGAATTGAAGGTGCATTTTCAACAGCTACTTTATCTTCTTTTTCTTTTGAGTCAAGAACACGAAGTGGGTTTTCATCCAAACGACGTTGGCTATCTGCTGACAATTTGTCACGCATTGGTGTCAAATAATCAATCAAAGCTTGACGGTAAGCCGCGCGGCTAGCAGCACTTCCTAGAGTGTTCAAGTGAAGTGTCACATCTTTGATTCCCAATGTTTGGAACAATTGGTAAGCCATAGCGATTGTTTCAACGTCTGTCGCTGGATTTGCTGAACCAAAGCACTCAACACCAACTTGGTGGAATTCACGTAAACGACCAGCTTGTGGACGTTCGTAACGGAACATTGAGCCAATGTAGTACATTTTAACTGGTTTTTGAACTTCTGGTGCAAATAATTTATTTTCCACAAAAGAACGAACCACTGGCGCTGTTCCTTCTGGACGCAAAGTGATATGACGATCACCTTTATCATGGAAATCATACATTTCTTTTGTTACGATATCAGTTGTGTCACCGACAGAACGGCTGATAACTTCGTAATGTTCGAACATTGGTGTACGAATTTCGCTGTAGTTATATTTCTTAAAAGTTTCACGCGCAACGGCTTCGACATATTGCCATTTAGCACTTTCGCTAGGTAAAATATCTTGTGTTCCTTTAGGTTTTTGTAATTTCATAAATAAGATATACCGGCACCAAATTTTTGCAAATTCAGCCCATTAATTCCTTTCTACTATTGTAGCTATTCAATCACTCTTTATTTTATCATAAAAAGGGCAGCTAAAGAAGAAGGGACTATTTATTTTTCGTATTTTATTAAACCCAAACTCGCCTGAAAACGTTAAATTACCAACTTTTTCAATTTTTTTGTCAAGTAACTTTACTTTACAAAAAAGATATGTTATTATGTTAAAGTTGATTCAAAATCAAGAACAAATTAAAAATATTATCGGAGGAAATAAAACATGGCAGTACCTGCACGTCACACTTCAAAAGCGAAGAAAAACAAACGTCGTACACACTACAAATTGACTGCTCCATCAGTTAAATTTGACGAAACTACTGGAGATTACTCACGTTCTCACCGTGTATCACTTAAAGGATACTACAAAGGACGTAAAATCGCTAAAGCAGCTAAATAATTAGAAGGGAGATACCATGCGCGTAAATATTACACTTGAACACAAAGAATCTGGTGAACGCTTGTACCTTACTTCAAAAAACAAACGTAACACTCCAGACCGTCTTCAATTGAAAAAATACTCACCAAAATTGCGTAAACACGTAATCTTTACTGAAGTTAAGTAAGGGGTTCACTACACGTCATTAGACGTCAAAACATTGATTTTAAGCGATTTTTGATTTTTTGAAACTCATTATATCGCACTACAAATCAATACAAACTCTACCTTTTACTCTACCTTTTTTAGATAAATATATCATCTGGATATTGAAGTTAAGCCCTGCTATCATTTCGATGGCAGGGCTTTTTAATATTTGGTACACTAACTTCTTATCTATATTTTGGTGGATTTTAAGTTGACATCTACAAAGTTTAATGTTAGAATACATTCAAAAATATATTTGAATGAGGTGTTTTATGATTCAAAATGTTGTTACTTCAATAATCCTGTATTCTGGGACAGCCGTAGACTTACTTATTATCCTAATGTTATTTTTTGCCAAAAGAAAAAGCAGAAAAGACATCATTAACATCTATTTAGGACAATTTCTAGGTTCTGTTAGTCTAATATTGCTAAGTTTGCTTTTTGCATTTGTCTTAAATTATATTCCTAGTAAAGAGATTTTAGGTTTACTCGGTTTGATTCCAATTTTCCTAGGCCTCAAAGTTTTGCTTTTAGGAGATTCTGATGGAGAAGCTATTGCAAAAGATGGTTTGCGAAAAGACAATAAAAACCTGATCTTTCTAGTCGCTATGATTACTTTTGCAAGTTGTGGCGCTGACAATATTGGTGTCTTTGTCCCATATTTTACCACCTTAAATTTAGCGAATTTGATAGTGACTTTACTTACTTTTCTAGTCATGATTTATCTCTTGGTTTTTTCTGCCCAAAAATTGGCACAAGTCCCTTCTATTGGAGAAACTTTGGAAAAATATAGCAGATGGTTTATTGCCGTTGTCTATTTAGGATTGGGGATGTATATCCTGATTGAAAACAACAGCTTTGACATGCTATGGGCTGTGTTAGGCTAGGAGAAAAAATTATGAAAAAAGATAGTATCTGTCAAGTGGATGTTATTAATCAACAAAATGTTACAACCGCAACGAACTACCTTGAAAAGGAAAAAGTCCAAAAATCACTTCGCATTTTATCAAAATTTACCGATAATAAACAGATAAATATCATCTTTTATCTCCTTGCCGTCGAAGAACTCTGTGTCTGCGATATAGCCTGTTTACTAAATCTCAGTATGGCATCTGCCTCCCATCATCTTCGCAAACTAGCCAATCAAAACATCTTGGACACTAGAAGAGAGGGGAAAATTATATATTATTTTATAAAAGATGAGGAAATCAGAGATTTTTTTAATCAACTAGGATAACAATCGCTCTATTCCAGTTCCTTTGTCTATACTTGAAGAACTTCGAGATTTTCACAATGAAATGAACGAGTATCTTAAATTACACAATAGACCTGAAACAAAACTGATTTTCCCAACAATATACGGAAACTATATGTGTGATAGAAACGAGCGAACAACTCTCAAGAATAGATTAGCAGGGCTAGGATTACCAGATTATGGTTTCCATTTATTCCGACACACTCATGCTTCAATGTTGCTTAATGCTGGCACAAATTGGAAAGAGCTTCAAGTGAGAATGGGACATAAATCAATTTCAACCACAATGGATACTTACGCTGAATTAGCACCTCAACGAAAGTTAGAAGCTGTTGGTATTTATCTTGATAAAATTGCTGAACTAACGCAATAACTACTCTACCATTCACTCTACCTTTTACTAAGGAACATTACAAAAACGTTGATATATAAACGTTTCTAACAGCTAAAATAGAAAATACTTAACCTTTACTGAGGTGAAATAGGGATTCAATACGAATCAATACAAAAGAAAAACGCTGATTTCAAGCGTTTTTTCTTTTTGTAAAATGCAGTATATTACACTGTATTTCAATTCAATCTCTACCTTTTTCTCTACCTTTTTAAATTAAAGGTTATGACTCCTTATTCATTATATAACATCAATAAACAAGTCTTCCCATTGAGCAATAGATGTTGGAAGAATCGACTTATTGTTATTAGTACCTTTTAGAACGAAATCTCATAAACACAAAAAGCATCTCGTATAATAAATTCGAAATGCCTTGAATATTTTATTTAGCCAACTATTTGGCTCAGTAAAATATTTAAAGTATTTTTCATTCTAAGAATTATTGTAGTGAAGATGATTTCTTAATTCTGTAATCTCTTTGTTTCTATATTACTATTTTTTTCATCAAACTTATTTTCAAAAAACCATTTATATGCTCTTTCTGAAATCATTTTTGTTTCTAAATAGTCTAAACCGCCACCGACTACAGCTCCTACACCTGGAACTAATTTCCCTAAATTAACAATCCCTTTATTTCCAAATTTAGTAATTAATCTGAAACCGATTTTCTTATTAATCGAAATAAGTACTTTCTCAGGGATTTTCTCCACCATCTTTATTGCTACTTTTTCTCCTAGCTTAATTCCAGCCTTCTTTAATATCTGATTGACTGCAACACCAGCTAAACAAGCATAAACTAATGTCTGGGGTTGATTGCTTTTTAAATCATACCCAGCCATATATGCACAACAAGCTATCATACGCATCTGCACATATAATACATTCGCAATATTGGCAGGTACTGCAACTGGCAAAGTAATAATACCTCCTAATCCACTAACAACTCCTGACGTGGTACATTTTATCATTTGTTTGTTTAACATTTCTTTGCAAGCTTTTTCTTTGGAATCATATTTACTTAAATAATCATCTGCAAAACTATCGATTGGCTTACTAACCATAGAAACGCCATTTAATACGTACCAATCCTTATCCAAATTCAACAATTTCTTCATTATTTACCATAATTTTAATCCTAAGTATAAATTCTGATTTTTTTATATTTTCGAATATTGTACCACTTTTCTCTTATAGAGATACATTTATATTAAATATGATAAAATATTCTTTGTTAGAGGGGATATAAAATAAAAAAACTGTTTACACATTTCAATTATACATTTTATTTCTACTCTCGTCACTCTCACTTCTTAGGGAGTTTTTTTTAACATTTTAATTGGCTAAAAATCTTATGGTCATACTAACACAATCAAAGGTTTTATTGATGAATCATTCAATTATAAGAATGGTCTAATAATAACAACTATATATGTAGAGTATTAACGAAACTGTTCAAAAAACTACAAGAATCATAGCATAAAATACTTGCAAATCTATGCAATCGTTTACAAAAACGGCTAACGGTTTTTACTCTTCTTTTGTAAACGGAAACATTTTAATTGACTTATCATTTTGAATAAATTATACTGTTATTAACAAGTATATACTGACATTAATCTTATGATTATTAAGATTAATATAAAAATATTTTAGCTAAAATGTAACTCTTTAGATTGTTTGATTTTCCAAATAATCTAACATTCCTCAATTTAGAAAGGGGGAGACATTATGCTTTGGGCTATTATCGTAGGAGGCCTTATAGGTTTTATTGCTGGTGGAATCACTAAAAAGGGAGGCTACATGGGAATAATCGCTAATATCATTGCAGGTTTAGTCGGTTCATCTGTTGGTCAATTACTTTTCGGTGCATGGGGACCTAGTCTAGCTGGAATGGCATTAATTCCATCAATCTTAGGAGCAGTCATTGTTGTTGCAGTAGTATCATTTTTCCTAGGGAAAAATGAATGAACTTGAATCTTTTTGACAGGAATAGATTAAAGTTCAAATTCTGTTGATGAAAGGATTCGATATGTCAAAAACCAAAAAAATACTTTACCTTATTTTATGTATTTTAATCTTGACAATTTTGATTCCTATTTTGCTAGATTATCATAAAGTCAGTGGCTTAGGACTTCATTTAGTTGATTGGAAACAAATTTCCTTTTTAGACTTTTATCTTTCAAGATATATTTTCTGGGGTACTCTAGTACTTTCAGCTGTAGTGTTATTTCTAATGCTTGTTACACTCTTTTATCCTAAACAATATTTAGAGATTCAATTACCTGATGTTGATGGTGAACTAAAATTAAAAAATTCAGCTATTGAAGGATTTGTGCGTTGTGTGGTTGCTAATCACAATTTTATAAAGGATCCTACTATTAAGGTAAACAGTCGTAAGAATAAATGTTTAGTTCACGTAGAAGGACAAATGCTTCCATCGGACAACATTATTAAACGAACTCAAATAATTAAAGATGAGATTGCTAATGGATTGACACAGTTTTTTGGAATGAATCATCGTGTAAAATTGTATATTTCTGTAAAAGAATACAAGCCAAAACCACCACGTAAAAAAACTGTTAGTCGTGTAAAGTAAGGAAGTAAAAAATGGAATGGTTAAAAAAATACCAATATCCATTTCTTTTCGGATTGGCAGGTGTTATCTTAGCTTGCTTCATCCTATCCTATGGTTTTTTTAAGACTTTATTTGTCTTGATTTGTGCCACTCTAGGAGTTGGAATTGGATATTATATTCAACAAAAACAATTATTTAAATAGTAAAGGAAATGCATATGTCAAAAGTAGAAAAAAAAGTAGAAGAAATAAAAGGCGAATTGACCTACGAAGATAAAGTCATTCAAAAAATTATTGGCCTTTCTTTAGAAAATATTCCAGGTTTGCTGGCTATTGATGGAGGCTTTTTCTCAAACCTAAGTGAAAAACTTGTCAACACTGATAACGTTGCAAGCGGAGTCAATGTGGAAGTTGGTAAAGAGCAAGTTGCTGTTGATTTGAACGTAATTGTCGAATATCAAAAGAATGTTCCTGAACTATACAAGAAAATCAAAGAGGTTGTTGTTTCAGAAATTTCTAAGATGACTGATTTGGAGGTAGTTGAAGTTAATGTAGATGTTGTTGATATCAAGACTAAAGAGCAACATGAAGCAGACTCAGTAAGCCTACAAGACCGAGTAACTGGAGTTGTTCAATCAACAAGTGAATTTACTTCCGATAAGTTTGGAAGCGCAAAACAGGGATTGAGTGATGGCTTCTCAGCTGTAAAGGAAAAAGTTAGTGAAGGTGTTGAAACTGTCTCTGAAGCGACAGCTAAAGCAGAACCAAGAGTTCACTAAATTCTTTTATGCCTAAAAAATTTAAATGAATTATTTAAAAACGTTCATTTTCAATAATCTGATTTTCCAATGGAGGATAACACCATGTCAGTAGAAGAAAAATTTAATCAAGCTAAAGGCACTATTAAAGAAGGTGTCGGAAAAGTAACTGATGATAAAAAAACTGAAAAAGAAGGAGCTGCTGAAAAAGTAGTTTCAAAAGTTAAAGAAGTTGCCGAAGATGCCAAAGAGGCTATTGAAGGGGGTATTGAAGGCGTTAAAAATATGGTTAAAAAGGACGATAAATAATTCTAAAATCGATTGATTTTTCACTTAAAACATGGAAATTACTCTACAAGAAATTTAAGGTTGTTTTACTCCTAACTACTCACTTTTAAAACAACACCAAAATCTATGACGAATTCCTAACATTACAATATTACTCAGGTGAAAAATCAGCTTTCTTTAGTTTAATTTGAGATCCTTTCTAACCTCATATGTATATTCCTTTTGATAGTAATAGCACTCTAAAATCTGTAGTTTTGTTTAAACTATAGAAGTGTACTGACCCCCAAAAGTTGGACACTTAATTATGATAAGGATTTAGTTCTGTATTGCACAGGACTGAGTCCTTTTAATTTTGCCTTGATACGTTTATTGTTGTAATAAAAAATATAATCTGTAATGGCTTGTTCCAGCTTGTCAACCGACTTAAGAGTCTTTTCATAACCGTAAAACATCTCAGATTTTAAGATGCCAAAGAAAGACTCTATCATCCCATTATCTGGGCTATTCTCTTTCATAGGCATGGACGGACGGATTCCCTTAGATGCCAAAAAATCATGATAAGACTGATGTTGATATTGCCACCCTTAATCGCTGTGAAGAATAGTCCATCTGTAAGAGTCAGCTGGAAAGGCTTTTTTAAGCATGGTTTGGACCTGTTTTAAATCAGGTGAGCGTGATAAGGTAAAGTCAATAATCTCACTATTGTAGCCATCAAGAACAGGAGATAAGTAGAGGTTCTCCTTAATGTTTGGTAGAGCGAATTCAGTGAAATCTGTATAACATTTCTCATAAGGCTTGGTCTCTTCAAACTGAAGTTGAATCAGTTTATCAGCTCTTTCCCCAATCTCTCCCTTGTAAGACGAGTATTTATGCTTACAACGAGTACGAGCAGCGAATCCCATGACTGTCATTAACTGTTGAACCTTCTTATGGTTGATAACAAATCCACGATTTCTTAGTTCTAAATGAATACGACGGTAACCATAGTTACCCTTATAGTCAACGTAAATGGTTTGAATCATCTCTTTGACTTTCTTATCTTTATTAGCTCTATTAAACTGTTTCAACTGATAATAGTTGGTAGAGCGAGCTAGCTTAGCGGTTTTCAGTAAGAGGTCTAATCGAAATCCTCCTGAGACCAGTTCTCTAACTGTCTCCACCTTTTGCGCTGTAAGGCTTCGTCCCTCAAGCGTAATTCTCTCAACTTTTTTAGATAAGCATTCTCCGTTCTAAGACGTTCAGTCTCTTCAAGAACACGCTCTAGTTCAGTCATCTCTTCCCATTTTTTCTTGGGTTTACGTCCCATCTTACTTGGCCTCCCTCTTGTTTTCTCAACAATAGTATACCTGTTTTCTTTTATTGTGCTATCCAATTTGTGAGTATAGACTGGTGGGGAAGAGCATAATCAAGCGATACAGTGAGCTGAGATTGACCTTCAATAAGAACTTTATTAATGATTTCCTGCTTTAAGTTTGGAGAATAATAGTTATTTTTACCTTTTCTAACAACCTCAACGCCATGTCTCTCCATAAGCCGTACCATGTCTTTAAGATTGGAGAGACACACACCGTACTTTCGACTAATATAAGGCTAGGAAAGGCTGTCCTGTCTTAACTGATATATTTCGAGTTTATCTTCATAACTTAATTTCATACAAAAACACCCCAATTGTTAGATTTTTTTCTGTCTAACTTTTGGGGTGCAGGTCACAATGCGATACCTTTTATTTTATTAAAATAAAAATGTTAACAAAGCTAAAATAGCTAGGCCACCTTGCTTAAGTATGATTTTTTTATCAGCGGTCAAGCTACCATAAATTGCTGCCAAAATAACGTTCAAAAGAAAAATAACCACAATACTAATATTTTCTGTAAAGATACCGTAAAGTAAAAATACCGCAATCAAACCATTATAAATTCCTTGATTTTTAAATAGACTAGTTACAGACTCACGTTGTAACTCTTCTTCTGACATGTTAAAGACACGTGCTGTCGCTTTGGACTGCGTCGCAAAAGTTTCTAAATACATGATGTAAAAATGCTCTAAGGCTACTAAAATAGCTAAAACTATTGTAATAATTGACATGTTTTTCCTCTTTTCATAAATTTAAAGTTTTACAAACCTGTAAACCTGCCGTAAACACTTCTAAACTATGTGACTTTTGTTAAGTATACAAAAACCTACACAGTTCTTCAAATGATTTGCTTACAAAAAACAGAGGATAGAAAATCTATCACTCTGCATCTTGTTTTCTATAAATGATAAGTCCTAATACCATGAAGGCAATAAGGAATCCAATTAGAACACCAACTTCTTTTCCAATTGAGCATGTCATTGAAATGGTTTGACGTAAACCTAAAACAATGTAGGACATTGGCATATATGGATGTACAACTTGGAAGAATTTCGGACTAAGTTCAATTGGATATGATCCACCTGCAGACCCTACTTGTAAGAGCAACATAAGCAATGAAGCAAATGAACCATAGCGGTTATCCCAACCGACCAAGGCTGTAACAAGTGCCATCAATGTCCACCCACTCAAGATGATGAAGAGAAGTGTTTGCCAACCATAGTTAGCTTCAACTCCAAGAAATTGAATAGCTACATAAAGCATGATTGAACCTGCTGTTGAAATCAAACCATTGATGAACAATTTTTGTTTTGCCCATTCAAAACGATTCTTCACAGGACGTCCTGATAATGAATCAGCGAAGATTACGTTTGTTGAAAGAGCAACAACCATAAGTGACACAGCAATCATGTAAGGCGCCATACCAATACCATTTGTTTTCACGCTATCATGGTCTGTTTCTTTTGTTGATACAGGATTGGAAACCAACTTGGCGTTCTTATTTGTTACAGAAACAAGTGATAATTGCTTACTTGCATTTGTAAGTGAAGAGGACAATGTTGAAAGACCGCTTGTCAACGTTGTCAATCCACTTGTCAACGTGCCACTGCCAGCAGCTAACTGACTTGAACCAGAAGCTAATGCTTCTGCACCAGATTGCAATTGAGAAG
Source organism: Streptococcus equinus ATCC 9812 (assembly GCF_000187265.1). GTDB lineage: Bacteria > Bacillota > Bacilli > Lactobacillales > Streptococcaceae > Streptococcus > Streptococcus equinus. The sequence continues at coordinate 1,328,091 of NZ_GL698429.1, forward strand.
CACCACTATTTAGCTTATCATTGTTTGCAGCTAACTTGTTAGCACCTGATGCTGCTTCACTTGCACCGCTTCTTAACTCATCACTTTTAGAATCGAGTTGATTAGCGCCATCTGTTGCCTGTTTAACACCGTCCTTCACCTCATCATTGTGAGAAGCTAATTCACTACTTCCTAAATTCAATCGAGATTCAGCATCTAGTAATGACTTATTATTACCAACTATTTGGTTAGCTCCTGTAGTTAATTGACCAACAACTGCTGTATAGCTAGAAATACCTGAAGCCAAAGCTGGAATACCTTGATCTGATGTCAAACCTGCTTTAAATTGCGTTAAACCATCTACTAATTGTTGACTTCCTGCACTAGCCGCTTTTAAGGCAGCTACTTTATCAAGAAGAGCTGATAAATTCGTTAATTGTGCTGATAAATCTTGAAGTGAGGCAAGCTGTGTTTGAATACCTGAAATTTGACTTGTTAAATTATTTGCAGTTGTTGCACCATTATTAGTGATAGCAGCATTAATTTCAGCTTGTTGTTCTGGGCTAAGACCTTGGTAAGCAGACGTTGACTGTACTGCTGACAAGTCTGAACTATTAATAGATGAAATCGCTGAACTCATCGCAGACAAATCTTGTCCAAGTTGATTTAAATTATTAAGATTTGAAATGTCTGGCAAGCTTGTATTATTTAGTTCATTTTGAATGGCTTGTAAGCCGTTATTTAGGTTAGTCGCACCTGCAATTAATTGATCTAGATTATTGCTACTTTCTGTTTGTAATTGATTAATACCATCAGTTAAATTTTTAGATTTAGCATTTAATTGAGTCAAACCAGCTGAAAGCTGACTTACGCCATCAGTATATGAAATTACTGCTGTTTCAAAGGCAGATTGACCGGCTGATAATTTGCCAACACCATCGACATAATCATAAATATTACCTGATTTTTCTGTCAAACCAGCTGATAATTGTCCGACACCATTGGTATATGCTGAAACACCTCCAGAGAGTTTATCAAGACCAGGTGCTAGTTTTCCAACACCAGCTGTATATTCACCAAGACCATTGGCAAGTGTTGTTGAGCCATCAGCAAGTTGTTGGCTGCCTGATGCTGCTGTGTTGAGATTATCTGTAATGGTTTGACTACCAGATTCAAGCTGTTGGCTTCCTGAGAGCAATTCATTGCCACCGTCACTTGCTTCTTGTAAACCGTCTTGTAAACCAGACATGCTCTTGAATACAGCTTTCGTATAAGTCTTCGTGATATTTTCAGAAACAGTATCTTTAAGCTTGGTCATCGCAGATTCGCTCATTTTAGAAGCGACAAAGCTACGTCCAGCTGTTGTCTGATATTTAATGTTCAGTTTCTTCGGTTTATCTGTTAGTAAGCTTGAAGCTTTCTCTGACAAATCTTCTGGCAAAGTGATAACCATATAGTAGTCACCATCTTTTAAGCCTTTATCAGCTTTTTTCTGACTAACAAAATGATAATCGAGAGCTTTATTTTTAGACATGCTGTCTACCATGTCGTCACCGATTGTTAATTTCTTGTCATTAAGCGTTGCTGTCTTGTCCTCATTTACAACTGCCACTGGTAAGTTATCTAAACTACCGTAAGGGTCCCACATAGAGCCTAAGAATGACAAGTTATAAAGAGCTGGAACAAGCGCAACCCCAATCATTGTTACCCAAAGTTTAGGATTTTTAATAAGTGCTTTTAATTCTTCTAACATATTTTCTCCTAATTTAGACACACTGTCCAAAAATTATGATAATATATATTATACAAGGATATAAAATAATTTCAAGACAAAAGAAGGAGTTTTTGGACACCCTGTCTAAAAGTGTTCAAAAGAGTTTTTAGTATGGCACATGACAACCGCAAAGCAAACTCAAGAAAAGCTATCCAAAAGGCTATGGTAACTCTCTTAAAGTCCGAAAGCTTTGATGACATCACAGCTATTAAAATCGCTAAAGAAGCTGGTATCAGTCGCTCAAGTTTTTACACTCACTACAAAGATAAATTTGAGTTAATTGATTCTTACCAACAGACACTCTTCAACCAAGTCGAGTACATTTTTGAAAAGCACGAAGGTAGTAAAGAACAGGCCTTTTTGGAAATTTTCGAATTTCTACAACGCGAACAATTATTATCAGCTTTGATTTCAGCAAACGGGACACGCGAATTTCAAACGTTTATCATCAATAAAGTCCGTATCTTTATCAACACAGACTTGCAACATCAATTTGGACGTGAAGTTGCTTTATCACCAATTGAAAGAGAGTACAGCAGCATTTATTTCGCCTATGCCTTTTTTGGTGTTTGTCAAACATGGATTGCTAAAGGTAAGAACGAATCTCCACGTCAAATGACTAATCTCATTTTAAAGTTATTACCTCTTTAAACAATTTTACTGCTGTTAGGCGGTTTTTTATTTTTAAAAAATAAAAAACCACGGCAAAAACCGTGGTTTTAAATACTTCAATAAACTGAGAATTAAAGCATTTTGTTGTAGTATTCAACGATAAGAGCTTCGTTGATTTCTGGGTTGATTTCGTCGCGTTCTGGAAGACGAGTCAATGAACCTTCAAGTTTTTCAGCGTCGAATGATACGAATGCTGGACGTCCAAGAGTAGCTTCAACAGCTTCAAGGATAGCAGGTACTTTAGCTGATTTTTCGCGAACTGAGATAACTTGACCTGGAGTTACGCGGTATGAAGGGATATCAACACGTTTACCGTCAACAAGGATGTGACCGTGGTTAACGAATTGACGAGCTTGACGACGAGTAGTTGCAAGACCTAGACGGTAAACAACGTTGTCAAGACGACGTTCCAAAAGAACCATAAAGTTGAAACCAAGAGTTCCACCTTTAACTTTAGTAGCTTGTACGAACAAGTTACGGAATTGTTTTTCACCTACACCGTAAGTGAAACGAAGTTTTTGTTTTTCAGCCAATTGCAAACCGTATTCAGAAAGTTTGCTACGGTTGTTAGGACCGTGTTGACCTGGCACGTAGTTACGACGTGCTAATTCTTTACCTGTACCTGTAAGAGACAAGCCAAGGCGACGTGATTGTTTCCATGATGGACCAGTATAACGTGACATTTAAAATGTCCTCCTATAAAATAAAAATTTTGTAGGAAATAACAATTTAGAGAATCCTGATTCGTGCAGTTGACTTTCATCTAAACAGCCAAGATTACTTTTCCGACTTCTAGAAGCTTTTCCATAAAAAGAAAAACTGTAGAAGAGCCAACTGTTGACGAGCTTCATACTCTCCCGCTATTATTTCACACGGAATTTAGTTTAACATAAAAAAAAGGCTCTGTAAAGCCTTTTGTATGCTAATTCTAAGATTAATTTAATCAAAATAACGAATCAATGTTTTTTCAGTTAAAATATCTGAATATGTGTATGATTCAACGTAAGAATTATTGATAGCACCTGGAACATCAGAATTCTCATTGTATTCAACGATAAATAATGATGGGTACACTTCAGTTAAACGACCGATTTTATTTTTTTCACGTTTACGGCCATTTTCTAGCGTCAATTCAACCAATTGACCTTCGTGTGCTTTAATATCCTCTTTAATTTTCTTCATTTTAGCAACATCTGCAAATGCATCGCTCATATTTTATTGTACTCCTTAATTTTATTAACGCTCTTCAAACTGCGCAATACTAGAAAATTTATTGTATTCCTTCTGGAAAATGAGTTTTACTGTCCCACGCGCACCAGAACGGTTTTTTTCCAAGATAACTTCAATGGTATTATCTTCAACAGCCTCATCGCTCTCTTCACCCTCACGGCGATAGTAATCATCACGATACAAGAAGGCTACAATGTCGGCATCTTGTTCGATAGATCCTGATTCACGAATATCAGACAATACAGGACGCTTATCTTGACGCTGTTCAACACCACGAGATAACTGACTCAATGCGATAACTGGTACTTTCAATTCTTTCGCCAAGATTTTCAATTGACGTGAAATATCAGATACCTCTTGTTGACGGTTTTCAGGACGTGTACCTGTAATCAACTGAAGATAATCGATAACGATTAAACCAAGTCCACCCTCAACTTCTTGAGATAGTTTACGCGCACGCGCACGAATTTCAGTAATTTTAATACCAGGCGTATCATCGATGTAAATTGGTGCTTCAGCTAAGGCACCTTGAGCAATCGTAATATTATTCCACTCTTGATCGGTTAACTGACCTGTTCTAAGGTGATGAGAATCAACCATTCCTTCAGCAGCCAACATACGGTCAACCAAACTTTCAGCACCCATTTCTAGGGAGAAGATAGCTACTGGTCGATTTTGCTTAGTTCCGACATTCTGTGCGATATTTAGTGCAAAGGCAGTCTTCCCGACGGCTGGACGTGCTGCCAAAATAACCAATTGATCAGGGTGCAAACCTGTCGTAATCTTATCCAAATCACGGAAACCTGTCGGTAATCCCGTAATATCACTCGTTTGGCGTGAACGGATTTCTAAGTTTTCGTAGTTTACTTTCAAGACATCTGAAATCTTGCGAAAACCACTACGATTACTGTGCTCGTTAATCTCAACAAGAGCTTTTTCAGCACCAGCAATCACATCCTCTGAATCCGTAGCTCCTTCATAAGCTAGATTTACAGTTTCTGTCAATCTAGAGATGATATTACGCAGCATTGCTTTTTCAGCAACAATCTTAGCGTAATACTCCGCATTGGCACTTGTTGGAACACTATTGACCAACTCAACAATATAAGACAAGCCACCAATATTTTGCAAATCTCCTTGATCATCAAGAATGGTTCTCACTGTTGTAGCATCAATAGCCTCATTACGATCACTTAAAGTAATCATAGCTTTAAAAATCACTCGGTGTGAGTATTTATAAAAATCATCTGGGCTAACAAATTCACGAACAGTGATGAGTTTATCTGGCGAGATAAAAATAGAACCTAATACAGATTGCTCTGCTAATAAATCCTGTGGCTGAACTCTCAATTCTGGCTCTTCTGCCAAACTTTTCACCTCCCCTAATAAGCTCGAATACGAATTATGCTTCTTTAATGTTTAATTTGATTTCAGCGGTTACTTCTTTATGTAATTTCACAGGTACTTCGACAGAACCAATTGCACGAATTGGGTGATCTAAAGTAATAGAACGTTTGTTAATTTTTAGACCGAATTGTTTTGACAATTCTTCTGCAATTTTCTTAGCCGTAATTGAACCAAAAGTACGTCCATCTGGACCAACTTTTTCAGTGAATTTAACAACAGTTTCTTCTTTTTCAAGCTCTGCTTTAAGAGCTTTTGCTTCAGCCAAAACTTCAGCTTGCGCTTTTTCTTCTGACTTTTGTTTTCCTTTCAATTCACCAATGGCTTGATTAGTAGCTTCTTTAGCAAGATTTTTCTTAATCAAAAAGTTTTGAGCGTATCCAGTTGGAACTTCTTTAATTTCGCCTTTTTTACCTTTTCCTTTAACATCTGCTAGAAAAATTACTTTCATTATTCTGCCTCCATATTTTCTCTTAAATCATTTTCAATCACATCAAGTAGCATTGCTTCAGCTTGGCTGACCGTTGTATTTTCTAGCTGACAAGCAGCCAATGTAAAGTGACCACCACCGCCGATTTCTTCCATCATACGTTGGACATTAATCTTACTACGACTGCGTGCTGAGATAGCAACTGTGTTTGGTGCCACTTGCACCAATACAAATGTCGCCTCGATACCAGCTAAAGATAACATGGTATCTGCCGCCTTACTAGCAACTACTTTACTGTAATTAACATCATCACGCCCACTTGCAATGATGATATTGTCATAAATTCTGCGACCTCGAAGAATTAATTCATTAACCAATCGGTATTCCTCAAAATCTGTTTGAGAAATATTTTGAATCTCAATACTGTCACTACCATGAGCTCGAAGATAACTTGCAACATCAAATGTTCTGCTTGTAACACTTGCTGAGAAGTTCTTAGTATCAAGCATAATACCAGCCATCAAGATGCTTGCTTGAATCTTACTCAAACGTTTCTTAGCATTTTGAAATTGAATCAACTCTGTAACAAGTTCACTGGCACTACTTGCACCACTTTCAATAAATGTCAAAACAGCATTTTCTGGGAAATTATCATCACGACGGTGATGGTCAACGACAATCACATCGTTAAACTTATTATAGAGCTCTTGCGACAAGGTCAAATCAATCTTAGAGTGATCGACCATAATCAACAACGATCTCTCAGTCAACATTGACAAAGCCTGATTAATCGTAATCAGTTTGGTCTTTTCATCCTCTTGCAATCGTTTGATAGCACGCGTGATATCTGGAGTCATTTCATTTGGATTGTACACCACATAAGACTCTTCATTAACGTTACTTGCAAAGAACTGCATACCAACAGCAGAACCAAGCGCATCCATGTCAATGTTACGGTGACCAACCACAAACACACGATCAACACCTTTAATGTGATCTGAAATAGCAGTCATCATAGCACGCGTACGCGTACGAGTTCGCTTAACAGTAGAAACAGATCCGCCACCGAAGTACAATGGTTTCTTATACTCATCATTTTCACAAATAACGACCTGATCTCCACCTCGAACAAGCGCAGTATTCAAATTTTGCAACGCAACTTGTCCAATTTGTTGGTGATTATCATCGCCATAAGCCACTCCAATACTAAGGGTCAGTGGTAAATTGTGTTCTTCTTTTGCCTGTTTTCGGAAAGCCTCCAAAACATTGAATTTATCGTCAATTAAAGTACTCAATACCGCATAATCTGTGAAAAAGTAGAAACGATCTAAATTAACACGGCGATAAAAAATATTTTTTGATTTAGTAAAATTCGAAATAAAGTTGGCAATGAAGCTATTGATTTGTGAAATCTCAGCATCCGACAAATCATCTGTAATGTCATCATAGTTATCGATTGAGATAACTCCAATTACTGGGCGCAAAAAAGCCACATCGCCTAACTGACGATTTCCCATAGATGTATCGAAGAAATAGAAAATTCCCGTTGATGAATCGATGTAAGATGAGTACTTATTGCCATTCAACTCAAATGTCTGACTAGCATCACCTTCACGCTTATTCCCAATAATTCTCCGAATGATGTCGTCCTCAAACTCTCCTTCTTCACTAGTAAAAATAAGCTCTGCGTATGGATTAAACCACTCTACCTCATTTGTCTCTTGATCAAATTGAACAACACCTACTGGCATTTGTTCCAGAAGATGTTTTAATCCAACTTCTGTTTTGTCGTTTAACAATTCAATTTGTTCAAGCTCTGATAACTCATAAGTTTCCTTTTGATAGTAGAGCAAAGCTACAAGTAAAGAAAGCGCCAAAAAGATTGCAGCTAAGATAGCTGACTCCGTCTGAAAAAGTCTGACACAAATAGCCAAGATACCAAATAAAATAAGGCCAATCATGACTAAGTGGATAGTTGCAAATCGAAATCTTTTCATTGGTTAACCTCTTAGCTTACAATTATACCATAAAACAGCCCTATTTAATAGGGCTGCGTTCTGTTTAATAATTACAGTTTGATGACTTAATCTTCGTGATGGCGATGTTGTTTTTGTTTACCTTCCAAGTAAACCATCAAGATTGAAATATCGGCTGGGTTAACCCCTGAAATACGGCTAGCTTGACCGATAGTTTCTGGATTAATTTTCTTGAATTTTTGACGAGCTTCTGTCGCAATAGAATCAATATCATCCCAATCGATATTAGCAGGGATACGTTTTTCTTCCATGCGTTTCATCTTAGCCACTTGATCAAGAGCTTTGTTGATGTATCCTTCGTATTTGATTTCTGTTTCCAAAAGTTCAATCACTTTGCTATCAAGTTTTTCTTCGGCTGGACCAACAAAGCTTGTTGCAATTTCATAATTGATTTCAGGACGACGCATGAATTCTTTAGCTGTCAAGGCATCTGTCAATGGTTTGAAACCTAATGCTTCGATACGAGCATTTGTTTCCTTGACTGGCTTGATTTTAAGACTTGACAAACGTGTCAACTCATTGTCAAATTGACGTTTACGCTTCAAGAAACGAGCATAACGTTCTTCATCAACTAAACCAACACGATGACCAATCTCAGTCAAACGCATATCTGCATTATCATGACGCAAAATCAAACGATATTCTGCACGACTTGTCAACAAACGATAAGGTTCCAAAGTTCCTTTAGTTACCAAGTCATCGATCATAACACCAATGTAAGCATCACTACGTTTAAGAATCATTTCTGGTTTACCTTGAACTTTCAAAGCAGCATTAATACCAGCAACAATACCTTGACCAGCAGCTTCTTCATAACCTGATGTTCCGTTAGTTTGACCTGCTGTGAAAAGTCCTGAGATTTTCTTCGTTTCAAGCGTTGCACGCAATTGGTGTGGAAGAACGATATCGTATTCAATCGCATAACCTGTACGCATCATTTCGGCATTTTCAAGCCCTTTGATAGAATGAACTAATTCTTTTTGAACATCTTCTGGAAGACTAGTTGACAAACCTTGAATATAAACTTCTTCTGTTTCACGACCTTCTGGTTCTAAGAACAATTGGTGACGTTCTTTATCCGCAAATCGAACAATTTTATCTTCGATAGATGGGCAATAACGAGGACCAACACCTTTAACAATACCAGAGAACATTGGTGCACGGTAAAGGTTTTTATTGATAATATCGTGACTAGTTTGGTTAGTGTATGTCAACCAGCAAGGAATTTGATCTTTAAGATAATCTTCATCATTTGACATGAATGAGAAATGATTTGGTTTTTCATCACCTGGTTGGATTTCTGTTTCATCATAGTTGATAGAACTTGCTTTAACACGTGGAGGTGTTCCTGTTTTGAAACGTCCAATTTCAAGACCAAGTTCTTTCAAGTTGTCAGCAAGACCGATAGAAGCCAAACTATTATTAGGACCTGATGAGTACTTGAGTTCTCCTAAAATAATTTCTCCACGAAGAGCTGTTCCTGTTGTGATAACAACAGCTTTAGCTGAGAATTTTTGGTTAGTGGCTGTACGAACACCAACAACTTTTCCATCTTCAACTAGAACTTCTTCAATCATTGATTGACGTAAAGTCAAGTTTTCTTGTTGTTCAACCGTATGCTTCATTGTACGTGAGTAAAGTGCCTTATCAGCTTGAGCACGAAGAGCACGTACAGCAGGCCCTTTACCAGTATTGAGCATTTTCATTTGGATGTAAGTCTTGTCAATGTTTTTACCCATTTCCCCACCTAGGGCATCGATTTCACGAACGACAATCCCTTTAGCAGAACCCCCAATTGCAGGATTACATGGCATAAAGGATAACATTTCCAAGTTGATTGTAGCGAGCATTGTTTTACAACCCATACGAGCTGCAGCCAAACTAGCTTCAACACCAGCATGCCCTGCACCAACAACAATTACATCATAATTTTCAGCAAATTCATGTGTCATGATCTAATTACAATATCAAGTAAACAGTTACTAGGTTTTATCCAATTTGAACAGCTTAAAATCTAGCTATCTACTTAAAGCATTCCTTTCCAAATATAAAATGATTTATAAAACACAAAAATGATCAAAACCCTCGAAAATTGTGCAGGAAAAACGCACAATTCTCATGAGCTTTGACCATCATGATTATTGTTATGATTATTGTATCAAATTAAGTTAAAATGTCAACTTATCTTTACAAACTTGTCAATTAGATGTATTGGCAAGCAACGCCGTCTTTGTAAGCCATATCGATGATACCGCCACCTAGGCATTCTTCACCATCATAGAATACGACAGCTTGACCAGGTGTGATAGCACGTTGTGGTTCAGCAAAAACAACTTCTGCTTTGTCACCTTTTACATGAACAGTAACTTTTGAGTCCGGTTGACGGTAACGGAATTTAGCTGTTACTTCCATTGTAAATTCTTCTGGCATATCACGTGTGAAGTGAACGCTTGAAGCATCAAGGCTAGTTGACATTAATGATTCATGATAGAATCCTTGACCAACGTAAAGAATATTTTTTGAAAGGTCTTTTCCGACAACAAACCAAGGAGCATTATCGCCACCTTGTTGACCACCGATACCAAGACCTCCACGTTGACCAATTGTATAGTACATCAATCCAGCGTGTTCACCCATATCACGACCATCAACAGTCATCATACGACCTTTTTGAGCTGGTAAATATTGACTAAGGAATTGTTTAAAGTTCTTTTCACCGATAAAGCAAATTCCTGTTGAATCTTTTTTCTTAGCCGTAGCAAGACCTGCACGTTCTGCAATTTTACGTACTTCTGGTTTTTCCAAATGACCAAGCGGGAACATTACTTTTTGCAATTGTTCTTGTGACAATTGGCTCAAGAAATAAGTTTGGTCTTTGTTATTGTCCGCTCCGCGAAGCATGTGAACTGTACCATCTTCATCACGAGAAACTTGTGCGTAGTGTCCAGTCGCCACGTAATCAGCACCAAGTGTCATGGCATAATCAAGGAAAGCTTTAAATTTGATTTCTTTGTTACACATAACATCTGGATTTGGTGTACGTCCTGCACGATATTCCGCTAGGAAATATTCGAAAACGCGATCCCAATATTCCTTTTCAAAGTTAACAGAGTAGTAAGGAATACCAACTTGGTCAGCTACAGCTGCTACATCTTTATAATCTTCGGTTGCTGTACACACACCGAATTCATCTGTGTCATCCCAGTTTTTCATGAAAACACCAATAACATCGTAACCTTGTTCTTTCAAAAGAAGAGCTGTTACAGACGAATCAACGCCTCCACTCATACCGACAACAACACGTGTTTTTGAATTATCTGTCATGATAATCCTCCCATCAAGATATTTTTTCGAACATAGGCTTGAAGGGCCTAGTTTTTCAAAAATCGATTTGAAGGTCGATTTTGAACGCGTGAAACCACGCGAAATCTATTATAACATGAAATCTCTATTATGTAAGTCTTTTATGCTTTCCTTTTACATTTTTTTCTCATTTTTAATCAAGTTAAGCGGTTTATTATCGTTTACCCAAGTCATATCCTTTGTTATAATAAGTAAGCATAGATTCTTAAAGGAGTAGATATGAAAAATCTTAAATTCCAATCCGTATTTGACATTATCGGACCTGTTATGATTGGCCCATCAAGCAGCCACACTGCTGGAGCTGTTCGTATTGGAAAAATTGTTAACTCTATTTTCGGAGAAATCCCTGATTTCGTAACATTTCATTTATATAATTCATTTGCTAAAACTTACCGTGGACACGGAACTGATAAAGCACTCGTTGCAGGTATTCTAGGAATGGATACTGACAACCCAGATATTAAAAATTCATTAGAAATCGCCCACCAAAAAGGGGTTCGCATTTATTGGGATATTTTAAAAGACAGTAACGCTCCTCACCCCAATACGGCTAAAATTACCGTAGAAAAAGGGGATAAAAACATGAGTATCACTGGTGTGTCAATCGGTGGTGGAAATATCGAAGTCACTGAACTCAATGGCTTTTCTGTTTCTCTCAAGATGAATACACCTACTCTAATCATCGTTCACCAAGATATCCCTGGTATGATTGCTAAAGTAACAGACATCCTTTCTGAGCACAATATCAATATTGCTCAAATGAATGTTACCCGTGAGCGTGCTGGTGAAAAAGCAATTATGATTATCGAAGTAGATTCACGCGATTGTCACCAAGCTGTCGAACAAATTCAACACATTCCTCACTTACATAACGTGAACTTCTTCGATTAGAAAGGAAAAAGATGTTTTATTCTATTAAAGAATTAGTCGAACAAGCAGACCAGAGATTTGACGGCAACATCGCTGAATTGATGATTGCAACAGAAACTGAATTAAGTGGACGTAGCCGTGAAGAAATCATCCATATCATGGAAAAAAATCTTCAAGTCATGAAAAATTCTGTTACTGATGGATTAACACCAAGTAAATCTATCAGCGGTCTAACTGGCGGTGACGCTGTCAAAATGGACAATTACCTAAAATCAGGTAAAACATTGTCAGATACCACTGTTCTTACAGCAGTTCGAAATGCTATTGCTGTCAATGAACTAAATGCAAAAATGGGACTTGTCTGTGCCACTCCAACAGCTGGTTCTGCCGGATGCCTGCCTGCTGTACTAACAACTGCAATCGACAAACTAAACCTTTCTGAAAAAGAACAACTCGACTTTTTGTTCACTGCAGGAGCATTTGGTCTAGTAATCGGAAATAACGCCTCTATTTCTGGTGCTGAAGGTGGCTGTCAAGCCGAAGTTGGTTCTGCTTCAGCAATGAGTGCAGCTGCGCTAGTCAAGGCTGCTGGTGGATCTGCTTTCCAAGCCAGCCAAGCTGTTGCCTTTGTTATCAAAAATATGCTTGGGCTTATCTGTGACCCTGTCGCAGGGCTCGTCGAAGTTCCTTGTGTTAAACGCAACGCTTTAGGATCTAGTTTTGCACTGGTTGCTGCCGACATGGCTCTGGCTGGTATCGAATCACAAATTCCTGTTGACGAAGTCGTTGATGCGATGTACCAAGTTGGGGCAAGTCTTCCAACAGCCTTTCGTGAAACCGCCGAAGGCGGGCTCGCTGCTACACCAACTGGACGTCGTCTTCAGGCTAAAATATTTGGAGAATAAAGATTTAGTATTTTAATACTAAATTCAAAAATTGCTTAGTAATTGACGGAGTTGTCAATTAATGTTTACAAAATTTACAGGAGAGTAAATGTGAAATCAATTCTATTTGACCTCGATGGAACACTGGTAAATTCAAGTCCCGGCATCAAGGCAGCATTTAATTACGCTTTTGAAAAGTTACAATTACCTTCACAGACCGACAAACAACTGTCAACATTCATCGGTCCACCTTTAGAAGTCACTTTTGGGAATTATTTTGACCAAACCGATGACATTAATCACGCTATTAAAACGTTTAGAGACTATTATGGTACTAAAGGAATTCATCAAGTTTCGCTTTATGAAGGAATTTCTGATGTGCTAGAAGAGTTAAATCATTTAAACTATTCACTCTTTGTCACAACAAGTAAACATCAACCAATGGCAAGACAAATGTTAACAGACCTCGGTATCAATTCATATTTTGAAAAGGTCTACGGCTCTACACCTCAACACTTCCATAAGGCAGATGTTATTAAGGCTTGTCTGACAGAGCAAAAAATTCAAGCACATGAAGCTGTTATCGTTGGCGATACTAAATTCGATATGATTGGCGGTAAAAAAACTGGTGTTAGAAGAGTTGGAGTAACATGGGGCTTTGGTAGTCTAGAAAGCCTAAAAGAGCATGGAGCTGAGTCCATTTGCTATCAACCTGAAGATTTAAAAAAAGCACTATCATCTTTATAAGATGATTAGTGCTTTTTCTTTTTTGTTAATATCCCCAAGCTGATAAACCTTGAGTGTTGTAAACTGTAATAGCTGTTGCAATTTGGTCTTCAACAGTTGCCGTGGAACCCCAACCAGGCATTGTTTGGAATAAACCTGATGCACCTGATGCGTTAGCAACATTTGGGTCACCATTAGACTCACGTGCAATAATAGCTTCCCAAGTTGATTGAGGAACACCTGTAGCCGCAGCCATTTGAGCTGCTGCCGCTGAGCCAATTGCTCCTGCTGTATTGCCATTTGGTGCAACATATGAGCCTGTAGAAGATGCTACAGTCGTTACTGTGCTAGCTGTCATATCTACAGTAGAAGCTTCAACTGGGGCTTCCTCAACATATGCAACTTCAGTTTCTTGTACTTCCTCAGTAGATGATGATTCAGCTACTTCGCTCTCTTCTACTGAGCTTGAGCTGCTATTTTCTATAGAACTAGAGCTTTCTGATGATACTTCTGAACTTTCTGAAGTAGATTTAACAACTTTTGTTTCTGAACTAGTTGTGATTGTTTCTGCAAATGCCTCAATTTTTGGAGCCAGTGCGACAACCACTGTTGTCATTAAAATAGCACCTAAGACGCTGATAATTATTTTTCTAATTGCTTTATTATTGATTTTATTATACATAATAAATAAAATATATACCTCTCTAAACTCCTGTTTCCTATCATATAATCTGTTTATTACTCTGAGATTGAAAATATGTTAAAAATATTACAGAGATATTGAAATTCACTCCATTTTCACAATGAAAACGCTAATTTATCGAAAACAAATCAAAAAAATCGGAGAACATTCTCCGATTTTTTCATTCTAATACTGGTAATTCTATCTCTAAATCTTAGTACCAACCATTTGCATTCCAGAATGCAAGAGCTGCTGACCATGAACCGTAGCGTCCTGCAACGTATGAGTCTGCAACACGTTCTTGGTTTTCAGCTGACAGGTCACCGTTTAGGTATGACATTGTCAATTGGTAACGACCATAGTATTGACCGTTTTGAGCTGTGTAGCTACCGCTTGATTCGCGTTGAGCAATGATTTCTTTAGCTTGAGCATCTGAAGTACCCAAGTTTGATGCGTATGATGATGTAGTTGTTGTTTCAGCTGGTGCTGCGGCTACAGTTTCAGCTGAGTTAGCTGCTGGTGCAGCAGCTTCTGCAGAAGTTTCTACTGATGCTACAGTAGCTTCTGGATCTAGTTCTAAGATTTGACCTACAGTGATGACGTCAACGTCAGCAATTTGGTTTACTGAAGCCAATTTTTCAACTGTAGTGTTGTAAGTTACGGCAATTTTAGAAAGTGTATCACCTGATTGAACAGTGTATGAATCAGCGTTAGCAACTGTTGGGGCGATTAGTGCTACTGCTGCGGCTACACCGGCAAGACCAAGCTTAATTGAGTTAGAATTAGTTTTAAAAATATTTGTTTGCATTATATGCTCCTTTTTTGTTTCAAAATTAGTACAGGCTATATAATACAGACTTAATGTTACTCAGGCTTTAGACTTATATTAAAAATATTACAATTAGATTGATATAACATAAAGAAAACGCCTACAGATTAGGCGTTTTAGCTTTCTTTAAGATAAAATAAGAGAATTCCTAAAATTACAACAATCAAAATAGTCAAAGAATCTTTAAATCTCCATTGTAAAATTCGGTATTTTGTACGTCCATCTCCACCTTGATAGCCCCTTGCTTCCATCGCAAGTGCTAAAGCATCTGCACGTTTAAAGCTTGAAGCAAAGAGTGGAATTAGAATTGGAATAATAGATTTTACCTTCTGAATAAGATTTCCTTCACCAAAATCAACCCCACGCGCCTGTTGCGCCTTCATAATACGTGTTGTATCATCCATCAATGTTGGAACAAAACGCAAGCTTAATGACAACATCAAGCCGATTTCATGAGCTGGTACCTTAAATCGCACAAAAGGTTTTAAGAGAGATTCTACCCCATCAGCAAGGCTTAGAGGCGTCGTTGTAAGAGTCAATAGCGTTGAGAAGAAGATAATCAATACAAAACGCATGAAAATCAATACCGCTTGACTAAAACCATAGCTTGTAATTTTCAAGATTCCAAATTGGAAATAAGTTTCCCCACCTTGCGTAAAGAACATTTGGAATAAAGTTGTAAATAAAATAATACCAATCATCGGTCGAACGCCACGTAAGAAAAAGCTCAATTTAATCTTCGATAGAATAACAGCTACCAAAGTAAATGCAATCATCAAAAGATTGGTAACAAGGTTATTTGCCCAAAAAACAATAACAATATATAGAATCATCGCAAGTAACTTACTACGTGGGTCTAGGCGATGAATCAAGGAATCTCCAGGTATGTAACGACCAAGTATTAGTTTATCCATGTTTCACCACCTCAGCAAATTCTTCTATAGTAATTGGTAAACTTTCTAAATGCAACCCTCGTTTGACAAGCTTTTGAGCAAACTTTGTGATTTTAGGAACACCCAGTTGCTTACTTTCAAGGAAGTCTACATCTTGAAAGACCTCTTTTGGATAACCAGAACGAACTAATTGACCACCTTCAAGGACATTGACATAATCAGCATAATTAGCAACATCATCCATTAAATGTGTAACTAAAACAATTGTCATACCACTTTGATGCAATTCTTTAAATAACGTCATCAACTCACGGCGACCTTTTGGATCTAAACCTGCTGTCGGTTCATCTAAGACTAATACTTCTGGTTCCATAGCTAAAATACCAGCAATAGCAACTCGTCGCATCTGACCACCTGAAAGTTCAAAAGGATTTTTTTCAAAAAAATCTTCTTTAATTCCGACCATTGCAAGTTTTTCACGAGCAAGTTTTTCAGCATCTTCTAGAGAAACACCAAAATTTTGTGGTCCAAATGCAACATCTTTAAGAACCGTTTCTTCAAAAAGTTGACTTTCTGGAAATTGGAAGACAAGCCCCACTTTTTTACGAACAGGCTTAATCTCCTTGATTTTTGACTCAGCTGTAATTTTAATATCATCAACGATGACAGCACCTTCTGTTGGGATATTAAGCCCGTTTAGTAGCTGCATGATTGTTGATTTTCCTGAACCAGTATGTCCAATAAAAGCTGTATAAGAACCTTCTTTTATAGAAAGATTAATGTCAAAAAGGGCACGCCCTTCAAAAGGTGTCCCCGCTTGATATGTGTAATTTACACCTTCAAGAGTAATTCCCATAATTGATCTTCTAATTCCTTTTCCGTAAGATAATCCTCTGTAAATTCAAACCCTTTATCTTTTAAAGCAGAGATGAGATTAGCTGAAAAAGGAATATCAAGTCCTAATGTCAATAATTCTTCTCCTCTAGCAAAGAGTTCTCTTGGTGTTGAACTTGACTCAACTTTTCCTTTTTTCATGACTAAAACACGGTCGCTAAGCGCCACCTCATCCAAATCATGAGTAATAGAGATAACCGTCATATTATATTTATCACGAATCTCCTTGATCGTCTGAATTAATTCAATACGCCCTTCCGGATCTAACATACTTGTCGCTTCATCCAAAATAATAATGTTAGGACGCATAGCAATCGCCCCTGCAATCGCAACACGTTGTTTTTGTCCACCCGAAAGGCGAGAAGGCTCGCGGTTGGCAAAAGCAGACATACCAACAAGTTTGAGTGCTTCTTTAACACGTGCTTTCATTTCTTCTAAAGGAATTCCTTTATTTTCCAAACCAAAAGCTACGTCATCTTCGACTGTTGCACCAACAAATTGGTTATCCGGATTTTGAAAAACCATTCCTATTTTTTGACGAATGTTCCACACATTTTCTTCTGTTAATAGTTCACCTTCAACAAAGATTTGACCTGATTCAGCAGCTAACAACCCATCAATTAAGCGAACTGTAGTTGATTTTCCTGAACCATTATGGCCAATAATTGATAACCATTCTCCCTGTTTCACGTGAAACGATAAATCGTCTAAGGTATTATAATCTTGTTGATCAGTATATTTAAAAGTTAAATGCTTAACGTCAATACTATTTAATGTCATTTAAAAGTGTCCTTAAAGAGGAATCCCGCTCCTTTGAAGTAATCATATCCTGAATAGATAGTGAAAATCAAAGCAACATAAAGTAAGAGTGTTCCAATAAGTGAAAAATGGAAAAGCAAGAAAATAATAGAAAACATTTGAGTAAATGTTTTGATTTTACCAGGCATAGCTGCTGCTAAAACTGTTCCACCATTTTCAACAAGTAGTAAACGAAGCCCTGTTACAGCAAGTTCACGACAAATAATAATCGCTGCAATCCAAGCTGGAACCATTTTAAGCTCAACCAACATGATAAATGCAGTCATAACTAACATTTTGTCAGCCAATGGGTCTGCAAACTTCCCGAAATTTGTAACAACTTTCCATTTTCTAGCAAGATATCCATCCAAATAATCTGTAATACTTGCAAGTGCGAACACTACCGCCGCAACAGCGTGACCAGCAGTATTATTTGCAAAGCAAAGAATTAAAATAAATACTGGGATTAATACGATGCGTCCCAATGTTAACAAATTAGGAATATTTTCTTTTTTTGTAAAATCGACTTTCATTTTCCTACCTTATTGAATATTAATTGTAATATAACTTACTGTTGTGCTTGTCAAGGCTGACATATCAACTTCTTGACCATTAATTGAAACAGTGACTCCTTCTGTAACCCCTAAAGTAATTACAGATGTTTTAGCTCCAGCAACAAGTGCTGTTGAGAAGCTTGTAGTTCCTGCTGAAGAAAGAAGTGTTCCACCTTCACCAGTTTCTGAGTTACTTACAGAAACCCAGCTGCTATCAGCACCAGATAGTTTAATATCAACTGTCAAATTGTCTGTATCTGAAACGTTTGATACATTAACAGTCAAATTACTTCCGCTACCTTCAGTTTCCATTTTCAACCCTTTCTCTTCAGAAGAAGATTCGCTAGTTGAACTTTCTGAAGTTGATGAGCTGCTTTCTGATGAAGAACTATGAACAACAGAGTAGCTTGGTTTTGAATTATTATTACTATCAGTTTGAAGTTGACTCCAAGTCACAAATGTGACAAAAGCTAATATAGCAAGTGCAACCACACATAACATGACAATTGGAAGGTATGTAGTGTTTTTTTCAGCGCTCTTATAACGACTTGAGCGTGAACCAACACCAAATTCATCTTTATTTTCTACTTCTTGTTTTTGAACTGGCTTAACAGCTTGTTTATGACTTGGTACGATGGTAATTTTCTCATCTTCAGCAACTGCTGAACCTTTTTGAGTCTTGCCATTAATTAACTCTCGATAGCGCTTTAATAGCTTAGCCGAATCAGCATCAACCAAATCAGCATATTGAGTAAGATATTCCTCAACCTCATCTGCAGGAATCAGCTTAAATTTTTCTAATTCTAGTGCTAGAAGATGGGGCGATGGAATCGCTGTTTTTTCTTCGACTTCTTCTAGGGTCAAGTTTTTTGCAACTCGACCTTTTCTTAAGATCTCTCCGATTGTTTCTTCTCTCATACAAGGTTTCCTTTAACAAAAATATAATCAGATTTATTATAGCAAATTTTAGCCAGTATTTCGATTTTATTTTGGAAGGATTGTGAATTCTGTTGCATCTGATTTTGCAACAAATTCAGTTCCTATGTCCAATACTTCTTCAAAAGTTAAGGTAGCCAAAATTTTTGGAACAGCTAAATAAGTCTCCTCATCAGATAAATGATTGATAAATTGAGCAGATAAATTTTCAATGGAATCCAAACTCTTGAAAAAGTCACCATATAATTCCTTTTTGACAATTTCAAAATGTTCTTTCGATAAATCCTCTAAATTACTAGACTGCGCGACTTTCTCAAGATATTGTCGGAGGTTAGTCGCCATAGCAATTGGTGTTGGTGTATCTAGGGAAATAATCAAAAATTGGAAATTCTCATAAACTTCAACTTCAAAATCAAATGAATCATCGATTTGACCATTTTCATAAAGCTCCTGATAATGTTTTGATGTCCATCCTAAAATCATGGCAAAGAAAATCCTTAGAATCAATTCTTGTCGTAAAGTAGACATTCCTACAGATAAGGCTGGTCCTCTCAAACCAATTGCTAGTTTTGGTTGAACAACCTCCATCTGAACTGACTTTTGAGGCACTACAGGTTCATAGATTAATTTTTGACGTTCTAAGTGATGGGCATTCTTTACACTTTCTTTTTGAATGTCCTGAATTTGCTCAAAGATGACATCTTTATCAAAATTACCAACAACTAATAAAGCCATTTCTTGTGGCGAATAGAAAACTTCATGATTTTCTTTTAAGTCGTTAACAGAAATTTTAGCGACACTATCTTGAGTTCCTGCAATATCCTGAGCTAGCGCTGTTTTGGGATATAAATTCTCTAAAATACCTTGATATAATCGATAATCCGCATCATCCTGATACATATCAATTTCTTGTCCGATAATTGATTTTTCACGTTCAATTGACTCTTCTGTAAAGGCTGTATCTGATACAAAATGCTGCAATAAAGCTAGATTTTCACTTAAATTGTCTGTCGTTGAAAAATAAAAGCAAGTCTTATCAAAAGTTGTAAAGGCATTGCTGTTAGCACCTGCATTAGTGAATAATTCTGAAACATCTTGTCCATTTTCTAATTCAAATAATTTATGTTCTAAAAAGTGAGCAATTCCCTCTTCATAATTTCTAACCTTACCATTTTGTGTAAACTTATTGTCAAGCGATCCAAAATTGACCACCAACATTCCACAACTTTCTTGAAAATCATTTTTGGGAATCAAGTAAACTTTCATGCCATTATCTAGTATGGCAGTATAGAGATTTTCACCAATTTCAGAGAAAATTTTTTCAGTTAATATTGTCATTTACTTTCCCTCCAAAAAATATAAAGCTTGTAATCTAATTTTTCTTGTCAATTGAAGAATATCAGCTTTACTAACCTTGTTAATCTTGTCAATCATTTCGTCAATGTTATAGTGATTTTCCAAATACTGTCCATTATAGCAACGTTCAATCAAAACTTTTGGAGAATCTCCTGACAATCGCAAATTCACTATTAGCATCTTCTTAGTCTGCTTTAAAAGAGCTTCTGAAAAGTGTCCTGTCTTAATAATAGAAAATTGTTTATTAATCAACTGCATCGCCTTATTACGATTTTTTTGATCAATGCCAGCGTAAATATTCAGTAGACCTGTAAAAATATCAAAGTGGCTTCCGATAGTATATGCCAGCCCTTCTTTTTCACGAACTTCTGTAAACAAACGTGAATGGGCAAACCCACCAAAAAGTCCATTAAAAACAAGCAAAGCAAAATAATCTTTGTCACCATACCGTGTTGGAAAAGAATATCCCAACTGTAAAACTGACTGATTAACTTCTCTGCTTTCTAATTTTTCTTGAACAATATTGCCAAATTCTTGTTGGTAGTCAAATACTAAATCCTTGTGACGGTCTTCAAAAGGGAATTTATTAAACAGCTGCAACATACGATAATCATCAAATTCTCCTAATATGAAAATGTCCAGCTGATCTTCGCGAAGCATTTTCTGAAACTCTTGAAATGCTGTGTAAGAATTTTCAGCTGCTGCCAATTCTGCTGTACCATACTTTGAACTTTGAAAGGCTAGATTTTCAAAAAAGAGTTTTTTCAACCCTAATTCACTACTATAAAAACTGTCATCTTTATCAGCCTTCAAATAATTAATCAAATTAGTTTGTTCAAGTTCAAAAAGTTTGGATTGATACTGCTCAACAGTGACAAGCGGAGAAAAAAGAACCTGATACAAAAAATCAATGACTTCTTCTAAAAGATTTTCCTTAACCATTGTATAACGATTTTTCATAAATGATAATTCAATATCAACAATGTGAACTAGTCCCTTCGTTGACACTTTAGTTGATAAAGTGGCTCCGTATAAGCTTGCCAAGCGTTCTCTAAAGCGCTGAGCAGTCGGGTATTTGGCGTTAGCAGTTGCCAAAATTTGAGCCACTAAAACACGTCTTGCAACCGTTTTTTGATTAAAATCCCCAGAAAAACGAAAGGTAATGTGGTTCATCTTGAATTTTTCATTTTTAATTAAATGTAACTCAACACCATCAACTATTTTCATTACAAATTCCTTACTAATACACTTTATTAGCTAAAATTATACCACGTTTATGTTATAATTACTTGGATTACAAAATGGAGAAAACAATGGAATACAAATTATTTGATGACTATATTACTTTACAAGCTTTATTAAAGGAACTGGGCATTATCCAAAGTGGTGGTGCTATTAAAGGATACTTAGCAGAAACAACTGTCCTATTCAATGGTGAAGACGAAAAACGTCGTGGGAAAAAAATCCGCATTGATGATGTTGTAGCTATTCCAGAAGACAATATCACAATCAATATTATTGAACCAACAGCTAAAGAAAAAGAAGAACATCTTGAAGCTGTAGCTGAAAAAGCTCGTGTTGCTGCTATTGTCAAAGAGTTAAACGCTAAAAATAAAAAAGCTAAAAAGCAAAATCAACCTAAAAAACAAGCTAAACAAACGAAAGAACGTAAACCTATTCGTTTTCCAGGAACTTAATCATGTGGATTCAAAAAATAGCCTTAAAAAATTACCGTAATTATTTAAATAATGAACTTGAATTTTCCCCTGGACTCAATGTTTTTATTGGGAAAAATGCCCAAGGAAAAACTAATTTCTTAGAAGCTATTTATTTCTTATCTTTAACTCGCAGCCACCGTACACGTTTAGATAAAGAGCTGATTCATTTTCAAGAAAAAGAACTCCACGTCTCAGGTAATTTACAACGCTCAACTGGGGCAGTTCCTCTAGAAATCGACCTTTCAAGCAAAGGGCGTGTTACCAAAATCAATCACTTAAAACAAGCTAAATTATCTGATTACATTGGTGTAATGACTGTTGTTCTTTTTGCTCCCGAGGATTTGCAACTCATAAAAGGGGCACCAAGTCTTCGTCGCAAATTTATCGATATCGACCTTGGACAAATCAAGCCAGTTTATTTATCTGATTTATCAAATTACAACCATGTTCTTAAACAGCGTAATACCTACCTTAAAACGGCTGAAAAAGTCGATATTGACTTCCTAGCAGTACTTGATGAACAGCTAGCTGACTTTGGTAGCCGTGTTATGGAACACCGTCTAGATTTTATTGCTAATTTAGAAAAAGAAGCTGATTGCTACCACTATACCATTTCTGACGGCTTAGAACATTTGAAAATTCACTATTTATCATCCGTACCTTTTGATAAAAAATCTGATATCAAAGAACAATTTTTAAAGACTTTAGAAAGAAATCACAAACGTGATATTTTCAAAAAAAATACTGGTGCTGGTCCACACCGTGATGATTTAGAATTTTTCATCAATGATATGCCTGCTAATTTTGGGAGTCAAGGTCAGCATCGTAGCCTAATTTTATCTCTAAAAATGGCTGAAATTGAGCTCATCAAAAATGTTACGGGTGATTATCCGATTTTACTTCTCGACGATGTTATGAGTGAGTTAGATAATTACAGACAAACTGAGCTACTGAAAATGATTATCGCTAAAAATGTTCAGACTTTCATCACAACAACAAGTCTTGAACATTTATCACAACTCCCCAAAGAATTAAAAATTTTTACGGTTACCAAAGGACATATTCAAGAGAACTAAAAAAAGCTGGCTTAGCCAGCTTTTTATTTATGTTTACAAAATCATTGACATCACTGTCAACAAAGATTAATAAGATTTTACAATTCCTAGTAATACAGCTCCAAGAACAAAGCATGCAATGCCAATGACTAACCAACGCATTTCTTTACGTGTTTTAGTTTCACCTAAGAATAAGATACCACCCATGATTGAAATGATAACACCTAATTGTGAGAAACTAAAGGCAATTGCAAGACCAGCTTTTGCAGCAGCAAGAAGCATGAAGACATTACCAATCCCCCACATAAATCCAACGATAGCATTTTTAATAACAACTGTTTCAAATTTAACATTAAATTTCATGAAAACAACTGCTCCAAGAACCATACCAACAGCCATTGGGAAAATAACTGCCAAAGCATCAAAGTTCATGATATTGTTAAATAAGATAGTATAAGAAAGGTAACCAATTGTTGAATAAGTCAATGCACGGAAACCTTTACCAAAGTCAGTAAGAACACCTGATTCAATTTTTTCAGAATCACGTTTACTTGTGAAATAGAAACCGATAACCAACAGAAGCAAAGCTACAATACCTAGTGTGTATTGAATTGGTTTGCTCCATTCTCCAAATACAATTGCACCAATCAAGCTACCAAATACAAGTTGAGCACCACTTGATAGAGGGTTACCAACTGAAACCCCCATATATTGCATTGCACGGAATTGACCATTTTGTCCCATAGACCAAAGCATACCACCGATAATTCCGACAACCCAAAGTGTAACTGACATTTCTGGTTGAACAAACAACCATACAACAAAGGCAAATACAAGTGCCCCAAGAGTCATTCCTAATGTTTGTTGATCTGGTTTACCTCCAATTTTATTGCTGACAAACCCGATACTTCCCCATGCAACCATGGGAATCAATGCAAATAAAATACCCTGCATTTTTTCTCCTTTACGATATGTTTTACAGATTAGTAAACGTTGTTTACATTGGTGTAAATATATAAATTAGTCGTTCGCTTTTATGAAAACGCTTTTTCAGAAAAGTAAAAGAAAATTCCATGTTTTTGGCGAACATAGTTAAATATTCTAACATATTCTATAGCATTTTGTAAAGGCCTTCTTACAAAAAAATTCTGACAGCGTGTCGCCATCAGAATTTATATCTATTACTTATAAGATATTATTTTACAGAGTAGTTAGGAGCTTCATTCGTAATTTGAACATCGTGTGGGTGGCTTTCTACCAAACCTGCACCTGACATTTCAACGAATTGTGCTTTTTCATGAAGAGCTAGAATGTTTTCTGCTCCAACGTATCCCATACCTGAACGGATACCACCGATCATTTGGAAGACGATATCGGAAACAGCACCTTTATAAGCTACACGACCTTCAATTCCTTCTGGAACAAGTTTGTTAGCTTCATTAACTGAACCTTGAAAGTAACGGTCGCTTGAACCTTTCTTCATAGCTGCAATTGATCCCATACCACGGTATGTTTTGAATTTACGTCCTTGGAAGATTTCAGTTTCACCTGGAGCTTCATCAGTACCAGCAAACATAGAACCAAGCATTACAGCATTACCACCGGCTGCCAAAGCTTTAACGATATCACCTGAATATTTGATACCACCGTCAGCGATGATTGTTTTACCATATTCACGCGCAACTTGTGCTGCATCATAAATAGCTGTAATTTGAGGGACACCAACACCTGCAACAACACGTGTTGTACAGATTGAACCAGGACCGATTCCGACTTTAACAACATCAACACCTGCTTCATAAAGAGCACGTGCTCCTTCTGCAGTAGCAACGTTACCAGCAATCAATGTACGTTCTGGGAAGTGTTGACGAATTTCAGCGATTTTACGTAGAACACCTGCTGAGTGACCGTGAGCAGTATCAATAACAATTGCATCTGCACCAGCTTCAAAGAGTGCTTCAGCACGTTCAAATGTATCAGATGTAACACCAACAGCACCCGCAACTAAAAGACGACCAAATTCATCTTTAGCAGCATTAGGGAATTCAATAACTTTTTCAATATCTTTGATAGTGATGAGACCTGACAAACGTCCAGCTTCATCAACCAAAGGTAATTTTTCAATACGGTGTTCGTGAAGGATGCATTCTGCAGTTTCTAGGTCGGTTCCAACAGGAGCTGTTACCAATTTTTCACTTGTCATATGTGCAGAAATTGGAGCGTGATAATCTGAGATAAAACGCATATCACGGTTTGTGATAATCCCCACCAATTTACGATTTTCAAGAGTTTCAACAATTGGAACACCACTGATGCGGTAGCGTTGCATCAATTCTTCAGCTTCTGAAACAGAGTGTTTTGGTGTTAAGAAGAAAGGATCAATAATAACACCATTTTCAGAGCGTTTTACTTTACGAATTTCTTCAGCTTGATCTTGGATTGACATGTTTTTGTGAACAACACCAAGACCACCAGCACGTGCAATCGCAATTGCCATTCGACTGTCAGTAACAGTGTCCATAGCCGCTGTTACGATAGGAATGTTCAATGTCAAATTTTTTGCAAGTTTTGTTTGCATGTTAACTTCATTTGGAAGAACATGACTTTCAGCAGGAATGAGTAGTACGTCATCAAAAGTGTAACCTTTTTTCAAAAATTTAGTGTCCCAATTTGACATTAAATAAACCCTCTTTTCTATATATCTGTAGGGGATTTTTAACCCTAGCTAATTTTTTATTGTTATTATAATAACATGCCAAAATCATTTGTCAATAAATTAAATTCAATTTTTTCCAAAAATTCTCTTCTATATTAGACTGATTATTTTTGTAATTCTCATTTAAAACACATGTTTTATAGTTCTAAAAAAACTCCGAAGTAATCACCTCGGAGCTCTGTGTATTTTAGAAGTAGTTAATTCCCATAGCTGCTTTTACTTCAGCAAGTGTTTGTCCTGCAACTTCACGCGCAGCTTCACTTCCTTTTTCAAGCATACGGAAAACTTCACCCATATCTTTAGCGTATTCTAAACGACGTTCACGAATTGGTGCTAATTCGCGTTCAAGAATTTCAAGAAGGTAACGTTTTGTTTTCACATCGCCAAGACCACCACGTTGGTAGTGTTCTTTCATAGCAGCAATATCTGCTTGATCTTCTTCACGTCCGAAGACGTCAAGATAATGGAAGACCATATTTCCTTCGATTTGACCTGGATCTTCAACGCGAATGTGGTTAGGGTCAGTATACATGCTCATAACTTTTTTACGAACTGTATCAGCATCATCAGATAAGTAGATACCATTACCAAGTGATTTAGACATTTTGGCATTACCATCTAAACCTGGCAAACGACCAGCTGCTTCGTTTTCAGGGAAAATTCCTTCTGGTTCAACCAAGACATCAGTTTTATAAGTATGATTGAAACTACGAACGATTTCACGTGTTTGTTCAATCATTGGTTTTTGGTCATTTCCGACTGGCACATAATTAGCTTTGAAGGCTGTGATATCTGCAGCTTGTGAAATTGGATAAACCAAAAATCCTGTTGGGATTGAGCTTCCAAATCCTTTTTGTGCAATTTCCGTCTTAACTGTAGGATTGCGTTCCAAACGTGACAATGAAACAAGGTTCATGTAGTACATTGTCAATTCAGCTAATTCAGGGATTTGACTTTGAATGAAAATTGTTGATTTAGCTGGGTCAAGACCTACTGAAAGATAATCAAGTGCAACATTTCCTACTGATTCTCTAATAATTTCAGATTCTTTAGCATGGTCTGTCAAAGCTTGTTGGTCAGCCAAGAAAACAAACATGTCATATTTATCTTCATTTTGTAGAAGAACACGATTTTTCAAACTTCCAACATAGTGTCCCAAGTGCAATTTACCCGTTGGACGGTCACCTGTTAAAATAATTGGTTTTGCCATTTTATCACCTCAATAATTAATTCAAATAAAAACGCCTCACATAGTTTAACTACGTGAGGGCGTTATCGATACGCGGTACCACCTCAATTAATAGACTTATCTATCATCTCTTTACCACTATATAAACATTTACACAATCAATGCAAAGATTATTTCGTTTTTTATCATCAGCCCATTCATGTAAGGTTACTACTGATTCTCAGCACCATCAGCTCTCTAAAAGTACACGTTTACATTACTATTCTGAATCCTCTTCATTTTATGAAATTATACCTCCTTTGTCAAGTTCAGACCCTATCTCACAGGGTAGATTTTGGATATTCACTATTTCGGTATATTTATACAATTTCATTTTTAATTTTATTAGAAAGATTAAAATTTGATTTAGGGCATTATCCCAAAAAATCTTGACGATATGGTGCTTCTTTGCCATAATATAATCGTTTGTTATTAAGAAGAGGATTAATATGAAGAAAAAACTTATTGATTTTGGACTCGTAACTGCCGGGTCTTTTATTGCTGCTGTTGGTTTTAACTGCTTCTTCCTTGAAAACCACATCGCCTCTGGTGGGGTGGTCGGAATTGCTGTCAGTTTGAAGGCTTTACTTGGGTGGAATCCGGGTAACTTTGTCATGATGACCAACTTTCCATTATTGATTTCATGCTGGCTTTTCTTGGGAAAAGAAACATTTTTTAAAACAATTTACGGGTCATGGATTTACTCTATCTTCATCAAATTAACTGAAGACCTCCCAAATCTTACCCATAATCCACTACTTGCTGCTCTTTTTGGAGCTGTTATTTGTGGTTTTGGTCTAGGAGTTGTTTTCTGGGGAAATTCTTCAACTGGTGGAACAGGGATTATCACCCAAATTCTCCATAAATACACACCACTGCCTTTAGCAGTCGCAATGACTATCGTTGATGGCTGTAGTGTAGCTATGGGATTTCTAGCCTTCGACGTCGATACTGTTATGTACTCTATTATTGCTTTATTGGTCATTGGATATGTCGTTAACAGCATGCAAATCGGTGTTACATCGTCTCGTAACCTTATGATTATTTCTCCGAAAAATGATTTAATTAAAAATTATATTTCTATGGAAGCTGACCGTGGTGTAACAGAGATTCCTGTGACTGGTGGCTTCTCAGGCGAGCAACAAACAATGCTGATGACAACTGTCTCACGTCAAGAAGTTCCTCGTTTAGAAAAAAATATTCAAAAAATCGACGAAGCAGCCTTTATCGTTGTCATGCCTGCCACACAAGTTATGGGACGTGGTTTCAGCCTTAAAAAATACTACAAGCTTAACGAAAAAGATGCTATCTTACCAATGTAACTGAAATGTAACTCAAAGCCCCCTCTCTCTAATTGAAAATTGGGGATTTTTCATGTACAATGAGCTTATAGATAAATATTATGAGGTGAAAAATTGCTTACAGTTTCTGATGTATCACTACGTTTCAGCGATAGAAAACTGTTTGATGAGGTTAACATCAACTTTACAGCTGGAAATACCTATGGTTTAATCGGTGCCAACGGTGCAGGAAAATCTACATTTTTAAAAATCTTGGCAGGAGATATTGAACCAACAACAGGTCATGTTTCCCTTGGACCAGACGAACGTCTATCAGTTCTTCGTCAAAATCACTTTGACTATGAAGAAGAACGTGCGATTGACGTTGTTATCATGGGAAATGAGCGCCTATATAACATTATGAAAGAAAAAGACGCTATCTACATGAAACCTGATTTTTCAGATGAAGATGGTGTCCGCGCAGCAGAATTAGAAAGTGAATTTGCTGAGCTTGGCGGTTGGGAAGCCGAAAGTGAAGCTTCACAATTGCTCCAAAACCTTAATATCCCTGAAGACCTTCACTACCAAAACATGAGTGAACTTGCTAACGGTGACAAAGTGAAAGTTCTCCTTGCCAAAGCTCTTTTTGGTAAACCAGATGTTCTTCTTCTTGACGAACCAACCAACGGTCTTGACATCCAATCAATCACTTGGTTAGAAGATTTCTTGATTGACTTTGAAAACACTGTTATCGTTGTTTCCCATGACCGTCACTTCTTGAACAAAGTATGTACACACATGGCTGACCTTGATTTTGGTAAAATCAAACTCTACGTTGGTAACTACGACTTCTGGAAACAATCTTCTGAACTTGCTGCCCGCTTGCAAGCTGACCGTAACGCCAAAGCAGAAGAAAAAATCAAAGAATTGCAAGAATTCGTTGCTCGTTTCTCTGCCAACGCTTCTAAATCAAAACAAGCGACTTCTCGTAAGAAAATGCTTGATAAAATCGAACTTGAAGAAATTGTGCCATCAAGTCGTAAATATCCATTCATCAACTTCAAAGCTGAACGTGAACTTGGTAAAGATTTGCTAACAGTCGAAAACTTATCTGTCAAAATCGATGGGGAAACAGTTCTTGACAATATCAGCTTTATCCTACGTCCAGGTGATAAGACAGCATTTATCGGACAAAACGATATTCAAACAACAGCTCTTATCCGCGCTTTGATGGACGACATCGAATACGAAGGAACAATCAAATGGGGTGTAACTACTAGCCGTTCTTACCTTCCAAAAGATAACTCGCGTGATTTTGCATCTGGTGAATCAATCCTTGAATGGCTTCGCCAATTTGCTTCTAAAGAAGAAGACGATAATACTTTCCTTCGTGGTTTCCTAGGACGCATGCTTTTCTCTGGAGATGAAGTTAACAAATCAGTTAGCGTTCTTTCAGGGGGAGAAAAAGTGCGCGTGATGCTTTCTAAATTGATGCTTCTTAAATCAAACGTTCTTGTCCTTGATGATCCAACTAACCACTTAGACTTGGAATCAATCTCAAGCTTAAACGATGGTCTGAAAGATTTCAAAGAATCAATCATCTTTGCTAGTCACGACCATGAATTTATTCAAACTCTTGCTAACCACATCGTAGTTATCTCTAAAAATGGAGTTATCGACCGTATCGATGAAACTTACGATGAATTTCTTGAAAATGAAGAAGTTCAAGCAAAAGTTAAAGAACTTTGGAAAGATTAATCATTTTGTCATAGCTTGCTATGACGGCTACAATATTTTATAGAAAAGAAACAGGTTGGGATTTTTATCTCAACCTGTCTTACTAACATTATGACATTTAAATCATTTAAACTAACCAAAAACAAACTTTACTACGCAGCTGCTTTTTGTCTACCATTGTTTATCTTATTTTTTGCTCTGTTAGCTAAAAATATTACCTTCAACAGTGAGACAACCATTTTAGCCAGTGATGGTTTTCACCAATATGTTATTTTTGCTGAAAATCTCCGAAATATTTTACACGGCTCAGATAGCATTTTCTACACTTTTACAAGTGGACTTGGGCTCAATTTTTACGCTCTAATAAGCTACTATCTCGGAAGTTTCTTCTCGCCTTTAGTCTACTTTTTCAGCTTAAGAACTATGCCTGATGCCATATATCTTTTTACGCTATTAAAAGTTGCTTGTATGGGGCTATCTTGCTTTTATAGCTTGCGAAAACTTTATCCAAAAGTATTAGAATCATTCACTATCATCTTATCAACGTCATATGCTTTGATGAGTTTCGCCATTAGTCAAATTGAAATCAATATGTGGCTTGACGTCTTTATCCTCTTGCCACTTATTATTCTTGGTCTTAATCGTTTAATATTTCAAAAGAGATTCATTCTCTACTACGTTAGCTTAACCATTCTTTTCATCCAAAATTACTACTTTGGATTTATGGTAGCCATTTTCCTCACCTTGTATTTTCTTGTTCAATTAAGCAAAAATACAACCTGGAAAGATATTGGACGTCAATTCATCGACTTTACCGTCGTGTCAATCTTAGTAGGTCTATCTAGCTGTATCATGCTATTACCAACCTATTTAGACCTTTCAACGCATGGCGAAAAATTTTCTAGCTTTACAGAATGGTTTACAGACAGTTCTTGGTGCTTTGATTTATTTGCTAAGAACTTTGTCGGTGCTTATGACACCACCAAGTTTGGCTCTATTCCTATGATTTATGTAGGAATCTTTCCACTTATTCTTGCCCTTATCTTCTTTACAATCAAGTCAATCAAATGGCAAACACGCGTAGCATACGGACTAATGTTGTTACTAATTATTGCTAGCTTTTATCTCGAGCCCCTTGATTTGATGTGGCAAGGAATGCACTCACCAAATATGTTTCTTCATCGCTACTCATGGACTTTCTCTATCTTGGTTATCCTTCTTGCAGCTGAAACATTATCGCATCTGAAAGAGCTAGAAACCAGACACTATCTTACTGGACTTATCCCGCTTGCTGTTGGTTTCTTGGCTAGCGCAGTGTTAAAAAATCACTATGATTTCTTAGAAACTCCTCAAATTGTTATTACATTTTCTTTCTTAACCGCCTACGCTATTATCCTACTTAGCCATGCTAAGCAATATTTGACCTTTAATTTTGTTGTAGGCTTTACACTTATCTTTACACTCTTTGAAATTTCCCTTAATACTTATTACCAAATTAATGCTTTAAACATTGAATGGGTATTCCCATCTCGCCAAAGCTATGCTCATAATTTAACAGATATCGAAAAACTCGTTCAAAATACCAAGGAGCTAAATACAACATTCTACCGTACTGACGAATTACTACCACAAACAGGAAACGATAGCATGAAGTATAACTACAATGGTATTTCGCAGTTCTCATCTATTCGTAATACAATATCTAGCAGCACATTAGACCGACTGGGATTTAAATCAACTGGAACTAATCTAAATCTCCGTTACCAAAATAATACTTTGCTAATGGACAGTCTATTTGCAGTAAAATACAATCTTTCAGAAACAGATGTCAATAAATTTGGCTATAGTTGTGTTGATACTTCTGATAACATGTCACTATACGAAAATCAATATGCTTGCCAACTAGCTCTTCTGACAAATGGTCTTTACAAGGATGTTGACTTCAGTGTCAACACACTTGACAATCAAACCAATTTAATCAATAACATCACAGGACTTTCTGAAAATTACTTTACACGTCTAGCATCCCAGCTAACAAGTGGCGCAAGTAATTTAAACGGTCGTATAACAACAAATAACGGCGATGAATTAAGTGCTCACGCTAATTACAGCCTTACAGTAACTGGAAACACCCAACTTTATGTTAGCGTGCCAAATATTACCTTTGCTAACGAAAATAGCCAAAAAGTTCAAATTACTGTGAATGGTAAAAGCACAGAATATACTACTGATAATGCCTACACATTCTTTAATCTTGGTTACTTTAAAGACCCACAAACATTGCAAATTAGCTTTATATTCCCTGAAAATACTCAGGTATCATTCAATCAGCCAAACTTTTATGCACTTGATTTGACTAGCTACCAAAAAGCTATAGATGTTATCAATAGCCAGCCTGTCTCAGTTACCACTGATAAAAATGCCGTAACAGCGGCTTATACTGCAACAAAAGATTCATCACTGTTATTTACCATTCCCTATGACAAAGGATGGACAGCTACTCAAAATGGCAAAAAGCTATCATTATCTAGAGCTCAGAATGGCTTTATGAAAGTTAATGTAAAAGCTGGAAAAGGCAAAGTAACGTTAACCTATCTTCCAATAGGATTTAAGCAAGGAGTAATCCTATCGCTTAGTGGTGTTATTCTATTTATGATCTACCATACTATAAGAAAACGAAAAAAGTAATTAAACATCAAACATCCCTCTGTTAATAAGTTGACAGTGGGATGTTTCTTTCTTTAGTGACTAACAAAAAAGGCAGACCATAATTGTCTGACCTTACCTAAATTAATTTGAAAAGCTTGATTCTTTTGTTTATCTGAGCAATAAAAAATCCTAAGTAAAACTTAGGAAGGTGTCTTATCACTCCGGCAGTAGGACTCGAACCTACGACATCATGATTAACAGTCATGCGCTACTACCAACTGAGCTATGCCGGATAAAGAAAAAAAACTGCTAAGCAGTAGTTTTATAGTCCGTACGGGATTCGAACCCGTGTTACCGCCGTGAAAAGGCGGTGTCTTAACCCCTTGACCAACGGACCAGAAGTTTTAGGATTTCCCCTCAACACTCTTATTATTATAGCAGAAATTTTCGGTTTGTCTATAGTTTTTTTCAATTTTTTTACTTTTTTTTTGAAGTTTTTTTGCACTAAAATATCGCCGAAAAATTCAAATAATTTTAACGTTCCAAAAATCCCTAAATAACAGGCTTTTTGAGATACTCTTATAGTAAATATAAAGTAGTTGTTTACTAGTAAAAAGATGATATTTCGTTTACTACTTTTTTTCTTTTGATAAATTGTAAAATAAAGTGCAACAAAAAAACTCATAGCCCCTCAATCGTGTAAACTATAAGTAACCACACTAACAAGAACACGAGAGGAATCTATGAGCTATCACCATCTTACCATAACTGAGCGTATAAAGATAGAGACTTATCTAGAACTAGGTTTGAAACCAAGTCATATTGCCAAAAAATTGGAGGTTAATAGGTCCACTATCTCTAGAGAGTTAAAGCGATGTCAGGGAACTTATTCGGCAGAAAGTGCCCAGAAACACTATAATCAGCGCGCCAAGCATAAGGGCAGAAAATCGATTTGCACTCCAAATCTCAAATATGAGATTGAAAGTCAGTTAAAAGCCTCTTGGTCTCCAGAACAAATTTCTGGTCGCTATCAGCGTGAACAGAGACCAATGGTATCCTTCAAGACTATCTATAATTGGCTCTACAAGGGCTTGATTTCCTGTGATTTGACCGTTTTGAGACGCAAAGGAAAGAGTCGACAACCTCGTGAAACTCGTGGGAAATTTACCATTGGAACTCCTATCTCCAAACGCCCAAAGGAGGTTAAAAAGAGAGAAAGTGTTGGTCACTGGGAATTAGATACGGTTGTCTCTTCTCGTGGTAAAAGCAAAGGGTGTTTAGCCACTTTTGTCGAACGAAAGACACGATTTTACCTGGCCTTTAAAATACCAGACCGAACCGCAACTTCAATGTTTTCAGCCATTCAGCAGCTCTACCAGCTATTTCCCAAAGACCTTCTTAAAAGCTTTACTTCAGATAGGGGAAAGGAATTCGCTTGTTACCCTTTAGTCGAAAATCTAGGCATTGACTTTTACTTTTCGGATGCCTATTCTTCTTGGCAAAGAGGGAGCAATGAGAACTCTAACGGCTTACTAAGGGAATATTTCCCTAAGAAAACTGATTTAGCCCTTATTAGTGATGAGGACTTATTCTCAGCTCTTTTTGCTATCAATCACCGCCCACGAAAATGCTTAGGTTACAGAACATCCTTTGAGGCACTTTTAAGTGAGTTATAAAAGTTGCACTTATTCTTGCAATTTATCTTTTAAAAAAAATCACTTCTGCCCGAAAGTACGATTTTTAGTTGACAGAAAAGCTGTTATTTTGATAGAATGATTAAGTTGATATGGTCTCATAGCTCAGCTGGATAGAGCATTCGCCTTCTAAGCGAACGGTCGCAGGTTCGAATCCTGCTGGGATCAAATCTTTAGCCGACGTAAATCGGCTTTTTTTATACATGTTTCACACGAAACCATAAAAAAGCAGTTCAGCTGAACTGCTTTTTTATTTATGATAAGGACTTCCTTGTTGAATCATGAAAGCACGGTAGATTTGCTCAGATAGCACTAAACGCATCAACTGATGAGGTAATGTCAGCAAACCAAAACTCATTTTCAAGTTAGCTCGCTTTTTAACCTTATCAGCTAATCCTAAGCTTCCTCCAATAACAAATACAATATCTGAATAGCCTCTCAACGTTGCATCAGCAATAATCTTACTAAATTCTTCTGATGGGAACTGCTTACCTTCAATAGCTAAGACAATGACGTAGTCACGATCTGAAATTTTACCTAAGATACGCTCGCCCTCTTTTTCCATAATTTGTTGATTTTGAGCGTCACTGGCATTATCAGGTGTTTTTTCATCGGGTAATTCGATAATTTCAAATTTTGCAAAGCGACTCATGCGTTTGCCATATTCAGAAATACCATCTTTTAAATATTTTTCTTTTAATTTTCCTACAGCGATAATTTTAACTTTCATGCTTTTATTTTACCACATATTCACAAGCTTTTCACACATTATCCACATGTTAACAAGCTATAAACAGGGCTATAATCGCCTTATTAGCGGCTTTTTTGCACAAAAACAAAAAGTTTTCCACAGCCTGTGGATTACTTTATTTTTTTTGACTTTTAAGGTATAATTAAGTCGTTTTTTGTATGCTAGCTATAAATAAAAAGGAGGAAGAGACATGAAAAAAGTCAATTTTCCAAAAGTTAAATCAAAAAAAATTCTCAAGCCGCTGTCTATCATTTTAATCGGATTCATCGGAGGTGTAGCTGGGACGCTACTGATTTTAAATATGGCTGGCATTTCGATAAATAACGTTAGCGGTTCAAGTACTAAAACAACCACAAGTAAAGTAAGTTATTCAAATTCTAATGATACGACAAAAGCGGTTTCAAAAGTTCAAGACGCTGTTGTATCCGTTATTAATTATCAATCAAATACTTCATCAAATGATCTGTACGCTCAATTATTTGGCGATAATGCAAATAGTAACAATTCAACATCTGATGACGCTTTAAACATCTCTAGCGAAGGTTCTGGTGTTATTTACAAAAAAGACGGAAATTCTGCCTACGTTGTAACAAATAACCATGTCGTTGACGGCGCTGAACAGCTCGAAATCATGCTATCTGATGGTACAAAAGTCGTTGGAGAATTAGTCGGAGCTGATACTTATTCAGATATAGCTGTTGTCAAAATTGCTTCTGATAAAGTTTCTACCGTTGCCGAATTTGCTGACTCAGATAAAATTACCGTCGGGGAAACAGCTATTGCCATTGGTAGCCCACTTGGAACTGAATACGCAAACTCTGTAACACAAGGGATTGTCTCAAGTCTAAGTCGTACAGTAACAATGACTAATGACGATGGCGAAACTATCTCAACAAATGCTATCCAAACCGATGCTGCTATTAACCCAGGTAACTCTGGAGGTGCTTTGATTAATATCGAAGGACAAGTTATCGGTATCAACTCAAGTAAAATTTCTTCTACATCTAGTTCAAGTGAGTCTGTAGAAGGTATGGGATTTGCCATTCCATCTAATGATGTTGTTAAAATCATCAATCAATTGGAAGAAAACGGAAAAGTTATTCGTCCAGCACTTGGTATCACAATGGCTAACTTAAGCGATCTCTCAACTGTATCTATTAGCCACCTCAACATTCCAACTAGTGTTACTGGAGGAGTTGTTGTAGCCTCAGTACAATCAGGTATGCCTGCTGAAGGAACTCTTGAAAGATACGATGTCATCACAGCTATTGATGGTGAAGAAGTTAACTCAATCACAGACCTTCAAAGTATCCTTTACGGACACTCAACTGGAGACTCTGTCAAAGTTACTTTCTACCGCGGTACAACTAAGAAAACTGAAACAATTAAATTAACTAAAACAACTCAAGATCTCTCTTCTTCATCAGATTCATCAAATCAAAATCAATAATTTATAATCAAAAATCAATGAGGCTGAGTTCTCTCAGCCTCATTTTTTAAAGGAAAAAATATGACTGAGACACTTAACCTAATAAATATTGACGATATTTCTCCAAATCCTTACCAACCACGCTTAGAATTTAAACAAGAAGAATTAGAAGAGCTATCTCGATCAATCAAAGCTAATGGCCTCATTCAGCCCATTATCGTTCGAAAATCTGCTATCTTCGGATATGAACTTATAGCAGGAGAGAGACGTCTTAAAGCTTCTAAAATGGCTGGTTTGAGCGAAATTCCAGCGATTATCAAAGAAATTTCTAATAAAGAAAGTATGCAACTGGCTATTGTCGAAAATTTGCAACGTTCAGACCTTAATCCCATCGAGGAAGCAAAAGCCTATCAGCAGTTATTAGACAGAAATCAGATGACACACGAAGAATTAGCTCAATTCATGGGAAAATCTCGTCCTTACATCACCAATTGCTTACGATTATTGAATTTACCAAGTGCCATTTCTAAAGCTGTTGAGCGAGGGCAACTATCCCAAGGTCACGCGCGCGTGCTTCTCACATTAAAAAATAAAAAAGAACAAGAGAAGTGGTATCAAAAAGTCATTACTGAAGAAATTAGCGTCCGAAAACTGGAAGAACTGGTCAAAAAATCTAAACCCACTAAAAAATCTTCAAAAAAAAATGAAAAAAATATTTTTATTCGTCATCAAGAAGAAGAACTGTCAAAATTGTTAGGAGTCCCAGTTAGCTTATCCCTTGCCAAATCAGGCTTCAAGGGAGATTTGCAATTGCGTTTTCAGAGCGAAGAAGACTTTAACAGAATTATCAACAGGCTAAAATAGCTTGTGAATTGTTCATTTTTTATTTCATAGTTTTCCACAAGAAAAAAAGGCTAAATCACCCGATTTTAAGCCTTTTTTGTGTTATCCACAACCTGTTGATAACTTTTATAAACACTGTGGATTTTTATTTTTCCTTGTTGTGGAAAACTTTTTTATTTTATGTTAGAATATTGTATGAATTATCCACAAAAAAGGAAACTACTATGACTGAAAATGAACAAATTTTTTGGAATAGGGTTCTCGAGTTAGCAAAAAGTCAACTAAAACAAGCAACATACGAATTTTTCGTTTTAGATGCCAGGCTGATTCAAATTGAGCAAAATATAGCGACAATTTATCTAGACCCTATGAAAGAACTATTTTGGGATAAAAATTTGAAACCAATCATTTTGACGGCTGGTTTCGAGGTTTATAACGCTGAAATTGTAGTAAACTATATTTTCGAAGAAGACTTAGCAAAACAAGCAGTAGCTAAACCAACATCCCAAGTTCTCCAAGCACCAAAAAAAAGTAACTTGCCACAGGTTGATTCAGACCTAAATACAAAGTACACTTTTGACAACTTTGTACAAGGAGATGAAAACCGTTGGGCTTTTTCTGCGTCTTACGCTGTTGCGGACGCCCCAGGAACGACTTACAACCCTTTATTTATTTGGGGTGGACCTGGACTTGGAAAAACTCACTTGCTAAATGCCATTGGTAATGCCGTACTTCAAAACAATCCTAAGGCACGTGTGAAGTACATCACTGCAGAAAATTTCATCAATGAATTTGTTATCCATATTCGATTGGATACTATGGAAGAATTAAAAGAAAAATTCCGTAATCTTGATGTCTTGCTCATTGATGATATCCAATCTTTAGCGAAAAAAACACTATCTGGTACACAAGAAGAATTTTTCAATACCTTCAATGCGCTTTACGATAACAACAAGCAAATCGTGCTCACCAGCGACCGCACACCTGATCATCTGGACAATTTGGAACAACGTCTGGTCACGCGCTTCAAATGGGGATTAACTATTAATATCACACCGCCTGATTTTGAAACCCGTGTTGCCATTTTGACAAACAAAACACAAGAATATGATTTTGTATTCCCGCAGGATACTATTGAATATCTAGCAGGACAGTTTGATTCTAACGTGCGTGATCTTGAAGGTGCTTTGAAAGATATTAGTCTTGTTGCAAGTATCAAAAAAGCTAAAACAATCACCGTTGATATTGCTGCGGAAGCCATCCGTGCACGTAAGCAAGATGGTCCAAAAATGACAGTCATTCCAATTGAAGAGATCCAAAGTCAAGTTGGAAAATTCTATGGTGTTACCGTCAAAGAAATTAAAGCAACCAAACGAACACAAGATATCGTTTTGGCGCGACAAGTAGCAATGTACCTCACACGTGAAATGACAGATAACTCACTTCCAAAAATCGGTAAGGAATTTGGTGGACGTGACCACTCAACGGTCCTTCACGCTTATAATAAAATCAAAAATATGATAGCTCAAGATAACAACTTACGTATTGAAATCGAAACTATCAAAAACAAGATTAAATAGTGGGTGTGGATAACGCGCCAAAATTTTAGAGAGTTATCCACAAGTTGTGAACAACTCTCTTTCGCTGATTTTTCTAGCGTTTTTAAAGTTATCAACAGTTTAAACAAGACCTACTACTACTACTAACTTAATACTTATAAAAATAAAGGAGTTATCTCATGATAAAATTCTCAATTAATAAATCATTCTTTCTTCAAGCATTGAATGCAACTAAGAGAGCAATCTCTACGAAGAACGCACTTCCAATTTTATCTACAATCAAAATTGAAGTACAAAACAACAATATTACTTTAACTGGTTCTAATGGACAAATTTCTATTGAAAACACAATTCCAACAACAAATGAAAATGCAGGTCTATTAATTACATCACCAGGTGCAGTACTATTAGAAGCAAACTTCTTTATTAATATTGTTTCAAGTCTTCCAGATGTAACATTAGATTTTGAAGAAATTGAAAGTCACCAAATCGTATTGATAAGTGGTAAATCAGAAATCACACTTAAAGGAAAAGATGTTGACCTTTATCCTCGTCTTCAAGAAATGGCTACTGAAAACCCACTTGTTATTGAAACAAAACTATTAAAATCAATTATTACTGAAACAGCATTTGCAGCTAGTCTTCAAGAAAGTCGTCCAATTTTGACAGGTGTTCACATGGTTCTTAGTGATCACAAAGATTTTAAAGCAGTAGCAACTGACTCACACCGTATGAGCCAACGTAAATTAACTTTAGAAAATACATCAAACGACTTTAATGTTGTTGTTCCAAGTAAATCACTTCGCGAATTTGCGGCTGTATTTACAGATGACATTGAAACTGTCGAAGTCTTCTTCTCAGATAGCCAAATGCTCTTTAGAAGTGACTACATTAGTTTCTACACACGTCTTCTAGAAGGAAATTACCCTGATACTGACCGTTTGTTGACAAATTCATTTGAAACTGAAGTTACATTCAATACAAATGCTCTTCGTTCAGCTATGGAACGTGCTCACTTGATTTCAAATGCTACACAAAATGGTACTGTTAAACTTGAAATTACAAATAACAGCGTATCAGCACACGTTAACTCTCCAGAAGTTGGTAAAGTAAACGAAGAACTTGATATCATTGACCAATCAGGTAGCGATTTAACAATCAGCTTTAACCCAACTTATCTGATTGAAGCTCTTAAAGCTTTGAAGAGTGAAACAGTTATTATCCGTTTCATCTCTCCAGTACGTCCATTTACTTTGGTACCAGGTGATGATGCTGAAAATCTTATCCAACTTATCACACCAGTTCGTACAAACTAAAAATCTTTAAGAAAAGTTTTAGGATGACTTCGTATACTATAATCATCCTAAAACTTTTCTTTTTCATAATCTCCGGCAAGAGTACTGTCTATGCAGTGCTCTTGCTTTTTATGTTATAATATCTTTTGATATGACACTTTATATTATTGCTAATCCTCATTCAGGAAATCGTAGTGCCAAAGATATTATTGCAACGTTGAAAAATCACTCAGAGCAAAACGTAATTACTTTTTTTACGCGATATCGAAATGATGAAGAAAATCAAGTTAAGCAAGTTTTAAAATTTTTTCAATGCTCACAAGATAAGTTATTGATTCTTGGTGGTGATGGAACTTTGTCTAAAGTGTTGTATTATTGGCTAGCTGAGATTCCATTTGCTTATTATCCAATTGGTTCGGGAAATGATTTTGCGCGTGCTCTTGGTTTTAGAAAAAATCCAATGCAGCTAATGAAATCACTGGAAAAAGCGCCAAAAGAGATTACTGTTTTCACTTATCAGAAAGGTTTAGTGTTAAATAGTTTAGACCTTGGTTTTGCTTCATGGGTGATTAATCACGTTGAACATTCAAAGCTTAAAGCGAAACTCAATAAATATCATTTAGGAAATTTAATTTACGTTTTAACGGCAATTCAGTGTTTGATTAAAAAACCAGCATTTGCTTCACTTGTTTTAGAAAATGAAGTGGGAGAGTCTATTGAGCTGAAAGACCTTTTCTTTTTTTCACTAGCCAATAACACTTATTTTGGTGGTGGCGTGATGATTAGGCCAGATGCAACGGCCTATACGGGAAATTTAGATTGTGTTTATGCTAAAGGTGAGACTTTGTGGAAACGAGTTTTGGTGTTGCTTACTTTAGTTTTGAAACAGCACAAGCGTCTCAATTATTTTCAGCATCAGACTTACCGAAAAATCACTCTAAAACCAGCTGAGAGCAGCCTAATCGAGATT
This sequence comes from Streptococcus equinus ATCC 9812, assembly GCF_000187265.1. GTDB lineage: Bacteria > Bacillota > Bacilli > Lactobacillales > Streptococcaceae > Streptococcus > Streptococcus equinus. The sequence continues at coordinate 1,369,325 of NZ_GL698429.1, forward strand.
GATGGAGAAATTGTATCGCTTGATAAAGTGACTTTATCACCTCAGAAACGTTATATTTATTTGTAAAGGAGAAATCATGTACGAAATTGGAAGCCTTGTTGAAATGAAAAAGCCTCATGCATGCACTATCAAAGCCACTGGTAAAAAAGCGAATGAGTGGGAAGTTGTTCGTGTCGGTGCAGATATTAAAATTCGCTGCACTAACTGTGACCATATTGTCATGATGAGTCGTCATGATTTCGAACGTAAATTGAAAAAAGTATTGTCATAAGAATATATCAATTTGAAAGCAACTTAAAGAAGCTTGATTTATCAAGCTTCTTTAGTTTTCAGCAACTGATAATTGCATCAAAAAGTGCTAGTTTTTATAAAAAAGACATTCTATACTGAGTTTAAAAATAATGTATAGGAGTAATTATGATGTTTAAGGATAAGAGTAAAAATTTTCCTTTACTTAATTCGATTGTTGTTACGGTACTGTTTTTAATATTAGGGGAATTAGTAGCAGTTTTCGCTCTTCCTACTCCGATTAATGAAGTTCTTCTTTTAGCAGTTTATTCAAGTTTGGCGTATTTTTTTATTAAGAAAATTGATAGGCAGTCCTTAGATGGATTAGAGTTGAATATTTCTAAGAAGTCTTTTAGAGGATTTTGTATAAGTTTAGTTTTTACGTCTTTTATTATTGTTGTCGCAACTATTAGTTCTCGTATGTTATTTCACGATGAAATTATTAAGTTAAGAGGTACGGTCAATTTTATCACTGTATCAATAACGTTAATACTATTTTTTATTGAATCTTTTATTAAACAGGGATTTCCAGAAGAATTAATTTTTCGTGGGTATATGGTTCAAACATTGCGGATAAAATATAATAATTTTTATACAATGTGTTTATCAGTTGTTCTATTTACTTTGATGCATGCTATCCATATATTTATGGATGGACTTAATTATGGTATATTAACAATGTTTTATGCTTTTAGTTTTGCATGTCTAGCTTATTTGTTAAAAAGCATATTTAAAACAACGTGGGCTGCTGTTGCAGTACACGGAGGCGTTCATATGACGAGAATGGTATTAATGTTATTTGGTTTTTCAGAGACTAATCATGCAATTCTTTTACAGAGTATATTACTATTTATAGCGTCATTATTGGTATTTTTTAAGGTTAAAAACAGTATATTTGGTATTAAATAATGGAGGTTGGAATGATTTTTTCTACTCAATTAAAAAAATTACGCGTGGAAAGAAAATTATCTCAGGATGCTCTTGCAGAACAATTATTCATATCACGTCAATCAATTTCAAAATATGAAACAGGTGAGTCAACTCCTGACTTAGAGAATTTAATAAAAATTGCTGATATTTTAGGAGTGAGCTTAGATGAATTAGTTTTAGGTAAAAAGCCATGCAAGATTGTTGAACGCGTTATTGAGAGGAAAGAAAGTAGCTCTATGAATATTTGGGAATTTTTAGATAAAAAATGGTGGTTAGTGTTTCCAATCGGTACATTTTTATGGTTAATAGCTCTTGCTTTGTAGTAATAAAATTTGATTAAGTGATTAAGTCTGCGCATATAGCGGGCTTTTTTGTTTGATTTTATGCTATAATAGTTTTGATTGAATAAATTTAACGGAGACTAATAAAATATGGCTTTAACAGCAGGTATCGTTGGTTTACCAAACGTCGGAAAATCAACACTTTTTAATGCGATTACAAAGGCAGGTGCGGAAGCTGCTAACTATCCTTTCGCGACAATTGACCCTAACGTTGGTATGGTAGAAGTCCCAGATGAACGTCTACAAAAATTGACTGAACTTATTACACCTAAAAAAACAGTTCCAACAACATTTGAATTTACTGATATTGCAGGTATCGTAAAAGGTGCATCTCGTGGTGAAGGCCTTGGTAATAAATTCCTTGCTAACATTCGTGAAGTTGATGCGATTGTTCACGTTGTTCGTGCATTTGATGACGAAAACGTTATGCGTGAACAAGGTCGTGAAGATGCCTTTGTTGATCCACTTGCTGATATCGATACAATCAACTTGGAATTGATTCTTGCTGACTTAGAATCAGTCAACAAACGTTATGCGCGTGTTGAAAAAGTGGCACGTACACAAAAAGATAAAGATTCTATTGCAGAATTTAACGTTCTTCAAAAAATCAAACCAGTACTTGAAGATGGTAAATCAGCCCGTACAATTGAATTTACAGAAGATGAACAAAAAATTGTTAAACAATTGTTCCTTTTGACAACAAAACCAGTTCTTTACGTAGCAAACGTCGATGAAGATAAAGTTGCTAATCCAGATGATATCGAATATGTGAAACAAATTCGTGAATTTGCAGCAACTGAAAATGCTGAAGTTGTTGTTATCTCAGCACGTGCAGAAGAAGAAATCTCTGAACTTGACGATGAAGATAAAGAATTCTTCCTTGAAGATCTTGGTTTGAAAGAATCTGGTGTTGACCGTTTGACTCGCGCCGCCTACCGCTTGCTTGGTCTTGGAACTTATTTCACTGCAGGTGAAAAAGAAGTTCGTGCATGGACATTTAAACGTGGTATCAAAGCACCTCAAGCAGCTGGTATCATTCACTCTGACTTCGAACGTGGATTCATCCGTGCAATTACAATGTCTTACGATGATTTAATCAAATACGGTTCAGAAAAAGCTGTCAAGGAAGCAGGTCGTCTTCGTGAAGAAGGGAAAGATTATGTGGTTCAAGATGGTGACATCATGGAATTCCGCTTTAACGTCTAAGCTAATTAATAATTGAAAATCAAATGAGGTTGGAAAAATTTTTTCCAGCCCTTTTGACATTTGAAAGGAAAAATAATGGTAAAAATGATTGTTGGTCTGGGAAATCCAGGCAGTAAATATCACGAAACACGTCACAATATTGGTTTTATGGCAATTGACCGTCTGGCAAAAGACTTAAATGTGACATTTTCAGAAGACAAAAACTTTAAAGCAGAAGTTGGCTCTGCTTTTATCAACGGTGAAAAAGTTTATCTTGTAAAACCAACAACTTTTATGAATAATTCTGGAATTGCGGTTCATGCTTTGTTGACTTATTATAATATCGCTATTGAAGATTTTATGGTAATTTATGATGATTTAGACATGGAAGTTGGTCGTATTCGTCTTCGTCAAAAAGGTTCTGCTGGTGGTCACAACGGTATCAAATCAATTATTGCTCATGCAGGAACGCAAGCATTTGACCGTATTAAAGTTGGCATTGGACGTCCGAAACAAGGACGATCAGTTGTTGATCATGTTCTTGGAAAATTTGATAAAGATGATTACATCACAGTAACGAATACGCTTGAAAAAGTGAATGATGTCGTTCAATTTTATTTACAGGAAGCAGACTTTGTGAAGACAATGCAAAAATTTAATGGGTAAAGTTTATGAATATCATTGATTTATTTAGCCGGAATAAGCTGATTCAAACATGGCATAGAGGAGTATCAAATCTTGGTAGACAACTTATAATGGGGTTGTCAGGAGCAAGCAAGGCTCTTGCCATTGCTTCGGCTTATCAGGCAAATGAAGAAAAAATTGTTGTTCTGACATCAACTCAACATGAAGTCGAAAAATTAGCCAGTGATTTATCTGGGTTAATTGGTGAGGATAAGGTTTATACATTTTTTGCGGATGACGTTGCAGCAGCAGAATTTATTTTTGCGTCTATGGATAAAGCTCACTCGCGATTGGAAGCTTTAAATTTTTTACAAGATACTACACAAACAGGAATCTTAATTACAAGCTTGGTAGGGACACGAGTTTTATTACCAAATCCCAAAGCTTATGCTGAGAGTCAGTTGAAATTTGTTGTTGGTGAGGATTACAACCTTGACAAGGTTGTAAAGGTTTTGTCAAACGTAGGTTACAAGAAGGTATCCCAAGCTTTAAATCCTGGAGAGTTTAGCAGACGTGGTGATATTGTAGATATTTATGAGGTGACGGCTGACTATCCTTATCGTTTAGAATTCTTTGGTGATGAAGTCGATGGTATTCGTGAGTTCGATGCTGAAACTCAAAAATCACTTAGTAACGTTGATCAAGTTACAATCTACCCTGCAGATGAATTGATTTTGTCTGAGGAAGACTTTACTAGAGCTAGTACAGCTTTTGAAAAATACCTAGAGACAGCTAAAGATGCTCAACATGCTTATCTAAGTGAACTTTATGCTACAACACAGGAACATTATCGTCATCAGGATATAAGACGTTTCTTATCGCTCTTTTATGCTAAAGAATGGACGCTTTTGGATTACATTCCAAAAGGGACACCTGTGTTCTTTGATGACTATCAAAAGATTGTTGATCGCAATGCTAAGTTTGATTTAGAGATTGCAAACTTGTTGACAGAGGATTTACAACGTGGTAAAGCTGTGTCAAGTTTGGTTTACTTTGCTGATATTTATAAAGATTTGCGTCAGTATCAGCCAGCAACCTTTTTCTCAAACTTCCATAAAGGATTGGGAAATCTAAAATTTGATAGTCTGCACAATTTTACGCAATATCCTATGCAGGAATTTTTCAATCAGTTTCCATTATTGATTGACGAAATCAATCGTTATCAAAAGTCCAGAGCAACTATTCTAATTCAGTCGGACACCCAACATGGCTTAGAGCGTCTGCAGGAAAACTTGCAGGAGTATGGTTTGGATTTGCCAATGGTTTCTGCAGATGAAGTACAAGAACATCAGGCACAGCTAATTACCGGTAACCTTTCAAATGGTTTTTACTTTGCTGATGAAAAAATTGTCTTAATAACAGAGCATGAAATTTATCACAAGAAAGTCAAACGTCGTATTCGTCGTTCAAATATCAGCAATGCTGAACGTTTAAAAGACTATAATGAACTTTCTAAAGGTGATTATGTTGTTCACCATGTACATGGTATTGGTAAGTTTTTAGGAATTGAGACAATTGCAATTCATGGGGTGCATCGTGACTATTTGACCATTCAATATCAAGGTTCTTCGACAATTTCCTTGCCAGTTGAGCAGATTGAAAGTTTATCAAAATATGTTTCAGCTGATGGCAAAGAGCCTAAAATTAATAAATTAAATGATGGTCGTTTCCAAAAGACTAAACAAAAAGTTTCTAAGCAAGTTGAAGATATTGCTGATGATTTATTGAAATTATACGCCGAACGTAGCCAGATGAAAGGTTTTGCTTTCTCACCAGACGACGATCTTCAACGAGAGTTTGATGATGATTTTGCTTATGTTGAGACAGAAGATCAACTTCGTTCAATCAAGGAAATCAAACACGACATGGAAGAAGCTAAACCTATGGATCGTCTTTTGGTAGGTGATGTTGGTTTTGGTAAAACAGAAGTTGCTATGCGTGCAGCCTTCAAGGCAGTTAATGACCACAAGCAAGTAGCTGTTTTGGTGCCAACTACTGTTCTTGCTCAACAGCACTTCACAAATTTCTCAGAGCGTTTTGATAATTATCCCGTAGAGGTGGCTGTTCTTAGCCGTTTCCAAAGTAAAAAAGAGCAAAATGAGACTTTAGAGAAATTAAAACAAGGTCAAGTTGATATCATTATTGGTACGCATCGACTCTTGTCTAAAGACGTTGAATTTGCTGATTTAGGTCTGATTATTATTGATGAAGAACAGCGTTTTGGTGTTAAGCACAAGGAAAAATTAAAAGAGCTTAAAACTAAAGTCGACGTGCTAACGTTAACGGCAACCCCAATTCCACGAACTTTGCATATGTCCATGTTAGGAATTCGTGATTTGTCAGTTATCGAAACGCCACCGACAAATCGTTATCCTGTTCAAACTTATGTTTTGGAAACTAATCCTGGCTTGATTCGCGAAGCCATTATTCGTGAAATGGATCGTGGTGGTCAAGTTTTCTACGTTTATAATCGAGTTGATACGATTGACCAAAAAGTATCAGAACTGCAAGAGCTAGTTCCTGAAGCTAGTATTGGTTTTGTTCATGGTCAAATGAGTGAAATTCAACTTGAAAACACGTTGATGGATTTTATTGAAGGTGTTTACGACGTTCTTGTTGCGACGACTATCATTGAAACAGGCGTTGATATTTCAAATGTTAATACACTTTTCATTGAAAATGCTGACCATATGGGCTTGTCAACTTTGTATCAACTTCGTGGTCGTGTTGGGCGTTCTAATCGTATTGCTTATGCTTACCTCATGTATCGCCCAGACAAGAATTTGACAGAAGTTTCTGAGAAACGTTTGGATGCTATTAAGGGTTTTACAGAGCTTGGATCTGGTTTCAAGATTGCAATGCGAGATTTGTCTATTCGTGGTGCGGGAAACATCCTCGGTGCCTCACAAAGTGGTTTTATCGATTCAGTTGGATTTGAAATGTATTCGCAACTGCTAGAAGAAGCTATTGCTAAGAAGCAGGGTAAATCTCAAACACGTCGTAAGAGCAATGCTGAAATCAATCTACAAATTGATGCTTATCTTCCAAGTGATTATATTGATGACGAACGTCAAAAAATCGAAATTTACAAACGTATTCGTGAAATTGAAAGTCAAAATGATTATCAAACTTTACAGGATGAATTAATTGACCGTTTTGGAGAGTATCCAGATCAGGTTGCTTATCTTCTTGAAATTGGTCTTGTGAAATCGTACATGGACAATGCCTTTACTGAACTTGTTGAACGTAAAGATAACAATTTGTTGGTGCGTTTTGAGAAAGCTTCGCTGCAACACTATTTAACACAAGATTATTTTGAGGCTCTTTCTAAAACAGATTTGAAAGCCCGCATTGGAGAAAATCAAGGAAAGATTGAAATTACGTTCAATGTCAGAGGTAAAAAAGATTACGAAATTCTAGAAGAACTTCAAAAATTTGGTAGCATGCTGGCTGAAATCAAAGCCAGAAAAGCCCAAGAAAACTAGTTGTCAAAGAATTTTGACAATGTTTCACGTCGAACATTTTTATACCTATTATAGTAGAAATAGTATTTTCACTAAGAGAGCATTTGCTCTCTTTTTATTACATTATCTTAACAAACAGATTGAAAGCATCTATTTTCTGAAAAAAAGTGATAAAATAGAAAAGATTGCGAGGTAAAATATATGAGACTAGATAAATATTTAAAAGTATCCCGTATTATTAAACGTCGTCCAGTAGCGAAAGAAGTTGCTGATAAAGGACGTATCAAAGTTAATGGCATCTTAGCCAAATCATCAACAGATTTAAAACTTAACGACGAAGTTGAAATTCGTTTTGGAAATAAATTGCTGACAGTACGTGTCCTTGAAATGAAAGACAGTACCAAAAAAGAAGATGCTACTAAAATGTATGAAATCATCAATGAAACAAGGATAGAAGCGGATGGAGAAGCCTAATATCGTTCAGTTGAACAATCAATACATCAACGATGAAAACACCAAAAAACGTTACCTTGAAGAGAAAAATCGTAAACGTAATCGTTTTATGGGGTGGATTTTGATTGTTGTAATGTTGTTGTTCATTTTACCGACATATAATCTTGTCAAAAGTTATCAAACACTGCAAGAGCGTAAAGATAAAGTTGTATCACTTCAAAAAACTTACAATAACTTAGTTATTGAGACAGATGCAGAAAAAGTCTTGGCTAATCGCTTAAAAGATGACACATATGTTGAAAAATACGCTCGTGCGAAATACTATTTGTCACGCTCAGGTGAAACAGTTTATCCATTGCCAAATTTATTACCAAAATAATATGGAAAATTTAATCGAAACAATTGAAAAATTTTTAGCCTATTCCGATGAAAAATTAGAAGAATTGGCAAAAGAAAATCAAAAATTACGTGAAGAAAATCATCAAACACCAAAAAAATAATGAAAGGAGAAGCCAATGAAAAAATTATTCGCAGTGATGCTAATACCATTTTTCTTGACTTCTCTTTCTGCTGTTAGTACTGAAAAAGATGTTGATTTAACTAATGTTGAAAAGTATCAATTGGCTGCTGGTATTGCAACAACAGCAGCTTATTATGACTCACTACCGTCAAATCCGATTCTTATACAAGCAACCGATGTTTTTAAAGATAGTAATTTGACAACTGTATCAGGGTCACTTGCTGCTAATCATCATTTAGATGTTATTGATTTATCCGTTAACGATAATTCAGAACCTGTCTTTAAATTATCAAATGGTTCTTATATTGAGGCGAGTCATCAATTGATTTACGATGATGTGGTCCTTAGTCAAGAATCTGATAACGAAAAATATTGGCTAAAAGAGGATTTCAAAGTGTATCAAGCACCGTATGTTGTAGGTACACATGAAGTTCAGACTGATTTAACAGCTTATTCAGCTGTTACAGTTACTCAAAAAGCCACAACTTATCATGGAACTTATTATAAAGTTGATGGCAAAGGTTGGATTAGCGAAGACTATCTATCAACCTCTGATAATCGTATGGAAAAAGTTCAGCAGGTTCTTAATCAGAAATATAATAAGGGTAATTATTCTATTTACGTTAAACAATTATCAACGCAAGAAACAGCAGGTATTAATTCTGACACAACCATGTACGCAGCTAGTATTGCTAAACTCGCAACACTTTACTACGTTGAAGAAAAAATTCAAGATGGCAGTGTTAAGATGGATGATAAATTAAGATACACTGCTGATGTGAATAATTTTTCTAAAGCCTATAATCCAAGTGGTAGCGGGAAAATTAGCAAGACAGCTGACAATAAGGATTACAGTGTTGAAGACTTGTTAAAAGCTGTCTGCCAGCATTCTGATAATGTTGCAACAAACATCCTAGGTTACTATATTGCTAAACAATATGGTGAACATTTTACTTCAGATATCAGTGCTATAACGAATACAGCATTTGATATGAAATCGCGTGAAATATCTTCTAAAACAGCTGCTGCCTTAATGGAAGCTATCTATCAGCAAAATGGAGATATCATTTCTTATCTATCGTCAACTGATTTTGACACAGCACGTATCTCTAAAGATATCAATGTTCAAGTTGCTCATAAAATCGGTGATGCCTATGACTATAGACACGATGTTGCGATAGTCTACGCTAATGAACCTTTTATCTTATCAATTTTCACAGATAATGCTTCGTACGACGATATTTCAAATATCGCTAACGACGTTTACAATATTTTAAAATAGTGATGTCTTATGTATGATAAATTAGTAAAAGAAATTCAAAAGAAGGCATATTTTGCCAAACATAAAAAAGTTTTAATAGCTGTCTCAGGTGGAGTAGATTCTATGAATCTGCTACACTTTTTGTATATATACCAAAAAAATTTAGGTATAGAAATTGGGATTGCTCACGTCAATCACAAACAACGTGTTGAATCAGATATAGAAGAAAATTATTTACGAGATTGGGCAAACGAGTATCAAATTCCAATTTATGTTTCTTATTTTTTAGGAAATTTTTCTGAAAAAACAGCGCGTGATTTTCGATATCACTTTTTTAAGCAAATTATGAATGAGCAAAACTACACAGCACTTGTAACAGCTCATCATGCTGATGACCAAGCAGAAACAATCTTTATGAGACTTTTACGGGGTAGCCGCTTGCGCCATTTATCAGGAATTCAAGCAGTCTCTCCCTTTGCTAATGGTGAATTAATTCGTCCCTTTTTAGCCTATTTCAAAAAAGATTTACCAGATATTTTTCATTTTGAAGATGATTCAAATCAATCTTTAGAGTTTTTGAGAAATCGTATTAGAAATCGTTATATTCCGATTTTGGAGGAAGAAAATCCAAAATTTAAGCAGGGACTTCGTCAGCTTGGAGAAGAAAGTGAGCAACTTTTTCAAGCATTCCAAGACTTAACACAAAATATTGATGTGACGAATTGTTCTCAGTTTTTGGCTCAATCTCAAGCAGTTCAAACAATTCTTCTTCAAAATTATCTTGAAAATTACCCTAATTTACAGGTTACTCGTGGACAATTTGAAGAAATCTTGCAGACGTTGAGAAATAAATCAAATGCGAAGTATCACATAAAATCTAATTATTGGTTAGTTAAGGACTACGATGCATTTCAGATTAAAAAAATCAGCCCTAAGACCGATAGGGAACTAGATCAAAAGATGATAGACTATAGTAGTATAGTCAATTATGGTCAGTATCGATTTCAATTTGTCAGTAAAGATAAGGAAGGTATTGCCCTTTATAGTTTAAGTCCGGTTCTTCTACGGCGAAGACAAGAAGGTGATCGTATTGATTTTGGAAAATTTTCAAAGAAATTGCGCAGGCTGTTTATTGATGAAAAGATTCCAAGTCAAGAACGAGCTGATGCCATTATTGGTGAACAAGATGGAAAAATAATTTTTGTCCTGGTTGCTGATAAAACTTATTTGAGAAAACCCTCTAAACATGATATAATGGAGGGCAAATTGTATATTGAAAAAATTAGAAATAGGTGATGTCATGCTTGAACAAGATATTGAAAAAGTGTTATATTCTGAAGAGGAGATTGTTAGTAAAACCAAAGAATTGGGTGAACAACTCACAAAAGATTATGAAGGTAAAAATCCTCTATTGATTGGTGTTTTAAAAGGTTCTGTTCCGTTTATGGCAGAATTGATTAAACACATTGATACGCACGTTGAAATTGATTTTATGGTCGTTTCTAGCTATCATGGTGGAATACAAAGTAGTGGTGAGGTAAAAATCCTTAAAGATGTAAATACGAATATTGAAGGTCGTGATGTCATCTTTATCGAAGATATTATCGATACAGGACGTACTCTAAAATACCTTCGTGACATGTTTAAATATCGTAAAGCTAATTCAGTTAAAATTGTAACCCTTTTTGATAAACCAGAAGGTCGTGTTGTTGATATTGAAGCTGACTATGTCTGCTACGATGTACCAAATGAGTTTATCGTAGGGTTTGGCCTTGACTATGCTGAACGTTACCGTAATTTACCATATGTTGGCGTTTTGAAAGAAGAAATCTATTCAAAATAGTAGAAAGTCGTTAGTTATATGAAAAATAACAAAAATAATGGCTTTGTAAAAAATTCCTTTATCTATATTCTCGTTATTATTGCGGCGATTACCGCATTTCAATATTATTTAAGAGGAACAAGTACACAAAGCCAGCAAATTAATTACTCGACTTTAGTTAAACAAATTAAATCGGGTGATATTAAATCAATTACTTACCAGCCAAGCGGAAGCATTATCGAAGTAAGTGGTAAGTACAAAAAGGCTCAAAAACCAAAATCAAGTGCCTCACTTCCATTTTTAGAAGGAGATACTTCAACTTCTGTTACTGAATTTACATCAATCATCTTACCAAGTGATTCTTCTATTGATTCACTTACTAAAGCAGCAGAAAAAGCTGATGTTGATGTAAATATCAAACAAGAGAGCTCAAGCGGCACTTGGTTATCGTTGGCACTTACTTATCTTCCACTTATCTTAGTGATCGTTTTCTTCTTCATGATGATGAATCAAGGAGGAAATGGTGCTCGTGGAGCAATGAGCTTCGGTAAAAACCGAGCTAAATCACAACAAAAAGGTGATGTAAAAGTAAGATTCTCTGATGTTGCTGGTGCTGAAGAAGAAAAACAAGAACTCGTTGAAGTTGTTGATTTCTTGAAAAATCCTAAAAAATATAAAGCACTTGGAGCACGTATCCCGGCAGGTGTCCTTCTTGAAGGCCCTCCAGGAACAGGTAAAACACTTCTTGCAAAAGCCGTTGCCGGTGAAGCAGGCGTTCCATTCTTCTCAATTTCAGGTTCTGATTTTGTTGAGATGTTCGTTGGTGTAGGTGCAAGTCGTGTAAGATCCCTCTTTGAAGATGCTAAGAAAGCTGGACGTGCCATTATTTTCATCGATGAAATTGATGCTGTAGGTCGTCGCCGTGGTGCCGGTATGGGTGGCGGAAACGATGAACGTGAACAAACCCTCAACCAACTTCTTATCGAAATGGATGGTTTTGAAGGGAATGAAAATATCATCGTTATTGCTGCAACTAACCGAAGTGATGTGTTAGACCCGGCTCTTCTTCGTCCAGGACGTTTTGACCGTAAAATTCTTGTCGGTAGTCCAGATGTTAAGGGACGTGAAGCTATTCTTCGAGTGCATGCTAAAAACAAACCATTAGCAGAAGATGTTAACTTAAAAGTTGTCGCACAACAAACCCCTGGTTTTGTCGGTGCAGATCTTGAAAATGTCTTAAATGAAGCTGCCCTTGTAGCAGCTCGCCGTAATAAAACTAAAATTGATGCTTCAGATATCGATGAAGCTGAAGATAGAGTTATTGCAGGTCCATCTAAGAAAGATCGTACTATTTCACAACGTGAGCGCGAAATGGTCGCATACCATGAAGCTGGACACACTATTGTTGGTTTAGTTCTCTCAAGTGCTCGTGTTGTACACAAAGTCACAATTGTCCCTCGAGGTTGTGCAGGCGGATACATGATTGCTCTTCCAAAAGAAGATCAAATGCTTCACTCTAAGTCAGATCTCAAAGAACAATTAGCTGGTTTAATGGGTGGACGAGTTGCTGAAGAAATTATCTTTAATGCACAAACAACTGGTGCATCAAATGACTTTGAACAAGCTACACAATTAGCTCGCGCGATGGTCACTGAGTACGGTATGAGTGAAAAACTTGGCCCTGTTCAATATGAAGGTAGTCATGCTATGATGGCAGGTCAACTGTCACCAGAAAAATCATACTCACCTCAAACTGCACAGTTGATTGATGATGAAGTCCGCGCACTTCTTAATGAAGCACGTAACAAAGCTGCTGATATCATTAATAATAATCGCGAAGTTCATAAACTTATTGCAGAAGCACTTCTTAAATATGAAACTCTTGATGCTGCTCAGATTAAATCAATTTACGAAACAGGTAAAGTACCTGCTGAGTTAGAAGAAGATACTGAAGAAGCACATGCACTTTCATATGATGAAGTGAAAGAAAAGATGGATGACTCAGAAGAATAACTTTTGAACAAGTCTAAGACATTATATAAATAGAATAAATAGCTGTAAAAACGTCTCAAAATGAGCCAATTATGCGGTATGAAAGGAATAATGCCAAATTTCAGGTTCAAATTAGCCAGTCTGTAAAAACTCTTTAGGAGATTTATAATTGAATAGTTTCTTTGGATAGTTGTTAATCCAGTTTTCAATAAATGCGACTTGTTGTTGAGTCGCATTTTTGCTTCCCTTAGGCAACTAACGGTGGATGAGTCTATTATGATTCTCATTAGTACCACGCTCCCAAGAAGAATACGGGTGGGCATAGTAGATATGAGCAGGGGCAAAAACTTCTGCTAAACGACTGAACTCAGCCCCGTTATCAGCTGTGATAGAGTTCATTTGATAATTCTTGAGGATTGCTTTCAGAGCTTGATTGACTGAAAACGCGGACTTATCGGGAATGAGTCGAATGATTTGATAACGACTCTTTCTATCGGTTAGAGTCAACAGACACTCGTTTTTTGCCTGTGTTTGAATAACCATATCAATTT
>NZ_GL698430.1:0-43526 GCF_000187265.1 Streptococcus equinus ATCC 9812
CAAATCTTTGTAATTTTTTAGTAAAGGAAGTTATAAATACTGTAAAATAGAGATATTTACACACCTTAGAGAAGGTTTTGAAACAAAATTGCCTTATGTATTTCTTAAAAAAAATAATGATTTTATATTTTTAAGGCTGTCTAATTCTTGATAAACTACACAATTAGTATTATTTTTGGTAGAAAAATATTAATTTAGACTAGCATTGACTCCCCCAAAAACGAGCCGCTTCTGTATATAGGCATTTTTGGGGTAATCCGCTACCTGTTAGCTTCTGTGCAGCAATATATCATAATTGTCCTTAGGAAGCAAAATAGAGCCTTCTGGGCCTCTTATTTGATTCCTTAAAGTGGATTTAGCACCTTTCTCTTAAAAATCTGCTAAAAAGCGATAAAAAAAGAGTATCACAGCTGCTCTCAATATATATTTGAATTGAGAATAAGAATCCAATATGGTTAATTTTTACAACAAAATAATATAAGCACGCTATAACTTTTATCACTACTACATAAATCAAGCTGTAAAATATCCAATACTGAAATTGTAAAGAAATAGGTAACCTAATATCTCAATTTCAGAGATGAATAATCAAAAGTTATAGGAGGTTCCCCGGGAAAAATCATTTTTGCCATAAAATGCAATAGAAAAACGCCTGCTTACGAAGTGTTTCTAATCTAGAGACATTTCGTAAACAAGCGTTACTTATCTATCACCAATATGATGAGTGTTCCCGCTAGGAAAAAATCCTAGCGGTAGACCAGAGCTAGACTAAGAACCAAAGGTTCCATCATCATAACACTCAACAAAATTGATAAAAATTAAACTAATTCAATGATTGCCATTGGAGCAGCATCACCACGGCGAGGTTCAGTTTTAAGAATACGAGTGTATCCACCGTTGCGTTCTGCATAGCGAGGTGCGATTTCATCGAAAAGTTTTTGAAGAGCTGTTTGTGAAGAGTATTTTTCAGTAGCTTCATCAAAGTTTTCAGATGCAATTTCATTACGTACGAAAGCAGCAGCTTGACGACGTGCATGAAGGTCACCACGTTTACCTAAAGTAATCATTTTTTCAACTGTTTTACGGATTTCTTTAGCACGAGCTTCAGTTGTTACAATAGATTCGTTAATCAATAAATCTGTTGTCAAATCACGAAGCATTGCTTTACGTTGTGAGCTAGTGCGTCCTAATTTACGGTAAGCCATTTTTTCCTCCTATATTATTTATCGTTTTTGAGTCCGAGTCCAAGATCAGCAAGTTTAACTTTGACTTCTTCAAGGCTCTTACGACCAAGGTTACGGACTTTCATCATTTCAGGCTCAGTTTTTTCTGTCAAATCGAATACAGTGTTAATGCCTGCACGTTTAAGACAGTTATATGAGCGGACTGACAAATCAAGTTCTTCGATAGTACGGTCAAGCACTTTTTCATCGTTAACTTTTTCTGCTTCTTTCATTACATCAGTGTTTTTAGCAACTTCTGTAAGGTCAGTAAATAGATTCAAGTGTTCGATCAAAACGCGTGCAGATAGACCTAAAGCATCTTCAGGAATGATTGTGCCATTTGTCATGATTTCGATTGTCAATTTATCAAAGCCGTCATTGCTACCTACACGAGCAGGTTCAACTTGATAATTAACTTTCTTCACTGGTGTGTAGATAGAATCTACAGCCAATGTTCCCACTGGAGCATCTTCTTTTTTATTGCCTTCTGCTGGAACGTAACCACGTTTTTTAGCAACAGTCATTGTAGCTTTCAAACTGTGTCCTTCAGCAATAGTAAAGAGATAGTGGTCAGTGTTGACAATTTCAACATCGCTATCTGTCAAAATATCTCCTGCAGTTACTTCTGCTGGACCTTCAACATCAAGTTCGATAATTTTTTCATCATCAACATAAGATTTTACTGCAAGTCCTTTAATGTTAAGGATGATTTGCATAACATCTTCGCGTACACCTGGAATAGTGTCAAATTCGTGGAGTACTCCATCAATTTTAATTGATGTTACTGCCGCACCTGGGAGTGAAGACAAGAGTACACGACGAAGAGAATTACCTAGAGTTGTACCATAACCACGTTCAAGTGGTTCGATAACAAATCTGCCGTAATCTTTATTTTCATCAATTTTTGTTATTATTGGTTTTTCAAACTCAATCATTTATTATACTCCCTCGAAACGAATCTTGTGTACTATTAACAATTATGATTACACACGACGACGTTTTGGAGGACGAGCACCATTGTGTGGCACAGGAGTAACGTCACGGATTGAAGTCACTTCAAGACCAGCAGCAGCAAGAGCACGAATAGCAGACTCACGACCTGAACCAGGACCTTTTACAGTAACTTCAACAGTTTTAAGACCATGTTCTTGTGCAGATTTAGCAGCAGCTTCAGCAGCCATTTGTGCAGCGAATGGAGTAGATTTACGAGAACCTTTGAATCCAAGAGCACCAGCTGATGACCAAGCAATTGCATTACCGTGCACATCTGTAATCATAACAATAGTGTTATTGAATGTAGCGTGAATATGAGCAACACCAGATTCGATGTTCTTTTTCACACGACGTTTACGTGTTGGTTTAGCCAATTTTTTTACCTCCTATTTTATTTTTTCTTACCAGCAATCGCAACAGCTTTACCTTTACGAGTGCGAGCGTTATTTTTAGTGTTTTGACCACGGACAGGAAGTCCTCGACGGTGACGGATACCACGGTATGAACCAATTTCCATCAAACGTTTGATGTTCATGTTCACTTCACGACGAAGGTCACCTTCAACTTTGATTGCATCAACTTCACGACGGATAGCATCTTCTTGATCTGATGTCAAATCTTTAACACGGATGTCTTCAGAAACACCAGCAGCTGCTAAGATTTTCTTAGAAGTTGCAAGACCGATACCATATACATAAGTAAGTGAAATTACTACACGTTTTTCATTTGGAATATCAACTCCAGCAATACGAGCCATTTTTTCTCCTTTCTATATTATCCTTGACGTTGTTTGTGTTTTGGATTTGATGGACAAATTACCATAACACGACCGTTACGACGAATAACTTTACAGTATTCGCAAATTGGTTTGACTGATGGTCTTACCTTCATTTTTTAATCCCTCCAATTATTTCGATTATTTAAAGCGGTATGTGATACGTCCACGTGTTAAATCGTAAGGACTCATTTCAACAGTAACACGGTCACCTACCAAAATACGAATGTAGTTTTTACGGATTTTTCCTGATACAGTTGCCAAGATTTGGTGTCCATTTTCTAATTCAACAGTAAACATAGCGTTAGGCATCGTCTCAACAACTTTACCTTCAATTTCAATCACATCTTCTTTTGCCACGCAAAAGTACCCCCTAAATTTCGATTTGATGTCCTCTGAGTGCAGAGGTAACAATTATAAGCCAGACTAGCCTATTATATCACGACTCTTCTACTTGTGCAAGTAGAAACTCTTAAATTATTTTAATGATGAGATTGCTTTTGCAATGTCAGCAAATACATCATCAATGTCTTGGTTACCTTGAACATCAAAAACAATACCAGCTTTACGATAGTGTTCGATGATTGGTGCACCTTGAGCAATGTTAACATCTAGACGACGTTTTACAGTTTCAGGTTTGTCATCTTCACGTTGATAGAATTCGTGTCCTTCACATGCATCACAAGTTCCTTCAACTTTTGTTGGATTAAATACTTTGTGATAAGTTGCTCCACAAGAACGGCAGATGAAACGACCTGATAAACGTTCAATCAAGCTTTCTGGATTAACGTCGATGTTGATAACACCGTCTAATTTAAGATCCAAGTTTTTAAGTGCTTCGTCCAAAGCGTGTGCTTGTTCAATAGTACGTGGGTAACCATCAAGCAAGAAACCTTTTTCAGTGATATCAGCTTGTGCCAAACGTTCTTTAACGATACCGTTAGTTACTTCATCTGGTACAAGTTCACCTTTATCGATGAATGATTTAGCAAGAACACCCATTTCAGTTTTGTTTGCCATTGCAGCACGGAACATGTCTCCAGTTGAAATGTGAGCTACGCCAAATTTTTCAACGATTTTCGCAGCTTGAGTTCCTTTACCAGCACCTGGTAAACCCATGATTAAAAGATTCATGATACTCTCCTTATTTTATTTTTAAATAAATTTAACACCGAGGTGCTAAACTTATTCAAAAACAAAATAGAAAGGTTGACTAGGTCAACCTATATTCTATTCTGCTGTATTCATGAAACCAACATACTGTCTCTTCAAGAGATAACCTTCAAGTTGTTTCATTCCTTCAATGCCTGTTGAAATCAAGATTAGAAGACTTGTTCCTCCAAGAGCAATACTACTAGATAGATTCATTGCTTGTTGAGCAATAATTGGTGTTAATGAAATAAACGCCAAGAAAATTGATCCGACAGTAGCTAATTTCTTCAATAATGAAGACAAATATTCTTCTGTTTCGCGTCCAGGTCGAACACTAGGAATATATGACGCACCCTTTTGCAAGTTTTCTGCAGTTTTTTCAGGATTAACTTGTACAAAAGTATAGAAGAATGAGAATAAAATAATTAGTACTGCGTAAATTACCATTCCAATCGGTGTTTGGTAATTCAAGAATGATTCTAGAGTTGTAAGCCAAGGAATATCATGTCCATTTGAAATCAACGGAATAATCGTACTTGGAATCGTTGTAATCGAACTGGCAAAGATAACGGGAATGACGCCAGCCGGATTAATTTTTAAAGGAAGATAAGAACTTGTTGGTGCTCCTTGAACAAGTTTTGTATATTGGATTGGAATTTTATATTCTGCTTGTTGGACAAAGGTTGTAAAGAAAACAATTGCCAATACAGCGACGATTAACAAAGCTACAAAGATGTATGAAGATACTAAGTCACTTGAACGAACATTTACAAAGAAATCTTCATAGATTGTTGAAATCGCATTTGGAATTGATGAAATGATACCAGCAAAGATAATCATTGAGACACCATTCCCGAAACCTTTATCGGTGATTTGTTCCCCAAGCCAAGTCACAATCATACTACCTGTTGTGAGCAAAGCTCCAATCAGGATATATGTTTTAACATTTGGTGTTGAAACAAGTGAAATGCTTGATAAAGTATTAAAGCCTGCTGTAATCCCAATTGATTGGATAAATGCAAGAACTAGTGAAATATAGCGAGTCGCTTGGTTTAATTTACGACGACCAACCTCACCTTGTTTGCTCCATTCAACAAACTTAGGTAAAATATCCATCTGCAATAGTTGAACAATGATAGATGCTGTGATGTACGGGCTAACACCCATTGAGAATACAGAGAAGTTACTCATAGCATTACCAGAAACAAGATTCAACATATTAAGAAAGGGAAGTTCACCTAGTTGGTCAAGACTTTTGGCATTAATACCAGGTACGGTAATATGCGTACCAACTCGGAAAACAAAGATGATAAAAAGCGTAAAGAAAATTTTATTTCTAACATTTTTTACCTTTAGTGCATCTTTAAGTAATTTAAAGAACATACCGAGTCCTCCTCAATTAGATGACTTCGATTGAACCACCTTTTGCAGTGATAGCTGCTTCAGCAGATTTTGAGAATTTAGCTGCTTTAACAGTCAATTTTTTAGTCAATTCGCCGTTACCAAGAACTTTAACGCCTGATTTTTCAGCACGGATGATTCCAGCTTCTTTAAGAACAACTGGAGTTACTTCTGTACCATCTTCGAAAACGTTAAGTTGATCAAGGTTTACAAGAGCGTATTCTTTAGCGTTGATGTTCAAGAAACCACGTTTTGGCATACGACGGAACAATGGAGTTTGTCCACCTTCAAAACCAAGACGTACTTTACCACCGCTACGAGCTTTTTGACCTTTTTGACCGCGTCCTGCAGTTTTACCGTTACCAGATGAAGTACCACGACCTACACGATTACGGACTTTACGAGAACCTTCAGCAGGTTTAAGTTCATGAAGTTTCATTATTAATTTCTCCTTATTTGTAAAATGCTAGCGCCTCTATGAGGGGAAAGGACTCCCCATAAAAACTCGCCTATACTATATCTAGTTTAAGTCGCAAGAGTTTCCCCCGCGACTTAAACCTAAAATTTATTTAATGTTAATTATTTAACATCTTCAACAGTTACCAAGTGTGAAACTGAAGCAACCATTCCACGGATAGCTGGAGTGTCTTCTTTGACAACTGAGCTATGTAATTTACCAAGTCCAAGAGCAGCAACTGTTTTACGTTGTGCAGGAATGCGTCCGATTGGAGACTTAGTCAAAGTGATTTTAATTTGAGCCATTATTATCCCCTTTCTTAAGCTAAGTCAGAAACTGAAATACCGCGAAGAGCAGCAACTTCTTCTGCACGTTTAAGTTGTTTCAAACCTTCAACAGTTGCGCGAACAATGTTGATTGGAGTGTTTGAGCCAAGTGATTTAGATGTAACATCTGCAACACCAGCCAATTCGATGACGGCACGAACAGCACCACCAGCGGCAACCCCAGCACCTTCTACAGCAGGTTTCAACAATACTTTAGCTCCACCAAATTCTGAACGAACTTCGTGAGGAATTGTTGTACCAACCATAGGTACTTCGATCAAGTTTTTCTTAGCGTCTTCAACAGCTTTACGAATAGCTTCTGGTACTTCTTGAGCTTTACCAGTACCGAAACCTACACGACCATTACGGTCACCAACAACTACAAGAGCAGCAAAGCGAAGACGACGTCCACCTTTAACAACTTTTGTAACACGGTTGATCGCAACAACGCGTTCTTCAAGTTCAACTGCATTATCTTTAAATGCCATTATTTAGTGTCCTCCCTATTAGAATTTCAATCCGTTTTCACGAGCTGAGTCAGCCAAAGCTTTAACACGTCCGTGATAGAGATATCCACCGCGGTCAAACACCACTTCAGAAATACCTTTAGCTACTGCGCGTTCAGCAACAAGTTTACCGACAACAACGGCTTGTTCTGTTTTAGTTCCTTTAGAAACTTCTTTATCAAGAGTTGATGCACTTGCGAGCGTTACACCCGCTACGTCATCAATAACTTGAGCGTAGATGCCTGTATTAGAACGGAAAACGTTCAAACGTGGGCGATCAGCAGTTCCAGAGAGTTTACCGCGAACGCGACGGTGGCGTTTTTGGCGGATTTTGTTTTTATCTGGTTTCGAAATCACAATTTTCACCTCTTAATTAATTGATTAATGTCGAAACGACATTGTTGTATAAATATTAGCGTATGAGTTCTGCGAGAATAACTCTCGCAAAATCTCCCATAAGCTATTATTTACCTGTTTTACCTTCTTTACGACGTACGTACTCACCAACGTAACGGATACCTTTACCTTTGTAAGGTTCTGGAGCACGAAGGCTACGGATGTAAGCTGCTGTTTGACCAACAACTTCTTTGTTGATACCGTTAACGACGATAGTAGTTGCAGATGGAACTTCAAATGAAACACCTTCTGGAGCTTCTACTTCGTCTTGGTGAGATTTACCTACAGAAAGTACAAGTTTTGAACCTTGAAGTTGAGCACGGTAACCAACCCCGCGCATTTCAAGTTCTTTTTTGAAACCTTCAGAAACACCAACAACCATGTTGTTCAAGTTAGCACGAGCTGTACCATGGATTGTTTTCATTTCTTTTGAGTCGTTTGGACGGTGAAGCGAAACTTCAGTGCCTTCAACTTTGATTTCAATATTTTTGTTAAACTCACGAGTGAGTTCGCCTTTAGGTCCTTTGACAGTTACTACGTTATCATTGTTAGTAACTTCTACACCAGCAGGCAAGTTGATAACTTTATTACCAATACGTGACATAGTTTTATTTTCTCCTGTTAGATTGTCAAGCCGCATACGCGACGAGTTTTCACGGGGCGACTATTATACAGAATACCTGTATCTATAGTCCATTATTTTTAGTAAGAAACTTTTTCAATAAAAATTGAAAGGAAACTTTATCTTACCAAACGTAAGCAATAACTTCTCCACCAACGTTCTTTTGGCGAGCTTCTTTGTCAGTCAAAAGACCTTCTGATGTAGAGATGATTGCAATTCCAAGTCCGTTAAGAACTTTAGGAACATCTTCACGTTTTGCGTAAACACGAAGACCTGGTTTAGAGATACGTTTCAAGTTAGTGACAACACGTTCACCGTTTTGTCCGTATTTAAGGAATACACGGATGATACCTTGTTTGTCATCTTCGATAACTTCAACGTTTTTTACGAAACCTTCGCGTTTAAGAATTTCTGCAATTCCTTTTTTGATATTTGATGCAGGTACTTCAAGCACTTCGTGTTTTGCTTGGTTAGCGTTACGAATGCGTGTCAAAAAGTCTGCAATTGGGTCAGTCATAACCATTTATATATTCTCCTCTTACTAGTAGTTTGAATAGTTCACTTGCTAGTTAATGTGCCTTACGGCTTGTTTTCAAGAATAACTCTTGAACCCATCATGAACTTCGCCAAACAGAGGATAATTTCTTCTATATGGCTTGTTCAGTCAGGAATATTATATCATCGACTTACCAAGAAGCTTTGGTAACGCCTGGGATTTGTCCTTTGTAAGCTAACTCACGGAAGCAAACACGGCAAAGTTTGAATTTGCGGTAAACTGAGTGTGGACGGCCACAACGTTCGCAACGAGTGTAAGCTTGCGTAGAGAATTTCGCAGGGCGATGATTCTTAGCAATCATAGATTTTTTAGCCAATTGATTTACCTCCTAAATTATTTTGCAAAAGGCATTCCAAGGCCTTTAAGCAATTCACGACCTTCTTCGTCAGTGTTAGCAGTAGTTACGATAACGATATCAAGACCACGTACTTTATCAACATCATCAAAGTTGATTTCTGGGAAGATCAATTGTTCTTTCACACCAAGTGTGTAGTTACCACGTCCGTCAAATGATTTTGTTGGAACACCGTGGAAGTCACGTACACGTGGAAGTGAAACAGTTACCAATTTATCTAAGAATTCGTACATACGTTCACCACGAAGGGTAACTTTTGCACCGATCGCTACACCTTCACGAAGACGGAAGCCAGCGATTGATTTCTTAGCTTTAGTAATCAATGGTTTTTGACCTGAAATAAGTGCCAATTCAGCAGCAGCTTTTTCAAGGTTTTTAGCGTTATTTACAGCATCACCAACACCCATGTTAAGAACGATTTTCTCAACTTTTGGGACAGCCATAACTGAAGTGTAGTTGAATTTTTCAGTCAAAGCAGGAACTACTTCGTTAGTGTATTTTTCTTTTAAGCGATTTGCCATTATATACTTTCTCCTTTCCTTCGTGATTAATCAAGCACTTCGCCTGATTTTTTGTTGTAACGAACTTTTTTGCCGTCTACAACTTTGTAACCAACACGTCCTGCAACACCATTTTTGTCAAGAACTTGAACGTTAGACACATGGATTGGTGCTTCTTTTTCCACGATAGCACCTTGAGGGTTTACGTTGTTTGGTTTTTGATGTTTTTTAACAATAGCAACACCTTCAACAACAACTTTGTTGACTTTAGGAAGGGCTTTAAGAACTACAGCTTCAACGCCTTTGTCCTTACCAGCAATAACGCGAACTTTATCGCCTTTTTTTACAAACATTTGGTTTTTCTCCTATTATTTCTTACGCCCTAATGGGCACCCTGCAAAAGCAGGGGACTTAGTTTGTGTTTATGAATTAAAGTACTTCTGGTGCAAGTGATACGATCTTCATGAAGCCACCTTCACGCAATTCACGTGCAACAGGGCCGAAGATACGAGTTCCGCGAGGAGTTTTGTCATCACGGATAATTACTGCAGCGTTGTCGTCAAATTTGATGTATGAACCGTCTGGACGGCGTGCACCTGATTTAGTACGAACAACTACAGCTTTTACGACATCACCTTTTTTAACAGCTCCACCAGGAGTAGCTTGTTTTACAGAAGCAACGATTACGTCACCGATGTTAGCGAATTTACGTCCTGAACCACCAAGAACTTTGATAGTCAAGATCTCACGAGCACCGCTATTATCAGCAACTTTCAAGCGAGTTTCTTGTTGAATCATTTCAAATTTCTCCTTTTAGTTTGATTAGATAATAACAGCTTCTTCCACAACTTCTACAAGACGGAAGTGTTTTGTAGCTGAAAGTGGACGAGTTTCCATGATACGAACGATATCGCCTTCTTTAGCAACGTTGTTTTCATCATGTGCTTTGTATTTTTTAGAATAGTTGATACGTTTACCATAGACTGGGTGGTTACGTTTAGTTTCAACTACAACAGTGATTGTTTTATCCATTTTGTCAGATACTACGCGTCCAACAAGGGTTTTACGTTGATTACGTTCCATTATTAGAATTTCTCCTTTCCCAATCTATTATTTCTTTTCAGATTGCACTGTTTTAACACGTGCAATTTGTTTTTTAACTTCGTTCAAACGAGCAGTTTGATCAAGTTGACCTGCTGCAGCTTGGAAACGAAGATCAAAAAGTTCTTTCTTAAGTTCGTTTTCTTTCTTAGCAAGTTCTTCTTGAGAAAGACCACGAAGCTCTTTAACAAAATCTTTAATTTCTTGAAGTTTCATGATTTCTCCTTATTCTGCTTCACGTTTCACGAATTTAGTCTTAACTGGCAATTTGTGGCTAGCAAGACGAAGTGCTTCACGTGCAACTTCTTCAGGTACACCAGCGATTTCGAACATAACTTTACCACGTTTAACTGGTGCTACCCAACCTTCAGGTGCCCCTTTACCAGAACCCATACGTACACCGATAGCTTTAGCAGTGTATGATTTGTGTGGGAAGATTTTAATCCAAACTTTACCACCACGTTTCATGTAACGAGTCATTGCGATACGGGCAGCTTCGATTTGACGGTTTGTGATCCAGTGGCTAGTCGTAGCTTGAAGTCCGTATTCACCGAATGCGACTTCTTTACCACCTTTAGCTTCACCGCGCATTTTTCCACGGAATTCGCGACGGTGTTTAACACGTTTAGGTACTAACATTTGTTATTTGCCTCCTTTAGTGTTTTTACGAGCTGGAAGAACTTCACCACGGTAGATCCAAACTTTAACACCAAGTTTACCGTAAGTAGTGTCAGCTTCTTCCCAAGCGTAGTCGATATCTGCACGAAGTGTGTGAAGTGGAACAGTTCCTTCTGAGTAACCTTCAGCACGAGCGATATCAGCACCGTTCAAACGACCAGATACTTGAGTTTTGATACCTTTAGCACCTGCACGCATTGCACGTTGGATAGCTTGTTTTTGAGCACGACGGAAAGCAACACGTTGTTCAAGTTGACGTGCAATGTTTTCACCAACAAGGTGTGCGTCCAAATCAGGTTGTTTGATTTCAACGATGTTGATGTGAACTTGTTTTCCAGTCAATTTGTTAAGTTTAACGCGAAGAGCGTCAACGTTAGCTCCACCTTTACCGATAACCATACCTGGTTTAGCAGTGTGAAGTGAAACAATTACTTTATTTACAGCACGTTCAATTTCAATACGTGAAACTGAAGCGTCTGCCAATTCTGTTTGGATGAATTTGCGGATTGCAAGATCTTCATGAAGGTAATCCGCGTATTCTTTTTCAGCATACCATTTCGCATCCCAATCACGGATGATTCCGACACGCATACCAATTGGATGTACTTTTTGACCCACGATTTTACCTCCTTATTTTTCTGACACAACTACTGTTACGTGAGTTGTGCGTTTGTTGATTGGTGAAGCTGAACCTTTAGCACGTGGACGGAAACGTTTCATTGTTGGTCCTTCGTTTGCGAAAGTTTCAGATACTACCAAGTTAGCTTTTTCCAAACCAAAGTTGTTTTCTGCGTTAGCGATAGCAGAGTTAAGAACTTTTTCAACTACACGAGCTGCTTTGTTTGGAGTGAATTTCAAGATTGCGATTGCGTCAGCAACGTTCTTACCACGGATAAGATCAAGTACAAGACGTGTTTTACGAGGTGAAACACGGACTGTACGAGCCATTGCTTTAGCTGAAGTAATTTCTGCCATTGTGTCCTCCTCCTATTAACGACGTGTTTTCTTATCGTCAGCTGCGTGACCTTTGTAAGTACGAGTTGGTGCGAATTCACCAAGTTTGTGACCTACCATGTCTTCTTGGATGTAAACTGGTACGTGTTTACGTCCATCATAAACTGCGATTGTATAACCGATGAAACTTGGGAAAATCGTTGAACGACGTGACCAAGTTTTAATTACTTTTTTCTTTTCGTCATTTGCTTGAGCTTCAACTTTTTTCATCAAATGCTCATCGACGAAAGGTCCTTTTTTAAGACTACGTCCCATTTTGTAGTTTTCTCCTTTAAAATATAGTACCACAGCGGCCTGTGTGCAAAATGCACACTACCGAGCTGGCGGATGATTATTTAACTAAGCGACTGAATTATTTATCGTTACGACGACGAACGATAAGTTTGTCAGATTTAGCTTTTTTGTTACGAGTTTTAAGACCAAGCGCAGGTTTACCCCAAGGAGTAGATGGCGCTTTACGTCCAACTGGTGCTTTACCTTCACCACCACCGTGTGGGTGATCATTAGGGTTCATTACAGAACCACGAACTGTAGGACGGACACCCATCCAACGGCTGCGACCAGCTTTACCAAGGTTAACAAGAACTTGTTGTTCGTTACCAACTGTACCGATTGTAGCACGGCAAGTTCCAAGAATCATACGAACTTCGCCTGATTGAAGACGAACAAGAACATATTTACCTTCTTGACCAAGTACTTGTGCAGATGCACCAGCGGCACGAATCAATTCAGCACCTTTACCTGGTTGAAGTTCGATGTTGTGAATAACTGTACCAACAGGGATGTTAGCAAGTGGAAGTGCGTTACCAACTTTGATATCTGCATCTGGACCTGAAACGATACGTTGACCAACTTCAAGACCTTTAGGTGCAAGGATGTAAGCTTTCACACCATCAGTGTAGTGTACAAGAGCGATGTTAGCTGTACGGTTTGGATCGTACTCGATAGTTTTAACAACTGCTTCAACACCATCTTTGTTACGTTTGAAGTCAATCAAACGGTAGTGACGTTTGTGTCCGCCACCTTGGTGACGTACAGTGATGCGACCGTTGTTGTTACGACCAGCTTTGTTTTTAAGTGAAACAAGCAATGATTTCTCAGGAGTGCTTGTAGTGATTTCAGCAAAATCCAAAGAAGTCATATTACGACGACCATTTGTCGTTGGTTTATAAGCTTTAATACCCACGTTATTTCCTCCTTAGATTATTCAGCTTCAGCTGCAAACAACTCGATTGCTTTAGAATCAGCTGTAAGAGTGATGATAGCTTTTTTAGTTTTTGAAGTGAAACCAGTGTAACGACCAACACGTTTAGCTTTTGGTTTAACAGTTACAGTATTCACGTTTGCAACTTTAACTCCATCAAAAGCAGCTTCAACAGCTTGTTTGATCAAAAGTTTGTGCGCACGAGAGTCAACTTCAAATGTATATTTACCTGCTTCGAGGTCGTACATTGATTTTTCAGTGATAACTGGTTTTTTGATTACGTCGTACAAATTCATTATGCAAGAACCTCCTCGATTGTAGAGATTGCTTCTTTAGTAACAAGAAGTTTGTCGCTGTTTACGATATCAAGAACACTTGCAGTTGTTGCAGTTGCAACTTTAACGTTAGGAAGGTTACGTGCAGAAAGAGCTGCAAATTCATTACCTTCTTCAAGGATTACAAGTACTTTTGAGTCAACGTTAAGAGCTGAAAGTACGTTTGCGAATTCAGCAGTTTTTGGAGCTGCAAATGAAAGGCTTTCTACAGCTACAAATTTTTCTTCAGCAACTTTAGCTGAGTAAACTGATTTCAATGCAAGGCGACGAACTTTTTGTGGAAGTTTGTATCCGTATGAACGTGGAGTTGGTCCGAAGACTACACCACCACCACGCCATTGTGGTGAGCGGATAGAACCTTGACGAGCGCGTCCAGTTCCTTTTTGACGCCATGGTTTACGACCACCACCAGATACTGCAGAGCGGTTTTTAACTGCGTGAGTACCTTGGCGAAGGCTAGCGCGTTGGCTGATAACAACATCAAACACTACTGATTCGTTTGGTTCGATACCGAAGATAGCATCGTTCAATTCAACTGAGCTAACTTCTTTACCAGTTTGGTCAAATAGTTTTACGTTTGCCATTTTAACTGTTTTCTCCTTTCTTATTATTTAGCAGCCTTAACTGCTGATTTGATAGTGATAAGAGATTTCTTAGCACCTGGTACGTTACCTTTGATAAGGATAACGTTTTTCTCTGGGATAACTTGGACAACTTCAAGGTTTTGGATTGTCACACGGTTACCACCCATACGTCCTGCCAAGTGTTTGTTTTTGAAAACACGGTTAGGCGCAACAGGTCCCATAGAACCTGGACGACGGTGATAACGAGAACCGTGAGCCATTGGTCCACGAGCTTGACCATGGCGTTTGATAACACCTTGGAAACCTTTACCTTTAGATGTACCAGTTACATCAACAACATCTCCAGCTTCGAATGTATCAACTGTGATTTCTTGACCAACTTCTAAGCCTTCAATGTTTTTGAATTCACGAATGAAGCGCTTAGGAGCTGTGTTAGCTTTCGCTACATGGCCTTTGGCAGGTTTGTTGCTCAATACTTCACGTTTGTCGTCAAAACCAACTTGAACAGCTTCATAACCGTCTGTTTCAACAGTTTTCACTTGAAGCACAACGTTTGGAGTTGCTTCGATGACAGTAACAGGGATGAATTCACCAGATTCAGTGAAGATTTGAGTCATTCCCACTTTTTTCCCTAAGATTCCTTTTGTCATGAGAAAATATTTCCTTTACTTTATTTATTTAAAAAGTTTTTAATGAGCGTTTTTTATGCTCAAAAAAGTTTTTAATGAGCGTTTTTTGTGCTCAAGAATCAAATCCTTATTAAAGTTTGATTTCTACGTTAACACCACTTGGAAGATCCAATTTCATCAAAGCATCAACAGTTTTTTGTGTTGGGTTGACGATATCGATCAAGCGTTTGTGAGTACGCATTTCAAATTGTTCGCGAGAATCTTTGTATTTGTGAGTCGCACGAATAATTGTGTACAAGCTACGTTCAGTTGGAAGTGGAACTGGTCCAGCTACTGAAGCACCTGTACGTGTTGCAGTTTCAACAATTTTTTCTGCCGCTGTATCAAGTGTACGATGTTCGTATGCTTTCAAACGGATACGGATTTTTTTGTTTGCCATCTTTTTCTCCTTTTCGTCTATTTAAGATAATAGGCTAGCTCCTCAAGAAAACCAACACGCCTTTTGCGTGGCAATGCAACCGAGCGTGTCGCAACCTCTTGTATCATAGCTAAAGTCACTGTATCAACAGCACTTGTCTATAATATCAGATTTAACAGTGCATTGCAAGGATTTTACTCCCTTTTTTTCGATTTTTTTGAAGAAACTGTTTTCAGTTTTCTTACACAAAAAAGACCAGATAAATATCTGGTCATAATTTACGCTATTTAATAGTAGAGTTTTAGATTTTTTTCATGTATTTTCTGTAAAGAATGTATAAGAATATCCAACGAAAAACATTATCTGCCACCGTAGCAAGCCAAACTCCTGTTAGCCCAAAATGCAAAACAATTCCTAGAACATATCCAGTTACAATTCGAATCACCCACATACCGACGGTTGTTGCATAAAAAGGTAACTTTGCATTTCCTAATCCTTGCCAAGTTGCTGTAAATATGAGAGTTCCAGCAGTTGCTGGTCCGCCAATAAATGAGTAAAACAAAACCACAAGGCTCGCTTCTAATGCAGCTTCATTTGTCGTAAAGAGATGCGTTAGCTGATTACCTGAAAAATATACCATCGCTCCTACAGCAAACATAAGCACAGCTGATACAAGATAAGAAGTTCGTACCAACTGACGGATTTCTTGTTTATTTTTTTGCCCAAGACTATGAGCAACCAAAATAACTGTCGCTGTGGCCACACCCATTCCTGGCATATAGTTAAACTGAGTCAAGGTTTCACCAATAGCATTTCCCGCTACAACCTCCGTACCAAATTTAACAATAATGGCTACAATAACAACATCACCAGCTCGCATCATTAAACGTTCACCTGCCGCTGGCAAGGCTATGCTTACCAAATCCCGATCAAGTGTCCACCTAATATTTTTAACAATCTTTTTAATTGGCAATTGACTAGCTAGCATTACGACTCCAAGAAGGCGAGAAATTACCGTTGAGCATGCTACCCCAACAATTCCCCAATGAAAAATAAATATCGCTACAGCCGATAAGACTGCATTTAAAACATTGGTCAGCAGACTCACATACATAGGTAATTGTGGTTTTCCAAGCGCTCGCAAAAAAGCGCTCAGAGTTGTCATAAGTCCTAGACTAACAATCAAACCACCTACAATAGCAAGATACAAACCTCCTGTCTGTGTAACAGCCGCTTCAGTCCCCAACCAAGCTAAAATGTACTTACCAAATACTATTGAAATCAAGCCAAGAAGGACACTCAAGCCTAAAGTAATAAGTAAGGACTCCGACTGATAATGCAGTGACTTTTGAGGATTCTTTTCACCAATACTTTTAGACACCAAACTAGACACCGCTGCACCAAGAGCAATAAAAATCGCTTGATAAATTGTAATAATGTTATTGGCCACAGATACCCCTGAAACAGCAATTAAGCCGACTTGCGCAACAAGGTAATTATCGACAACACCCATGAGCATCTGCAGCAAATTTTCCATCATCGCTGGAAAAGCCAGACGCATAATTTTCTTTGTTTGTTTCATATCTCTATCGTAACAAAAAGAAAAGCCGAGAACCAGTCTCAGCTTCTACTTTTTAAAGTCCCAAATAATCTTCGACAGCTTTTTGCATATCACTTGTCGCAACAACTGCCCTATGTCGAACTTCAGCTGTTTCAAGTCCATCGACAGCTTTCGGAATAACGACACCTGATAATTTTTCAAGTTCTTTTACTGCAGCAAAATCGTCTGCTGGAGCTTTTCCACTCACTGCTTCAACTGCCACACGTGGGAATTTATATGGACTTGCTGTTGAGGCAATGACCGTTGGCGTGTGATCTCCTGTACGTTCAACATATTTTTGATAAACAGCTGATGCAACTGCCGTATGAGGATCTTCAACATAGTCAGAAGCATCATAAACACGCTTAATCTCAGCCGATGTTTCAGCTTCTGTTGCATATCCAGCTTCAAACATATCAAGAATTTCTTGATTGACTTCTGGAAGTGTATATTCACCTTGTGTAGTCAGTTTTTCCATCAATTCTTTTGTCTTAGCAGCATCATTACCCAAAAGGTGGAAAATCAAACGCTCTAGGTTAGAAGATACCAAGATATCCATTGAAGGACTTGTTGTTACTTTAAAGTCACGTTTTTTATCATAAGTCCCTGTTGTAAAGAAATCAGTCAACACTTTATTTTCGTTCGATGCACAGATTAATTTACCTACTGGAACACCAATTTGACTAGCATAATAAGCTGCTAAAATGTTACCGAAGTTTCCAGTTGGAACTGTAATATTAACTTTGTCACCAACTTTAATATGACCAGTTTTGACAAGCTGAGCATAAGCATAAACGTAATAAACAACTTGAGGCACCAAGCGACCAACATTCATTGAGTTAGCTGACGAAAATTGGGTTTTGTGGGCAAGCAATTTTTCACGCAAAGCCACATCATTAAACATACGTTTGACATCCGTTTGAGCATCATCAAAATTACCAGTAATTGCAACAACATGAGTGTTATTACCAGTTTGAGTTGTCATTTGGAGTTCTTGAATTTTGCTGACACCGTCTTTAGGATAAAAGACAATGATTTCAGTTCCGGGAACATCTGCAAAACCTGCCATGGCAGCTTTACCAGTGTCACCCGATGTCGCTGTCAAAATTACAATTTTATTGTCAACACCTTGTTTCTTAGCTGATGTTGTCAAAAGGTAAGGCAAAATCGACAAAGCCATATCCTTAAAGGCAATCGTTGAACCATGGAAAAGTTCAAGATTATATTGGTCACCCAATTTCACTACTGGAGCAATCGCTGGGGTATCAAATTTTTCATCGTAAGCTGAGTTGATACAGTAATCTAACTCCTCTTCAGTAAAATCATCCAAAAAAGCTGACAAGACCAATTTTGCTACTTCTTGGTATGAAGCATCCTTTAAAGCATTAAAATCTAAAGCTACTTTTGGAATTGACACAGGGGTAAACAAACCGCCGTCAGTTGCCAATCCTTGTAAAATAGCTTGGCTAGCAGTTACTTTGTTATTTTCGTCACGAGTTGATTGGTAAATTAACGTCATCGCAAATTCCTCATTTTTAGATAGTCTTGCACCAATTGTATCACAATTATCAGAAAATTTATACAGTTTTACGCTATTTATTAAAAAAAGCACCCTTTCGGTGCTGTTACAACTTACTATTTACCCCAGCGTGAATCTACGCCCGCAATTGAAATCCAGACACTTGCCAAAACATCATAGAACAACTCAGCCACTTGTTTTACCCCTTCTCTCACGTTTTATGTCACATATATTATAACGCTATCAAACGTTGATGTAAAGGGATTTTTGATATATTTTTGACGTCATATTTTCTCACATAGATTGACAGTTTCTAACATAAAAAAAGCCAACCGAAGTTGACTTTTCTGTATTAATTATCCGATTCACCTTTTGCAGGCTTTTTAGCTGATTTATCAATGGCCTGTTGAATTGTCTTAACGTAAAGATTAGCTCCTTTTGTATTGGCATCGCTGTAGTGAACACCATCAGTGCCATTCCAAATTTCAGGATGATTCGTCGCTGCTTTATACCAATCAGCAACCGTAATGTAACTATAAGACTTCGCTAAGCTCAATTCATAATCACGCGCCTCTTTAACCTTCGCTTCATCACCAGCATTGTACGGCGTAACAATAACTAAACGATAGCCATCTGGCAAAGCATCAATAAATTGTTGAATATCTTCTTGATAATGATCTAGTGAGTTTACACCGATTGCCAGAACTGTCGTTTTAGAAAGAGTACCACTAGAAATTTCATTTTGGAAAATTTCAAAAGCATTATCAAAACTTCGACTAACCGCCGCATCTAACTGCACATTCGGAAGCAATGTCGCAAACGACGCACTTGAACGAAGAGCAACAGAATCTCCAATAACAGTGACATCACTCAACGCTCCCGCATCTCCTGCCGCTACCGTATGAGTACGATTTAAATTCACTTGAGATTGTTGAAGCGAACTAACTAAAAGACTTGTCTCAAATTTTCCTACCGCAGGTGCCGTCATAACTGTCACAAGCGTCACCACAGCTAATGCTGCCGAACCACCTAACATCCATTTCTTGTAAGGTTCTAAGTCTAATGGTTTACCAAACAATTTCGGTGATTTTCCAGCAAGGAATGGTTCAACAACATAGTAAGACAAGGTTGAAAATACCAATGAAAGAATAACTGTTAGCAAGACAGCAAAACCATTTGACATCAACTGAGTAAAGATAATGTAAAACGGCCAGTGGAACAAATAAACACCATAACTGACATCTGCTAGATAATTGATAATGGCAGGCTCTTTAGCATTTGGAGTTTGGTCGTTCAAAATACGCGCCGCATAAATCATCACCGTAGCAAATAAGCTTGCCAAAACAAAACCAAATAAGTAGGTGATACGTTGATCAAACTTCAATATAAACATCAACAGCACTAACAAAGCTGCGCTCACTAGCATTGTCAAAATGCTACGCTTTGTAGACCACAATCGGACATTCTTTTTAAAGCGAGCAGTCGTCTCTTTAATCCCTGTCATTGTCGCAGCCATTGCCCCCAAGAAGAATGGGAAACTGTGCGTTAGAGATGAGAAGTAAATTGTTGACACATTATCAACAAAAAATGCTCGGACGAACATGGATAGAAAACTTCCTGCGAAAAATACCAAAGAAAGTCCAAAAATCAAACTACGGAATTTTGCTAAACTATCCTGACGTCTTCCTAGTAACCAAACTAAAAATCCCCAAATTAGATAAAAATGCATCTCAATTGCTAAACTCCATGTATGAACAAAGAGATGAGGGATAAATTGTGTTTCGTAATTACCACCTGTAATGATTTCATAAAAGTTTGTCGTGAAACCTATCACCGCAGCCACTTGACTACCAATACTTGCCACATAATCTCTACGGACTAAGTAAGTAAACGGCATAACAATCAAAATCATTAAAATTAATGGCGGAACGATACGGTAAAAACGTCTCTTATAAAATCCTAAAAGATCAATTTTCTTACTTCGTGAATACTCATCAATCAGCAATGCTGTAATCAAATACCCTGAAAAAGTAAAGAAAATGTCAACACCAATAAAACCGCCTGGAAAAGCCGTTTTAAAGAAATGGTAGAACAGAACCAACAAAAGTCCTGTCACCCTAACCATTGAAAACCATTTTATTCTCATTTTTGAAAAATCCCCTGTTTAAAGGTTCCTGTATATACCTTACCATTTTGTGCAGTCAAAACGCCTTCGCCATCTGGTTGACCATTTTTGAACTCACCTTTATAAATCCAACCAGAATGTGACGTAAAGACGCCTTGCCCTTCAAAAACTCCATCTACAAAATCACCTTCATAGACATCGCCGTTCTCATATGTCAACTTACCTTGACCATTCATACGATGATTAACCACATAACCTGTGTAGGTAATTTTACCATTATCGTATATCAATGTTGTTTTTGATTTTATCGTTAATGCAAAAACCGATAAACCACAAACAATAAGAATTAAAACCGTCAGAAGCTCGAGGCGACCTCTGGTTAATTTGATTTTTTTCATTTTACTCAACTTCTCTTTAAGAATTTCTTAGTCGCGCTAGCCACTGTTCACAACCACGCTTAACCAAATCATAAGTAGTATCAAAATCACCTGTATACCATGGATCAGGTACTCCACCATCCACAAAAAGAAAGATTTTATCATCAAATCTACCACGTGATATTTGTTTTAAATCTGCCACATTATTGGCATCCATACCAATAATAACATCAAAGTCACAAAAGTCTTGATATGAAATCTGTTGGGATGACTTGTAATTATCATAAGCAATCTGATGCTTTTTAAAAATTTCTTGTGTTCCATGATGAATAGGATTGCCATGCTCCCAACTTGATGTTGCACGACTCTCGATAAGCAGATGTTCATCACTTATCAAATCTTTCATCACAAATTCTGCCATTGGACTTCGACAAATATTTCCTAGGCAAACAAAACAGATTTTTTTCATTTTTTCTCCTACGAGTTATCAGCATCTTGCTTAAAAACTTCATCTACCATTATAACAAAAAATAGTACCTTATCACATGCTAATTACTTTTTTAGCAAAAGGAGAGAGCCCTGCTAAGCAGAGCCCTCTCAGGAGATTATGAAAAAGAAAAGTTTTAGGATTGTTTATAGTATAAGAAAACATGCTTAAATAAAGCTTAAGCATGTTTTTTATTTTTCTATATAAGGATATCCTAAATGTTCATATGCCTTAGCAGTTGCCACGCGCCCAGTTCTGGTACGCATGATAAATCCTTTTTGAATCAAATAGGGTTCATACATATCTTCAACCGTATCACGTTCTTCTGCGATATTAACAGAAAGAGTCCCTAGACCAACAGGCCCACCATTATAAACTTCAATCATCGTGCGCAAGATTTTTTGGTCAATATAATCAAGTCCCTCGTGATCAACATCAAGCATCGTCAACGCTTTATCTGTAATGCCTTTTGTGATGATACCATCGCCCATGATTTGGGCATAATCACGCACACGTTTCAATAAACGGTTAGCGATACGTGGCGTTCCACGACTGCGTCGTGCTAATTCTTGTGCGGCTTCATGGACAATTTCCATCTCAAAAATATCAGCCGTACGTTCTACAATTTCTGTCAAATCTTCAACAGCATAATATTCCATGTGACCAGTGATACCAAAACGTGCACGCAATGGATTTGAAAGCATCCCTGCACGCGTTGTCGCACCAATTAAAGTAAAAGGTGGCAATTCTAAATGGACACTACGACTAGTCTCACCATTACCAATCATAATGTCAATATAGAAATCTTCCATAGCGCTGTAAAGCACCTCTTCTACTGCCATTGGCATACGATGGATTTCATCAATAAACAACACATCACCTGGTTCTAAGTCATTCAGAATCGCAACCAAATCACCAGCCTTTTCAATAGCCGGTCCAGAAGTTTGTTTTAAATTCACCCCTAATTCATTAGCAATCACAAATGCCATTGTCGTCTTACCTAACCCCGGAGGGCCAAACAACAGCACATGGTCCAATGACTCATCTCGTAATTTAGCAGCTTCAATAAAAATTTTCAGCTGATTTTTTACCTTATCCTGTCCAATATATTCTTTTAAATACTGAGGACGAAGCGTACGTTCCACAAACTCTTCATCACCCATAATATCATTGTCTAAAATTCTGCTCATAGCCTTATTATACCAAAACAAAGACCATCAGTGAATTGTTTGATAATCAATTATAATCCCCACCAACTAGTTAAAAGAATTGAAAATACCTTCATTGTTAACTTCTCCTCTCCTTTCCCAATTTCTAATATTATTGTAAAAGGTTTCAAGAAAAAACAACATGACAAAAATGTCATGTTGTTGTATCGAATTTCCATTCTTCTTTAAGTTTGTTTTCTAGGTAAACATCACCGATTAATCTTGCAAATAAAGTTGCGTGTGTAAAAGATTGTTTTGCACTGTCATAATCATGTTTAAACTTCAAATAATATTTCCATTCAACTAAGCTTAAAATTGGGCGACGTTGAAAATCATGAATCTCAGTCATAATCCTATCGCTTATCTTAATCACTTTATAAACGTAGTCTTCTCGTTCAAATTTAAAAGCCAGAGCAATATTATTTAACAACACATTATTTAAAATCAAACTAGTCTCCGGCGTAACATGACTTTGATTTAATAAACAATCCATCAAATTATCGTAAATATCCAAACTGTAAATTCCAGTATACGCTTTAGCAGATGCCATGCATACACAGTAAAGATCAATCAAAATTAAATCATTGATATTAAAAGTCTCTTTACGAATAACTTGATCAAAATAATCATTTAAAATACCATCACCAAAATTTACGTCATCACTAAAATGAACATCAAATTTTGACTGTAAACAATCTATGATGAGTTTCTCTTCTTCAGGAATAATATCATAATAATTTTCTGATATCTCATCAAAATAATCATTTTTCCGATCAACTCTCTCTTGATCGCCATACGTCGGTGTCCTAAGCAACAAATACTTCAGCTCTTTATACCGCTTTGGTAATTCTAAGCTATCGCCGTCTGTCAGGGTTCCGAGTTTTACACCAAGGCGATTAGCAATGAATTGTGCTTTACTTAGGTTAGGTATCGATTGATTTAGCTCAATTCGTGCTAGTTGTCGTACGGATAATTCGGTCTCGTCCCCACAGAATTCTTCGCGTGAGATTCCCTTTTTCTCCCGCAAAATACGAATTTTGTTCCCAAATTTTTTCACTTCTATCTCCTATTACAAAAAAAGTTGGTATATTTTATATTTTAACATAACGCTTTTTTGCAACAAAACATTTTCATTAAAAACAACAAATTTTCTAATAAAATATTTAACAAAAAAACGCCTGAGACAAACATCTCAGACATTTTTCTATTATATTAGTCACCTAAACCGATCCGTTCAAAGATTTCATCAACACGTTTAGTGTAATATGATGGGTTGAACAATTCATCAATTTCGTCTTGTGTCAAACGTGAAGTGACTTCTTCGTCAGCTTCAAGAAGTGGTTTGAAGTCAACTTGATTGTCCCAAGAATAAGCTGTCTTAGGTTGAACAAGGTCATAAGCTTGTTCACGTGTCATACCTTTTTCGATTAATTTAAGCATTACACGTTGACTGAAGATAAGACCAAATGTAGAACCCATGTTGCGAATCATGTTTTCTGGGAAAACAGTCAAGTTTTTCACAATATTGCCAAAACGGTTAAGCATGTAATCGATAAGGATTGTTGTATCTGGTGAAATGATACGTTCAGCAGATGAGTGAGAAATGTCGCGTTCATGCCAAAGTGACACATTTTCGTAAGCTGTAATCATGTGACCACGGATAACACGTGCAAGACCTGTCATATTTTCTGAACTGATTGGGTTGCGTTTGTGAGGCATAGCTGAGCTACCTTTTTGACCTTTAGCAAAGTATTCTTCAACTTCACGTTGTTCAGATTTTTGAAGA
This sequence comes from Streptococcus equinus ATCC 9812, assembly GCF_000187265.1. Taxonomy (GTDB): domain Bacteria; phylum Bacillota; class Bacilli; order Lactobacillales; family Streptococcaceae; genus Streptococcus; species Streptococcus equinus. The sequence goes on from NZ_GL698430.1 coordinate 24,328, forward strand.
CCACGGATTTCAGTTGCCATACGTTCGATTGATGTTGCAATACTTGCAAGAACTGCAAAGTATTCTGCATGAAGGTCACGTGGAAGAACTTGTGTTGAAATTTCTTGTGCACGAATACCAAGTTTTTCACACACATAAGCTTCAACAAATGGTGGAATGTTAGCGAAGTTACCAACAGCACCTGAGATTTTACCAGCTTCAACACCAGCAGCAGCGTGTTCAAAACGTTCGATGTTACGTTTCATTTCACTGTACCAAGTTGCCAATTTCAAACCAAAGGTAGTTGGCTCAGCATGGACACCGTGAGTACGTCCCATCATGATTGTAAATTTATGTTCTTTAGCTTTGTTAGCAATGATTTCAAGAAAATTATGCAAATCTTTGCGGATGATTTCATTAGCTTGTTTGTAAAGGTAACCATAAGCTGTATCAACAACATCAGTTGATGTCAAGCCATAGTGCACCCATTTACGTTCTTGTCCAAGACTTTCAGAAACCGCACGTGTAAAAGCAACAACGTCATGACGTGTTTGTTGTTCAATTTCCAAAATACGATCAACGTCAAAACTTGCATTAGCACGAATTTTAGCCACATCTTCTTTAGGAATTTCACCTAATTCAGCCCAAGCTTCGTCAGCCAAAATTTCAACTTCAAGCCAAGCTTTGTATTTGTTTTCTTCACTCCAAATTGCCGCCATCTCAGGGCGTGAATAACGATCAATCATGTTTAAGATATTAAGGGCATTAAGCGAATAAGGTTAACACCCTAGCTCCTTTCCTTTTTTTAGTTATATCAATAAAATAACTAACAAAATTAATTAAAATCTTCCTTACCAATTTCAACAGATGGATAGTGAGGTAAAGTTGTTAAATCTGTATCAAGTGGCAAATCATAAACAGCAAGGTAATCATTGGGGTACTTATTTGTCAGCTCTTCCATTTTTTCAGAAATACGAGACCTATCAGAAGAAGCAAAAACGACTTCAACGATAGCTTTCTCAACATTATCAATATAAGCATGAACAATGATTTTCAGCATATTTTCCCCGATTAACACTTTAAAAATCCATTCCTTCCCCCATTTCCGCAATGGTATCTGGTTCATCACTAAACAAAGTAATGTGTCCCATTTTGCGGTTATGCTTTGCCTCTAGTTTACCATAAAGGTGGAGGTGAGCGCTAGGATTTTCATTAACATATGCTTGCGCTTTGTCCATATGTTGACCAAGAACATTAAGCATAACAGCTGGTTGGTGCAAGTGAATCTTAGGAAGAGGCAAACCGAGAATTCCTAAAATATGTATATCAAATTGTGAAAAATTACAAGCCTCGATTGAATAGTGCCCAGAATTGTGAGGGCGTGGTGCGATTTCATTGACAATAATGTCATCAGATGTTGCAAACATTTCAATACATAGTGTTCCAGACAATTCTAGTTTTTCAGCAATTTGAACAGCCATTGCTTGTGCTTTTTTAGCAAGTTCGTCAGAAATGCGAGCTGGCACGATTGTCTTAGATAGAATGTTATTACGATGAATATTTTCTTGCACTGGGAAAACAGTCATATCCGTGCCATTTCCTGAAACAATCACAGATATTTCAAGGTCAAAATTCACAAATTCTTCCAAAACACACTCATAAGAGTTTGCTAATTTGTTAGCGTCAGCTAAATCATCTGCTGACTTAATCACGATTTGCCCGTGACCATCATAACCACCAGTTGCTGTTTTCAAGACATAATTCTTGGATAAATCAATATTCTCAAGGTCAAGGCTCGATATCACAACCTTATAAGGTGCCACTTTCACACCTGCTTTTTGAGACAAAAAGTTTTTCTCAAAGATACGATTTTGTGAAATGCGAAGTAGGTCAGTTCCTTGTGGCAATTGATTGTCTTTAACCACAGCATCCAAAGCCTCCGCATCGACATTTTCGAACTCATAAGTAAGCACATCGCAACGCTCTGCCAATTCACGTATCGCATCAACATCATCGTACGGTGCCACAATCATATCACTAACACGTGATGCTGGGCAATCCGCTGTCGGGTCAAGGGTAACCACCTTGTGCCCCATATAAATAGCTGAAATAGCCATCATCTGACCTAATTGTCCACCACCGATAATACCAATTGTTTTAGTCGAGTTCATCTGTTGATGCCTCCGCAACCTTACCTTGTTCGATAGCAAATTTTTCTAGTTTTTCTGCCAAAGCTGCATCTTCAATCGCCAAAATACGAAGAGCTGTCAAAGCTGCATTTTTAGCTCCTGATTCACCAATCGCCATTGTCGCAACTGGTACACCACCGGGCATTTGAACGATTGAATAAAGAGAATCAAGTCCACTAAGGGCACGTGATTTCACAGGAACACCAATAACTGGAAGTGTTGTTTTTGCTGCGACCATACCAGGTAAATGCGCAGCACCACCAGCACCAGCAATAATCACCTTGATACCACGACCTCGTGCTTCTTCGGCATGTTTAAACATCAAATCTGGTGTACGATGAGCTGAAACAACTTTCTTCTCATAAGCCACACCAAATTCATCAAGTACTTCTGCTGTTTTTTTCATGGTAGCCCAATCTGATTTGCTACCCATGATAACTGAAATTAATGGTTTCATTATTTTCCTTCCAATTGTTTTATATCTTCAACATCAAGAACAAGATAACCAAGTTTCTTTAATTTTTGAGTAAAAAGTCCGCTACCTGCTACTTTTTGACCAGAAAAATTTCCATCATAAATTTGATTGACACCACACGACGGACTGCGTGATTGTAAAACTGCTAGGTCAATTTGTTTGCCAGAAATCTCATTGACACAACGCTCAATTCCTTTTTCAAACAAATCATCGTAACAATTTCCCATCTTATCGAGAACGTGTCCGTCTACTAATTCAACAGGTTCTCGTGGTGTAGGAAGCCCAGCTAAAACTTCTGGACAAATAGCTATTACATCTTTGTCAGCAACATAATCAACAAGAGCTTGGTTGTAATTATGACCGCCATTGTACTTATATCTCTCACCCAAGAGACATGCACTGACTAAAATACATTTAGGTTTAGCGTCCAAGAGCTTTACTTCCAATATCGTTACGATAGAAAAGACCTGTTGTATCTTGTTTGGCAAGTTCTGCATAGATAACATCTTGAGCTGATTTTACATCATCTTCTGTCGTCACTAGCATATACACACGTCCACCATTTGAAAGAAGGGAATTATCTTCAGCAAATTTTGCTCCCGCATAATAAGTAATAACATCACCTGATGTTTTTGCAGGAAGGTGAACACCTTTTTCATAGGCAACAGGATAACCTTCTGAGGCAACCACTACACCAAGAGTCACACCTTTATCTGTCCATGTAATTTTTGGAACTTTTCCATCCAAAATATCAGTCATATTTTGTGCAAAATCAGATGTCAAACGTGGCAAGATAACTTGTGTTTCAGGGTCACCAAAACGTGAATTGAACTCGATAACTTTTGGTCCATCAGCTGTCAAGATAAGACCAGCGTAAAGAACACCAAGATATGGACGACCTTCAGCAATCATACCGTTAAGAACTGGCTTAACAATTGTTTCAACGGCAGTGTCAATTACAGATTGTGGCAAATGTGGCACTGGTGCGTAAGCTCCCATACCACCAGTATTAGGACCTTTATCACCGTCAAAAGCACGTTTGTGGTCTTGTGCTGTTGGCATGATGTAGAATTTATCACCATTGACAAAAGCAAACAATGAGAATTCTTCACCGTCAAGAAATTCTTCGATAACCACGCGCGCACCAGAATCACCAAATTTATTATCAAGCAACATTTCATGTGCGGCTTCTACCGCTTGATCAACTGTTTCAGCAACAACCACACCTTTACCAAGTGCCAAGCCGTCTGCTTTGACAACAATCGGTGCACCATGTTCTTCAATATAACTCTTTGCTTGTTCAAAATCTGAGAAGGTGCTGTAAGCCGCTGTTGGAACATGGTATTTAGCCATGATTGATTTAGCAAAGTCTTTAGACCATTCAAGTTCTGCTGCAGCTTTACTTGGTCCAAAAGCTTTTAAGCCAGCTGCATTAAAATCATCAACAATTCCTGCTGCTAAAGCATCATCAGGACCGATAAATGTCCAAGCAACGTCATTTGCTTTTGCAAAATCAATCAGTTTAGAATGTTCGGAAATTCCGATATTTACTAAATCAAGTCCGTCAAGTGTCATTCCATCGTTACCAGGTGCTACAAAAACCTGACTCACCTGAGGAGATTCCAACAACTTCTTAGCAATAGCGTGCTCACGCCCGCCAGAGCCAACAACTAAAAGTTTCATAAGTAAAAATACCTCAATAGAAAACAATCATAGGAGCTAGCGCTCCACTATCAACAAAGCACGCAAAAACAAAACGTTTTTACGAATTATCTAGATATATTATATCACATTTGTTCGGAAATAGATAAAAATCCCGTGATAAGTTTTGAAAAATTACATTAAATATAAAAAATCCCAATCAATTTAGATTGGGATGGAATCGGATTATGAAAAAAAGTTTATTTAGGAGTTATTTTAGTATAGGTATTCTTACTTAAGTGAGGCTTAAGAATAACTTATAAAAAACTTAAAGCAAAAGCACCTTAGCTTTCAGCCAAGATGCCTTGCGGTGAAATATTAAATAAAGGAAGTAAAATTAGTCAATCTTAATGACGGAAATGGCGAACACCTGTAAATACCATGGTAATGCCGTATTTATCAGCCATGTCGATTGATTCTTGGTCACGAACTGAACCACCAGGTTGGATGATAGCTTTCACACCTGCAGCAGCAATTTCTTCAACGTTATCTGCAAATGGGAAGAAAGCATCACTAGCAAGAACAGCACCGTTAAGACGGTCTTTAGCTTGGTCAAGTGCAATACGAACTGAAGCTACACGGTTTGTTTGACCAGGACCAACACCAAGTGTCATGTGGTCATTTGTCACGATGATACCGTTAGATTTAACATATTTGATTGATTTCCAAGCAAATTCAAGAGCTGCTTTTTCTTGGTCAGTTGGTTGACGTTTTGTCACAACTTTCCAGTCAGCTGGATTTTCTTCGATAACATCTTGGTTTTGAACCAAAAGTCCACCAACAACACCAGTGTATTCTTTTTCTAATTGGCTAGCTTCTTGAGCATCAAACGGCAATTGAAGAATACGCATATTTTTCTTCTTAGTTGTCAAAATTTCAAGAGCTTCATCAGAATAGCTTGGCGCAATGATGATTTCAAGGAAAATAGCGTGCATTTTCTTAGCTGTTGCGGCGTCAACTTCGCGGTTAAGCACAACGATTCCACCAAAGATTGAAACAGGGTCTGATTCATAAGCGTAATCCCAAGCTGTTTCGATGTCATCTGCTTGACCGATACCACATGGATTCATGTGTTTAAGCGCAACAACAGTTGGACGGTCTTTGAAATCACGGATAATGCGGATAGCAGCATCTGCATCGCGAATGTTGTTAAATGACAATTCTTTACCGTTCAATTGTTTAGCAGAAGCAATTGAGTAATCTGTTGGCAAAGCTTTTTGGTAGAAATCAGCATCTTGTTGTGGGTTTTCACCATAACGCATTGGTTGCTTCAAATCATAAGTGATTGTGAGTTTTTCAGGTTTTGTTTCACCAACTTGTTTTGTAAAGTATTCCGCAATCAAAGCATCGTATGCTGCAGTGTGACGGAAAACTTTTGCTGCCAAACGTTGACGAGTTTCAAAGCTTGTTTCGCCATTAGCTGACAATTCATCCAAAACAACTGCGTAATCAGCAGGGTCAACAACAACTGTGACGCTAGCGTGGTTTTTAGCCGCAGAACGAAGCATTGAAGGTCCACCGATATCAATGTTTTCAACTGCATCAGCATAAGTGACATCTGGTTTCAAGATTGTTTCTTTGAATGGGTAAAGGTTAACCACGACAAGATCAATCAATTCAATATGATTGTCTTTTGCTGCTTGAAGGTGGCTGTCAAGGTCACGACGAGCCAAAAGACCACCGTGGATATTTGGGTGAAGCGTCTTCACACGACCATCCATCATTTCTGGGAAACCAGTCACATCATCAATCGCAATTGTATCAACACCTGCTTTATCAAGCGCAACTTTTGTTCCACCAGTTGAGATAATATCCCAACCAAGTTTTTTCAATTCTTGAGCAAATTCAACAATGCCCGCTTTGTCAGAAACACTAATTAGTGCACGTTTTGTCATTTTTTCTCCTTTAAAAAGATGTTACTGCTATTTTTTAAATTTAAAGTCATCACAAAGCATAAGTTATGAGATTACTTTTTCTCAACTCCCAAGCTCTCTAAAACCTCAGGATAAAGCTTATACTCATTTTCATGAATGCGAGCTTCAAAGCTTTCAATGGTATCGTCAGCCAATCGAGGCACACGAACTTGTTTAATCACTTTTCCTGTGTCAACGCCATTGTCAACCCAGTGAATGGTAACGCCAGACTGATCAACGCCAGCTTCCCAAGCATCATCAATACCATGAGCACCTGGAAATTCAGGAAGATAAGCTGGATGAATATTAATGATTCGAGCTTCGTAAGCTGCAAGCAAAGTCGGTCCAACAATTTTCATATAACCAGCCAAGCAAACCAAATCAATGTCATATTTTTCAAGCAAAGCTACAATTGCTTTTTCATAATCTACTTTACTATCAAACTCTTTAAGCTCAAAAGCATGAGCTGTCACACCGATTTTTTCTGCACGTTCTAAGACATATGCATCTCGGTGGTCTGAAAAGACAAACTCAACCGGAAACTGCTCTGCAATGACTTGAAAATTTGACCCATTACCACTCGCAAATACTGCGATTTTTTTCATTACTTAATCACCACACTTGCATCAGCTTTTTTGACGATACGACCAAGTTCGTAAACTGGTTCGTCAAGCAATTCTTTCACGCGCTCAACTTTATCAGGACTAACTGCCATCATCAAACCAATACCCATGTTGAAGATTTCAAACATTTCTTCGTGTTTGATATTGCCATATTTTTCAAGAGCTTTGAAAATTGGAAGAACAGGAATTTTATCTTCTTCGATTTCAGCAGCCAAATCATCAGCGAACATACGTGGAACATTTTCAATGAAACCACCACCAGTAATGTGAGCAATACCATTTACCAATTCTTCTTTGATAAGTGGAAGTACCGCTTTAACATAGATACGTGTTGGTTCAAGAAGTACTTCTTTCAATTTTTTACCTTCAAGTTCTGGAAGAACTTCTTCCCCTGTGTAGTCAGCAAAAACACGACGAACAAGTGAGTAACCATTTGAGTGAATACCACTTGAAGCAAGCCCAAGAAGAACATCACCATCAGAAACTTTTGAACCATCAATGATTTGTGATTTTTCAGCAACACCTACTGCAAAACCAGCCAAATCATAGTCATCTTCACCATACATACCAGGCATTTCAGCAGTTTCACCACCGATAAGAGCTGCGCCAGATTGAACACAACCTTCAGCAACACCTGCAACGACTTGTTCAAGTTTTGCAGGTTCATTTTTACCAGTTGCAATGTAATCTAGGAAATAAAGTGGTTCAGCACCAGCTGCAATGATGTCATTAACACACATAGCAACACAGTCTTGACCGATTGTATCGTGTTTATCATATTTGATGGCAAGCATGAGTTTTGTTCCCACACCATCAGTCCCTGAAATCAAAACAGGTTCTTTCACGCCAGTTTTTGTAAGGTCAAACATACCGCCAAAGCCACCAAGAGCTCCCATAACACCCGCACGTTCAGTACGCGCAACGTGTTTTTTGATACGTGCAACAACTTCATAACCCGCTTCAACATCAACACCAGATTGGGCATAAGCATTTTTTGTCATAATATTTTTCTCCTTTTGGGAAATAGCAGAGCTATTTATTCTCATTAACTTCGTGAATATAGAAACTTGTTTTTTCTTCCAAGCTCTTGAGGTATGCTTCTTCGTAATCGTAAAGTGGTGTTGGATACTTACCATCAAAGTATGCCACACAAAGACCACCGTTTGGAGCATCTGTATCAAGACCAATTGACTCAATCAAACCATCAATTGATAGGTAAGTTAAACTATCAGCTCCGATAATCTCACAAACTTCCTCTTTGGTATGATTAGCCGAAATCAACTCACGACGATTTTGAATGTCAATACCGTAGAAACATGGGTATTTCAATTCTGGACTACCGATTGCAACGTGAACTTCTGTCGCGCCAGCTTCACGTAGCAGGCGAACGATACGACGTGATGTTGTTCCACGTACGATAGAATCGTCAACCATGACAACGCGCTTACCTTTAACAACACCAGATACGGCTGAGAGTTTCATGCGAACACCTTGCTCACGTAATTCTTGTGTTGGTTGAATGAAAGTACGTTGTGTGTATTGATTTTTCACCAAGCCCATTTCATTTGGGAGACCTGACTCTTCTGCAAAGCCCATGGCTGCTGAAAGTGATGAATTCGGTACACCAACGACGATATCAGCTTCATGATGGAACTCTTGCGCCAAACGTTTCCCCATATTTTTGCGAGCTGTGTGAACATTAACACCATAAATATCACTATCAGGACGAGCGAAGTAAATGTATTCCATTGAACAAATAGCAAGTTGAGTATCAGTTGTGTAGGTATCATACTGGATACCATTGTCATCAATGATAACAAGTTCACCTGGTTTTACATCGCGAACCCATTTCGCACCGATCACTTCAAACGCACATGTTTCACTTGAAACAACCCAAGCACCGTTATCCATTTGACCGATTGACAATGGACGGAAACCATTTGGATCAAGCGCAGCAATCAACTTGTCTTTTGTCATCAAGAGATAAGCAAAGCCACCTTTAACAGTATTAAGAGCTTCTTTGACTTTGCCGATAAACTTTGGATTGTGGCTACGTCGAATCAAGTGCATCAAAATTTCAGTATCTGATGATGCGTTAAAAATCGCACCTTCGTTTTCCAATTCTTTTTTCAATGAAACAGCATTTGTCAAATTACCATTGTGGCAAAGACCAAATTGTTCATCTGTAAAGTTGTAAAGAAAAGGTTGAATATTGTTAATTGATGCTGAACCTGCTGTCGCGTAACGAACGTGACCAATTGCTGCAGTCCCTGTCAATTTTTCCAAATCAGCAGGATTTTTAAACACATCTGACAGGAGACCTGTATTACGGTGCTGAAGAAGTTTACCGTTATCGTTTGTGACGATACCAGCACCTTCTTGACCGCGGTGTTGAAGACTGTGGAGCCCAAAATAAGTAACGTGAGCTGCTTGAGGATGTCCCCAAATCCCAAACACACCACACTCTTCGTTAAGAGATTTAACTTCGTATGTCATTCTTTTTTATTACCTAAAAATTCCTTTGACAAGTTGACAAAGGGTACTCACGTACCTTGTCATTGTCATTTCTATAAAATATATTTATCATGGATATTAAGCTTTAGTGAAATATTCAACAGCGCTACGGAACAAGTGTTGGTCTTTATTTCCTGGAATATTTTGGAAAAGTCCATCTTCGTAACGTTCTGAGTGTCCCATCTTACCGATGATTTGTCCGTTCTTACTTGTGATACCTTCGATAGCATTAACAGAACCATTTGGATTGTATTTAGAATCCATGCTTGGTTTACCATCAAAGTCAACGTATTGACTAAAGATTTGTCCGTTGTCACGAAGTTCAGCGAACTCTTCATCAGTCACAACAAATTTACCTTCACCGTGTGAAACTGGGATAGCATAAACATCACCAACTTCAACTCCAGCAAGCCAAGGTGAGTTCGTATTAGCAATACGTGTTTCAACCATTTTCGCAACGTGTTGGTTAGCATCATTGTAGAAAAGAGTTGGACTTGTTTCAGTAGCATCTTCAAAGTTACCGTATGGAAGAAGACCTGATTTAACAAGGGCTTGGAATCCATTGCAGATACCGATGATAAGACCACCTTTTTCAATAAAGGCATCAATAGCTGCACGAACTTTTTGGTTGAGTAAGATGTTGATGATAAATTTAGCTGAGCCATCTGGTTCATCAGCGGCAGAGAAACCACCAGCAAAGAAGATAATGTTAGCTTTATTGATGTTGTCAACCATTGTGTCAACTGAGGCTTCAATTGCTGCTTCATTAAGTGTGACAAATGGAACCAAATTAACTTTTGCACCAGCTTGTTCAAAAGCTTTAGCTGAATCATATTCTGAGTTGGTACCAGGGAAAACTGGGATGTAAACGAGTGGTTCAGCAACTTTTTGACTTGCTTTGATGACTGCATCTGAAGCTACTGCTGGGACTTCTTCAAGTTTAGTACTTTGTTCAAACTCAGTTGGGTAAACTTCTTCAAGTGTTCCTTCAAAGGCTGAAAGGAGTTTTTCACAAGCAAGATTGACACCATTGACAGTAAGTGTAAAGTCAGCTGTTGTTTCACCGATTTTAACTGCGTCAGCAATTTCTTCAGCAGATGTAAAGATGAAGCCTCCGAGTTGAGCTGTCAAGCTAGTAGCAAGCTCTGCCAATTCAACCTTAGCACCGATGTGGTTACCAAAGCTAGCAAGTGCTAGGCTCTCCATCACACCACCATATTTAACAGCTGAAGCTGATGTGATATGATGTGCTTTTTGAATCGCTTCAAACTTAGCGAAGTTAGCTTTAATCAAATCAAAATCAATATCTTGTGAAATAGCTTGTCCTGGAATGTAGTAAACATTTTCTCCAGCTGCTTTAAATTCTGGTGAAAGAACTTTACGGCTATCTGCTGTTGTCACACCAAAGGCAACCAATGTTGGTGGCACTGTCAATTCTTCAAACGTACCAGACATTGAGTCTTTACCACCGATTGATGGTAAACCAAGTTGGATTTGTGCTTCGATTGAACCAAGGAGTGCTGAAACAGGTTGACCAAAACGTTCAGATTTTTTATCCATACGTTGAAAATATTCTTGGTAAGAGAAACGCGCTTTAGACCAGTTAGCACCAGTTGCTACCAAACGAGCTGTTGCTTCGATAACAGCATAAGCTGCACCGTGGTATGGTGACCATTCAGCAATATAAGGGTTGAAACCTTGTGCCATGACAGAAGCTGTTGTTGTCACACCATTTTGAACAGGAAGTTTTTGAACAGAACTTTCTGTTGGAGTGATTTGATAACGTCCACCAATCGGATGGTTAACTGTTGAACGACCAACTGAACTATCAAAGATAGTTTGCAAACCTTTTTGGCTAGCATGATTAAGGTCTGAAAGAACATTTACAGTATCAGCTTCAAGAGTTGTTGCTGATGTTTTGCGTTGTTCTGGCATATCAACCGTGCTGTCAACAACATTTGCATCAACAACCACGCGCACACCGTTTGTATCAAGGAAACGACGTTCAATATCAACGATAGTTTGACCATTCCAAGTCATGACAAGGTTTGGTTTTTCAGTAACTGTCGCAACTACTACAGCATCGATATTTTCTTTGTGGCATTCCTCTACGAAAGCCTCAACATCTTTTGGACGAACCACAACCGCCATACGTTCTTGTGATTCTGAAATAGCAATTTCAGTTCCGTTAAGACCTTGGTATTTCAAAGGCACTTTGTTAAGGTCAATTTCAAGACCATCTGCCAATTCACCGATTGCAACACAGACACCACCAGCACCAAAGTCATTTGATTTTTTGATAAGGCGAGTCACATTACCATTACGGAAAAGACGTTGAATTTTACGTTCTTCAATGGCGTTACCTTTTTGAACTTCTGCACCAGCTGTTTCAACAGATTCGACTGTTTGAACTTTAGATGAACCAGTTGCACCGCCGACACCATCACGACCAGTTTTACCACCGAGAAGAATAACGACATCGCCAGCTTCTGGTTTTTCACGAACAACATTACCTTTAGGAGCTGCACCGACAACGGTACCTAGTTCCATACGCTTAGCAACGAAACCTGGGTGGAAATATTCTTTAATGTAAGTTGTTGCAAGACCGATTTGGTTACCATATGAAGAATAACCGTGAGCTGCTATTTTTGAAATCACTTGTTGTGGCAATTTACCAAGACGAGTTTCTGAGATTGGTGTTGTAATATCACCAGCACCTGAAATACGCATCGCTTGATAAACATATGAACGTCCTGACAATGGATCGCGGATTGCACCACCGATACATGTTGCCGCACCACCGAATGGCTCGATTTCTGTTGGGTGGTTATGTGTTTCATTTTTGAACATCAAAAGCCAAGGTTCTTTGACACCATTCACGTCAACTTCAATTTCAACAGAACATGCATTGATTTCATCTGAAACTTCCATATCATCCAAACGACCATTGGCACGTTCATAACGACCAAAGATAGTCGCCATATCCATCAATGTTTGTGGTCTTTCAGAACGACCTAGTTCATCACGCATAGCAATGTATTTATCATAAGTTGCTTGCAATTGTTTTTGGAATTTAGACGCTGAGAAATTAATGTGTTTAAGCTCAGTTTCAAATGTTGTGTGACGACAGTGGTCTGACCAATAAGTATCTAAAACTTTCAATTCAGTTTCAGTTGGCACACGCCCAATTGATTTGAAATAAGCTTGGATGAATACAAGGTCATCAACTTCCATCGCCAAACCTTGCTCAGCTTTATAATCAGCAAATTCAGCTGCCGTATAAGTTTTGAAGAAATCAAGAGTTGGAATTGTTTTATCAGATTCTGAAAATGCTTGAGGCGCAATACCCGTCGTAATATCTTTAAAACGAGAATCAACAGGATTAAGAAGATAATTCTTAACCGCATCAAGTTCAGCAGTATCAATATCTTTATTCACAAGATAAAGCTGCGCTGTATTAACTGTCACATCATTGCTACTACCAAGAAGGAGCAAAGCTTCTTGTGATGAAGCTGCACGTTGGTCAAATTGACCAGGAAGTGACTCAATAGCAAAGAAAGCATAATTAGCAAGTTCAGCAACTACTTCATCTTCTGCCAAGATATTATCTGTAACTTGTTCAGAAAAGATATGTTTTTCAGCACGTTCAAAAAGTGAGTCTGCTAATCCAAAAACATCATACACTTGAACAATACGCAAATCTGTCAAGCTTGTTAACTGAAGATTATGTTTAAGTTCTTTAACAAGCGCTTGAGCTTTGATGTTGAAATTTGATTTTTTCTCAACGAAAATTCGTTTATTCATTTTTTACCCTTTTTAGAAATTCTTTTGACACTCTAGAAATCGCAATTACTTAGTCAAGTTCTTTTAGTTTTTCAAGAACCACTTCGTAAACATCAGTCAAACTACCCAAGTCACGACGGAAAACATCTTTATCCATGTGGTGACCTTCAGCATCCCAAAGGCGGCAGTTATCTGGTGAAAATTCATCCGCAAGAATAATTTTGCCATCTTTGTCTTTACCAAATTCCAATTTGAAATCAATCAAAGTAAGACCGATTTGTTTGAACCATTCTTTCAAAAGTTCGTTAATACGACGTGTTTCAGCTTTGATGTAAGCAATGTCTTCTTCACTTGCAATTCCAAGGAATTTCACATGTTCATCATTAATGAATGGATCATCCAATTCGTCATTCTTATAGTAGAACTCAACGATCGGTGTATCTAATTTAATACCTTCTTCAACACCAAAACGTTTTGAGAATGACCCAGCAGTAACATTACGCAAAACAACTTCAAGTGGAACAATATCAACTTTTTTGTTCAATTGTTCGGTTTCTGACAATTGTTTAACAAAATGAGTGGCTACACCTGCTTCATTCAATTTTGTAAAAATTAAAGATGAGATTTGATTATTAAGAACGCCTTTACCTTTAATAGTCTCTTTTCGAGCACCATTAAGCATAGTAGCTTGATCTTTGTAGACTGAAATAATCAAGTTCTCATCTTCTGAAGTTGTGTAAATATCTTTAGCTTTTCCCGTATAAATTAGTTGTCGTGACATGTTTTTGTTCGCCTTTCGCTTTTATTCTACTAAATTTTAACACATGCTCAAACCAATTTCAACATTTAACAGACTTTTTAATGAAATAAAATTAAAAACGTCCGCTTTTTGCGAACGTTTTTTCTTTATTTTACTCTATTATAGAGATATTCCATCATTTCTCCCATACATTTCATGTCTTCAACATCTTCATCAGGGATTTCCAAATGGAATTCATCTTCAAGATTGATAACAAATTCTGTCAAAGCAATAGAATCAACTCCCAAATCATCGTGGAGACTCGTTGTTTGTGTAATCTCCAAATCAGGCTTATTCATCTGCTCCTTGATGATGAAACTAATCCTTTCAAAAATAGCCTCTTTTGTCATCTCATCCTCCCTTTTCGTTAATCTTTCAGTGTGAATGCTTCTACTAATTGACCAACAACATTAGTATCTAACATCTTACGAGCTTGTCTAATAGTATAATAAACAGCTTGCGCATCACTTGAACCATGGCATTTGACAACAGGTGTTTTAAGTCCGAAAAGAACTGCTCCACCAGCACTTGAATAATCCATAGTATCTTTCAAACTATACAAGCTATCTTTCAATAGAAGAGCACCTAATTTAGCCTTGAATCCGCCTGATTTAATAGAAGATTTCAAAGCCCCCATAATGTTAAGAGCAGTTCCTTCCATTGTTTTAAGAACAGCGTTTCCTGTGAAACCATCTGATACCACAACATCAGCAACACCATTCATCAAATCACGCGCTTCAACATTTCCAACAAAATTCAAGGTGTCATCTTCAGCTAATAAAGCATAAGTTTCCTTGTGAAGAGGATCACCTTTAGTAGATTCTGTACCATTATTAAGCAAACCAACACGTGGTTTATCAATCCCGCGAACATTCTTAGCATAAAATGAACCTAAGATAGCATACTGATGCAAATGTTTTGGTGTATTTTCAGCATTAGCACCAAGGTCTAGCATATCGTATCCTTTGCCATCCAAAGTTGGTAATGTAGACATAAGACCTGGACGATCAATCCCTTTAATACGTCCAACTACAAACAAGCCTGCTGCTAGAAGAGCACCTGTATTTCCTGCAGAAATAACAGCGTCCGCTTCACCTTCTTTGACAGCTTTGGCACCAAGCACCATACTTGCTTTCTTTTTACGACGAATTGCTTTAGCCGGCTCATCATCTGAATTAATTTTTTCATCTGTATGAATAATTGACACACGCTCTGTCGCTGTCAAATATTTTTTAATTTTTGCTTCATCTCCATAAAGTTGAACCTCAATATCTGAGAATTCGGCTACGGCACGATTGACTCCTTCAACAATAGCTTTAGGAGCATTGTCCCCACCCATAGCATCAATAGCAATTTTTTTCATATGAATTTCCTCACAAAACATTATCGCTTTATTATAGCATGATTCGAGTTTTTTTTCATTTTTCGAAAATAGCAGAGCAACTTTCAGAAAAAAGCCACCTGACAAACACAGCAACAAGTGTTTATCAAGTGACCTTTATTTCATAATATTTCCCCAAGAACCTAAATCATCGATGAACTTCTTACTCTTCAATCGAACACCGACATAGTTATCATAGATATCATCGATAAATAAACGCAGTTTTCGTTTCATGTCAGGTTTAACCGAAATTGTCTTTAACTCATCAAATTGAATGGCTTGAAAACGATCAAGGAGATAAAGCATATTTGGATCAACATGACTTCGATGCTCATCTTTTGCATAATGCTCTGGGCAAAGCAAGCCAGTATACTTATGAGAAAAATCAAAAGGAAGTCCTACACGATGACAAAATGCACATTCATGCAGATTCAGACTAATACCAAAGCGCTCCAAAATCTGAATCTCAAAGATATTCGTCAAGATTTCATAATCAAGACCCTCTTCCATCAAAGATAAAGTCTTGTTCAAAAAAGCAAACAACTGCGAATCAGCCACATTATCAGGCACAGCAGCATCAGCCAAAGAAGTTACATAAGAAGCATATGACAACTTAAATAAATCAGCATTGATTTCCTTAAACGAAGCCACTTCCTTATAATCCTCGATGAACGACAAACCATTGTCGTTAATTTTCACGATAAATTTAGCAATGGTCAACGGCTGAATCACAGAATTAAAGCGAGATTTTCCCGCATGTCTCACAAAAAACATATGCTTGCCATCTGTTTCTGTAAAAATCTTAACTAGTTTGTCATCCTCACGATAATTGCGATTATAGAGGACAAGACCATAAGTTTCTTTAGTTTGCATGTTCTTCCATAAATTCTTTCAAACGATCCATCGCTGTAGTAATTGTTTCCATGCTAGCTGCGTAAGATAAACGAACATAACCTTCACCGTACTGACCAAAGGCAACACCTGGGATAAAGGCAACAGCCTTTTCACGCGCGAAACTTTGACAGAATTTAAATGAATCTTGTTCATAACCAGCAGGAATTTTGGCAAAGATATAGAAAGCTCCATCTGGTTTAATAATCTTAAATCCAAGAGCAGACATTTTATCCATAATATAATCACGACGTTTCAAATACTCAGCTTTCATTGGAAGAGCATCATCTTTACCAACAGAAAGAGCTTCAATAGCCGCAAATTGTGCCATCGTCGCTGCAGCCGTTACCAAATATTGGTGACTCTTAATCAACTGAGCAGTGAAAACAGCAGGCGCAAAAACCAAACCAATTCGCCAACCAGTCATGGCATGAGATTTAGACAGACCATTAATCAAAATAGTTTGTTCTGGAAGGTACTCAGCAATCGATACGTGAGGTTCATTACTATAAGTCAACTCAGCATAAACTTCATCAGAAATTACAAAAACATCATATTTCTTGAGCACATCAGCCAACTCTTTGATTTGTTTACGTGAATAAGTCACACCAGTCGGATTCGTTGGATAATTTAGCAAAACCGCTTTTAGCTTATCACCTTGTTCTAAAATTGCTTTTTCAAGCATTTCTGGCGTCAAAACAAAATCATTATCAGTTGTATCAATTTCAACAATTTCAGCACCCACAAGATTAGCAATCGGTTCATAACCTGGATAGGCTGGCGCTGGCAAAAGA
The DNA here is from genome assembly GCF_000187265.1 of Streptococcus equinus ATCC 9812. Taxonomy (GTDB): domain Bacteria; phylum Bacillota; class Bacilli; order Lactobacillales; family Streptococcaceae; genus Streptococcus; species Streptococcus equinus. Next base: position 41,370 of record NZ_GL698430.1, read on the forward strand.
ACTGTATCACCAGGTTCTAAAATAGCAGTCAATGTAGCTGATAGAGCTTCAGTAGCTCCAATTGTAACCAAAATTTCATTGTCAGGGTTGTATGACAAATTGTACTTTGTTTTTACAAAATCAGCTGCAGCTTGACGAAGAGCAGGTAAACCAGCCATACCAGTATAATGTGACTGATTGGCATCAATTGCAGCCTTAGCTGCTTCTTTAACATGATCAGGTGTTGTAAAATCAGGCTCACCAAGAGTCAGTTTCATAATCCCTGGTACATCCGAAATGGATTGATCAAATTGGCGAATTAACGACACTTCAATCTTATCTAAATTTTTATTAAAACGATCTGTTAAACTCATAGTTTCACCTCAAAAATCTAATTACATCTATTATACATAAAATTCTAATAATTATACACCCTTTTTTGATTTAGCCACAACGAACTCCAAAAAGAGATTTTGTAAGTTATTCACATGTGCACAGTCCAAAATAAAAACCGCTGGCAGATAAACCAACGATTTTTTTACTTACTCTAAAATTAATTATTAACGGTCGTTAACTCCCACTTCAAACAATGGTGACAACGGACGTTTTTCATGAATACGAGTAATTGCTTCTGCAATTAATTCTGCAATTGAAATTTGTTCAATTTTATCAATTAAACGTTCTTCTGGAAGGTAAATGGTATCCAAAACTACCAATTTCTTAATAGCTGAATTTTGGATGTTATCAAGAGCTGGACCTGAAAGGACTGGGTGAGTACATGAAGCATAAACTTCTGTTGCACCAGCTTCAGCAAGAGCGTCAGCTGCGTGACAAATTGTACCTGCAGTATCAATCATGTCATCAATCAAGATACATTTTTTACCTTTAACATTACCAATGATGTGCATAACTTCACTGGTATTCATTTTTGTAACACTACGACGTTTATCAATGATAGCAATCGGTGTTTGGAGGAAGTGTGCCAATTTACGAGCACGTGTCACACCACCATGGTCAGGGCTAACAACAACAACATCGTCTCCGACCAATCCGTGACGATCGAAATAATCAGCGATCAATGGTGCACCCATCAAATGATCAACTGGAATATCAAAGAAGCCTTGAATTTGAGCAGCGTGCAAATCAACAGTCAAAAGACGATCAACACCTGCTACTTCAAGCATATTTGCTACTAATTTAGATGTAATTGGTTCGCGTGAACGAGCTTTACGGTCTTGACGTGCATATCCATAATAAGGAATAACTACGCTAATTTTTTCAGCACTAGCACGTTTAAGAGCATCAACCATGATTAAGATTTCCATCAAATTATTATTAACTGGTGAGCTAGTTGATTGCAAAATAAAGACATGGTCGCCGCGAATTGATTCTTCAATATTGACTTGGATTTCACCATCAGAAAATTGACGTACAGATGATTTTCCGAGCTGAATTCCCATAGCCGAAGCTACTTTTTCTGCTAATTCTTTGTTTGACGATAAGGCAAACAATTTTAAATCAGAATAAGACATGATTTCCTCCAAAGTTTTTATCCTTTACCATTTTAACGTTTTTTCGGCTTTTTTTCAATGACAAATGCGTTAAATCCGCTTAAATACAGGGAAATAAAAAAAGAGAGGGGGAATCCCTCTCACAGATTTATTATTGGTAGATGTAGTAGACAGTACCGCCACCCCAAGTTGATGAAGTTGGGTTAAACCATCCACGGTAGTTACCGATTGAAGAGTTACCAGAGTAGTTCGCTTCCATAACTTGGATGTTAGTTGAACTTTGAACAGCTGTTACGTAAGCAACGTGTCCGTATCCACCACCATCATATGGCCATACAGCGACAGCACCAGCTTGTGGTGTAGTACCTACTGAATGACCTGCAGCTTGTGCGCTAGCAATCCATTGGTTTGCATTACCCCAATAGTTACCAACCCATGAAGCAAGTGATTTTACACCCCAAGTACATTGACCTACTGGGTAAGTGTTACCTGCTGTATTAGCTGATGGTGTTACTGAACTTGGTTTGGCAGCAGCTGATTGTGCTGCTGATGAAGTATTTTGTACTGGTTTAGCAGCTGGTTGTGCTGCTGATGAACTGTTTTGCGCTGGTGTAGTAGCAGTTGGTTGTTCTGCTGATGAACTGTTTTGCGCTGGTGTAGTAGCAGC
>NZ_GL698430.1:43829-46928 GCF_000187265.1 Streptococcus equinus ATCC 9812
TGGTGTAGTAGCAGCTGGTTGTTCTGCTGATGTATCTGTAGTTGTATCAGTTGTAGCTGTATTGTTTTGAACAGCAGCTTGTGCTTGTGCTACAGATTCAGCTTGTGCTTGTGCTTCGGCAGCAGCTTGTGCTTCAGCAGCGGCTTGTGCTGCAGCAGCTTCAGCAGCAGCTTGTTCAGCAGCTTCTTTTTGAGCTACAAGGTTAGCACGTTCATCTTCAGCAGTTGCCAATTGAGCTGAAAGGTTCAATTGTGCAGCTTCCAATTCAGCTTGTTGTGTTGCCAAAGCAGCTTGGTTTTGTTCGATAGTTGCTTTATTAGCAGCTACAGTATTGATAGCTTCTTGGTTTTCTGCTTGTTTTTGTTCAATAGCAGCTTTATCTGCTTCTTGTTCATCAAGCATTTTTTTGTTTGCAGCAACTACTTCACGAATAGCTTGAACACGGTTAATCGCATCAGAAACTGATTTAGAGTTCAAGATTGTGTTAATGTAGCTAGTAGCTGAAACATTCTTTTGAGCATTGCGAGCTTGGTTTTTCAAAGTTTGGTTACGAGCAACAATTTTGCTTGAAAGAACTTGAATTTCTTCGCTCAATTTTTGAGATTCAGCTTCAAGTTGAGCATTTTGTGCTTCCAATTCAGCTTGTTGTGATTGAAGAGAAGACACTTGAGTTTGGATTGCATCAACTTGGCTTTGTGCTGCAGCTTGTTCAGAAGTTAAGTTGCTGATTACAGCATCCTGTGCAGCAATTTGTGTATCAAAATCATCCGCATTTACAGTTACGGCTGCTGTCCCGAGTGTTACACCACTGACAAGAACAGCTGATAAAATTCTTTTCTTCATATTAATTAAACTACTCCTTTTTGATAAGACATTATTATTTTACCAAAAAATCACGTAAGTAATATTACGTGATTGTTACATTTATGTTTTGTTATGGTAATCTAAGCATTAAAATATACTTTTTTAAACAATTTTTGAAATATCAAATACAACAAAATATTGAAAATCAGAGTTGGCGCAAAACCATAAGCAATAAAATTAGCTATTGTTAACGTTGTCATTCCCAATAATACGGCACAAACATCCCCAACAATTTCAAACATAAACAAAACAATAATAAAGAACGTTAATGTTTGAAAATTACTAGAGAAAATAGTCTTAGTAATACTATTAGTAAAAATTACTAAAAATGGTAATAAAATAACAACTATCCCGATTCTATTCAAATAGTAAATATCATATAATCCACCAAGAAACAAAGAGCTAAATATAGTAAAATACTTAGTTTGATTATGGTAGAAATATATAATAGCCAGCAAAAGCAAATGACTGCTAATCGTCACATGGTACGTAAAAACAGAACTCATTAAATAAGAAAACTGACCGTCAATTAACATCAATAGTAAAAGGGTAAAAAGTAAAAAATATCTGTTTTTTAAAAACGCCATATTAATCACCAACTACTGTTACATATGAAATATCAGAGAAATCTGCTGTTGGTTTAACATAAACAACACGCTCTAAATTTTCAGAACTATTCTTGACACTAGAAACTGAACCAACTGAAACATTAGCTACAGTATCACCATCTAGGCCACTCGTCACAACACTATCACCCTCAACAACATCTGTAGAAGAATTAAGGTTAGAAACTACGAAACATTTCTTTTCTGAATCAAATGACTCTAAAATTCCATAAAGATCACCTGAAGCAGTAGAAATCTTAACAGGGATACTAAAATCAGAACCATTGGCCAAAAGTGCAATATTTGATGTCGAAGAATCAACATCATCAACAACACCTATAAGCCCCCCATTAGAAAGTGCCAACATCTTTTTAGCAACATTTTTATCTTTCCCAATCTTGACCGTCAAAGACTCATACCAAGAAACAGGGCTTCTAACTATAACCTTTCCTGTTGCAGAAAACTGAGTCGAAATTGAGGAAGAAGCATTAATTGTATTATTTAACTGCTCATTCTCAATTTTTAATGATGCAATTTCCTCACTTTGATTCTCAAGTTCAGCAACTTTCTTCTTCAATTTTTTATTTTCAGAATACGTGCTAAATAAATCATGTATATCTTCATTTAAAGATCCTAAAGACCTAAACGGAGCAGAAACGACAGAATCAACTCTAGCAACAACACTTCTAATCGGTGAAGAAACTACCGAAATAACACCTAAATTTCTAAAAAGTAGGGATAATGAAAATGATAAAAGTAACAAAATCACAACAGCGAAGAAAACGAAACGAGAGATTCTTAATTTTTTCAAGATTGTACACCAACTAACTTAGAATAAAAAATAAACGAGATATCAAAAGATAACTCGTTTAAAAACAACACGGAGAATAAGGGATTCGAACCCTTGCGCCAGTTACCCGACCTAACGATTTAGCAAACCGTCCTCTTCAGCCTCTTGAGTAATTCTCCATTCCATGTATGGGCACAAGTGGACTCGAACCACCGACCTCACGCTTATCAGGCGTGCGCTCTAACCAGCTGAGCTATGCGCCCATGAAACTTGGAATAACCAATATAAAAATAAAAAGCGGGTGACGAGAATCGAACTCGCGACAACAGCTTGGAAGGCTGTAGTTTTACCACTAAACTACACCCGCATAATTTTATTTAATTAATGGCGCGAGACGGAATCGAACCGCCGACACATGGAGCTTCAATCCATTGCTCTACCAACTGAGCTACCGAGCCTTCTATTGCGGGAGCAGGATTTGAACCTACGACCTTCGGGTTATGAGCCCGACGAGCTACCTAGCTGCTCCATCCCGCGCTAACAATATAAAGGAGGATGTGGGATTCGAACCCACGCACGCTTTTACACGCCTGACGGTTTTCAAGACCGTTCCCTTCAGCCGGACTTGGGTAATCCTCCAAAATAAAAAGTTCCAAATCAATATGGACCTTGTAGGACTCGAACCTACGACCGCTCGGTTATGAGCCGAGTGCTCTAACCAGTTGAGCTAAAGGTCCAAAGTCATCCATATATCATCTATAGCGGCGAAGGGGATCGAACCCCCGACCTCCCGGGTATGAACCGGACGCTCTAGCCAGCTGAGCTACACCGCCATCAATC
>NZ_GL698431.1:0-86643 GCF_000187265.1 Streptococcus equinus ATCC 9812
CTTTTTTTCTTCTGTTTCAAGATGTTCCTACCAGATTTTTGCAGCTATATTAATTTATCATCTTATATCCTAATTTGTCAATACCATTTTGATAAAAAATTAAAAAGCCGCTACTAAACTGCACCCCAAAAGTAAGACAAAAAATCTAACGATTGGGGTGCTCTTTGTATGAAATTAACTTATGAAGATAAACTAGAAATCTATCAACTCAGAAAACAAGGTATGTCGTGGCCTCAGCTGGGTCAAACCTATGATGTTAATCCTAGAAATCTACGTTACATGGTTAAGCTTATGGACCGATATGGCGTAGAGATTGTTAAAAAAAGCAAAAATAGGTACTATTCCCCTGAACTAAAGCAAGAAATTATCAATCAAGTCCTTTTTGAAGCTTCAAAGCCTTACGAAAAATGTTATACTGACGTCACAGAATTTGCCATTCCAGCCAGCTCTCAAAAATTATACTTATCACCATTTTTAGATGCTTATAATAGTGAAATCATCGCTTATCAGTTATCAACTTCGCCTAATTTGGAACAAATCAAACGAATGTTAACACAAGCTTTTCCAGATGACCATTATGATGATACGATTCTTCACAGTGACCAAGGGTGGCAATATTAACACCTGTTTTATTATGACTTTCTCAATCAAAAAGGAATTCATCCATCCATGTCCCGTAAGGGAAATAGCCCAGATAATAGCATGATGGAATCTTTTTTTGGAATCTTAAAATCAGAAATGTTTTATGGGTTTGAAAAGACATTTAAGTCACTCAATGAGCTAAAACAAGCTATTATTACTTACATTGACTATTACAATAACAAACGGATTAAAGTCAAACTAAAAGGACTTAGCCCTGTGCAGTACAGAACTAAATCCTTTCAATAATTATTTGTCCAACTTTTTGGGGTCAGTACATACTTATAGCGAATTTTTTACTATCATTTCGCCTCAATTAACCCTAACTCGCCATCTTCGCGGCGGTAGAGAATGTTGGTTTCGCCATCTTCTGCATCTGTGTAAATGAAGAAGTCATGACCCAAAAGGTCCATTTGGAGAAGCGCTTCATCAAGATCCATAGGTTTCAAGCTAACATGTTTTGTACGAACAACGTTTACAGCTGGGCTTTCTTCTGTTTCTTCAGCTTCAAACTCGCTTGTAAAAATATGACTAGCTGGTAATTTTTCACGATGCTTTCTAGCAATTTTTGTTTTGTTTTTGCGAATTTGGCGTTCAATCTTATCTGTTACTAAATCGATTGATCCATACATATCTTGTGATACATCTTCTGCTCTTAGAGTGATAGAGTCAACCAAAATAGTCACTTCAACTTTAGCAGTTTTTTCACGATAAACTTTAAGATTGACACGAGCATCTAACTCTTGTTCAGCGTTGAAGTATTTTTTAATTTTTCCGAGTTTAGATTCGACATAGCTACGGATAGCATCTGTTACTTCGATGTTTTCTCCACGAACACTATATTTAATCATAAAAACACCTCTTTCTCGCTATAAAGCGCTTTCTTTACTCTTTCATTATACTACTTTCATGAAAATTTGCAAGCATTTACCGTGCAATTGTTAAACTTTTTACATTCTGTGCACCGTTTTTATAAAGAAGATGATAAATGCCTTTTAGTGTAGCGCCAGTCGTATAGATGTCGTCAATGATTAAAATATTTTTGGGAATTTTACTATTTGACATAACTTGAAATGGACACTGGCTCCCAAGTCTCTTTTTTCTGTTTTTATCTGATTGTTTAGCGATATTTTTCTTTGATAAAATCTCCTGATAGGCTATTCCAGAAGCGTCCAATAAGGCAGCAACTTGATTAAATTTACGTTCTGTCATTCGCTCTTTACTTAAAGGGACTGGCACGATACTGTAATTTTTGTACAGCTTTATTTTTTTCTTAAGCTCTCTAGAAAAAATTGCACCGAGTGCTACGTCTCCTTGAAATTTGTACTTTGAAAAATAATTTTTCATGGCAACATTATAGGTAAAAATTGCCTGATGCTTGACAGAATGCCCTTCCTTTTCCCATTTTTGACAATCTTTACACTGCGTTTCACAACCATTTCGATAACAAGTTGGGCAGTGCTTATCTCCTATTTTTTCAAAAGCAGCGAGACAATCAGGACAAATATTTCTTTGATTTTTTTGAATAGAAATGATACCCAAAAAAGTTTCTTTTTCAAGAAATAATTGGTCACATAACAAACACTTTTCCATCAAAATCCTCCTTTCTTGTTCATTTCCTTTATTTCTTTAATCGCTTGTTGCATTGATTTTGTAGCACCATCGTGCAAAAATAATAATTCTCCTGTTGGTCGCTTTGCAGCTCTACCGACTCGCCCAGAAATTTGAACCAAGGCACTTTTAGTGTATAATTTGTGATTCGCTAATACAACAAATACGTCAACACAAGGAAACGTGACTCCACGTTCTAAGATGGTTGTGCTGACTAAAATTGTTATTTCATTCTTTCTAAATTTTTCAACTAATTCAAGTCTATCTTCGGTCTTACTTGACACAAAACCAATCTTCTCAGTAGGAAATTTTTCTTGCAGAATCACCGAAAATCTTTTTCCCTGCTCTATATTTGGAAAAAAGATTAGTAAGGGGTATCCAGATTTTCTTTGATTTTTAAGCAGCAAGTCTAATTTTTTAGGTACTTTTCCCTTTTTCATTGACTTTAACACCCCACTAAGCCAGAGCATTTTAGGAACAACCAAAGGATTGGCGTGAAAACGTCTGGCTAAATGCAATTTTTTTAAGTTGCCTTTTCGAACTTTTTTATCTAATTCATCTGTCGATGTAGCTGTTAAAAATATTTTAACACCTTCTTTTTTTAAAGATTGATTTACTGCGTAATACAGCATTTTATTGTCAACAAATGGAAAGGCATCAACTTCATCAATAATTAATAAATCAAATGCTTGGTAGAACTTTAAAAGTTGATGAGTTGTTGCAATAATGAGCGGTGCTCGCTTGTAAGGCTCAGCTTCCCCATGTAATAAAGTAATTGGACATGAAAAATCACGAGACATACGTTTATAAAGTTCTAAACAAACATCAATTCGTGGGCTAGCAATACAAACACAACCACCGTCATCGATTATTTTTGCTACTGAGTGATAAATCATCTCTGTCTTACCAGCTCCTGTCACAGCATGAACTAATAAATCTTTCTTTTCAGCAATTCCTGACACCATACCTTCTGACACTTCATTTTGATAAGGGGTTAGTTGCCCTTGCCAGTTTAGAGAATTATTTTTTGGAAAACTTTTTTGCGGAAAGTAATATAGATAAGAATCACTGATGTTACGACCAAAAACTAGACATTCTCTGCAGTAAGTCTGACCAGTTTGTAAAATATTATCTGGTAAAACAATGCTTCTGCAGCGGTTACACGTAAAATTGTCTTTTCTTTTTACCATAGAAGGAAGTTTTTCAGCTTCTTCTTTTAACTCATCAGACAATTGAGACTCAACAAAAATTCTTCCATAATAGTCATTTTTATCTTCCATATCTATTTATTCGAAAATTTTGCTAAATCTCTAAAAATCTTGTAAAATTTTGATATGAACTATAAAACAATAAAAAAAGATGACATCTGCGAGGAAGAAATCAAAAAATCTCGCTTTATTTGCCAATTAAAACGTGTTGAAACTGAAGAAGAAGGGCGAGAATATATTGCTCAAATCAAAAAAGAACATTACAAAGCAACTCACTCTTGTTCTGCTATGATTATTGGAGAAAACTCTGAGATCAAACGTTCTAGTGATGATGGTGAACCAAGTGGAACAGCTGGTGTTCCAATGCTTACTGTTCTAGAAAAGCAAGGTTTGACAAATGTTGTTGCTGTTGTCACACGCTATTTCGGTGGTATCAAATTAGGCGCTGGAGGCTTAATTCGCGCTTACGCTGGTAGTGTCGCAAATGCTCTTAAAGAAATTGGTATCGTAGAAGTTAAAGAGCAAGAAGGCATTAAAATTACTCTTTCTTATCCGCAGTACCAAACATTTTCAAATTTTTTACAGGCTGAAGAACTTCAAGAATTTGACACTGAATTTTTAGAAAATGTCACTACTCACATTTACCTTGATCCAGAAAAAATTCAGGAAGTTACTGATCGACTTATTGAATTCTATCAAGGCAAGGTTACTTTTGAAAAGGCTGGTCCAAAAATTGTTGAGTTAGATTTGTGATAAGTTTTTCCTATCACCTTGATAAGAATTAAATATTTTACAAACAATAAATTTGAGCATATACTTGACCTATAACTTTTATTCAAGGAGAAGATTTATGGCAAAAATTTATAACTCAATTACTGAATTAATCGGAAATACTCCTATTGTAAAATTGAATAACATTGTTCCTGAAGACGCTGCTGATGTTTATGTTAAAATTGAATCATTTAATCCAGGGTCTTCTGTCAAAGACCGTATTGCTCTTCGTATGATTGAAGATGCTGAAAAAGCTGGTACTATCAAACCAGGTGATACAATTGTTGAACCTACATCTGGTAATACTGGTATTGGTCTTGCTTGGGTTGGTGCAGCAAAAGGTTATAAAGTTATTATCGTAATGCCCGAAACAATGAGTCTTGAACGCCGTAAAATCATTCAAGCTTATGGAGCTGAACTTGTTTTAACACCAGGTAGCGAAGGCATGAAAGGTGCTATCGCTAAGGCAAAAGAAGTCGCTGCTGAAAAAAATGGTTGGGTCCCACTTCAATTTGCTAACCCTTCAAATCCTGCTGTTCATGAAGCTTCAACTGGTGCTGAAATCATCGATGCTTTTGGACCAAAAGGTCTTGATGCTTTCGTAGCTGGTGTTGGTACTGGTGGAACAGTTTCAGGTGTTTCTCATGCTCTTAGAAAAGCTAACCCAGAGATCAAAGTTTATGCCGTAGAGGCTGACGAATCTGCTGTTCTTTCTGGTGAAAAACCTGGTCCACACAAAATTCAAGGAATTTCTGCTGGTTTTATCCCAGATACTCTTGATACTAAATCTTATGATGGCATTATTCGTGTAGCTTCAGACGATGCTATTGTGACAAGTCGTCATCTAGGTGGAAAAGAAGGTTTCCTTGCTGGAATTTCTTCAGGTGCTGCAATCTTTGCCGCTATTGAAAAAGCAAAAGAACTTGGTAAAGGTAAAAAAGTCTTGGCACTTCTTCCAGACAACGGTGAACGTTATCTATCAACATCACTTTATGATTTTGAAGACTAATATACGAAAACTGCTAGACAATTGTTCTAGCAGTTTTCGTATACCATAATAAAAAAGCATCCTAAGGATGCTTTTTATTCTTTAGTTAATAAATCTAGACTTTCTTTAGTCCATTTTGGCAAATTGTCCGCCAAAGGCTGAAAGCCAATATTTAGGTGGCTATTTGAAAAACGATGACGTCTGTGAAGGTGATGTTTTTCTTCTTCGAGAGTACGAAGAGAAAGACTTACTTTTTGAGTAAATTCATCAAAATCAACCACCTGAACTAAGACTTTTTCACCAACTTTTAACAGTTGATAAATGTTTTCAATATAGCCTGCTTTGATTTCTGAAATGTGAATAAGACCTGTTGTCCCATTATCCAATGCGACAAAGGCACCATAAGGTTTTATACCCGTTATTGTTCCAGTGATTTTGTCGCCAATTCTCATTAATCAACTACCTCAATTGTTTCGATAACTACGTCTTCGACTGGACGGTCTTGCGCACCAGTTTCTACGTTTGCAATTTCGTCAAGAACTTTGTAAGATTCTTCATCCATGATTTGACCAAAGACAGTGTGACGACGGTCAAGGTGAGGTGTACCACCGTTGTTTGCATAGTATTCAGCAATTGGTTTTGGCCAGCCACCACGTTCTAGTTCTTTTTGAGCATATGGAATTTTGCTGTTTTGTACGATGAAGAACTGACTTCCGTTAGTATTTGGACCAGCATTTGCCATTGAAAGTGCGCCACGAACGTTGTAAAGTTCTTCTGAGAATTCATCTTCAAAGCTATCACCATAGATAGATTGTCCACCCATACCAGTACCTGTTGGGTCGCCACCTTGAATCATAAATTCAGGGATAATACGGTGGAAGATAATACCGTCATAGTAACCATCTTTTGACAAAGCAACGAAGTTTGCTACTGTTTTTGGTGCATGATCAGGGAAAAGTTGAATTTTCATGTCACCGTGATTTGTTTTGATTGTCGCAACTGGACCCTCGACAGTTGATAAATCAACTTGTGGGAAGTTTAATTGTTTTTCTACCAAACCTAGTTCCTCCAAGGCATATAAAATACCATCTTCTTCTACTGTTTTTGTTACAAAATCTGCTTTTTCTTTAAGTTCAGGTACTGCATTACCCATGGCAATTTTCAAGCCAACATAATCAAAAATTTCCATATCATTTGGACCGTCGCCAAACATCATGGCATTGATTGGTTTTAAGTTTTGACTTTCTAAAACATGAGCAACACCAGATGCTTTAGAAATATTTACTTTAACAACATCAGATGAATGTTCGTGCCAAGGCACAAGACGAATTTCATTTGCCAACTCTTCTGGCAACTGCAAATCAGCATTATTTTTTGCAAATGTCCACATTTGGTAAACATCATTTGCCAAATAAAAATCTGGTTCAACATCGCAGATACCATAAATAGGTTTCATAGCGTCATCAATCAAATCACAACGTTTTGATATGACTGGTTTATCTTTACCAGTAAAACCGTATTCGATTCCTTCTGATTTTGCCCAGTTGACATATTTTTCAACAAGTTCACGTGGCAATGGATCACTAAAAATCTCTGATTCTTTATTATCAACGACATATGTTCCGTTGATTGTTACAAAAAAATCAGGATGCAAATCACGAATTTCAGGTACAACACCATAAAGTGCACGACCAGTAGCAATTCCTGTCATAATGCCTTTTTCCTTCAAGTTTTTAAAAACATACTTGATTGATTCTGGCATATAACCTGTCAGCTTAACACGCAAGGTGTCATCAATGTCAAAGAAAACAATTTTAGTTTTCTTAGCTTTGTATTTTGTTTTTACATCCATCTGTATCATTATGGGAAAGGAAATGGTCAATACATCTCAATTTCCATCAAAAGTCCAAAAACTTTTATCCCATTTTCCTTTCTAACTTTGAAATCAAAGAAAAGCTATGTTTTTATTATATCATTATTCCTCATCTTGCGGAACTAAATGATGCTTAAAGGCATAGACAACAGCTTGAGTGCGGTCATCAACTTCTAGCTTCGCTAAAATATTTGACACGTGTGTCTTCACGGTTTTCAGAGAAATAAATAACTCATCAGCGATAGTCTGATTATCATAACCTTTTGCCAAAAGTTTCAAAATATCACGTTCACGCGCTGTTAGATCCTCATGCAATTCTGGTTTTTGATCGTGCGCTTTGATTTTTTTATCAACTTCTGTCTCAATCGCCAAATCACCACGCGCAACTTTATGAATAGCATTTAAAATCTCAGCTGCACTAGATGTTTTTAGCATGTAACCTTTGGCACCAGCTTCAATAACTGGATAAATTTTTTCATTATCAAGGTATGATGTCAAAACTAAAATTTTGGCTTCTTTCCACTCTTTTAAAAGCTTCAATGTCGCTTCAACACCACTCATCTCTGGCATTACCAAATCCATAACAACAACATCTGGTTTTAACTCTAAGGCTAATTTTATCCCATCAATACCATTTCCAGCTTCACCGACAACTTCAATGTCTGGCTGCAAATTAAAGAAACTTTTCAGCCCTAAACGTACCATTTCATGATCATCAACTAGGATAACTCTAATTTTCTGGGTCATCTTCTTTCTCCTTTTTTTCTCCCTTGACCAAAGGCAAACGAATATCCATTGATACTCCTTTTCCTTTTTGGCTCAAAAATGTTATTGTTCCAGCCATGTCATCTACACGATCTTCAATATTAGTAATACCATAACTTAAATCATGACGCTCATCCATATCAAATCCAACACCGTTATCCACCATTTTCAATTGCAGTTCGGTTTCAGTTTGATTTAGATACACTTCCAGACGAGTCGCTTTTGCGTGCTTAAGCGTATTACTAATAAATTCTTGTGCAATTCGGAAAACATTATCTTCGATTTTTTTAGGTAATTTTCCGAGATTTTTCTTATAAACAACTTCTATACTACTCTTATCTGTTAATTCTTTCAAGAGGATATCAAAACCTTCCGAAAGGGTTTTATTTTCAAGCTCTGTAGGTCTTAAATGCAAGAGTAAAATTCGCAAATCTTTTTGAGCATTTTGCAACATACTTTCAACTGCAGTCAATTGAAATTCCAGCTGCTCTCTTTCAATTTGGTCAAGGTTAGCTGATACACCTGAAAGAATCATTGAGGATGCAAATAATTCTTGACTGACGGTATCATGTAAATCACGCGCAATACGTTTACGTTCTTGCTCAACAATTTCTTGTCCATTCTGAATACGGCTATTTTCGGTATTTTGGAGACTTGTTGTCAAATGAGTCATCTTTTTAGATAAGCGTGACAAATTCGTGTTGATTTCTGTATCTTCATCAAGAGATACTTCCTGATTATTTAAAATGCGGCGCAGATTTTGGTTAGTACTACGCTTGCTGTTATCATCTAAAATCACCCACAACAAAAGTAAAAGAATTGTCACAGCTAGAATTAGGAAGACAATTGAGAATACAAAACGTTCCCCCATCCAAAAATCAGTGATGAGATTTTGTAATTGTAATTCTAAACTATCTAAAACAACAACAACAATTGAAATGATGATGATACTTGCATAAAGAATCAAGAGTAAAAAATGATGTTTTTTCATTTGCGTACCACCTCTACATCTCCAGCAATCGTGTTCACAATGATTTTAACACCCTTTAAATATTCTTCATCTTGAGCATGCCATAATTTCAATGATTCATTACGCAAATCATACTCACCAAAATCAAAATATCGAACACTACCATAAATGGCACTGACATCAAGTTTAACACCAACATCAATTGGCACTAAAACTTTTGTCGGCCCAAAAACTTTACGAATGATAACAACATTATCTTTTCCTGTTACAATAACACTGCTTAAATCAATGACATCACTTCCTGTTAGTCGAATGATATTAATGTCATCAAAAGCATAAAAATCGCTATCGTGCATGCTTGCACCAATCCACTGGTTTCGAATTGGTTTTGCCTTTAAGTCTTCTTCACGAAAACGCACCAAAGCAAAGCGATTCTTCTTTTTAACTTGTGAAAAATGGTTAATCACAACGTAGACAACACCCAGAACTACCGCCATGATAATATAAGGATTTAACATTAAAATCAAAAATAGAAGAACCAGCCCTACTGTTAACAAAAGATTATTGCGTTTATCCTGATTATAAAAACGAAGTGCTATCAAAATGAGAACTAAAATTAAAATAAAGCTCGATAGATCATTGGCTAAAATAGTCATCATGCCTAAAGCTAGCAAAATGCATTCAACCAATAAGAAAAATTGAAATTTTCGCATGTTCTCTCCTTATCACACATTTTCTGCCATTTTACCAAAAAGCCTCAAAAATTGCTGGCTTTTGCCACATGAACATTAGTACATTTCTTGAATATTCTATGCAAATAAGAAGCCTGAGATAAATATCACAGACTTCTTTTATAATAATTTTATTGTTGCATTTCAGTAGATGCTTCTGAACTTTCTTCAGTACTACTACCACTACTTGATGAACTTGATTCACTTGTCTCACTTGTCTCACTTGTCTCACTTGTCTCACTTGTCTCACTTGTCTCACTTGTTTCAGATGATTCTGGAACTAATTGTGACGTTTTTTCAGATGGTTGCGCAGCCGTTTCTGAAGAGAAGTAAAGGTTAACCTCTCCTTCAACAGCCCCACCATAATAAGGATCCTGAGCAACGACAACCGCAGAACTTGATACTGAGTTTACTCGAGAATATCCTGTTGATGAAGTTACATCTGCCATATAAATTGTAATATGTGAGCTTGATACACCCATAGAATTTAACTCAGCAATCGCTTCTTGGTAAGTATAACCAATCAGACTAGGCATTGTGATTGCTGCTACTTCAAAAGTAATTTTATCTTCACTACCAACTTTTGTCCCTTCATTAGGAGTCTGGCTGATAATGGTACCACCGATATAATTTGTTCCGGATAACCATTTAATAGCAATCTTTTCGCTTGAAATACCATGTTTCTTTTCAAGCTCCTTGATGACATCTTGATAATTCTGACCAGTGTAATCTTTCATCTTGAATTCAGAACTTCCTTTTGATACATAAATATCAACTTTAGCTCCTTCTTTCTTAGATGAACCAGCAGTCGGATCTGTTTTAACAACGTAACCTTCAGCAACTGTATCACTAGAAACTTTGTGGATATCACCAATCTTCAAACCAGATGATAACAAGCTTGTCTTAGCATCAGATAAAGCCGCACCAGACACGTCTGGAACATTAACTGAAGCTGGTGTACTTAAAGTTAAGTAAGTAAAGATAGCAATCGCAACAACAACAACTGCAAAGAAGATTTTCATCAAAGTACCAAATATACGATGAGATTTTTTCTTTTTAGTCTTTGCTTTAGGTGCTTTTTGATTAGCTACTTCTTTATTTTCTTTTGCAGCTTTTTGTTTTTTCAACAATTGTTCTGTCGTTGATGGAACAGGTGTTGAAGTAGTCACTTTTGGAAGTGTCTTAGTATTTTCTGTATCCTCAAAAACAAGTTTACGTTCTCGACTACGGTTGTATGAAAGTGCCGTCATCAAATCACGACTCATTTCAAAAGTTGACGCATAACGGTCGCTTAAACGTTTTGCTGTTGCTTTGATAACTACATTTTCTAAAGCCTGTGGAACGTTCTTATTTTCAGCGATAATGGATGGTAGAGGTTTTTGAAAATGTTGCAGTGCAATTGTCACCGCTGAGTCGCCATCATAAGGAATGTGACCTGTTAACATTTCAAACAACATAATCCCCATAGCATAGATATCACTTTGAACAGTGGCTTTTGAACCTCGCGCTTGTTCAGGTGACAAATAATGCACACTACCAAGCATTGAGTTTGTCTGTGTTAAACTTGTTTCTGCAAAAGCTACAGCAATACCAAAGTCAGTAACTTTTACAGTTCCGTCTTTAGTCAACAAAATATTTTGTGGTTTTAAGTCACGGTGAACAATTCCTTGTTGATGGGCAAGAGTCATTGCTGACAAGACTTCTTCCATAATTCTAACAACTTCGTTATTAGATAGAGGCGCATGATCTTGAATGTATTTTTTCAAGTCAGAACCATCAACATATTCCATTACTAAGAATTGCTGTCCGTCTTCTTCTCCAATATCTCGAATCGAAACAATATTGGGATGGTTCAACTCTGCCATGGCGCGCGCTTCACGTTGGAAACGAGCTACGGCAATTTGATCTGTTTGATAATTAGTCCGAAGAACTTTGATGGCTACTTCTTCATTATCAAGAATCAGATCTTTGGCAAGATAAACATCTGCCATTCCACCCCGTCCGATTGATTTAAGGATACGATAACGACCAGCAAATAATTTGCCAATCTGAATCATTAAGCTTCCTCACTTTCGGCGTGGATAAGAGCAATGGTAATGTTATCAAGACCTCCTCGTTCGTTAGCAAGAGTTACCAATTCATTATTTTTGTCGTCAAGTTTTTTATCTTGAGTCAAAATGTTAACAATTTCATCATTCGTAATCATATTTGTCAAACCATCACTGTTAATGATGAGATAATCACCGTCTTCAAGAACTTGAACACCTAAATCTGGTTCAACTGGGTTTGCTTGTCCAATAGATTGCGTAATAATATTTTTTTGTGGGTGGTTTGCTGCTTCTTCTTCTGTCAATTGACCAGCTTTCACCAATTCATTAACAAGAGAATGGTCGCTTGTCAATAATTGGTATTCGCCATTATGAAGTAAACCAATACGTGAATCACCAACGTGCGCAAAGATAACGTTGTTATCAACAATCGCTAAAGCTTCAACGGTTGTCCCCATACCTTTGTACTCATCTGTTTGACCCAGTTCGTAAATTCTTTTGTTTTCAGCTTCAAGAGCTGTTATCAACCAATCACGAATTTGGCTTAGTTCTGTAAATTCAGTACTAATCCATTCACGTCCAAGATCAGTAACGGTCATTTCACTAGCAATATTACCAGCACGATGACCTCCCATACCATCTGCTAGAATAACTAATGTGATACCCTTTTGATTATCAAATTTATTAATAAAATCCTGATTATTTGAACGTCTTTGTCCAATATCAGTTACAAGTGAAATTTTCATAGTTTTATATCTGACTGTGTCAGTTTCCTCCTCGAGATTACAAGATACGTTTAACTTGTCCAATAAAGAACCCGTCTGTCTGATATTGCTCTGGTGTGATTGCAATGCAGCCATCTTTTATAATATCTTCTTGTGTATGACTCAGTTTTACCTGTTCAAAATTTGGATGAGTTTCTAAAAATTTATGGATGACTTGGAAGTTTTCCTCATCAAAAATCGTACAAGTACTATAAGTTATTATACCACCTTTACGCAATGTTTGACAAACGCTATCAAGAATTTGCAATTGAATTTCTTGTAAAGCGGTCAAATCTTGATTTTCTTTATTATATTTGATGTCTGGTTTACGACGAATCAAGCCAATTCCTGAACAAGGAGCATCTACTAATATTTTATCAAAAGTATCTGCCGCAAAATGTTCATGAACAGTCGTAGCATCCATTCTTTGGGTAGAAATTTTATCATCAACATGCAAACGTTTGGCATTATCCATAACCAACGCTAACTTGTGGTCATACAAATCAAGTGCTGTAATATGACCATCAGTCAGATATGACGCTATATGAGTAGTCTTTCCACCCGGGGCAGCACATGCATCAAGAATTTTCTCTGAACCTTTAATATTAAGTGTTGGTGTCACTAGCTGACTAGACTCGTCTTGAATGGTAATATCACCGTTAGCAAAATAATCTGTCCCTGCAAAATGCCCTGATATTTTAACCAAACCAACAGGAGATAGAAGTGATGGTTTAGCACCCGTTGCCGCCTCTATCTCAGCTAATTTATCAGGATTTGTCACACGAATACTAGCTTTATTTCTGACAAATAGACTCTGCATGATAGCTACTGCTCGTTCTTCACCAAATTGGTGAATTAATTTTTTAACCAACCAAACTGGTAAAGAATACAGAACTGAATAGCGTTTATTTTTTCGTTTGATACTTTCAGGATTTGGAAGGTCATCCTTTGTCAAACGACGTAAAACAGCATTGACGAATTTTTCAGCACCTTTTTTATTGCCACGATTTTTTGCAATATTAACTGCATCGTTGACAACAGCGTGCGCAGGCATTTTATCAAGGTATAACAGCTGATAAAGACTCAACATCAAAAGGTAATATACCCATGAATCTAACTTATCTCGGTCTTCAATATAATGTGCTAAATACCATTCCAAGGTAATCTTACGTGCAACTGTTCCATAGACAATTTCAGTCACTAAAGATTTATCTTTTTGAGATAAATGAGTGTGTTTCAACTCTTGATTAAGAGCAATATTTGAATAAGCTCCTTCTTCAAAAACATTTTCCAGAACAAGTAAAGCTAATCCGCGTGCTTGGTTTTTCCAATCATTCGCCAATAAGGTCACCTACTTCAAGTTTACGTCCAACACCATTTAGAAAATCAACAACACTCATACGAGGTTTCCCAGATGGCTGTACAGTTTTTAGTGAGATCGCGCCATCACCAGTTGCCACAACAAGTGATTTTTTACCTTTTTCGATAATTTCACCAGGTTTTCCTTGACCCTCAGCCAAAACAGCCTCATAGATTTTGAAACGTTTGCCATCAAGAAGTGTATACGAAACAGGCCATGGATACAAGCCACGAATGTGGTTAAAGACATCACGCGCTGATTTATTCCAATCAATACGTTCTTGTTCTGGTGTGATATTTGGTGAGAAAGTTGCCGCTTCTTCATCTTGTGGTTCTGGTTTGATATTTCCAGCAATGTAATCTGGCAAAGTTTTCAAAAGCAAATCACGTCCGATAACTGCCAATTTTTCAAACATTGTACCGACGTTATCATCATCAGTAATTGGTGTTGAAGCTTTAGCAATCATATCACCAGCATCCATTTTCTTAACCATTTCCATAATAGTTACACCAGCTTCTTTATCGCCATTGATAATAGCATAATGAATTGGTGCGCCACCACGATATTTTGGTAATAATGATGCGTGAACGTTAACAGCAAAGTCAACAGAGTCAAGTAATTTTGTTGGTAAAAATTGACCAAAAGCAGCTGTTACGATACCATCTGCACCCAAAGTCATTAGCTCAGCCATTTCTTCTGAACCAGACATCTTTTCAGGTTGATAAACTGGTAAGTCATGTGCCAAAGCGACTTCTTTAACAGGTGTCATTTTGATTTCTTTTTTACGACCAACAGCACGGTCTGGTTGAGTTACAACAGCTAAAACTTCATAATTGGCATCGTTTAATAAGCCTTTTAGAACAGTCGCTGAAAAATCAGGTGTTCCCATAAAAATAATTTTTGTCATTTTTCTTCCTCTCAAAGGATTTATTCTTATCTTTTTCTTTATTATAGCATAACAAAAGCCTACATAAAATTCTGTGGCTCATGGTCAATCACAAGTCGCAAATCTTTATTTTCAGGTAATTGCGTCATGTCCAAAATGTAATTCAAGACCTCTTCTAAATGATCTTCAAAGCGATATTTAATAATAATCTGATAATGATAGAGACTATGCGTTCTTGCAATCGGCTTAGGTGTTGGCCCCAAAATCTTGATTTTATCAGATAAATGCTGACGCAAGAGTTGCAAGATTTCAAAAGACTTGCGCACAACTGTCTGTTCATCTTTATGCGATAAAGTCAAACCAGCCGTAAAATAATATGGCGGATAAGACAGTTGCTTGCGAATTCCCATTTCATAAGCATAAAATGCTTCATAATCCTGCTTTTGAGCCAACTTAATGGCATAGTGCTGAGGATTATAAGTTTGAATGAGGACTTCACCTTCTTTTTCTGCACGCCCTGCACGTCCTGCTACCTGCGTTAGCAATTGAAACGTTCTCTCAGATGATCTAAAATCAGGCAAATTCAAAGACGTATCCGCATTTAAAACCCCAACTAAAGTCACATTGGGAAAATCAAGTCCTTTTGCAATCATTTGAGTTCCAAGTAGAATATCTGCTTCATGATTTCCAAATTTATCCAATATTTGCTGATGAGCACCTTTTTTGCGCGTCGTATCAACATCCATTCGTAAAATACGAGCTTGCGGAAAAACCTCTTTTAATTCATCATAGGCTTTTTGAGTCCCAGTTCCATAGTAACGAATACTGCGGCTATGACAATTTGGACAGGTATGTGGGATAGCTTTTTCAAAACCACAATAGTGACAATTCATGGTCTTTGTATCCATATGAAGTGTCAATGAAATATCACAATTTGGGCACTCATCTACGTAACCACAATCACGACACATGACAAAGCTCGAATACCCACGGCGATTTAGCATGAGAACGACCTGCTCACGGTTTTCCAATCTGTCAGCAATTTTTTCTAAGAGATAAGGTGTGTAATTGCTAACTTCTTGTTGCCCAACATAATCGCGAAAATCAACAATGTCCACTTTTGGAATTTTAGCAAGCGGGTTAGCACGGTGAGTCAATTGTAAAAATTGGTAAACGCCACGGCTAGCCCTAGCTCGACTTTCAATGCTTGGTGTCGCAGAGCCCATTAACAGAACTGCTTTATGGTATTTTGCCCGTAGCAAGGCCACATCACGTGCATGATAACGCGGATTAGATTCTTGCTTGTAAGTTGCCTCGTGTTCCTCATCGATAATAATGGCTCCAATATTTTCCATTGGAACAAAGATAGCCGATCTGGCACCAACAACCACTCGAGCTTGTCCAGATTTGATTTTTCGCCATTCGTCAAATTTTTCACCATCAGATAAAGCTGAGTGCATAATTGCCACTTGCTTACCAAAACGTGAAATAAAGCGATTTGTCATCTGCGGTGTCAATGAAATCTCAGGTACCAAAACAATGGCTGTCTTGCCGAGCTTTAAAACCTTATCAATGATATGAAGATAAACTTCAGTTTTACCTGAACCTGTCACACCTTCTAACAAGTAAGGTTTAGAGTCTTTTCCAATTTGACTTGTAACTTTTTCAACAACTGCAGCTTGTTCATCATTTAAATCAAGAAACTTAGTTGTTGCAACATCAAAATATACATCTGAACGTTTTTTCTCTCTTTCAATGACTTTAATCAGCTGATTTTCTACAAAAAATTTGACAACTTCACGTGAAAATAGCTGATGCAAATCTGATAATTTTCCTTCGTCAGGATGTTCAAGCAGATATTCTTGCAGCTCCAAACGCTTCTTAGCACGAGCTGAAATCTCGGCAGCTGCAAGTTTATCAGACAGAACTTGATAATATTTTTCTGTCTTAATATTCTTTTTGTCTTTTGCCAAATATTCTACAGTTATCTTTCCAGCCTGAACTAGTCGTGCAACTTTTTTAGTCTCGTCTTCTGACAAAGTAGAATGGAGACGGCTCTCTTTTTCACCAAATAAAGCTAATCTCTCTTCTTGTGACAAATCTTCGCTTGGAATCAGCTTTTTATCATACTGAGAATTAAGGAGATTTGGAATCATTGATTTCAAAATTGAAATCTTATATGAAAAGACAGTATGGCGCATTTGCTCAGCTAGCTTAAGTTGTTCTTCATTCAAAACAGGTTCAAAATCCAAAACTTCACAAATAGCCTTGAGTTGCTTAGCTTGACCTTGCATATTCTCAGTAAAGCCAACAACGAACCCTTGCAAAAGACGATTGCCACGTCCAAAAGGAACATGCACACGAGACCCTAAAACGATTTGGTCTTGCATATCATCTGGAACAAGATATGAAAAAGGCTTATCCGTCTGCATCAAGGGAACATCGACGATAACTTGGGCAATCTTTACCATAACTCTCCTTTCTAATGACTCTTGAGCTAAAAATCAGCATTATTCTACCGAAAAAAAGAATAATCATCATGATAAGTAATACTGCAGCACTTGTTTACTTTATCACAATGATTTATTACAAGAAAAATCTAAGATAAAATACCTTAGATTTTTTCTCCTTCTTCTTTTTCTTTAGCAATTTGTTCTTTGATTTTACGTTCTTCTTCTTCTTTAGCCAAACGTTCTGCTTCAATGCGAGCAAGAACAGCTGCGCGTTTTGCTTCTGGATCTGGGTGGATAACAACGTTACCAGATTCGATTTCTTCAAGAGCTTGCAAAGTAGCTTTAACAGATTTGAATTCTTGAGTCGGTTTAGCACCCGCTTCAAGTTCATGAGCGCGTTTAGCTTGAAGAATGCAAAGTGAGTATTTTGAAGGCACTTTATCAAGCAAAGTGTCAATAGAAGGTTTTAACATCATAGCTTTTTTCTCTTTTCTCTCTTTTAATCAATGTCTTTAATCATGTCATTGTAACGACCAATCACACGATCAACACGGAAGTGTTCTGCTTCAATAATGCGTTTAACACGTTCAGCTGCCAAAGACACTTCATCATTAACTACAGCATAATCGTATTCACGCATCAAAGCAATTTCTTCTTTGGCACGTTCAATACGTTGGCGAATAACTTCTTCGCTATCAGTACCACGACCGACCAAACGATCTTTTAATTCATCCAAATCTGGTGGAGTCAAGAAAATGAATACACCATCTGGAACCTTTTTCTTAACTTGAAGGGCACCTTGAACCTCAATTTCAAGGAAAACATCAATCCCTTTATCAAGAGTTTCATTAACGTAAGTCAGTGGTGTGCCATAGTAATTACCTACATATTCAGCGTATTCCAACATCTGACCATTTTTAATAAGCTCTTCAAATTCTTCACGAGTTCGGAAGAAATAATCAACGCCATCAACTTCTCCAGGCCGTTTTTGGCGTGTTGTCATCGAAACAGAATACTCAAATTTATGATCAGGTGTTGAAAAAATTTCTTGGCGAACTGTTCCCTTACCAACCCCAGAAGGTCCTGAGAAAACAATTAACAAACCACGTTCGGTCATGCCACTCTCCTTATTATAGACTACAAGTTAAGACTTGCTTTTTATCAATTAGACTACAGTTTAGTATATCAAAGATAAGGCTATTTTTCAAGAAAATTTACAAGCTCTTGCTATTAAAAAGAAGTACGTTTAAAACGTACCTCTTTTTGTCTATTTCATTATTTTGCGTAATCAACCGCACGTAGTTCACGAATAACTGTAACTTTAATATTACCCGGGTAATCAAGATTATTTTCAATCTTTTCACGAACTTTATGCGCAATGATTGTTACCTCATCATCGGAAATTTTATTTGGTTGTACCATGATTCGAATTTCACGACCAGCTTGCAAAGCGTAACTATTTTGAACACCGTCAAAGCTTGTCGCAATTTCTTCCAAATCACGAAGACGTTTGATGTAGTTTTCCATTGACTCGTTACGAGCACCTGGACGAGCTGAACTCAAAGCATCAGCAGCTGCAACAATTACAGCAATGACACTTTCTGGTTCGACATCACCGTGGTGACTAGCGATAGCATTAACGACGATTGGATTTTCTTTATATTTGCGAGCGAACTCTGCACCAATCTCAACGTGACTACCTTCAACTTCACGGTCAATTGCTTTACCCATATCATGCAAGAAACCAGCGCGACGAGCAAGCATCACATTTTCACCAAGTTCACTAGCAAGAATACCTGCCATCTTACCAACTTCAACAGAGTGACGTAAGACATTTTGACCATATGAAGTTCTAAATTGCAAACGTCCCATGATTTTAATCAAGTCAGGATGCAAGTTTACTGCACCGATTTCAAAAGCAGCAGCTTCACCATATTCACGAATACGGTTATCCATTTCCAAACGGTTCTTTTCAACCAATTCTTCAATACGCGCTGGATGAATACGACCATCTTGAATCAAAGCTTCCAAGGTCATGCGAGCAATCTCACGACGAATTGGATCAAATCCTGAAAGAACGACCACTTCTGGAGTGTCATCAATGATGACATCAATACCAGTCAAACTTTCAAGAGTACGAATATTACGACCTTCACGTCCAATGATACGACCTTTCATGCTATCATCAGGTAATTGAACAGTTGTAATAGTTTGTTCAGTAACGTATTCACCAGCCATTCGTTGCATGGCTTGAGCGAGAATATTTTTAGCGAGTTTGTTGGACTTATCACGAACCTCACGTTCAGCATCTTTGATACGAGTAGCAATTTCGTGCGTTAAATTAGTTTCTGTTTCTGTTAAAATAATTTCACGCGCTTCAGCAATCGTCATCAATGCAACACGTTCAAGTTCTGCTTTTTTCTGTTCTTCAAGTTCTCCGATTTGTTTTTCACGCTCATTAATGTGTCTAGATTTATCGGTTAGACTTTGTTCTTTACTATCCAACACTTTTTCTTTGCTGGTTAGATTTTCATCCTTGCGATCAAGAGAGGACGCTCGTTCTGTTAAACGAGTTTCCATTTGTTTCAACTCTTGTCTTTCAGATTTAAATTCTTTTTCAATCTCTTCTCGATATTTTCTAGCCTCTTCTTTTGCTTCGATCAGTAATTCTTTGCGATGAGCTTTTGTTTCTCGCTCAGCTGATTTTCTAATGTGTTCAGCTTCTAACTCAGCTTTTCCACGTAGATTGACAGCATCCTGTTCTGCATTTAAAAGAGTGAGTTCTGCAGCTTCTTTCGCAGACTTAAGTTTAATCGAAATCAGTGCATAACCAACTATCAAACCAATGAGGGCAAAAACAATCAAGATAATAATATTTGGCATGTTTTTACCTCAATAAAAATTTTAGATTTCATCTATAGAAAGCTACTTTCAAGTTTACCATAAAATAAATTTTTTCACAATTTAAAATTGTAAAGCGTTTTACTAAAATTTATGATATGATTATTAAAACAATACAAAGGAGGCTGTTATGTCTAAAAAAGAAGTAACTGTTGAAAGTTTTGAACTCGATCACACTCTCGTTAAAGCACCTTATATTCGTTTGATTTCTGAAGAAGTTGGACCTTCAGGAGATGTTATTTCAAACTATGATATTCGTCTCGTTCAACCAAACGAAAATGCCATTCCAACTGCTGGCTTACACACTATCGAACATTTGTTTGCAAAACTTATCCGTGAGCGCATTGACGGAATGATTGACTGCTCACCTTTTGGTTGCCGTACTGGTTTCCACATGATTATGTGGGGCAAACACAGCACAACTGAAATCGCAAAAGTCATCAAATCAAGTTTGGAAGAAATTGCTAATGTAACATCATGGGAAGACGTTCCTGGTACAACTATCGAATCATGCGGTAACTACAAAGACCACAGTCTATTTACAGCTAAAGAATGGGCTAAACTCATTCTTAAAGATGGTATCTCAGATGATCCATTTGAACGTCATATTGTTTAAAAAACAAAGTCAGCTTTGCTAGCTTTTGTTTCATAAAAGGCAGAGAGATTCTCTCTGCCTTTTATGATAATTTTAATGGAATTGCATACCACCATCAACAATAATGGTTTGCCCGGTAATATAATCAGAATCAGGTCCCGCTAAAAAACTGACAGCTTTAGCCACATCTTCTGGTTCAGATAACCGCTTAAGAGTAATGTCTTTAGCGAATGTTTGCATTCCCCATTCATCGTCCTTACCTGCATTTCTACCAACTTCATGGGCAATATCAAACATCATCGGCGTTTTAACAATTCCAGGTGCATAAGCATTTACTGTAATACCATAATCTGCTAAATCACGCGCCAAAGTTTGTGTAATACCGCGAATGGCAAATTTGCTACCACCATAAACAGTTAAATTAGGATTACCTACCACACCAGCTTGAGATGATGCATTAATAATTTTACCACCGTGACCTAATTTTTTGAATTCTGCCAAAGCCGCTTGAGCACCCCAAATTGCACCTCCGACATTAATGGCAAAAGTACGTTCGAAGATGTCTTCTGTGATTGTTTCTAGAGGTGTTGTCGGAGCGACCCCTGCATTATTCACAACTACCGATAAATCTCCAAAATGTTCAACAACCTTAGCAAATGCTTTAGCAACCTCTTCACGCTTAGAAACATCCGCTACAACAGCATAAGCATCTTGTGGAGAAAGTTCCTGAACAGCTTTATCTGCTGTTTCTTGATTATAATCTAAGATTCCAATTTTAAAACCATCTTCGTGAAGACGTTTTGCAATAGCAAAGCCAATCCCTTGACCTGCACCAGTAACAATGGCTACTTTTACCATAATATCACCCCTTAATCTTTAAGTTACGACAATTATAGCGTTTTCAAATTTTGCTGTCAATTTTTTGAAACTCTTTCAAGTATTTTTCAAAATTTCACTTTAAAAATCAAAAAAGCCCTCCAAAAGGAGAGCTTTTTGAACATTTGATTAATAATCCAATGCGTCAGAATGACCTGAACCATTACCTACAAAGTAACCTGTTTTACAGTTGATTGAAAATAGATATGTTCCGTCTTTTCTAAACATGTTGTAGTAGCCATTACCATTGATGATGTTAACTTTTTCAAGAATATAATCATCACCTGAGAAATAACCACGTGCTTGTGATGTTGAAACAACTTTTTCAAGTACACCATCACCAAATGTCCAAGCGGCATTTCCTGAATCAGCAATAGCAGATTCGTTATATGGAACACGACTTTTATCGCGTTGAAGGTTTGATGTATTAGAAGTTGATTCTGTAGAAGAAGCCTCACCGCTGTCTGTTTGGCTAGCAAAACTTGCTGATTGTTCTTGACTACTTGATTGTGTTTTAGATGTTAATTGTTTTTTACCTTCAGTGATAGCAGATTGAAGTAAGTTATCCAATTTAGCATCACCAGTATTTAAAACATCACTAGACAAGTTATCAAAGTTAGCATCAGCTTTTACAGTTCCTGAAACTTTTTTACCATCTACGATGACATCTTTATCAAATAAAGCGTTGATTGCTTTGATAGCAGTAATGTGAGCTGCAACAGTGTCGTATTGTTTTTTAGCAGCATCGTAAAAATCAGTTCCTTTCAAGGCATCTAATTTTTCTTTCAATACTGAGATTTTATCAAACTCACTGTTTTTCAACTTCGTTTTAGTATCATCAGTAAATAGCGCTGCGTAAACATCATCAAAAGCTTCTTTCACTTCTTTTGCTTTCTTAGCAGCACTTGAACTTGCTGAAGTTTTTTTCGTAGTTGAAGTTGTTGATGAACTTGCAACTGTAGTACTTGAATCTTTGGCGTAGTGTAATCCATAGCCAGCTCCAAAGATAGCTACAACCAACGCAGCCAAACCACCAATAATCACACGTTTTTTCGTAGATGAAGGTTTGTCATCATCAGAAGAAATCGCAATTGAGTCATCAGCTGTTTTGGTTTCTTCCTCAACTGTGGTAGAAACTTGTTCATCAGCGCTTGATTCTTTCGCTTCATCTTCTTTAATCTCATCACCAACTTCTTTGTCATCAGTTGGTGTTTCTTTGACAGAAGCTTCTTTTGTTTCTGCAACTTCAGGTTCTGAAACTTCTTTTGCAGGTTCTACAGTTTCTTCAACAACTTCACTTGATGTTTCAGATGGTTCTACATCCTCAATAACTGGTTCTACTTGAGCTTTTTCAGCTTTTTCGAACACTTCTTTGCTGACAATACCACTATTAACAAGTTCTTCACGTTGTTTTTTAATAAAGTTATCCAAAGCTTCTGTATCTAAATTTTCAAAATCAGATAGCTTTGTTTCAAATTTTTGTGATGTTACTTCATCTCGGTGCTGTTTAATATACTTATCTAAAACACCATCAGACTCAGTAATTCCAGCTTTCCTTTCAGAATCTTTTCGAACAGCTTCTTCAATGGTTAGATTTTTAACATCTTGCAAGTTAAGCCCGTCTTGCTCTTCTGAAGACGGCATGTCTTTTTTCTCTGACATGTTTTGGTCACCTCTCTAAATAAAATCTCAACTGCCTAACTAAGCTGTTAAGCGCTACATTCCTTACTTTTCTTTTGCTTGCGCGATAGCAGATCGTTTAACACGTTCACCGTAAAATTGATACAAATCAACTCTCAAAGTACCATTGTACAATTTACGTTTTTTATCAGCTTGTGACCCGTATTTTCGTTCAAACTGTTCGTCGCTAGTCAGAATAAATTTACTCCACGTTTTAAGTGGTGCAAATGTCTGACCCATCTCATTATACAGGATGTCGACAGCTTTGTCATCAAGCAATCGTTCACCATAAGGAGGGTTAGAAACGATAACACCGTTGATTTTATCAGTTTTCAAGTCTTGAAGACGCATTTGTTTAAATTTGACAACATCAGAAAGTCCCGCTTCTTCAGCATTTTTCTTAGCAATTTCAACCATGCGCCCATCAATATCAAATCCTGAAATATCAAGTTCAACGTCATAATTAGCTTTTTCTTCAGCTTCATCGCGAACTTGCTGAATCAGATCAGCATCCACCCAATTCCACTCTTCAAAAGCAAAATCACGGTTAAACCCTGGAGCGATATTCATCCCGATTAAAGCAGCTTCAATACAGAATGTTCCTGAACCGCAAGTTGGATCAATCAACGGTTTATCAGGATACCAATTTGACAACTCAATAATAGCTGCTGCCATATTTTCTTTAATCGGAGCACCACCTTTTTCAACACGATAACCGCGTTTGAAAAGACTAGCACCTGTTGTATTAATCATGACAGTTGCTTTATCTTTTAAAATAGAGACTTCAATTTTGAATTCAGCACCATTTTCCTGCAATGGAACACCATCAGGACGGTGATAAACCTTTTGAAGTTTTTTAACAACTGCTTTTTTACTAATTGCTTGAACGCTTGGCTCATTATGCAATTTTGATTTGACACATTTTGCTTTTGAGATTGGAAATTTTGCTCCAAGTGGCAAATAATTTTCCCAATCAAGTTTATAAACACCTTGGAAAAGTTCTTCAAAAGTGCGTGCTGGAAATTCTCCAACAATAATTTTGACACGGTCAGCGGCACGCAACCAAAGGTTTGTCACAGCAATGGTTCTAACATCACCTTGAAAACGTACTTTACCATTTTCAACATGACAATCAATCCCTAAATCACGGATTTCACGTCCAACAACTGCTTCAAGTCCAGCGGCTGCTGTCGCTACTAAATTAAATGTTTTTTTCATTCACACATTCCTATTTCATCAAATACTTATCTATAAGTTTAACACGTTTTACCAGCTTTAAGCTAGCAAAATTTAATTAATTTTAAAATACCAAAACAATTGATGATTTAGTATTAAAATACAGCAAAAATAAAAGCTAGCCTAAGCTAGCTAGATACCTATATGCAATTTTCTATAAGCCATGTTTTGTTCCAGAGATAACTAGGCCTTATCTCCTTCGATAATCATCTGTCTACTGTTTCCAGTCAGGATAAATCGTTCGTTTCCTACTATCCCGTGCCCCTACCAAAGTTTGGGTTGCTAGCTTGAGGGGTTTACCGCGTTCCACTTCTCGGGTTTTCCCAAGAACTACGTCACTGTGGCACTTTTCAGAGCTATTCAAGCATATCAAAAGACTTAGCTTTTTCACTCGCCGTAACATCAAAAAGATGTCCCTAGGCTTATTAATTCACCTAGCACAAACACTACCGGCATCACAGCCAGTGCTAGCATGGACTTTCCTCATGGTACGTAAGGTACCACGCGATTATCCAAAAATTGCAATTTATCATCCTTACCTTCAAATGAAGATAAGACACATACAAAGTTAGTACTTAAATAGTAATTATGATTCAGTAATTTGTTTACCGAATACTTCTTTTTCCAAACGGCTGATACGTTTCAAAATATCAAAGTTAGTTGCCGTTTGAGCCACATGCGCATGATCCGCTTGCGGTGCGACAAATGGAGCTGATGGCACTTTAGGTTTAGCAGCCAGTTGTTGTTTCAATTTTTCATTTTCAGTACGTAGTTCTTGAACTTGTGAAATATAACTTTCATAATCTTTGATAACATCATCAAGAAACTCGTCTACTTCTTGTTTATCATAACCACGCATGCTAGTTTTGAACTCTTGTTCAAAAATGTCCTTTGGACTATAAATAATACTTGCCATTCTATCTCTCTCCAAACAAAACTATTCTAGTTAACCTTAGAATATGACATCGTCATATCAAGATATATGTTACAGAAAATTTAGTGAAAAATCAAGCATTTACTTTTAATTCATATTAAAAATTTATTACCAATCTTCAAGAAATTCATTAAGGCGATCAAAAGTCAGATATTGGATAGGATAATCTGACTTTTCTTGCATTACATGAAGTAAATATTTTAAATTCGTTTCATTTTCTGAATCATAAAAAAGATATGCACCATCTGTATTATCAACCAGAAATTGGTTGTAATTTCTAAATTGACTTGGATTTTCGTAATCTGGATAAGAATACTTCACAAAATCAACTTGCTTAAACTCGCTGAGTTTCATCTGATTAGCTTCATTCCAGTTATACCCATGATTTTCAAATGTAAAAATTGTAGCAATACTAAAATCATACTCCTCTTGCAACTCTTTTGCAACCTGCAATGCCCAATATTCAAATCCAAGATTTCCCATAAAAATCAACCAGTCGACACCTTCATCAAAGTATCGAATAAAATCATGTTTAATTGCTTTTTTGATAACCTTAATTCGCTCGTCTTTTTCTTGAAAAATGCCAAGCTCAAAACTCTTGTAGCCTGTAACGAGAATTGCAGTCATATTCTGTTTCCTTTCTAAAAATATGTTATAATAGTAGTGCTTATATTGACTTAAGCATGAATGTTAGGAGTTTTATGGTTAATTATCCACATCATATTATTCGAAAACAAGCAGCCCCAGCTTCTAAAAAGGTAAAAAAATCAACAATTAATTTTGCTAACCGTGGGATGAGTTTTGAAGCAGCAATCAATGAAACTAATAATTACTACTTATCTCGTGATATTGCTGTTATTCACAAAAAACCAACTCCAATTCAAATTGTAAAAGTTAATTATCCTAAAAGAAGCCGTGCAAAAATTGTAGAAGCTTACTTTCGTCAAGCATCAACAACCGATTATTCTGGCGTTTATAAAGGTCGCTATATTGACTTTGAAGCTAAAGAAACTCGGCAAAAGACATCCATGCCACTTAAAAATTTTCATGCCCACCAGATTGAGCACATGGAACATGTCCTAAAGCAAGATGGGATTTGCTTTGTATTACTTCATTTTTCAACAATTAAGGAAACTTATTATTTACCTGCTAGTGCTTTAGTGGACTTTTACCAAATCAATCTCGGAACCAAATCCATGCCACTTGATTATATCAGAAAAAATGGATATATGGTGACGACAAGTTCACTCCCTCAGGTTCCTTATTTAGATATTATCGATCAAAAAATTTTAGGCGGTGATCACAATTAAAAAGAAAACAACAAAACACAGACGATCAAATAAACCCACATCCAACAAGACAGCTATTAAGGTACTTAGATATGCCTTAATCACTATAATGTCATTAGTTATTGCTGGTTTTGTCATTGGTGGATTAGTTTTTGCTTTTTATGTTAGCAGCACTCCTAAGCTAACAGCTAGCAAACTATCATCTACCAACTCAAGTTTGATTTATGATTCTAACGGCTCACTAATCGCTGACTTAGGTTCTGAAAAACGCGAAAGCGTCTCAGCAAACAGTATTCCACTAAACTTGGTTAATGCCGTTACATCAATCGAAGATAAACGTTTCTTCAAGCACCGTGGTATCGATGTTTACCGTATTCTAGGTGCTGCGTTAAATAACTTTACAAGTTCGAGCACTCAAGGTGGATCAACACTTGACCAACAGCTAATCAAATTGGCTTACTTCTCAACAAGTGAATCAGACCAAACTTTGAAACGTAAAGCTCAAGAAGCTTGGCTTGCACTCCAAATGGAACGTAAATACACTAAAGAAGAAATTTTAACTTTCTACATCAATAAAGTGTACATGGGTAATGGTAACTACGGAATGCTAACAGCAGCTAAGTCATACTACGGTAAAGACTTGAAAGATTTGTCTATCGCTCAATTGGCCTTACTTGCAGGTATCCCTCAAGCTCCTAGTCAATACGACCCTTACACAAATCCAGAAGCTGCACAAAACCGTCGTGACACAGTTCTTTCTGAAATGTACGAAGATGGTAACATCACTAAATCTGAATATGATACTGCTGTTGCTACACCGGTTACAGATGGTCTACAAACTCTTACAGAGTCTACAAGCTACGAACCTTACCTTGATAACTACATTAAAGAAGTCATCCAAGAAGTTAGCGATAAGACAGGTCAAGACATCTACTCAGCTGGTCTAAAAGTTTACACAAACGTAGATACTGATGTTCAAAAATATCTATGGAATGTCTACAACACAGACTATTACGTAACATATCCTGACTCTGATTTACAAGTTGCCTCAACAATCGTTGATGTTCAAACAGGTAAAGTTATCGCCCAACTTGGTTCACGTAATCAAGACACAACTGTTTCACTCGGAACTAACCAAGCAGTTCTTACAGACCGCGACTGGGGTTCTACAATGAAACCTATCACTGATTATGCTCCAGCCATTGAACACGGTGTTTATACAAGTACTTCTGACATTACTAGCGATAGTAAAGCTTATTGGCCTGGTACTTCTACCCAAATTTATAACTGGGATCGCCAATACTATGGTAATATGACAATCCAAACAGCTATCCAACAATCACGTAACGTTCCTGCTGTTAAGACACTCGAAGCTGTTGGTTTAAACAAAGCTAAATCATTCTTGGAAGGACTTGGTATTTATTACCCACAACTTTACTACTCAAATGCTATCTCAAGTTCAACAAGTGATTCCGATGAGAAATACGGAGCAAGCAGCGAAAAAATGGCTTCTGCTTATGCCGCATTCGCTAACGGAGGAATTTATTATGAACCTCAATATGTCAACAAAGTTGAATTCAACAACGGTACAAGCAAAACATTTGATACATCTGGTAGCCGTGCAATGAAAGAAACAACAGCATATTTGATGACATCAATGCTTAAAACAGTACTAACTTACGGTACTGGTACCGAAGCTGCTATCTCGGGTGTTTACCAAGCTGGTAAGACTGGTACTTCAAACTACTCAGACGACGAACTCGCTGAAATCGAAGAATCAACTGGTATTTACAACAGTGTTGTTGGTACAATGGCACCTGATGAAATGTTTGTTGGTTACACTTCTCAATATTCAATGGCCGTTTGGACAGGTTATAAAAACCGCATGACGCCAATCTACGGAAATGGTTTGAATGTTGCAGCTGATGTCTACAAAGCTATGCAAAGCTATCTTAATGAACAATATGGTAGTGGTAGCGAAGACTTTGAAGTTCCAAAAGGTGTTCACACAAGTGGTGGCTATGCTTACCTAAGTGGCTCAAGCAAATACACTTACTCACCATCATCAACTTCAGTCTACAGCAACATCTACGGTTCAAGCTCTTCAGAAGAATCTTCATCTAGCCAATCATCTAGTGAAGAAAGTTCTTCATCAGAAGAAAGTTCTTCATCAGAAGAAAGTTCTTCATCAGAAGAAAGTCAAACTTCTGAAATAGAAACAGCTACAGAAAATAACGCTGACTCAAGCAGCACTGAAACTAGTAACTAGTCCTTAAATTAAAAACTCCTCTGAATAATCAGAGGAGTTTTCTTATCTCTAAAAAAGTATCAATAGCTAAAACTACTGATACTTTTTGTTTTATTTACCTGCAAGTGCTCCCATTGGATCCCATGGTGCAAGAACGACTGGTTCAGCTTCATAAGCTGCACGTTCTTCTGCCGTCAAGAATTCTTTACGTACCACGATTTGATATGTGAATTCATCCATCCAAGCATCAGAAGCAACAAAGTAACCTTTATTACCAACTTTATCTCCCCATGAATTTTCGACTTTCCATTTAAGAGATTTGCCGTTTTCATCCAAGTCAACACCTGTAAGAACCATAGCATGTGTCATCAAGCTTTCGCTGTAATCAAGACGTCCAGCTTTGTCTTGTGTGAAATTGATATCCATTGCAGTATCAAAATCATAAACATTTGTTGCCATGATACCTTTTTGACGGTCTGAAATTTGACCAACATCAGAACCAAACCAAACTGTTTCACCAGCTTGCATTTGAGCGATAGCCAATTCTTTGAAACGTTCCATATCAAGGTTGATGTAGCGAACGTCACGGCTACCAACAACGTTACCAAGCATTTCAACTGTATATGATTTACCAAAAGGTTTGTCAGCTGTTGGTGCATTGATAACTGAAACATATTCTGAAAGTTCTAGACCAACATATTTTTTGAAGAATTCTTGTGGTGTGATATTTTTATCTGAGTGGAAATTGTTATCTTTATCACGGTAAGCAAAATCAAAAGTACGTGGTGGCAAACCTAAATTGATAGCTAAGAAATTGAAGACTTCTTGAAGAAGCTCTTCTTTTTTAGCTTGAACAGCTTTTTCATCTGCACCTGCTGCAATAGCTTCACGCAAAATTTGAGCATCTTGACGCAATAGTTTGTTAAGGTATTGATTCAATTCACGGCTATTGCTTGATGAAATTGATTCTGGGTATGCTGCTTTTGGTACAACACCGTATTTTTCAAAAAGTGCAACAACCATGTCCCATTGACCACCGTCTTGTTGTGGAACATCAAGTAAGAATTTCACTTTACGGCTACCAAGTTCTTGGTCAGCAGTCGCAATCACTTGTTCTAAGAACCAATTTGATTTTTCGTATTTATCCCAGAAAAATGTGTGTGCTTGAGAAAGCTCAAAGTTTTCCAAGTTAAGGTCTGAAATCATTTTATGACGGAAAGTGTTAAGAGCTGCAAACATCCAGCAACGACCTGATGCTTTTTGGTTAGCAACTTTATCTTTTGTTAAATCAATTGAAAAAGCATGGTCATTTTCCATTTCACTTTGACGAGTTTCAAGTGATTTTAACAAACCATTGTGAGTTACAGCATTTTCAACAGCACGTAATTTGCTATTAGCTTCATAATCAGTAAATAGCTTATCAGTAAATATTGATGATAATTCTGACATATTTCCTCCTAAATATCCGTAAGCTTCACATTTATGTTATTTTTTCTGACTTAAGCCTACTTAACTAATATCCATTATAGCGCTTATAAAAGAGAATGCAAGAGGTTTTATCAGAATTTTTAATACTTTTTGAAATTTTCAAAAAGTGCGTAAACTCTTTTGACATTTTTCAGTGATATCAGCTGACATCTCCTGACACTTAATACCAATAATTTTTGGCTTTAAAAAGAGACCCTAACGGGTCTCTTTTTACATATTATTTCCAGAAATCATCAAATACAGTAATTGGTAAATGACGTTTGTGTTCTGTTTTATTCCACCAATTTTCGATTTTTGATTGTGCTTCTGGTGAAACAGTTTTACCTTCAAGATAGTCATCAATGTCGTTGTAAGTCACACCAAGTGCCACTTCATCTGCGATACCAGGACGATTTTCTTCCAAGTCAGCTGTAGGAATTTTTTCGTAAATAGCTGGGTCAGCACCAAGTTCAGCAAGTAATTGTTTTCCTTGACGTTTGTTCAAGCGGTAAAGTGGGACGACGTCAGCACCACCATCACCAAATTTTGTAAAGAATCCAGTGATGTTTTCTGCAGCGTGGTCAGTACCAATAACAGCTCCACTATTTTCTCCAGCAACAGCATATTGCGTAATCATACGTTGACGTGCTTTGATGTTTCCTTTGTTAAAATCAGAAACAGTAATACCAGCTTTTTCAAGTTCGTGAACTTGTCCGTCAACAGCTTCTTTGATGTTAACAGCAATACTAACGTCTGGTTTGATAAATTGAAGAGCACGTTGTGCATCGTCTTCATCTGCTTGAACACCATATGGCAAGCGTACAGCGATAAATTTGTAGCTATCGTCTCCTGTTTCAGCACGCAATTCTTCTACAGCGATTTGTGCCAAACGACCTGCTAAGCTTGAATCTTGTCCACCTGAAATACCAAGAACATAACTTTTAAGGAAAGAATGTTTTTTCATGTAATCTTTTAAGAAATCAACAGATACACGAATTTCTTCTTTAGGGTCAATACTTGGTTTAACACCCAATTCTGCAATAATTTTTTCTTGTAAAGTCATTACTTAACTTCTCCTTTTTGCTGTGCTTCTTTACGAATACGGTCGATAAGATCCATTTTGTTTTGCCAAACTTCTTGTGACAAATCAACTGGATAATCTTGTGGGTTAAGAAGACGTTTGTACTCATCCCAAAGTTTGTCATACTCTTTGCGAGCATAATCTTGAATTTCAGCAAGTGTTGGCACGTTATAAACCAATTCACCTTTATCAAAGATATCAACAAGAAGAGGAACAGCTTCAAAATCTTTCACTGTTTTATTGATGTAAGTGTATGTTGGATGGAACATATAAACTTCATCAAGTTCGTTAACATCAGTATCTGTGAAAGTGATGTAGTCACCTTCAGTTTTGTTGCGTTCACGACTAGTAATACGCCAAACTTGTTTTTTACCTGGTGTAGATACTTTTTCAGCGTTATTTGACAATTTGATAGTATCTTGCATGACACCATTTTCGTCTTCGATTGAGACGATTTTGTAAACTGCACCAAGAGCTGGTTGATCGTAAGCTGTGATTAGTTTTGTACCAACACCCCAAACATCGATTTTAGCTTTTTGCATTTTAAGATTTAGGATAGTATTTTCATCTAAATCGTTTGAAGCATAAATTTTAGCATCTGGGTAACCAGCAGCATCCAATTGTTCACGGATTTTTTTAGACAAGTAAGCCATGTCACCTGAATCAATACGAACACCTAGGAAGTTAATCTTGTCGCCAAGTTCATTGGCAACACGAATGGCTGCAGGTACACCTAAACGAAGTGTGTCGTAAGTATCAACCAAGAAGACGCAGTCTTTATGAGTTCCTGCATAAGCCATAAATGCATCATAGTCGTCACCATAAGCTTGAACAAGAGCGTGGGCGTGTGTTCCTGATACTGGAATGTCAAACATTTTACCTGCGCGAACATTTGAAGTAGCATTAGCACCACCAATAACTGCTGCACGTGTACCCCAAATCGCTGCATCCATTTCTTGGGCACGACGACTACCAAATTCAAGCAAGGGTTCATCGTCAATAACTGAGCGAATACGAGCTGCCTTAGTAGCAATCAATGTTTGGAAGTTTACGATGTTAAGCAAAGCTGTTTCAACCAATTGACATTGAGCAAGTGGTCCTTCAACTTGAACAATTGGTTCATTAGCAAAAACCAAGTCACCTTCTTGAGCAGAACGAATGCTCAATTCCAATTTGAAATCTTTCAAATAAGCAATAAAATCAGCTGGATAACCTAATTCTTCCAAGTAAGCAATATCTGTTTCAGTAAAACGAAGGTCTTTTAGGTATTCAACCATACGTTGCAAACCAGCAAAGACGGCGTAACCATTTTCAAATGGTTCTTTACGGAAATAGACTTCAAATACGGCATTTTTATTGTGAATGCCTTTATCAAAATAAACTTGCATCATGTTAATTTGATACAAATCTGTGTGGAGAGTTAAACTATCATCTTGATACATGTGGTATCCCCTTTTTAAAAATATTGACTCAACACTAGTCTTATCATTTAGGCTTAACGCCCCTTGATAGTATCTGTCAAAAGATTAATTATCCCCCATATTATAGCACAAAAAGACAAGGCTTGCTAAAACTTTGTGAGTTTTTGCGCAAAGATTTGAAAAAAGTTACTCTTTTTCAGAAAAATTTCCAAACATAAAAAGTCCTGATGTGATATCAGGACCTTATCTTATTTCATATTTTCGATATATTGATAAACACCTTGTCCAGCAATGGCACCATCGCCTACAGCTGTTGTAATTTGACGAAGTTCTTTCTTACGAACATCTCCAACGGCAAAGATTCCAGGAATAGATGTTTTCATATGGTCATCAGTAATGACCCAGCCTGCTTCATCAGTGATTCCTAGATTTTCAACCATTTTAGAAACTGGATCAACTCCAACGTAGATGAAAATACCACCAAATTCATGTTCACTGATTTCACCAGTTTTAACATTTTCAACAGTCACACCAGAAACTTTGATGTCATTTCCTTTGATTTCTTTGACCACTGAATCCCAGATAAATTTAATTTTTTCGTTAGCAAAAGCACGGTCTTGCAAGATTTTTTGTGCGCGCAATTCGTCACGACGGTGAATAATTGTTACTGATTTTGCAAATTGTGTCAAATAACCAGCTTCTTCGACCGCTGAGTCACCACCACCAACAACTAGCAAATCTTGATTGCGGAAGAAAGCACCATCACAGACCGCACAGTATGAAACACCACGGCTTGTAAATTCTTCTTCACCAGCTACACCGAGGGCACGATTCTTAGCTCCAGTAGCCAAAATAATTGTCTTAGCTTCATAAGTAGCATCCTCAGTAATGACACGTTTGATCTTGCCAGCATCCTCAATACTTTTTACGATACCGTAGATATTTTCAACACCAAATTTTTCAAGTGGTGCGTGCATTTTCATTGATAACTCAGGACCAGAAATATGGTCATATCCTGGGTAGTTTTCAATTTCTGAAGTGTTATTCATTTGCCCACCAGGAGCACCTTGTTCGATAATACCAACTTTCAAATTGGCACGCGCGGCATAAAGCCCTGCAGTCATTCCAGCAGGACCAGATCCAATAATTAATGTATCGTACATGTATCTTTTACCTCGTCTTATTGATTATTTTTCCATTCTATCAATCTAGTCTCAAAAACGCAATTATTATGCTTTGAACATCAGTAAAATAGCCATAAAGGCAAATGAAAGAACTGGAATTACCATAATAGATATCATCAAAATGTCATACAAAAAAGCTTGACGTTCTTTAGCTGTTTTATCATATTTACGATTAGCACGCCAAAAATTCCAAATCACACCAGCTAAAACAACACTGATGATTGATAACAGTAATCCCTGAATGTAGAGACCAAAAATTTCTAAAAACATATCTCACCCTGTAATAAGCATTATTTTTTACTCTAAAAAAGCTGAAAAAACTTTCAGCTTATATTATATCAAATCTGTGTGCTTAAATATATGTTTTTGAATAATTCGCAAAGAATTCTTTAGTTCTTGCTTCTTTAGGATGTTTAAAAACTTCCTCTGGACTACCCGCTTCAAGAATTTGTCCTTTATCTAAAAAGAGAACTTTATCAGCAACTTGATAAACAAAATTCATGTCATGGCTGACTAGGATCATCGTTTGACCTGCTTTAGCTGCATCAGCAATTGATTTTTCAACTTCTCCAACCAATTCAGGGTCAAGTGCTGATGTTGGTTCATCAAGCAAGAGAACATCAGGTTTCATAGCAAGTGCACGCGCTAGTGCCACACGCTGCTTTTGACCCCCAGATAAATGTTTTGGGTAATAATTTTCGCGGTCAGACAAACCAACTTTTGCTAATTCTTCTTTAGCAATCTTAGTGGCTTCAGCATCAGAAATCTTCTTAACTACTTTTAGGCCTTCTTTGACATTTTCAAGAGCCGTTCGACGTTCAAAAAGATTAAACTGCTGAAAAACCATAGCTAATTTTCGACGAAGTGCCAAAACATCTTCTTTGGAAATAGTCTGAAAATCAACCTTAAAATCATCAATCGAGATGCTACCATAATCAGCTTTTTCCAAGTAATTCAAACTGCGCAAAAATGTTGATTTTCCAGCTCCTGAAGCACCGACCAGAGCAAGAACTTCACCTTTTTGAATGTCAACATTTAAGCCATCCAAAACTTTCTGACCTGAAAATGCTTTTGTTAAATTTGTAATTTTAATCATTAGCGAATGTCTCCCGTTACAATATCTTGGTTTACCTCTGGTGTATCAATTGACATTTTCTTTTCAATCAAACGTCCAATTTGTTCAATGAGAATGCTAATCACCCAATAAACGATTGCTACAGAGATGTAACGCTCAAAATAGCGATAATCTGAACCACCTAAAATCTGCGCCTGCGCAAACATTTCAACAATCCCTGCGTTAAATGCTAGAGATGTTCCTTTAGTCAAACCAATCAAACTATTGATTAATGTCGGAGTAGCAATCACTGCTGCATTTGGAATGATGACACGTCGATAAACCTGAAATGAAGTCATACCCAAGCTTTTAGCGGCTTCGATTTCTCCAACGTTCACAGCTTGAATTGCTGCTCGAATAGTCTCACTCGTATAAGCTGCTTCATTAAAAGCAAATGCTGTCACTGCAAATACTGATGCTGGAATGGCATTGATATTCCAATCAAAGCCATACTTCAATTTGAGGAATTTCAAGAAAAGCGGAATTCCATAATAAGTCAGCATGAGCTGAACTAAGATTGGGGTACCACGTAAAAAACTGACAAAGACAGCTTGAATAGGATATAAAACCTTTGTTCGATTGATTTTCACGATAGCAAATAACAAAGCTAGTAATAATCCAAACACAGCTCCTGCTATTGTCAAGCCAAGTGTTGTTGGCAAGTGTTCAATCAAATCAGGTATAGCATCAAATACCGCTCGCCAACTAAACAGCTGACCTTCGGGAATTTTTTCAACTAACTTATCATACCAAGATAAGCCAGTCGCAAGTGTATTTAAAGACATGTAAGCTCCTTTTTAAATTCAAAAAACTCTATCACTCAATACCTGAAACAAAGTCACCGCCAAAATAGTTTTGGCTCAATTCTGTTAAAGTACCGTCAGCTTTCAATTCTTTGATACGTTTATTGACAAATTTTTGTAAGTCTTTGCCTTCATCTGTATTGGCAAATAAGAGGTATTCTAAACCATCATTCTTTCCACCGATTGAATCTTTGACGTTTGTAACTGTCAAATTAAATCCTTGGTCCTCAATAAGGTAATTTGATGAAATGGCGTCATAAAGAATAAAATCAATCGTTCCATTTTCAATGTGTTGAATACGAGTTGTCAATCCAGTTGAGCTTGCCGCGTATTTAATGTTGATTGGTTCTTTGTCAGGATTTTCTTTATTCCAATTTTCCAAAACTTGAGCGTAGTTTGAACCAGAAATCACTTCTGTCTTTTTACCAGATAGATCATCTAGGCTATCATATCTTGTTCCTTCAGCACTTGTAATGGCGTAATTGGAATGTGAAATTGGGTCTGAAAAAAGGTACTTCTTAGCACGCTCTTCATTGTAGTTAAAATCATTTGCTGCAATTTGATAACGATCAGCATCAACCCCAGTCAAAATAGAGTCAAAAGCTGTTGTCACAAATTCTACTTTATATTCTTTTGAGTCTTTAAAAATTGCATTGATAACATCAATGTCATATCCTTTAAAATTATCATTTTCCTTAAATGTAAACGGTGCTGTATCAGAGTCAGTCGCAATTTTCACCACTGTTTTTCCACCAGATTGTGATTGATTTGAGCAAGCAGCCAAGATAAAAGCTACTGAGGCAAAAACTACAGTTGTCAATAATCTCTTCAATTTCATCACATCATCCTCTTTTCTAATAATCACCTCCTAGTCTATCAAATTTCATGTAACTTGCCTAATACATATTTTTTATTGAACTGATAGGTAAAAACTATCAAGGTGATAAGCAGGATTCTTGACATGAAAAAAACTTGAGACAATGTCTCAAGTTTTTGGATTTTTTTAGAAAGTTTGTTTTCTTGCTTTACGTTCAGCACGTCCTTTAGCACGGTTAGCTGCACGGCGCTCACGTTTTCGTTTTTCTTCAACTTTCCATTGAATTTTTTTCTTGTATCCTGGTTTGATTTTTTTCTTTTTCTTCTTAACCAAACCAATCATTTCTGTATCAAGTTTTTGATATGATTTTTCACGATTAGCACGACGATCACGATCATAGGTATCTTTGAACTCACCATTTTTAAGCATTTTCGGTACAAATTTAATGCCTAATTTTTCAAGTTCCCGAATGTCTGAATCATCACTTGGTTGGTAAAGTGTGATGGCAATACCGTTTAATCCATTACGACCTGTACGCCCAACACGGTGAACAAAGAATGACAAATCTTGTGGAATCGCATCGTTGATAACATGACTTACCCCTTCAATATCAATCCCACGCGCTGCCAAATCAGTTGCAACGATGTATTCGTAAGACAATTTTTTGATTTGGTTCATTGTACGTTTACGTTCGCGTGGTGGAATGTCACCGTGGATTTTAGCTACTTTCAAACCATTTGAAGCAAGGTAGCTATGCAATTCGTCAGCACGCTCTTTAGTGTTAACAAAAATCATAGCAAGATATGGATTAATAGCCTTAGTGATTTCCAAGATTTGAGCATTTTTATCACGACCTTTAGTTGATACCAACCAGTTGTCGATTGTATCAGCGATAACTGTCGTTGTCTTGATTTTTTCCATGACTGGATTTGTCAAATATTTTTTCAAGAATGGTTGAAGTTTTTGTGGAATCGTTGCTGAGAAGACCAAAATTTGGACATCTTTTGGCAAAGTACCAGCGATTTTATCAACCGTATCAAGGAATCCCATATCAAGAGTCATATCAGCTTCATCAACGACAAAAGTGTGAGCTTTGTAGATTTCAAGGTCGCCTGATTTTACCAAATCGTAGATACGACCAGGTGTACCAATGACGATGTGTGGTTGAGCTGATTTTAGTTTTTCAATTTGACGAAGTTTATCAGTACCACCGACATAATTTGCTACACGAATTTCTGTCTCAGATTTTTCAGCAATTTGTTTTGTTGCTTGATAAATTTGTGTTGCCAATTCACGGCTTGGCGCTGTAATAACAACTTGAACGTTGTTATTATTCTCATCTAATTTTTCAAAAATAGGAAGCAAGAAAGTGTGTGTTTTCCCTGAACCTGTTTTTGATTCACCAACCAAATCACGACCTGAACGTACAACAGGAATTAATTTTTGCTGTACTTCTGTCGGATTTTTGAATTTAAGCTCTGCGAGTGCCTCACGGATGTAGGGCTTAAAATTAAAATCATTAAAAGACATGTTTTACCTCAATTTCTTATCTCATCAAGTATAACTTGAAAATTCTCTTCATTAACTTATCGTTTCATTCTAGT
Organism: Streptococcus equinus ATCC 9812; assembly: GCF_000187265.1. Taxonomy (GTDB): domain Bacteria; phylum Bacillota; class Bacilli; order Lactobacillales; family Streptococcaceae; genus Streptococcus; species Streptococcus equinus. The sequence continues at coordinate 38,318 of NZ_GL698431.1, forward strand.
CTAAATTGACTACCCGAATTTTTTCATTCCCTCCTATTATATCATTAAAAGGGCAATTAAAGCAAAGCACTATGCGCTTTAAATAAAAAAGAGAGCTGGATTTTTCCAACTCTCATTATTTAAAAGAAGTATAAAATCATCAAAGTAATAACACTTACGACAATTCCAACAGTCCACAAGAATGCATCAACTTTCCATTCAGACCATTTTTCTGATTTTCCTGACAAACCGCCAAGCTCTAAATGGTGGTGGAATGGCGTCATACGGAAAATACGACGACCTTCACCATATTTTTTCTTCGTATACTTAAAGTATGACACTTGAAGCATTACTGAAGCTGTTTCAAAAACGTAAACAAAACCAATAATAAGAAGTGTCCATTCTTGGCGTAGGGCGATTGAGATTGTTGCAAGCATAGCACCTAGTGACAAACTTCCCACGTCACCCATGAAAACTTTGGCTGGCTTGTGGTTGAAAATAAAGAAACCAAACAAAGCACCAATCATAGTAACGATAATCAAAAGAACATCAAATTGTTTTTGGACAATCGCAATCACACCATAAGCAGCCAAGCTAATTGCTACTGAAATTGAAGCTAATCCATCAATACCGTCTGTTAAGTTAACAGCATTTGAAAAACCAACAATCCAAAATAGAACAAAGAGAACATAAAATACACCAAGGTGAATATCGAAACCAAAAACATTCAAATCATCTGTCCCACTTGGACGAACATGAACAAAGTAGAAAATCAAACCAGCAATGATTTGTAGGCTCATTTTTTGCCAAGGTGTCAAACCTTCATTAACTTGTTTAAAGATTTTCAAAAAATCATCAAGAAATCCGATGATTCCATAAATCAAAACAACTAACAGAATTCCTACTGTAGCACTCATTGAAGTCCCTGCTTGTCGTTCAATAAAGAAACTACAAAATAGGCTAACAAGAAGAGCAACTGTTAAGAAAACCGTTCCTCCCATTGTTGGTGTACCAGCTTTAGCTAAATGCTGTTTGACGTCCTCGTGCATTTGTTGTCCACCAATTTTTTTCAATTGATAGATACGAATAAAATGCGGCATAGCAAATACTGTCAAAACAAAGGCGACAATACCTGCAATTAAACTTAAAAACATTTTAGTTTAGTCTCCTAGAGTAATTTTAATTTTTTTAACATGGTCAATATCTTTTTCAGAATCAACACTTTGCTTGATGACTTTACTTCCTGAACCTTTGAAAATTACTTTAATTCCAGTCCATTTTGCAAATTGTTTAACATTTGCTTTTGTCCAGCCATACATATCAGGCATTGTGTTGAGATTTCCTGTCCAAAGAAGGACTTGTTCGTTTTGAGCAAGATTGCTTCCAACTTTTTTAGACATTTTCTTAATTTTATTACCTGAACCGACAACTACAGGTTGAACAAGATTATTACGAAGCTCTTGAGCTGTATCACCAGGTGCTTTACCGATATAATCTTTCAATTGGTATTTGGTTTCTGTATCTGTACCAGTCACGGCTGTACTTGTCAAAGTATCTTTAATCATCATAGCACGTTCAAGAACTGGGTTAACCACATCTTTCCAGAAAGAACGTTTGAAAGTTGTTGTTGGTTGTTGAAGAGTGACATACATGATAAAGTCAGGATCATCTGACGGCACCATGGCAACTACTGAGTTGATGTAGTCGTTATCACCTGTCAAGTATCCACCACCTTCTTCAGCAGACGCAGCAATTTGGGCTGTACCAGATTTGACGGCAACAGAGTAACCACCAACTTGGATAACTGGTGCTCCTTCAGTGCTATCATACAAGGTACCAAATTGTGAATCTGTACCAACCGTTACCATATAATCAAGGGTTTGATCAGCAGCATCTTCTGAGACAGGATTACCAGCAATTTCTGCTGAAGCTTTACGAGCTGTATTGTTATTTGGATCATAGATCTGGCTGATAAATTGCGGCTCAAGCATAACCCCTTTATTAGAAATCGCAGAAAAGGCACGAAGCATTTGAACTTGTGTCACACCAATACCTTGACCGAAAGCACTCATGGCAATGGTTACTTCATTGTCTGATGGTAACAAGCCACTACCTTCATTGACCATGCCAAAACGTGTTGGGTAACCAAACTTAAACTTAGACAAGTAGTTTAGCCATTTATCATTACCCATTTTTTGTTCAAGACTTGTCATAGCAACGTTACTTGACCAAGCAAACCCTTGAGCATACGTCATATATTGAACAGAAGTATTACCTTCATTGACGTTCCAGTCATTGATGGTTGTATCAGCAACTGTAATACCATTAATGGTTGAAATCACTTCATTTGGCGTGAAGACATCATCATCAATAGCTGAAGCAAGAGTCATTACTTTCATGGTTGACCCTGGTTCATAATAACCTTGATATAGAAGGGTATTCCATGTTTTTAGGTTATCTTCATTATAACCTTCCATTGTCTGTGCATTATAAGTTGGACGTTGTGTCGTTGCTAAGATTTCTCCTGTCTTAGCATTAACCACTGTCGCACTGGCATATTTACCTTGAGCATCATTTTGGAAAATATCCATTTGTGACTCAAGGTAAGATTGCAATGGTTCAGAAAGTGTTGTATAAACATCTTTTCCGTCAACAGCTCTTTTAACAGTCGTTTCCGTACCAAGAAGCAAATTGCCATTTTTGTCTTTTTGGTAAGTCACTTTTCCGTCAGTCCCTGAAAGGACATCATCTAGTGATGCTTCAAGTCCTGAAGTACCTACAAGACTTGATGTTTTACCATCTTTATTTTCTTTTAATTGAGCAAGTCCTAAGAATTGAGAAGCAAAGATGCCATTTGGATACATACGTCCTGGTGTTGATTCAAAGCCAATTCCCTTGATTCCTGCTTCTTTCATAGCTGATTCGATAGAAGATTTTGTACTATATGAAAGTCCTGAACCAGCAGTCCCGAAAGAAACTTGGAAAAGCCCACTTTGATTTAATTGTTTTAAGACTTCGTCCTTATCAATGCCAATTTGAGCATTTAAAATCTCAGCAACTTTATCGTATTGAGATTTTTTGACATATAATTTTTCGCCTGTTGAAGAAACATAAGATTTTGAAATAATCGCATAAACACTATATGTTGTTGAATCTTCAGCAAGAGCGACTCCGTTTCGGTCATAAATCGTTCCACGCTTTGCTTGTACAGTCACAGTTTGCCGATAAACATCTGACGCTTCACTTGATAAATTATGACCAAATTTTGTATCTGTCCCAACAATAATGGCAAAATTGATAATAAACACAAAGAAAAGGAAGACTGCCAGAATCATAAGATTCTGACCAACACGCTCGCGATTCTTATCGGGTGTGCGTCTGTCCTTCACTACATAGTCTAAAAAACGATTCATTAATTTTTTCATAGACTACTCCACCTGTTTAATATTATCTTGCTGACTTGTTAAGCCTGCATTCTGTGCAATTTGCTCAACACGGTCACGGCTTGAAAGCTCATTGACCTCTTGTTTAGCGTTGTCATAATCTGTCTGTACCTCAGTGATTTGACTATTTAAGTCGGTAATTTGCTGCTGTACTTGAAGATTTCGACTTTGCAGATAAATAATACTAACAGCCATGGTAATAGCCGTTATGATAATTGAGCCATAAAAAGCTTTTTCAACGCGCGAAAGTTTTCGAACACGACGTTTTAAAGCATTAGCAATGGCTTCATTACGGTGTTTTTCAGTCATTACTTACGAACCTTTCTAGCCACACGTAGCTTGGCAGAATGTGAACGATTATTAGCTTCTAATTCTTCTTGACTAGGCAAAATTGGTTTGCGATTGACTAAAGCAAGTTTTGGTTGCATGTCATCTGGAATAAATGGCAAACCTTTTGGAACCTCAACTGTTGACGCTTCTTTGAATAATTGTTTTGTCAAGCGATCTTCAAGAGAATGGAAGGTAATCACAGAAATGCGACCATCCACTACTAATAAATCAATAGCTTGTTGGATAGACTCATCAGCTGCCCCAAGCTCGTCATTAACTTCGATTCGAATAGCTTGGAAAATCTGCTTAGCTGGATGACCTTTTTTCTTAAGTTCTTTAGCAGGCTTAGCTGATTTAATAATTTCTGCTAATTCAGTTGTTGTTTCAATCGGTTTAACTTGTCTAGCCTGCTCAATTTTGCGAGCAATTTGCTTAGAAAATTTGTCCTCACCGTATTTGTAAAAAATGCGCACTAAATCATGGTAGTCGTATGTATTTACCACATCATAAGCTGTCAAATCTTGCTCACGATTCATACGCATATCGAGCGGTGCGTCTTTCTTATATGAAAATCCACGTTCGCGCTCATCTAACTGCGGACTAGACACCCCAAGGTCGTATAAAATACCGTCAATCTCAGTCACTCCATGCATAGCTAAATTTGAAGCAAGATTACGGAAATTGTCCTTGATAAAAGTGACTTGTCCTTTTTCAATATAATCTTTTAATCTAATTTGTGCATTATCAATAGCCGTTTGGTCTTGGTCAAAAGCGTAAAGGTGACCATTCGGCCCAAGCTTAGAAAGGAGATACTCACTATGTCCAGCTCCCCCAAGCGTTGCATCTACATAGATTCCATCTGGCTTAATATCAAGCATATCAACGGTCTCATGTAGAAGTACTGTTATATGATGAAAGTCTTTTGTCATACCTTTCATTATAACATAAATAAAAAGATTCTACCTTAAAAGATGGGAATAAAAAGAAAAACCAAGCCCCACTTAGCATGGCACTTGATTTTCGGTGTATTTAGAAGATATTACTCTCTGATTTGTCCTTTACCGTTAATGTAAAATTTCGTACTTGTCAACGCCTCTAATCCCATTGGTCCACGCGCATGCATTTTCTGAGTAGAAATACCTATTTCTGCACCTAAACCAAAGACAAAACCATCTGTAAAGCGTGTTGAAGCATTAACGTATACCGCTGCTGCATCCACCTCATCTTGGAAACGTTCAGCATGTTCGAGATCTTTTGTAATAATAGCTTCTGAGTGATGTGTTGTGTATTTGTTGACCCAATTAATAGCGTCATCAAGAGAATCAACAACTTTAACAGACATGATGTAGTCTAAAAATTCTGTAGCATAATCTTCAGCTGTTGCAGCTACTGCATTTTTGAAAATAGTTAACGCTTTGTCATCAGCTCGAAATTCAACTGGATGAACTACGTTAATAGCTTCTTCTAATTTTGGCAAGAAGGCATCAGCTACTGACTGATGAACGAGCAAACTTTCTGCTGCGTTACAAACACTTGGACGTTGTGTTTTGGCATTAATGACAATTTTTGTTGCCATATCTAGGTCAGCCGAATCATCCACATAAATATGGACATTTCCAACCCCCGTCTCAATTACAGGAACTTTTGATTTTTCTTTGACAGTCTGAATAAGACGAGCTCCTCCGCGTGGGATAAGAACATCGACATAATCAACAGCCTGCATCAATTCTTCAGCAACCGCATGGCTTGTATCCTCAACAAGCTGAACAACATTTTCATTAAGACCTGCTTTAGCAAGGGCCTTACGAATAACTGTCACAAGCGCAGTATTTGAATGAATCGCATCGCGCCCACCACGTAAAATAATGGCATTACTTGTTTTAAAAGCTAAGCTGAAAGCATCGACTGAAACATTTGGACGACTTTCAAAAATCATAGCAATCACACCAAGAGGCACACGCTTTTGCACAATTTTAAGACCATCAAGATTAGTGTATCCACGAACGACTTGACCAATCGGGTCTTGTAAATCAGCTACTTGACGAACTCCCTCAACAATACCTTCGATGCGTTTAGCATCTAGTTTCAAACGGTCAACCATAACGGGGGAAATGCCATTTTCTCTTGCTTTTTCTACGTCACACGCATTTTCTTGCAAGATAAAATCAGTCTCTGCTAATAATGCTTCCGCAACTTGACCTAGCACTACATTTTTTTCTGCTGCTCCAAGTTTTACCAAACTTTGACTAGCAATTTTAGCATTTTTTCCTAGTTCATCAATATAGCTCATCTCAAGCCTCCTTTATTATTTAGATTGTGAAAACCACGTTCCGATATTTGCACCTTCTAAAGCACGTAAAATGTCACGTGGGTTAGCGCCATTCATCAAAATCATTTGACTATTGTTGTCAAAAACCATCTGGGCACTCTTGATCTTGCTAAGCATGCCACCTGTACCAAATCGACTTCCAGCACCACCAGCTGACTTGATGATTTCATCAGTGATTTCGCTGACATGTTCACGAAGTTTAGCATCATCATAGACATTTGGATTTTTATCATAAAGACCATCAATATCTGACAACATGATTAACAAATCTGCTTTAGTCACTTTAGCAACGATAGCTGACAAGCGGTCGTTATCTCCAAATTTTGTCGTGTGATCCATTTCATCAACACTGATAGCATCATTTTCATTAACAATTGGCACAATTCCCATTGAAAGAAGAGTCTCAAAAGCGTTAGTGAAATTTGTCAAACTTTCAGGATATTCGATAACATCACGTGTAATCAAAAGCTGGCTAACTTCTGTCTGATAGTGTGAGAAGATTTGTGAATATAAACTCATCATGGCAACTTGACCAACACTTGAAACTGCTTGTTGACGTGCAATTTCTGTCGGACGTTTGTCCATGTTTAAGACATTAAGACCAAATCCCATGGCACCTGATGACACCAAGACTACTTCTAACCCCTTGTTCATCAAACTAGAGATGACAAAAGCTAGTTGATCGATTTTTTCAAGATTAATTTTGCCATTTGGCATGACAAGCGAACTTGTCCCGATTTTTATAACTATACGTTTTACTGATTCAAAATTACGTTTCATACGCTTATTATACACTAAAAAATAGTCCGAAGAACTGTTTTTTATCAGCCTTTAGTCAAGAAAAATGTTTTTTTTTAGATATTTTTCTCTTAGAAGATTAAAACTAGCTAAAGATTCTCACCATTTGAAGCAATGACTTGTTTAAACCAGTCAAATGATTTTTTCTTACTGCTACGTAAAGTGCCCTGGTCTACGTCATCTCGGTCAACATAGATAAAACCGTAACGTTTACTCATTTGACCTGTACTGACTGAAATCAAATCAATACAGCCCCAGCTGGTGTAGCCCATTAACTCAACACCATCGATTTCAACAGCATCTTTTAAAGCAATAATATACTTGCGCATATAATCAATACGATAATCATCTGCCACATACCCGTTTTCATCAGGGACGTCCTTAGCACCAAGACCATTTTCAACAATGAATAATGGCTTTTGATAACGATCATAAAGCTGATTCAAAGCATTACGTAAACCTAATGGATCAATTTGCCAGCTCCATTCTGTTGATTCTAAATTAGGATTTTTTATTGAACGGAAAAGGTTTCCTGTAGTGGTTTCATAATCTTCTTCAAATCCACTGACCGTACGAGAGGAATAATAAGAGAAAGAAACAAAATCAACAGTATTTTTTAAACACTCAAGGTCCCCATCTAATATTTCCAACTCAATCTTTTCACGTTCAAACATTTTTTCGCGTAATTTGGATAATATCCTCGTGCTTGAACATCAATAAAGAAGTAATTCTTACGATCACTATCAATGGTTTCCTTGTAATCTTCTGGACGACATGAATAAGGATAATGCATACCACCTGCCAACATACACCCAACCTGATTCTCCGAATCAATATCATGTGCTATCTTTGTCACCAAACTTGAAGCGACTAATTGATGATGAGCTGCTTGATACATGAGTTGTTTCTTATTATCTCCTTCTTTAAAAATAAGCCCACCACCTACAAAGGGACTATGAATCAGTATATTAATTTCATTAAATGTCAACCAATAGTTGACCAAACCTTTGTAAGCTGTCATAACCGTTTGCGCATAACGGACATAGGCATCTACTAAATGACGGTCACGCCAACCACCATAACGTTTTATTAAACTGACTGGTACATCAAAATGTTCCAAAGTCACAAGAGGTTCAATACCATATTTTTCAATTCTTCAAAAATATCACGGTAGAAATCAAGTCCTGCCTGATTTGGCATCTCATCATCTCTATTTGGAAAAATACGAGTCCACGAAATTGATATACGATAAACCTTGAAACCAAGCTCTGCAAATAATTTAATATCGTCTTTATAATGATGGTACATGTCAATAGCTTCTTTGGCAGGATAAAAATGATTATCATCCCACTCTAAATGTTCTATTTCACCACTAGAAATTGTGGCTCTGTCTTTTCCAATAGGTAATAAATCAACATTTGACCAGCCACGACCACCTTCTAAGACACCACCTTCAGCTTGATTGGCTGCCGTAGCACCGCCCCATAAAAAATTTTCTGATAAAACCATTTTCTCCCTCCGCATGTTATAATATTTTAAAATTACTTTAGCATTCCTGGAAAACGACTTCAATGAGTCCAAAACGACTTGGCAAAAGGTTTCATTTTAAATTAAGTTAACTAGAAAAAGCTAAAACAAAATTTCATCAGAAAGAATTTTTTATGACACTATTACAAGATATTGAGGATCTAGCTCAGACACGTAAAGATTCCAAAAAAGACATTGCAAACTTTATTTTGACTCATAAAACAGACTTAGCTCATTTAACATTAGATGATATTCAAAATCAATCGTATATTTCAAAATCGTCTTTAGTTCGCTTTGCTAAATCTTTGGGATTTTCTGGTTAAAATGAATTTTTAGTACCTCTAATGGAAGAAATTCATCAAGAGAATCATTATTTTTCTGATGTTGACCCAGATGTTCCCTTTACCAAAAAACGATGATAATCTGACCTTAGCAAGAAAGATTGCACAACTTCAAATAGCAAGTATTGAGGATTGCTTAGCTCTACTAGATGCTGCTCTACTAACACAAGCGGCCTATTCCATCAAAAAAGCAAAACGTGTCGCCATTTTTGGTATCAGTCCTAATAATATTTTAGCCGAAGTTTTCCGACGACGTATGGCTGGTGTTGGGAAAATCATTGAAGTTCCACGTAATGACGAAATGGGCTTGACTTCGCTATCCTTAACATCTGAAGATTTAGCTGTTTTGATTTCCTACTCTGGTCAAATTGTTCAATTTCCACATCATTTACTGGAACATCTTAGCGATTGCGACGTGACAACACTTGCTATCACCAGCCAAGAAAAATCACTATTGGCACAATTTTGTGACTTCACGCTTCCGATTTCTGGACGAGAGCAAATCGTTGGAAAAATTTCAGGCTTTGCTTCAGAAGAGTCAATCTTATTCATTCTCAATATTCTCTACGCTACTTATTTTTCATTAGACTATGAAATAAATCTATCTTATAAACAAAAAATGGCAGAGCTCCTAGAAACTGGACGTCAAGATAAGCATATATAACTTGAAATAAAATTTCATTTTTAAATCGCTACCATTTATGAAAATGAAACCTTTTTCCATCTCCTTTCCTAAGTCTTGAAAGGGCTTTTTTTGCTGTGATAATCTTATCTCGAAAAAAACAAAAGGGAGACAAGATTATGTCAAAAGAATATCAAACATTGGCTACCCAAATTATTGCCTTAGTTGGTGGTAAAGAAAATGTTGCTAACGTTTATCATTGTCAAACACGACTACGCTTTACGCTTGTTGGTAACCTAAAAGCTGACACCGAAGACCTTGAAAAGCTCGACGGCGTAACAAAGGTTATTATCAATGCTGGACAATACCAAATCGTCATCGGAACACACGTTGCAGATGTCTTTGAAGAAATTGAAAAGCTCGTTGAAATATCACAAGATACTACTACCCAAGAGAAAAAAGGCATTTTTGATACTAACATCGATTTTGTCGCAGGAACTTTCCAAGCAATCATCCCCGCACTCTCTGGGGCTGGTATGGTAAAAGCTGTTTTAGCACTTCTTGTCGTTTTCAATGTCATCACCACTGATTCACAAACCTATTACATGCTTAATGTATTTGCAGATGGTGTATTTTACTTCTTACTAATTCTCATTGCCTTTACTCAGGCACAAAAACTCAAATGTAACCCTATTTTAACTGCAGGTGTCGCTGCCATGCTTTTACACCCAAATTGGTCGGCGCTTGTGGCTGCTGGAGACGCTGTCAACTTCTTTAACGTCATTCCATTTACACTAGCAAGTTATGGTTCAAGTGTTATCCCTGTTATTCTCATCATTTTTGTCCAATCTTATGTTGAGAAATTCTTAAACAAACACATTCCAAAATCAATCAATATTGTTTTTGTTCCAATGCTAACTTTCCTTATCATGGGAACATTAGCCTTCTCAGTTCTTGGGCCAATTGGAGCCATTGTCGGAAATTACTTAGCTACCGTTTTCACATTCTTAGCAGAAAATGCAAGCTGGGCACCTGCTTTAATCATTGGAACATTCTTACCGATTATGGTGATGTTTGGTATCCATAACGGTGTTGCCCCACTTGGAATCATGCAAATGTCTCAACTAGGTTATGACTCAATCTTTGGTCCTGGGTGTGTCTGTTCAAATATGGCACAAGCAACAGCTGGTGCAGTCGTTGCTTTCGTAACAAAGGATAAAACAACCAAAGAAACAGCTATTCCTGGTTCTATCACAGCTTACCTGGGAATTACCGAACCTCTTCTTTATGGTGTTAATCTACCCAAACGCTACCCATTGATTGCTTCAATGATTGGTGGAGGACTTGGTGGACTTTATGCTGGTTTAACACATGCTCACCGATTTGCGACTGGTTCTTCTGGACTTCCAGCAGTTCTTCTCTATATTGGTAATAACACAATGACTTATTTTTACAATATTATCATTGCTATTGTCATTAGCATCATTTCAACTGCTATTATTACCTTTGTCCTTGCCAAACACTTCGAAAAAGAAGAAACTACTGACAACCTTGATACAACACAAGCTCCTGTCATTACAGGTCAAGAAGTCATGTCTCCATTGACTGGTGAAGTTCTCCCTATTGAAAAAGCTGAAGATGAAGTCTTTGCATCAAAAGTTATGGGAGACGGTGTTGTTATCTTACCAGAAACAACTGATGTCTATGCCCCATTTGATGGTACTATCGCAAGTCTCTTTCCAACTAAACATGCTATTAGACTTGTCTCAGACAAGGGAGCAGAGATTCTCATTCATATTGGTATCAATACGTAGATCTCAACGGAGAAGGATCTAAAGCCTTCGTTAAGCAAGGAGATTCCGTCACAAAAGGTGACAAATTAAGTTCATTTGATAAAGTAGCTATTGAAAACGCTGGCTACTCTAGCCAAACAATGGTCATCATTACAAACGGTTCTAATTATAATCAAATCATTAAACACAACAATCAATTTAGCCAAACTGGTGATTTGATTTTAGAATTAGAGAAATAAAAAAAGCGGAAAAATTCCGCTCCTAAACTCTCCTCAAAATAACTTGGGGAGAGTTTTTTATAACTTTTTCCAAAATGTGTGGTAAATCACTATTTGAGAAGCGATTCCTATCAAAACAGCCAGTATTGCAAACAAAACATTCGCCAACAAAACATCTTTGAGTAGAGCTCCGAGTAAAAATGTGCCTGCCCCCAGACTTCCACCTACTACTAAGGCGATTAGGATAATAGCGAGAGTCAGCCATTGTCCTGCGTGACGGTTAAAAAGTTGGGTCACATCTTGCCATTTTAAATCAAGAAATTTAAAATCACGGCGATACATAAGTTGCCCCTGAAGCAAGATACTCGCAAGAAGTCCTAGGATAAAGAAAATGACCAACACTATCGGTGCTTTTAAGACAATCAAGCCCACTAATAAATAAATGATAGCTGGAACAAGTGCTTGGAGTCCTACCAGCGTTAAAAATTTTTGAACAAGAAAATCCTTGAAATTGATTGGTAGAGCTTTAAAAAAAGTCAGATTTTCTTTTTCTAATGAAATCCCAACCCCAACAAATGAGCTTGGCGTGCTACAAAAACTTCCCAAAACAATTCCGATAAGCATTGCCACACCAAAATAATCATTCGGCACTTCAGCCAAACTAACCCCATTTGTCACACTCGGTGTGATAAAAATCACCACATAAATCAAAGGCAATAGATAAGTTTGTGTCAGTAAGGTCGCATTTTGTAACGTTGACATATGATGACGAATCATCATCGTTTTCAACGATTTACCTTTCAACGCTTTTTGAGATGCTGACGATACTTTTTGTTTCGGCTTAGATTTAGGCTTAGCATAAAGAACTTCTTTGTAATACGTTGGCATCAACCATTTGACAACCCCAACTGTTAAAATCATCAACACTAACAAAGGTAGCCAAAAATTAAGAACAGTCGCTGATTGAAATGGTGCTTTTGCCACGTCATAAAAACCACGAAAATAGGGTAAAACAGTATGGTCTGCAAGGGTAACATTATCATAAGTCATGTTTTGACTGTTGATAACATTCATGTAAAGAATGGCACCGACTGCTCCAATCGTTGAAATAGACATGAGAACAGTCGAGACGATTTTTCGGTGCTGACTTCGAAGAATGATTTTTCCCACAAAACTATTAAGATAAAGTGCCAACAAAATCACAGCCGCAAACAGAACAAAAAAGAGGATAATTGTCAACGGAATCGCTAGTACAAGCCCTGCTATTTGCCAGTAAGCGATAAAAAACAAGGACAAGAGTGGCATTAAAAATGTAATGCCCATACCAAAACTGGAAATCACTTTTGCCATATAAAGTTCACTCGATTTAATCGGCAAATGTGCATAAAGCCGAACATCATCGCTCTCATAAAAAATGCTATACATGGCTGAAAAAGCATTTAGAGTTGCCATGATAAAGAAAATCGCTATGTAAAAAGAGAAATACCCTGGGAAATAACGAAAATCAATGTTAGCATACATAGAAATGTAAATAACCGCAAACAAAAGGCTGAGGAGAATTTGCTGACGCATCACACTCTTATAAGCTGAAAAACCTTTGCTTGGTTTACGTTCTTGTTTTCGCTTTGCCGCCGTGACAGACTGTGGGCTAGAATAGAGGATATTAATCTTGGTTAACTCCCAAACTGTTGACCAATTCATACGCCTAGCCCTCCTCTTGCACTTTACGCCCTGCTAATTCAAGATAGATTGTTTCCAAATCTTTATCAGGGTGATTAGCTTTTAAGTCATCTAAGGTTCCGATAAAAATCAACTTGCCATCTTTTAAAATTCCAATACGGTCACAAAGTTGCTCCGCAACAGCAAGAACATGTGTTGAGAAAAGAACCGTATTGCCACCACGCGCGTGCTCTTTCATCATTTCTTTCAAATCAAACGATGCTTGTGGGTCAAGCCCTGTCAAAGGTTCATCTAAAATCCAAATATCTGGATTTGATATCAGAGCACCAATAAGAATCACTTTTTGACGCATACCGTGTGAAAAACTATCAATCAAATCATTGATATTCTCCGCAATATCAAACAAATGTGACAATCGTTCAATCCGTTCATCAGTGAGCTTATCATCAACGTCATAAATTTTAGCTAAAAAATACCAGTATTCTATCGCCGTTAAGTTCAGGAAAATATCAGGTGAATCAGGCACGTAACCAATGCGTTTTTTGATATCATCACGGTGCTCAGAAAGAGGTAACTCATCAACATATACCTCACCATAGCTCGCTTCAATGATTGACGTTAAAATGCTAATCGTCGTTGTTTTTCCTGCACCATTATGCCCAATCAAGCCAAAAATTTCGCCATTAGCAATGGTCATATTGACATCACTTAGTGCTTCCTTATCACCATACAACTTTGAAACATGATCAAATCGAATCATCTGCATCTCCTTTCCCTACTCTCCCAACAATGGTTTTATCCATTTTGAAACTTCTTTGCTCTTTCGGTAATCCGCAGCAAATTCCTGTGTCAACTGTTTTAATGATTTTACCCCTTTTGGTAGCGAAAAATCATGCCTTATACTATACAGATTTAACTGACGGTCAAGGTGAAGAGCGCTCAACCCAGCATCTCCAGACCTAATCACCTCATTTGACGCAGAAAGTAAGATTTTTGACAAATCGTTATCTTCACGAATGGTCATATCTTCATAAGCATTCCTAATTGCTTTGTATAATTCACTGCACTTCTCTTCCATAAAATCCCCCTAAAATTTTATTTGTACTATTAAAGCAACACAAAAATATTTTTATTCTATCTTAACTTTTCAGCTATCATTTGTCAAATAATTATAAAAACCCTCCTTGAAAACAAGGAGGGTTTCAGTTAGTTATTAATTACAATGATTCGTAAAGATTTACAGCGTTATCAACTGTGAAGCCGTATTCTTCAAAGATTTTATTGCCTGGTGCAGATGCGCCCCAAGTATCGATTGTAAGAGTTTTACCTTGGAGACCAACGTATTTGCCCCAGCCAAAGCTAGAACCAGCTTCGATAGCCAAACGTTTTGTGACGTTAGTTGGAAGAATGCTTTCTTTATAAGCAGCGTCTTGTTCGTCAAAGATGTTTTGTGCTGGCATTGAAACCACACGAACATGAACACCTTTTGCTTCCAAAGCAGCTTGAGTATCAAGAGCTAATTTCACTTCAGAACCAGTAGCAATAAGGATACCGTCAAGGTCACCTTTAGCTTCTGAAAGGATGTAAGCACCTTTGTTCACACCTTCTGCTGCCAATTCTTTTGTTCCTTCCAGAACAGGAAGATTTTGACGTGTCAAGATGAGCATTGTTGGACGATCAGTTTCAGCAAGAGCACGTTTCCATGCAGCGTTTGTTTCGTTACCATCAGCTGGACGAATAACGTTAAGGTTTGGCATAGAACGAACGCTAGCCAATTGTTCAACTGGTTCGTGAGTTGGACCATCTTCACCGACGGCGATTGAGTCGTGAGTCATGACATAAACAGTTGGTAATTGTTGAAGAGCAGCCATACGAACAGCTGGAAGTAGGTAGTTAGAGAATACGAAGAATGTACCACCGTAAACACGAGTACCACCGTGAAGGGCAATACCATTCATAGCAGCTGCCATGGCAAATTCACGCACACCAAACCAGATGTTGCGACCAAGGTAGTTATCTGGTTGGAAATCAGATTCTACTTTGACCATTGTATTATTTGATGCAGAAAGGTCAGCTGAACCACCCCAGAATGATGGAACTTGTGCTGAGATTTGTTGGATAGCTTGTTGGCTTGATGAACGGCTAGCAAGGCTAGTTCCGATTTCAAAGTCTTCAAGTTTTACGTCAACTGGTTTGTTAGCAAATGCAGCTTTGTATTCAGCAGCTAGTTCTGGGTAAGCAGCTTCGTATTCACGGAATTTAGTTTCCCATGCGTTTTGAGCAGCTTCACCACGGAATTTAATACCAACTTCGAAACGTTTTGCAACTTCTTCTGGAACTGTGAATTCTGGATATTCCCAACCATAAGATTTTTTAGCGTAAGCAATTCCGTCAACACCAAGAGGGGCACCGTGAACAGCTGATGTACCTTGGTTTTCGGCACCAAAACCAATGATTGTTTTAACTTCAATGATAGATGGTTTCTCTGTTTCAGCTTTTGCTTCTTCAATAGCTTTAGCAATTGCTTCAAGGTCGTTACCATCTTTAACTAGAATGTGTTGCCAACCGTAAGCTTCAAATTTACCTTTGATATCTTCTGTGAAAGCTTTTGATGTTGAACCATCAAGTGAGATGTCATTTGAATCATAAAGAAGAACCAATTTACCAAGTTTTAAGTGACCTGCAAGACTTGCTGCTTCTTGGCTGACACCTTCCATCAAGCATCCATCACCATGCAAAGCGTAGGTGTAGTGGTCAACAATATTAAAACCAGGTTTGTTGAATTTTGCAGCTAAGTGTGCTTCTGCCATTGCCATACCGACAGCATTAGCAATACCTTGACCAAGAGGGCCAGTTGTTGCTTCAACACCATCTGTGTGGTTTACTTCTGGGTGACCTGGTGTTTTTGAACCCCATTGACGGAAGTTTTTCAAATCATCAATAGTCACATCGTAACCTGATAGGTGAAGAAGACTATATAAAAGTGCAGAACCGTGACCTGCAGATAGTACGAAACGATCTCGGTTAGACCAAGAGCGGCTTGTTTTTGGATTAACGTTCATTACATGATTCCAAAGAACATAAGCCATAGGTGCAGCTCCCATTGGAAGACCTGGGTGGCCAGAATTGGCTGCCTGAATGGCATCAATTGAGAGAGTGCGGACAGTGTTAACTGCCAATTGATCAATAGTATCAAATGTCATGAGTGAAACCTTTCTGCTTTTAAGGACTTAAAGTATTATTGTTCGGATTCTATTATAACATAAAATACTTGACTTTTTAAATTAAATTATTATTTGGTTTTTTGTAAACATTTTCCCAAACAATAAAGCCCAGCATTTATAGCTGAGCTTTATGTTTTTTATGAATTTGGATCGTCAAGACTGCGACCATGCAAACCACGTTCACGTTGCAATTGACGGAGTTTTTCAGGAGTTAAATCATTTCCTTTTTCATCGACAATTTTAATACCTGCGATGTGGTGAAGAAGTGAATGACGATAACCCTTGATATACTCTTTACGCAATTTAGCTTGTTCAACTTTTTCTGCACCAGTCAAGCCAACTGTTTTTTTCTTACGTGCAAGTTCATTAATACGTTGAATCTTTTTTTCATTCATGAGTAAGACTCACCAAACGTCCAAATAATATTTGAAACGTTATTCCTTTCTATAATTTACCAAAACTTCTCATAAAGTCTGATATAAGTCAGAAATTTACTCAAAGAGTAGATTTCTTAAGCTTATTTGGTATTCAATTTGTTAAATGCGGCAACGCTGCTTGCTTTTGCTGTCAATTCTGCAAGGATAGCTAAGCGATTGTTTTTGACAGCTTCATTATCTACCATAACCATTGTATTGTCAAAGAATTTGTCAATAACTGAACTTAGTACAAATAGTTGTGCCAATTTATCACTAGCAGAGCCAGCCAAGTTTAAGTCCGCTGCAGCTTGTGCCAAAGCTTTTTCTTCGTCATTTTCAAACAAGCTTGCATCAACTGCTACACCTTCTTGTGCTTTTTCAGCAAGATTGAAGACACGTGAAAGACTTTCAACTGCTGCTTTGTAACCTTCTGCTTTGCTTGCTTCAACAAGAGCATCAGCAGCTTCAAGCATTTCAGCAACAACAAAGTTTGAACTAGCAAGAACGGCTTCTTTAATGTCTTTAGAAACTGATTTGCTCATCATTTTTTCAACACGAGCACGGATGAAGTCCATAACTTCTGCCTTGTGTTCATAAGTCAAGCTGTCAAATGACAAAGCATACAAGTTATCAATCAATTCGTCCATTGGAATTTTCAATCCAAATGCGTCCATGATACGAACCACACCAGCTGTCGCACGACGAAGAGCGTATGGGTCGTTTGAACCTGATGGAATCAAACCAACTGAGAAGAATGACAAGATTGTATCTAATTTATCAGCAAGTGCCAAAAGAGCACCAACTTTAGTTTCTGGAAGGTTACCTTCAGCTGAATTTGGAAGGTAGTGTTCACGAATAGCTATAGCTACTGCGGCATCTTCACCTGCAAGAAGGGCATATTTTTCACCCATGATACCTTGCAATTCGTCAAATTCACCAACCATACTAGTCAATAGGTCAAATTTGTAGATTTCAGCAGCGCGTGCAAGTGCTTTGCTTTCTTCAGCAGAAGCGCCAGCTTTTTCAGCAAGGTAAGTAGCAATCACTTTGCTACGGCTCATATGTTCTGAAAGTGAACCAATTTTTTCGTGGAATGTAACGTTGTCAAGTTTAGCAACAAGGTCAGCAATTTTAAGTTTTTGGTCTTCACGCCAGAAGAATTCTCCATCTTCCAAACGAGCAACAAGAACTTTCTCATTACCTTTAATGACGTTTTCGATGTGTTTTTCGTTACCGTTACGAACTGAGATGAAGTTTGGCATCAAATTGCCATCAAGGTCACGAACAACGAAGTAACGTTGGTGGTTTTTCATTGAAGTAACGAGCACTTCTTCTGGAACTTCAAGATATTTCGTATCGAAGCTACCCATGAAAGCAGTTGGGTATTCAACCAAGTTAAGAACTTCGTTAAGCAATTCGTCATCGATTTCAACACGAACGTTTTCAGCTTTTTCGATGGCTTTGATTTGGTTAACAATCATATCTTGACGTTCTTTAGCATCTGCGATAACAAAGACTTTACGCAAATCTTCTTCGTATGAATCAGCGCTAGCAATTTCTGTTTCATGACCAAGGAAACGGTGACCACGGCTCACACGACCTGAGTGAATATCTAAGAAATCAAGGTCAAGAGCTTCATCATCAAGAAGGACAGTCAATGTGTGGACTGGACGGATATATTCAAATGTGTTGTTTGCCCAGTGCATGTTTACTGGGAAAGTCATTGCTGACAAGATTTCTGGAATGTCTACAAGAACTTCTTTAGCAGCTTTTCCTGTTTCATGTTTTGTAACGTAAACATACTCTTCACCTTTGACTTCGCGGAATTCGATGTCATCAGTTGTCAAACCTTTACCACGTACAAAACCTTGTGCAGCTTTTGTAAAGTTACCATCAGCATCCAATGCAATTTTCTTAGAAGGACCTTTAAAATCTTCTGTTAAATCAGTTTGCGCATCAGCAAGACCAAGAACACGTACAGCCAAACGACGTGGAGTTGAGAAAGTTTGAATGCCTTCAAATGCCAAACGTTTTTCTTTCAAAAATGCTGCCATGCGGTCACCAAGTTGTTTTTCACTTGGAGTAACAACATAAGCTGGTAATTCTTCTAAACCAAGTTCTACAAGTAAATTTTTAGCCATTATTCAGCATCCTCCTTCAAAAGTTTTTCACGTGTTACTTCGTCAAGCAATGGGTAACCAAGACGTTTACGTTCAGCCACAAATGTTTTCGCAACGACACGAGCCAAGTTACGGATACGAGCAATGTAACCAGCACGTTCTGTTACAGAAACTGCACCACGCGCATCAAGCAAGTTGAATGTGTGTGAACATTTCAAAACGTAGTCGTAAGCTGGGTGAACCAAGTTTTCTTCCAAGCAACGTTTTGCTTCTGTTTCAAATTTTTCAAAGTTTTCAAGAAGCATATCTTGGTTAGAAATTTCAAATGAGTATTTTGAGTGTTCAAATTCTGGTTGAAGGAAGATTTCACCGTATTTAACACCTGGAGCCCATTCAATATCATAAACAGAATCAACTTCTTGGATGTAAGATGCCAAACGTTCAAGACCGTAAGTAACTTCTGATGTTACAGGACCAGTTTGCAAACCACCAACTTGTTGGAAGTAAGTGAATTGAGTGATTTCCATACCGTCAAGCCAAACTTCCCAACCAAGACCAGCTGAACCAGTTGATGGGTTTTCCCAGTTATCTTCAACGAAACGAATATCGTGTTCCAAAGTATTGATTCCCAAACGTTCCAATGATTCAAGGTAAAGCTCTTGAATGTTTGATGGAGATGGTTTCATAACAACTTGGAATTGGTGGTGTTGGTAAAGACGGTTAGGGTTTTCACCATAACGACCATCTGCTGGACGACGTGATGGTTCTACGTAAGCTGCATTCCATGGTTCTGGACCAATAGCACGAAGGAATGTGTAAGGGCTCATTGTACCAGCACCTTTTTCATTATCGTAAGCTTGCATTAACATACAACCTTGGTCATTCCAAAATTGTTGCAAAGTCAAAATAATCTCTTGGAAAGTCAATTTTTTAGACATACATCTACTCCTTATTTTTTTAACTTAGTTTAGCAAAGTATCATCCGGAAGTCAGCCGTTTCCATAATAAAAGAACCGCCAACACACCCATATGATACCTCATAAGGGGCGTTAAAACGCGGTTCCACCCTATTTTATTACTTCATTTATCTGATTTTAACTTAGCCTAGCTAAGCGAAAGCGCCAGCGACTCATTTCAGTTTCATCCGACTTCCACCACCTCGGACTCGCTAAGAAACACCATGAGGCTTTCTCTCTTTACCAGCTATTCTA
This sequence comes from Streptococcus equinus ATCC 9812, assembly GCF_000187265.1. Taxonomy (GTDB): domain Bacteria; phylum Bacillota; class Bacilli; order Lactobacillales; family Streptococcaceae; genus Streptococcus; species Streptococcus equinus. Next base: position 58,349 of record NZ_GL698431.1, read on the forward strand.
GCACAAATGTATTTGAGTGTCTAGTAAATATCAAAAAAGCTGAATCCACTGCTGTAAATCCAACTTTTTTGTATCTTCTAAGCTTTCCAAGCCTCTTGTCCGCCAAGATAAGTTGCTCGAAGATCAAGATCTTTATCCAAAATGATAAAATCAGCTTTGTGTCCTTTTTTAATCTGACCACATTTATCGTCAATGCCAACCGAAATAGCTGCTGCAAGACTCGCCATGCTAATAGCTTGTGCTTTTGAAGCAATTCCCCAATTCACAACATTTTTAACAGCATCTTTCAATTGAAGGATTGAACCAGCAAGAGCTCCATTTGATTTCAAGCGTGCGGTTCCTTTTTCAACAGTCACAGGAAATTCACCCAGCATGTAGTCACCATCTTCAAGACCACCAGCACTCATACAGTCAGTAATCAAAACCACGTGTTCATGATCTTTTTGGTGCATCAAAATGTCACAAGCCGATGGATGAACATGATGACCATCACAAATCAGCTCAGCATAAGTATTTGGCATTTCATAAACTGCACCAACCATACCTGGTTCACGGTGATTAAGTCCACGCATGCCATTATAGGCATGCACCCAGACAGAAGCTCCCGCTTCCACTGCTTTTGCGGCTTGATTATATGTCGCATCAGAGTGTCCAAGAGCCACAATCACATTTTTATCATTTGCATAATTGATAAAGTCTTCTACCTCATCACGTTCAGGTGCTAAAGCTATTTTTTTCAATAGTCCTTTTGAACTTTCAAGCCATTGATCTAGTTCAGCTGTAGATGGATTTCGCATGTAAGATGGATTTTGAGCCCCTTTATATTTCTCTGTGAAATATGGCCCCTCAAAGAACAATCCTTGAATACGTGCTCCACTTTCTTGACCTGCAAAATCAGCTGCCGTACGACAAATATCATCAAGTGTTTCAAAAGATGCTGTCAGGGCAGTTGGCAAGAAGCTTGTCACCCCAGCTCCTAAAAGTGCTTTACTCATCGTTTCGAAAGCTTCTTGGGTGTTATCCATCACATCAACACCAGCAAAGCCGTGAATATGTGTGTCTACTAAGCCAGGTGCCACACTAAAACCTGTATAATCTATAATTTCTGCGCCATGTGGTGCTTCTTCTTGCCAATCACCGAAACGACCATTTTCAATAGCAAGGTAACCCGCACCTTTTACATGGTAAGGATAGTAAAATTCATCTGCTTTTATGTATTTTGTCATTTGAATTGCCTCCATGACACATTATAAAATAAAAGCGCTTTTTTGTAAATGGTATATACCAAATTTATACCAATTCAAAATTGGTATTAAAAAATACCCTTGAGAAAATTTCTCAAAGGTACTAGATTTATGATTAAATTTGATTTTCAATAACTTTTTCGACCAAGTTTAAAGCGTGGTCGGTGATGCGTGTACATGGTGTAATAAGATCGATAAAGTTAATACCAGCAAGCGGTGTACATTCACCATTGTTCATACGTTTAATGTGATTTTTGCGGATGCGACGTTCCAAATGCGCAATTTCTTTATGACGTTCAACCAACTCTCCTGCCAATTCAAGGTCATTATCAATGATAACTTTCAATGAATCCAAAATCATACGATGTGTTTCATGATAAAGTTTATCGATTTCTTGAACAGCTGATCGTGAGAAGGTAATATCTTTTGAAATATTATGTTCCATCAAGTGAACTAGGCTAATACTGTGATCTCCAATACGTTCTAAATCACGTGATGAATCTAAAATACTTGATAAAATTTCACTTTCGTGCTGATTCAATTGTTCACTTGAAATATCAATTAAGTATTTTGTCAATTCTTCATCGACATTATTAATTGTATCCTCAAATTTTTGCGTTTTATCAGCATATTTTTCATTACATGTTTCAACAAATAAGAATGCTGCTTCAAAAGCTTGCGTTGCAAAAGCACCCAAGTGAATCAATTGCTTTTTAGCGTTACCAAGGGCAATAGCTGGCGCTTGTTTAAGAATGATCCTATCGAGGTAAATAGCTTTGTATTTAACAGCTTCATCTTCACCAGGAATTAATTTTGTCACAACAAATGCCAAAGTTCCGATAAATGGGAAGAGCAAAATGGTATTTGTAATATTAAAAGTACCATGTGCAAAGGCAACTGTCATGGCTGGTGTTAAATTGAAATGAACTTCCATCCACTGCATTAAGCTAGTAAATGGCACCAATAGAACCATAAAGAGCACTGTTCCAACAACGTTGAAAAGAACGTGAACTCCAGCCACTCGTTTTGCTGCGATGTTAGAACCAATCGCTGCAAGCACGGCTGTGATACAAGTACCGATATTACTTCCCAAAAGGATTGGAATTGCCCCTTGAAGATCAAGTAAATGACCAGCATACAATCCTTGTAAAATACCAATGATTGCTGCTGATGATTGGATAAGCATAGTTAAGCCAGTCCCAATCAAAACACCCATAATTGGTTTGTCACCTAAGGTTGCTAAATAATCCTGAAAGGCTGGAACAGATTTTAATGGAGCCATCGCATCACCCATAATGTTTAGTGAGAAGAAAATTCCTCCAACACCAAAAATGATACGTCCGATATTGTTTAAACGTCGATTTGACGTAAAGAACAACAAAGCAGCACCGATAAAAATCATCGGAAGGGCATAATCACCCAAATTAAAACCAATCAGAAAAGACGTAACAGTCGTCCCGATATTGGCACCCATGACAATACCAATCGCTTGTCTCAAGTTTAAAAGTCCTGCTGATACCAAACCAACAGTAATAACTGTTACCCCTGAACTTGATTGGATTAGAGCTGACATGGCTAAACCAACAAGAATTCCTAAGAAAGGATTACTTGTATATTTGTCGATATAAAAACGAAGTCTGTCTCCCGCTGCTTGTTGCAGACCGTCTCCCATGTATTTAATACTAAAGAGAAAGAGTCCTAGACCTCCAAAAAAACCAAAAGCAATTTCTTGCCAATTTACTGACACAGTCTTGTCCTCAAATACTATAATTTTACCGAGAAAAAACCCGATATTTCCATTTTAATGTATTCAACGTAAACAGACAAGTATTTTTTAAAGCTTTTTTCTAAATTGATAACGTTTTGAAATAATATCACTCCTCTAAGAAAGCTAGTCCTAAATTATTTTTCAAATTTTTTATAAGCTTAAATGATGAAAAACTAAAAATTCGAGGAGTTTTTAGAAAAAAGATTAACGTGCTGCCATTTATATGTTATAATATGAAAAGACGCTGTGTTTCAATAAATACTACTAATCTAGTCTACTTTTCAGTGTGATGCGACTTCATCATCACATAATATTAAATAATTTTAAAAAAGGAGCTCTCGTGAAAGCAACAAAAAGTGAAGTTACTTATTTTATTTTAAGTATTATTTTAATTGCCTTAGCAGGCGGAATTTACTTTGTCTTTGGTAATACACATACAAGCACATCAAGTTCACAACCTAAAACATCAATTAGCTCATCTTCTAACCAAGCAGATTTAGAAGCTAATGCACAAGCTCTCCTAGCTGAAGCTCAAGCTAATCCTTCAGCCGAAGCCATTTCTAGTGCACAAGATGCTATTAACAAACTTTCTGATGAAGCTAAAAAGACTGATTTGCAATCACAATTAGATGCTGTTTCTGCAGAGCTTACTAATAGAAATAACGCAGAATCTGCTGTCGCAACTGCAGAATCTGAACAAACAAGCCAGAATGTTGATGCAGCCCAAGCTGCAATCGACGCCGTAGGTGACCAAGCAACTAAAGATCAGCTTCAAGCACGTCTTGATGCTGTTTCTAATGCTATTGCAGCTGCTGTTAACAAAACTGAAGATACAACAGTAGCATCAGATAGCTCAGACAACTCTGACAGTTCTACTATTAATCCAAATGACACAACTCAAACTCCTTCTTCAGTTGTAACCGATGGTAATTACACTTATGACAGCTATTAATGATGTCAATCGGATTTATTTTTTCTGCGATTGGTGCGACATGTTTAGCAGCCGCATCTTTTGCTAAAACTAAAAAACATATGTTAATGTGGCAATTGTCGGATTACTTCTTCACGATGATTGCTAATTTTTTACTTGGCGGCTACACAGGAGCCATTTCTATTAGTGTATCGATAATTCGTAATACACTCATGATTAAAAATTGGGATTCAATCTATTCAACCATTCTTTTGGTGATAATACAGGTTTCAGCTGGAACTTACTTTAATAACCTTGGCTTAATTGGATTGCTTCCATTAATTTCCTCAGTATCTTATACTATCGTTTCTTTTGCAACTGATAAAGTGCAATGGCTCCGCTGGGTTACTGTTGAAAATATGATACTTTGGGCATTTTATGACTTCACTATCAAAGCATCCCCTGCTTTAATCATGGATGTATTTATTACAATCACCACATTGATTGCTATTGCTAAATACAGTTCCTTTAATCAAACGAAAAAAGAGCATGAGTGATACTCATGCTCTTTTATATTGACTTACACTGTTTCGTACCCTAATAAAATACCACCGTCTTCTCCATAGAAACTACATAAACCTGATGCAGGTACGCATGTGACATCAGCTTGTGGGTATTTTTCTTTAATTTTTTCAGTCAATTGCTGACATGCTTTTTCATTATTGGCATGAGCAATCATAACTTTACCACCTTGATAGCCTTCTTTAAGCATTTCATCGATAGTTATTTGAACAGCTTTTTTCTGTCCACGCACCTTATGAAGGAGTTCCAACTTACCTTCGTCGCTTGCTTTACCGACCATACGAATGTTCAAAAGTCCAACAACTTTCCCGACAAGTTTACTCAAGCGACCATTTTTAACAAGATTATCAATACGAGCAAGGACAAAAAGGAGTCTTGTTTTAGCTTGGTAAGCTGTAATTGCCTCAACTACTTCGTCAAAACTTAGTCCTTTTGCAATCAAGCGGCTCAATTCAAGAACAATCAAATCGATTTCACCTCCTGCTGACAAAGAATCAATAATGTGAACATTCACATTTGGGTGTTCTTCTAAAAGCATATGTTTTGCAACTTGGGCACTATTTTGGCTTCCTGAAAGATTACCAGTGATTGTAATAGCAATAACATTTTCAGCACCTTGATAGGCTTGTAAGAAAGCATCTGGGCTTGGGCAACTTGATTTTGATAAAACTGGGCTTTCGTACATCTTTTTCATCATATTAGCAACATCTAAGCCTTCATCATCTACAAAGATTTCTGAACCGATTTGAATTGTAAGTGGGACATTTTTGTATTCGACGTGTTCAGCAAGTCCTTCAATTTGTCGAATATCACATCCAGAATCTGCAACAATTTTCCAACTCATATCTATATCCTCCAATCCATTGAGATTAAAATTTATTTGACAAACAAAGTATTTTCACCTAAAATTATATCATTAATGCCCTTACATTAGCCACTAAAAACAATCAGATGTCACAAGTACGAGGTTTTTGTCATGACGGAAAAGACAATTTCAAAAAATTCCTTGCAAAATTTAAAAGTTTCAAATAAGGAATCACGAAAATTGACTCGTGAGTCCCTTGAAGCGGCACTCTTGCTACTTCTTGAAAAGAAAACCTTGGACCAAATTACTATCTCAGAACTCGTTGCCAAAGCTGGAGTCTCACGTAACGCCTTCTACCGTAATTACAAATCAAAAGAAGCTATATTAGAATCAATTCTAACCCAAATCGTTCGACGAATTTTTCGTGGTCTTAAAGCCTTTGATTTGAAAAGTCAACTCTCCCAAGCTTGGCTTTTCATTTTGAACGAAGCTAAAAAAGAGGCACAAGTCCTTTGTGCTATCTTTGAACAACACCTTGAAAAACTCTTGACAGGAATTGTCTCTAAACGCTTAAAAGCTTATCAAAGGTTCAAGAAAAAACATAACTCAAACTACACTAACTCATTTTGGAGTAATGCCATTATCTCAGTCCTATCTAATTGGGTGGCTGATGATATGCGCACACCTGCTGAAGAAGTTGCAGCAATTGGTTTACCGCTTTTCTTATAAGAAGACAAAATCCGACCAAACTGGTCGGATTTTTTATTTATTTCAACACATAATCGTAAATGGCTTTTGCAACACCTGCTTCATTATTAGTTGTTGTTTCATAACGACAAATTGCTTTGACTTCGTCAGTCGCATTTCCCATAGCAACGCTGTAATCAGCGAATGCTAACATTTCAAGGTCATTAGCTGCATCACCTAACGCCATAACTTCTGCTTGCGACAAGCCAAGTTTTTCTGACAAAGCTTTAAGTGCTGTTGCTTTTGTATAGCCTTTAGGCATTGCTTCAAAGATGTATTCCTGGCTACGAACGACACTAAAATCTTTTGCTAACTCTTCTTCTTTTGCTGCTTGGAAAGAATCAAGCTGTGGCGCTTTTGCCATGTACATGGCTTGGAAAATAGTTTCATCAAGTGCCTTCATCTCATCCAAACTTTTAGCAATAGCTGTGTCAAAAACAAGACTTGCATCGTATTGAACCAATTCTGGAACTTCGCTACCTACGGCATAATAATGTTTTTCACCAGTCAATGTTAGGCACACATCAGGGTAATCAGCGATAGCTTCGTTCAATGTATCAAGTTCTTCATTTGTGACTTGAGCATGAAAAACAAGCTCCCAATTTTTTGTATTATAAATTGAGCAACCATTATTCATAATGATATATTCTTCATCATCTAAGCCCAATTTTTCAAAAAATGGAAGAATACCTGATTTTGGACGTCCTGTACAAAGCACGATTTTTACACCAGCTTTTGCTGCTGCTTGAATCGCTTTTACATTTTCTTCAGGAATTTTTTTATCAGAATTGAGCAATGTTCCGTCTAAATCGATTGCAATTAATTTAATCATTTTTAATGACCTTCCGTTTAATTTTTGGCAAATGCCACTGACGCCAGTAGCCTATCATACGTAAGATTGTCAGAACTAAAACGAGCAAATAATAGCCTGGATCATTATGGACGATTTTAAAGAAAATAGCTAGCGCTGCAACGATAGCCCAGCCAGCATAAACTTCACTACGCAAAACACTTGGTTTTCGACCAGCTAAAATATCACGAACGATACCACCACCAGCACCAGTCAGAACAGCTGCAACAATCACAGCACTCAAAGGCTGATGAAGTTTTACAGCATACATGGCCCCTTGAACACTAAATGCTGCAAGACCAATCGCATCTGTCAAAACTTCTGCTTTTTTCCAACCTTTGTGGGTAATGATATTTGGAAAAATCATGATAAATAGCATTGCTGCGAATGCAAAATAAAAGCACTGACTTTGTGACCAGAGAGCGCTAATAGGCAGACCAATCAAAAGATTACGAATGGCACCGCCTCCAAAAGCTGTCACAAAACCTAAGATAAAAATCCCAAGCATATCAAAATCTTCATCCATCGCAACAATTGCTCCAGAAAGTGCAAAGGCGATAGAGCCGATGATACTTAATAAATCCCAAACATTCACTGTCATTTTTATTCCACACTAATTTTTTTCTTACTAGACTAGTTTATCATTTTTAGGCTAACAAAAAAACAGAGCAAGCCCTGTTTTTCTAAAATTTACCAAAATCCTTTATTTAATTTCTTGACCGAGTGCAAATTTTGTTCCTTTGAGAGCACGTTTTAGGAGAAATTTAAAAGGGTGTCCTGTGATGGTTGCTTGTTTTTTCTCCAGATCAACTTTAACAGATTTGACACCTGGAACAGCTGACAATTTTTCAGTCACTTTTGTGACACAACCCTGGCATTTCATACCTGTAACTTCATATGTTTTTTCCATGAGAAACTCCTTTATTTTAGTTTAATATATTTCAAGCGAAGAGCGTTTAATACAACAGAAACTGAGCTAAATCCCATAGCAAGTCCTGCAATCATCGGATTGAGTAAAGGTCCACCGAAAAGATACAAGATCCCCATCGCAACTGGAATAGCTAGAATATTGTAGATAAATGCCCAGAAAAGATTTTCTTTAACCACTTTAATCGTCAAATGGCTGATGCTTAGAGCTTTGAGAATATCAGAGATTTCTGGTTTCATCAAAATAATATCTGCGGATTCAATGGCAATGTCGGTTCCTGAGCCAACCGCAATCCCAATATCAGCTACCGCTAAGGCTGGTGCATCGTTAATCCCGTCACCGACCATCGCAACCAGTTTGCCTTGACTTTGCAAATCCTTGATAGCGTGCGATTTTTGGTCTGGAAGAACTTCGCTAATGACTGTTTTGATGCCTGCTTGTTTGGCAATAGCTTGCGCTGTTTTGCTATTATCCCCTGTTAACAAAACCACATCAATGCCCTTGTTTTGTAATTTTGCGACGGTCTCTTTACTGTCTACTTTTAGCAAATCCGCCACGGCCATCACACCTTGTAGTTGTTGATTTTCCGAGATGTAAATTGGAGTCTGACCTTTTTGTGTCGCAGCCAGCACTGCAGCCTCACTTGCACTTAAGTCGACTTGCAACTCTTCCATCAATCTGCGATTACCAATATAGAAAGTCTGCCCCCCAGCCACTTCACCTTGCAATCCTCGTCCTGTTAAAGAGGTAAAATTTTCAACTTCTGAAAAATCAAGTTTTTCAGCGACTGCTTTTTCCACAATAGCTTGACTCAGTGGATGCTCTGAGTATTTTTCAATAGAAGCAACATTGCTAAGTAGAGATTTCTCATCACCATGGTAAGTGATAACATCAACGACTTGTGGTTTTCCTTGAGTGATAGTTCCTGTCTTGTCAAAAACCATGGTGTCAATGTGGTGTGCATTTTCCAAAACGTCACCACGTTTGTAGAGGATACCATTTTCAGCGCCACGTCCTGTTCCGACCATGATGGCTGTTGGAGTGGCAAGACCAAGTGCACAAGGACAGGCAATAACGAGCACTGCAATAGCAACTTGGAGAGCAAAAACAAAACCTTCCCCCATGACAAAATACCAAAAAGCAAACGTAACCAGCGCAATTGTAATCACAGCAGGAACAAAAACACCGGCGACTCTATCAGCGATTTTTGCAATTGGTGCTTTAGTCTGCTGCGCGTCTTCTACTAATTTGATGATTTGAGCTAGAAGCGTCTCATCGCCGACTCTTTCGGCCTGAATCGTTAGAGAACCTTGACCATTAATTGAGGCACCAAACACCTTGTCATCAGCTACTTTCTCGACTGGAATGCTTTCTCCAGTCAACATTGATTCATCAATGGCTGAATGTCCTGAAACCACTCGACCATCAACAGGGATTTTTTCACCAGGTTTTACCAGAAGGATATCGCCGATAACCACATTCTCAATTGGAACTGATTCTTCTTCACCGTCTCGAATGACTGTAGCGGTTTTAGCGGACAATTTCACTAATTTTTGAATAGCATCAGATGTACGACCTTTTGATAAAGTTTCAAAATACTTTCCAAGCGTAATCAAGGTTAAAATCACTGCAACTGATTCAAAATACAACATGTGTGCGTGATGAGCATGCCCAAGGACAACATGATAAACACCGTAAAGGCTATAAATAAAGGCAGCACTGGTTGCCAAAGCCACTAAAGAATCCATATTAGGATGACCTTTTATCAGTGAACGAAAGCCATTGACATAAAAGCGACGACCCAAATACATAACTGGCAGAGTCAAAACTAACTGGACAAGAGCAAAAACGAGCGGATGACTATCCATGCTCACGACGTCTGGCACCCACAGTCCCATCATACTTCCCATTGACAGATACAGAAGTGGGACTGCAAACAAAGCGGATAAAAGGAACTTATGCCACATGTTTTGAGTAGCTTCGCTCTGACGCTCAGATTGACTTTTAGCCGTTGCCGGATCAAAAACACTAGCTCCATATCCAGCATCAGCAACTGCCTTTTCAATCTCCTCTTCACTGACCAAATCAGGATTATAACGGACAGTCATTTTCTCAGTTGTCAGATTAACAACCGCTGAATCGACATGATCTATTTTACTGACGGCATTTTCGACAGTCGCAGCGCAGGCTGCACAAGTCATGCCGTCAATGACAAAGACTTCTTCTTTTTCCATAAGACACCTTCCTGTCTAAATATCACAAATGAATCATTAGAGTTCTAAATGCTCTTTACAGCGACATTGTCCAGGAATACAATTACAAGGTACTTCATCTACAGTTTCTTTTCTTTTAGACAATAGCAGAGCTTGCAAGTCATCAATATCAGAATCAGTCACTGGTACTTCTTTTAGCAAGTGTTTCAAAATAGCCACATGCTTGCGCTGGCAAAACTTTGAAAATAAGTCATCAGCTTGCTGATTCATTACTTCCTGCTCAGAGACCTTACTTGAGTAAAGAAATCTTTTGCCAAGTTTTTGTCGAGATAAAAATCCTTTATCTACCAAACGTTTTAAGAGCGTCTTAATGGTTGAAGCTGTCCAATCATTTTTTTCACCTAAAATGGCAAGAATCTGACTACTTGTTGTTTCTTCTTTCGTCCAAACCACTCGCATGATTTCCCATTCTGCTCTTGAAATTGACATCTTATTCCTTTCTAAAACCTTTTAGTTTACATTTATAAATCCATTATAATTTTATCGTCTACGTTTGTCAACAAAAAAGAGCACTTAGGTGCTCTGTAAAAATTTAGATAAAAATTCTTAAGCAAGGCCATTTTTCTTGCCAATTTTTCTTTTTCAATCGCTCACGATAAACACGCATCCGCTCGCCATCATTTAAAAAATGAGGTGTTGGCTGAACAATAAAATTAAGAATATCCTCATCACCATATGGTAAAAAGAGTTCAAACTCACCATCTTGCAATCTTGCAGCAATTGCTGTGCAACGTTCTGGGTACTTGCTGACAGCATCTTTTGCACTTTGATAGGGAGCCGTGTGAGGACTATGTTGGTGCAAGAGAACTTGATTTTTAACTTCCCATTGATAATTGGGATAACTTGCTTGCAACCGTTTTGGAATAACTTGAGTCTTCTCATAAGTTACCTCAGGGTCAAAAAAGACAACATCAATGTCACTTGCATCTGATAGACCTGGTTTTCCTGATAAGACATTCCAAATATAATTTCGCAAAGTCCCTGCAGCTAGCCAAGAATCCTTCAACTTAAGCGCAGCTATTCTTTTTAAAATCCCTATAAGTTCATCATCTTTTAAAAAGAGTGCCTTAATATCCATAAATCTCTTCCCTATTTTAAAACTGCCTCAAGCTCTTTTAAATCGTTAACGAAAATTGCCTTGTCACGAACTTCTTGACTGATAAAATCAGCTGATACCATTTTGTCAAATAGCTCAATCAAGGGATTATAATAGCCATTGATATTTAGAAAAAGGCAAGGTTTGTGATGCAGTCCAATACGCGCCCAAGAAAATGCTTGAACAATCTCTTCAAGTGTGCCCGGTCCTCCTGGCAAAGCTAGTAAGACATCTCCTTTATCCATTAACATACGCTTACGCTCATCCATGTCAGCCACTAAGGTTAACTCTGTCAAATGCAGATGTACTTTTTCACGTTTTTGAAAATCAAGCGGAATAACACCATACACCTCACCACCATCAGCTAAAACTGTGTCAGCAAGACAGCCCATCAAACCATCCTTACTTCCACCATAAACCAATTGATGATTTTGACTTACTAACCAGTGACCTAGTTTTACAACCATTTCCGTATAAATAGAATCATTCCCAAAACTTGAACCTAAATAAATTGTAATTTTCATATCTCTACTTTCCTCGCTAAATTAATTTCATTATAGCACAAAAAAAAGCCCGCCTGTGGCGAGCTTTCATTTGTTTTATTTTTTAGCTTCCAAATCACGAAGCATTTGGTCGATTTTATTTCCGTATTCGATTGATTCATCTTTGATAAATGTTAAATCTGGAATTTTGTACATTGTTAAGTTGCGACCAAGTTCGCGTTTGATAGTTCCTTTAGCTTTTTCAAGACCGATTTGTGCTTTTTGATTATCTGAAGCAAGTTCAGAATGAATTGTGTAGTACACTTTAGCCATTGAAAGGTCTCCAAGCATTTGAACATCAGTAATTGTGACATCTTGAACACGTGGGTCACGAACTTTTTTATGTAAAATTTCGTTTACTTCACGTTTGATTTCCATACCAACACGGTCGACACGATGATTAGCCATAATTTTTCCTTTCTAATCTTTTTTGAAAAAAGCTAGGCTAAGCACGCCTAGCTTTTTATTCGTTTATAAATTGTAACGTTTAGGCAAGACGACGAACCTGCTCTCTGGGGTTCTGTCTTACTTCTTAACGTTTAATTTCTTCCATTACGTAAGCTTCGATAACGTCATCAACTTTAATGTCGTTGTAGTTTTCAATCATCAAACCACCTTCTTGGCCATTTCCGATTTCTTTAACGTCATCTTTGAAGTGTTTAAGGCTAGCAAGTTTTCCGTCGAAGATAACGACACCGTCACGGATGACACGGGCGTTAGCATCACGAGTGATTTTACCACTTGTAACCATGAATCCACCGATTGTACCAACTTTAGAAACTTTGAAGGTTTCGCGGATGATAGCCTCACCGATGATTTTTTCTTTGTATTCAGGGTCAAGCATACCTTTCATGGCATCTTCAACTTCTTCGATAACTTTGTAGATAATTGAATGAAGACGAATTTCCACTTCATCAGTTTCTGCTTGTTGACGTGCTTGTGGTGTAGGACGTACGTTAAATCCAATAATAAAGGCATTTGAGGCTTCAGCAAGGGTAACGTCTGATTCGTTAATAGCACCAACAGCTGAGTGGACAACTGAGACTTTCACGCCTTCAACATCAATTTTAAGAAGTGAGGCAGCAAGAGCTTCAACTGAACCTTGTACATCGGCTTTGATGATGACGTTAACAGTCTTAACTTCACCTGCTTTAAGCGTATCAAAGAGGTTTTCAAGGCTAACACGTTGTGTTACTTGACGTTGTTTCATCAATGCACGTTTAGCACGTTCTTCACCAGCGGCACGCGCAGCTTTCTCATCTTCATAAACGGCGAAGTGGTCACCTGCCATAGGTACTTCATTCAAACCGGTAATTGATACTGGTGTTGATGGTTCAGCTACTTTTACACGACGTCCAAGGTCATTAACCATAGCACGAACACGACCAAATGTGTTACCAACAACGATTGGGTCTTGAACGTGAAGAGTACCTTGTTGAACAAGAAGTGTTGCGATAGCACCTTTACCTTTATCAAGACGAGCTTCGATAACTGTACCGATAGCACGAACTGTTGGGTCAGCTTTCAATTCTTCCATTTCAGCAACAAGGAGAACTGTTTCTAGCAATTCATCAATATTTTTACCAAATTTAGCTGAAATTTCAACGAATTCACAATCACCACCCCATGAAGTTGAGATGATTCCGTGTTCTGCCAACTCACCGATAACACGTTCTGGGTTAGCACCTGGTTTATCAATCTTGTTGATAGCAACAATGATTGGGACACCAGCAGCTTTAGAGTGGTTAATGGCTTCAATTGTTTGAGGCATAACACCGTCATCAGCGGCAACAATCAAGATAGTGATATCTGTGATTGAGGCACCACGTGCACGCATTGATGTGAAAGCCGCGTGACCTGGTGTATCAAGGAAGGTAATTTTCTTACCATTTTCAACGATTTGGTAAGCACCGATATGTTGAGTGATACCACCAGCTTCGCCTGTTGCGACACGTGAATTACGAAGGGTATCAAGAAGGGTAGTTTTACCGTGGTCAACGTGACCCATGATTGTTACGACAGGAGCACGTTCAACCAATTTATCAGGGTTGAGGTAATCTTCATCTACAAAGAAGCGTTCAATATCAGCTTCATCAACTTCAACTTTTTTATGAGCTTCAATACCATAATCAACCATCAACAATTCGATTGTATCGCTGTCGAGGGATTGGTTTTGAGTTGCCATAACACCCATCATGAAGAGTTTTTTGACGATTTCTGCTGGTTCGCGTTTGATACGTTTTGCAATTTCAGCAACAGTCATGCCTTCAGTGTATTCAAATTCTTTAGGTAATTCGTGGAACTTACGCTCTGTTACAGGTTTTGGAGTATTGTTACGATTGTTATTATGTTTACCTTTTTTGTTTTTCTTGTTATTATTCCAGTTACTATTTCTTTGATTTCTCACTTGGTTTTGATTATTCCAGTTTTTTCTATTCTTGCGTGGTCCATCTTCATTATCACGTTCATAATCACGTGATTTTTCAGGACGAGCTTGTTTCTTACGACGTTTGTCCACAGCAGGTGCTGCTTGTTCTGCTACGACATGTTTAGGAGCAGAAGTTGCAGGTTTTGCTGTTTTTACTTTGTGTTCTTCAGCCTTAGCTTTAGCATCCACACGAGCTTTGTGCTCTTGTTCTTTAGTTGCTTTTGCTTTACGCTTAGCAGCTGCTTTTTCGTGGATACGATTTTCGCTTTGACGAGAATACTCAGCATTTTGTTCTGCTTTCAATGCAGCTGCACGTGCCTTGAAATCGATACGTGGCTTAGCTGATTGATTGCGATCATTTCGCTGATTTCTTTGGTGATTATCACGCTGTTGATCTCTTCGATTATGATTTTGAGAATTGCGATCGCGATGTTTGCGATTGTTTTGGGCATTCTCTTGTCTGTCACGATTAGAACGATTGTCGCGTCCTTGATTGTTATTGCGCTTTTTATCGCCGCCTTTAGCTCGTTTTTCAGCTTCGGCTTTAGCACGCGCTTCACGTTCTGCCTTGAAATTACGACTCTGAGGTTTTGTAGGAGCTGCTTTAGGAACTTCCACAACTGTTTTCTCAGCAGCTTTTTCTACTTTAGCTTTCGCCGCAGCAGGTTTTGCATTGCCTGAGAATTTTGCCGCAATTCGTTTGGCATCAGATTCGTCAACGCTAGAAGAATGACTCTTCACATCAAGTCCTAATTCTTGAGCGTAGTCAACAATTTCTTTGCTTGATTTGCCCAGTTCTTTAGCGATTTCATATAATCTTTTCTTTGACAATTGATGTCCTCCTATTCTGTTAGTTCATAAGAGTCCTCATTTTCTTTGAAAATCCAGCGTCTGCTATGGCAACTACTTTACGTGGTTTGCCAAGTGCAACACTTAATTCCAGTGTGTTAAACACTGTGGAGACTTCTACTTTGTAATATTGACTTTTATCAGTTGTTTTCTTTGTCAAATTATCACCAGCATCATTTGCCAGAAAAACAAGTTTTACTTTACCAGATTGGATAGCCTTAATGACTAATTCTTCTCCAGAAATAACTTTTCCTGCACGTTGTGCCAGCCCAATTAAATTTGACAATCTTTCGCGGTTATTCAAGACCTAACTCTCTTCTTTTGACTTTGTGATCTACGTAAGCAATCAATTCATCATAAAATGATTCAGGAACTTCCATTGAAAAGCTACGATTAAAGACGCGTTTTTCTTTGGCTTGGAGTGCTTCTTCATTATCAAGCTTGATGTAAGCCCCACGACCGTTTTGCTTACCAGTTGGATCGATAAAAATCTCACCTTCTTTGTTCTTAACAATGCGAAGTAAATCACGTTTATCAATAACTTCACCTGAAACAACTGATTTTCTTAAAGGTATTTTACGTGTTTTAGCCATGAAACACCTCTATCTTTCTTATTCTGCGTCGTTTGCTACAACTTCTGTTTCAGCAGTTTCAGCTGGAGCAGCTACTTGTTCTGCACGTTCAGCTTCAAGTGCTTCATATTCTGAAGCAGATTTGATGTCGATACGGTAGCCAGTCAAGTGCGCAGCCAAACGAACGTTTTGTCCACGACGACCGATAGCAAGTGACAATTTGTTGTCAGGAACAACAACTGTTGCACGTTTGCTGTCTTCTTCATCGAAAAGAACCATATCTACTTCGGCTGGTGCAATAGCGTTATAGATGAATTCTGCTGGATCTTCAACCCATTGAATAACATCGATGTTTTCTTCAACAGGAACTTCAACGCCAGCTTTTGCATCATAACGTTTTGGATGAAATTTGCTGATAACTTTCTTGATGTTGCTTCCACCGCGACCAACGATTGTACCGATAGCATCAACGTTTGGATTGTGGCTACGTACAGCAACTTTTGTACGGTCACCAGCTTCACGAGAAACGCTCATGATTTCAACAGTTCCGTCAAATACTTCAGGAATTTCTTGTTCCATGATGCGTTTGATGAATTGAGGGTGGCTACGACTTACAAAGACGTTAACACCTTTTGGATTGTTTTCAACTTTGTATACGTAAACCTCGATACGGTCGTGTGATTTCCATGTTTCACCAGGAATTTGATCTTGGTGTGACAATTGTGCTTCAAGAGAGCCAAGGTTAACGTAGATGAAACGTTGGTCAAAGCGTTCAACTGTACCAGTCATGATTTCGCCTTCGTGTTGTTTGTACTCATTGTAAGTTACTTCACGGATTTGACGGCGCATTTTTTCCATGATAGTTTGTTTAGCTGATTGAGCAGCAACACGACCAAATTCAGCAACAGATTCTTCAAAACGAATTTTGTCACCTAGTTCGTAAGCTGAGCTGATTTTCAATGCATCTGACAAACTGATTTCTAGACGGCTATCAAAAACTTCTTCAACAACTTCACGAACAGTGTAGACTTTAAAGTCACCTTTTTTGTCGTCGAATTCAATAACACATGATTCAGATTGACCATAACGACGTTTGTAAGCTGATTTCAATGATTCTTTTACAGCGTCGATGATATCGTCTTTGTTAATGTGTTTTTCTTCTTCCAAAATACGGAAGGCTTCTAGCATTTCTTTGCTCATTTTTTTCATTGCTCCACAATAGGCAGAGCATTATCCTTTCGTTTATATCTAAATAAAATCAGATTGTAGTTTATAACAGTTGACTACAATTTCACTGCCAAACGCGCTTTTGCAACAGTTGAATACGGAATTTCAACAGTTTTCTTGCGTGTTTTGTCCAAATAATCAATTGTCAATGTTTCACCATCAAAAGCAACAAGGTCTCCTTGAAATACCTTAACTTTGTCGATGGCTTTGTAAAGACTAACATTGACATAAGATCCTACAGCTTTTTCAAGAGCTTCTTTAGTCTTCAATGGACGCTCTAAACCAGGGCTAGAAACTTCTAGCATGTATTGTTCTGGGAACGGATCTGGTTTGATAGCATCAAGTAGAGGACTAATAATTTCAGTCAAATCAGCTGTATCATTTACTGTGATACCGCCTGGTTTGTCGATTAAGATACTAAGGACATAGTCACTGCCCATTTTACCGTACTCAACATCAACCAATTCAAACGGTTCTTTAATAGCAGGTGCAACAACTTCTGTAACCAATTCAATGATTGTATTTGCGTTTGCGATAAGAATCCCCTCCTTTATCTATTAAAATAAAATAGAAAGTTCAATCACATCGGCTGACCTTTTCAAGCCACCTCAATGCTACTCGTAGAAATCGCTTTAACTAAACTAGTATTAAGCACACACAAGAGGCGAAGTAACAAACTCCGCCTCCTTCTACTTATTTTATATCATCATACCATATTTCTATAACTTTGACAAGTTAAAAGCTTATCCATCAATAAAACTCAGCCTTTTTCATTTAGAATATCTGAGGTCTTATAAAGACCTGGCAAATAAGTTCTGCCAAAAAGTTTCTTCGTTAAAGCATTGAATGTATAGTGGTCTTCTAGAATCAATACCTTATCATAAGCCTTCAAAAGCGCGATAAAATCTTTATCTGAAAATGTAAAATCATCTCTGGCATCGATATTTTCATTCCAAAGATAATAACGGCTAGCATACTGGATAAAGAAACTATCGACATTTCCTTTATCTGTCATAACAACCAAGATTCTGTCTTTAGAATCATCCATCTTATTTCCAACAAGTTGATGAAGTTCTTTTGAGACTTTATTAGTTTCTTGATTATTATTAAAGACAATGCCGTTATTTTCGGACAAAAACATACCAACTGCATAAATCGACAAAACTAAAGTCACATATTGATACAATCGTTTATTAAGCAAACTCTTATAAGATTTTGCATTTCGACGACTAAACGTTTGTTCATACAAACATTTATCCATTTCCCAAGCAAGAGCCATGACCATATAGCCAAAAGTAAAGATAACCATACTTGATGCATAGCGCTCAAATCCAGCTAATTGCAAAGCTTCTTCTGTCGGCATAGCTGTCAAATACATCAGTAAAATACTGATATAATAAGTCACAAACGACATATCGATGAAAAACCAAGTCCAAAAAATTTCTTTTTTGTGTTTCAATCGAATACCAATGATAACAAAAGCAACTAGCATTATCACATTGATGAGAATAAATCCTTGTGTCGCTAAACTGCTAACATTAAAAATTGATTTCACAAATAAATTGATGATTTTTTCTGGGACGCCTGAAATATGACCAGACAAGATTTTCTCTAAATCCGCCATTGATACCGCATGCTTAGCACTTGCTGCATCAGGAAAGTTAGCTGAAACGTGTTTTTGCCAAATAAAAAATGGCAAGAAACTTGCAGCTAAAGTAAGCAACATCATACCAAGTGCTTTCAAACGTGCTCTTTTTTGGACAAATAAGCGCATCATACAGACGATGTAAACAATTAAAGCAAGCAATACAAAAAACAAACCACTAACCTTAACAATACTTAGCATTCCAAGAACAACCATCATATGAATTGACAGCATCCAGAAACGATTGCGATAGGCAAAACATCCTGCTATCGCTGCTAGAGCCAAAGCTGGCAACAAAAAGTCAACCAGTAGATTGTTCAAACGAATGGCAATATTGAAAGTATTAAAAGCTGCAAATGATGCAAAAATCATGGCAATCATCAACATACGACGGTCATCACGAAGCGCTCCAAACATAGCATAAAGACATGATGCAATTAGGAAGAATTGCCCAACCAACATGCTGCCTTCTGAGAAACCAACAATTGTTGTGAAGAAATAAATGAACAAAGAGCTACCAACAGGATAAGTATAATAGCTGATAATCGTATCATATTGTGTTGGAAGTGTGTTATTAATGTGGAAAAATTTTACAATTGTCGCCCAATGCGTAAAATTATCATAATGCAGAATTGGAGATTTCCAAAGCGTCAATCCAAACAACAAAAGGTAAAACATCATTCCGATTGCAATGATATCTAACCTTCGAAATTTGACCCTTTTCTTCCAAACTGACCAAAGATAATAAAGACTAAGCAAACAACCAACAACTGATATGGCATAAACCGTCGGTAGCATCAAACCAATCAAACTACCAATGTGAAAGACTAACGTAATAGCTGAAAAAGTAAACACCCAAGTCAAGCGACGATTCATTTTCAAGGCATTTCGGAAAAATGCATTGTATCCCATAGTAATAGCAAAGAACAAAAGTAATCTAAGAATAGTAATCATACCTTTTCCCTCCATTCATTTGCTAAAGCTTTAAAAGCAGGTATTTTTTCTATCGATGGCAAATTGATTACCTGATAAATGGATTCGTCCATATCGGGGTCATGTGATACAAAAGCTAATTTGAAAAAGACGTCATGATAGATAAAATCGACAATTGGTTTTCTACGCGGATTTTCTAAACGTCCAGAAAAAGTCATGTAATAATAATTTGTCTTTCTAAGCTGACGAGTTTGTCCGCCGTAATCCACTTCTTCATTCAATCTAACCTTCGGCAAAGCAATCTTATCATAAGGGGATTCTGGACGTTCATTACTTTGAAATCGTTGATTAAAGTTTTCAAGCAAATCATCCCAAGTTGTCATCCAAGAATCTTTCTTTGTTGGCAAATTATGATTAATTCGGTCATAAATGTATTGATAGAATTGACGAATATCAGCTTTCTCAACACTTGTGAACTGAACACCGTAACGCCAACCTTTAGCCTCATCATTGACCACAACACGAACCACATGACCTTTTGTAAGAGCACGGTAATTTCGTGATTGCAAATGAAGTGTCAACTCTTTTTTGGGGGGCAAGTACAATGGCAAAGGTGAGCTAAATGAAATCCCCGTTTCTGAAATATCACAAACTCTGACATCGTAAGACTCTCCGTCGGCATCAATAACCATTGGTTCATCCACGATAAAACGTTCACTATTACGATAAGTCGGACGACCAATTGCACAGAAAATGGCAAACGTCAAATTGACAATGTGATACATTAACCAGAAACTAGTGATGCTACCATAAAACAGTTCTGAACCAAATTTTCCATAGTTAAATGTTATCAAGCCATACATCGCAAGTCCCCAGAGGATAACATAAGGAATAGCATAAAGATATAAGGTCCACGAAGAATCATTTCCTTTAGGAGTAACCTTAAATTTTTTTTCGCTAATTCCAAATGATTCCAGCATCAAAGGAATAACCAAGTAAGGTGCAAAAATAGTTTCAACAATTTCACCCCACACCTGTGTACGGTAATCTTTTGAGGCCTCTCGCATAGAAATCCGTGTCAAAGCGTAACTTGGTAACCAGAAGAAGAAAAGCAACCAAATATTTGAGACAACTACACGCACATGAAAAACAGTGAACAAAATCGGCGCCAAGATATACAACAACCGTCTAAAGAATGACCACCAATAGAGATAACTATTAAAGTATACAAGACGTTGTCCTTTTGTCAATTTTGGATTGAAGAAAACGTTCATGTTATAACTACTTTTAATAACACCACGTCCCCAACGGACACGTTGTTTGATAACACTTTTCAAATCTGTCGGTGTCAAACCACTTGCCATGGGATTTTTAGTTGAGTAATTCACATAACCAGCCGCATTCATTCGAACACCAAGTTCGAAATCCTCAGTAATGGTACCTACCGGAAAGCCTCCTACATCTTCAATCGCCTTGCGGAAAATCACGGTATTTGAACCAGTATAAATCGCTGCACCACGTGCATTATTAAAGACATTAATTTCTTTTGAAAAGAAATCTTGTTCATTAGGAAGTGTTTCTTCTGAGAACAGATTGTATTGGAAAATGTCAGCATTGTAAAAACTTTGCGGTGTTTGAATTAAACCAATTTTCGGTTTAGTGTACTCCTCACCTTTTTCGTATGCTTCAACCTGCTCGATAAAATACGGCACAGCTTCCATCAAGAATTCACGATAAGGAATCATGTCTGCATCAAAAGTCGCTACAAGCGGAGCTGATGTTTTACTAAGTGCATTATTGTAGTTCCCCGATTTTGCATCTTTATTATCAGACAGTCCAAAATAACCCACTCCAAGCTCATCTGCAATCTTTGCTACTTCTGGACGATTGGTATCATCACAAACGTAGATACGAACCTTTGACTTGTCAGGATATTCCATAAAAGTACAGGCATTGATGGTTTTATAGAGCAAATCTGGATCTTCATTGTGAGTCGCAATCAAAACATCCACATCAGGATAACGGTCATAAGAAATCTCAGGCTTTTCAAGTTGAAAATTCTTTTGCTTATTCAAAATGAGAACGTAGCCAGTAACCGCAGAAACCAGTTCACTTAACCACAACAATAGCCCAAAGACCAAAGCAAACCAAGAATCATGCCAAGGAATTGTAGCCACCAAACGCCAACTGAGGTAAAAAACTGTCGTAATGAAGGCTGCAATGTATAATAAATTTTTAACTTTCTTCATTTTCACCTCCATTAAACACTAAGTGCTTTTGAACAAAGTAGCTAACGAAGAAAAGCATACCATCCACTACAATTTTGACAATTGAGATTGGAACAGCTGTCAAAGCATTTCCGACGATGGTTACCAAAAAACTTGATACCATGATTTGCACTACAACTAAGGTAAAGTACTTAACAGCAGAGCTTGCTTTTCCTTTTTTGAAAACAACTTTATGGTTCAAGAAATAATTCACTACTGATGAAATCGCGCGTGCTAAAACGGATGCCAGAGTAACTGCACTAAAACTAAGTCCATTTAACAATGAAATTAGAATTGTAAAAGCAATGATATCAACTAAGAATGAGAACAGTGATGAGAAAATATACTTGAAGAAAACTTTATAAATGCGAAGCGAGTCACGCACCACATCAAAGTGTGATGATTGATTTTCATCGAGATAAATCGTCGCGATACCAACTTCACGAATTGGGATAGCATCTTCTTTTGCTTTTAAGAGCATATTCATTTCAAATTCATAACGTTCGCCTTCGACATCAAGCATTTCTTTTAACCAACTTGCTGGTAAAACACGAAGACCAGTTTGTGTATCAGACACTTTCATACCAGTAAAAGCGTCCAAGACATCACGAGTCAGTACATTACCAAAACGACTGCGAAGTGGAACAGAATTTTCAAACTTTCTCACACCAAGAACTAAGCTATCAGGATAACGCAAAAATTCATCCAAACATTTTAATGTGTCTTCATAAGTGTGCTGACCATCAGAATCAATCGTTACAATTCCTTTAGCTTGCGGAAGTTTTTCAAGGATATAAGAGATTGCTGTCTTCAAAGCACGACCTTTACCTTTGTTTTCAGGATGAGTTAATAAATGACAAGCATATTTTTCCTCAGCTTCTTCAAATAAAGCTTTATAATCAGGACCACTACCATCATCAATAAGGACAATCTCAAACGGCTTATTTTCTCGTGCTCGAATATCTCGTAACAATTCCAGCATGCGTTGGTCTGGTTCAAAGGCAGGAATTACAATAACAACCTCTTGATACATCATAAGCGTTATCCTTTCTGATTTTTATCGCGATACATTCTCTCATCAGCGCACGCACAAAAATCAACAAATGATTTATGTGCCTCGTAAGAATCTGTATAAGAACCAAGTGAAACTGTGACAGGCATATCTTCAGTCATCATTTCTATCTTGACAAGATTCATTAAAAACTCAGCCTGCTTCTCTGAAACTTCGGGAAGTAAAACAGCAAACTCATCACCACCTAGACGTGCAACTACAGCTTTCTCGGGCATTACCTTAGTTAAAATATCTCCAAATTTCACCAAAATTTGATCTCCTGCAGCATGGCCGTAAGTATCATTAGCCTCCTTAAATTTATTCAAATCCGACATGATAATGGTGATAGGGTCTACTTTATTGCGAGCACACTCATTAAAAGCCAATTCAATGAAACGCCGATTGTAAACACCCGTTAGCATATCTTGATAAATCAATCGCTCATATTCATTTTCTCGAAGTTTTTGCTCAGTGATATCAATCGTAAAACAAACTACTCCAATTAATTTCTTTCGTTTATTATAAAAAGGAGCAAACATTTTTTCCCAATAATAGGTTTTACCATCCAGTTTAACTTCATCAGTGAAGCTAAACGTTTCGCCTTTCTTAGCTCGTTCAATATTATTCTTTAAGCGAATCGCTTGATCATTAGTCAAATTTGCATAAACACTCCCACCAATTACAGGTGTAAACTCATAAAATTTTTCAACTAATTCTATATCAGATTTATTGAAAGCCATATAACAATCATCTAAGTCAACAGCATACAACGCAAAATGTTCTAAGCTTTCTAGAATGAAATGAGTGACAAGATCTCTCCTTCGACTTAAATAGTGCTCCAGAATTACAACTACTAACAATCCTGTTAAAACTGATAAAATTAGCCAATCGCCACCCTCGTCAACAATGTCTTTATAAAGCAGGATAACTGAAATTATAACCAGCAAATATGAAATCAATCTATGATGTTTTCTTAAAAAAATTCTGACTTTTAACAATGGCACGTGCCTCAATTATTCTAGGTAATCATAATTAATTACCAACCTATAACTTTTCTAAATCTTTTCGAAAAAACATCCCTGATGTTTTCAAATGAAAAAAATCAAAGGACATTTCTTTTTGTATCAAATTGTGTAAGGAGAGGAAGAGACCCGAACCCTCAAAACATTACAACGTTCATCCACTATGTAACCTCTCCAACAGAAATACTATTCACTTCTTTTGATAGTATTCAGAAAATTACTAAAATTGTGCTTCCACACGGTAAATGACTTGACCTTTTTTAGAGAATTTTTCCTCATATTCTGTCATAACATTTCCTTCAAAATCACTAGCATGCAAATCCAACCAAACTTGTTTTAAAATCATGCCATATTGTGAGAAGCTTGCTAAGCTATATTCAAATAAGCCTCGATTATCAGTTTTGAAGTGGATTTCACCGTGTTCAGGTAAAATCTGACGGTAAGTATCCAAGAATGTCTTATAAGTCAAACGGCGTTTTTCATGACGTTTCTTAGGCCATGGATCTGAGAAATTCAAATACATCAAATCAATTTCGCCGTCTTCAAAATAATTAGTCAAATCTGAACCATCAACTAGTAGCAAACGAACATTTGGTGCTTGGCTATCTAGAACTTTATCCAAAGCGTAACTTAATACTGATACTTGAATATCAATTCCGATATAGTTAATATCAGGATTTTGCAAGGCCATTCCTGTAATGAATGCTCCTTTTCCTGAACCAACTTCAATGTGGATTGGGTTATCATTACCAAAAACTTCGCGCCAATGACCTTTTGCTTCTTCTGGATTTAAGATAACATAGTGTGGGTTATTTTCTAAGTGCTCCTCAGCACCCTTACGTTTTCTAACTCGCATTATTTATTTTTACTAACTAACTCCCTAAATTTTCGTAAGCCGTAAATTTCTTGGTTTACGTGCTCCATATCTCGTTTGTCAAAACATTTCAAAATCTGTGAAAGATATGAAAACTGTCCGTACCATTTCACTTTACTGCGTACTTTTTCATTATCTTTATAGCCATAATAATTCAACCACTCACCCCAACGTGTGTAAGGAATGTAGTGACTCAAAAGAAAGGCTACATCATACATTCTATCTGTCAAACGAACTGAATCCCAGTCAACTAGATAAATCATACCACTTGTTGTGATTACCCAGTTACTGTGTTTAATATCACCATGCACAATTGTCGCAACTTCTGAGTGGAACTCTGGTAAGCTGCGTTTTAATTCTTTTACAATACTTTGCAAATAAGTATTTTCACGAATTTGTAACGGTGCATTTTTTTCCCAGTCAACCAACAAATCATATGGATTCTCAATCTTATAGTTCAACTGCAATAATTGATTAACCAATGGACGTGACTTGTGTAAACGCAAAAGAATATGGACAATTTGTTTACTACCCATATCCTCCTTAGTCAAAATTCTTCCATCAAGCCATTCCTGTGCACTCATTGTATCGCCGTTACCAGTTCGACGTACCCACAACAATTGGGGTGCAATCTGTTCTTTTGCAAGAGCTGGTAAAATTGGTGTTGTGTTAAACTTGATAAAGATTTTTTCACCATTTGGATATTGACCAATAAAAGCTTTGCCACTTTTACCTCGAAGAGGTGTCATTGTCAATTCCTGATCTGATACTGTTGTCACCTATCTGCCCTCCTTTTCTATTCTATTACTATACATTTCTTCACCTTTATTTTACTTGTTTTACACCAGCTAGTCAATCATCTTCGCGATTTTGTAAGGAAGATACCATTCTGTAACAATTACAGTCACTAAAATGATAAGACCTGCTGCTTTCAATGAGAAGCATAAAACAAGCTCAATTAAACTAATCAAATAAGATAAACATCTCAAAAATACCTTTAGATTAGCCTTTTTCTGTGTTTCTGATATTGGGTATAAACGTGTTAAATATTGATAATCAAAATGTTGGGCTAAACTCAATAGCTGAAAGAGTAAAAGGTAGTTAAAAACAAGTGCAAGACCTGCTGCTACTAAATGATTTGGAATAAATAGCAAAGCTAAAATACTTAGTAGTGATAAACGCAAAGTTAGCGCTAAATAATCCGAGCTGCGAAGAAAAGCACGAAGGTACAAGTTTGACCATGTTTTAGCATGTGTCTTCTTAACTAAAAGTAGCAATTTATCAAGATAGGCACGACGTTTTACGCTAGCTGAAATACCTTTAACAGTTGTAAAGAGAGCAAAGAACTTCAGGATTCCTTGACGACGTTTCGATTCATAATTAATAGCTTTTTCCCATGAAAAATATCCATCTTTAAAAAAGACTTTTTCCTTTTCTGTCATCACAAACCATTTCAGAATAGCTAAAACAATCACCAATACAATAAAAATAGCTGGCGACATTCCCAATTTGAAGAAAATCGGTGCTAATAAAATCAGCACAACTGTCTGAATCACCGTCCAAATACCAAATGAACGAATGCGTGCTTGATGAATCAGGCTTACAACTTCTTCTTCCTTAGGAAGATAAAACAACTTATCCGGTGCCTCAATATAAGTCGCAATTTTTCCAAGGCTAAGCATAGCAAGCGCCACAAAAGCTAAAATAATTTCTAGCCAAATGACATTTTTGGGAAAATGCTGCAATAATTTTCCATACTGAAACATCGAAAATCCAAGCAAGAAAAACAGCACTAAAACAAAATGGTCATTTAAGACATATCGTAAATACTTCAGACATTGCCCTAAAAAGAGGCGACGTCGTTTTTGAAAAACTTCTTTCATTCTCATCCCTCTTTAGTCAAAGCTATGTAGATATCATTTAAACTAGCGTCTTCCTGACCGAAAGTTTCTCGCAATTCAGCTAAATTTCCTACAGCTCTTACTTGACCATGATGCAAAATCACAAAACGGTCACACATTTTTTCAGCAGCATCTAACACGTGTGTCGACATCAAAATCGCCTTACCTTTAGCCTTTTCTTGCGCCAGCAAATCTGTTAAATCAGAAATAGCCAACGGATCCAACCCCAAAAAGGGTTCATCGACGATAAATAAACTTGGATTAACCATGAAAGCACAAACAATCATGACCTTTTGCTTCATCCCTTTTGAAAAATTAATCGGGAACCAATCAAGTTTATCAGACAGACGGAAAAGATTTAGCAACTCTTTTGCACGCGCCATAGCAGCCTCAAACTCAAGACCATAAGCCATAGCAACAGTTTCCAAATGCTCACGCAAAGTCAATTCTTCATATAAACTTGGCGTTTCAGGAATAAAACCGATTTTTTTACGATAATCAGCTTGATTATTATCCAAAGTCAAACCATCTAGCGTAATTTGACCTTGATAAGGCGTCAAAAGTCCAATAATTTCATTTATGGTTGTTGATTTTCCAGCACCATTTAGACCAATTAATCCAACAAGTTCACCATCATTTACTTCAAAAGAAATATTTTTTAAAACTGGGATATTAACATATCCACCTGTAAGATTTTCAATTTTTAACATAAACTACCCACATTTTTTTGATATAATAATTATAACAAAATCAAAGGAATATAGGTGATTCAAATGGAAAATTGCATCTTTTGTAAAATTATCACTGGTGAAATCCCTTCATCAAAAGTCTATGAAGACGATAAAGTCTTAGCCTTTCTAGATATCTCACAAACAACTAAAGGTCACACTTTAGTCATTCCGAAAGAACACGTTCGCAACGTTCTTGCCATGTCAGAAGAAACATCACAAGAATTATTTGCTCGCTTACCAAAAATTGCGCGTGCCGTCCAAAAAGCAACTGGAGCTGTTGGTATGAACATCGTAAACAACAACGAAGAAATCGCTGGGCAAACTGTTTTCCACGCTCACGTTCATCTTATTCCACGTTATGGTTCTGATGATGAGTTCTCACTTAACTTCACAGAACACGAACCAGATTTTGAAGCACTTGGAAAATTAGCTAAACAAATCGCTGTAGAGGTAGAAAAATGAAATTAGCACATCTTGTCGCATTTGGTGTGGCAAGCTGCGCTGGTTTTGCAGCCTATCAAGCCTACCAAAAGCGCGAAGAATATACTCAAGAAATCACTGATGTCAATGACATCAGTAACAGAATTGTTGATGACATTTCTAAAATTAGTCGCTCTATCGAAAATATCAATCAACAATTACCAAAGCTTGAAAGTATCAGTAAAGATTTGGATTACAAACGACGACTTTTTGAACAAGAAACAAACAGTCGCCTTGAAGAGATTGGGCAAATTCTTGGAAAATATCAAGAAGCCACTAACGAAAAAGTCTAGGAAAAATTGGCTCTATAATTTCTATAGTGGGTAACTCCACTGTGGAGATTATAGAGCTTTTGAGTGTACACAAAAAGTCCCATATGACTTATAATGAAAAGCGACCAAACAACTCATTAGAAAGGCTCATATGGAACTACTTAAGAATACCACAGATTTAATCGGATTGAAAGACAAAAATATTTCTATTCTCTGCGCTCGGCAGCATCCATCTCATATCGAAATCAAAGCTAAGTTGGATTAGACTGCCCCTTTATGCCCCCATTGTCAAGGGACC
>NZ_GL698431.1:86793-111646 GCF_000187265.1 Streptococcus equinus ATCC 9812
CCGTGCCATGATGACAACTAGAATTGCCATTATGAAGACATTTGATGATAAATCTCTACCTTATCGAGCTATGAAAAATCATTGAAAAATTCTCCAAAAAGACTCTCGAAAGCTCTCACAAAATAGCTTTTATTCACGCACGTTTAGACAAACACTGATACCTCGAGAGATCATCGGCAAAACTTGGCTTACTCTGATGAACTACGCTATTATTATGACCTGTATCAGCTCCTGCTCTTTCATTTTCAAGAGAAGCGGACAAGTGAATTCTTTGGCCTTATCGAGGACAACCTTGATGTAGTCAATGATTCCTTTAAAACTGTCTTTAAGACCTTTAAAAAATACCAAACTTATATTACAAACGCATTGAACTATCCTTATTCCAATGCCAAACTGGAAGATACCAACAAGCTCATCAAAGACATCAAACGACAAGCCTTTGGCTTTCGTAACTTCAAAAACTTTAAAACTAAAATCCTTATCGCTTTGAACAGCAAAAAGGAGAAGACCAATTTGGTCCTCTCCCGGGTTTGATGATAAGATTATAAGTCACCCACTACAGTTGACAACGAGCTTTTTTAGTACGCATAGGTTTCATCTTGTGAATAATAAGTATCTGTTGCGTAATCACCATTATCAGCAGTACCGTAGTCACTGTAACCACTGTCATAACTATAACTACTATAATCGCTATAACTATAATCACTGTAGCCATAATCGCTATAGTCACTACCATAAACATCATCTGATAAAACAGCACTTGTTTTAAGTTCAGTACTTTCCTCTAAACCAAGTTGTTTTTTAATAATATTTTGAATTTCGAGCAAGTGATCTGACGAAACGATTTCGTAAGATGTGCCATTAATAGTTTGTCCCTCACCTTTAAGTTGGTAAGTTTTGATTGTCTTCAAGGCATCTGTGTAACCTAGTAAACTTGGAATTGTACTTGATGAAATTTCGATGTTAGTCTGCATGTTCTTGCTGACTGCAGAAAGAATTTTCTTGTAAGAAGATACACTATCAAGTGCTAAAATTTTCTTAAGAACTTTTTGAATAACTTCACGTTGACGTTTTTGACGACCATAGTCACCTTCTGGGTCATCATAACGCATACGTGCATAAACTAAAGCTTGTTCACCATTGATTTTATGAGTTCCTGGTTCAACTGTAGCTGTGTATTCAGGTTCGTTCTCTGAAATTGAGATTGGAAAATTAAAATCATTTGTTACTGTAATACCACCAATAGCATCAACCAAATCAACCAGACCTTGCATATTAATTTGCATGTAATAATCAATATTAATATCTAATAAATCTTGAATGGTCATAATTGCCATTTGAGCACCACCTGACGCATAGGCAGCATTCAATTTTGCTTGAACACCATTCATATCGTTATCTTCTGGTCCTGTTAATTCAATCAGAACATCACGTTCAAGACTTGTCATCGTCGTCTTCTTAGTCTTAGGATTAACAGTCACTAAAATCATTGAGTCACTATTACCTTCCCAAGTTGATTGACGTTCAGAATCCCCTGTATCAACCCCCATCAAGAGAATTGAGAAAGGTTTAGTCTGTTCAATAGCATTGCTGCTTGAACCAGACGTCTTGTAATCTTTAAACGTTTTTGCCAACTCACTAGTTGAAAAATTATAAGCAGTCGTAACATAAACACCTAATGCAACAACTGTTGTTACAATAATTGCTGCTAACATCAGCAGAATTTTTTTTCCAAGTTTCATTTGTCTACTTTTAGTCTATTAATCTACTCATCGAGTAGACATCAAGAAATTCTCCATCTTTAGTTTTTGCGCCACGTTCTTTAGTAGCTTCAATCTTAAAACCGAACTTTTCATAAAGGTGGACAGCTCTGCTATTTCTTGCTTGAACTGTCAACTCCAATCGACGAATCATCGGAGTATGACACGCCCAATCAAGAGCAACTTCCATAAGAAGTGAACCTAGACCGTATCCCCAATATTTTTTACGAATGGCGATAAAAATATCACCGATATGATTTGTCTGAGGTGAATCGCTGCTAGATACATTTAAAATACCAGCTAACTCTCTACCAACTCGAACAACAAGACAAATCTCATTAACAGCTGCCAAATGACGCTCTAAAAAAATCGCCATATCGTCTTGCGACAAAATACTGTCTGCGACAATAAAATCTGTCTCTTGACTAACTCGCTCAAGAAGATTATTCAAGGATGCTGCATCACTTGCCTGTGCTTCTTCAACAATCACTTCTTGCTCAGTCACAAGCCATAGCCTCCGCAAGCTCTTCACTTCGTGGACCATTAGTTTGTAACTCAATCTGGCGTCCGTCTCCTGAAGGAGTGATAACCACTTCTAAGTAATCCCCTAATAAATCTTCTTCTAGAAGTTCACCCCACTCAATGACAGATACACCATCACCATACAAGAAATCATCTAAATCAATAGAATCAGGATCATTTCCAATTCGGTAAACATCTAAATGATAAAGCGGCAAACGTCCTTCATATTCTCTAACAATTGTATAAGTAGGACTTTTAATCATTTGATTAATATCAAGCCCTTTTGCAATTCCCTTAGTTAAAGTCGTTTTACCAGCGCCAAGATTTCCAGTTAGTACAAGGACATCCCCTGCTTGTAATTTTTGTCCTAGCCGATAGCCATAAGCCATCAACTCATCTTCGTTATGACTATAAAACATGAGTCCATTATACCAAAATTCTGTTTTCCTTCCAAGTCTCGCCAGTTTTTTCACAGAATCTTTTATTAAAAATTAACAAATACTAATTTTTTTCAGCTATCATTCGCTTTAAAAAAGCTGAAGGCAAGAGAACGATACCTTCAGCTGTATTGAAAACTTTTATTTTATAGAATTGCCAAGCTAACAAAGTTAAGAATAAACAATGCATCTAAAACCCACATAACAGCGTGAACTTCTCTTGCTTGACCTCTTACGATTTTAACAAGTGTGTAAGTGATAAATCCAGCAGCGATACCATAAGTAATGCTGTAACTGAATCCCATAAAGATTGATGTAAAGAATGCTGGCACTGCTTCTCCAAGATCATCCCATTTAACATGTTTAAGATTTGAAAGCATCATGATACCAACAATGATAAGAATTGGGGCAGTTGCTTGTGTAGGAACAATTGAAACAAGTGGACTAAAGAAACTTGAAGTAGCAAATAGTACAGCAACTGTAAGAGCAGTCAAACCCGTACGACCACCAGCTCCAATACCAGTGGCTGATTCAACGTAAGTTGTAACGTTTGAAGTACCTGCGATAGCACCTAATGTTGTACCAACTAGGTCAGAGTAAAGCGCACGGTCAAGTTTTTTAGATTCTTTATTACCACCAGTTGTTGTGATAATACCAACTTTTGCACCGGTACCAACAAGTGTACCAATTGTATCAAAGATATCTGTCAATGAGAATGCAAGAATAGCCATCAAGACGCCAGGAATACGTGAAGGATCTGAGAATAATGAACCTAAACCTTGGCTACCAAGAGCAACACCAAAGATTTTTTTCAAGTCATTGATTGATGCAGATAGATTTGTTGCTTCCAAGTCGACTGAACCAAGATCAACGACACCAATCAAAATACCGATAATAGTTGTTGCTGCAATTGAAAGAATAACTCCTCCGCGAACTCCTTTAACAATAAGCAAGATTGAAATAGCAAGTCCAATCAAAGCAAGGATAACGCCTGGGTTATCAAAAGCGACCAAACCTGGTGTAGCAGATGCATTTGCTGTAATAGATGCAAGACCTTTATCAGCTCCTGAACCAGCTACTGTATATGTACCAGCATCAATAGAGAATTTCAAAAATCCTGCATTTTTAATTCCGACATAAGCAAGGAAAATACCGATACCAGCTGAAATAGCTGATTTCAACGCTGCTGGGATTGATTCAATAATCAATCGACGAATTTTAGTTACTGTGATAAATAGTGAAATAAGACCGCAGATGAAAACCATAGCAAGCGCTTCTTGCCAAGTGTATCCGAGGGCAAAAACAACAGTATATGTGAAGAAGGCGTTAAGTCCCATACCTGGTGCTTGCGCATATGGAAGATTTGCGTAGAAGGCCATCATCAATGTACCAACAACAGCACCAATAATTGTAGCAAGGAACACACCTTGTGTAGGCATTCCAGCTTGTGAAAGGATTGATGGGTTAACAAACAATACGTATGACATTGCAAAGAATGTTGTTAAACCAGCAGTTACTTCTCTACGAACATTTGTACCATGTTCTTTAAGTTTAAAAAACTTTTCCATTTTTAAATGGTTTCTCCTTTTAATAAGGTTAATGATAGTCGATTTTCTTCTATTTCCGAACGACTAATATAGTCTACCAAAAGATTGTTCAGTTTTCAATAGCTTTATTTAAAATTTTCTCTATCTAAAAAAATAAGACATAAAAGCTGTAAAAAAGTGAATCCAAGCACGAAATGAAGGGCATTCCAACTAATCACATCTAGGATTTCTTTTATGACAACAGTGGGTCTTGTGAAAATATCCCATGAATTTAGTCGGGCATAACGTCCGATATGGATAGCAAAACTAGAAACGAAAGACAAAACAGCTATAAAAAACATTCGGATATAATAATTTTTGACTTTAAATGTCACCACAATGTTCTTAACACTTTCTATCCCACACAAAACACCAAATAAAATGCTAGATACATAGAGCATATATAAAATCAAGCTTGATTTATCCCACAAAACTGAACTTATAAAATTCATATGTACAATATCTGTCAGCATGTAGAAGGTATTTGGATAAAAAAACAGCCACAAGATTGCAGCTCCAATTTTCACTGCCTTATTCTTGATAAAATACGGAATCAATGAAAAATCAAGAGCTATCAATGCCAAGAACATATTCCAAATCAAGTCTGGTCCTTCAAGATGATAATAGTAAATTCCTAGAGAAATAACTCCGAAAAAGAAATGGACTATCGCGATTTTTTTAACCATAAAATCTCTCCTTTCTTACCCAAAAATTATAGCAAATTTTCCTATAAAAAGCCTTTAAGAAATAACAAAAACCCTAGTCACTCCACCAGACTTCTTACTATAAATTAATCATCATCAAGAAGAACAAACATCATCACTTGAACAACCATTAATCCAAGAATAGACGGCATATTGATAGTCGTTAAAGCATTTGTTACTTGCTCAAAAATATTTAAGTGCTGATTTACAATAACTTTCCATGTAATTCCTAACGTTCGTAATATTTGAAACATCAAACTAGCTGCAAATGCCACTCCCATGACAAAAAATACTTGGATGTATTGATTCAAATTCAACGGCTTTAAAATCATTCGTAAGCTCAGTGTACCTGCAACTAGCGAATAAACAAGAACAGCTAAGTAAATCATGAATGATGTCATCCCATCTGTCGTCCATAAAACCGTCGTTGCCCAAGATCTATCTGCAACACTAAATAGCACATTTAAATTATTAGGATAGAAAAAGCACCACAAAACAAAGGCTGCCACTCGTAAAACAATGTGCTTAAAATAGTAGAAGAAAAATCCCATTTCAACTGCCAGCAAAGAGAAAAGAACATTGTTCATTAGACCATCGGTATTGGCATGAAAAAATGTAATGCTCAAAATGATTCCTAAAGCAAATAAATGACTCCAAAAAATTTTATACATTGATGCGTAACCTCATTTTTTATTAAAACTATTATATCATACCTACTTTTCTTTTTCTTTGCTAGTCTTTTTTGTTATAATAACACCTATGACAAAGAAAAAAATGATTGCACTTGATTTGGATGGAACCCTACTTCGTAGTGATAATACCATTTCAGATTATACAGTTGAAACTCTTAAAAAAATCCAAGAAAAAGGACACAAGGTTGTCATTGCGACTGGTCGTCCTTACCGTATGGCACTTGAGCACTACAAGCGTCTTGAATTAGAAACGCCAATGATTTCTTTTAATGGTTCACTCACTCACCTCCCAGAAAAAAAATGGGACTTTGAACATAGTGTGACCATCGATAAAAAATATCTTCTTGACGTTCTCGACCTTCAACAAAGTGTTCAAGCAGATTTTATTGCAAGTGAATACCGAAAAAAATTCTATATCAGTGCTGAAAATCAAGAAATTATTAACCCAAAACTTTTTGGGGTGGAAAAGATTACAGACAAAATGACACTTGATATTAGCAAAATCACCAAAAATCCAAATGGTCTGCTGATGCAAACACGTCATGAAGACAAGTACCTACTTGCTGATGAGATACGAAAATTCTTCAAAAATGAAATTGAAATTGATTCTTGGGGCGGACCACTCAACATCTTAGAATTTTCACCTAAGGGTATCAATAAAGCTTACGCACTCAAATACCTTTTAAAAACAATGAACATGGACAGTGATGATTTGATTGCCTTTGGTGATGAACATAATGATACTGAGATGTTATCTTTTGCAGGAACAGGCTATGCTATGAAAAATGCAAGTAACATCTTACTTCCCTTTGCTGATAAACAAACCGAGTTTTCAAACGAAGAAGACGGTGTTGCAAAAGAATTAGCGAAAATTTTTCTATAAATTTCTGAAAAACTTCTTTTTGAGAAGTTTTTTCTTTTTTCATCGTTTTCAAAACATTTTCACTATTTCCATAAAAAATACCACATTTTTTCCGAACGTTATTTACTTTTTTATACAATTTAGTCGCTTTATTTTGCGGGTTTCTGAAAATTTTTCATGATTTGTATTATTTTTTCTCAAAAAGCTATTGCTTTTTTTGTGAAAACGTTTTACAATAATATCGTTCTTAGAATTTCCTTGGAACGGAAAAGAATTGCCAAGCTTGCTTGGAAGGAGATTATTCTTTTTTGTTTCAACGAAAAATAATCATAAGGAGGAAGAACAAGAATGGGTATCGGTATTATTATTGCCAGCCATGGTAAATTCGCTGAAGGTATTCATCAATCAGGTTCTATGATCTTTGGTGACCAAGAGAAAGTTCAAATTGTAACTTTCATGCCAAGCGAAGGACCTGATGATTTATATGCACACTTCAACGATGCTATCGCACAATTTGATGCTGATGATGAAATCCTCGTACTAGCTGACCTTTGGAGTGGTTCTCCATTTAACCAAGCTAGTCGCGTTATGGGTGAAAACCCAGATCGCAAGATGGCTATCATCACAGGTCTTAATTTGCCAATGCTTATCCAAGCCTACACTGAGCGTATGATGGACGCAAATGCAGGTGTTGAACAAGTTGCCGCAAATATCATTAAAGAGTCTAAAGACGGTGTTAAAGCACTTCCTGAAGAACTCAACCCAGCTGAAACAGCTGCTGCAGCGCCTGCCGCACAAGCTGCTCCTCAAGGTGCTATCCCTGAAGGAACTGTCATCGGTGATGGTAAACTTAAAATCAACCTCGCTCGTATTGACACACGTCTTCTTCACGGACAAGTTGCGACAAACTGGACACCAGCTTCTAAAGCTGATCGTATCATCGTTGCATCTGACACTGTATCTAAAGATGAATTACGTAAAAGCTTGATCAAACAAGCAGCACCAAACGGTGTTAAAGCAAACGTTGTTCCAATCAAGAAATTGATTGAAGCTTCTAAAGACCCTCGTTTTGGTAACACACACGCACTTATCTTGTTTGAAACACCTCAAGAAGCTCTTGAAGCTATCGAAGGCGGTGTGCCAATTAAAGAACTTAACGTTGGTTCAATGGCTCACTCAACAGGTAAAACAATGGTTAACAACGTATTGTCAATGGACAAAGATGACGTTGCTACATTTGAAAAATTACGTGACCTTGGCGTAACATTCGATGTTCGTAAAGTCCCTAATGATTCTAAAAAAGACTTGTTTGATCTAATCAAAAAAGCAAATGTTCAATAATTTTTGAATCTAACTTTCCTGTTTTTATCCAAAACACGTAAGCCTTGGTTTCTGGCTTACAATTGCACATTGAAAACTTTTATAAACGAAAGGAACTAGAATAATGTCAGTTATTTCTATGATTTTAGTCGTTGTAGTTGCCTTCTTCGCTGGTCTTGAAGGTATCCTTGACGAATTCCAATTCCACCAACCACTAGTTGCCTGCACACTTATCGGTCTTGTTACTGGTAACCTTGAAGCAGGTATCATCCTTGGCGGTTCTCTACAAATGATCGCTCTTGGTTGGGCTAACATTGGTGCCGCTGTTGCGCCAGATGCTGCCCTTGCTTCTATAGCCGCTGCTATCATCATGGTTAAAGGTGGAGACTTCACTTCTAAAGGTATCGCCGTTGCAACAGCAACAGCTATCCCTCTTGCCGTTGCAGGTCTTTTCCTTACTATGCTTGTTCGTACTGTTTCTGTTGCCCTTGTTCACGGTGCTGACGCTGCCGCTAAAGAAGGTAACATCGCTGCAGTTGAACGTACTCACTTGATTGCTCTATTCCTTCAAGGTCTTCGTATTGCTGTTCCTGCTGCTCTTCTTCTTGCAGTTCCAACTTCAGCAGTACAAGCTGTACTTAACGCTATGCCAGACTGGTTGTCAGGTGGTATGGCTGTCGGTGGTGGTATGGTTGTTGCCGTAGGTTACGCTATGGTTATCAACATGATGGCTACAAGCGAAGTATGGCCTTTCTTCGCTATCGGTTTTGCCGTTGCCGCTGTATCTGACCTTACTCTTATCGCCCTTGGTACAATTGGTGTTGCTCTTGCATTCATCTACCTTAACCTTTCAGAAAAAGGTGGAAATGGTGGCGGAACTATCTCAGGTTCTGGTGACCCAATCGGCGACATCTTGGAAGACTACTAGAAAGGGGTACAAACATGGCTGAAAAACTTCAATTATCAAAATCTGATCGTCAAAAAGTTTGGTGGCGTTCTACTTTCCTACAAGGTTCTTGGAACTACGAACGTATGCAAAACTTAGGTTGGGCATACGCTTTGATCCCTGCTATCAAAAAACTTTATACATCTAAAGAAGACCGAGCTGCTGCTCTTAAACGTCACTTGGAATTCTTCAATACTCACCCATACGTTGCTGCTCCAATCATCGGTGTAACTCTTGCCCTTGAAGAAGAACGCGCAAATGGTGCTGAAATTGATGACACAGCTATCCAAGGGGTTAAAATCGGTATGATGGGACCTCTTGCTGGTGTTGGTGACCCAGTCTTCTGGTTTACAGTTCGTCCTATCCTTGGTGCCCTTGGTGCTTCACTTGCTATGGCAGGTAACATCGTTGGTCCACTTCTATTCTTCTTCGGATGGAACATCATCCGTATGGCATTCTTGTGGTACACTCAAGAACTTGGTTACAAAGCTGGTTCTGAAATCACTAAAGACCTTTCAGGTGGTATCATCCAAAAAATCACTAAAGGTGCTTCAATCCTTGGTATGTTCATCTTGGCTGTCTTGGTTGAACGTTGGGTATCAATTAACTTCACTGTTGATCTTCCTTCAACTAAACTTTCAGAAGGTGCTTACATCGAATTTCCTAAAGGAAACGTAACTGGTACTGAACTTCAAGGTATTCTTGGTAAAGTGGCTGATGGACTTAGTCTTTCACCAGAAAAAGCTAATACACTTCAAGATCAATTGAACTCATTGATTCCTGGTTTGATGGGACTTGCCCTTACATTCCTTTGCATGTGGTTGCTTAAGAAAAAAGTTTCTCCAATCACAATAATCATCGGATTGTTCATCGTTGGTATCATCGCTCGTTTCTTCGGAATCATGTAATAAAAGAAAGGAAGGATTTCGGTCCTTCTTTTTTTATTATGTTATAATAAACTAAAAGCTAATTCAGAGGAGATTACATGGCACAATCACTTAACTCTACCGTGGAATTAACGACTACTGGTGTTTCTTATCTTGGCATGGGGGGAAAAGTAGGGAAATTCCTTCTCGGTAATAAAGGTCTTGAATTTTATAGCGACGCTAACGTCGAGGATTATATCCAAATTCCTTGGGAAAACATCGAAAAAATCGGCGCTAACGTTTCTCGTAACAAAGTCAGCCGTCACTTTGAAGTCTTTACAGATAAAGGAAAATTTCTTTTTGCCTCAAAAGACTCAGGAAAAATCTTAAAAGTGGCTCGCCAACATATCGGAAACGATAAAGTTGTTCGTATGCTTACACTTGTTCAAGTCCTCATGAAAAAACTAACAGGATTTGTCAAAAAGAAATAAATCTAGTATAATAAATAGTACGGATAAGTAAGAGTGGAGCTCTTTCAGAAAGTCTGCGGTTGCTGTGAGCAGATAGAGCGACAGGTCTGAAATTCTACCGTTATATCAATTAAGAATAGAAATTAAGTGCACAGTATGTGAAGCTGGATGGAACCGCGCGTTTGCGCTCCAGCAGTTAACATGCTGTGCTTTTTGTTCATCTTGATTGTTAAAATCATATGAACACCAAAAACATTGGAGGAAATTTATGTTAGACATCAAACGCATCCGCAACGATTTCGATGAAGTAGCTAAAAAATTAGCTACACGTGGCGTTGCTGCTGAAAAACTTGCTGAACTTAAAGAACTTGACGACAAACGTCGTGAATTGCTAATTAAATCAGAATCAGCTAAAGCTGAACGTAACACAGCTTCTGCAGCTATTGCACAAGCAAAACGCAACAAAGAAGACGCTTCTGAACAAATCACTGCAATGCAAAAATTGTCAGCAGACATCAAAACTACTGACACTGAACTTGCTGAAATCGATGAAAAATTATCTGAATTCACAGCAACACTTCCAAACATCCCTGCTGCTGATGTTCCTGTTGGTGCTGACGAAGATGAAAATGTAGAAGTACGTCGTTGGGGTACACCTCGTGAATTCAACTTTGACATCAAAGCTCACTGGGATCTTGGTGAAGACCTTGACATCCTTGACTGGGAACGTGGTGCAAAAGTTACTGGTTCTCGTTTCCTATTCTACAAAGGACTTGGAGCTCGTCTAGAACGTGCAATCTACAACTTCATGTTGGATGAACACGCTAAAGAAGGTTACACAGAAGTTATTCCTCCATACATGGTAAACCATGACTCAATGTTTGGTACTGGTCAATATCCTAAATTCAAAGAAGACACATTTGAATTAGCTGATTCTGACTACGTTCTTATTCCAACAGCTGAAGTTCCTCTTACAAACTACTACCGTGGTGAAATCCTTGATGGTAAAGAACTTCCAGTTTACTTCACAGCAATGAGCCCATCATTCCGTTCAGAAGCTGGTTCTGCTGGTCGTGATACTCGTGGTTTGATTCGTCTTCACCAATTCCACAAAGTTGAAATGGTTAAATTCTCTAAACCAGAAACTTCATACGATGAATTGGAAAAAATGGTTGTCAATGCTGAAAACATCCTTCAAAAACTTGGTCTTCCATACCGTGTTATCACACTATGTACTGGAGATATGGGATTCTCAGCTGCTAAAACTTACGACCTAGAAGTTTGGATTCCAGCTCAAAACACTTACCGTGAAATCTCAAGCTGCTCAAACACAGAAGACTTCCAAGCACGTCGTGCTCAAATCCGTTACCGTGATGAAGCTGATGGAAAAGTTAAACTTCTTCACACTCTTAACGGTTCAGGTCTTGCTGTTGGACGTACAGTCGCCGCTATTCTTGAAAACTACCAAAACGAAGATGGTTCTGTAACAATTCCAGAAGTTCTTCGTCCATACATGGGTGGCGTTGACGTTATCTCACCTAAATAATAATAAAAACTGCTAATCAATGATTAGCAGTTTTTTTGATAAGAAAAAATCCCCTTTGAACCACCCTCAAAATCAAGGAAAATATTTCTTTGACTTGAGGTTAGTACAATGTGGGATTTTTAAAATTTTCTAAAACGTTGATAACGATTTTCAAGAAGCTCTTCTAATGGCAACTTGCTAAGCTCATCTAATTCAGCAATCAGATTTGTTTTAATCATTTCAACGATTTCACTTGAAAAATAACCATGCTCTGGAATAACTTTATCAACAACATCCATGTTGTAAAGTTCTCCAGCAGTAATTTTCATCAATTCAGCAGCCTCAGTTGCTCGTGAACCATCTTTCCAAAGGATTGATGCAAAACCTTCTGGACTTAAAATGGCGTACATGCTGTGTTCAAGCATCCATACCTTATCGGCCACAGCAAGTGCAAGAGCACCTCCAGAACCACCTTCACCAACAATAATAGCAATAATCGGTACTTTAAGATCACTCATTTCAAGTAAATTGCGTGCAATAGCCTCACCTTGTCCGCGTTCTTCTGCACCAACACCTGGATAAGCACCAGCAGTGTTAATAAAAGTGACGACAGGACGATCGAATTTTTCAGCTTGCTTCATCAAACGAAGAGCTTTACGGTAACCTTCAGGGTTTGGCTGACCGAAATTGCGTTTTAAATTCTCCTGTAAATTTTTCCCTTTTTGAATACCAATCACTGTCACAGGACGACCTTCAAGGCGAGCAATTCCCCCAACAATTGCGCCATCGTCTGCAAAATGACGATCTCCATGAAGTTCCATGAAATCATCAAAAATTAAATCCGCATATTCTAAGGTCGTTAAACGTCCTTGATCACGCGCTTCTTTCAAAATTCTTGATACATCACTCATTTGGCACCTCCATGGAATGCGACTAATTTTGCAATAGTTTCAGGCATTTCAGTACGTTTGACAATGGCATCAACAAAACCATGTTCCAAAAGAAACTCAGCTCTTTGGAAGTCTTCAGGTAAGTTTTCTCGTACTGTTGTTTCGATAACACGGCGACCTGCAAAACCGACCAATGCTTGAGGCTCTGCTAAAATAATGTCACCTTCCATTGCAAAACTTGCTGTCACCCCTCCTGTTGTGGGGTCAGTCAAGATTGTCAAATAAAACAAACCAGCTTCAGAATGGCGTTTAACTGCCGCTGAGATTTTTGCCATTTGCATCAAACTCATAATACCTTCTTGCATACGAGCACCGCCTGATGCCGTAAAAATAACAACTGGCAATTTTTCTTCAATCGCTAATTCAAACAAGCGTGTGATTTTTTCACCAACAACCGTTCCCATTGAAGCCATAATAAAGTTTGAATCCATGATGGCAAGAGCAACTTTTTCGCCCTTAATCAAGGCTTTACCTGTTAAAACAGCTTCTTCAAGACCTGTTTTTTCACGCATTTTAGCCAATTTTTCTTGATATCCTGGGAATTTAAGCGGGTCTTTTGGTTCAAGTCCCATAAATAATTCTTCGAAACTTCCTTTATCTACTGTAATCGCTAAGCGTTCTTTTGCAGAAATACGGAAATTATAAGAACAACTTGGACAAATCTTAGCAACACCTAAATCTTTTTGATAAATCATGTGCTTACATGCTGGGCATTTAGCAAATAATTCATCAGGAACTTCTGGAACCTCACGCGGTGTACCTTGATTTAAAGAGTTGTTGGGAGTAATTCGAATGTACTTATCTTTTTTACTAAATAAAGCCATGAAATCTCCTAATCATTTTCCTTATTGTAGTTTGGCAAGAATGTTTCCATTAAAAATGATGTGTCGTAATCTCCAGCAATCACATGCTCATCAGAAATTAAATCCATTTGAAACTCAGCATTTGTTGTAACGCCCTCAATTTCCAACTCATAAAGAGCACGTTGCATTTTCATCAAAGCATCGAAACGATTTTCACCATGAACAATGATTTTTGCAATCATACTATCATAGTAAGGTGGGATTGTATAACCAGGATAAACAGCTGAATCCACACGCAAACCAATACCACCACTTGGCAGGTACAAATCTGTAATCTTACCTGGGCTTGGTACAAAGTTAAATGTTGGATTTTCAGCATTGATACGACATTCAATAGCATGACCAGTGATTGTAATATCATCTTGTGTCACTGACAATTCTTGTCCAGCAGCAATACGAATTTGCTCTTTAACGATATCAACGCCAGTAACAAATTCTGTTACGGGATGTTCTACTTGAACACGAGTGTTCATTTCCATGAAATAAAACTGTGATGTTTTCTCATCAAGCAAGAACTCGATGGTACCTGCATTTTCATAATGAACAGCACTCGCTGCACGAACAGCAGCCTGACCAATCTTAGTACGCAGTGTTTTACCAATCGCAATTGACGGACTTTCTTCAAGAACTTTTTGGTTATTACGTTGAAGTGAGCAATCACGTTCGCCAAGGTGAATGACATTACCGTGAGAATCTCCTAAAATTTGAACTTCGATGTGACGCGCTGGATAAATAACTTTTTCAATGTACATGGCACCATTACCAAAAGCAGCCAAAGCTTCTTGTGAAGCTGACTCAAAGGCTGGCACTAATTCTTCTGCAGACTCAACCTTACGAATACCTTTTCCGCCGCCGCCAGCAGAAGCTTTCAACATAACAGGGTAACCAAGTCTTTCAGCAACGTCAAGTGCTTCATCAGCTGTAAAGACTTCACCATCTGAACCAGGAATAACCGGTACATTTGCTGCAATCATTTCTGCAC
The DNA here is from genome assembly GCF_000187265.1 of Streptococcus equinus ATCC 9812. Lineage (GTDB taxonomy): Bacteria > Bacillota > Bacilli > Lactobacillales > Streptococcaceae > Streptococcus > Streptococcus equinus. The sequence goes on from NZ_GL698431.1 coordinate 101,279, forward strand.
GCGCATTGATTTTGTCACCCATTTTATCCATAATTTCGGCGCTAGGTCCGATAAATTTAATGTGCATTTCCTCACACATGGTTGCAAATTTTGAGTTTTCACTCAAAAAACCAAATCCTGGGTGAATCGCTTCAGCTCCTGTTACAATCGCTGCTGATAAGACAGCATTCATATTCAAGTAAGAATCTGTCGAGCGTGCTGGACCGATACAAATTGCTTCATCAGCCAAATTCGTATGCAAAGAATTTTTATCAGCTTCAGAATAGACAGCTACCGTATTGATCCCCAATTCACGTGCTGCACGAATAATTCGCACCGCAATTTCACCACGATTGGCAATTAATATTTTTTTAAACATACGTCTGCTTTTTCCTCCTATTTGAAATACTTTAGCATTTCAATCAAAATTCTTTTGTCACAGTTTGTATTAACCTTTTTCTTAACTACCAATAGCAAACGTCAATGTTCCAGAAGCTGCTAGTTTGCCATCAACTTCTGCTTTTGCCTCAACCACAGCAATTGTTCCACGGCGTTTAACAAATTTCGCTGTCATGATTAATTGGTCACCAGGAACAACTTGTTTTTTGAAACGCACTTTGTCCATACCAGCGTAAAAGACCAATTTACCCTTGTTTTCTTCTTTTGAAAGTTCCAAAACACCTGCTGTTTGAGCAAGAGCTTCCATGATAAGAACTCCAGGCATGACTGGATATTCTGGAAAATGACCATTGAAAAACGGTTCATTGATTGTCACATTTTTAACAGCAACAATTTCATCATCACTTACTTCAAGCACACGGTCAACCAAAAGCATTGGATAACGGTGCGGCAAAGCTTCACGAATTTGCTTAATATCAATCATTTAATACGTACCAATCCTTGTCCAAATTCAACAACTTCTTCATTATTTACCATAATTTCAGTCACGATACCATCTTTTGGAGCTGGAATTTCGTTCATGACTTTCATCGCTTCAATAATTAGCAACGTTTGCCCTTTTTTAACTGCATCACCAACAGATACAAAAGCTGGTTTGTCAGGAGCTGGAGCAAGGTAAGCAACCCCTACAAGCGGACTTGGGACTTCTTCACCTTCTGCAAAAATATTCGTATCAGCTTCTTCAACATCACTTGTTGCTGGAGTTGATGTAGCAACTGGAGTTGTTTCAACTGAAACAGCTGGAGCCGGTGCTGCAGGAGCTGCTGCTGGCACTACTGGAGCTGTATATTCATTTTTGCTAAATGTCAATTCAGAGTCAGCAGTTTTAAATGAAAATTCACGTAGGCTTGACTGGTCAAATTGAGCCATCAAATCTTTTACTTCAGAAATATTCACGCTTACGCCTCCCAACGTTTAAATGCTAGTACAGAGTTATGACCACCAAATCCAAATGTATTTGAAATAGCGTAAGTCAACTCTGCTTCTTGACCTTGTCCATAAACTACATTAGCTTCAATGTCCTCTGACAATTCACGTGTACCTGCAGTCATTGGAATGTAGTTGTGACGGATTGCTTCAATTGTCGCAACAGCTTCAACAGCACCCGCTGCACCAAGAAGGTGACCAGTGAATGATTTTGTTGAAGAAACTGGAACATCTTTACCAAGAACTGTTACGATAGCTTTGCTTTCACCTTTTTCATTAGCTTGTGTAGAAGTACCGTGAGCATTAACATAGTCAACATCTTCTGGAGAAATTCCTGCTTCCTTAATTGCCAATTCAATAGCTTTTGCAGCACCTGATCCATCTGGTGTTGGAGTAGTTTGGTGATAAGCATCACAATTGCTACCATAGCCAACAACTTCAGCTAGGATAGTAGCACCACGTTTTTGAGCATGTTCAAGACTTTCAAGAACAACCACACCTGCACCTTCACCCATAACAAATCCATTACGATCTTTATCAAACGGAATAGCAGAACGAGCTGGATCTTCAGTTGTTGAAAGAGCAGTCAATGCATTGAAACCACCAATACCGATTTCGTTGATTGTAGATTCAGCACCACCAGCTAAGATAACATCATGGTAACCAAATTTAATTTCGCGGAATGCTTCTCCGATAGCATCATTAGATGAGGCACAAGCTGTTGTAATTGATTTACATACGCCACGTGCACCAATACGCAAAGCAATATTACCAGCAGCCATATTTGACAAAGCTTTCGGAATGAACATTGGTTGGATACGTTTGATTCCTTTTTCGTGCATACGAATGATTTGCTCTTGCATTTCTTGCAAACCACCAATACCAGATGACACGATAACACCAGTACGGTCACGATCAACTGTATCCATATCAAGTTTAGCATTTTCGAGAGCTTCTAAAGTTGCATAAATTGCGTATAGAGAATATTGATCCATACGATTTTTATCTTTGCGAACAAAATATTTATCAAATGGGAAATCATGAATTTCACCTGCGTTGTGAACTTTGATTTCAGAATTATCAAATTTAGTAATTGGTCCGATACCAATTTTTCCATCATGAAGATTATTCCAGAATTCTTCTGGGGTATTTCCAATTGGAGAAGTTAAACCATAACCTGTTACTACTACTCTATTTAATGTCATTTTTGTCTCCTTTTAAGAGAATGTATATTCTAATTTTAAACTATTACAGCAAAGCAAACAACAGTTTACATTGCCATACCACCATCAATTGCAATAACTTGTCCAGTCAAGTATTCTTGTTCTGCTAAGAAGCTAGCTACTGTTGCCACTTCTTCAGCTTTTCCGATACGTTTCATTGGAATGCCAGCTAAAATCGCTTCTTGCATTTTTTCAGGAATAGCATCCGTCATATCTGATTCAATAAAACCAGGAGCAATGGCATTTACTCGAATACCACGTGAAGCTACTTCACGCGCAACTGATTTTGTAAAACCAATTAAACCAGCTTTTGAAGCTGCGTAGTTTGCTTGTCCAACATTTCCTCGTAAGCCAACAACGCTTGATAGATTGATAATAGCACCTTGACGAGCACGTGTCATCGGTTTTAAGACTGATTGCGTCATGTTAAATGCACCAGTCAAATTCACTTTTAAGACTGATTCAAAATCTACTTCAGTCATTTTTAACATCAATTTATCATTTGTGATACCAGCATTGTTAACCAAAATATCAACAGAACCAAGTTCTGCAATAGCTTCGTCAACCATACGTTTAGCATCATCAAATTGTGATACATCACCAGAAATTGCAATAACTTTCACACCGTAGTCGTTAAAACTATCGATAATGTCTTTTGAAATTTCTGAACGACCATTCAAAACAATATTAGCCCCAAGGCTTGCAAAGCGGTGCGCAATAGCCAAACCAATTCCGCGAGTTGATCCTGTTACAAAAACATTTTTATTTTTGATATCCATAACTATCTCCTATTTTTCTAGCAAAACACTCAAGCTTGCTTCATCCTCAACTGATGAGGTTGGAATACTTTTATCAATTTTACGAAGAAATCCACTCAAAACTTTACCTGGACCAATTTCAATAACCTCTGTCATTCCAAGTCTACGCATTGTTTCAATAGAATCGTAAAAACGAACTGGTTCTTTTACTTGTCTTGCAAGCAAAGCTTTAATATCACTATATTCCATAACCTTAGCTTCAGTATTTCCAATCAAAGGAACCTGAAAATCTGAAAACGTTACTTTATCAAGAACCTCTGAAAGTCGTTTGCTAGCTGGTGCTAACAAAGCTGTGTGGAAAGGCCCAGATACTTTCAACGGAATCAAGCGTTTTACACCTGCTTCTTTAAGAAGTTCAACAGCATAATTTACTGCTTCCGTTTCACCACCAATCACAATTTGTGCCGGTGTGTTATAGTTAGCTGGTGTCACCACACCCTTAATAGAAGCTTTTTGACAAATTTCTTCAATCAATGAGGCTTCCGTATTCATGACAGCGACCATTTTTCCAGTTCCTGCTGGAGCTGCAGTCTCCATAAATTCACCACGTTTAGCTACCAAAGCAACAGCATCCTCAAAGCTCAACGCCCCTGATGCTACTAAAGCTGAATACTCCCCTAATGAAAGTCCAGCAACCATGTCAGCTTTAAATCCTTTTTCCTGAAGCAATCGATAAATTGCAACTGAAGTTGTCAAAATAGCTGGTTGTGTATAACGTGTCTGATTTAACTTATCTTCTTCCTTATCAATTAAATCACGAAGATTGTAGCCAAGCATAGAACTAGCTTGGTCAAAAGTCTCACGAACAATCGGATATTTTTCATATAAATCACTTGCCATTCCAAGCTTTTGAGCCCCTTGACCAGCAAATAAAAAGGCAGTTTTTGTCATTAAATCCTCCCAAACAGAATTTGATTTTTAAATAGAAATATTAATCTTTTTCAATATCAGCCCAACGTTTAGCTTCTGCTAAAATCACTTCTTGAGCACCATAATAGATATCTTTTAAGATTTCTTCACAAGTTTCTTCTTTACAAATCAAGCCTGCGATTTGGCCAGCCATGACTGAACCAGTCACAACATCACCGTCAACAACAGCATTACGCAATGCACCTGCTCCCAAAACTTCGATATCTTCTTTAGCTTTCTTACCAGCCAAGAAATCTTTTTCAGCATGCGCATATGATGTTGTTAATTTATTTTTAAGTGATCGAACAGGATGTCCAACAACAGATGCAGAAATCACTGTATCAATATCTTTAGCTTTCAAAATTTTATCTTTAAAGTTTTGATGAGCGTTAGATTCTTTAGCTACCACAAAACGTGTTCCTACTTGAACCGCTTCCGCACCCAACATAAAGATAGCTGCAGCCCCATTTCCGTCAGCAACACCACCTGCTCCAATAACAGGAATATTGACTGCATCAACAACTTGACGAACAAGAGTCATTGTTGTCAATTTACCAATGTGTCCACCAGCTTCCATACCTTCTGCAATAACAGCATCTGCACCAAGTTTTTCCATACGTTTTGCAAGAGCAACACTAGGAACAACTGGAATGACAGTGATACCAGCTTCGTGGAAACGTTCCATGTATTTTCCAGGATTACCTGCACCAGTTATGACAACTTTAACCCCTTCTTCAATAACAAGATCAACAATGTCATCAACAAATGGAGACAAAAGCATAATATTAACACCAAATGGCTTGTCTGTAATTTTTTTAACCTTGTCAATATTTGCTTTAACTACTTCTTTTGGTGCGTTACCGCCACCGATAATACCTAAACCACCAGCGTTTGAAACAGCACCAGCCAAGTCACCATCGGCAACCCATGCCATACCACCTTGAAAAATTGGATATTTGATATTTAATAATTCTGTAATACGTGTTTTCATGTTAAACCTTCTTAGTCTTTACCAAACAATAATTTGATAGTCAAACTATCATAATAAGAAGAGAGGGAGTAAGATAAGTTTTCATTAATTAGCAACTTATCCCACAGCCCTTCCTACTAAATATAGTGGAGTTAGTTTTTTAATCCCAACTCCAGCCATGTTATTATTTTGTTTTTTCTTCAACGTAAGCAACCAAGTCACCTACAGTGTTAAGACCTTCTTCAGTTTCGATTTGAATATCAAATGCATCTTCAATTTCTGAGATTACTTGGAAAACGTCAAGTGAATCAGCATCAAGTTCATCAAAAGTTGTTTCCATTTTAACTTCGTCAACTTCTTTACCAAGTTCTTCAACGATAATTTCTTGTACTTTTTCAAATACTGCCATGATTAATTCTCCTTAATAAATATATATAATTATCTCATGCTAATGCACAAGTTTGTAACTAGATTTTAACAATTAGACTTCCCCATGTCAAACCTCCACCAAAGCCTGATAGAAGCACTGTTTGAGAGCCATCTAATTTAATAATTCCCTTATCAACAGATTCTGCTAAAAGAATTGGAATACTTGCCGCACTGGTATTACCATATTCCATCATATTCGCTAAAAACTTGTCTCGATCAATATCCACTTTTCGAGCCATTTTATCTAGAATACGAATATTAGCTTGGTGAAGCAACAAATAATCAATATCCTCTGATGAAACTTCTGATTCATCAATAAGGGCTTTAATACTTTCAGCCACATCTCTGATAGCAAAATCAAAGATAGCTCTTCCTTCCATTTTAAGGAATTTATCATCATCTTCTTTTTCAGAAAACGGAGATGATAGGCCAACTTTTCCAGAAGTTAAGCTTTGACCGCGACTACCATCTGTATTCAAAGATTCTGCTAGGAAATGTTTAGTTTCTGATGCTTCAATTAAAACACCACCTGCTCCATCTCCAAATAGTACAGAAGTACTACGATCTGACCAATCTAATGTTTTTGATAGGGTTTCAGCACCAATTACGATACCTTTTTTATAGATTCCTGACTGAATAAATTTATCTGCAGTCGCAAGAGCAAATACAAAACCACTACATGCCGCTGTCATATCAAATGCAAAAGCATTAACAGCGCCAATATTAGCTTGAATACGTGCTGCTGTCGATGGCATAAAACTATCAGGTGTAATTGTTGCAACAATGATGAAATCAATGTCTTCAGCTGATAAACCAGCTTTTGAAAGTAGTTGCTTAGCAACTTGTGTCCCTAAATCACTAGTTGTTTCGTCTCGAGTGATATGTCGTCCTTTAATCCCCGTGCGAGATGAAATCCATTCATCGCTGGTGTCCATAATTTCAGACAAATCATCGTTTGTAATCACTTGTTCAGGGGCATAGGCTGCTGCCTGAGCAATTCTTGCAAATACCATTATTACATTAACTCCTCAAGAAACTTGTGAAGATTTTTTAAGCCTCGTAAAAGAGCTTCTAGTTCTTCTTCATTCATATCTTCAGCAATATGAGAAACCATATTCTTATGAAACTTATGATGAAGTCTATCTAATAATCTTCCTTTTTTTGTTAAAGTTAAATGAACGACACGACGGTCTAATTTTGAACGTCGTCTTTCAATATAACCTTTTGCCTCAAGCTTATTTAAACTAGTGGTTATTGTACCGAGGGTCAACATCAACTCACGTGCAATATCACTTGGAGTCACATTAGAATTTTTACCAATAATCTCAATGGTGTGCATTTCCTTTAACGAAACGTCGTTGAACTGACTAGTTCTCAAACTTGTCTCTTCAATAACCTGTACACGATTAAAAATATCTACTAGATACTCATTGATTCTATTATAATCCAAGATTTCACCTCCTAAATAAACTTTGACAATCAAAGTATATCAAACATCAAAATATTTTGCAAGGAATTTCGAACTAATCTGAAAAAATAATGTGAAAATCAAACAATTATTTACGTTATTTTTCAGAAAATTTCGGGCGACGCTTTTCAGCAAATGCTCGAACACCTTCCTTGAAGTCTTCCTTAAAGGCTAATTCTTCTTGAAGTTGTAATTCAAGTTTTGTATAATCCTCCCAACCTTCAAATTGTGCTTTCCATGACATTTCCTTAATAGCACGATAAGAATTAATTGACCCACGAAGCAAACGTTTAGTCAACTGGTTAGTTGTACGTTCTAATTTTTCTGATTCACAGAGGCGATAAACAATTCCGTATTCGAATGCCTTTTCAGCATTAACACCTTCGCCAGTCATTGCCAACTGGACAGCACGTGTTGATCCAATGGCTCGGCTCATTAGGAAAAGTCCACCAGCATCAGGTGCCAGTCCTACCCCAACAAAAGCTTGAATAAACTTAGCTTTTTCACTAGCAACAACAAAATCCGCTGCAACTGCCATATTCGCCGCAGCTCCAGCAACCGCACCATCTACACTCATAATAATTGGTTTAGGCAGTTTTTTCATTGAAAAAGAAATTCTATTAACCAGACTAGCAATTTCAACTAGAGATTCAACATTATCAGACTCAACAGCTCGTTGCATTTCAGCTAAATCACCACCGATTGAAAATACTTTTCCAGCTGCTTTGATTACTAGAATTTTAACAGATTCATCTGCCTTAACAAGTTCTAAAACTTCAAGAATTTCTTGGCATGTTGGAATATTAAACCCATTTGAAATATCAGGGCGATTCAAAATTAAAGTTGCAACTTCCCCGTTTTCATAAATAACATTATCGAAAGACATTTACCTACCTCCGTCGGATACGATAAAATTAGTTTGACTATAAAACTATTTTGTAAAATGTATTTTAGCATACAAAGCAGCAATAAATCAAGCAAAAATAGGATTTTTTTAAAAAATAATTTGATTTTTAAATATTTAAATCATCAAATGATTATCTAAAAAAGTAGGATAACTCCTACTTCTAATATGTTTTTTCTTCTAAAATCTCAACAATTTGAGTTAAATTTTTCACCAATCGACTTGCCTTTCTTTGATTCATATCAAAAAGATTATCTTCGATTGCCCAAACAGTTAAATCAGCAGAAACTCCCGCTTGAATCCCTTTTTCACTATCTTCAATAACCAAAGTCTCAGCATTACTAAAGCCCAATTGTCTTCTTGCTTCTTGATAAATAGCAGGGTGTGGTTTTCCTTTTTCAAATTCTTCCCCAGATAAAATCACTGAAAAATAGTCTTTTAAATTCGTTTCTTCAAGAGCTTTTAAAATGTCATGCTTTGTTGAGCTCGAAGCCAGCCCCAAACGATATCCCTTTTCAAAAAGTCCTTTAATTACTTCAAATGTATCCTCGAAAATTAAGTCTTTATAAGGAAGTGGATGAGTTTTTTTGTAAATCGAATATTCAACTTGTAATTGATCTGTATCCCACTTATCAAAATCATCTCTCAAAATATCTGGCCAAATCTGCTTCATATTTCCACCGATAAAGAAACTTGGTGGTAAGTGTTTTATGCTAATTCCTTTATCAGCTAAAAACTTTTCACGACGTCGATAGTAAAAAGTTTCAGTGTCAAACAAGACCCCGTCCATATCAAAAATAATTGCTTTATAATTTTCCATTCCTCTATTATACTATCTTTCTTTTTATTTGAAAAACTGCTGACAAATTTTCAGAATTTTGCTATAATTGAATACAAATTTTAGAAAAGTGGAGAATGTCATGAAAGTAATCAAATTTGGTGGTAGTTCACTGGCTTCGGCTGAACAGCTGAAAAAAGTTTTGAATATTGTGAAATCTGATAGCGAACGTCGTTTTGTTGTTGTATCAGCACCAGGAAAGCGTAACTCAGAAGATACAAAAGTAACTGATGCTCTTATTAAATACTACAAAAAATATACTTCTGGTGATGATGTTACCGCAGCAAAAGAGTGGATTATTAACCGATACCAAGCCATTGCTGACGAATTAGAACTTAACTCATCAGTCATGAGTAAAATTGCTGGAGCAATTACAAATCTTGCCACTCTCCCTATCGAAAGTAATAAATTCTTGTATGACACATTCCTAGCTGCGGGTGAAGATAACAATGCAAAACTTGTCGCTGAATTTTTCCGAAAAAATGGAATCAACGCACGCTATGTTCACCCAAAAGAAGCTGGAATTATTGTTTCAAGCGAGCCTGGAAACGCACGAATTCTCCCTTCTAGTTACGATAAACTAGAAGAACTCCGAGACTCTGATGAAGTTCTCGTGATTCCAGGATTCTTTGGTGTAACAACTGATGGTCAAGTTTGTACTTTCTCGCGTGGAGGATCTGACATCTCAGGCTCAATCGTTGCAGCAGGTGTTAAAGCTGATTTATACGAAAACTTTACAGATGTAGATGGTATTTTTGCTGCACATCCAGGCGTTGTTCACAAACCACACACTATTCAAGAACTAACATACAGAGAAATGCGTGAACTTGCTTATGCAGGATTTTCAGTACTCCATGATGAGGCTCTTATTCCAGCCTATCGCGGAAAAATTCCTCTCGTCATCAAAAACACAAACAATCCTGAACACCCAGGAACACGAATCACACTAAAACACAGCGGACCAACAGTACCAGTTATTGGAATCGCTGCTGATGACAAATTTGCAAGTATCAACATGTCAAAATACCTCATGAACAGAGAAGTCGGATTCGGGCGGAAAGTTCTTCAAATTTTAGAAGACCTCAATATCCGCTGGGAACACATTCCAACAGGAATTGATGACATGTCAGTCATTGTACGAGAACGTGAACTAACTCCTATTAAAGAACAAGAAATTATCTCATATCTTACGCGAGAACTCGCAGTTGATGAAGTTGAAATCGAACACAATCTTTCAATTATCATGATTGTCGGTGAAGATATGAAGAACCACATTGGGGTTACAGCAACAGCAACAAGAGCCCTTTCAGAAAAACACATCAACCTTGAGATGATTTCACAAGGATCAAGTGAGGTTTCAGTCATGTTTGTAACACAAACAGAACACGAAAAAGAAGCCGTACGAGCACTATATCAAATCTTCTTCCGTGCAGCCGAATAAACT
>NZ_GL698432.1 GCF_000187265.1 Streptococcus equinus ATCC 9812
TTCATCTTATTTACATTTCGTTTTCAAACGTTAAATTTCGGTTATATTTGAGCTGTTATGTTAATTTAAAAATCTGCTTGAACAGCAAAAAAGAGAGCTTCTTGCTCTCTTTTTTATTGTAATGCTTTTTTGTATTCTTCTGCTTCTGCTTCTGTTGAAAGTACAAAGTGTCCTGGAGTAATTTCTCGCATTTCACGTTCTTGGCCATCAAGCTCTGCAGTAGGATCATACACTTGGTGTACACGTCCACGTTCAGATTCTGGATCTGGTTCTGGAATAGCAGATAACAGACTCTTAGTATATGGGTGGATTGGATTGTTGTAAACATCATCAGATGTCCCAATTTCAAGCATTTTACCCCAGTGCATAACACCGATACGGTCAGAAATGTATTTCACCATAGACAAATCGTGAGCGATGAACAAGTATGTTAAACCACGTTCACGTTGAAGTTTTTGCATCAAGTTTACAACTTGAGCTTGGATTGATACGTCAAGGGCTGAAATTGGTTCATCAGCAATGATGAATTTGGGTTGAACTGCAAGTGCTCGAGCAATACCGATACGTTGACGTTGACCACCTGAAAATTCATGTGGGTAACGAGTCATGTGATCTTTGTTCAAACCAACTAATGACAGTAATTCTTGAACTTTTTCATCACGTTCTTCTTTACTATTAACTAATTTATGAATATCAAGACCTTCTGCAACAATGTCACGAATTTTCATACGACCATTAAGACTTGCTTGAGGGTCTTGGAAAATCATTTGGACATTTTTACGAAATTCGTGCAATTCTTTACCTTTAAGGTTAGAAACTGTTTCACCATCAAAATCAATTTCTCCACCATTGATATCATAAAGTTTCAAGATAGCACGTCCAACAGTTGTTTTACCAGAACCTGATTCACCAACTAGACCAAATACTTCGCCTTCGTAGATGTCAAAGCTAACGTTGTTGATTGCTTTTACCTCATTCTTTTTACCTTCATTGAAGGTCAAAGATACATTTTTAAGTTCAACAAGCTTTTTTCTATTTTCAGTCATTAAGCTTTTCTCCCTTCAAGTTCTTTCCATTTTGCCCAACGCTTTTGAATTGGTAATGGTGGTGTTACTTTAGGTGCACGTTCATCTAGCAACCAGGTTGCTGCATAGTGTGTATCACTAACTTTAAACATTGGTGGTTCTTCTTCGTAATCAATGTCTAGTGCAAATTCATTACGCGGAGCAAAAGCATCACCTTTTGGTGGATTAAGAAGATCTGGTGGAGTACCTGGAATTGATTGTAGACTACCAGCTTCTGTATCAGTCGTTGGCATTGAGTTTAGCAAGCCCCAAGTATATGGATGTTGTGGATTGTAAAATACTTCATCAACAGAACCGTATTCAATCACTTTACCAGCATACATAACTGCTACGCGATCAGCCATACCAGCAACAACACCAAGGTCGTGTGTGATGAAGATAATTGATGAACCACTTTCTTTTTGAATTTTCTTCATCAAGTTAAGTATTTGTGCTTGAATTGTAACGTCCAAAGCAGTTGTTGGTTCATCTGCAATCAGAACATCTGGATTAGCTGCAAGTGCAATCGCAATAACCGCACGTTGACGCATACCACCTGACCATTGGTGTGGGTAATCATTGATGTGTTCTTCAGCATTTGGGATACCAACATTTTTCATCAAATCTAGCGCACGATCCCAAGCTTCTTGTTTTGAAACTTTTTCGTGAATCATAATTGGTTCAGCAATCTGTTGACCAATTTTCATTGTTGGGTCAAGACTTGTCATTGGATCTTGGAAAATCATCGCAATTTCATTTCCACGTACTTTAATCCATTCGTCTTCTTTTAGTTCAGTAAGTTTTTTACCTTTAAAGTCAATTTCACCTGTAATTGTTGCATTTGAAGCAGAAAGCCCCATCAATGTTTTTGTAGTTACAGATTTACCTGATCCAGATTCACCTACGATAGCAAGGGTTTCACCTTTCTTCAAGTCAAAATTGACATCACGGATAGCTTTAATTTCTCCAGCGTAGGTATGGAAATCTACATGGAGGTTTTTAACTTGTAAAATTGTTTCTTCACTCATAATTTTTCCTCCTAACGATCACCAGATTTTGGATCAAATGCATCACGAAGACCATCACCTAGCAAGATGAAAGCAAGTGAGATTAATATCAAAGCAAAGGCTGGTAGAGTAACTTGATAAGGGTAATATTGTAAATATTCTTGAGCATCAGTAATCAAAGAACCAAGTGATGCTGTTGGTGGTTTTACCCCGAGGTTAATAGCTGAGAGTACAGCTTCGTACATGATGGCACTTGGAACTGTCATCATGATTTGAACAATAATAATACCTGAAATATTTGGAAGGATATGTTTGAATGCAATTTTTGGTGCACTTTCGCCCAATGAACGAGCTGCAAGAACAAACTCTTGTTCACGGTATGAAAGTGTCAAATTACGTACTTGACGTGCCATTGAGGTCCAACCAACGATGGCAATTGAAATGATGATTGATGTAACACCATTACCAAGCAACAAACCAAGCATTGTTACGATTACCAAGTTAGGAATTGAAGAGATGACTTCGATAATACGTTGCATGACCATGTCGACACGTCCACCAACATAACCTGAAATCAAACCATAAGTTACACCAATCAAAAGGTCAATCAATGTAGCAACAATGGCAATAAGAAGTGAGATACGAACACCAACAATGATACGTTTTGCAACGCTACGTCCTAGGTTATCTGTACCAAGGATAAATTTAGTTCCTTCTGGTACTCCTTGATCAGCATAAGCATCAGTAGCTTCTGTACTACCAGAATATGTGATTGTACCATTCCAGAAAGGAAGATTGTCACTGATTTTTGGTGGAAGGTTACGATATGTTGTAACTTCTTTTGTATTAAAAGCATTTGCGTCATCACGTGGAACTAAGATTACTGAAATCATTGAGAATACTAGTAAGATTCCCAAGAACCACATTGAAACAACAGCTAATTTATTTTTTTCAAACGGCGCCATGCATCTTGCATAAAAGAAAGAGCAGGCTTTTCAATTTTTTCTTGTGAACTGGCTGAACCAACACCAACAAGTTTAAATTCTCTATTTTTATCTGCCATGAATAATCTCCTTATTGCAAGCGTACACGTGGATCAACAATACTTGTTGCAATATCTGTTACCAAAATAGCAACCATCAACATCATTGCATAGACAATTGTTGTTCCCATAATTACTGGATAGTCTTTAGCTGGGATTGATGTAACAAATTGTTGACCAATTCCGGGAATTGAGAAAATTTGTTCAATTAAAGCTGAACCTGTCAATAAGTTAGCTGCCATTGGACCAACCAAAGTCAAAACTGGAATCATTGAGTTACGATATGCGTGTTTACGAACAACTTGACGTTTATTTAAACCTTTAGCTGTCGCCAATTGAATATAATCAGAGCTCAAAGTTTCAATCATTTGTCCACGGAAGAAACGTGTTACTTGAGCAAATACTGGAATTGCCAAGGCGATTGATGGCATAATAGTTTGCTCAAATGAACCCCAACCAGCAAGTGGGAACAAGCTCCATTTGAAACCAAGTGTAACTAATAAGAAGAGACCAATAATGAATGATGGTACTGAAATACCAAGTGTAGAAATAACACTAAGAACACCATCAATCCAGTTATTTTTGTTACGTGCTGAAGCCGCACCAACAACAATACCTGAAAGAAGTCCAACGATTAAAGCTTGAACACCCAATTGAATTGATACACCCAAACGTTGAGAAATCAAACGTCCAACAGGTTGGTTAATAGATTGGTAACTTGTACCGAAATCACCATGAAGAATATTCCATAGGTAAGTAAGGTATTGTTGCCAAACTGGTTTATCCAAACCATATTGTTTGTTCATTAAAGCAATCATCTCATCAGTTAATTTTGGGTTATTGTAAGGTGTCCCAGGCATAACTTGCATGAGGAAAAACGACAGGGTAACAACTACCCAGAGTGTTACAAGAAGAATTGCAACACGTTTAAGAATGTATTTTACCATAATATTTCCTTCTCTGTATTTGCTTTTGTTGGCAGGAGAAAACTTTTACTTGTCAACAAAAGCAAGAATTGGTCGCAACCAATTCTTGCCCATATCCATACTTATTAAAGATTATTTGTCTTTATAGGCATATGTAAAGTCAACTTGCAAACCAGTTGAATTACGAACAAGTCCTTTGATTGATGAATTTTGAAGTGCTTTTGTGCTACGGAAGTAAAGTGGATTGTAGTGTGCATTATCATAAAGTGCTTTTTCAGCAGTCTTATAATCATCTGCTGCAGCTGCAGGATCCAAAGCATCAGTCGTCAATGCTTTTTGGTAAGCAGCATCGTAAGTCGCATCACTAAATTTACCATAGTTGTAAGCTGAATCTGATGTGAACAATCCATAGAATGTAGATCCTTCTGGATAGTCACCACCCCAAAGTGATAGAACTACATCAAAGTTTTGTGTTTTAGAATCTTGCAAACGTTGTTTGAATGTTACGAATTTTTCTTCTACTTTTAATCCTGGAAGAACATCTTCCCATGTTTGTTTAATGTAGTCTACTGACGCTTTCGCAACAGGTGTGTCTGAATCGGCTGTAATTGTCAATGTGATTGATTTTTCACCAAGTTCAGCAAGTCCTTCTTTGAAGAGTTTTGCGGCTTGTTTTTCATCATAAGTGTAATCTTGCGATACGTATTCAGATAAATCAGTTCCATCTTCCAAAGTTTCAAGTCCTGTTGGAACTAGAGCTGACGCTGCTTTTGAACCTGTGTCAATAGCTGCTTTTACAATTCCTTCACGATCTGTAGCAAGGTTAAGTGCTTGACGAATCTTAGTATTTGTCAAAGCTTTAACAGAACCTGTCTCATTGTAATTTAGGTATGCTGTTGTAGCTTCTGGTGAATCTACAACGTCTTTACTATTTTTGTTTGCTTTATAAATGGCTTCTGTACCTGAGATGTTCGCTGTATCAAGCTGACCATCTTTGTACATTTGCACGGCAGTATCAGGTTTTTTAACAGCTTGGATATTAACTTTTTTAACTTTTATGTTTTTAGCGTCCCAATAGTATTTGTTCTTCACAAGTGTAAATGTACCATTAGAACCGTTCCATTTTGTTACTGTATATGGACCTGAATAAAGTGCTTTTTCAGAAGTTGTACCATAATCACTACCTGCTTTTTCCACAAAAGCTTTGTTTTGAGGAACGAAGTTAGCAAACGATAGAAGACTCATAAATTGAGGAGATGGACTAGACAATGTAAAGATAACTTTATTGCCATCTGCTTTTACTCCCAATTCATCAACGCTCTTAGTACCGCTGATAACTT
This sequence comes from Streptococcus equinus ATCC 9812, assembly GCF_000187265.1. Lineage (GTDB taxonomy): Bacteria > Bacillota > Bacilli > Lactobacillales > Streptococcaceae > Streptococcus > Streptococcus equinus. The sequence continues at coordinate 5,380 of NZ_GL698432.1, forward strand.
CTGCAGCATTTAAAACATGCGCATCTGACGCAAGATTTGCATACTCAGAAGCTGTCGCTGGATCAACAATACGTTGCCATGTGTAGACAAAATCATCTGCAGTCAAATCACTACCATCAGACCATTTTAGACCATCACGTAATGTTGCAGTATAGGTTAATCCATCTTCAGATACTTCAACTTTCTCTGCCAAATCAGGTTTCAATTCGCCATCTTCGTTACGACGAAGAAGATTACTACCTGAGTTACCGATTGCAATTGAAGAATAAGTATCTGTAACTTTTGAAACATCCAAAGTGCTAATTTCAGTAGGAGTGTACCAATTAATCTCATCACTTGAAGAAGTTGATGAGCTTTTTCCTCCACAAGCTGCCAATACCGCAGTTGAGAGCAAAGTAACAGCTCCTAAGCCAATGCGTTTCCATGTTTTACTTTCTAGTGACATGTGACGCCCTCCTAGTTGTTCTCTCTAAATTATATTATTTGACAAGTAGAATTATATCATAAAGTTTCTTTAAAGAAAATAGTTTTTTCTGAAGAAAGTAGTTTTTTCTGAATTTTTTGTCAGATTATCTAACACACCATTTATATGCTATTAATATGGTATAATTATATTGTTGAATTTTTTAACAAAGGATGGAACAATGAAAAAGGTTATTGCTGCTTTAGCCATTCTCTTGGCTTTTATTGGAAGTAGTGTTTACGCAGATGATTTTGATGTCGCTGCTAAGCACGCAATTGCTGTCGAAGCTACTACAGGTAAGGTTCTTTATGAAAAAGATGCTACTACACCTGCTGGTATCGCTTCTATGACAAAAATATTAACTGTTTATTTAACTTATAAAGAAATCGATAACGGAAATCTTTCTTGGGATACTAAAGTTCCAATTTCTGATTATGCTTACGATTTAACAGCTAACTCAGATGCAAGTAACGTACCTATGGAAGCTCACGAATACACTGTTGAACAACTAGTCAATGCCGCTATGGTCGCCAGTGCTAACAGCGCTGCAATTGCACTAGCTGAACAAATTGGTGGTAGCGAAAGCAATTTTGTAGACATGATGAAAGCTCAACTCAATGAATGGGGAATTACTGATGCTAAATTAGTCAACGCATCTGGTTTAAATAACAGTTACCTCAGCGATAACATTTACCCTGAATCTAGTTCTACAGACGAAAATATGCTAAGTGCTCGAGACATTGCTATAATTGCCCGCCATCTCATTACAGAATATCCTGATGTCTTAAAAATCAGTAGTCAAACAACAGCAGATTTTGATGGTTCAACAATGAACACTTACAATTACATGCTTAAAGATATGCCTTATGAACGAGATGGCGTCGATGGTCTAAAAACTGGTACAACTGAACTTGCAGGAGCTTCATTTGTCGCTACTTCAACTGAAAACGGTATGCGCATTATCTCTGTCGTGATGAATGCGGATGGTTGGGAAGAAAATGATTTTGCTCGTTTCGAAGCTACTAACGAGCTCCTGGATTATGTCAAATCAAATTATGAAATAACTACTATTATCGAAGCTGGTCAATCTTATAAAAATAGCAAAGCAAAGGTTAAAGACGGGAAAGAAAAAACAGTCCCTGTCGTTGCTGCCCAAGATTTGAATGTAGTGCATCGCATTGGCACTGATGTTTCTGCCAAATTCTCTTCAAAAGCTAAAGGTTACGAAGCAACTATTAACAAAGGTGACAAAGTTGGAAAATTTGAATATAATGATAACCAAATTGTAGGAACTGGTTACCTTGATTCAAAACCAAATGTTCCTGCTCTTGCTAAAAAAGAGGTTAAAAAAAGCAATTTTCTTAAAGTCTGGTGGAACCAGTTCGTAACTTACGTCAACGAAAAACTTTAAAAATTACCAATTTCCTTCTATATAATATATGTAATATGTAAAAAAGAGACGAGTTTAAAACTCGTCTCTTTTGTTTTATCCAACTGACCCTTCCATTTCATAACTGATTAAACGATTAAGTTCAACAGCGTATTCCATTGGAAGTTCTTTTGTAAAGGGCTCAACAAATCCCATAACAATCATTTCAGTTGCTTCTTGTTCTGAGAGTCCACGACTCATCAAATAATAAAGCTGTTCTTCAGAAATTTTTGAAACCTTTGCTTCATGTTCAAGGGCAACTTGTGAATTATGAATTTCGTTAAATGGAATTGTATCTGAACTTGATATATCATCCATCAAAATAGTGTCACATTCAATGTGACTGACAGATTTCTTAGAATTTTTATTGAAAGTTACTTGACCACGATAGTCAACCTTACCTCCACCTTTAGCGATTGATTTTGAAACAATCGATGATGAAGTATGTGGTGCATTGTGAATCATTTTAGCACCAGTATCTTGATGTTGCCCTTTATTAGCAAAGGCAATCGAAAGCATTGTACCACGCGCGCCTTCACCATCAAGATAAACAGATGGGTACTTCATAGTTGTTTTAGCACCAAGGTTACCATCAATCCATTCAACTGTAGCATTTTTTTTAGCTGTAGCACGTTTTGTTACCAAATTATAGACATTATCTGACCAGTTTTGGATAGTTGAATAACGCATGTAGCTTCCTTCAAGTGCAAAAATCTCAACAATTGCCGCGTGAAGACTAGCAGATGAATAATTTGGTGCTGTACATCCTTCAACGTAGTGAACACTTGCTCCTTCATCAACGATAATCAAGGTACGTTCAAATTGTCCCATTGATTCGCGATTGATTCGGAAATAAGTCTGCAAAGGAATATCAACCTTGACACCTTTTGGTACATAAATAAATGTTCCACCTGACCAAAATGCAGAGTTTAAAGCTGCCAATTTATTATCTGTAGGTGGGACTAATTTTGAAAAATATTTTTTGAACAGCTCTGGGTATTCTTTCAAAGCTGAATCTGTATCTGTAAAAATAATCCCTAACTTATCATACTCATCTTTCATATTATGGTAAACAACTTCAGATTCATATTGTGCTGAAGCCCCAGCCAAGTAAGCTCGCTCAGCTTCTGGAATTCCGATACGTTCAAAAGTTTCTTTGATTTTTTCTGGGACATCTTCCCATGAACGAGCAGGTTTATCAGAAGCTTTTTGGTAATAAGTGATTTCATCAAAATCAATATCTGACAAATCTGGTCCCCAATCTTGCATTGGCATTTTGTTAAAAATTTCCAATGATTTCAAACGGAACTCAAGCATCCACTCAGGCTCACCTTTTTCAGCAGATAATTCACGAACAACTTCTTCGCTGATTCCTTTTTCTGTTGAAAAGACCGGTGTCACATCATCATGAAAGCCATATTGATAATCACCAAGGTCAATTGGTTTTGGAGTTACTTTTTCATTTTTTTCAGGCATCTAATTACCTTTCTGTATCTTTATCGTCGTTTTCAATAGCTTTCTTCAAGGCATTCCAAGCTAGAGTTGAACATTTAATACGTTGTGGGAATTTTGAAACTCCTGCTAAGAAACTAGCCTCACCTAATCTTTTTTGAGCATCGTCTTTTTCACCTTGAACCATTTTTGAGAAAATCTCAGCCAGTTCAAGCGCCTCTTCTTTTGTTTTACCGAGAACTGCATCAGTCATCATACTAGATGAAGCTGTTGAAATTGTACAACCGTCACCAGCAAAAGCAATATCTGAAATGCGATCACCATCAAATTTTACTGAAAGTGAAATCACATCACCACAAGTCGGATTATTAAGATTAACTTGATTAACGTCTTCTAATTTTCCATGATGGTGTGGATTTTTTGAATGATCTGAAACAACTGCCATATAAAGACTATCTAATCTAGAAAGTGCCATTGAAAAACTCCTTTGTTTTAAGAATTGCTTCTATTAGTTTATCACAATCTTCTTTCGTATTATAGATATAAAAACTTGCACGCACTGCTGAATGAATTCCTAGATAAGTAATCAAAGGTTGCGCACAATGATGTCCAGCGCGAACCGCAACACCTTCATAATCAAGTGCTGTCGCTACATCATGTGGATGCAATCCATCAAGATTAAATGAAATTACCCCAGTGTGTTGGCTAGGATCCTTAGGACCATAAACTGTTAGTCCTTCAATTGCTTGTAATTTAGGAAGAACATAATCAACAAGTTCTTGTTCATGTGCATGAACAGCATCTAAACCAAGGTTGTTCAAATAATCAATTGCAGTGCCTAAAGCAATAGCACCAGAAATATTTGGTGTTCCTGCCTCAAACTTCCAAGGCAACTCTGTCCAAGTCGCTTCTTGTTCATAAACAAAATCAATCATTTCACCACCAAATTCAACAGGTGACATTTGATTAAGAAGTTCTTCTTTACCGTAAAGAACACCAATACCCGTAGGCCCAAGCATCTTGTGCCCTGAAAATGCAAAAAAGTCACAATCTAAATCTTGAACATCAATTGTCATATGCGGAGCAGACTGCGCGCCATCAACAACCATACAAGCTCCAACTTGGTGAGCTAATTTAGCAATTTCTTTAACTGGTTGAATTGAACCTAGAACATTTGAAACGTGAGCGATGCTGACAAATTTAGTTTTAGTTGAAAGTTTGCTACGCAAATCGTCCATATCCAACTGCCCGTCTTTTAAATAGACATAAACTAATTTTGCACCTGTTTTTTGACAAACTTGCTGCCAAGGAACAACATTAGCATGGTGCTCTAAAACTGAGATGAGCACTTCATCATCTTTTTGAAGTACTTCTTGCGCAAAGTGCGCAACCCAATTGAGTCCCGTCGTCGTTCCACGTGTAAACAAGACTTCTTTAGTTGATTTTGCATTAATAAACCGACGTGCTTTTTCACGACTTGCTTCATAAGCTGCTGTCGCTCGTTCAGCAAGTGTGTGAACACCACGGTGGACATTAGCATTAATCGTGTGATAATAATCATTAAGTGCATCAAGAACTTTTTGTGGTTTCTGAGTTGTTGCTGCATTATCAAGATAAACCAAAGGTTCGTCATTTACAATTTGATTAAGCACCGTAAAGTCTTGAGCAATTTTGTGAGCATCTAATTTTTTCATATCAGCGTTGCTCCAATTTATTATCTAGCACAGCAATCATTTCGTCACGTACTTCTTTGACAGGAATTTCAGTAATAACAGTACCTAAGAAACCACGAATAACTAGGCGCTCTGCTGTTTCCTTATCAATACCACGACTCATCAAATAATACATATCATCTGGGTCAACTTGTCCAATTGATGCTGCGTGACCTGCTGTGACATCATTTTCATCAATCAATAGAATTGGATTAGCATCTGAACGAGCTTTATCTGAAAGCATGAGAACTCGGCTTTCTTGTTGGGCGTCTGCTCCCTTAGCTCCTTTGACGATATGTCCAACTCCATTAAAGGTCAATGTACCACGTTCAAGAATAACACCGTGTTGTAAAATGTGCCCAACAGTATGACAGCCATAGTTTGTAACACGTGTATCAACACCTTGAACTTGGCGTCCAGATGAAGCAGCAACTACTTTAAGATTAGCTTGACTGCCATCACCATACAAATCTGAATCGAAATCAGCAATGACATTGCCTTCATTCATAATACCAAGCGCCCAATCCACTACTGCATCTTTGCCATGATGAGCTCTACGGCTAATATAAGTCGTAACATTTTCGCCCAAACGGTCAATAGCTGAAAACTTCACATGACTTCCGTCCAAAGCAATGACTTCAACAGAAATATTTGCAGTTGCTGTTGCTTCTCCTTCACCGATTGATTCAAAACGTTCCAAGTAGCTAATGTGACTATTTTTTCCAACTACGATGAGAATATGTTTGTTAAACGGAACATCACTTGCCTTATCTTGGAAGAAAAGCCCCTCGATTGGTTCTTTAATGTCCACATTATCTGGAACATAAAGCACTGCGGCACTATTAAAGTAAGCAGTGTGATAAGCAGCTAACTTATCTTCTTTACCTCCACGCGCAGACCCAAAATATTTTTCAATCACTTCTGGAATTTCTTCTAAAGCGCTGTAAAAGTCTGTGAAAACAATACCTTTTTCCATCAAGTCCATTGGCAACTGCTCAAGAACAGTCTGTGTTCCAACCTGAACAAGCTTAGGGTTGTCTCCAAGAGCTGTAAAATCAGGAACGTTAGCAAGTGCTACATTCTCTGAAATTGTTCCATCACCAAGATTCCAACGGTGAAACTTCACACGGTTGATTTCTGGTAACGGTAATTTATCTATATTATCAAAAGCAGCCAGACGTCGTTCTTGCAACCACAACGGCTCTGCTTTTGCTTGTGAAAAATTTAAAACTAATTCTTTCGTCATAATTTGATGTTTACTCCTTTTTATATCCTACATACGAGTATCGTCTAGGTTAAAACCATAGACTTTGACATCATCAATTACACTTCTTCTTCGTATTTAATACCGAGTTCTTCGGCAATTTTTGCATATCCTTCTTTTTCAAGACGAGCAGCAAGTTCTTCACCGCCTGAAAGGACAACACGTCCATCCATCATAATATGGACAACATCTGGTTTAATGTAGTTAAGAAGACGTTGGTAGTGCGTGATAATCATGGCACCAAAATTTTCACCACGCATGGCATTGACACCTTTTGACACCACTTTAAGAGCATCGATATCAAGACCAGAATCGATTTCATCAAGAAGAGCAAATTTAGGTTCCAACATCAACAGTTGAAGAATTTCATTACGTTTCTTTTCACCACCTGAGAAACCTTCGTTAAGGTAACGCTCTGCCATTTCTTCTTTCATACCAAGAAATTCCATTTTTTCATCCAATTTTGTGATGAAGTCCATGACAGAAATTTTTTCGTCATCTTCTTTTCCGGCATTCATAGCTGCACGAATAAACTCAGCATTTGTGATTCCAGGAATTTCAGCTGGGTATTGCATAGCAAGAAATAGTCCAAGACGAGCACGTTCATCGACTTCAAGGTCGAGAATATTTTCGCCATCTAGTAAAATTTCACCCTGAGTAACCTCATAGTTTGGGTTTCCCATGATAGCAGCTGAAAGCGTTGATTTACCAGTCCCGTTAGGACCCATAATCGCAGCAATTTCTCCTGTCTTAAGAGTTAGATTGACACCCTTAAGAATTTCTTTATCTTCAATTGAAACATGAAGATTTTTTATTTCAAGTACAGACATGTGTACATTCCTCCAATTTAAATAAATGCGGCAGTAACTTTTTTCTGAAAATTACCGCAGTTCTATAGGGTTATTAATCATTATATCAAAAAAAAGCCATAGTAGGCTTTTCAATCACTTATTATTTGTTATTTTTACGGTTTTTCCATTTTAGCATGGTTGCCTGACGGTAATCGCTATTTCCAATAAATTTCAAAACATCAAAGAGCGGTGTACGTCCAACTCCCCAAATTTCAAGTCCCTCGATAAAGACTTCTAATGCAAATGCTAAGCCAATCATCAAAAGTACTCCACCTATACGGCTAGAAACGTTAAGTAAAAGTGCAATCAATGAAAAAAGAATGGCGATGCCATAAACGACTAAAACAGCACCGCGATGTGTGAATCCCATAGCTAACAGACGATGGTGCAGGTGCATCTTATCTGCTTCAGTCACAGGACGTCCAGATAATTTACGACGAATAATTGCAACTGTCGTATCTAAAATTGGCACACCAAGAATAATCACCGGTGTTACTACTGCAACTGCTGTTGAATTTTTCAATCCTTGAAGAGACAAGACACCAATCATAAATCCAATGAAAAGAGCTCCTGCATCACCAAGATAAATAATCGCTGGATTGTAGTTATATGGGAAAAATCCTGCAATACAAGCAATCAACAGTAGGATTGTTAATGTTAGATAAAAATCAGTTTGTGGTAAAAAGAAATACGATACCAAAGCCATCGTGATAAGGCTAATGATTGAGACACCACTCACCAAACCATCTAAGCCATCAATCAGATTCATCGCATTAGTGATAGCAATAATCCAAAAAACTGTTAAGAAGAAGGTCACAACAGAATTAAATTCTAACAGTGGTCCTCCAAATGGAATTTTAAAACTATCAAAGCGGAAATCCGTAAATGCCCAAACAATAACAGCGCCAAGAATAATACCTAGCATTTTTGTTTTGGGTTTTAATTCATAAATATCATCAATAAATCCAGTCGCCGTAATAATGAATCCACCAATGATAACTGGTAAAACATAATTAAAGTACGAAATTGTCCAAATTGGCTCTTTTAATACCATTGGCATAAAGATTAACGAAGAGACCAAGAAAGATAGAAAAATCGCAACTCCACCGCTACTTGGCATAGGGACTTCATTAACCCTACGAGCATTTGGCTTATCTACGGCACCAACACGAAAAGCAACAAAACGAACAATTGGCGTCAAGAATAGTGACAATAAAAATGCGCCAATTAAAACTAAAACATATTCAATTGTAAAGGGTGCCATACTATACTAACTCAATCATTTTTAATTTTGCAACGGCATCATCCGTCAATAGTTCAACTGCGTGCTCTTGCAAGTAAGCACGAGTTTTTGTACCGGCGCCAGCGTATTCTAACATACGGGCATACATCAAATTTGCATAATAAGAAGGTTGGTTCTGCAAATCAAGCAAAATTGTCATGTAATAAACGCCGTCCATCTTGTAAAGTTCAGAAGCTTCTACAGGAAAATCAATCGCTTTAGAAAAAGCAACTGTTGCTTCTAAACTTGGAAAATCTAAGACGTAATGAACATAATCAGATGGATTTACATCTTCTTCAGGTTCTGTATCTGCTTGCTTAGCGTGCTCTGTCAAGACTTCTTCAACAGCACCTTCCATCATTTCTTCGATTTTACCTAATTTTTCATGAGCTTCAGTGTCATCTTTAGCCATCATTGTTTGTTCTAACGTTTTAAAGAATTCTTCTGGTGACATGTTAGACACATCATCAAATGCAGCTAAATCTTCAAAATTGATATCTTTGTTAATTTCTGATTTTGTGACAAATACATCAAGATGGTCTTTACGTGGTGTCACACGAAAACTAAGCATGCCGCTATCTTTAAAATTATCTGGTAAATCTAACTCATCCATTACTGAATAGAAGAACTCTTCTGTCTTTTCTTGCGGAATCAAAAAGTCTTTTAACTCCATTCCTCGTTCTTCTAAATCTTCCATACTAATCGTTATTTTTAGCGTTGTCTCGCTAATCTGTTTCATTTCCATACTATATACCTCGCACGAGTAGTCATTTTATTATACAAGAAAAGTTATGTTTTTTCAATTTATTGGTCACAAAAAGCAGTCCTGATACAGACTGCTGCTATTTTAAAAGATAAATTTAACAATACTGTAGAGGATAAGAATCGTACCCAAAACGATACGGTACTTACCAAAGACAGTGAAGTCATGTTTTTTAACATAATCAGTCAAGAAGCGGATAACATACAAGCTGACAAGGAATGCTGTCACACTTGCTACCATTAAAATCAAGAATTGACTGAAGTTAAGCACGTTACCATCTAAGAAGAACTTAACAGCTTTCAAACCACTGTAACCAAACATAGTTGGAATTGCGAGGAAGAATGTAAAATCAGCAGCAACTGAACGGCTTGTTCCCACAATAATAGCACCTAAGATAGTTGCACCTGAACGGCTTGTTCCTGGTACGATACTAAGGACTTGGAAGCAACCAATCCAAAATGCTGTCAAATAAGGCATACGAGCAAGGTCAGTCACTTCAGGTTCAACATTTGCATTACGTTTTTCAATCCAAATGAAAGCAACACCGTAAACAATCAAAGCAATCGCAATCGGAATCATGTAATTGAAATGCGCTTCAAACCAGTCATCAAATGGCACTGCAATCAAAATTGATGGAATACATGCAATCACAACCTTCAACCAAAGCTGCCAAGTCAATTGAACTTCACGCGCTGTTTTTCCAGGTTGAAATGGATTCAAACGCTTAAAGTAAATCACAATAACAGCCAAGATTGCTCCCAATTGGATAACAATGTTGAACATATCCAAAAATGCCTTATCTTGATTCAATTTGATAAACTCTTGAACCAGAATCAAGTGTCCTGTACTTGACACAGGCAACCACTCTGTAATTCCCTCAACTATCCCCAAAAAGATAGCCTTTAGTAATTCGAAAAATAACATAAGCTCTCCTTAATTTAATATCTTCTCAATTATAGCAGATTTGGCTACATTTTAAAACGCTCCGCCGCCTCCGCCGCCTCCACCGCCGGAGAAGCCGCCACTAGTTCCTGAACTACCAGATGAAACAGAGAAATTCGATGCTGAATCAGCACTGTGGCTAGCAAGTCTTAGTTGATGTGTCTGCATACCGATTAGATAACCAAGTTCAGAGTCGAACATATAAGCTGCTTCGCTTGCGAGTTTAATATCATGAATTGCAAGATATTTTTGAACTTGCTTAGCATAGCCAAACAATGTCGCATACACTAAGATTCGATTCCAAACAATGACTCCTTGCCAATCAACTTTGTCAAATTTATTAATATCACGCATCATATTAGTAAAACTAACCCAAGATTGAATACGTTCTTGCCCCTCAGCTGTTATTGCTCCGTGAACATCATAATAATCAGCTTTTCTTATAACTACAACTAAACTCAAGATTACCAAAAGCAACAAGAATCCGTAACCAAGAAAAGCAAGGTTTAAGTTAAAGATTAGATAAACTAAACCAACAACAATTAGTAGTAATGAAATAAACAAAAGACCTTTTGCGTATTCAAATTTCTTTGCAGCTTCATCTGATAAATCTTCACGAATCGCTGGTAAAGCTTTTTGCGAAATTTCTTTATCAACTAAGCTAGTGATTTTCTCAAGTTTTCCTAGATAACGGTTGTTAAAATCATCGCCGAGCTTGTTTAGTTTTGCTTCCAATGTGTGACCTTTGTATTTCTTCTTGTAACTATCAACCAAATCATCATCAAAACGATAATCCGAAAACAAATCTTCAATTTTCACCGTTTTTCTCTTACCAAATGCCATATCAAGAACTTCAGCCTCATATTTTGTCATTGGTTTATCTGGGTGACAAGTCAACTCTTGGTCCTCAGCTGTAATGATTTTACGGTCAATCAAATCAAGCAAAGTTGCCTGCATAGCTGTTTCAAATTTAAATTTCTGTGGAATTGAGCTTCCCTTAGTATCCGTATCTTCTAAATCTGCATCATATATATACTGCATCACTAATAACGGTGACCAATCTTCTGGTGCCTCATAAGAATGGATATCTCGACTAAACTTCTCATGTGCTTTAGCTATTTGATTTCCCATAAAGAAAAGAACACAAGCTGAAACAATCATAACCCCAATGATTGATGGAACAACATAAAACAGAGTCGTTTTCAACAATTGAGTTTTTCTAGCAATCTTTTGCTCTTGCTTAGTAATTGCTGCTTTCTTCTTACCTGCTAAAGTTACAGGATTGGTCAAAATATCTTTATCCCAATAAGCATGCAATTCTAATTTACCATCTACATGGCTAGCTGTAATTTGGTAACCATCAGCTTGTTTTTTTACAAGGGTGGATTTTAAGTAACCTCTATGTGCCCAAAGCTTGCGGTTAGAAGTTAGCCTATCTGTTATCACTGTAAAAGTCACATGTTTTAAAGTTTCATCCCAATCACTGATTGGCACCCAGTTTAACTCAGCAACATCCTGATACGGAAATAACAGATTTGCCAACTTCCAATGCAATTTAACAACGACAATATCTCCGCCCCTTCCTGAATTATAGATTTTCACCTGGTAACCATCACCAAGGTCTTTAATCTCAGAACGAACAGTCTTATCAACACCGTTAACTTGCGCAAAAATTTCTGGATTCTTATCAACAGTAAAACCATCTGGCATATGCCCAGCCTCACCAAGTGTCACAATCTGCCCATTATACGATGAATCAAAATCATAAGTAATTGTCTGATAAAAATCAGCTGTATTATCGTCATGAATTGTCAAAACACCATCGTAATCGCTAATACTATAGTCTACATCACTATCAGCAATGACAGGTATAGCCAATCCCAAAAATGCGACGATGGCAATCAAAAATGGTCTTAATTTTTTCATGATCTCCTACTCCTTTCTCATAACACTATTTTATCATAATATATTGTATAAATATTCTATTTTAAAGCTTATCGTGTTGAAATCAAGACCCATTTCATGTAAAATGGTAAGGTATAAGAATAGACAGGAGTCTTAAATGAAAAAGTTACTTTTAAGTTGTTTTGCAGCCCTTCTTCTTCTCTTTGGAGGAATGACTAGCATACACGCTGACGAATATCTTCGTGTCGGGATGGAGGCAGCCTACGCTCCATTTAACTGGACACAAGATGATGATTCTAATGGAGCTGTTCCTATCGAAGGAACTAGCCAGTACGCTAACGGATACGATGTCCAAATAGCTAAGAAAATAGCAGATAGCTTAGGCAAGGAACTCCTCGTTGTCAAAACTACTTGGACAGGACTAATTCCAGCGCTTACTTCCGGAAAGATTGACATGATTGCTGCCGGAATGAGTCCTACAGCTGAACGTAAGAAAGAAATTGCATTCTCAGACAGTTACTATACAAGTTCACCAGTTATCGTTGTTTCTAAAAAAGGTGATTTTGCACAAGCCACTTCACTCAAAGACTTTGCCGGTGCAAAATTAACATCTCAACAAGGTGTTTACCTTTACAACTTGATTGACCAAATCAAAGACGCTTCAAAAGAAACAGCCATGGGTGACTTCAACCAAATGCGTCAAGCACTTGAATCTGGTATCATCGATGGTTATGTTTCTGAACGTCCTGATGCTATCTCTGCCGAAAATGCTAACAGCGACTTCAAGATGGTTGCATTTGAAGATGGCAAAGGTTTTGCAACATCTAAATCCGATACAGCTATCGCAGTTGGACTTCGCAAAAATGATACTGAAACCCTTGCAAAAGTAAATGCTGTTTTAGCTAGTATTTCTGACGATGACCGCCTAGCTCTCATGGATGACATGATTGAAAAACAACCAGCAGACAACTCTTCAGACAATACTAACAGCAACTTCTTTTCAGATATGTGGAGTATCTTCAAGAAAAACTGGAGCCAATTCCTACGCGGTGCAGGAGTCACACTTCTCATCTCTATCATTGGTACAGTTGTTGGTCTTTTCATCGGTCTTTTGATTGGTGTCTTCCGCACAGCTCCAAAAGCTGCCAACAAATTCCTTGCTGGTCTTCAAAAAGCATTTGGCTGGTTACTTAGTGTTTATATCGAAATCTTCCGTGGTACACCGATGATTGTACAAGCTATGGTTATCTACTACGGTACTGCTCAAGCCTTCGGTATTTCAATCGACCGTACAATTGCAGCCATCTTCATCGTATCAATCAACACTGGTGCTTACATGAGTGAAATCGTTCGTGGCGGTATCTTCGCTGTTGATAAAGGTCAGTTCGAAGCTGCTACTGCACTTGGATTCACACACGCTCAAACAATGCGCAAAATCGTTCTTCCTCAAGTTGTTCGCAACATCTTGCCAGCAACTGGTAACGAATTTGTCATCAATATTAAAGACACTTCAGTATTGAATGTTATCTCAGTTGTTGAACTTTACTTCTCAGGTAATACCGTTGCAACACAAACATATCAATACTTCCAAACATTCACTATTATCGCGATTATCTACTTTGTTCTCACCTTTACAGTGACACGCATCTTGCGCTTCATCGAACGTCGCTTCGATGCTGACACTTACACAACTGGTGCTAACCAAAACCAAACGAAAGAGGTGAAATAATGTCTCAACCTATCATTGAAATTAAACACCTAAAAAAATCTTACGGACAAAATGAAGTCCTAAAAGATATTTCACTTTCTGTTAATAAAGGTGAAGTTATTTCTATCATTGGTTCATCAGGTTCAGGAAAATCAACATTCCTACGTTCTATCAATCTTTTAGAAGACCCAACTGCTGGAGAAATCCTTTTCCACGGTCAAAACGTTCTCGAAAAAGATTACAACTTGACAGAATACCGTGAAAAACTCGGAATGGTTTTCCAATCATTTAACCTTTTTGAAAACTTAAATGTTCTTGAAAATGCCATCGTTGCTCAAACAACTGTTTTGAAACGTTCTCGCAGCGAAGCTGAAAAAATCGCTAAAGAAAACCTTACAAAAGTTGGTATGACTGAGCAATACTGGAAAGCAAAACCAAAACAACTTTCTGGTGGACAAAAACAACGTGTAGCTATCGCACGTGCATTGTCTGTTAATCCTGAAGCAATGTTATTTGACGAACCTACTTCAGCCCTTGACCCAGAAATGGTTGGTGAAGTTCTTAAAACAATGCAAGACCTCGCTAAATCAGGTCTAACAATGATTATCGTAACACACGAAATGGAATTCGCTAAAGAAGTTTCAGACCGTGTTATCTTCATGGATAAAGGGGTTATCGCTGAAGAGGGGACACCTCAACAAATCTTTGAAAACCCACAACAAGATCGTACAAAAGTATTCTTACAACGTTTCTTGAAATAATCATCAACAACAACCTTTTTAAAAGAAGGTTGTTTTTGATGTCAAAAAATTCATTTTTCAAAATAATACGGCAAATACTTTACTGGTTAAGTATTTTGTGATATAATCCCCCATGTTAACGTTAATAAATCTATTTTAAGGAGGTTAAAAAACTGATTTAGCATCTGCATATCGCAGACTTAAAAGCCCTAATATCAAAACTCGAAAACGTGCTCTGAAAATAATCCATGAACATAAAAGATATAAAAGAAACATGTAACTCCTATTCTAATCCCTAACAAAAACGCCAGACAAAAAATTCCCTATTGCAATTCCTTCCGTCTGCAATAGAGAATTTTTTATTATTTAGTTTTCAATGATGACAAAATTTGTGTGCGAATATCTTCAATACCTTCTGGATGATTTGGCAAAAAGAGTGTTTGATTACCTTTAGCAGCAAAAGTATTCAAAGTGTCAAGATATTGGTTAGTTAACAAGATTGACATGATTTGTTCTTCAGTCATACCTACATTGGCATCTTTTAACTCTTGAATAGATTCGGCTAAACCATCGACAATAGCTTTACGTTGTTGGGCAATACCAACACCATGAAGACGATCTTTTTCTGCCTCAGCTTCTGCTGCTGTGACAATCTTAATTTTATCAGCATTTGCCAATTCTTGAGCAGCTACACGTTTACGTTGAGCCGCATTGATTTCGTTCATTGATTGTTTGACTTCGGCATCAGGTTCAACCTTCGTAATCAATGTTTTTACGATGATATAACCATATGTAGACATTTCTTCAGCCACTTGGTGTTGAACTTCCAGGGCAATTTCATCTTTTTTCTCGAATAATTCATCCAAAGTAAGTTTTGGAACAGATGAACGAAGTGCGTCTTCAATATATGATTTAATTTGAGCTTCAGGACGCATAAGTTTATAATAAGCATCGGTGACATTTTGCTCATTAACACGGTACTGTGTAGCAACGTTTAGAGTGACAAAAACATTGTCTTTAGTCTTAGTTTCTACAACAATTTCAGATTGCAAAAGACGCAATTGAATACGCGCAGCAATTTTATCAATGCCAAATGGCAAGCGAATATGAATCCCACTAGTAGACGTTGTTTGATATTTTCCAAAACGTTCGATGATAGCAACAGTTTGTTGACGAACAACATATAGTGTACTTGCGACAATACTCAAAACAAGTAGCAACATAAGTACAAAAATAATTAAAAACATGTTAAATCCCCTTTCTTGTACCTATAGGTTAATACAATTATATTTTATTTCTTTAAAAAGTCAAGCAAAATCATAAAAACTAGCTGAGTCATAAGACCCAGCTAGTTTAGCTTATTAAAGTTATTCTAAGAAAACATCTTATCAGACTAGTAGATTATAGAGGCTTTCATTTCCATGAAGGTTGATGTATGAAGGATCAAAAACAGATAATCGATCAATAAAAGCCGAATAATCATTTTTATCTCCTAAAGTTATCCCAATGAGTACCGGTCCTGTCCCTTTGTTAGCACGTTTGATGTATTCAAATCGCGTGATATCATCATTTGGACCTAAGATATTATTGACAAATTCACGTAAAGCTCCTGGACGTTGTGGAAAATTAACCACAAAATAATGTTTGACGCCATCATAGATGAGAGCACGTTCTTCCATTTCTTGCATACGATTGATGTCATTGTTACCGCCAGAAATGATACAAACGACTGTCTTACCTTTGATATCATCTTTCATAACTTCAAGTGCTGCAATTGAAGAAGCTCCAGCTGGTTCAGCAATGATCCCTTGTTTTGAGTACATATCAATCAAAGTCTCTGAGATCAACCCCTCATCAACACCGACTAATTTATCTACGTATTTTCGAGCAATTTCAAAAGTCTTGTCACCAACTTTTTGCACTGCAATCCCATCAGCAAATTTATCAATTTCTTCCAATTTTACAGGATGGCCTTTGTCAAATGCTGCGCGCATGCTTCTTGCACCTGATGCCTCAACACCAACAACTTCAATTTCTGGAGCAACGTCCTTAATGTAGGTTGCAACACCCGAAATTAATCCACCGCCACCAACTGGAACAAAAATATTATCAAACGTTACGCCTTCTTCTTGAGCTTGTTCATAAATCTCATATGCCACAGTTCCTTGTCCTGCTTGGACATCATCATCATCAAATGGATCAATAAAAGTCATTCCTTCTGACTTTGTAAATTCTTGAGCAGCTTGAGCTGAAGCATCAAAAGTATCACCAACCAACTTGATTGTCACGTAAGGACCACCAAAGAACTTGACTTGCCCAATTTTTTGCTGAGGAGTTGTTACAGGCATAAAAATTGTTGCTGGAATTTTCATTTCATGACAAGTAAATGCCACACCTTGAGCGTGGTTACCTGCTGAAGCACAGACAACACCACGTTTCTTATCTTCATCTGACAACTGATGAATAGCATAATAAGCTCCACGAATTTTAAACGAACGCACTTTCTGCATATTTTCTCGTTTAAGATAAACGGTTGCACCATATTTTTCCGATAAATAACGGTCAAAATCTAGGGGTGTACACTCAACAACATCTTTCAAGACGTCATAGGCGTCAACAACATCCTTAGCTAAGATCATAAACTACCTCTTCTAATATTTAAATATTTTATATGACAAATGACTGATTAATAGATAAAAAACCGATGACTAACATCGGCCTTTTATAAGTAGATTTCTTCAAAAATTAGTTATAAATTTTGAATGCATCGTCATCATTTTGGTTAACAAAAGGCATTGCTTTACGAAGTTCTGCACCCACTTTTTCAATTTCAAGTTCTGCAGCTTCTTTACGATAAGCTTCAAGTTTTGGACGACCAGCTTTATAGTCGCTTACAAATTCTTCAGCAAATTTACCTGATTGAATATCAGCAAGAACGGCTTTCATATTTTCTTTAACATCTTTAGTGATGACACGTGGACCTGAAACATAGTCACCAAATTCAGCTGTATTTGAAATTGATTGACGCATTTTCTTGAATCCACCTTCGTAAATAAGGTCAACGATAAGTTTCATTTCATGAAGAACTTCGAAGTAAGCCAATTCTGGAGCATAGCCTGCTTCAGTAAGAACTTCAAAACCTGCTTCGATAAGGGCAGTCAAACCACCACAAAGAACTGCTTGTTCACCGAACAAATCTTCTTCAGTTTCTTCTTTGAATGTAGTTTCAAGAAGTCCAACACGCGCAGCACCGATACCTTTAGACCAGTCCATTGCGATGTCTTTAGCATGACCAGTAGCATCTTGATAAACAGCGTAAAGTGCTGGCACACCAAATCCTTCAGTGTAAGTACGGCGTACAAGGTGACCTGGACCTTTAGGCGCACACATAAAGACATCTACTGTTTCTGGAGCTTTAATATATTCAAAACGGATATTGAAACCATGAGCAAAACCAAGTGCATTACCTGCTTCAAGATTTGGTGCAATTTCTTCAGCATAAAGTTTTGCTTGGATTTCATCTGGTGCCAAAACCATGATAACATCAGCAAGTTTTGTTGCTTCAGCTACTTCATATGTTTCGAAACCATCTTCTTTTGCTTTGTCGAATGATTTACCATGGCGAACCCCAATGATAACATCGTGACCTGAATCACGTAAGTTTTGAGCATGAGCATGACCTTGTGATCCATAACCGATAACGGCAATTTTTTTACCATCAAGAGCTGCTACTTTTACATCTTTTTCGTATTCCATTGTTACTGCCATAATAAATATCTCTTTTCTATTTTTATTTTAACTGCCTGAGTAAGGCAAATGTTAACTAATTTAAGTATTTTAACAAGAAAAATCTCTTGAAAATCCTGTTGCACCCGTGCGAGCAAGATTTTGAATGCCATAAGGCTTAATGACACGAAGTAAAGCATCAATCTTATCACCATCACCTGTTACTTGAATGGTAATTGATTTTGGTGCCACATCAACAACACTCGCTCGGAATGGTTGAATAACAGCTAAGATTTCAGCACGTTTACTTGTCGGAGCTGTCACCTTAACCAAAATTACTTCGCGTTCCAAATGCGGAATATCAGTGATATCACGAATGCGAAGCACATCAATCAAACGATTAAGTTGTTTAATGATTTGCTCAACTTCTTCCAAATTCTCAACATCAATAATAGTCGTAATGCGAGAAACATTTGGTTCCATTGTCTGCCCAACTGATATAGACTCAATATTAACCTGCCTTCGTGACAGGACACCAGTAAAGCGATTGAGAACACCTGTTGAATTTTGAAGTTTAGCTGTTAACATTCTACGCATTGAACTTCACCCCCAACATCTCACTATTTGATTTTCCTGATGGTACCATCGGATAAACTTGTTCACGATTTGAAATTGCCAGTTCAATTAGCATCGGTTTATTTGCGGTAATGACCTTCAAGTCTTCTTCTAATGTGTTTGGATTAGTGAACTTGTAATGCGTAATACCATAAGCTTCAGCCATCATTTGGAAATTTGGTTCATCATCAAAGGTTGACTCGCTTCGATGCTCATCGTAAAACGACTCTTGCCATTGACGAACCATACCAAGTGAATGGTTATTAACCAGAACTACTTTAATCGGAACACCGTAACCATTTAACAAAGCTAGTTCTTGGTTTGTCATTTGGAAACCACCATCACCAACAAAAAGAATGACTTCTTTATCAGGATTAGCTAACTTGGCACCAATTGCAGCTGGAATACCAAATCCCATTGTGCCGAGTCCTCCAGATGTAATCAACTGTCGTTCATTTTTGTAAGGGTAAAATTGTGCTGTCCACATTTGGTGTTGACCAACGTCTGTAACAACAATCGCATCACCATCAGTGACTTTACCAATCGTTGCAATAGCATGTTGTGGCTTAATCACCGACTCATCAAAATCATAACTAAATGGCGCTTTCGCTTTATTAGCAAGAACAGAATCTGTCCAATTATCATGACGTGTCTTGACCCCATCTTCATCAAGAAGAATTTGTAAAGTGCGCTTGGCATCACCAACAATCGGAATCTGTGTTTTGACCACTTTTCCAATCTCTGCTGGGTCAATATCAACATGAGCAACAACTGCTTTTTTAGCAAATGTTTTGGGATTTCCTGTTAAACGATCAGCAAAGCGCGACCCAAAGTTAATCATAAAATCACACTGTGTCAGAGCCATATTTGATGCATACGATCCATGCATGCCCCCCATCCCCAAAGAAAGTGGATGATTGATTGGCATAACCCCTAAACTCAGCAATGTTGAAACAACAGGAATGTTATAACGCTCTGCAAAAGCGATTAACTCCTCAGATGCCCCAGAGTAATTCACTCCGCCACCAGCAATAATCAGTGGACGTTTTGCTTTCTTCAGCTGCGTTAAAATCTTTTTAACCTGTAAAAGATTTGGTTCAATGGTTGGTTGATAACTTGGAAGGTTAACCGTCGGATCATAATAAAATGATGTTTTAGTTGCCGAAATATTTTTCGGAAGGTCAATCACAACCGGTCCAGGTCTACCAGTTGTCGCAATGTGAACAGCTTCCGTCACAATGCGTGGGACATCTGCCACATCACGGATCTGATAATTATATTTTGTAATCGGCATCGTAATTCCAATAATATCGGCTTCTTGGAAAGCATCTTTACCGATACCTGGCATACCAACTTGACCAGTGAAAACAAGCAATGGAACACTATCACTCATCGCATCAGCAATTCCAGTAATGGCATTTGTCGCACCAGGTCCACTTGTTACAATCGCAACACCAAGACTACCAGTTGATTTGGCATAACCTTCCGCTTCATGGAGGGCACCTTGCTCATGACGTGACAGAATATGACGGATACCCTCAAAATTATAAATCGCATCATAAAGTGGTAAGACTGCCCCACCTGGGTAGCCAAAAATTGTATCAATTCCTAGACTAGCCAAGGTTTCCAATAATAACTCTGATCCATTTTTGGGTTCTTCTAATCTAATCTGATTCACGAGCTCCTCCTTTTTCTATATATTTTGAATTATCTAAAAATTAAAACAAGTTATATCTATGATAACATTTAAAAAAAATAAAGCAAGTGAAAGTAGCAATAAAATGCTAACTTTCACAAATTATCTTTAACTTTACTTTTTATCTTGGCTTTCGCGTTCTGCTTTACGTTCTTCAAACTCTTCTTGAGTCATCATTGACCCACCAAAGTTTGCAGATGAAGCAAAGGCTGTATAACGGCGCAACCAACCACTAGAAATTTTTGATTTAAATGGTTTCAAATGTTTGCGACGTTCTGCTAAAGTCTCTTTATCAACAATCAGATCAATCGTGCGATTAGTCAAATCAATATAGATTTCATCACCATCTTCAATAAGTGCGATATTTCCACCTTCTGCTGCTTCTGGCGATACGTGACCAATTGCAATACCACGTGTAGCTCCAGAAAAACGTCCATCTGTGATAAGAGCAACATTTTTACCAAGACCACGTCCAACAATTTTAGACGTTGGCGCAAGCATTTCAGGCATACCAGGACCACCTTGAGGGCCCTCATAACGAATCACGACAACATGACCTTTTTTAACGGTACCATTATCAATTAATTCGAGCGCTTCATCTTGAGAATCACAACAGATAGCTTTTCCTCGGAAAGTCTTAACAGAAGGATCAACACCGCCGACTTTGATAACCGCGCCATCTTGTGCAATATTTCCATAAAGAACTGACAAACCACCTACTGGAGAAATTGGGTGTTCAATTGGATGAATGATTTCTTCGTTTTTAATTTCTGCACCAGCTACATTTTCTTTCAGAGTCTTACCAGTAATCGTAATGCGATCACCCTTAATGGTTCCTTTTTTAATCAATTGATTGATAATTGCTGAAATACCACCTGCTTCTTGAACATCGTGCATCGTGTAAATGCTTGATGGTGCAATTTTAGAAAGATATGGTGTCTTCTTAGCAATTTCATTGATATCAGTAAGGTCATAGTCAATACCTGCCTCACGCGCAATAGCAAGTGTGTGAAGAACTGTGTTAGTTGACCCACCCATAGCCATATCAAGTGCAAAGGCATCGTCGATAGCTTCTTTTGTAATAATATCTCGTGGACGCAAATTATTTTTAACATTATCCATCAAGTGTTTTGCTGCTTGTCTTACCAATTCACGACGTTGGTCTGATACAGCAAGGACTGTACCATTTCCTGGAAGAGCAAGACCAAGAACTTCCATAAGAGAGTTCATTGAGTTAGCTGTGAACATTCCTGCGCAAGAACCACACGTTGGGCAAGCATTTTGTTCCAAATAATCTAATTCTTTTTTAGACATATCACCAGCTTGATAAGTTCCGACAGCTTCAAAAAGACTTGACAGCGTTGCTTGGTGACCTGTCATATCAACGCCACCTTTCATCGGACCACCTGAACAAAAGACTGCAGGTACATTGGTACGAAGTGCAGCTAAAATCATACCTGGTGTAATTTTATCGCAGTTAGGAATATAGAAAACACCGTCAAACCAGTGTGCATTGATAACTGTTTCAGCAGCATCTGCAATGATTTCACGAGATGGAAGACTATAACGCATTCCAATATGCCCCATAGCAATTCCGTCGTCTACACCAATGGTATTGAACTCAAAAGGAATACCACCCATTTCACGGATAGCTTCCTTGGCGACATCTGCCAATTCACGCAAATGAACATGTCCAGGGACAATATCAATATAAGAATTACAAATTGCGATAAATGGTTTTTGCATGTCTTTAGCAGATTTTACTTGCCCGGTTGCATAAAGAAGACCTCGGGCTGGTGCTTTATCCACACCTACCTTAATTATGTCACTTCTCATCTGTTTTCTCCTATCAATTAAATCTTACACACCATGTTAACACTTTAAAAAATAAAGTCAAGTAATTTTCAGAAAATTTTGTTAGTTAACAATTTTCTCTCTATTAGATGTTTAATTGACACTTTTTATTTGTGAAGACAAAAAAAGAAAGCACCGAAGTGCCTCCTTTATCTTTTATCAAATAATATATTATTCAACACTCATCAAGTATGGATAAACTGGTTGTTTACCTTCGTGAATTTCAACTTCAACGTCTTCGTAAGTTGATTCAAGGTAATCAGCCATTTCTTCAACCAATTCTTGATTTCCTTCTTCACCAACGTAGATAGTGACAATTTCGCTATCTTCGTCAATCATTTTAGCGAATGTTTCTTTCAAAGTAGCTGTCATATCAGGGTTTGAAACCACGATTTTACCATCAACCATACCAAGGTTGTCATCTTTGTGGATTTCAAGACCATCGATAGAAGTATCACGAACAGCAAGTGTTACACTACCGCTAACAACATCTGAAAGACTAGCAGTCATAGCTTCAACGTTTTCTTCTAATGATTGAGTTGGGTTGAAAGCTAGCAAGCTTGTAAATCCTTGAGGTACAGTACGTGTTTCAACAACTGCGGCTGGTACTTCAGACACTTCTGCTGCTGATTGTGCAGCCATGAAGATGTTTTTGTTGTTTGGCAAGATGATAACATTTTTAGCATTAACAGCTTCAATTGCTTTAACGATATCTTCTGTAGATGGATTCATTGTTTGACCGCCTGAGATAACGTAGTCAACACCTTGTGATTTAAAGATATCAGCTAAGCCATCACCAGCACATACAGCAACAATTGCAAAGTCTTTTACTTCTTTGCTAGCAGCTGCAGCTTGAGCTTGATCTTTTTCAAGAACAGCATCGTGTTGGTTACGCATGTTATCAACTTTAACTTTTTTAAGAGCTCCATATTTAAGACCTTCTTGAAGGACTAAACCTGGATCTTCTGTGTGGACGTGAACTTTAGCAATTTCATCGTCATTAACAAGGATAAGTGAATCACCTAGACCACCCAAGAATCCTTGGAATTCATCGTAGTTAAATTCTTTTACATAAGTAGGACCTTGTTTAAGAGCAACCATGATTTCAGTACAGTAACCGTATTTGATATCTTCAGTTGCAACGTGTTCAGCTACAGATTTGTGGTGTTCAGTGTTAATCATTTCGGTCATAACCGCTGGAGTTGCTTTGAAATCTTCAGAAGCAATGTATTCACCAGTCAAAGCAGATAAGAAACCTTCATAAATAAAGACTAAACCTTGACCACCTGAATCGACAACACCAACTTCTTTCAAAACAGGAAGCATTTCTGGTGTTTTAGCAAGTGCGCCTTTTGCACCTTCAAGTGCAGCACGCATAACTTCAACAGCGTCATCAGTTTCTTCTGCTTTTTTAAGAGCAGCTGTAGCAGCGCC
Source organism: Streptococcus equinus ATCC 9812 (assembly GCF_000187265.1). GTDB lineage: Bacteria > Bacillota > Bacilli > Lactobacillales > Streptococcaceae > Streptococcus > Streptococcus equinus. Next base: position 29,216 of record NZ_GL698432.1, read on the forward strand.
ACGAGAAACAGTCAAAATAGTACCTTCTACAGGTTTCATAACAGCTTTATAAGCCACTTCAACACCTGATTGGAAAGCGTGAGCAAGATCTTTACCAGTCAATTCTTCTTTATCTTTGATTGCTTGACCGAATCCACGGAATAATTGAGATGTGATAACACCTGAGTTACCACGTGCACCCATCAAAAGACCTTTTGAAAGGATTTGTCCGACTTCTCCAACTGTAGATGCAGGTTTGTCTGCAACTTCTTTGGCACCATTTTCAATTGTCATTCCCATGTTTGTTCCTGTGTCACCATCTGGTACAGGGAAAACATTAAGGGAGTTTACATATTCTGCTTGATTTCCAAGACGAGTACTAGCAGCTTGAACCATTTCTTGGAATAAACTTGTTGTAATATTTGACACTAATCTTCTCCTACAACTTTAATATTTTGTACGTAAACATTCACCATGTCTGCTGAGAGGCCAAGTTGATTTTCAAGATTAAACTTGACACGTTCTTGAATGTTCTTAGATACTTCAGAAATTTTTACACCATATGACATTACTGTGTAAACATCGACTGAAATACCACTTTCTGTTGATTTGACAACAACACCTTTTGCGTAGTTTTCTTTACGCAGAAGCGCTTGAAAATTATCCTTAAGAGCACTTTTACTTGCCATACCAACAACACCAAAAATTTCTGTTGCTGAACCGCCAACAACAGTTGCAATTACGTTGTCAGATAACTCAATCTGGCCATCCTTTGTATTAATTTTCACAGTCATATTTACTACCTCAAAAGTTTTAATCAGTTTATTTTACCATATATTAGCCGTATTGTAAAAAATAATGGAAAAATACCGTTTACAAAACAAAGAAAAAAGCCTTTCGGCTTTTATTTTATACGCGTTCAACTTTACCAGATTTAAGCGCACGAGCTGATGCCCAAACTTTTTTAGGTTTTCCATCTACAAGAATAGTAACTTTTTGAAGATTTGGTTTAACTGCACGTTTAGTTTTGTTCATTGCGTGTGAACGGTTGTTTCCTGATACAGTCTTACGACCTGTGAAATAACAAACTTTAGCCATTTTATCTGCGTCCTCCTACTTAGATTATAGGTGTTTTACACCACATACCATAAAATGATAACATATTGGACCTAATTTAGCAAGTATTTTAGTCAATAATCATTAAAAAAGTTTTAGAAAAAGGTATATTATTTCTAAAGCTGCCGGAAAAATAAGAGTCTTTTGGAAACAAAAAAAGTCCCAAATATGGGGACTCTTCTTCCTTTTGCCGATTGCAGGAATTGAACCTACGACCTACGCGTTACGAGTGCGTTGCTCTACCGACTGAGCTAAATCGGCTAACAGGTTCATTATAGCACTCGCTAAAATAATGTCAACAAAAGAAGCGATTTCTAAAGAAAAAATCAAAAAAACTTCCAAAAAGGGAAGTTTTTTTAACGAAACGAAGTCTGATTAAGCTTTGTTAGCTGAACCAAATACGTCGATACGTTCTTCAACAGCTTCAGTAATAGCTTCGAAACCTGGTTTCAAGAATTTACGTGGGTCGAAGAGTTTTTTCTTATCGTATTCTTCTTCGTTTGCTTCGTATTCAGCAACAAATTTACGAGTAGCTTTAGCGAATGCAAGTTGACATTCAGTGTTAACGTTAACTTTAGCTACACCAAGTTTGATAGCCGCTTTGATTTGATCATCAGGGATACCTGATCCACCGTGCAATACGATTGGGAATCCAGGAACAGCAGCAGTTAATTTTTCAAGGTGATCAAGGTGAAGACCTTTCCAGTTTGCTGGGTATGGACCGTGGATGTTACCGATACCTGCTGCAAGGAAGTCGATTCCTGTAGCAACCATAGCTTTAGCATCTTCGATTGGAGCAAGTTCGCCGTCACCGATGATACCGTCTTCTTCACCACCGATAGTACCAACTTCAGCTTCAACTGAGATACCTTTAGCGTGTGCTTTAGCAACAACTTCTTTAGCTTTTTCAAGGTTTTCTTCAAGTGGAAGGTGTGAACCGTCGAACATAACTGAAGTGTAACCAACTTCGATACATTCTAATGCATCTTCAAAATGACCGTGGTCAAGGTGAATAGCAACTGGTACAGTGATACCCATTGATTCTACAAGGTTTTCAATAAGTGCTTTACAAAGTTTGTAACCACCCATGTATTTTGCAGCACCCATTGAAGTTTGGATAAGGATTGGAGCTTTTTTAGCTTCTGCTGCACGTAAAATTGCTTGAGTCCATTCAAGGTTGTTTGTGTTAAATCCACCAACTGCATATCCGTTGTCACGGGCTGCTTTGACAAATTTTTCTGCTGAAACGATTGCCATTATATAGGCCTCCTATTTATTTTTTGGGATAATCCCTTTTACACGTACATTTTATCACAAATCTCATCAGATTGCTAGCGTTACTTGAAATTTGACTGATTTTCTATGAAAAAACGCCCACAAATAACAAAATTTACTGAAAATGAAAGCTTTATTTCATACTATTACTTTCCATTGAATAACAAAAAAGACAAGCCTTAGCTTGTCTGCTCTGCGGAAAGAGGGACTTGAACCCTCACGATCTAAAGCGATCACAGGATCCTTAGTCCTGCGCGTCTGCCAATTCCGCCATTTCCGCTGTTCCTTAACAACATAAATAATTATATCAGTGATTCTTGTTTCTGTCAACACTATTTTTCATTTTTTTGCAAAAAAGCTGAAATTTTTTCAAAATATGTTGTTGGATCAGTTTCAAACGACTTCGCATGACCCGCACCTTTTGCTATATAAAGCTCTTTCTCACCTTTTGAAGCACGATAGTTTTTGTAAACCATACTTGTCGGAACAAATTCATCTTTACTACCGTGAATAAAAAGAGTTGGTCGTTCATTTTTCTTAAGCTGATTAATACAGCTTGCTTGTCCATATGAAAATCCTGCTCTAATTTTTGAAACAACTGAAACTTCATAGACTAATGGGAATGAAGGTAGGTTGTACATTTCTTTAGCTTGATATTTTATCTCATCCCAGACACTGCTGAACCCACAATCTTCAATAATATTATCGACTTGTTTCGGTAAAGAGTCTTCTCCTGAAGCCATCATGACAGTTGCAGCTCCCATTGAAACTCCAAATAAAGTGATTTGACTGTTAGAGTTCTCTAAAGCTAGTAGCTCAGCCCACTTAATAACATTTAGTCGGTCATTCCAGCCAAAACCAATAATCTGCCCTTCACTTTCACCGTGAGACATATTATCTGGCATAAGAACATTATAGCCCATCTCATGGAACATCCATGCGTAAGGTTTCATATCTTCTTTTTTACTATTAAATCCGTGAACTACAATGACAGTCTTATTTGTTTCATTTGCTGCAGGAACATACCAAGCATCTTGTTTTAAACCTTGATTAGTCATCCAGCGTGTTTCTTTTGATAATTGATCAAAATTTTGTTCGTAAGCATATAATGCATTATCTTTTGAACGCGCCTTGTGATTGATAAATGATTTTTCTTCACGAACTTGTGCAACGTGGAAAAAATAAAAACTTGCCCCAATACTTGTGACAAATAACAGTGCAACAATCCATAATAAAACAATACGTTTTCTTATTTTTCTGATTCTCATTTTTCTCATGCTCACTATTATACTATTTTTTCTAAAAATGTGAATACTTCCTTCATATAAAGTGTTTTCAAAAAAATACCCGTCAAGCCATAAAGGTTTGACGAGCATTTCTATCCATTATTTACTATTTTCAATTGCCGCTGTAACAAAGGCTGTGTAAAGCTCTTCTGGACGGTTTGGACGGCTTTGAAGTTCTGGGTGATATTGAGCAGCCACGAAGAATTTTTTCTCTGGCAATTCAACAACTTCCATCAAACGGTTGTCTGGAGAAACACCTGAGAAGACGAAACCAGCCGCTTCAAATTGTTCACGGAATTTAGTATTAAATTCATAACGGTGACGGTGACGACGTTGAACAACTTCTTGGTTGTTGTAAGCTTGTGCTGCATGTGAGCCAGCTTTCAATTTACATGGGTAAAGACCTAAACGAAGTGTTCCACCCATGTCTTCGATATCGATTTGGTCACGCATGATATCAATGATTGGGTATTTAGTATCTGGGTCAAGTTCTGTAGAGTTTGCACCTTCCATGTTCAAGACGTGACGAGCAAACTCAACACATGTCAATTGCATACCAAGACAGATACCAAGCATTGGAACATCTTTTTCACGCGCATATCGAATTGCTTCAATCTTACCTTCAGTACCACGTTGACCGAATCCACCAGGAACGATGATACCGTCAGCATCACCAAGCATTTCATCAACGTTGTCAGCGTTCAAATCATTAGCATTAACCCATTTAAGGTCGATAGCTGCATCGTTAACATAACCTGAGTGTTTAAGTGCTTCAACAACTGAAAGGTATGCATCTGGCAATTCAACGTATTTACCAACAAGAGCAATTTTAGTTGATTTTTTAAGATTCATAATCTTATCAACCATTGCTGACCATTCTGACATATCAGCTTTTGGTACATCAAGTTTCAAGTGGTCGCAAACGATTTGGTCCATGTTTTGAGCTTGCATGTTAAGTGGAATTTGATAAATGTGATCCACATCAAGTGACTCAATAACAGCTTCTGGAGCAACGTCACAGAATTGTGCCAATTTATTTTTAATATTTTGACCAGCAGGTTTTTCAGTACGAATAACCAACATATTTGGTTGAATACCAAGACCACGCAATTCTTTAACTGAGTGTTGTGTTGGTTTAGTTTTCATTTCACCAGCAGCTTTAAGGTATGGTAGAAGTGTTGTATGAATGTACATAACATTATCTGAACCTACATCTGCTTTCATTTGACGAAGTGCTTCAAGGAATGGAAGACTTTCAATATCACCAACTGTACCACCAACTTCTGTGATGATAACATCTGAGTCAGTTGTTGTCGCGGCACGTTTGATTTTTTCTTTCAAAGCATCTGTGATGTGTGGGATAACTTGGACAGTTGCACCAAGATATTCACCTTTACGTTCTTTACGAAGAACTTCGCTATAAATTTTACCAGTTGTTACATTAGAATATTTGTTAAGGTTGATGTCAATAAAACGTTCATAGTGACCAAGGTCAAGGTCAGTTTCAGCACCATCGTCTGTCACGTAAACTTCACCGTGTTGATAAGGGCTCATTGTACCTGGGTCAATGTTAATATAAGGGTCAAATTTTTGGATAGTTACTTTAAGACCGCGGTTTTTCAAAAGACGACCAAGACTTGCAGCCACGATTCCCTTACCGATAGAAGAAACAACACCACCAGTAACAAAAATATACTTAGTCATTAAATAAAACTCCTTTAAAATAAAAAATGATAGCAAACGATAAGTGCTTGAAAATTAAAAAGCAAAAGAACATCAAATAATCAGCAACATTATTTGACAGATAAAAAGTAAATGTCCAATTACTTTTAGGAAAACAAAAATAGCTCCCTAAAAAGTTAGGGAGCTTTTCTCCGACCTCTAAAAAAGAGGTGCCCGAATAATACTATAAACTATCCAGAAACTTTTGTCAAATGATAAGACAAAGTTTTTTTAATTAAACTTTTTTGATTTAGATATTATTCTTCGTCTAAATCGTCGTCTTCATCATCTTCTTCGTTGATTTCAACGTCTTCATCCAAATCTTCATCTGGAATAATTTCGTTGATTTCAGAATCGTATGATTCAACTTCAGATTTTTCATCATCTGGATTTTCATCATCGTATTCCATATCTGAAGATTTTGCAGAATAATCATCATCTTCTGGATCATCATCTGAATAATCGATAGCATCTTCATCACCGTCCATAAACGCATTTACACGTTTGCGTTTACGTTTAGGTGCTCCATTTTCATCATCTTCAAGTGTAATGATTTCTTCGTCGATTTCATCGATAGCATACCATGAACGAAGTCCCCATTTGTTGTCGCCAAGTGGAATAAAGCTTCCATCAACGTTCAATGCAGAATAAAAATATGGTAATGCTTCACGAATTTCTGCATCTGATTTTTCAAGGTAATTTTGGATCTCATTTACAAGATCGCTGAAATACATTTCATGATCACGTCCACGTTCTTCAAGGATGGCACGTGCAACTTCAATCATTGAAAGTTCGCTTTTTTCTTGTCCAGCAAATACTTCTAATTCCAAGATAGTTCTCCTTATTAATCTTAGGATATGGGCAAACAGCCACAAAAAACCTATTATCTTAATTTTCGTTACTCTCTATTTTACGCTAATTTTGCCAATTCGTCAAAAGATTTATCAAAAATTCCTGAGAAATGCATAAAAAGAAAGTGAGACAAACCAAGTTCCTGCAAAGAATTGTTTAAGATCAGAAATCTAGCTTGCTAAGCAGGCATCACTAATTAATGGTGCATAAACATGGCATCTTCAATTGTATGGGCACAAAAAAGAAGCTGAGCACTTTTGTGCCAGCCTCTTTTTAATTATTTATCTAAAGATAAATTATTTTACTTTAGCAGTACTTGTTACCACTTCAACAGCTTTCTTCATAGCGATGTCGTGTTTAAGCATGTCTGCTGAAAGAAGGTTACGAACTTGTTCAACTTCCATGTTGTATTCTGAAGCAAGGTCATTGATTTCTTTTTCGATTTCTTCGTCAGAAGCTTCGAATCCTTCTGCTTTAGCGATAGCTTCGATAACAAGGTTAGTTTTAACACGTTTGTCAGCGTCAGCTTCGTATTGTTTGTGAAGGTCTTCTTCAGTTGTACCAGTCAATTGGAAGTACATTTCTGGAGAGATACCTTGACGTTGCATGTTGCCCATGAATTCATTCATAGCGCGGTGAACTTCGTCGTGAACCATTTCTTCTGGCAATTCAACGATTTCAGCGTTAGCAACAGCCAATTCAAGTGCAGCACCTTCAACAGCATCGTCAAATGCGATTTCTTTAGCTGATTCAAGTTCTTTACGGTATTTAGCTTTCAATTCGTCAAGAGTTTCAACTTCTTCGTCGATGTCTTTTGCAAGTTCATCGTCAAGAGCTGGAACTTCTTTAGCTTTAACTTCGTGAACAGTTGTAACGAATTTAGCATCTTTACCAGCAAGATCTTCTGCTTGGTATTGTTCTGGGAATGTTACGTTAACTTCTACAGTTTCACCAGCTTTAGCACCAACTAATTGGTCTTCGAAGCCAGGGATGAATTGACCTGAACCAAGTTCAAGTGAGAAGTTTTCACCTTTACCACCGTCGAATTCAACACCGTCAACTGTACCAACGAAGTCGATAACAACAGTGTCACCAAGTTCTGCAGCGCCTTCTTTAACGATAAGTTCTGCAAGGTTGTTGCGTTCGCGTTCTACTTTTTCGTCAACTTCGGCGTCAGTTACTTCTTTAGTAGCTTCTACTGAAACTTCAAGGTTTTTGTAGTCACCAAGTTTAACTTCTGGTTTTGTAACAACTTCAGCAGTCAAAGTCCATTCTTGACCTTTTTCCATTGATTTGATATCAATTTTTGGTTGTGCAACAACATCAAGGCTAAGTTCAGCAACTGCTGCTTGGTAAGCTGCAGGAAGAAGAGCGTTCAATGCATCTTCGTAAAGAGCTTCTTCACCAAATTGTTGGTTGAATACGGCACGTGGCATGTGACCTTTACGGAATCCAGGTGCGTTCAAATTTTTCTTAACTTTGTTGAATGCTTGATCAAGAGCTGGTTTGATTTTATCTTGACCGATTGTGAATGTAATCACGCCACGGTTAGTAGCTTTGTTTTCAAATGATACAGACATGAAGTCATTTCTCCTTAAAATTTTATATACAGTTTAGTTTAACATATTTCAGGCTTTTTTGTCAAAGAATAGTGCTATATCAAGGGTTTTAGGCGCTAAGTTTTTTTGCTTGATTTCAGCATTTTTCACTGTCAATTTTTGTTTCAAAAAACAAATCAATAAAGACTTGCTTGACGTGTATTTTTTTAATAAACTATGGGTATGAACATTATTTCAAAATATATCGAACGTCTGCAGGTAGAAGAAATTGCAGTTGATATCATCTCAAAAATCGTATCACTTCTCCTTCTTCTTATCGTATTTTTAATCGCAAAACGCGTGTTAAATTTCATTTTCACACACGCTATTGCAAAATCAATTTCATTTTCACGACAGACTGAAGCTCGCAAAAAAACCATTGTCAAATTGCTTCACAACATCATGAATTACACCCTTTATTTCTTCTTTATTTATTGGATGCTAAGCATTCTTGGTGTACCTGTCTCTAGTCTACTTGCTGGGGCTGGACTTGCTGGGGTTGCCCTTGGTCTTGGCGCACAAGGTTTCTTAACTGATGTTGTTAATGGTTTCTTCATCTTGCTTGAAAATCAATTTGAAGTTGGGGATTCAGTTGTTATCGGTTCTGTCGAAGGAAATATTTCAAGCGTTGGTATTCGCACAACGCAAATCCGCGGTTTTGATGGGACATTACATTTTATTCCTAACCGCAACATCACCGTTGTTTCTAACAAATCACGCGGCGATATGCGAGTTCAGATTGATATCCCAATCTATGCTCACACAGACTTGGAGAAAGTATCAAATATCATTAAAACCATCAATAAAGAGCAGTTACCTGATTTCCCTGAAATCGTTGGTAGTCCGACAATCCTCGGCCCACGTACAAATAGCACTGCTCAGTTAGTTTTCCGCGTTGATATTTTCGTACAAAATGGTAAACAAAACTATATCTATTCTAATTTTTATCGTCTTTATCAAGAGGCACTTTTGGAAAACGATATCTCTCTACCAACCATGTACGCTAACCCAACACTTTCAAAATAACAAGACAAGAAAAAGGTTGAAGTTTAACACTTCAACCTTTTATTTTTAAAATTTACGAATTGGATCAGCGGTGTAAGTCGCACGCGCACCACCAATTAATTTTGGTCGGCTAGCTAAAGCTGTGACATGCGCACCACCTAACTCGCGCTGTACCGGAATTAATGGCACTTGCACGCGCTTAACATGCATTCCAATAAATGTATCACCAATATCAAGACCAGCTTGTGCCACAATTTCTTCTACTTCTACAGGATCTTGCATGAATTTAAAAGCAGCAACTTGACCACTTCCTCCAGCGTGCAGATTTGGAATGACATTAACGATTTCTAAATCCTTTTTCTCAGCCAGTTCACGTTCTACTGTCAAGGCACGATTCAGGTGCTCACACCCTTGAACTGCCAAATAAATGCCACGCTCAGTCAATTCTTCAACAAGTGTTTTTACAATCACTTCACCGATTTCAGCGCTGCTATTTTTTCCAATCAAACCTCCAGCCACTTCACTAGATGATAATCCAAGGACAAAAATTTGTCCTTTTTTAATGGCAGATCGTTCAATAATATCAACGACAATCACTCGTGTTTGATTCGCTAAAGCCTTTAAATCCATACTAAACCTCCGTACCTATTTATTTTCAAAACGTTGATAAGCCAGATAAACGAAGTAACCAACTAACATTCCAAAAAGATTTTGCAAAAGATTTCCAGGAATACCAGCCAGAGCTCCTCCTAGACCATAACCTAAAAGAAGAGCCGCTAAAAAATACCAGCCAACCATCAAAATACTAGCCAGAATAAGCCCTAGAATGCGTTTTTTTGCAGTCCATCCTGCAAAATACCCTTGCGCTCCATGAGCAATTAAACTGTGAAACATGTATTGTGGATAACCTAACAACAGGTCGATGAGAAAGCCAGATAAGCCACCAACAACCGTTCCAGATTTTGAACCTAAATAATAAGCCGTAAAATAAATACCAACATCTAACAGGGTCAAATAACCCGTCGGCGTTGGGACATGAATAAACGCCAAAACAACACTCAAGGCAGTCAAAACAGCCATTAGGGTTAAATGATATGTCTTAGTCCTGCTCATAATTTTGTTTTACTCCATATTGGTCTGAGTGACGAATCGCTTGAAAAACAAACTCTTTTGATTCAGCAACTGCTTCTTTAGGTGATTTTCCAAGTACTAGCTGACTTGCAATACTTGATGCCAAGGTACAACCAGCACCAATATTATTTGTGTCAAGAATGTCATTTTCAAAGACTGAAAACTCACTACCATCATAAAATATATCGATAGCTTTTTCTTTACTTAAACGATTTCCACCTTTGATGACCACATTTTTTGCACCCAAATCATACAAACGCTTAGCTGCAGCTTTCATATCATCTAAAGTTTTAATTGACGTTTGTGCTAATAGCTCTGCTTCTACCAAGTTAGGTGTGATGATTGTAGCATATGGGAAAAATTTCAAAAGTTCATCACGCAGAGCTGATACTTCAACATCATGTTTTTCCTTACAAACCAAAACTGGGTCAAGTACAATTGGAATTTCTATATGAGATTTAACAAATTCAAGTGCTAAGTCAGCAACATCCACATTCGGTAAAAGTCCAAGCTTGATACCTGAAAATGGAACATCCTTGAGGCTATTTAATTGATGCGCAAAAACGTCATTATCTGTTGCAAAAACTTCAAACCCTTTGTCAGTCACTGCTGTCAAACAAGTTACCGCTAAAAAACCGTGCAGATGATTTGTCGTATAAGTGGCCAAGTCAGCATACAAACCGCCACCACTAAAAATATCATTTCCAGAAATTGCCAAAATGTACTTATTCGTCATAAATAATCTCCTTCAAATAAAGACCGTTACCCGCAGCCGTAGGTCCAGCTAAATCACGATTTTTAGACTCCAAAACCGTCTTAATCTGACTAACTGGCATACGACCATTACCAATTTTAAGCAAAGTCCCAACCATATTGCGGACTTGTTTATAAAGAAAACCATTTCCACTGAAAGTAAAGACAAAGAAACCAGTTTTTTCGTCAATGTCAACCGTTGCTCGTGTAATCGTGCGAACTTTATTTTCTACAGATGTTCCTGAAGCTGTAAATCCTGTAAAATCATGTGTCCCCACCAAATCCTTGATAGCTTCCTGCATTAAAGCCAAATCTAACGGATATGGGTAATGCGTCGCATAATGGCGCATCATCGGATTCTTAGGACGACCAGCATCAACTAAAAATTCATAAGTTTTACTGTGTTTATTATAGCGAGAGTGAAAGTCATCACTGACTAATTCAACCTTCACCACGTCAATGTCTTCTGGAGATTGCGTATCCAAGCCAAAACGCAATTTCTCAACATCACGCGCTTGAGGCAAATCAAAATGAACGACCTGACCATAAGCATGAACACCAGAATCCGTACGACCAGCACCATGTACTTTGACAGGAGTGCCACTGTTTAACTTCTGCAGCGTCTTTTCAAGTTCTTCTTGCACCGAACGTTCACTCGGCTGACGCTGAAAACCAGCAAAAAGCCCACCATCATATGAAATTGTTGCTTTATATCTTACCATGTGAGTATTTTATCACCTTCCTAAGAGACTTTCCAGAAAATTTCGAACAATCTGTCCCCATACAGATTTTACCATAAAAAAAGAGACCGGAAAATAGATTCCAATCTCTTTTTAGTTTTCAATTATTCACCATCAAAGGCGTCTTTAACTTTGTTGAAGAAACCTTTTTTCTTAGGATTTACAACTTTGTCGCCACCTGCTTGCGCAAATTGTTTAAGAGCTTCAACTTGTGCATCGTTAAGTTTTGTTGGTGTCACAATATTAACAGTAACGTGTTGGTCACCTTGACCGCCACCACGTAATTTTGGAGCACCTTTACCTTTAAGGCGGAACGTCTTACCAGTTTGTGTTCCAGCTGGAATTGTCATTTCAACATCACCATGGACAGTTGGTACTTCCACAGTGTCACCAAGAGCTGCTTGAACAAAGCTGATATTCATTGTGTAGTAAATTGTTGAACCATTACGTTCAAATTTATTACTTGGTAAAACATTGATGATAACAAAGAGGTCACCATACGGTCCACCGTTAAAGCCGGCCTCACCTTGACCTTGCAAGCGAATTTGTTGACCTGTTTCAACACCTGCTGGAATTTTAACAGACACTTTGTGTGTTTTCTTTTCGTGTCCAGTTCCGTGACAAGTATGACATGGCTCTTTGATTTCTTTACCTGTACCATGACAGACGTCACAAGTTACTTGGCGACGCATCATACCAAGTGGTGTTTGTGTATCAACGTTAATCACACCTGAACCATGACAGCGACTACATGTCACAGGGCTAGTTCCAGGTTTCGCACCTGAACCTGAACATGTTGAACATGTTGATTCACGGTTGTAGGCAACTTCTTTTTCAACACCAAAGACAGCTTCTTCGAATGTCAAGTTAACACGGTATTGAAGGTCATCACCTTGGCGAGGCGCATTAGGATTGCGCATTCCTCCGCCACCACCAAAAAAACTTGAGAAAATATCTTCAAAGCCACCAAAGCCAGCTCCATCGAAACCACCAAAACCACCAGCTCCGCCATTAAAGCCACCGTTAGATCCAGCAGGACCGTATTGGTCGTAAGCTGCACGTTTTTGCTCATCACCTAGCGTTTCATAGGCTTCTTGAACCTTTTTGTACTGTTCTTCCGCACCAGGTTCTTTATTAATATCTGGGTGATATTTTTTAGACATTTTGCGGTATGCTTTTTTAATTTCAGCTTGCGAAGCGTCTTTAGATACACCCAAACGATCGTAAAATTCTGTATTGTTCATAATTATAATATTAAGCCGTTAAGCGACTCAAAGAAAAATAGGAAACTGTCCGACGATGCTTGCATCTAGGTAAAGTTTATCTTTTTTTCACAGAGTCGTAGGCGTATTCCAATATATAAAATAAATTTTACGCCCTTTTCAGCCTGTGTCCACTTCTGAACACTTTTCCTTTCTACATCATCTAGAAGGTTATTAAATTAATCGTTGACTTTGTCTATTTACCCAAAAGCAGAGGCTGGGTTGCAACCTCTGCATTTAGATTTATGTTTTCAACTTTTGAGTTTCAACCCAATGTCATTTGTCTAGAAGACTAAATTATTTTTCAGTGAATTCACCGTCTACAACGTCGTCACCATTGTTTTTAGATGAGTCAGCTGATTGAGCACCTTCAGCACCTTGTGCTGCTTGCTGTGCTGCAGCAGCTTGTTCATACATTTTCACTGCAAGTGCTTGAGCTTTTTCGTTAAGAGCTTCAAGTTTAGATTTCATATCTTCAAGGTTGTTAGCTTCTTGAGCTGCTTTCAATTCATCAAGAGCTGATTGAGCAGCATCACGTTCTGTATCAAAGCCTTTACCTTCAGTTTCTTTGATTGTTTTTTCTGTTGCAAAGATTGCTTGGTCAACTTCGTTACGAAGATCAACTTCTTCTTTACGTTTAGCATCAGCTTCTGCATTAGCTTCTGCGTCTTTCATCATTTTTTCAATTTCTTCATCAGTCAAACCTGAGTTAGATTGAATAACAATGTGTTGTTCTTTTTGAGTACCAAGGTCTTTAGCTTTAACAGATACAATACCGTTTTTATCGATATCAAATGTTACTTCGATTTGTGGGATACCACGAGGTGCAGCTGGGATATCAGTCAATTGGAAGCGACCAAGAGTTTTGTTATCTGCAGCCATTGGACGTTCACCTTGAAGAACGTGGATATCTACAGCTGGTTGGTTATCAGCAGCTGTTGAGAAGACTTGTGATTTAGAAGTTGGGATTGTAGTGTTACGGTCAATAAGTTTTGTAAATACACCACCCATAGTTTCGATACCAAGTGACAATGGAGTAACATCAAGAAGAACAACGTCTTTAACATCACCAGTGATAACACCACCTTGGATAGCAGCACCCATAGCAACTACTTCATCAGGGTTAACTGATTTGTTTGGTTCTTTACCAGTTTCAGCTTTAACAGCTTCAACAACAGCAGGAATACGAGTTGAACCACCAACAAGGATTACTTCGTCAATTTCTGAGATTGAAAGACCAGCATCTGAAAGTGCTTGACGAACTGGTGTTTTAGTACGTTCAATAAGGTCACGAGTCAATTCATCAAATTTAGCACGTGAAAGGCTTGTTTCCAAGTGAAGAGGTCCAGCAGCTCCTGCAGTGATGAATGGAAGTGAGATTTGTGTTTGTGTAACACCTGAAAGATCTTTTTTAGCTTTTTCAGCAGCATCTTTCAAACGTTGAAGAGCCATTTTATCTTGGCTAAGGTCAATACCGTTTTCGTTCTTGAATTCAGCAACTAACCAATCAATAATCTTTTGGTCGAAGTCGTCACCACCAAGTTTATTATCACCTGCTGTAGCAAGTACGTCGAAGACACCATCACCAAGTTCAAGGATTGATACGTCGAATGTACCACCACCAAGGTCGAATACCAAGATTTTTTCATCTTTATCAGTTTTATCAAGACCATATGCAAGAGCAGCTGCAGTTGGTTCGTTAACAATACGTTCTACTTCAAGACCAGCGATTTTACCAGCATCTTTAGTTGCTTGACGTTGAGCATCGTTGAAGTATGCAGGAACTGTGATAACTGCTTTTGTTACTTTTTCACCAAGGTAATCTTCAGCGTAACCTTTAAGGTATTGAAGAATCATTGCTGAGATTTCTTGTGGAGTGTATTCTTTACCGTTTGCAGATACTTTTTCAGAAGTACCCATTTTAGATTTGATAGAGATAACTGTATCTGGGTTTGTTACTGCTTGACGTTTTGCAGCATCACCAACAATGATTTCACCATTTTTGAATGAAACAACTGATGGAGTTGTACGGTTACCTTCTGGGTTAGCAATGATTTTTGATTCAGTTCCTTCAAGAACTGCAACAGCTGAGTTTGTTGTACCTAAGTCAATACCAATAATTTTAGACATGTTCTATCCCTCTTTTTTATTATGAATTTATCTTTATTTACTTTCAGTTATAGTTTAATGACATTGCGGTCAAGCCAATTAGTTGTAAACAATGACCATTGCTGGACGCAGGAGACGTTCGTGAAGTTTGTAACCTTTTTGAAGAACTTGTGCAATGCTATCTGCTGGATGTTCATTATCTGCAGGAAGTGTTTGAACAGCCATGTGCAAGTTGTGGTCAAAATTTTCAGCGATAACTTCTTCAACGCCTTCTTCGTTAAGCGCGCGAATCAAACTATCACGTGTCATTTCAAGTCCTTTTTTCACATCATCAGTCAACCCCTCAACAGCAAGTGCACGTTCCAAATTATCCAAACTTGGCAAGATAGCTTTTGCTAAATCTTGTGAACGATATTTTTGCAATTGTTGACGTTCTTCGTTAGCACGACGTTGAATATTTTGCATTTCAGCATGTGCTCGAAGATATTTGTTTTCAAAATCTTCAGCACGTTCAAGTGCTTTTTGCAATTCTTCGTTTTGAGCCTCTTCTTGAGGCTGTTCTTTTGTTTCTTTTTCAGTCACAACATCAGTGGTTTCAACTTCTTCTTGAAGTTCTTCATTTTTAGTTTCTTCTGACACTGTTTCCCTCCCTATCTTTTTATCAAATTAAATTAAATTAATTACTAAACTTAGTTGACTTCATAATGATTACTATTAAGATAACGGTAGTAATCACCAAGTTTCATCGCTAAGACTCGCCCGATAACATTAACCAAGCTAACACTTCTGCGATAATCCATATCAATCGGACCAATCAAGCTAAGAAGCCCAAATCCACGATAAGGAATCAAAAACTTATGTGTCAAAACAGTCACATCTGCTAAGGATGGTTCTTGACTATCTGCGACCTGAACATTTGCAACCTCATTTTCTTTCATAGAAGAACGAAGAGCTACTGCAACTCTCTGGTCATTATCTAGAAAACGATAAGTTTCTAAATCAGCATAATCAAGTGAGTTAACTTTACCAGCTACGAAAACCAGTTCTCTAAACAATTCTGCAAAAATATAATCAAACAAATCCAAAACGTTGTCTGTAACAGTAAAATACTTTTGCAAAACCTGAGGAATTTCAGTTCGTAACTTATAATGAATATCCATCACCGTGCGTCCGAGCAACCGCTCGTCAACGATTTCCTTCAATGTCACTAAATCCTTCAACATAAAATTTTTTGGAATAGCAAATTGAATCGTTGCTGGTTTTGATTCATCTAAAGTTATAACAGCTAAAGCATCATGACTTGATAATTGAACAATATCAAAAGCTGTCAGTTTTTGTCGAGCTGGCTCAACATCCAAAATCACCGATGTATAACTAGTCATATCTGCTAAAACTTGACTTGCTTTTTGCAAAATATCATCAAGCTTGAAAGCTTCAAAATCAAAAGCCTTAACAACCTGATAAATATCGCGTTCATCAATAATATCAAGAGTCAATGAATGTTCAACGAAATATTTAAATCCAGCAGCGCTTGGCATACGCCCACTTGATGTATGTGCCTTTTCAAGCAATCCTAGTTTTTCAAGTTTTGCCATATCATTTCGGATAGTTGCACTACTTGAATCAATCGTCGCTTGTAAAGTTTTAGAGCCAATAGGTTCATGCGTCTGCGTAAATAATTCAACAATTAAGTTTAAAATATCACTTTGACGTTGTGTTATCATAACCTCGCCCCTTTCATTTTTAGCACTCATATACATCGACTGCTAATTTATAATTCTATTATACTCCTCTAAAAAACAGTGTCAAGGAAAAAGCGTAAAAAATTAGCACTCTTTTAAATAGAGTGCTAATTCGTTATTTATCGTATGAAGTTAAGTTGTTTTCTTCAATGATTTTAACCAATTTATCCGCATAATCAGGATCAGTACTAAAGGACATATCTTGCAATGCTTGGGCTAATTTCTTATACCCTTTATCTGAGACCATCAGCTCATAAGCTCCTTTGCTATTGCTAATTTTTTCCTCCTTTAAAAGAGCAAAGTAATCATAAATCGCATCATCCCATGATTTGTAAACCGCAAATTGTCCGATTTCAGTCTGCCATTCGTTGACAAAATAATGCCTGTACTTAAGAGTGATTATCTTATCTCCTGGCTGAGCAGCAACTGCAAATAAATTATGATACTTTGATGCTAATAAATAGCGACCATAATTAGATTCCAGAGCAGCTTGTGCCATCACTATAGATGATTTAACACCGTATGCACTCGCTACTTCCTGAACACTTGGAGCGATTGTGTCAAAAAACTCTTTCTGAGTATAGGAAACTTTTTCAACTTTATCAGCATTCGGTATAGCACGATGAGCATACAATGGTGAAAAAATTCCAAATACCAAAACAGCAAGAAAAATCAGAAATTGGACTAGAGAAAATCGAGATTTCATCGCTTATTCTCCTTCAACAATGCAATATATTCTTCAAGACTTAAATTGTTTTCAGTCATGTATTTTGCAGATTCCTTACCAACGTAGCGGAAATGCCAATCTTCATAATCAACACCAGTTGACTCCATTTTTCCTTTTGGAAAACGAAGTACGAACCCATACTCTGGAGCAATTGCTGTCACTTTTTCAACAACATCAGCATCACTTTGATTAAGATAATTTACAGTACTCATATCCATAGCTAAACCAGTCTGATGTTCACTAGCTCCAGCAGGCTGTGAATATGTTTTTACCAGATCTTCAGCTTGCGATTGCGTCAAACTTGAATCAGCTGCCATTTCTTGTGAAACATATGAATTAAATAACTCCTCTTGGTAAGCTACACTGCGATAACCTGAGATTAAATGTTCACTAGCATCAATAGCCTGCGCTGCTGCTAAAAAATTACGAGCATTATCAGCAATACGAGAATCTACAGTAATATTATCAATTTGAGTCAAATCAGGATTCATTTCTGGAGTGACATTATCACGATTAACCAAAACCAACTCCCAATCCTTCGTTGAAACATCAGGTAAGTCCGAATTCTTTACCTTAGACTTTTCAGATGAAGACACACTGGTTGAAGTCGTCTGACTCATCGAAACGTCCTTAACTTTTCCTTCCATTGAAAAATGGCCGCCTTGGACAAAAATAAATATTCCAAAAATAAAAATTACAATAATCAGTAACCCTACAATTAGGGTTGGTAAATTACGCTTTTTTCTCATCTTTTCTTTCTTCTAATAATTGTCTACCACGAAGACGGTAACTAACATCTCCGATAGACTCAATAGTAAATTTTCCCTTTTCAAAGCTAACAACTGTCACACTGCCGTTATCTAGTCCTAAGCCACGCGGAGTAGTTGGATCGATTAACCACAAGAAAGTTCCGATTGTCATCCCATGACTAACAACAATGGCATTACCACCTCCTGATGCTTCAATCTTTTTAGCAATTGCTGTGAATCCCTCTAAAATACGCTTACTCAAAACAGGCCAAGTTTCAGCCCACCCAGCAGTATCTACCTTATAAATCCCTTCAGCCAATTCTTCATAGGTTAGCTTTGTCATATCCTTATCAAATACTCGAGGCAAGACACCATTGAACAATTCACCATCATAGCCACCATCAAGACTACCAAAACACCACTCTCTGATGCGCTTATCACGAGTGTAAGGAATATTTTCTTGATGACACTCTCGCAATATGATTTCCATTGTCTGCAGAGTTCGACCACTATCACTTGAAAAAGCTTCTTTAAAGACCAAACCGGCATCTTTCAAGCCAACACCAAGTTCCTTAATACCTTGTTCACCTTTATCAGTCAAAGGAGTATCACTCCATCCTTGAGCACGACCAATTGTGTTAAACATAGTCTTACCATGACGAGCAATATACAATCTTGTTTTTTCCATCAGCTTCCTCCTAAATCAACCAGAAACAAATAGAGACAGTTTTAACAAAATAAAAATAGTCTAAAGACTTTAATGCCACTTTATTATATCATATTTTCTTGAAACCCCTTCACTCAAAATACAGTCTCCCCAAAGAAAAAGCCTAAGATAGTCTTTGAAATCTATCCTAGGCTATTATCATCAAAATATTGTCTAAACTAGTTTTTAAAACTGTGAACAGGTGCTGGAATTTGACCACCACGGTGAATAAAATCAGCAGAAGAATTGTGATTAACACTCATGACTGGTGCTGCACCAAGAAGGCCACCAAATTCAATCATGTCGCCTTCCTTACCTTTTGGAATAATGCGCACAGCAGTTGTCTTTTGATTAATCACACCAATTGCAGCTTCATCAGCAATCATTGCAGCAATCGTTTCATGAGGTGTGTCTTCAGGAATCGCAATCATATCCAAACCCACTGAACAAATAGCTGTCATAGCTTCTAATTTTTCAAGATTCAATGAACCATTTTGAACAGCAGCAATCATTCCTTCATCTTCAGAAACAGGAATAAAAGCACCAGATAGACCACCAACTTGGTTACAAGCCATGATACCACCTTTTTTAACTTGGTCATTCAACAATGCTAGCGCTGCAGTCGTACCGTGAGTACCTACTGCTTCAAGTCCCATTTCTTCAAGAACACGTGCAACAGAGTCCCCAACTGCTGGTGTAGGTGCAAGAGAAAGGTCAACAATACCAAATTTAACACCCAAACGTTCGCTAGCCATTTGACCAACCAATTGACCAATACGTGTAATCTTAAAAGCTGTTTTCTTAACTGTTTCCGCAACGACATCAAAACTTTCACCGCGAACTTTTTTAAGAGCACGTTTAACAACACCAGGACCAGAAACACCAACGTTAATGACAACATCAGCTTCACCAACACCATGGAAAGCACCAGCCATGAAAGGATTATCTTCAACCGCATTAGCAAAAACAACTAATTTTGCTGCACCAAGATCAGATAATTCAGCTGTCTCTTTAATAATACGTCCCATGTCAGCAACCGCAGTCATATTGATACCAGATTTTGTTGAACCAATATTCACAGACGAACAAACTTTTTCTGTTTCAGCAAGAGCACGAGGAATAGAATTGATCAGAATCTCATCACCCTTTTGATAGCCTTTTTGAACCAAGGCAGAAAATCCACCGATAAAATCAATACCAATCTCATGAGCAGCTTTATCTAGGGCATGTGCCAAAAGTAAATAATCCGTTGCATCAGTTGCAGCACCAATAATTGAAATAGGAGTAACAGACACACGTTTATTAACAATTGGAATCCCCAACTCAGCAGCAATTTCATCTCCAACTTCAACAAGAGAACCAGCCTTTTCAACAACTTTTCTGTAAATCTTATCAGCTGCCTTATTGATGTCAGGATCAATACAATCTAAAAGAGAAATTCCCATAGTAATCGTACGTACATCGAAATTTTGCTCTTCAATCATAGCAATCGTTTCAGTGACTTGTCTAATATCCACAGGTAGCCTCCTTAAATATTGTACATGGCATCAAAAATTGCCGAACTTTGAATGTTAATTTTGACGTTTAGAGTTTCACCATAAGCTTCAAATTCAGAACGAAGTTTTGTAAAATCTTGTTTTTCGTCTGATGAAACAACAGCCATCATTGTGAAGAAATCATCCAAAACAGTTTGAGAAATATCATCAATGTTCAAACCAAATTCAGCAATTTTAGCTGAAACGCCCGCTACAATACCTGCCTTATCTTTTCCGACTACAGTAATAATTGCTTTCATGAGAAGCCTCCAAAATTAATATTTGTTCAATTTTACCACAATTTTCTGAAAAATTCCATTTTATCTGAAAAATAATTCGTTTTTAACGAATTATTTTAGATTTTTTACGAATATCTTTCATATTTCAACTTTATATTCCGAATGATAATTCCATAATTGAAACAAAACG
>NZ_GL698433.1 GCF_000187265.1 Streptococcus equinus ATCC 9812
ATTAATGCGGGTGTAGTTTAGTGGTAAAACTACAGCCTTCCAAGCTGTTGTCGCGAGTTCGATTCTCGTCACCCGCTTTATTAAATTTGGTATCCCAAGTTTTCTTGGGCGCATAGCTCAGCTGGTTAGAGCGCACGCCTGATAAGCGTGAGGTCGGTGGTTCGAGTCCACTTGTGCCCATTATAAATATGGTCCGTTGGTCAAGGGGTTAAGACACCGCCTTTTCACGGCGGTAACACGGGTTCGAATCCCGTACGGACTATTATATTTTTGGAGGATTACCCAAGTCCGGCTGAAGGGAACGGTCTTGAAAACCGTCAGGCGTGTAAAAGCGTGCGTGGGTTCGAATCCCACATCCTCCTTTATATTGTTAGCGCGGGATGGAGCAGCTCGGTAGCTCGTCGGGCTCATAACCCGAAGGTCGTAGGTTCAAATCCTGCTCCCGCAATAGAAGGCTCGGTAGCTCAGTTGGTAGAGCAATGGATTGAAGCTCCATGTGTCGGCGGTTCGATTCCGTCTCGCGCCATTAAATTTAATATTTTGGAAGGGTAGCGAAGTGGCTAAACGCGGCGGACTGTAAATCCGCTCCTTCGGGTTCGGGGGTTCGAATCCCTCCCCTTCCATATTACGGGCATAGTTTAAAGGTAGAACTAAGGTCTCCAAAACCTTCAGTGTGGGTTCAATTCCTACTGCCCGTGTTAATGATATGGCGAATGTGGTGAAGTGGTTAACACACCAGATTGTGGCTCTGGCACGCGTGGGTTCGATTCCCATCATTCGCCTTTCTATTTTTGGGGTATAGCCAAGCGGTAAGGCAAGGGACTTTGACTCCCTCATGCGTTGGTTCGAATCCAGCTACCCCAGTTATTGCCGGCGTGGCGGAATTGGCAGACGCGCTGGACTCAAAATCCAGTGTCCGCAAGGACGTGCCGGTTCGACCCCGGCCGCCGGTATAGTTGCAGTATCAGTTTGATACTGTTTTTATTTTTAGTAATCAATTTTATAATTGTGTTGAGAGGACAAGGTTTGTTCTCTTTTTTGCTAGTGCAGAAATATTTCATCATTGCTTTTATCTACAAACGTTAATCTTTTCTTAGAAGTACATTCTTCATTGTCAAAAGAAATTAAGTGATGAACAGTGGAAGTGTTTATCGACTTGTTTCAAAGTTTGTTAATTATTTTTGAAGTCGAATTTTTTTGCAGTAGATAGGGATATTGAGTTTATATTTGTTATCCCCCGAGATATTCGTGAGTATGATTCCTAAGAGGTATTATACAGAATTATTCTATACTTGAGTGTCTTGGACTTGTTTATGTGCTCTGTTTACAATGCAAGTAATTCGGAGGCCTTCGCGCCCATGCTATTGGTTATAGGAAAAAATTTTTTGTGACTTTGTTATCAGATTTATCCACTTGGATAGAATCTGCTTGTTAGTTTTTTATGCGAAATTCCGTATTTAGGATGAGCTTGAACCAACATTCTCTACCGCTGCGAAGATGGCGAGTTAGGGTTAATTGAGGC
Organism: Streptococcus equinus ATCC 9812; assembly: GCF_000187265.1. GTDB lineage: Bacteria > Bacillota > Bacilli > Lactobacillales > Streptococcaceae > Streptococcus > Streptococcus equinus. Next base: position 1,523 of record NZ_GL698433.1, read on the forward strand.
GAAATGATAGTAAAAAATCTGCTATAATTGAACTGCACCCCAAAAGTTAGACAAAAAATCTAACGATTGGGGTGCTTTTTGTATGAAATTAACTTACGAAGATAAACTAGAAATCTATCAACTCGGAAAACAAGGTATGTCTTTGCCTCAGCTGGGTCAAACCTATTGAGGGAAGAGGCAGAGCGCGACAAGCAACAAGAATCATCCAAGAATTGAGTGAGCAATTTTCTCTAGCGATGTTACTAGAGATTTTAGCCTTACCTCGTTCGAGTTATTATTACCACATCAAACAACTTAAACAAGTAGACAAAAACAAAGTTCTTAAAGCTAAAATCAAGATGATTTATGATGAGCACAAAGGAAACTATGGCTATCGTCGCATCGCTTTGGAAATAAGAAAACAAGGTTTTTTGGTCAACCACAAAAAAGTACAACGCTTAATGAAACGCATGAATTTGGCTGGACGTATTCGTCGTAAACGTAAGTATTCATCTTACAAGGGTGAGATTGGCAAGAAAGCTGATAATCTCATCCAGGTGACCAAGGTTGGCAATATCAACACCTGTTTTATCATGACTTTCTCAATCAAAAAGGAATTCGTCCATCCATGTCCCGTAAGGGAAATAGCCCAGATAATAGCATGATGGAATCTTTCTTTGGAATCTTAAAATCAGAAATGTTTTATGGTTTTGAAAAGACATTTAAGTCACTCGATGAGCTAAAACAAGCTATTATTACTTACATTGACTATTACAATAACAAACGGATTAAAGTCAAACTAAAAGGACTTAGCCCTGTGCAGTACAGAACTAAATCCTTTCAATAATTATTTGTCCAACTTTTTGGGGTCAGTACAAAGTAGCGGCTTTTTAATTTTTTATTAAAATGGTATTGACAAATTAGGATATAAGATGATAAATTAATATAGCTGCAAAAATCTGGTAGGAACATCTTGAAACAGAAGAAAAAAAGTTTTAAAAAAGTTCTTGACAAAGCTGCTTAGAAATGCTAAACTAATATAGCTGTTGTTTGAGAGAGAACGATGGCAATCAGATTTGAAACTTGTATGAAAAAAACTTTGAAAAAAGTTCTTGACAACAAGATGAGGATTTGATAGAATATAGAAGTTGTCTCGAGTGAGACAAAGACCTTTGAAAACTGAACAATACGAACCAAACGTGCGGGTTACGGAA
>NZ_GL698434.1 GCF_000187265.1 Streptococcus equinus ATCC 9812
CTCACTTGAGACAACTTCTATATTCTATCAAATTCTCATCTCGTTGTCAAGAACTTTTTTCAAAGTTTTTTTCATACAAGTTTCAAATCTGATTGCCATCGTTCTCTCTCAAACAACAGCTATATTAGTTTAGCATTTCTAAGTAGCTTTGTCAAGAACTTTTTTAAAGTTTTTTTCAACCTTTTAGAAACTCTTACTGTCTCATGCGACAGCTATATTAGTATACTAAACTTAACTTACACTGTCAACACTTTTTTGAAATTTTTTTCATCTTATTTACATTTCGTTTTCAAACGTTAAATTTCGGTTATATTTCGCCTATTATAAGTTTTTGAACATTTGTCATATATCTTCCTAATTACTACCTTCAAAGCTTAATTCACTGGTAAAAAAGCCAAAAAAAGACATCCAAGATAAAAATCTTGAATGTCTTGAAACGTTGATATAATCGTATTGATTAACGTTTTGAGAATTGTGAAGCTTTACGAGCTTTCTTAAGACCTGGTTTTTTACGTTCAACCATACGTGCATCACGTGTAAGAAGACCAGCGCGTTTCAATGAATCACGGAAATCTGGGTCTACTTGAAGCAATGCGCGAGCGATACCGTGACGGATAGCTCCTGATTGACCTGCGTAACCACCACCTACAACGTTAACGAAAACGTCGTATGAACCTACAGTTGAAGTAACTGCGAATGGTTGGTTGATAACAAGACGAAGGTCAGCATGTGGGATGTATTCTTCTACATCTTTTTTGTTAACAGTGATTTTACCAGTACCTGGAACCAAACGTACGCGTGCAACAGCGTTTTTACGACGACCAGTACCTGTGTATTGTGCTTGTGCCATTTAATTGATGCTCCTTTCTCTCTTAGATAAGTCCTTTGATATCAAGTACTTCTGGTTGTTGAGCAGCGTGTGTGTGTTCAGCACCTACGAAGACTTTCAATTTCATACCTTGTGCACGTCCAAGAGTGTTGTGTGGAAGCATGCCTTTAACTGATTTTTCAATCAAGCGAACAGCGTTTTTAGAACGAAGTTCACCTGCTGTGATTTGTTTCAATCCACCTGGATACATTGAGTGAGTGTAGTAGATTTTATCAGTTGCTTTTTTACCAGTTAATTTAACTTTTTCAGCATTGATAACGATAACGAAGTCACCTGTATCAGTGTGTGGTGTGAATGTTGGTTTGTTTTTTCCGCGAAGTACGCTAGCAACTACTGCAGAAAGACGTCCAAGAGGTACATCTGTTGCGTCAACAACGTACCATTTACGTTCAACTTGGCCTGGTTTAGCCATGAATGTTGTTTTGTTCATGAGTTCTCCTATACGAATTCGTTTTTGTTTACAAAGTGTGGATGTTCCGGTCCACGAGTTATTTGAAAGGTTCCGGGGCCTTACAAATGGGGTAAACAATACCGTTTATTATAATACCAAAAAAAGTGGTAGTAAGTCAACAGTTACGTACCATCTTTTCTAAGTTTTTTAGTGATTTTTTCTTCTTTTTCATAGAAAACGCTTAGCGGAATTTACGGGTATTTTCTGCTAAGTGAACTAAGTGGCGTAAAAAGTCATGCGTTTTTGCTTGGTAGTCATAAGTCCTGCCTAAATCATAAATATAACCATTGATATAATCAACTTCTGTCTGACGTCCTTTGTTCATATCTTGGTACATTGACGGATAATGCAGAGGACTTGTTTCCGCGCTAACATACCGAATGGTCTCCCATTCTTCATCACGACTATTCAGAGGAGTAATGCCCGCTAATTCGGCAACGTTATAAGCTTCATCAATTAATTGACGTCCTAGTGTTTCGGCACCTTCGTAATCAATGAATTGCCCCATACGAATTTCAAAAAGGGTGCAAATGGTATTGATGACAGAATTGAACACAACTTTTGTGTAAAGTGTTCCTAAAAAATTATCAGTCAGATTTGGATTGAGGTTTGAGGCTTCAAATTCAGTTATTATCTGCTTTTGAACATCATCGACCGTTCCTGATTGAGCGGCAATATTAGTAGAACCAGCACCTGCTTTTCCAATAAAATCAACATTTCCTGCGTCTTTCAAGACCGTTCCAATCAGACAAGTTCCTGCTAAAACTTTTTCAGGCGCAAAATAGCGATTGATTTTCTCGATATGTCCCATACCGTTCATTCCTGTGAAAACATATTGATTTTCGTGGAAGAAATGCTTGCTTCGTTCGAGTAATTGCGACAAATTCATTTGTTTATCAAAAATGATAAAAACATCTGGTTTTCCTTGGTATTCTTCTGGTGTCTGAATGTTAATCGGAATCAGATGACGATTTTTACCATCACGTGATTGATAAACACCACCTTGTTTTCTAATCGTGTCGATTTGCTCTTCCCACGTATCAATAAAATCCACTTGAGCACCGAGATGTTCTTTTAATAGCAGCCCAAAACGTAGTCCCATTGCACCACTTCCAAGTACAGCATAAGTCAAAGCCATGTCTTTTCCTCCTTTGATTTTAAAAATTATATCACTTCATCAGTCGAATATGGAGGAAATCAGGTATAGAATTTTCTTATGGCTAGCTATAAATAAAAAGGCTAGAACTTACTATTCTAACCCTTCTCTATTATCTTGCTTCTTTTCCAATCGTAAAAGCTGCTAGCGTACCTAGGCCTACGTGAGCAGAGATAACTAGGCCTAGTGGCATAATGAGAACATCATCAATTTCTTCGTGTTCTAAAAGAGACTCTTTTAATGCTTCAGCACCTTCTAAATCATTAGCATAGGCAACAACCGCTGTTCTATGAGCGATAGATTTGGTCGCTTGAGAAACAACTTCTTTTAGTGCTTTTTTGCGGCCACGAATTTTAGCTAGAGGAACTAATTTTCCTGTTTTATCCAACCACAAAAGAGGTTTAATGTTGGCTAAACTTCCCATAATAGCTGATGTTTTTGACAAACGACCACCGCGCATCAAATGATAAAGATCATCAACCAAGAAATAAGTACGTAAACGAGGTAAGATATCAACAATCATTGCTTTAGTTTCTTCAAGTGTCTTACCTTCATCACGCGCTGCAGCTGCTAACACTGACAGATACCCTTCTCCACCAGCAGCAGCCAAAGTATCAACGATTTCAATCGTTGCATCTGGATAGTCTTCTAGCACCAAATCACGTGCAATCATTGAAGTTTGATAAGTTCCTGAAAGTACTGAAGAAAATGCCAAATAAAGCACTTTGTCCCCATTTTGAGCATGATGTCGGAAGCTTTCTTCAAATTGTCCCACATTAACTTGACTAGTGGTTGGTTTGCCACCATTTTTCATGCTTTCAAGCAATACTTCACTCGTTAAACGGTTCTCACCGACAGTTTCGTATGTTTTTCCGTCTAATTAAATGGTTAATCCTAAAATTTCAACATCGTGAGCGTTTGCCCATTCTTCATCTAAATCAGCTGTTGAATCTGTTATTAATTTAAAAGTCATAATTCTTCCTTTACTATCAAACACTGATTTTTCTGACATTTTACCGTCAAATCAGTTTTTATTTTCAAAATAATACTTTGATAATCAAATGATTTTAAATTATTATACCAAAAAAGCTCACATTGCGCGAGCTTCTTTTAAAAGTCTGTTTCTGATTAAACTACATATCGTCTAGCAATTGCTTCAATTTATCCAATTGTCCGTCGTTCCAAGGGCGTAATTTTGGTGTTGTTAAATCAATATGTTGAGACATTTTATCCAAATCTGATTTGACTGTATTAACACGTTGTTCGAGTTCACGGGCCGAGACGCGTAAAGCTCCCTGAGAGAAAACTGTCCACTGCTCATTCAAATCACTGGTTGCAACTTCAACAAGATTAAAGGATGTGTTTAATTCAGCAGCGGTACGTTCAATGTAAGAATCTGCAGTCTCGTCTTCTTCTGTAAAGATGACTTGAATTTTATATTGGTCATAGCGTTGACGAACTCCAGGGACATATTGCGCATCAAAAACACAGATGATGTCAAGATTTTCAAAATGAGCGTAGTTATTTAACTTACGTAGCAAGATATTTCTGGCTTCGTCTAGTTGATTTTTCTTAAACAGTTGACGTGTTTCCTGCCAAAAGGCAATCATATTATAACCATCAACTAAGAGGATTTTTTTCTTCATTTTCTAGTCCTTTCACAGATGGCTAGTTTTTGGCATTACAAGAATCTTAGTCCACTTTATGACGGAAAACTTCGTACATTAAAACTGCAGCTGCAACACTGGCATTCAGACTTTGTACGTGACCATTCATTGGAATAGTAATCATTTCATCAACTTGTTTTTTTATATTTGGTGAAATACCTTTTCCTTCATTTCCAATGATAAGGGCAAGTTTTCCAGAAGTATTCCATTTGTGTGACGATGTTCCGTTCATATCTGTACCAAATACCCAGAAGCCTTGTTCTTTTAATTTATCAAGGGTTTGGCTAAGATTTGTCACACGAGCAATTGGTACGTGCTCTACTGCACCTGTTGAAGTTTTTGAAACAACTGGTGTTACACCAACTGCGCGGTGTTTTGGAATAATCACACCAGTTACATTTGTCGCATCAGCCGTACGCAAGATTGACCCAAAATTGTGTGGATCATTAAGACCATCCAAAATCAAAATAAGTGGATTTTCTTCTTGTGCTGCTTTATCTAAAATAGTATCTAATTCTGCGTAGGCAAACTCTGATACACGTAACACAAACCCTTGGTGAACTGCACCATTTGTCATGTCATTAAGTGTTTTTTTAGGTGTCCAAGAGATTGACACTTTTTTCTCTGCTGCTAAGTCTTTAATCTTATCAACATTTTTTCCACGCAAATCATCTTGGATGTAGAGCTTATTTCCTGTATTAGCCGTTAAACTTTCTGTTACTGCATGAACACCATATACGATGTCATTTGCTTCATTAAAATCTTTGTTCTTCATAGTGCTATTATAACATGAAAACCAGCTCTCATGCGAGAACTGGCTATTTTTATTTTTTAGTTTAATCTTCGATTTTTTCAACAGCTTGAATACACCAGTCGATGAGTTCTTCAAGACGATCAATCTGTTCTGTCATATGAAGATATCCCATCACTGCCTCAAACCCTGTTGACATGCGGTAAGTCACAACATCTGCATTTTTTGCTTTGGTGTGACTATTAGTATTACGACCGCGTTTGTAAATTTCTTCTTCTTTTTCAGTCAGTAGCTGCGCTTCTAGCATCATGTTAATCAACATAGCTTGAGCTTTAGCTGAAACATACATAGTTGCTTTGCGATGCAATTGATTTGGTTTCGTCATTCCTTGAAAAATCAAGTGTTTACGAATATAAGTTGAGTAAATAGCATCACCTTCAAAGGCAAGCGCGATACCATTGATAAGATTGACATCTACCTTAGTCACGTGTCCACCTCACGCCATCTTTGGTATCTAACAATTTAATCCCTTGTACTGCTAATTGGTCACGGATGGCATCGGCTGTGGCAAAGTCACGATTTGCACGCGCTTCTTGACGTTTTGCAATCAAAGCTTCGACGTCAGCATCCAAAACTTCTTCTTCAAAAACAATGCCAAATACAGCAAGCATTTTAGCAAAAGTATCTTTGACTGTTTGGTCATAATTCCCTGAATTAATCCATTTTGCCATGTCAAAGATAACAGTAATACCATTTGCAGTATTAAAATCATCATCCATTGCTGTTTCAAAGTCATCTTTGAATTTTGCAAGTTCAGCTGCATCCGCTACTTCACCAACTGGCAAGGTAAAAGTATTTTTCAAATACTTAAGATTAACAGAAGCATCGTGAACTGCTTTTTCTGTAAAATTGACTGGTTTACGGTATTGTTGCGTTGCAAGGAAAAAGCGAAGTACTTGACCATCAACTGTCTTTAACATGTCGTGAACTGTCACAAAATTGCCGAGAGATTTTGACATTTTTTCATTGTCAACATTAACAAAACCATTGTGCATCCAGTAGTTTGCAAAGGTCTTACCTGTTTTAGCTTCAGATTGAGCAATTTCATTAGTGTGGTGAGGAAATTCTAAATCAGCTCCACCACCATGGATATCAATGGTATCACCCAGGATACTTGTCGCCATAACTGAGCATTCAATGTGCCAACCCGGACGACCTTGTCCCCATGGGCTTTGCCAAGAAACTTCACCTGGTTTTGCAGACTTCCAAAGTGCAAAGTCCAATGGATTTTCCTTGATGTCACCTTCGCCATCCACACGACCACTAGCACCTACTTCAAGGTCTTCTAGGGTTTTATTAGCTAATTTAGCATAGTTTTTACTTTTGGCTACACGGAAATAAACATCGCCATTTGCTTCATAGGCAAAGCCTTTATCCACAAGGTCTTTGACAAAAGCAATAATTTCGTCCATGTATTCGATAACGCGTGGATTTTTAGTAGCTGGTTCTACACCGAGCTCTTTGACATCTTCCATAAAGGCTGCGATGAATTTATCTGAGAATGCTTTGGTATCCATGCCAGCTTCAGCAGCACCTTTGATAATCTTATCATCAACATCGGTAAAGTTAGAAATATAATTAACTTTATAACCACAATATTCAAAATAACGTCGAATTGTGTCAAATGCAACAACACTGCGAGCATTACCGATATGAATGTAGTTATAAACCGTTGGTCCACAAACATACATATTTACCGTATTTTCTGTAATTGGGACAAATTCACGAAGACTTCTCGTCATTGTATCGTAAATTTTAATCGTCATCTGCTATCCTCCTATCTTTCGTATTATTTATTAAAGTTTTGAAGAATGTAAGCTTTCATAGAAAGCCGCTTCAAGTTTTGAAGTGTAATATTCACGATGTTCTTCAAGATCATGAATAGCTTCTTCATCTTTTTTACCGTGGACACGGACAACTTTTGCTGGAACGCCAACTACTGTAACATCTGCTGGAACATCTGAAACAACAACAGCTGCTGCACCTACTTTAGAATTTTTACCGATTTCAATTGGTCCAATAACTTGAGCGTGAGCCGAAACAAGCGCTCCTTCTCGAACAGTCGGGTGACGTTTTCCGACATCTTTTCCTGTTCCACCAAGGGTTACACCATGATAAAGCATAACACCCTTTTCAACAATTGCTGTTTCACCAATAACAAGACCTGAACCGTGGTCAATAAAGACACCCTCAGCAATTTCAGCACCTGGGTGAATTTCAATTTGTGTCCAAAAGCGCCAAAACTGACTGTGCATGCGAGCTAGTAATTTAAAGCCATGTTTCCACAAGAAATGTGAAATGCGGTGCGCAGCCAAGGCTTTGATACCAGGATAGGTTAATACAATTTCCAGAGAGCTACGAGCCGCTGGATCGTTTTTCTTAATAATATCAATACTTTCTTTCCACCAACCCATATGTTCTCCTTTCTTATTCATCGATTTCTGACCAATCAACTAAGATTTGTTGATTGTCAAACGGATTAATGGCAACTCCGACCGTTTCATCGATGTCATTTTCGCCATGTCCTGGTTGATAAATATCAGCCAAACGCCACGTCAAAACACTTCCTTGTGCTTTGCGGAATGGTGTTCCAAAATCTTTGTGATTGTACCATTTTGCAAAACTTTGAAGATTTGAAAAGGCTGGGACATAGCTTTTTCCTTCAGGTGTAGACATCGTCGGGAACATACGGTCAAAGCTTTTATCATCACGTGGGTGAACAAAGGCTGGGACAAGATAATACTTGTCTAAAGTATCAGCCTTACGATTTTCCTCACCCATGAGTTTATTTAAAATAGTTGTGTAAGCATTTAAAAATTGGATTAATTCACTGCTTTTAAAAATTGTTGAATTGCCAAAATCACCTGATTTTTTAAGGTTAAAGACAATTCCAGTCAATCCTTTTTCAATGACTTCTTTCAAAACGTCCAAAGTTGGACGTTCAACCCAATTTTGAGTTTTGGCACTGTCTTGTTCTTCTTTGAAATTTTCAAGATCTTCTTTATCAGAAAAGACAGGCGTAACCTTTTGCCCTTCAATATCAAGAGCGTAAGGTTGGTCACTCGCCAAAACAGGAATATTGTGCAAAGCGTTGACAAGAGCAATACTGTCTAAAAAATTATCTGGTGCGTTTACAAATGCACGCAAACGCAAATCAAGTTCGTTGATATTTGTCATCATAAACTCCAAAACTATAAATTACAACTAAAATGCTTATTCTTTGTGATCACGTAGATGTCCACCAAATGGTGAGTTGTGTTTGTGTTCGTGATTTTTTTCAGCTCTTTGTGGGCGTGGTAGCAACGCTTTCATTGAAGCATCGACACGACCTTTATCGTCAACTTTAATGACTTTAACGTCTACTTCATCGCCAACTTCAAGAACATCTGAAACATTTGCTGTGCGTGTCCAAGCGATTTCTGAAATGTGAACAAGGGCATCTGTTGTATCAAATAGATTTACAAATGCACCGAATTTTTCGATACGAACAACTTTAGCGTGGTAAACTTCACCAACTTTAGCTTCACGAACTAAACCAGCAATGATTTCTTTAGCACGGTCGATAGCAGCTTGATCAGATGAGTAGATAGATACATTTCCTTCTTCGTCGATATCGATTTTAACGCCAGTTTCTTCGATGATTTTATCGATAGTTTCGCCACCTTTACCGATAACCACTTTGATTTTATCAACATCAATTTTAATAGTATCAATTTTTGGTGCTGTTGGAGCAAGGTGTGTACGAGGAGCTGGGATAGTTGCTTCAATCAAATCAAGAATTTCAAAACGAGCTTTCTTAGCTTGAGCTAGAGCTTCTTTCAAGATTTGCGGTGTAATACCTTCAATCTTGATATCCATTTGAAGAGCTGTAATACCTTCACGAGTACCAGCTACTTTGAAGTCCATATCGCCGAAATGATCTTCAAGACCTTGGATATCTGTCAAGATTGTGTAGTTGCTACCGTCTGAAATCAATCCCATGGCAATACCAGCAACTGGTGCTTTGATTGGCACACCACCAGCCATAAGTGCAAGTGTACCAGCACAGATTGATGCTTGTGATGATGAACCATTTGATTCCAAAACTTCAGCAACTAGGCGGATAGCGTATGGGAATTCTTCAAGACTTGGAAGAACTTGCGCAAGAGCACGTTCACCAAGAGCTCCGTGACCAATTTCACGACGACCTGGCGCACCATAACGTCCTGTTTCACCAACAGAGAATTGTGGGAAATTGTAGTGGTGCAAGAAACGTTTTTTGTACTCAGCACCAAGACCATCAACGATTTGAGTTTCACCCATTGGGGCAAGAGTCAAGACAGACAAAGCTTGAGTTTGTCCGCGTGTGAATAGACCTGAACCGTGAACTTTTGGTAAGAAATCAATTTCAGCATCCAATGGACGGATTTCGTCAACACGACGACCATCAGGACGGATTTTATCTTCTGTAATCAAGCGACGCACTTCAGCGTGTTCCATTTGTTCAAGAATTTCAGCCACGTCACGCATGATTGTTTCGTAGTTTTCATCGTCAGCGTAGCGTTCTTCATAAACAGCAGTCACTTCTTCTTTGACAGCTTCTGTCGCTGCTTCACGCGCTTTTTTCTCTTCAACTTGAACAGCTTTTTGAAGATCTGCATTGTAAGCTGCAATGATTTCAGCTTGCAATTCTGGATCCACTTGAAGCAATTCAACTTCTGCTTTTTCTTTACCGACAGCTGCTACAATTTCTTCTTGGAAAGCAATCAATTCTTGAACAGCCTCGTGACCTTTAAGAAGAGCTTCAAGCATAATATCTTCTGATAATTCTTTGGCACCAGATTCAACCATGTTGATAGCTTCTTTTGTACCAGCAACAGTCAATTCAAGAAGAGATTTCTCTTTTTGTTCTTCTGATGGGTTGATGATGAATTCGCCATCGATGTAAGCAACTTGAACACCTGCGATTGGTCCGTTAAACGGAATATCTGAAATAGACAAAGCAAGTGAACTACCAAACATCGCAGCCATTGGTGCGCTAGCATCTTCGTCATATGAAAGAACAGTGTTGATAACTTGAACTTCGTTGCGGAAGCCTTCAGCAAACATTGGACGGATTGGACGGTCAATCAAGCGTGCTGTCAATGTTGCATCAGTTGTTGGACGACCTTCACGTTTGTTAAAACCACCAGGGAATTTTCCTGCGGCATACATTTTTTCTTCGTAGTTAACTTGAAGTGGGAAAAAGTCACCTGTAGACATCTTCTTAGACATAACAGCTGCACTAAGGACAGTTGATTCACCATAACGAATAACAGCTGCACCATTAGCTTGTTTAGCAACTTGACCAATTTCAACAACAAGGGGACGACCTGCAAACGTTGTTTCAAAAGTTTGTTTTGACATTTTTATTCCTCTAATATTTTATTTTGATACGTCTGTTTTCTACAAAAACCAGTCTGTAAAAGACTTATAAACTCGTCTTTGCATAAAACCACGTATCTTCATTATTTTATCACATTTTATAGGAAATAGCAGAGCTTGTAGCATAGTTTTTTAAGAATCATTAAAAAGCAGCTACAACTCAGTAACTGCTTCACTTTATAACGATTTACCAGACTATTATCCAAAAAATAAATCAACTACAGCAATAACAATAATAGCTCCCAAAACAGAAGGTAAAATTGCCATATCTGCTAAAGTCGGTCCCCAATATCCAAATAAACTTTGCCCAACGAATGAACCAACAAGACCTGCAAAAATATTATAAACACAGCCCATTGACTCACCTTTTTTCGTAATAGCGCCTGCCATCATCCCAATAAGCGCACCAACAATTAATGATCCAATCATAACAGTCTCCTTTTTTAAATATCTGACATATTTAGCTATTTCTTTACACCCACATTGTAGCATAAAAAAACAGTCCGGGGGACTGTTTTTTCTCGAGCCTGAGAATTCGAAGGCGAGTTAAGCCCTATGGACTGTTTTTTCTCGAGCTTAAAAATTCAAAACTAGATATGTTTTTTGAGTCTGAAAATTAATGAGCTATTAACAATTGACTGCTAAATATATCAACAATAATCTTTTCGTTTTTTCTTAGAACATATCAATCAACAATTGTTTCAACTCTGAAATATATGGTTGACGTGGGTTTGCTGGTGTACATTGGTCATCGTAAGCAAGTGATGCCAATTTATCCACAGCTGCGTCAAAGGCTTCTTTGGTAACACCATTTGCAGAAAGACGAGGCTCAACATCAACTGCTTTCATCAAAGCATCAATACGTTCGCAAAGTGCTTCAACCAATGCTGCATCATCTTTACCTTTAAGACCAAGGCTACGAGCAATATCAGCGTAGTCACGTTGTGCACGATATTCTTCATAACGTGGGAAGACTGAACGTTTTACATTTCCAGCCACACCATTGTAACGAATAACGTGTTGCATAGCGATTGAAATAGCTAGACCGTGTGGAAGACCAAATTCACCACCAGTTTTGTGTGCGATTGAGTGGTTAATACCTAGGAAGGCATTTGAGAAGGCCATACCAGCAAGTGTTGCTGCGTAGTGCATATTTTCACGTGCTTGTTCACCACGAAGTGTTGGGTGTTTTGGATCATAGTTATATGAATCTTCCAAGTTTTCGATAACCAACTTGATAGCTTCAAGTGACCATGGACGAGTCAAATCAGATGCCATAACTGAAACATAAGATTCAAGGGCATGTGACAAAGTATCAAGACCAGATAGAGCAACTGTGCGTTTTGGCACTGTCATAACAAATTCTGGGTCTACGATAGCAACTTGTGGAGTCAATTCATAGTCAGTCAAAGGATATTTAACGTGAGTGTGGTCATCTGTAATAACAGCGTATGGTGTCACTTCTGAACCAGTACCAGATGTGGTTGGAATACAGAAGAGACGTGTTGCTGTTTGATGTTTAAATTTCACGATACGTTTACGGATATCGATAAATTTTTGTTGCAAACGTAAGAAGAGCTCGCTGACATTTTCATAGCTGTCAAGGAAATCAGCTTCTTGGTCAAGTGAGTATTCATAGATATAACGTGCAATTTTAGCCGCATCAAGTGCTGAACCACCACCGACTGCAATAACTGTATCAGGTTTGAAATCACGCATTTGTTTTGCAATTTCAATTGTTTGACCAAGTGTTGGGTCTGGTTTGATAGTACCGTAAATTGATGTTGCAACTTTTTCATCACGCAATGCTAATTGAGCAAGAACAGTATCAACAAAACCAAATTGAACCATTCCTGGGTCAGCAACGATTAAAGCACGTTGCATTGGTTCGTATTCATCTTGCAAGTAAGAGATAGCATTTTTTTCATAATATGTTTTTTCTGGTAGGCGAATCCATTGAGGACGGTTGCGACGTTTGGCAACTGTCTTAACATTTAAGAGATCGCCAGTTGAAAGATTGTGTGACAATGAATTTTTCCCCCATGATCCTGTTCCAAGTGTTAAGCTAGCTTTAAGTGCATCTGTGTAAACATCACCGATACCTCCGACTGAATCTGGTTGGTTAACCAAGACACGTGATGCTTTTACGGCATCTCCGTATTCAGCAACAAATGGATCTGCTTGAGAGCCAATTTGGATACCAGCATTGTGCCCTGCACCTTGGTAGTCAAGAAGTGCTTCGACAATTTCAACACCTTCGCTACGATCTTTAGCTTTGTAAATTGAAAGGAGTGGAGAAAGTTTTTCAGAAGAAAGTTTTTCACCAATGTTTTTCTTGTCAAGTTCAAACAAGAGAACATCTTTTCCTTCTGGTAATTTCACGCCAGCTTGTTCACAAATCCAAGTCGCTGGCATACCAGCCACTGGTCCATTAACACCATGGCGATCATTGAAGACAAAGTCTTCGATTTTTTTATAGTCCTTCTTAGGCACAAGGTAAGCACCTTTGTCTTGCATTTTTTGAAGCCATTCATCGTAAATAGGAGCTTCAACGACTGCAGAGTTTTCTGTGGCACAAATCATACCATTATCGAAACGTTTTGATAACAACAAATCTTCTACTGCACGGTCAACGTTAGCTGTTGCATCAACGTAGATAGCACCGTTACCAGCACCAACACCCATTGATGGGTTACCTGATTTAAGAGCGGCATTTACCATACCAGGTCCACCAGTTGCCAAGATAGAAGCAATTTTCGGATTTTGAATCAATGCTGATGTGTTTGCAAGAGATGGTGTTTCAATCCATTGAACAATGTTTTCTGGTGCACCAGCTTTAACAGCAGCGTCGTAAAGAATTTGTGCTGCGTGTGCTGAACATTTTTGCGCTTGTGGGTGGAAGGCAAAGACAATTGCATTACGTGTCTTCAACGCAACCAAAATCTTGAACATTGTTGTTGAAGTTGGGTTAGTTGTTGGAACAATACCAGCCAAGACACCAAGTGGTGCTGCAATTTGGATACTTCCTGAAACTTTATCTTCCCCAATAATACCTACTGTTTTTTCGTTTTTAATACGTTCGTAAACGTACTCAGTAGCAAAGTGGTTTTTAATATCCTTATCCTCAACGACACCACGACCTGTTTCTGCATGAGCTTCTTTTGCCAATTCAAGTGAAGCTTCTGAACCTGCAAGAGCCATAGCTGCGACAATGTTATCAACTTGTTCTTGTGAATAAGTTGCATAAACACGTTCAGCTTCAAGAGCTTTTTCGACAAGAGCTCCTGTGTACTGTTGAGCCAATTCTTCTGCACTCAACTCGTTATTCCTTACATCTGCATTTGTTGCTTTAGCCATTAAGAAAACCTCCTTATAAGTACCCTTAAATAAGTGCCTCATTTTTTAAGAAGAACTATATTAATGATTGATACTTAAATAAAAACACGACTGTATAGTCTGAAATTCCAAAACTCAACGTCATTATTTGAGGTCTTCTTCCTTACATAAACTACACAAAATCAAAAGTTAAATTCTTTAATCATCATATCATTGTGATATTCTTCACCAACTATATTAGACCTTTTTCAAAAAAAGTCAAGTATTTTTTGTAAGCTTTTTCATTTTTATTACAAAAGTAATGTAAAGGGATACAAACATAAATGACTATTTTCCTTTTAAACTAATGTTTTTTTCACTTTTATATTTTCACATTATTCAAAAACTCATTTTCATTAAAAATCATTTTCAAATAAAACAAAAAAACTTCTTGGAAATTCCAAGAAGTTTTTCTTTGGTTTTGCGTCAGATTAACGACGAAGACCAAGTGATGCGATCAATTCGCGGTAACGGTTAACGTCTGTGCGGCGAAGGTATGCCAACAAGTTACGACGGTGACCGATTTTTTTCATCAAACCACGGTAAGTTGCGTGGTCTTTTTTGTGTTGTTTGATGTGTTCGTTAAGGTGGTTGATTTCCCAAGTAAGAACAGCTACTTGAACTTCAACTGAACCTGTGTCACCTTCGTGACGTGCGTATTGAGCGATGATTTCATTTTTTTTCTCTTTTGAGATTGCCATAATTTTTCTCCTTTATATTGCTTCATCCGAGTGGTAGGTTTTTGGCGGATCCTACGACCAAGAAGAAGTTACTTGTCTTACGACAGTCCTTATTGTAGCAGATTAAATCTAGTTTTGTCAAAGGTTTTCCCTTAATTTAACAAGACTTTAACCCAAATTAGTTTTTCTTTGAAAAACGTGTTTTTACAATCAAACCTAAGCAAATAATCAAACTGATAACAGCGTAGATGACAAAGGCAAATCCTGGTTGTGGGTTAAATTGTGAGAAGAGATTCAAGACAATAGCTGAGCTAGCACCACCAAGGTTACAGAAAATCAAAATAAGTGTTGTCGCATTTCCAATCAATTGAGGTGAGATGTTATTTGAAACGTCACTGAAGACACATGTCACCACAATACTATACCAGAAACCTGATAACATTGCTCCAAGTAGCATAATCCAAAGATTATTAGCAAATCCTACCATAAATAGACCAAGAGCAAATGGAAGCATTGAAATGGTAATCAAATTTTTGCTAAAGCGACCAAGTAATCCCTCAAAACAAATTCCTGAAAGAATTCCCATAAGCATCATACCACTCAAGATTAAGCTAGCTTGACGTGGGCTTCCAAGATGTAATTGGTCAACAATCACTGGAATACGTAAACTGTTTGCACTGTTAATGTTAATAACAAATCCAGCCAATAATGATAGTCCAACAATATATAAAATATCTTCTTTGCTAAATTTAGCACGAGTCTCACTATGCTGAACTTCTTCTACTTCAACGTTAGGTTTTGGAGCAAAAATAAGATAAAACGCAAGAATTGGCAAGGCAAATAGATAGACGCTAAATGTCCATGTCCAACCAAGAGTTACAATGAAACCTACAATCACTGTTAAAAGGGCATTACCAATGATTTCAAATGAACCACGAAGCCCCAACATTTGAGCACGTTCATTGCCAACATAAGTTTCACTAATGATACTAATCGCACGAGAATTGATTAGACCAATACCAATACCAAGTAAAATACGTGAGACAACTACTAATGAATAGCTGTGCAAAAGAACTGGCATACTTCCGCCAAATGCGACCAAAAGTAAACCAAGAATAATACTAGCTCTCTCAGAAAGGAATCGGTCAATAATCGGATTAAGCAAAAGCATTGCTAAAATAACAAATGATGACATTGAAAATAGAAATTCAACTTGACTTGCAGCATAACCTTGCTTAGCAAAAGTCGTAATCATTTGCGGTAAAGCTGTCGACGGAGATAGCGTCGAAATCAGCATTAAAGATAAAGATAGGAGACTAAATTTCTCCAAAAGTGTTTTCATAGAAACTCCTTACTTGTTTTTTTCATCAAATCCAGTATAATCAAAGTTAGCGTATAAAAATAGGACTTATGTCACAACAAAGGAGGTCTGTGTGACTTTAGAAAAATATATTCAAGAATATCAACTTGAAAGAATCTTTCCCAAGCACTATTTTGACAAATTACAAATCCGTGAGCTAGCTGCTGGAGATGCGATTTGTCACCAAGGAGAAGCTTTAACAGCACTCTCTTATTTTGCTAAAGGAAAACTAAAAATCGTTCGACGTTTATTTAACGGCAAAGAACACATTTTAGATATTAAAGAAAAACCAACTTTAATCGGAGATATTGAATTGCTAACAAATCAACCTATCGTATCTTCAGTCGTTGCACTTGAAGATACCTTGGTTATCCAACTTCCTCTAACAGGAATCCGCGACGAATTGTTAGCTGATAATGACTTGCTTTTAAACCTCAGCAAAGGGCTCGCACAATCACTCTACGAGCAAAATATCCGTGCCTCAACAAATCTGAATTACACGCTTAAAGAACGCCTAGCAACACACATCCTAGCTGTCGAAGACAAAGGAGTCTTCAGACTAGAATTAACCAGTCTTGCTGATTCATTTAGCGTCAGCTATCGCCACTTGCTTCGCGTGATTCACGAATTCATCGATTCAGGAATCATCGAAAAACGTCGCCCCTATTATTACATCAAAGATATGAAGAAACTTATCGACTTGAAGATTACTAACTAAGCCAATAACTTTCTCGTTAAGCATTTTTATGCTATAGTGTTATATAGAATAATTAGAGGAGAAACTATGTCAGTTATTGAAAAACTAGCAAAACCAAGTCATTTAATCAATATGAATGATATTATTCGCGAAGGTCACCCAACTTTGCGTCAAGTTTGTGACGACGTCACATTCCCTTTATCTGATGAAGAAATCATTTTGGGTGAAAAAATGATGCAGTTCTTGAAAAATTCACAAGATCCTGTAACTGCTGAAAAAATGGGCTTGCGCGGCGGTGTTGGACTTGCAGCACCTCAATTGAACGTTTCAAAACGAATCATTGCCGTTCTTGTTCCAAATATGGAAGACAAAGATGGTAACCCACCAAAAGAAGCTTACAGCTTGCAAGAAGTTATGTACAATCCAAAAGTTGTTGCTCACTCAGTTCAAGACGCTGCTCTTGCTGATGGTGAAGGTTGCTTGTCTGTTGACCGTGTCGTTGAAGGATACGTTGTTCGTCATTCACGTGTGACTGTTGAATACTTCAACAAAAACGGTGAAAAACACCGCGTCAAACTTAAAGGTTACAACTCCATCGTTGTCCAACACGAAATCGACCACACAAACGGTATCATGTTCTACGACCGCATCGATGAAAAAAATCCATTTGCCGTTAAAGATGGCATGCTAATTGTTGAATAAACTAAAAAGAGAGGATTTTCTCTCTTTTTTTGTGACTAAAAAAGCCTAGGATGTTAAAATCCTAGGCCTTTTATATCTCACAGTTTTTGATATTGAAAGGCTAAACCAATATGACTGTGATAAAGGTGAGCTAAGCTTAAATAGGAAAAGCTGACTCACCTATGGATTTGTTAAATGGTAAAACTTAGATTAATCAAGCGCAGCAAGAAGTGCTTGAGCTTGTTTGTCAAGGTTAGCAAGAACCTCATCAGTTGCGATAAATTTACCATCTACCCATGCAGAATCGTTCACACGTGTTGTTGTAATTTCATCAACAAATTTTGTGCGGATGAATGGGAACAAAGCACGGTAAGCATCGGCTACAGCTTCGTGCCCACCATTTGCAAGGATAGAAACAGTTGTTACTTTTTCATTAAGAGCAGATGGACCAGTTGGGTCTGAAAGATCAAGCGCTCGGCTCAACCAGTCAAGCAAGTTCTTCACTGAACCAGGAATCGCAAAGTTATAAACTGGTGAGAAGACCCAGATAGCGTCTGCTGCAAGAACTGCTTCACGCGCAGCTTGAACAGAAGCTGGAATATCAGCTTCCAAATCTTGTGAAAAGACCGGAACCTGTGACCAGTCTAGGTATGATACTTCTGCTTTGCCTTCAAGAGCTTTTTCTGCATTTTGAGCAAATTGTTGGTCAAATGAACCTTGACGCAATGAACCTACGATAAATAGAATTTTTTTCATGATAATTCTCCTTTTAAAGATTAGCTATAGTAATGATATTAATTGATAGGATTGATATTTATCACTATGTAGTGATTTATCTATAATATCATTTTATGACTTATTTATCATTTTGTAAATTATTTTGCTCACGCGGTTTGAATTTTTTCAGGAGTCGAATTAATTCTTCTTGCTCCTCTTCTGTCAGAACTGAAAAGGTCTCTTCGATTTTTTCGATATGAAGCGACAAAGCTCGCTCAATAACTTGACGACCAGCATCTGTTAAAGTTACCAGATAAGCACGTTTATCGTCTGGACAAGTGTGACGGGTCACCCATCCTTTTTTCTCCATATTACGAATCACTACCGTCATGTTGCCAGACGTTGCCAAGATACTTCCCATTAACTCGCCGATTTTCATGGGACCTTTGCTGTAAAGAACGTCCAGGACACTAAACTGCGTCGGAGTTAAATCATCTTGTTTAAACGTTTCTGATACCTTAGCATCAATGGTCCGAAATGCTTTTCGCATGACAACCATAGCTTTAACTGAAGGATTTTTAAAGTCACTCATCGCTGCTCCTTTCTTTTTTACATCATATCATTCACTAGGATTTTTGACAAATAGCAGAGCCTAAAAAAGAAGTCCTCTTACGAGAACTTCTGACTTTACGTTTTTATGCTTTTTCAATAAAATCGATAATTTTTAATTTCATACCACTTGAAACAGGGTATTTTTTAACTTTTTTAATCATATCTTGTTTAGAAGTAGTTTTTAGTTGTTCTTTAACAACAAGTACAGTAACTTTTTCATAGCCAATTTCTGCAATCTTATCTGCTGATAGACCTATAACTCCTAAAGTTGCTACTCCTCCAAGTATACCAAACGGACCCAATGCGGCTAACGCTGATGTAATTACCGCCGCACCAACTAAACCACTTGCACTCGCTGCGCTCATCGCTACTAATAAAAATAATCCTGGAACTCCTAAACCAGCAAATTTTTTGATAATTTCATCCATTTTTTCTCCTCCATTTTCTCGGATTTTTGCAAACCTATTATATATATATATATATAATTTGTCAACCTTTTTCGGCCTATATTTTACAGGATTTTTGACATTTTTTAGAGAGATAATTTTACTAGATTTAACACCAAAAAGCAGTTCTGAAAATCAGAACTGCTTTAATTTATTCATTAGAAGAAATCGTCAAACAAACTGAGTTGGTTATCTTCTGGCATGTTGCCAAGGATTCCCATCTCATCCATTTTATCGACCAATGTTGCTGAAACACCACCGCGTTTGCGAAGTTCCATTTTAGATAGGAATTCACCTTCTTCACGCGCTTTAACAATTTGTTTTGCAACGTTCTCACCAAGACCATCCATAGCTACAAATGGTGGAATAAGGGTATCACCGTCAATGATGAACTCTGTCGCATCACTACGGTAAAGGTCTAATTGACCAAATTTAAAGCCACGTTCGAGCATTTCATTGACCAGCTCAAGTGTTGTGTAAAGGTCAATTTCAACGTTTGAAGCTTCGTTATTTTTACGTTTAGTTGAAATTTCTGCCATGCGTTCTTTAACCGCATCAAGACCTGTACTCATTGTCTTGATATCAAAAGCTTTGGCACGAATTGAGAAATAAGCACAGTAATAATAAAGTGGGTAGTGAACCTTGAAGTAAGCCACACGTAAGGCCATCAAAACATAGGCTGCCGCGTGAGCTTTCGGAAACATGTACTTGATTTTACCACAAGATTCGATGTACCAATCAGGCACATTATTGTCACGCATAGCTTGGATATAGCCATTACGTTCTTCATCAGAAATCTTCAACCAACGTCCCTTACGCACACGTTCCATAATTGTAAAGGCCATTTTTGGATCAAGACCTGCGTGCATAAGATAAACCATGATGTCGTCACGACAACCAATAACAGTTTTCAGTGTCGCGATACCTTCTTTAATCAAATCTTGGGCATTTCCCAACCAAACATCGGTACCGTGTGATAGACCAGACAACTGTAGCAATTCGGCAAATGTCGTTGGGTGTGTTTCTTCAACCATCCCACGAACGAAGTTTGTACCGAATTCTGGAATACCAAGCATACCTGTCGGTGTTCCGATTTGTTCAGGCGTTACACCAAGCACTTCAGTACCTGAAAAGAGTGCCATAACATCTGGATCATCAGCTGGAATATCTTTTGGATCAATACCTGACAAGTCTTGTAGCTTACGAATCATCGTCGGATCATCATGTCCGAGGATATCAAGTTTCAAGACGTTTTCATCGATATCGTGGAAGTTAAAGTGAGTGGTTTGCCATTCAGCAGATAAATCATCAGCTGGATATTGCACTGGCGTAAAATCATAAACGTCCATATAGTTTGGAATAACAACGATACCACCTGGGTGTTGTCCAGTCGTACGTTTCACACCTGCGGCACCTTGCGCTAAACGCTCAACTTCTGCTTCTGGATACATCTTGCCATAATCACGTTCATACCCTTTAACGAAACCATAAGCCGTACGATCAGCAACAGTACCAACGGTTCCTGCACGGAATGCGTATTGCTCACCAAAAATATCACGAACATCCAAGTGCGCTGACGGTTGGTCATCACCAGAGAAGTTCAAATCGATATCGGGAACCTTATCTCCATCAAATCCAAGGAAGGTTTCAAACGGAATATCGTGTCCATCTTTCTTGTAACGTGTTCCACATTTTGGACAGTCTTTGTTAGGCAAATCATAACCCGAACCAACTGAACCATCGGTGATGAATTCTGAGTGTTGGCAATTTGGGCAGACATAATGCGGTGGCATCGGGTTAACTTCGGTGATACCAATCATTGTCGCAACAAAACTTGACCCAACAGATCCACGCGAACCAACCAAATAACCACGTTTATTTGAGCGGATAACAAGCATTTGTGATGCCAGGTAAATCACGGCAAATCCATTACCCAAAATAGATGTCAATTCTTTTTCGATTCGTCGATCGACAATATCAGGAAGCGGATTACCATAAATTTCAAAGGCTTTTTGATAAGTCATTTCTGCAACACGTTCTTCTGATTTTTCAAGGAAAGGCGTGTACAAATCTTTTTTAACAACTTCAATTTCTTCAAAGCGTTCCGCAAAATCATTGGTATTTTTAACAACAATTTCGTAGGCGACATCCTCACCAAGGAAAGCAAATTCATCTAGCATTTCATTGGTTGTACGGAAATGCGCTTTTGGTAGCGGAGCAGGTTGTGCATCCTCACCACGACCAATCGGACGGTTAATCGGTGCCCCTTGCCCTAAACTACGAACGATAATTTCGCGGTAAATTTCATCTTCTGGCTCGATATAGTGAACATTACCAGTCGCAAGAACAGGCTTGTTCAAACGGCGTCCGACTTCAATCAAATCACGAATAACTTGGCGAATACCTTCTTCATCCTTGATTGTTCCTTGTGCCAAAAGCGGTGCATAAATAGCTGGTGGCATGACCTCAATAAAATCATAGTACTTAGCCACTTCAACAGCTTTATCCACACCAGATGTCAAAACTGCATCAAAAACTTCACCTTCTGAGCAGGCTGTCCCAAGCAAAAGCCCTTCACGGTGTGCATCAAGAACAGTTCTTGGAATACGTGCTACTCCTTCAAAATATTTGACATTTGAAAGACTGACAAGTTTGAAGATGTTTTTCAATCCAGTTTGGTTTTGAACATAGATCGTTGCATGTTTGACGCGAGCTTTCTTATAAGAATCTTCAGCCACCAACTTGGTATTCAAGTCCATCATGTTGGTAAGGCCATGATTTTCACGTGCTTCTTTCAAGAAAATAAAGAGCAAGCGACCAGTTGCTTCGGCATCGTAGTTGGCCATATGGTGGTGTTCAAGAGACACTTGGAAACGTTTTGTCAAAGGCCCCAAACCATGACGTTTGTATTCTGGATAAAGATTTCGTGCCAATTCAAGCGTATCAATAACTGGCTGCGTAATCGTTGGCATACCATGACGTTTGTAGTTAGCATTCATAAATCCAACGTCAAAGGTTGCATTGTGGGCAACAAGAACGGTATCTTTACAGAAATCTTGGAACATTTGAAGCACTTGCTCAATTGGTTTAGCGTTTCTGACATGATTATCTGTAATACCAGTCAATTCTGTTGTAAAGGCTGATAGATGGTGCCCTGGGTTGATGAATTCATCAAACTGCTCAACAATATTTCCTTTGTACATTTTTGAAGCCGCAATCTGAATCAAATCATTATGCACCGCAGAAAGTCCAGTCGTTTCCACGTCAAATACGACATAAGTAGCTTCATTCAACTCTAAATCAACTGGATTGTATGCAATCGGCACTTTATCTTCAACAATATTGGCTTCCAAACCAAAGATGGCTTTAATACCGTTCTTACGGGCTCTGTGATAGCCATGAGGGAAACTTTGAACATTTCCATGGTCAGTAATGGCAACAGCCTTGTGGCCCCATTTTGCGGCCGTATCAATCAACTCTTCTACTGTTGGGAGAGCGTCCATTGTCGACATGTTTGTGTGAGCATGAAATTCCACACGTTTTTCACCTTCTGGCATCAAATCCTTACGATCATGGTGAACAATTTCTTTAACATCTTGCACATTCATGGTAAGGGCATGAGTGAAATTATTATTCTCGATATTACCCCGAACACGAAGCCATGAGCCCTTGGCAATCATGTCATATTTTTTCAATTCTTCATCATCTTTTGCCCATTTTTGCATGGCAAAACTTGATGTATAGTCAGTCATCTTGAAATTGATGATGTGTCGACCAGTTCGTGTTGTTTTCTTTTCAACGTCAAAAACCATCCCTTCAAAAACGATGCGGTTTTCTTCGGTTGTGATTTCAACCATCGGGGTGATTTCAGCATTTTCAAATCCTGCACGACGTTGTTTAGCACGTTCTTTGAAATCAAATTTAGGTTTTGGCGCTTCTTCAACTGGTGGCATTGAAGCTTCTAATGATTTGACAGCTTCGCGATTTTCCTGCACAGCCTTTTCAACCATAGCTTCGCGATTTGACGTAAAATCTTCTTGGAGAGCTTGCGTCATGGCTTCATCTGACACCATATCAATCGCTAATTTTCCAAAACCAAAGGCTTCAAACTGACGTGCCAAATTTGGCAAATGATTTTTACGAAAATGATTATTATTGACAAAAGCTGGCGCTTCAATCAATAATTTTGTCCCATCGTAAGAGACTTTCAGTTTGCTAAAAGATGCTTTAAAGCTAGCGCTGTTGCAAGGAGCGTGCTCAAAAGCTTCTTCATAGTAAGCCTGCAATAACGGCTGTGAAAAATCAATATTTTCTGCTTTGATATCAAAAGTTGCCATGATGTCTGCTTGTTTGAAAGTATTGACCAGGCGGTAAGCCAACTCACGGTAAATCTCGATTGGCAAAATCTCTGCAAATGAAAAATGGAATTCCCAGAGGCGAGATACCGAGTGCACCTTAACTTCACGGATATCTGCAGATGAAAAAGCACTTGATTGTCGCATTTCAAGCGGCATATCGATTTGCTCCATCAATTTTTTAAATAACTCTGACATAAAACGTAAATTACCTCAATTCCATAAATTAAACTATTCTTATTAAGCAAAATATTGCCTTTTTTTCTAGGGATGTTATCTTCTAATTCTACCACAAATGACAGCTTTTTTCGACACAAAAAAGGCCAGGACTAAATACCTGACCTCTCACTAATTAGTGTTCTTTTGTCAAAATTTCAAGTGTTTCAATAAGGTTTTCAGCGTTAACCTCGATTGTATCACCAGTTGCTTTGATTTTAACTTCAACGATTCCATCCGCAGCCTTTTTACCTACAGTCACACGGATTGGAAGACCGATAAGGTCGCTATCTGAGAATTTAGAACCAACACGTTCGTTACGGTCGTCAACCAAAACTTCGTAACCTTTTTCAACCAATTCAGCTTCTACTTTAGCTGTCAATGCTTGTGCTTCTTCGTCTTTCACGTTTACAGTGATAACGTGTACGTCAAATGGTGCCAATTCTTTAGGGAAGTTAATACCCCATGCAAAACGGTAAGCACCTTTTGGTGTTTTAGAAACAAAGAGACGAGCATGTTGTTCAATAACAGCAGACAAGATACGGCTAACACCGATACCGTAGCATCCCATGATGATTGGAACAGCACGACCGTTTTGGTCAAGAATTGTTGCTCCCATGCTTTCTGAGTAACGAGTACCGAGTTTGAAGATGTGTCCGATTTCGATACCACGAGCGAATTTAAGAACACCTTTACCATCTGGTGAAATTTCACCTTCTTTAACTTCACGAATATCAACGTATTCTGCTTCGAAGTCACGACCTGGGTTAACACCAGTCAAGTGGTAACCATCTTCGTTAGCACCTACAACAGCGTTAGCAACGTCTTGAACTTTGCGGTCAGCAATGATACGAACATTTTCAGGAAGGTTAACTGGGCCAAGTGAACCGAAGTTTGCCCCAAAGACTTTAACAGCATCTTCTTCAGTTGCTGGATCAAGGAAGTCTGCACCAAGGTAGTTTTTCAATTTAACATCATTAACTTGGTCATTTCCGACAAGAAGAGCAACAACTGGTTCTTTATCAGCGATGAAAAGAAGTGTTTTAATTGTTTGTTCTTCATCAACATTCAAGAAAGCAGCCACTTCATCGATTGATTTGCAGTTAGGTGTTTCTACACATTTGATATCTTCTTGAGCAACAACTTTAGTTGTTGGTTTGTATTCGTTGCTTGCCATTTCAAGGTTAGCAGCGTAGCTTGATTCAGTTGAGTAAGCAACTGTATCTTCACCTGATACCAACCATGATGCCAATTCTTTTTTGATGCCTTCTAATACATCTTCTGGGATTTCATCAAATGAAGCGATTGATTTGTCAAGAACAACCCAACGGTCAAGGTCTGTACGGTCTGGAGTAATAGCCATGAATTCTTGAGAATCTTTACCACCCATAGCACCACCATCACCGATGATACCTTTGAAATCAAGACCAGCACGTGTGAAGATAGCTTCGTATGCTTTACGGTATTCTTCGTAAGTTTCATCCAAACCTTCATAATCAGCGTGGAAGCTGTAACCGTCTTTCATGATAAATTCACGTGTACGAAGAAGTCCGTTACGTGGACGTTTTTCATCACGGTATTTAGATTGAATTTGGTAAAGGTTAAGTGGTAATTGTTTGTATGATTTAACCGCATCACGGATAAGACTTGTAAATGTTTCTTCGTGAGTTGGGCCAAGGATAAAGTCTGATTTGTCACGGTTTTTTAGTTTGTAAAGGTCTTCACCGTAAGTTTCGTAACGACCTGATTCACGCCAAAGATCAGCATTCAAAAGTGCTGGTGCAAGCATTTCAACGGCACCAATTTTTTCGAATTCTTCACGCATGATTTTTTTGAATTTTTCGATTGTGCGGTTAGCAAGTGGTAGGTAAGCGTAGATACCTGCTGAGACTTGACGAACATAACCAGCACGAACCATAAGAGCGTGGCTAATAACTTGGGCATCGCTTGGCATTTCGCGAAGCGTTGGGATAAGCATTTGTGTTTGTTTCATAATAAAAATATTGCGGCCAAATCATGAAAATAAGTAAGCTGCTTTATTAAAAAGTAGCTTACTTACTCGCATATTAGAAAAGACCGTATCAATTCCTTTCTAAAAGATGTGTATTTTTAAAATTATATACTAGATTATGAGTTTAATAAAATTTAGAAAAAGACGCGCATGATATCATTCCATGTCACAGCAATCATTAAAATAATCATAATGACGACACCGACCAGAGTGATATAGGTTTCAGTTTCTTGTTTCAATGGTTTGCGGCGAACAATCTCAATCAAATTCATTAAGATTTTTCCACCGTCCAAAGCTGGAATCGGAATTAAATTAACAATTCCAAGGTTGATTGATAACAGCGCTAAAAGATTAACAACAGAAGTCAATCCATAAGATGCTGCTTGGCTTGAAGCTTGGTACATGGCAACTGGACCACCTAGCTTGTTCAAACTAAAGTTTGACACAAGACCTTTTAGTGCATTGAGAATGGCTGTAGCACCTTGCCATGCCATTTGGAAACCGCCAGTGATTTTATCCCAGAAGCCTGTTTTCAAAGCTGAAGAAACACCAATAAGGTAACTTCCGTGATTTTCAACTGGTTGAACAGCAAGTGTTTTAACCTTTCCTGATTTATCTTTGACTTTGACTGAGATAGTGTCGCCTTTTGAGATAGTCTTAGTCGACTTAGTTACAGCTTCAGTCAAATCAGACCAGTTTGTAACTTTATAATCACCGATAGCTAAAACTCTATCACCATTTTTGACGCCTGCTGCTTGCATAGCACCACCATCAGCCACTCGAACGGCATTAGTTGCAGTGTTTGGCACACCACCTTGCATGAAAACAAGAAGTATAAATGCTAAGATTCCAAGAATAAAGTTATTCATCGGACCTGCAAAGTTTGTTATCAAGCGACCAAGAACCGTCGCGTTTTGGTACTGCACATCAAGCGGAGCAATGCGAATTTCTGTACCATCTTCTTCAACGATGGTTGCATCATGGTGAACAGCAAAAGTCTTTTGTTCATCTAAGACAAGACCAGTAATTTCTAATTTATCTTCCAAATCATAAGACGTCACGTTCATCGGAAGTGCTGTGTTATCCAAGTGCTTGTTTGATAAATTAATTCGTGTTACTAAGCCATCTTTGTTCATCGTGAGACTAGCAGGTGTACCAGTTTTAATTTCAGTAGCATCATCACCCCAGCCAGCCATACGAACATAGCCACCAAGTGGTAAGATACGAAATGTATAGGCTGTACCTTCTTTATCAAAATGAGAAAAGATTTTCGGCCCCATGCCGATAGAAAATTCTCTCACCAAGATTCCTGCTTTTTTGGCAAAGTACAGGTGACCAAATTCATGGACAATAACTAAAATTCCAAAAACAATAATAAACGTTAATATTCCGAGCATTTTGCTCCTCTCTATACCAGTAAGATTATTTCCTTACTAGTAAGTAACTTTCAGAAGTTGATGGAAAACCTACCACTCAACTTATTAGAAAAGACCAAATAGATGCATGATCGGGAAAACAAAAATCATTGAATCAAAGCGGTCAAGAATACCACCATGACCAGGAATTAATTTTCCAGAATCTTTTACGCCAAAATGACGTTTAATTGCACTTTCAACCAAATCACCGAATTGGCCAAAAATACTAAACAAAATAACGTAAATCAACATAGCAAATAGATTGTGCGGTGCATAAACCGCTTTATCGATTAGCATGAAGATTAGTGAAACGACAACTGCACAAGCAATTCCGCCTAGGCTTCCTTCGATTGTTTTGTTCGGAGAAACTTTTGGCATTAACTTACGTTGACCAAAACGACGACCAACCATGTAAGCACCAATATCTGTTGCCCATACGATAAACAAGGCAAACAAGACTTTATCCAAACCACCCATGCGGGCATTGACTAGGTTTTGGAAACCAATTCCCACATAAAGACTTGCAGCAATCGGATAAGACACGTCGTCAAATGAATAATCATCGCTGTTCACAACTGTTCCAGCTAGTAGCAAGAAAACAAGTAAACCGTAGACTGAAAAATTAGAGTCAATCGGTAGCGATGTAAAGTAATTATCCAAAGGCACTGTTAAAACAAAAGCACCTAACATTGATAAAACACCTTCAATTGAAAAGAACTCAAGATGTTTCATGCGTAACATTTCTGCTACACCAATCATTGCTAAAAGACCTACAAAAACTTGGAAAGCAAGCCCCCCATGCAACAAGAACGGCAGCATAATCAATAGAGCAATAGCTCCCCAAATCACACGTTGTTTCATGATATTCCCTTTCTAGATTCCACCAAAACGGCGATGACGCTGATTGTACTCAGCAATCGCTTTAATCAATTCGTCTTTTTTGAAATCAGGCCATAAAACTGGTGTGAAATAGAACTCACTGTAGGCTGATTGCCACGGTAGAAAATTACTAAGACGAAGTTCACCACTTGTTCGGATAATCAAATCCGGGTCGCGGTAAAGATACGGCAAGTGATTAGTCATCAAGTGATTTGAAATCACATCTTCTGTAATATCATCTGGACTAATTTTCGCTTCAAGAACTTCTTGAGCAATATTTTTTACCGCTTCTGTAATTTCTGAACGGCCACCGTAGTTAAGCGCAAAGTTCAAAATAAGACCAGAGTTGTGCTTTGTTTGGTCACAAGCACGTTTCATAGCATCGTAAGTGTCTTTTGGTAAACGGTTTGTTTCACCAATAACTTGAACTCTAACGTTATTTTCGTCCAATTGCGGGACGTATTTATCGAAGAACTCGACTGGCAAGTTCATAATGAATTTGACTTCGTCTTCGGGTCGTGACCAATTTTCAGTTGAGAATGCATAAACCGTCAGAACTTTTACACCAAGCTCTGATGCAGCAATCGTCACATCTTGCAAAGCATCCATACCAGCCTTATGTCCCATGACACGTGGTTGCATGCGCTTTTTGGCCCAACGACCATTACCATCCATAATAATTCCAATATGATTTGGAATTTTATCGAGGCTAACTGCCTCTTCTTTTTTTCTAAATTTAAATTTAAACATATCAATTCCTTAAAAGCATACTCATCGTCCTATTTTACCATAAAATGGCTATTTTTTCTCTACTTAATTAAGAGGTTTTTAGGGAATAATGGCACAAAAAAAGCCAGACGTGTTTTCATCTGTCTTTTCATGTATTAATCTTCGCTTTCAACAGCAGTATCTTCAGTAGTTTCTGCTTGTTCTTCAGCAGCTTCTTCAACAACCGCAGTTTCAACTACTTCTGGTTGAGCTTTATTAACGACGCGTTTTACAGCACCTAGTTCAAATGTTAAGTAAACCCCATCGATGTCCAAAACCATTTTTTGGTTATCAACATCAACTTCATCGATAATACCATAAAGGCCACCGATTGTTACAATTTCATCACCTTTTTGTAGTGCTTTCAATTGTTCTTGACGGTTTTGTGCTTGTTTCTTTTGAGAACGTTGCATAAACCAAATCAAGGCAACCATAACAATCAACATAATAAGTGTTGGCATAAGTATCCTCCAAAAATATAAGCTTACTGACAACTATACCAAATTCCATTTCACAACGCAAGAATTGACCATTAAATGACTAAAAGCCTAATTTTTCTAGTCATTTAACATAGACGACTTGAATTTGTTCTTCAAATCCGAGTTTTTCATAAAGACGTTTTGCTGCAAGGTTTTCTGACTCAACCGCAATTTGAAAAGACTTTTCATTTTCGGCCACCAAAGCATTGACAAGAACTTTCATAAAATAAGTTCCAATGCCTTGACCACGATAACTTTCAGCTACTGCGAGTCCATAAAAATAATTGTATTCCGTACTAAAATCAACTGTACAAGAAGCCAATACTTTTTGGTCCTTCATGACGATATACAATCGTCCCGTCTTATCTGCTAGCGCTGCTTTAGCATAATGAAAAGCGACTTCATAAGACTCACCAAAAGCTTGAGATTGAAACTCAGCAATAGCCTCAAGATGTTCTTTCTGAGCTGGTGTCACTGATAACTCTTTTTGATTATCAACAGGATAAAATTGGCGGTTACGTGTCAGCCAATATTCAAAATCATCGTCTAATTTCATGCCAAGATTTGGCAACAAATCAGGATTTTTCGATAGAAATGCACGTTCTGACATCACGACAAATTCTAAATGATAATCCTGCAAGGTTTCACGAAGAACATGAAATAGTTGTCTTGCATAACCCTTTCGACGAAAATCTGGGTGAACCATAATAGCAACTTCAGCTTTCGCAGGACTGTCTGCGTAAACCGTCAACAAAGCCACTAAGCGTTCATCTTCATACCCTAAAAAGAAAGCTGGCATTTTCTCATCAAAATTCAAACTATTGGAAAGGTAAGGCGTTCGGTGTGTTTCATCAAAATCTTGAACCTCTCTAATCAATTTTTCAGCAGCCAGTCTCTGCTTGTCATCTAAGCAATTCGTGCTAATCACTTTCATAATCTCATCCTTTTTCATATCATTCTATACAATGCACAAAAAGCCTGAGACAAATGTCTCAGACTAGATTTATGTCATATTAACGGTCGTTGTATCCGTTTGGATGGCTTGAGTGCCATGCCCAAGCAGATGCAATGATTTTTTCAATATCGTCAAATTGAGGTTTCCAACCAAGGATTTCACGCGCTTTATCTGACGATGCGATAAGCGTATCTGGGTCACCAGGACGACGGTCAGCAAGTTCAGCTGGAATTTCTTTACTAGTTACTTTACGAGCTGCTTCAAGAATTTGAAGGTTTGAGAATCCTGTTGAAGAACCAAGGTTGAACGCTGTAGATGGATTACCTTCGCGAAGATATTTAACAGCAAGCAAATGTGCATCCGCTAAGTCAAATGGGTGAACGTAGTCACGCACATTTGTACCATCTGGTGTGTTGTAATCATTACCAAAAATCATGATTTTTTCACGAACACCTTGTGCTACTTGCAAAATAATTGGCAACAAGTGTGTTTCTGGTCCATGGTCTTCACCGATAGAACCATCTGGTTTAGCACCAGCAACATTGAAATAACGAAGTGGGACAAACTTAATGCCATAAGCTTGGTCAGCCCATCTCATAATAGTTTCCATCATGAGTTTACTTTCACCGTATGGATTGATTGGGCGTTGTGGAGTTGTTTCTTTGATTGGAAGCTCATCTGGGATACCATAAGTTGCTGCTGTTGATGAGAAGACGATGTATTTAACACCAAATTCATTCATCACTTCAAGCAATTTAATCATGCCAGCAGTGTTGTTGTCAAAGTATTTCAATGGTTTTTCCATGGATTCTGCAACCAATGAATAAGCCGCAAAGTGAATGACAGCATCCACATCAGGATTTTCTGTGAAAACTTTACGCATGAAATCTTGATCAGCAAGATCTCCTTGATAGAATTTTGCATCAGGATGAACCGCGGCACGGTGTCCTGTCACCAAACTATCGACAACAACAACTTTTTCTTCACCTTTTTCAATTAAACGATCAACCATGTGAGAGCCAATGTAACCAGCTCCACCAAGCACTAAAATTGACATTTATTTCTCCTATTCTAACCCAATGCTATTTACAAAACGCATAAAGGCTTTTTGACCTTTTTCATCACGTTTGTAAACACCGGCATCTTCTAGAACACGAACAAAAACGTGTCCAACTTCTTCTTGTACAATATTATGCACTGCATCAGCCGTAATATCCGTACGTTTTTTAATCTCATCTGCCCAATCTTTATGACAGTCAGCAATTTCATTATACTCATTCAAAAGATATTTTTCAACTTCTAGCAGTTCATCTTTCAGACGCGGCGGTAAAATAGCTAAGCCCATAACTTCGATAAGTCCAATATTTTCCTTTTTAATGTGTTGCACATCAGCATGTGGATGATAGACACCGTCTGGAAATTCAGCTGTTGTGTGATTGTCACGAAGAACAATATCCAGTTCAAATTGACCATCACGTTTGCGTGCAATTGGAGTAACTGTGTGATGCGGTGTGTCGCCTGTGTAAGCTAAAACATCAACACTTTCGTCAGAATAATCGCGCCATGCCAAACGAATTTTTTCAGCCAACTCAACCAAGCGTGCCTTGTTTTGACTGCGTAAACGAAGCACTGACATTGGCCATTTGACAATACCTGCTGTCACGTCAGAATAACCTTTAAAATGAAATTCATTGTCCAACTCGGCTATTTCCATTGGAAAGACATGACGACCACCTTGATAGTGATTGTGTGTCAAGATTGACCCACCGACAATTGGCAAGTCTGAATTTGACCCAGCAAAATAACCTGGGAAAATATCAACAATATCAAGCAACTGCGCAAAAGTATTTTTACTGATAACCATCGGCACATGCTCAGTATTTAGGATAATGCAATGTTCATTAAAATAGGCATATGGTGAGTATTGGAAGCCCCATTTTTCATCGCCAAGATTCAAGCGAATGATACGGTGATTAGCACGCGCTGGGTGATTAATGCGACCTTGATAACCTTCATTTTCCATACATAACTGACATTTTGGATAAGAAGATGCCTTGGTTAACTTAGCAGCAGCAATTGCTTTAGGGTCTTTTTCAGGTTTTGATAAATTAATCGTAATCTGAATATCACCGTATTGTGACGGCGTCGTAAAGGCAATATTTTTGGCAATTGCAGCGACTTTAATGTAGTCATTACGCTTGCTTAGGTCATAAAAATCTGCAACAGCTTGTTGAGGAGATATAGCATAAGTGTCCCAGAAACGACGATTCACCTGACTCGGGATTGGTGTGATGAAGTTCATCAATTCAGCACCCAAGCAATCTTTTTCTGCCATTAATTCGCCGACTTTGCCATTTTTTACAGCTAAGTCAACCAACTCTTCTTTGAGAGCAATTAAATCTGTTTCTTGCGTTTCTTGCTCTGCTCCATCCTCACCCACAAGGGCAAGGACACGGTTACGCAAGTAAAACATATCATCTTCTGTGTAGTCGCTGGCTTCAATTACCTTAGCGACAAAAGTATCTAAAAGTTTCATTTTATCTCTCTAATCTTAATTATTTTCTAGACAAGACACGTGAACCACCAGCGATTTCAGCAATGTAGAAAGCTGGTGCATAACCAACTGTTTCAGTGTAAACTTGCCCAACGTTTTTAGTAAATTCATCAACTTTATCTTTTGCAACAATGGCAATACCGCAGCCACCGAATCCCGCTCCTGTCATACGAGCTCCGAGAACTCCTTCTTGTTGCCAAGCAGTGTGAGCTAGGGTGTCAAGTTCAATACCTGTTACTTCATAATCATGTTCAAGTGATACATGTGAGGCATTCACCAAACGACCAAATTTTTCAAGTTCACCAGCCATCAAAGCTTCTTTGGCTTGAAGGGTACGTTGATTTTCCCAGACAGCATGGCGGGCACGTTTGAGACGATTTTCATCTTTAATAAGATAGCTATATTCGTCAAAACTTTGTAAATCAAGTTCACCCAATGTCTTGATATCAAGCACTTGGTTAAGTTCTTCTACTGCTTTTTCACATTCTGCACGACGTTCGTTATATTTTGAATCAGCAAGCTCACGACGTTTATTAGTGTTCATGATGACAATGACATTGTCACCAAGATCAAGTGGAACAAGTTCATATTCTAATGTATTTGTATCAAGGTAGATAGCTTGTTTGTCAGCACCCATACCGATGGCAAATTGGTCCATGATACCAGAATTTACTCCGATAAATTCATTTTCTGTTTGTTTACCAATTTTTACTAAGTCTAAACGTTCAACTTCAAGGTCAAATAATTCTTCGGCTACGATACCGACCAAAAGTTCTAGTGAGGCTGATGATGACAAGCCAGAACCATTTGGAATATTACCGTTGACGTAAAGTTCAAAACCACTGTCAATTTTGTGACCAGCTTCTTGCAAAAATTTAATGACACCTTTTGGATAATTTGTCCAGCTATCTTTCTTATCAAAAGTAAGATTATCAAGTGACACTTCAATAATACCTAAATCATCAAAGTTTGCTGAATAAAAACGTAAAAGTTTATCATCACGTTTACGAGCTGCACCATATGTTCCAAGAGTGATAGCTGCAGGGAATACGTGACCACCGTTGTAGTCAGTGTGTTCACCGATTAAATTGATACGTCCAGGTGAGAAAAACGTTGCATCTGCTTCTGTTCCAAATACTTTAGCAAAAGCTTCTTTAAGTTCTGTGATAGTCATGAGGGTCTCCTTTTTTATCTTTTTTTGTTTGCGATTTCATTTTACAACTGCAGTTAACTCAAGTCAATGATATTTACTAAAGTTTTACTTAAAATTTTTATTTTTAGAAATCTTGTGATATAATACTATCAAGAAAGAAGGGATGACCTATGGCTACATTAAAAGATATCGCAAAGCTAGCAAATGTTTCGTCAGCGACCGTCTCACGTGTCCTTAATAAAGATAAAACCCTCTCAGTTGGTGAAGAGACACGTCACCGTATTTTGACAGTTGCTGAAGAATTAGGTTACGAAAAACACAAACGTAACACAAACATCACACAAGAACGTCAAAAGATTGCCATTGTCCAATGGTATAGTGAACAGGAAGAGTTAAACGACCTTTACTATTACAGCATTCGTATTGGTCTTGAAAAACGTGCCCAAGAACTGGGTTATGACGTTGTACGCTATTTTAACAATGATATTCTAACGATTTCAGAAAGTGTTAGCGGGATTATCGCTATTGGTAAATTTTCAGACCAACAAATTCACAGTCTAGAAAACCATTCAAAAAACCTAGTTTTCGTTGATAGTGATACTTTGAATGCTGGTCATCCTTGTGTCACTACAGATTTTGATAACGCCGTTGTCAAGGTTCTCGATTATTTCATGAAAAAAGGATTTACTAAAATCGGGATGATTGCTGGGGAAGAACGTACGACTGACCAAAAAGAACTCATTGTCGACCAACGTTTCCGTACCTTTAAAAACTATGCTTACGAAAATAATCTCTATAACCCTGACTATGTCTTTGTAGGAGATTTTTCTGCCCCATCAGGATACGCTTTAATGAAAGAAGCTATCGGAAAATTGGGCGACGACCTTCCACAAGCTTTCTTTGTTGCAAATGACACTCTAGCCATAGGTGCCCTTCGTGCGCTTCAAGAAGCTAACATCGCTGTTCCTGACCGCGTCAGTCTCATTTCTTTCAATGACACACCTCTAACGAAGCAGGTCTTTCCTGCTCTATCAAGCATCACCGTTTATACCGAAGAAATGGGACGCACAGCCGTAGATATTTTAAACCATCAACTTATCAAACGTCATACCGTCCCAACAATGACAAGACTAGCTACCAGCTTGACTTTACGTGATAGCACAAAATAAACCTAAAAACAGCTCCTATTAGGAGCTGTTTTTTATTACCCAACTTTTACGCAGAGAGCATCCCATGGTTGGAGTTCATGATTTTCAAAATCTGTTAACTCTGATGTGTTACTGATGATAGTTTCTTGATAAGAAAGAGTTGTTTCAAAAGCTTGGACTTGATTTGATAAGTTTGCGACTACTAAATAAGTTTCATCTGCCGTTTTTCTAAGATAAGCAAAAACCTTATCTTCTGTATCCAAAAGTTCAAAATCAGCATCAATCAACCAGTCATTTTCTTTGCGAAGTTTGATGAGTTTTTGGTAAGTGTAGAAAATAGAATCTGGATTTTCTAGAGCAGCTTGGACATTGATATCGTGATAATTGGGATTCACTGTTAACCAAGTTTTATCAGCAGTTGAAAAGCCAGCATTTTTACTATCATCCCATTGCATTGGGGTTCTGGCATTGTCTCGTCCAATCATGCGAATGCTATCCATGATTTCTTCTGGCGTCTTACCATTTTCAAGGGCTTCTTTGGCAAAATTAAGCGACTCGATATCATCAATTTCTCCCAAATCTTTGAAAGGATAGTTAGTCATGCCGATTTCTTCTCCTTGGTAGATGTAAGGCGTTCCACGCATTAGATGTAAGGAAATAGCTAGTGCTTTAGCTGATTTCTCACGGTAAGTATCTGTGTTACCCCAGATAGAAAGCACGCGCGGCAAATCATGATTGTCCCAAAAAAGGGAATTCCAACCCTGACCAAGTTCAAGCTCTGTCTGCCATTTGTTAAAAATAGCTTTAAGTGCAGGAACATTTAACTCTTTTTCGTATTCCCATTTTGAAGCGTTTGGCTTGTGTTGAAGACCGATATGCTCAAATTGGAAGACCATGGATAATTCTTTCTCAGCTGGCGATGAATACTTCTTAGCAATTTCCGGAGTTGCTCCCCAAGTTTCACCAACCGTTAGCAAATCTTTTCCAGCTAAAGTTTTTTGATGCATTTCTTTGAGGTAGTCGTGCAATTTTGGACCATTATTTGAGATTAAGCGGTCAGGAATCTTCCCAATCATGTCAATCACGTCCATACGAAAACCAGAAATACCTTTGTCAATCCAGCGATTCATCATATCATAAACAGACTGGCGTAACAGCGGATTTTCCCAATTCAAATCAGGTTGTTTCTTGCTGAAAAAGTGCAAATAGTATTGCCTAGTTTTGCCATCATATTCCCAAGCAGAACCACCAAAAATAGAATTGAGCTCATTAGGTTTATCACGCCAAATGTAAAAATCACGATACTTGCTGTCAGGATTTTCATGCGCTTCGATAAACCAAGCGTGCTCATCTGACGTGTGATTAACCACTAAGTCCATAATGATGCGGATACCACGCGTTTTTGCCTCTTCTAGCAATTCTTCCATATCAGACATATCGCCAAAAATATCAGCAATCGCCTCATAATTTGAAATGTCATAGCCATTGTCATCCATTGGAGACTGGTAAACTGGAGATAGCCAAATCGCTGTAATTCCGAGCTTTTGCAGGTAATCAAGCTTACTAATAATTCCTTTTAAATCACCAACTCCATCACCATTTGAGTCCTTAAAAGATTTTGGATAAATTTGATAAATCGTTGCTTTGTGCCACCAATGTTTTTCCATAACGCACCTCATTTTAGAATTCTTTGTCTCTATTTTAGCTTTTTCTTTTGTTTTACGCAAGCGTTTGCGTTGCTCGAACCTAGATGCAAAGAAAAGCAAGGACACCCCTTGCTTTTATCTTTATAGAAAGGTAATTTCTTTACCGTTTTCTGTGACATGATAAGTCAAATCTTTTAGATTAATCTTTGCTTGTGCGACAACACTACTGCCTTGATTACGGCGTGTAATAAGGATTGTGTGGTTATCAGTCTCATCAACTTCAATACTGCCATCAAGGGCAAAAGCAGCTGACTCATTACGGAAAGTAAATAGTTTTAGCAAAGCTTGAACAACCGGACGTCTGACTTCTTCTGCAATTTCGCTACTGCTGTAATAATGACGATTAATATTGCGCCCTTCTTTTGTTTTTTCTAACAAATCAAGGTCGTTTTTTCCTGCCAAAAATCCAACATAATAAACTTAGAGATGGTTGTCGAAAATCTCCGAACCCGTGAACGCCAAAAACTTGACGTTGGGTATCATAACTAAAGGTTCGGTTATCTGGAGTTGGATTCCCTGAAAAAGCGTGGTCCTTCTCCAAAATAGCGTTTGAGCCGTGATATTTGGCGATTTTGCCTCCAATATGACGAAGAAGCAAATCCCCTTCTTTATTTTCGATAATCATTGACATCTCTTTACTTTGAATGTAAAAAAGATTCCCTTCGATGCGAATTCCCATGATAATTCCTCCCTTTGTTTACTAAAATTTTACCATCATTTATTTACCTCTTGAATGGTATTATGTTGGGCAAATATGGTAAAATGTTGTTTATAAAGGAGTTGATACTTTGAATGTTCTAAATACCTACAACGAATTTGACACGAATAATTTTGACCTGAACGTCGACCATTATGGTGCTGAGATTTGAGATAAAAACTACTCTTTTGGACCTACTGTTAGGGATAACTATGTCCTTCATTTCATTGTTGATGGCAAGGGAACTTTCACAATTGATGGCACAACAATCGAACTCAAAACAGGTGATATGTTCATTTTGCCAAAAGGAAAAGTGACCTTCTACCAAGCAGATAGCAAGCACCCTTGGACTTATCTTTGGGTGGGATTTAGTGGCTCAAAAGCTGAAAGCATCTTAAATAAAACAAAACTTCTTGAACACTATTTTTGTCATTCAACGCTCAACTCTAAAATCCTCGATCAGCTAGTCAAATTAACACAATTCCGTGACCAAAAACTCGATGACATTACAGAGCTTCAGCTGATTGCTGAACTTTACAAATTGCTAGCGTTTCTAATAGAAGAATTTCCAAGCAAAGCAATGTCTGATAGCAGTATTTTGATTCAAAATTACATCAGGCAAGCTAAAAAAATCATTCACACACAATATGGAAATCCATTAAAAATCAGTGATATTGCCAAAAAGCTCAATCTAAATCGCTCCTACTTGTACAAAATTTTCAAAGAAGAAACAGGTTATTCTCTCAAGGATTATCTCATCCAAATCCGCATGGAAAAAAGTGCTGATTTGCTTACCAGCACGACTTTTCACATCTCAGAAATCGCAAATGCTGTAGGCTTTCCAGACGCTCTCGCCTTCAGCAAGGCTTTCAAAAAACATTTCGGACAAAACCCAAGCAATTACCGTAAGACACAAAGATAAAAAAACTCCCCCAGAACTAAGTTCTTGGGAGAGTTTTTCTTAATCAACTTTAACAAGTCGGACGTTATCAATGTTTAGCCATTTGTTGGTAGCATTAGATTCAAAACAAACATTTGTCAACAATTTTGTTTAGTATTTTTTAAAAATGTTTGTTGTTTTTTTGTTTACTGTATTAAAAACAATGTCATAGAAATCCTTTATTTTCAGTACTTTTCACCTCTGTTACAACAATGTTTCAAATTGTTTCTTTTTTTTCTTATTTGTTGAGCTAGTAATTTAATTGTGATATGATAATGACAAGAAGAAATAAAAAAGAAAGGAGTTTAGTATGTTAAAAAAAGAACGCCTCCAGTGGATTCTTGAAAAAATCAACGTAAAAGGTGTTATTACTGTTAACGACATCATTAAAGAACTAGGTGTTTCAGATATGACTGTTCGCCGTGACCTTGACGAACTCGATAAAGAAGGTTTGTTGATTCGTATCCATGGTGGCGCCCAAAGTATCGATACACCAAAAGTAAAACCTAAATACGAAAAATCAAACAGCGAAAAACAAGAACTACAAATTGAAGAAAAACGCGCTATTGCAAAATTTGCAAGTCAACTCATCCAAGATGGCGAAACAGTTTTCATCGGTCCTGGAACAACACTTGAACATTTTGCACATGAGCTTGTCACTAAAAATATCCGTGTCGTAACAAACAGTTTGCCAGTATTTACCATTTTAAATCAAAATAAAAGCACTGATTTAATCTTAACTGGTGGGGAATATCGCGATATTACGGGTGCTTTTGTTGGTTCTTTAACGTCAACTTACTTGAAAGAACTTAAGTTCTCAAAAGCTTTCGTCAGTGCTAACGGTGTCTTTGGTGATTCTGTTGCTACTTATAGCGAAAGCGAAGGAGAAATTCAACGTATAGCCCTAGACAACGCCTTTGAAAAATTCCTACTTGTTGACCACGAAAAATTCGATAAATACGATTTTTATGACTTCTACAAGGTCAGCAAAATTGATCATCTTGTCACTGATTCAGGAATTTCTAAAGATGCCAAAAAAAAATTCGGTCAGTTAACAGACATTATGACTGCTGAAGATTAATTAGACAGAAAAGCTACTCTGTCTTGAGTAGCTCTTTTTATAACAAAAAATCTCCTAGGCAAATTAGCTTAGGAGGTTTTAAGGTTGTATTCTAGAAAAGTTTTTGAGAGATCAGATTAGCGAATAGCTCTTTCTGTTTCTGGGTCAAAGAAATGACCTTTAGCAACATTCAAAGTCAATTCAACTTTTTTACCTGGTTGGTAAGTGTCACGTGCATCTGTACGTGATACAAGTTCAACGTCACCAGATTTAACGTAAAGCATTGTTTCTGCACCGAGCAATTCTGATACAGTCACTTCTGCTTCTACAGTTGCTCCTGGGTAAGTGTCACGAACAAGTGGGTTATTTGAGATATCTTCTGGACGGATACCGAAGATAACTTTTTTACCTTTATAACCTTTGAGTTCAAGAAGTTTACGTTGACCTTCTGGCAAAGTAATCTTAAAGCCATTGTCGCAAACCAAGCTATCACCTTGAACAGTTGCTTCAAAGAAGTTCATAGCTGGGCTACCAATGAATCCAGCAACGAATTTGTTAGCAGGACGGTTATAAAGTTCTTGTGGTGTACCGATTTGTTCTACACGGCCGATTGTTCCTGAACCGTCTGGGTTTTTAGTAGAACTCATGATAACAATACGGTCAGCAAGTGTCATAGCTTCTGTTTGGTCATGAGTTACATAGATTGTAGTTGATCCGATACGGCGGTGAATTTTAGCAATTTCAGCACGCATTGATACACGAAGTTTAGCATCCAAGTTTGACAAAGGTTCGTCCATCAAGAATACTTTAGCATCACGGACAATGGCACGTCCCATAGCAACACGTTGACGTTGACCACCTGAAAGGTCAGCTGGCTTACGTTGAAGGAATTCTGTCAAACCAAGGATTTGAGCAGCTTCACGAACACGTTTATCAATGTCGTCTTTTTTGTATTTTCTAAGTTTCAAACCAAATGCCATGTTATCATACACAGTCATGTGTGGGTAAAGGGCATAGTTTTGGAAAACCATGGCGATATCACGGTCTTTTGGTGCTTTGTCATTAACAACTTCGCCATCAATTTTAAGTTCACCTTCTGTGATATCTTCAAGACCAGCAACCATACGAAGAGTTGTTGATTTACCACAACCTGAAGGTCCTACAAAAACGATGAATTCTTTATCTTTGATGTCAAGATTGAAATCTTCGACAGCATAGTGACTTGCATTTGGATATTTTTTGTAAATGTGATCTAGATTAAGTTCTACCATTTTTCTACTCCTTTGATTTATAGCTTCATTATAACAAAGATAACGCTTACAAACCATGGGCAGAAGAAACAAGATTTTTTGTGCAATGTGCACAAAAGTTAATTTTCCATAATCAAAAGGTAAACAAAAGCTAAATCATTTAGATTTTTCAAATTGAGACCAGAAGCTAAGCGGAATTTCTCAAGCTTATAATGCAAAGAATTGCGGTGAATGTAAAGACTTTGTGCAGTTTTTGCTAAGTTGCCCTGCTCTTGCCACATGGTCGTGATAATCATGCGAGTGTCTTTGTTATCATCAATTGCTTGCAATATTTTATGCTTAATCGCTGGCAAATCAATCTGGTGCGCGTAAGCTAAAAGCAACATTTCTGAAA
Organism: Streptococcus equinus ATCC 9812; assembly: GCF_000187265.1. Classification (GTDB taxonomy): domain Bacteria; phylum Bacillota; class Bacilli; order Lactobacillales; family Streptococcaceae; genus Streptococcus; species Streptococcus equinus. The sequence continues at coordinate 40,926 of NZ_GL698434.1, forward strand.
AAGTCACCGTCCGTTCGTTTCCAAGATAGTGCCCTGCATTCGCAAATAAACGGCTTTCTTCTTGATAATACAAAGGCAGTTCGTCAGCCTGAAGTTTGTTCCAAATATTACCAAAAAAGACTGTCAACTTAAGACCAAAGTCGCTCTCAAGAGTTGGTAGAACATCTTTAACAAGAGCTTGTGCCTCAAGCGTCTCTTCTTGATTAAGGATTAGCAAAGTTCGATTTTTTGAAATGACAACATGCGCAAGTATATTTGGTAAAAGTGTCTCAAAAAAGTCAAATAACTCTTCTGGTAATAGTTCTTTATGGTCAATATAGATGATTTGAAGGCACTTGTAACCTTGCGATGCACTTGTGTCATTTTGAACTAAATAACGATACCAAGGATTATCAGTAATGCTAGCATCCAACACGCCATCATTTTTTAAGGTTAACAAGGCTTTTTCACGCCCGCTAAGACTGGCTAAAGGCAAATAAAATGTCTGTCCATTTTCTTCAACAGCTACCCAATCATCTGCATGTTCTACTTTTTCAGCTCCGACCGCTTCTGGAAATAAACTTTCTAATGACATGTCTCAACTCCATTCCTTTTTGGCTAATGTTAGCACGATTTAGTATCCAAAATAATTGTTACAGGGCCATCATTAAGTAAGCGCACCTGCATATCTGCACCAAAAACACCTGTTTCAACTGGGACAAATTTAGCCAAGGATTCGTTGAAATCATTGTAGAATTTCTCAGCTTTGTCAGGTTTTGCTGCTCCGGTAAAGGCTGGACGATTTCCTTTCTTAGTATCAGCAAATAAAGTAAATTGTGACACAGACAAAATACTTCCCTTGATGTCTTGAACTGACAAGTTCATCTTGCCCATATCATCTGAGAAAATACGCATATTTGTAATTTTACGCACAGCATAATCAAGGTCTTCTTGCTCATCATCTGGGCCAACCCCAACTAACAACAACAAGCCTTGATTAATATCTCCAACAATCTCATCATCAATCGTAACTTGCGCTTCTTTCACGCGCTGAATAACAACTTTCATATCTATTCCTTTCAGAAAATAAATTCGCTTTCATTATTGCCATTTTAACATTTTCAAGAAAAGAAAAAAAGCACCGACCTTTATACTCTTTTACACAAAAAAATGAGCTGCATTATCAGCTCATTTTATCTTATCCATTTGTACGTTTAACAGAATAAACGTCTGGGATGATTTTAATTTTATCTACAACAGCGGTCAACTCTGTTAGGTTTGAAATGGCAAAGCTAACATGAATATTAGCAAATTTCATGTCCTTACTTGGTTGAGCGTTAACTGTTGAAATATTTTTCGTAACATTTGAAAGAACTTGAAGAACATCATTAAGAAGTCCTGAACGGTTAAGACCATAAATATCAATTTCAGCCATATAATCGTTATTGGCACTTGTGTTGTCATCCCATTCCACTTCGATTAGGCGTTGTTCATAGCCTTCTTGACTTTTGATATTGTGGCAGTCAGCACGGTGAATAGCCACGCCACGTCCTTTAGTGATGTAACCTTCAATTGGGTCACCTGGAACTGGGTTACAGCATTTTGCAATACGCATCAAGAGACCTGACGCCCCTTGGATAATCACACCATTTTCGCTGCGAACTTTCAAGACATCTTTATTTTCAGTCTTGACCTCGCCGCCATTCATAAGCTCTTCAGCTTCTGCCTTAGCTTTTGCACGTTCTTCTTCGCGGCGTTCTTTTTCAGTCAATCGATTAAAGACTGAAGCAGCGCTGATTTCACCAAATCCAACAGCTGCATATAAAGCTTCTTCGCTACGAACACTGAAACGTGGCAAAATAGCTTCAAGGTGTTTTTTATCCAAGTATTTGTTAGCTACATAGCCTTGGTCTTGGAAATAATCCACCAAAAGTTCACGACCTTTGTTAACAGATAGTTCCTTATCTTGATTTTTCAAGAATTGACGAATACGATTTCTAGCTTTGTTAGTCTTAACAATCTTAATCCAGTCACGGCTTGGACCAAATGAATTTGGATTGGTTACAATCTCAACCACATCACCTGTTTTTAGTTTTGCAGTTAGTGGAACCATGCGTCCGTTGACTTTAGCACCAACAGCTTTTTCACCGACTTGGGTATGAATAGCATAGGCAAAATCAATTGGTCCTGAATCTTTTGGCAATTCTTGTACAGCACCTGTCGGCGTAAAGACATAAATGCGTTCTGAGAAGATATCTTGTTTGACAGAGTCAACAAAGTCAACAGCATCGCCGTTTGAAGCATCTTGCAATTCAACAAGCTCTTTAATCCAGCTCATGCCGACAGCTTGTTCTTGGTCATCAACCTTGCCTTTAATACCTTTTTTGTATGCCCAGTGAGCAGCAACCCCGTATTCAGCGACTTGGTGCATTTCTTTGGTACGAATTTGAATTTCAATCGGACCTTTTGGACCATAAACTGTTGTATGGATAGATTGATACCCATTAGCTTTTGGCGCAGCAATATAATCTTTGAAACGCCCTGGCATTGGACGCCACAATTCATGAATGTAACCAACCATGGCATAAACGTCGCTCGGTGTTTCCATGATGCAGCGAATAGCAATCAAATCATAGATTTGGTCGAAGCGTTTCTTCTTGTCGCGCATCTTACGGTAAATTGAATAAAGGTGTTTTGGACGTCCGTAAACATCGCCATAAAGCCCTTGTTCTTCCGTGTAATCTTTGATTTTCTTAACAATTTCATCAACCAAAGCTTCACGTTCACGACGTTTTTCGTTCATCATGTGAGAAATCTTGTAGAACTCAATTTCGTTTAGATAACGGAATGACAAGTCTTCCAATTCCCACTTGATACGACTAATCCCCAAACGATGTGCAAGAGGGGCATAGATTTCCATCGTTTCACGTGAAATACGCTCTTGTTTATCTTTACGCAAATGTTTTAGCGTACGCATATTGTGCAGACGGTCAGCCAATTTCACCAAAATAACACGGATGTCTTTTGACATTGCCATAAGCATTTTACGGTGATTTTCAGCCAATTGTTCTTCATGTGATTTGTATTCAACTTTACCAAGTTTTGTTACACCATCAACGATAATGCGAACATCTTTACCAAACTCTGCTTCAATCTCGTCTAAAGTGATGTCAGTATCTTCAACAACGTCATGCAAAAAACCGCAAGCCACAGTTACCACATCAAGGTGCAAATCTGCCAAAATACCTGCCACTTGAATAGGGTGAATGATGTAAGGCTCACCTGATTGGCGCACTTGAGAAATATGTGCTTTTGTCGCATAATCCAATGCTTTTTGGACAATCGCCACGTCCGATTCACTCATATATTGGGCCGTTAGGTCAACGACCTCTTCACCCGTCAAATTCACAATTTTTGCCATAAGGACCTCTTCTTTTCTCTCGCATACAGATTTATATTGTTACTATTTTAACACTAAAATGGCTAAAATACCAATGCATTAGCCAAAAAGACCTGAACCAAAAACTGTTCAGGTCAACTTTTTAGTTTCCAACCAAAATCTGGTGCATCATGTCAGTAAATTTTGGTAAATATTCGTGTCCGTATTCTGGATAAAAATAAAGTTTTTTAGGAGATTGGATACGATTATACACAGCAAATTGTATTTTTGGATGACAAGTTCTATCTTCAAGTCCCATTGCCCAAACTACTTTTGCTGTAATGTGTTTTACTAAAAATTGAATATCAACATAATCAAGTGCCGCAAAAACAGCTGTTTCATTTTCATGAAGAGGGTCACGAAAACGGAAGTAATATGCTAGTTCTTCATATGCTGACTGCGTTACATCAAGACTATAGGCAGTACGATAATCACTCAAAAATGGATACTGCACAAAAACACGCTTAATCGATGGGTACAAACTTACACAGACTAAAGCAAGAGCACCACCTTGTGAAACGCCGTATGACATCATGTTTGCCTCATCAACAAAAGGCAATTGGGCAACTATTCTAGTCAGCTGATAAACATCTTGAAAAACTGTTCGATAAAAAAGATTTTCAGGACCATCTTCAATACCTCGAATAAGATGACCTTTCAGTGTTCCACCATTCGTCAGCAAATGATCTTCTGATTTACCGCCTTGACCTCTGATAAACAAAGAAACAACAACGTATCCTTCTGATACTAAAGATAGTTTATCAGACCAATCACCAACATCGCTGTGGTATCCATGAAATTGTAAAGACACTGGATGTTTTGTATTTGATTTTTTAGGCAATAACAACTGCGCATAAATTTTTGAATGATGAACGCCTGTAAAAGAAAGATCATAGCATTCTGCAATTGTTGAAGCAAATTTAGCAGGAACTAACTTATAATCATAACCATTAAAATCACAACATCTGGATTTAAAGAAAGACAGTCAGTATCAACACGATCCAACAAATCTTGAACTTTATTGCCACCGATTCCTCGGTTGAAACATTGTAAATGAAAATCTCTGTGATGCTCCAACAAATCAGCTGCTACTAAGCTCACAAAGCCAGTCCCGAGACTTGCTGGGTCAGCTTTATCACGTCCCCACTCAGTGATACTATCACTAAAAAAGACAGTACGGTCATTCTTTCTAATTTCCATAAGGCTGCCTCACTTTGTGCTTAAAAAGTTAGAAACAGCTCCAAATCGATTGGCATCATTTCTAAATTGACAGACTTTTAATTGATAATCTAATTCACGCGCATTTGTTGTTTCAATCAAAGCTTTGATACGTTTATCAAGCTCTGACACCAAATCCTCACGCACTGAAATACCGCCACCAATTCCAACCAAATCTGGATTTAGACTGACCAAACAATTAAAAATTCCGGTAGCTAGAGCATCATACATTCCAGACAAAGCTGCTTTTGCATCTTCATTTCCAGCATCTGCTAAATCAAACAAATCTTTTCCTGAGAATTGACTTAAGCCGTGTTCTTCGGCGTAATTCTTCGCTACCTGAACTGGACTTGCAAGGTTACTGAGTGTTTTGCCATCTGTCATCATCATGTAGCCAAATTCTCCGCCATAAAGGCTACTGCCCTTGTACAATTTGCCATCTTGACAAATAGCGCCACCAATTCCTGAACCAAGAATAAAGTAAATAGCATTTTTGCTGTCTTTACCAACACCAAACTGAGTTTCAGCAAGACCAGCACAATTAGCATCATTTTCAATCGTTACAGGCAAATTAAATAGAGCTTCAAGCTCATCAATAATCTTGAAACGGTGTAAATATGGAATCGCACTAAAGCCTTTAATGACACCTTCTTTCGTGTCAACGGCTCCAGGGCTTGACATGGCAACTCCCTTGGTATCCTTATCAGATAAATCCTTAACTACTTGATGTAGATTTTCTTTCATTTCTTCCCAAGTTTTTGGGGTAGCAAAAGAACTCTTTTTATCAATACCGCCAACTTGATAACGACCGTATTTTACAGATGTTCCACCAATATCAAACACGACTAAATTCATTTGTTTCTCCAATCTATGTAGCGAAATCTACTACTAATGATGTGTCAAAACAATCTCCAAAGAAAATTCATCGTAACGATGGGTACTGATTGAGTATTCAAAGGCAACACCATTTGTTAAGTAGCCTGTTTGAACAGCGATAGCTACTGGGTCACCTTTTTCAAGTGCAAGATAGTCTGCTTCTTCATCTGTCGCACGGCGTACAGAAATCGTACGATGACCAGATTGAATTTTTAAACCAATACCATTTTCAATGTAGTCATAAATTGAATTTTCCACATGCTCAATCTTCAAACCAGTAATCAAATCAATCGGCATGTAAGTTTCTTCGATAACCGTTGGTTTATCATCAACTACACGCACACGATGAATTTTGTAAACGAAGCTTGTTTCTTTAATTTTTAATTTTTCTGCGATTTCAGGTGTTGCTTTAACAACCGTAAAATCAATTACACGGCTTTTGATTTTTTTGTCTGGATAAAAGGCTGTGGTTCCCATCATTTGGATATCCATCAACATCTTTTCCATTTTTTCGACTGACAAGTCCATAACGAATGTACCCGCACCACGACGTTTGTAAATCAAACCTTCTGCAACTAAAATATCTAAGGCTTTTTTAACAGTCATTTTGCTGACGTCGTAAAACTGACAAAAATCTTTTTCAAAGGGCAATTGTTCGTTAGGCTGATAAACACCTTCTAAAATCTTCTTACGTACATCATTTGCAATAAGATTATATTTTTCCATTTTTTCTCCTCTGTTCATAGACTTACACATTTTCTTATCTATATTGTAAACTAGAACCCCAGAAGTTCCAAAGGTTATTTAATAAATTCTTTCAAATGATAAATTTCTCCATAAAAGTCACCATAAAATCAAAATAGTCTAGGAGATTCAGATAACTATCTTGATTTTTAGATGACTATGTAAAATAACTTTCTGTTTTCATTACCCCCCTATTTTTTGATTGCGTTTACATTTTACCATTTTGTTTTATAAAAATATATACTTTTATAAAAATTTTTATTATAGTATTTTTGGATGAGCTTCCTGAAACTTTATTGATGTTTTTGTATACAATTACTAGCACATGTCACAAAAAGGAGATTCACACAACTCACACTATTAATGTCTAAATTGAACACTTAGTTTTAACATTTGGGAGAGGAGAAAACTACTGAATAAAAAACTCGTCGGATCATTAACAGTGCTAGCTTTGCTTACTGGCGCTGTGTCAGCTCATGAAGTAAAAGCTGATGTTATTGTTTCAGGGAATACTTATAAAATCACAGCTAGACATAGCGGAAAAGTTCTAGATGTTGCAAGAGGGGCAAAAAATGCGGGCGCCAATGTCCAACAGTGGTCAGACACCAATGGCACAAACCAAAAATGGGAATTCACAAAAGTAAATGATTGTGAAAATACTAACCCTTCTGACACAACACCTACTACGACAACTGGTTTCCACACTAGTGGCACAACACTTTACGATGCCAAAGGGAATCCATTTATCATGCGTGGTATCAACTACCCATATGCTTGGTATAAAGGACAAGAAGATACTGCTATCCCTGCAATCGCAAGAACAGGTACCAACTGTATTCGTATCGTCATGGGTGACGGGCGACAATACAGCAAAACATCACTTGCTGAAATTCAAAAATTATTGCGACTTTGTAAAGACAACCACTTGATTGCAATCGTTGAAGCCCACGATGCTACGGGTTCTGATAACATCCAAGATTTGGAAAATGCAGCAAATTATTGGATTGAAATGAAAAACGTCCTCATCGGAAACGAAGCAAATGTTATTTTGAACATTGCTAATGAATGGGCTGGTTCTTGGGATAGTTCTACTTGGGCATCGGGTTATCAACAAGTTATCCCCAAACTTCGTAACGCTGGTATTAAAAACACTATCGTGGTTGATTGTGCTGCTGGGGACAATATCCAAAATCAATTACTGATGCAGGTCAAAGTGTCCTTCAATCTGACTCACAAAAGAACATCATGTTCTCTATTCACATGTACGAATATGCTGGTGCCTACGGTGCTGTACAAAACAATATTGACTCATCATTAGCCGTTGGTGCACCACTTTGTATCGGTGAATTTGGTATCAAACACACTAATGGTCCTATCGATTACAAGACTATCATGAGCTACTCTCAAGCCAAAGGTGTCGGCTATCTAGGCTGGTCTTGGAAAGGAAATAGCAGCGAGCTTGCTTACCTCGATATGGTTCAAGACTGGGCTGGAACACAATTAACCAAACAAGGTAATGCTATTCTTAACGACCAAAATGGTATCAAAAATACGTCAAAATCTTGTAGCATTTTTGACTAAGAACTAACATTTCTATACCCAATCATATTTAGATGAGGAAAGGTGCGAAGCTCACTTTTCCTTGTTTTTAAATTTAAAATTTTCTGAATATTCGATATAATATTAGCCAGTTGCGTTTTATTCTGAAAGTTTTTAGACTTTTAGAGAAAGGAGACTCTCATGAAAAATACCGTTTTGAACTTTCAAAAAGCCAAAAAAGACGGTCAAAAACTAACCATGTTAACCGCCTATGATTATTCAACCGCAAAATTAATTGACAGCACTGGTGTCAACAACATCCTTGTTGGTGATTCTCTTGAAAATGTCAAGCTAGGCTACGATGATACGATTTCTGTGACTATGGAGGATATGATTCATCACGGTAAAGCCGTTTGTCGTGGAGCAAAAAACGCTCTAGTCATCGTCGATATGCCTTTTATGCCCTACCAAGTTTCTGTCGAAAAAGCTCTTGAAAACGCCAGATGCTTAATGAAAGAAACTCACTGCCAAGCCGTTAAATTAGAAGGCGGAAAGAGTGTCTGCCCGCAAATTAAAGCTATGGTTGATGCAGGAATTCCTGTCTGTGCACATCTTGGTCTCACACCACAACACATCAATGCCTTTGGTGGCTTTAAGAACCTTGTTTTTGTCTACTTGTTTAAGTTGTTTGATGTGGTAATAATAACTCGAACGAGGTAAGGATAAAATCTCTAGTAACATCGCTTGAAGTCTTTTTCGGCTGACGTTCCATCTTACTTGGTCTCCCTCTTGTTTTCTCAACAATAGTATACCCATTTTTCTTGTATTGTGCTAGCCAATTGGAAAGTGTTCCTATGTTAGGAAGAGCATATTCAAGAGAGACTGATATTTGAGAGTAACCTTCAAAAAGGACTTGATTGATAATTTCTTGCTTTAGTTCAGGGGAATAGTACCTATTTTTGCTTTTTTTAACAATCTCTACGCCATATCGGTTCATAAGCTTAACCATGTAACGTAGATTTCTAGGATTGACATCATAGGTTTGACCCAGCTGAGGGCAAGACATACCTTGTTTTCTGAGTTGATAGATTTCTAGTTTATCTTCATAAGTTAATTTCATACAAAGAGCACCCCAATCGTTAGATTTTTTGTCTAACTTTTGAGGTGCAGTTCAACATTCTCGGATTTTTTATGTCACTTATGCTTACGAACATTTATTTTTCATTTGGATGGCTAGCGATAATTTCTAAATCGCCATCAAGTTGCCATGATTTGACATCGTTTGGCAAGATGAAATGATCACCTTTTTTAAGGCTATAAACACGGTTATCCACAGTCAAGCTACCTTGACCTGAAAGAACACTTACTAACAAATATGGCGCTGTTTGGGTAAAGTTTACGGCACCTGATACGACCCATTTGTAAACAGCGAAGAATTCATTTGACACCAAAAGGCTTGAACTCAAGTTATCCACATCTACAGTCACAGGTGTGCTGTTTGCAGGTTCACCAATTGTTAGAACATCAATTGATTGTTTAATATGCAAATCGCGAAGATTACCAGCCGCATCACGACGGTCAAAATCATAAACACGATAAGTTGTATCACTTGATTGTTGTGTTTCCAAAATCAAGATACCTTTACCGATAGCGTGCATTGTGCCACTTGGTACGTAGAAGAAATCACCAGCTTTGACTGGAACTTTTGTCAACAAATCGTCCCATTTGCCTGCTTCAATCATCTCAGCAAGTTCTTCTTTTGATTTGGCATTGTGACCATAAATGATTTCTGAATCTTCATCAGCAGCAATGACATACCAACATTCTGTCTTACCGAGTTCACCTTCATGTTCAAGGGCATAAGCATCATCTGGATGAACTTGCACACTAAGCCAATCGTTAGCATCAAGAATTTTTGTCAATAGTGGAAAGACTTCTGATTTTGGATTTCCAAAAAGCTCTTTGTGTTCACGATAAAGTTTGTCTAAGCCTTCACCTTTATATGTACCATTATCCACAATTGAAACACCATTTGGGTGAGCTGAAATAGCCCAATATTCACCAGTCGTTTCAGTCGGAATATCGTAACCAAATTCGTCACGAAGTTTTGTTCCGCCCCAAATTTTATCATGCATTTGTGCTTTTAAAAATAATGGTTCTGCCATAAAAAATTTCCTTTCTTCAAGCAAATCTGCTTGTCTACCACGAAGAAACCCAAAGTTCTTTTGGGTTTCTCAGCTAAATATTCTTAACATCCAACAATGAATATCCGCGTACATCATAACGATTTCGTGTGCGTGAATACTCAATCGGTCTACCATTTTCCAAATAAACAACTTGCTCCACTTGCAAAATAGGATCATCATCCCGACAAGCTAAATGGTCTTTATCGTATTGATCAGGTTTTTCAGCAGTGATATGACGATAAGATCCAGCAAATTTAAGATGCAAAGTGTTCCAAAGATAATCATAAACCGATGCCAACAAAATGCTATCATCCAATCCAGGAACCAAGTCACACGCCATATAAGTATGCTCAAGAGCATATGGTTTACCATCTAGCAAACGTAGACGAATAATTTTGTAAACTGGTGCTGATTGTTCGACCTGAAGACGTTCAGCAACCTCCACATCAGGAAATTCAACGGTAAATTCAATGATTTTGCTCGTTAATTTGCGAGAATCATCCTTCATGTCGTGGCTTAAGCCATTGTAGTTGTTCAATCGAAATCTCGAATCCTCTTTATCCCAAAACGATGAGTTTAAAACTTTCGTTCCATTACCTTGTTTTGAAAGGACCAAACCTTCAATGGTTAACATCTCAATAGCTTTTTTGATAGTCATTCGACTTACCCCAAATTCTTTTGCCAAGTCAGATTGAATCGGCAGCATCGAATCAATTGGGTAAGTTCCGTCTGAAATCCTTGTTCGAATAATCCCTGCAATCTCTTCATATTTTGACATAGATCGCTCCTATTCCACTTGTATAGACTAATTTTTAAAACTTATAGCCTTATTATAGCGCAGAGTCAGGTTGTTTGTCCAGCATATGCAAGAATGGTAGCCAGATAAATCCGACAATCAAGCAGTCAATAATTTGAAGAAGACCGCCAGCAAGTGAGTTTGTCGCAATCATACCACTAAAGAAGACTGGCACAGTCCAAGGAACAGATACTCCTGTTGGTGCAGGAACAAGGCCAATTGCCATTACGAAGTAGTTAAGAGCTGTAACGATGATTGGTGAAATCACCCAAGGAATAAGAATTGTAGCATTCAAAACGATTGGCAAACCAAAGATAACAGGTTCATTAACGTTAAAGATACCAGCACCAAGTGCCAAACGACCAACGTCACGGTATTGTTTTTTCTTCATGATAAATGCCATGATGATAACAACCGCAAGAGTCATCCCTGAACCACCAAGACCAACAGTGAATGTTTCCATGAATGGTTTTGAAATAATGTGAGGAATATGTTCACCTGCTTTGTAAGCATCCAAGTTATCATGCATCAAAGTGTTCCAAATTGGGTCCATCACAGAGTTAACAAGAATTTGTCCGTGAAGACCAAAGAACCACAAGAATTGGATAAAGAAGATGGCAATCAGTGTTGCCCAAATACTACTACCAAGACCAACCAAAGGCATTTGGATAACATTATAAATCACATCGTGAAGGTTTGTATTGAAAGCACCTGTTACTATTGCATTAAGCGCTGTGAAGATTGATAATGTCAAAACCGCTGGAATCAAAGCAGCAAATGATTTTGCAACTGCAGGTGGAACGCTGTCAGGCATTTTAATTTGCCAACCTTTTTTGCTGACGCGACAGTAAATCTCAGTTGCGATAAATGACACAATCATTCCTAGGAACATGCCTTTTGCCCCTAAACAATCTAGGCTAAGAACGTTAGATACTTCTTGCCCTTTATCTGTCAATGTGTAAAACGGTGTTAAAAGAAGGAAACTTGCAAATGCAATTGCTCCGCCAAAAATACCATCTTCATCATATGATTTAGATAGGTAGTAACCAATCCCCCAGGTTACAAAGACGGTCATAATCGACATCGTCGCATTTTGTGCATTACCAAACAGACTTCATAAAAGCGCTTTCGTACCATCGTTTAAAAAAGGAAGGTTAGAAATAACGACAACAATTGACCCAAACATGGTCAACGGGAAGGCAAGCATGAAGGCATCACGTAAAATCGAAAAGTAACGATTGGAAGCCAATTTGTTTGCCAAAGGCAAAAGTTTGTCACTGATAGCATCTAGAAACTTGTTCATAAACACTCCTCTTTCCATTAAGTTTGTTTTTACATTATCATTATAACTTTTTTGTAAAAGTCTAGTCTTTTTATATAAAAATATTGTCTTTTTTGTTTTAAAAAGTGTATAATTGTACTTGTAAAATCAAAAAATATATATTTTTAAGGAGAATCCTATGGCAACTTACACATTTCCAGAAGACTTCTGGTGGGGAGCTGCAACATCTGGTCCTCAAAGCGAGGGGCATTTCCAAAAAAACATGCCAATATGTTTGATTACTGGTACGAAATCGAACCTGAGGCTTTTTACAACCAAGTTGGTCCAGACACAGCATCAAACTTCTATAACAGTTACAAAGAAGACATTGCGTTGATGAAGAAAATCGGTCTCAACAGTGTTCGTACTTCTATTCAATGGACACGCTTGATTGATGACCTCGAAAAAAATACCGTTAATCAAGATGCAGTAGACTTCTATAATGACGTTATTGACTGCTTCATCGAAAATGGCATTCGTCCAATTATGAACCTACACCATTTTGATTTACCTGTCGAGCTTTATCACAAATATGGTGGTTGGGAATCACGCCACGTGGTTGACCTTTATGCTGGTTTTGCTGAACAAGCTTTCAAGGCTTTCGGTGACCGCGTCAAAGACTGGATAACTCACAACGAACCAATGGTTGTTGTCGACGGTGAATACCTCTATCAATTCCACTATCCAAAATTAGTTGATGGTAAAAAAGCTGTTCAAGTTGCCTACAACTTAAACATCGCTTCAGCAAAAGCCATCGCTAAATTCAGAGAACTTGGTTTAGACAAAGACGGTGGTCTCATTGGTACAGTTTTAAACTTAACACCAACTTATGCTGCTTCTGATTCTAAAGAAGACCAAGCTGCTGCACACTTTGCTGAACTTTGGAATAACAAAATGTTCCTTGAGCCAGCAATCAATGGGCATTTCCCAGAAGAACTTGAAGAAGTTCTCAAAAAAGATGGCGTCATCTGGCAAACAGAACCTGAAGATGCTCAAATTTTTAAAGAAAATACCATTGATTTCTTAGGTGTTAACTTCTATCACCCAAATCGTGTGAAAGCACCAGACATCGCACCAAATTCTGTCGGTGCTTGGATGCCAAATCGTTACTATGACGAATACAACATGCCAGGTCGTCGCATGAACATCGACAAAGGTTGGGAAATCTACCCAGAAGCCATTTACGACATCGCCATTAACATTCGTGACAACTATAAAAATATCCCTTGGTTTGTCTCAGAAAATGGTATGGGTGTTTCTCGCGAAGAACGCTTCATGGATGAAAATGGAAAAATCCAAGATGATTACCGCATCGACTTCATCAAAGAACACTTGGCTTGCCTTCACCGTGGTATCCAAGAAGGTTCAAACTGCTTTGGCTATCACCTTTGGACACCAATCGATTGCTGGTCTTGGATGAATGCTTACCGTAACCGCTACGGTTTCTTCACAAATAATATCCACACTCAAATCAAAACTATCAAAAAATCTGGTGAATGGTTCAAACAAGTAACCATCGATAACGGATTTGAAGATAAATTCACTACCCCAATCCCAGTAGAATTCAACAATTCCTAGCTCTACTTACTCCTCAAAGAAGAGCTTTCCTCATAAATCCTTTTATTAATTTCACAAAAACACCTTATCAGATAACGATAAGGTGTTATTTAATGCAATTCATTTAAGAAAACACCATCAAAGATGGTGTTTGTTTAAGCGTTAATTTTTTTGTACATGTGCATCATTTCGATAGCAACTTCTTTCAATGTCATTGTTGTCATCAAGTGGTCTTGTGCGTGAACCATGATGATTTCAATTTTAATTTTGGTACCGCTTGCATATTTCTGTAGCAAATCAGTCTGAGCATGGTGAGCCTGTAAAAGTTCTTCATCAGCTGCAGCTAATTTTTCTTCAGCCTCTTGAAATGCTCTATTTTTCATAGCATCAAGAGCTTCATGAACAGAGGTGCGGGCTGTGCCGCTGTGCAAAATAATTTCAAAAGCAGCAAGTTGTAATTCTTCTTCAGTCATATCTAGCAGTACCTCATTAAATATTTTCCAAAATCAAATTAGCCATTTTCTCAACACCCATTAGGATTGGAACGTAAGCTTGTGGTGGAACTTTGACAACAGGTCGCCCTGATTTTTCACCCGCTGCCGCAAATTGGTTGTAATACATTGTAGCTTGTGGACTAACAAGGTACAAATCATAAGTAGCATCAGTAATCACACGTTCCCCTTCGTTTGAACTGATTGCTTCAACAGTAATGTCTTTTCCTTGTGTTTTAAAATAATCTGTTGTTTTTTGTGCCATAAGTGATGATGACATTCCGGCAACACAGATAATTAATGCTTTTGCCATGGTTATTCTCCCCTTTTAAATAATAGACTTAGTAACTGTAAATGATTGCGCTACCAACATCTTTAATAAAAGTACATCACAGTTATTTTAATAAGTGTAGTCTTTTAAAATAAAAGAGTAAACTTTTATACATTTTCGCAAAACAGCACTACTCCTATTTTCAAATCTAATTGCTTGTCTATCCATTTCTAATATGATAAATTGGCTAAAAGTAAAAAAATCATGAGGAATTTTATGACAGAAAATACATTAACCATTGCTTATATCAGCCTAAGTGGCAACACTCAAAGTTTTGTTAAACGTTTAGGAGAATACTTAAAAGAACATTACCAACTTGAAAGCAAAACTATCAATATCAAAGAACTTAAGCACGAAACTTTTCCAGTCACATCACCTTTTATCGCAATTTTACCGACTTATCTCGAAGGTGGAAACGGGGTTGACTCAGGTAATGTTGAGATTTTGACAAATCCTTTGGGAGACTTTATCGCAGCACACGATAACTACAAACACTGCTTTGGAATCATTGGCTCTGGCAATCGCAACTTCAACGAGCAGTATTGCTTGACTGCTAAACAATACGCTAAGCGCTTTGGTTTTCCAATGCTTGGTGATTTTGAACTTCGAGGCACAAGTGCTGATATTGAACGTTTGGCCGAGATTATTGTCGATAATTTCCATATTTTCATAGCAGGCTAAGCAATTTTTAAAGCCTTTTCAGAAACAAAGTTACAAATAAATGTTATAATGGCATTAAAGAGTCGGAAACTTCCGACCAATGACTAGATTTTATTGGAGAAACCATGAAAACAACAGTTGATTACATTACAAAACTTGCAAATATCCCTTCACCTACTGGCTACACAAGCCACATTATGAATTATTTGATTGCTGAACTTGAAAGTTTTGGCTATGCCCCTGTTCGCACAAATAAAGGTGGCGTTATGGTCACTGTCCCTGGTAAAAACGACGGCAAACACCGTGTCGTAACAGCTCACCTTGACACACTTGGAGCAATGGTTCGTGCTGTTAAACCAGATGGTCGGCTTAAGATGGACCTTATCGGTGGTTTTGTCTACAATGCCATTGAAGGTGAAAACTGTACTATCCACGTTGCCACAAATGGTAAAAAAATCAGCGGTACTATCCTTATGCACCAAACATCAGTTCACGTCTACAAAGATGCTGGAACTGCTGAGCGTAATCAAACTAACATGGAAGTTCGTCTTGATGAAAAAGTAACAAACGAAAAAGAAACACGCGCACTTGGTATCGAAGTTGGAGATTTCATCTCGTTTGACCCACGCGTCGTTGTTACCGAATCTGGTTTCATCAAATCACGCCACTTGGATGACAAAGTTTCAGCTGCTATTTTGATTGAATTGCTCAAAGAATACAAAGCGCAAAATGTCACTTTGCCATACACAACTCACTTCTACTTCTCAGCATTCGAAGAGCTTGGTCACGGTGCTAACTCAAGTATTCCTACTCAAACTGTCGAATACCTTTCTGTTGATATGGGAGCTATGGGTGATGACCAACAAACTGACGAATACAGCGTATCAATCTGCGTCAAAGACGGTTCAGGTCCATACAATTTTGAGCTTCGCCAACACCTTGTAGCCTTGGCAGATGAAAATAAAATTCCATACAAATTGGACATCTATCCTTACTACGGTAGCGACGCCTCAGCTGCACTTCGTGCTGGTGCCGAAGTTAAACACGCCCTATTTGGAGCTGGTATCGAATCAAGCCACTCATACGAGCGCACACACATTGACTCTGTTCAAGCAACAGAACGCCTCGTTGACGCTTACCTCAAAAGCCCAATTGTAGAATAAAATAATTAAATAACTCAAAAAAGAGTGGACTCATGTCCGCTCTTTTTACTCTGACATCACTCGAAGTTCGTAACCTTTATAATCATTTTCATCTAAGATAATTTCTTCATTCTTATATCGTTCACTCACAATTCTCAAAGCTTCATTTTTATTTGCTGCTTCAACTTCTACAACTTTTTGAAGTACTTCTTCAATTTCAATACTAAATGTTTTCATGACATCCTCCGTAAATAATTGTTTAAGTGTTAATGTTGCGATCCATTATATCACATCAAGATGCCACTTTAACTAAAATCGCTCCTGAAATCAGGAGCGATTTAGAAAATAAACTAGACTGTTTTTAACTTAATAAATTTCAAATTGTTATTAACTCTCTTCAACTTTGAAATTAAAAGCGAGCGAAGTGAGCATTAAATGATACTTACCGCCATGGTGAATGTGGCTAAAGCATCAATGAATAAGCCACCCGGAAGTTTTGAGACTATCGGCTCAAAACTTAGGTATGGAATTCCGTAGGAAGTCACTGCCGACGGCACCTCCTAAGGTAAGTATCAAAAAAACACTTTTATTTACCCAAAATCGCCCCTGAGATCAGGAGCGATTTTTATAAAAACAAACAAATAATTAGGAGGTAAGGTTAGTTAGTAGTTAAGTTCGACAGCTAAACCAAAGTGGTCGCTGACGATTGGAGATTCACCGCCATCAAAGACAACTTTTGATGACTGAATATCAATATCTTTACTTGTAAAGACATGGTCTACTTTAAGGGATTGTTTATTGCCTTCCCAACCATCAATATCTTCAATAATCGTGTGGTCACCTTGGATGACTTTTGCTACTTTGTGACTGTCCTGCAAATCAAGCGGACTCTGTAAAATCATCTCGTAACCAGCAGTATCCGTTGGATTGTTAAAATCACCCATAAGCACTAGTGGTTTTGGATAATCACTTAGAGCTTTTTCAAGTTTTGCCCATTCACTTTCAAAGCCCTTGCCATACCAAGACATGTGAAGACTGACCACAGTGATTGTTTTACCATCAACTTCAGTCTCAGCCGCCAAGACACGTCTCGTATGAAAATCGTGTTCATCATCCACTTCAGAAACTAAAATATCTTGAACCTTGATTGGTTTTTTCGATAAAATCACAACACCTTCATTGTATTTATCATAGCCGATATGATTATAAGCCCAAGACCAATAGTAATGTCTACCTTGACTCTTAAGGTAATTCACTAGTTGCAAAGCATAATTATCACGATGCAAAGCTGGACTTCCAGGGAGGTTTTCATACCCTTCAACTTCTTTTGTTTCTAGTCCTCGGATGTCTTGATTAATTTCTTGAAGGCAAATGACGTCATAATCTTCACTATAAATCGTTTCTGCCAAATCAAATAATTTTTTCAATGCATTGGCTTCTAACCATGAATGCGTATTAAGTGTTAAAAATTTTGCCATGTTTTTCCCCTCAAGTCAAAGGAGAGTCCGAGATTCCTACCTCGGACTCCCTTCTATTTAGTTTTAACCTAAATCTCTATATCACTAATAATATAAGCTTAAAGTTCTACTTTTGCAACAGCTGTTTTCGCAGAAACTTTTCCTGTTTGTGTTAAATTGACTGCTTTGATTTCTGCTGTATTTGTGAAGGCAACGATAGTTGTTGTTTCACGTCCTGCTGATTGGATAGCTGCCAAGTCAGCTACCACCAAAAGGTCACCTGCTGTTACACGTTGACCTTCTGTTACTTTAACAGAGAATGGCACACCGTTAAGAGCAACAGTATCAAGACCAATGTGAACAAGAACTTCAAGACCGCTATCTGTCAACAATCCAAAAGCGTGTTTTGTTGGGAAGACACTTGTTACGATACCAGAAACTGGTGCGTAGATATTACCATTTTCAGGTTCTACCGCAAATCCATCACCCATCATTTTAGCTGAGAAGACAGGGTCTTTCACTTCTGTGATTGGTTTGACTTCACCATCAGCAACTGAAAGAACATCTTCGGTCACACCTTTATACGAAGCTTTAGTGACGTCATTTCCTTTAACTTCTGCTAAATCGATTGTTGGAATCTCAGCTCCTGAATCAAGAAGGTCTTGAATATCAGATTTCAAAATATCTGCTTTTGGTCCATAAACAGCTTGTACACCTGAGCCTTTAATGATAAGACCCATAGCACCTGCTTTTTTCCAAGTTTCTTCATCACCAACTCGTGTGACATCTTTGACTGTTACACGAAGTCGTGTCATACAAGCATCAACATCTTCAATGTTATCGCGTCCACCAAGGAGATTAATGATTTGAACGATTTGAGAATTTGCAGATACTGTCGCACCAGTTGCTGATGCAGCAGTGTCATCATCCATGTCGTCATAGTTACCGTTACGACCTGGAGTGGCGAAGTTAAATTTCTTAATCATAAAGTCTGCGATGAAGTACATCACAACACCTGATAAGATACAGCAGATAACAAAATTAATTAAATCTCCACCAAGACCTGCTTTAAGTGCCATTGGTGTACGTGTCAAAAGTTCGATATTACCAAATGAATGGAGACGAAGGTTAACTAAATCAGCTAAAGCAAATGTCACCCCTTGTACAACTGCATATACAACATAAAGTGGCATTGCAACAAACATAAACATGTATTCGATTGGTTCAGTAACACCTGTCAAGAATGTAGCTGCTGCTGTTGAAACAAACATAGCAGTGTATTTTTTCTTCTTGTCAGGGTCAACATTACGGTACATTGCAAGGCTAACCCCCATAAGTGTACCAGTTGCACCAATCATTTGTCCGACTTTGAAGCGGGCAGGTGTTACAGTTGCCATAAGGTGATGGTAATCTGAAGGATTTGAACCTTTAAGGTTGATAAGGTCTGTTACCCATGCTAACCAAAGTGGGTCTTGACCAAAGACTTCAGTACCTTTTTGAGCACCAGTCAAGATTTCATAAGTACCACCAAGTGAAGTGTAGTTCATTGGGATAGTAATCATGTGGTGAAGACCAAATGGAAGAAGCAAACGTTCCAAAGTACCATACAAGAATGGCGCTAAGAATGGAGCAGAATCTTGTGATGATGCAATCCACATACCAAATCCGTTGATTCCTGATTGAATGATTGGCCAAACAAGTGACATAAACAAAGCAACAAGAACTGAACGGTAAATAACAACGAATGGTACGAAACGTTTTCCGTTAAAGAATGAAAGAACATCAGGCAACTTACGGTAGTTGTAATATTTGTTGTAAGCTGTTGCCCCAACAAACCCTGAAATGATACCAACAAAGACACCCATGTTAAGTGCTGGCTGACCAAGTACGTTAACAAAGTAGTCTGCTACAAGCATTTTACCACCCAGAACGTTGTGAACAACACTTTTACCGTCAGCAATCATATCAAGTGAAATGCCATAAACGTGACCTGTAATCAAGTTGATGAGGATAAATGCGATACCAGCGGCAAACGCACCACCAGCACGTTCTTTAGCCCAGCTACCACCAATAGCAAGAGCAAAGAGAATGTGAAGGTTATTGATAATTCCCCAACCAATTTGTGCAATAACATTACCAACTGTGGCAAGAATAGCTGAGTCTGCATTGATTAGCGGTAGAGAGTTACCGATACTAACCATCAAACCGGCTGCCGGCATAACGGCAATAACAACCATCAAGCATTTACCGAATTTTTGCCAAAATTCGAAGCTGGTCAATTTTTTAAATGCCTTCTTCATGAAACGACTCCTTAAACTCTATGAAACCAATTGCTTTATTACAGAATGTAAACTTTGCCCGATATTTAAACATTCTAATCACAAAGCGACTAATTCCAAAAATAATTTACGCAAATGTTTGCGCTATTTTGATGATTTTATTATAGCATGTATTTTTAATTTGTAAAGCGTTTTCTAAAAAATTTTTTAAAAATAAAAAAGTAAAGGATAGTTCGCAAATGGAAAAAATCCTCCACTTTCTCTTGTCTTAATCATTGTTGGTAGACTCCCGCTCAATGATTTTGTGTGAAATAATCACCTTTTGATGATTTTCTTTTTGCTTTTTATCCAGCAAAAGCTGCGCTGCTTTTTCACCCAACTGATAGGGGAAAATATCAATCGATGTCAGAGCTGGATTTGCAATCGCCGTAATCAAAGAATTATTAAAGCTGATGATGCCATATTTCTTGAGTGACTGACTATTTTTAAACAAACGCTGCAAACGAATCGCCATAATATCATCGCAAGCGACAAACCCTTGTGTTTTCGGATGCTCAGCCAAAAAGCTCTGCAATTTCAAAACATTATCATCCTCATTCACCCTTGAAAAATGCAAAGACTGTGCCTCTTTGTCACAACCTTGCATATAAGCACTGTAACCTTGATAGCGCTCCGTCTGTACAAGCTCATTCATATCTGTATAGGCAAAAACCAGATGTTCATAGCCCTTTTCTAGCATAAATGCCGCAGCATCTCTTCCTGCTTGGTAGTTGTCATTATCAACAAATCGAACTGATTTTGGAATTTTTTTCTCGTAAGAACTTCCAACAACAACACAAGACACATTTTTTTGATTTTTGACAAACTCAAAAACAGAATCATTTTTTCGTGAATAGAGAAAAATAAACTTTCTGATATTACCACTGCGAATCAATGCCTGACAATTCTTGCGCAGCTCATCATCTGTACCACCACTTGCCAAATTGACCATGTAGCCATTCTCGCTACAGATGCTAGAAATTCCTTGGATAATCTGCATGAAAAACGGGTTATTACCAAGAGAGTCCTTGCTTTCACGAACTGGCAGAACTATCCCAATTGTATTTGTTGTGCGGTTCACCAAGTTTTGAGCAGAATAATTTGGTGAGTAATCCAATTCTTCCATTGCTTTTCTCACACGTTCCTTGGTTGCCTCACTAATCATATCGCTATCATGTAAAGCTCTTGATGCTGTTGAGGTTGAGACCCCAGCAAGTTTTGCTACGTCCTTTATCGTTGCCATCTTTTTGTCCTTATTTTGAAATTCTTATCTCTAGGATAAAAATTTTTTAAAGCGCTGTCAATTAAAAAATTATAAAAAGAAATTGAGACTTTCATCCCAACTTCCTTTTACAATAATTCTAAAGCATAGCTAACGCTACTAAGAGCATAGAGCGGTGCCGTTTCGGCACGCATGATACGTGGCCCTAAACCGATTTTCAAGCCACCTTTTTCCTCAAATGCCACAATTTCATCTGGTGAAATTCCGCCTTCTGGGCCAAAGATAAAGAGAATTTTCTCTCCTGCTTTGACTTGGCTCAATTCACGCGCTAAAATAGCCGTTTCACCTTCTTTTGCTGACTCTTCATAAGCAATGAAAATCTTATCAAACTGGTCAAGTTCAGCAAGAAAAGCTGCTTTTTTATCAAAAAGAGTCACACCTGGAATGACATTACGTTTGCTTTGCTCAGCGGCACCAATAGCAATTTTTGCCAATTTATCTGCTTTTTTGGCTAGTTTTTTGCCATCCCATTTGACCACAGACCAATCAGCTGGAAATGCCCAGAGATTTGCCATACCAAGTTCTGTTCCTTTTTGCGCAAGAAATTCTAGTTTATCACCCTTAGGAAATCCCGCAGCAATCGTCACTTCAACTGGCATCTCAACATTGCTATTAAGCTCTTTGATAATTTCAAAACGGTGCTCAGCACTATCGACAACCTTTGCCAAACGTTTGATGTGATCATCAAAAACAAGGACAACTTCCTCATCTTCTGTCAGACGCATAACGTTAAACATATGTTTTACCGTGTCTTTATCTGTGATTGTAATGACGTCTTGAGCTTGTCCTGCTACAAAATATTGTTGCATTTATCCTCCAATTACACCTGAAATATCATCAGTCTTTTTGAAAACACAAGCATTCCATTCGCCTTGAACCATATGCGTTTCAAGGAAGAATCCTGCATCTTCAGCTGATTTACGAACCATTTCCCATTTGTCAGAAATGATACCTGACATGATAAGGTAACCTTCATCTTTCACAAGACGGTAAGCATCTTCTGTCATATTGACCAAAATATCAGCAAGAATATTTGCCACAATAACATCAGCTTTGATATCCACACCTTGCAAAAGATTACCTGTAGCCACATGGATATTTTCAGTATTGGCGTTAAGGTCAATGTTTTCTTGTGCCACGCGCACGGCTACTTCATCAAGGTCATAAGCGTAAATATCTTTTGCACCAAGAAGTGAGCTTGCGATTGAAAGCACACCTGAACCAGTACCTACGTCAATCACTGTTTCGCCACCTCGAAGCACTTGTTCCAGTGCGAAAAGACTCATTTTTGTCGTTGGGTGAGTTCCTGTACCAAATGCCATACCAGGATCAAGACGAATGGTCTTTTCACCTTCACTAGCATCATAATCTGTCCAACTTGGAACGATTGTCAAATCATGACTGATACGTGTTGGTTCGTAATATTTTTTCCAGTTTTCTGCCCAGTCTTGCTCAGCTAATTCTTGTGTTTCGTAGTGAACATCCCCAGCGTCCACACCAAAATGTGTCAATTCAGCCAAACGCTTAGCTACTTCTTTTTCGACAGCTTCAATATCGATGTGTTCTGGATAGTAAGCTGTAATTTTAACAGTCTCTACCTGTTTGATTTCTGGGAAGACTTCGCCGTATTTTCCGACATGTCCAAGATAATCAGCACTATCATCGATAGCCACACCTTGACTTCCCAATTCAATTAAAATATTTGACACAGCCTCTTCTGCATCACGCAAGACCTCAACAGTCAACTCTTGCCACTTGTTCATAATTAAGATACCAAGCCCGTAAAACACAAAGCCAAAATAGGAAAATCACCGACGGCGCTTGCGTCTAGGAGAATTTTATCTTTTTGGCACAGTGTTTCGGGCGGATTCAGTTAAAATACTAACCGAACCTTTTCCTTTCTATCTAATATATTTCAGGCGGAGCTATTAACTCCCTTTATCCACAATAAAACACCTGAACATTTACATCTTATTATAAATTTTCTTCTCTTTCTTTCAAACTACATCCATTTGAATCCTTCCAATCAGTACGACCGTTTGTACGCATACCTAAAACAAAAGATGCTGCATAAGATGGACTATTGAAAAATCGATTTTTCTTGAGGATACCATCCTTGATAATTCCCTCTTTCAGTAACTCTTGTCGCAAGTCATGAATAGATTTTGGAATTCCTTTACCATCTGTAAGTTCAATCATACTGCCTTCAAGAACAACAAATCCCTCTGCTGTCTGTCGGCAAGTTGCAATAATTTCACGGTTTGATCGCTTAATGTTACGTTTAAGAGTAAGAACAGTTTCAGCCTCAATTGGCTCTTCATCAACAGAATTGTCGCCGTTAATCATAGGAACAAATACTCGATAACCAAGGGTTCCAATTATTGTTTTTGTATTCTCAACAACCTCATCCAGTTCAGATTGCTTTTCTTCAGTTACATTGCCAGAATTTGGTTCGTTACCATTTCGAACAACAAAACGATTTGCTTCGTTTGCTAGCTTAGTAAATCTGTTTTCCAAATAACTGATTTCAGTCGGCCCGAAGGAATTATTTTGCGTTGTTAATACAATGACATCATTGAAATAATCAGCATGATTATCCCTAGTATGCTCTTGAACACGTAACAAAACACCTTCGCCATTCTTTCGGCTCGTTGCTTGACCAATATAAACTGTATCCTGCTGATTAGCATCATCACGACCAAGTAAAAAATAAACACCACTTTGTTTCATCTCAGGTCTTGATTTTAAATCACCTAACTGAATTCTAGGAATTTTATAAATCACGCCTGTCCAGTTGGATAAAGTACACTTAATCTTACCAGTGACTTCACCATCCATCAGAAACATACTTATATTTTTACCTCTTTTTACCATCTTAATATCTTGGATATGCAAAGAATTCTGTTTCTTTTAACTCTGCTTTGCCTTTTTCAAAGCTTTCAGCATCCCATTCAAGAGCAAAGTCAGTTGCATTTTCATCTGCTAAAAAGTCCATCAAATCATCAAGACCTTTAGTTGCAACATCGTTTAATGTTTCTGCAAAATACGCTAAAAATTCGCGTGAGAATCCTTTTTTAGCATCAAAAGGAACAGTCACCAAGTAGTCATCATGGTCAACTTTAGATTTTGCTTGGTTGTAAAATAGTACGTAATCTTCAAAAACAATATCCTCGCTGCTAACCTCACCTTGGTCATCCACAGTTTCAACAGCAGCTTGGTTCTGCGCTTCCAAAATAAAAGTCACTTCCACCGCATGATTTTTCTTATTCCAATCGATGGCATAATCAAAGGTGAAGTGCTTATCCATTTCTTCTTCTAATACTGATAAAAAGCCAAATTTAGCCATTAAAAATTTCTTCCAATCTTCTTTTGTGTTACAATTATTTTATCATACTTAAGGGGAAATGACATGCAAATACGACCAATGAAGCTAGAAGACATTGAACAAGTCGTTGCAATGGAAAATAAAACTTGGGACAACTTCAATACACCTGCTAGCTTACCAGCCGTAAATAAACATAAAATCATTCAAGCCTTTCAGAATCATTCACATTATCTCGTTGCTGAAGAAAACGGGGTTATTTTGGGAGTTCTTGATTATCATGCTTACTATCCTTTCCCTAGCGCACGTCACGTGGTAAGCTTTATTATCGCAGTCGACAAAGACACCCAAGGTAAAGGTATCGGGCACTCTCTTATCCAAGCTTTCTTTACCGTAGCTAAATCTGATAATTACAAAAAGGTTGTTATCCACGTGCTATCATCAAATAAAAACGCCTGCCGTTTCTATGAAAATATCGGCTTCACTCTGGAAGCTACCCTTAAAAATCAATTCTACCTAAACGGCACTTACGTCGATGACCTCATATACAGTTATTACTTGGAGGAAATACATGCCAAATAATCTCGCTTTACGGATGCGTCCCAAAAATATTGACCAAGTCATTGGGCAAAAGCATCTGGTAGGCGAAGGAAAAATCATTCGCCGCATGGTCGAAGCCAATATGCTATCGTCCATGATTCTCTATGGTCCTCCCGGCATCGGGAAGACCTCAATCGCTAGCGCTATCGCAGGAACAACCAAGTACGCCTTTCGTACCTTCAACGCCACAACCGATAGCAAAAAGCGCCTGCAAGAAATCGCCGAAGAAGCAAAATTCTCTGGCGGACTGGTTTTACTGCTCGATGAAATCCATCGTCTCGATAAAACCAAACAAGATTTTCTGCTACCATTGCTTGAAAATGGCAATATCATCATGATTGGAGCAACAACTGAAAATCCATTTTTCTCAGTTACTCCTGCCATTCGTTCCCGCGTTCAAATTTTCGAACTTGATCCACTCTCAACTGACGACATTAAGTCAGCTTTGCAAACTGCTCTTTCTGACAAAGAACGTGGATTTGACTTTGATGTCGACATCGATGCAGATGCCATTGATTATATCGCAACAGCAACCAATGGTGACCTTCGTTCTGCCTTTAATTCACTTGACTTAGCCGTCATGTCTACAAAAGCTGATGAAAATGGGCTTCGCCACATCACGCTTGATACTGTTGAAAATAGCTTGCAGCGCAGCTATATTACCATGGATAAAGACGGAGACGGGCATTATGATGTGCTTTCAGCTCTTCAAAAATCCATTCGAGGTTCTGATGTCAATGCCAGCCTGCACTACGCGGCACGCTTGATTGAAGCTGGTGATTTGCCAAGTCTTGCCAGAAGACTAACAGTCATTGCTTATGAAGACATCGGGCTTGCAAACCCTGATGCGCAGATTCATACCGTCACTGCCCTTGAAGCTGCTCAAAAAATCGGATTTCCAGAAGCACGTATCTTGATTGCTAACGTCGTGATTGACCTTGCACTTTCACCAAAATCAAATTCAGCCTACGAAGCTATTGATAAGGCAATCGCTGATTTGCATCAAAATGGAACCCTTCCTATTCCACGCCACCTTCGTGACGGACATTACGCCGGCAGCAAAGAATTAGGCAATGCCCAAGGCTACAAATACCCTCACAACTATCCAGAAAAATGGGTGAAACAACAGTATCTCCCAGATAAACTGGTCGGAAAAAATTACTTTAATGCCAACCAAACTGGTAAATACGAACGCGCCCTTGGTGCCAATAAAGACCGAATCAATCATTTATCAAAATAACTTTTTGTAAGCTTTTCTGATACTTTTCAAAAAAACACTTTCTAAAAATTGGGCTTTACCCCTTGAAATATTTTTTTAAAGTGGTATCATAATGACATAGGTTAATTGCTGTGGCATACGAATTCACATCAATGTGTTGACCGACTAAATATTTGTATTTCGGGAAACAGTAGTCTTTCTCCAGTATGCAAGCCGTCACACGCGGAAGCGACTAAGGAGAAGCGAGTTGCCCACCTGCTTTTACATTCGCGGGTTCAATACAAATCGTGAATCACGGTGCCAATACAGCTTATCATCCTTCCTTAGCTCAGTTGGTAGAGCAGTGGACTCTTAATCCATGGGTCATAGGTTCAAGCCCTATAGGGAGGACTAAACGTCATAAGAAAAAGCCCTTTGTTTAGGGCTTTTTGCTTGTTTTAAAATCAATTTGTTACGATTTTATCAATTTTTTGACAATCTGCTGGTCGTCTTTTATTTCAAAAATTAAAAACGTCATTAAAGTTCTCAGCCATAGTAGGATGCGTAAATATTTGATTCTTAATATAAGTGTATGGGATATGGTTATCCATAGCTAACTTAATCAGATTTATGTTTTCCTGAGCACCTTCACCAAAAAGAGTTGCTCCTAAAATATCTTGTGTTTTTTCATTAACAATAACCTTATAAATACCTCGAAGGTTGCCATTAACATGGGCTCTAGGCATAGCTGAAACCATTAATTCATTTGCTTTATAGGGAAGATTTGCCTCCGCAGCCTCTTTTTCTGTTAAACCTACACGTGCCAAAGCAGGTTTAATAAATAATGTAGTGGGGATATTATTTCTCTGACTAGCATTATAATCACTCTGTCCAGTTAATTTATTAAAAACTATGCGATAATCGTCCAATGACACATAAGTAAATTGGAGTCCGCCATTGACATCCCCAACAGCATAAACATTTGGAACACTAGTTTCACAATAGTCATCAACCTCAATAGCACCACGGTCTGTTACCACAATATCTGTATTTTCAAGTCCCAAGTCAGTAATATTCGGTTTACGACCAGTCGCATAAAGGACAGCATCAAAACTCATTTTCTGACCATGATTGCTTAAAATAACATTATCGTCTTCATCATTTTCTAAAGCATTTATCTGAGCATTTAAAACAAAGGAAACACCGTCTTCTTCCATGTATTCTTTTGCTAGCTGCGCAACGATATCCTCCTCACGTGGCAAAATACGGTTAGCAGTCTCAAAAACGGTGACCTTACTGCCAAGATTAGCATAAAGGCTGGCAAATTCAAGCCC
Organism: Streptococcus equinus ATCC 9812; assembly: GCF_000187265.1. Taxonomy (GTDB): domain Bacteria; phylum Bacillota; class Bacilli; order Lactobacillales; family Streptococcaceae; genus Streptococcus; species Streptococcus equinus. The sequence continues at coordinate 68,716 of NZ_GL698434.1, forward strand.
AATATTACCCCCTCCAATGATTCCTAACCTTTGTGGTAGAGTTTCTAATTTTTGAATGCCAGTACTGTCAAAGACATTTTTAGATTCCTTTAATCCTGGGATAGGCAAACGATTTGAAATAGCACCTGTATTAATCACTATAGTATCAGCTGTTAACTGTTCGCTATCCTCGCCAGCCACTATTTTAATAACCTTATTAGAGACAAAACTTGCTTTAGCATCATAAAAATCTACACCAGCATTGACCACATTGGCTTTATTTTTTTGATTTAATCGATGCGTAACCACCTCTTTTTCAGCCATTGCCTGCTCAAATGTTAAATGATTTTCAGCTGCATGGATTAATGTTTTTGTTGGAATACAGCCAATATTGATACAAGTTCCTCCATACATTGAAGAACTTTCTTCAACAAGAGCAACTTTCTTGCCAAGAGAACTCATCTTAGCAGCAAGTGTCTTTCCAGCTTTACCAAAGCCAATGACTAATAAATCATATGTTTTCATTTTTGTTCTCCCATAAAAGCACCAGATCATTAAATAACAAACACGATATTAGCGATATTGTGTTAAATCTTGTTTTAAAAAGTAGTAAAATAAGTTGCCATAATTTCCTGAATAATCCAGTACATGACCGTTATAAACGACCTTAGTGACTTTGTAATAGTCGGCAATATCGATTGAGCAAGATTGCTGTGAACGTTCGAATTCCTCGTATGAACCAAACGTCACCACTCGTTCTTGGTTTCCAGCGTTTAAAAATGTAATTTCAATCATTATTTACATTTCCTTTCTAATTCTACATACTATATTACTTCGGTTTTGGAATATAGTATGTAGAATTGTATAACGTTATGTTACTACAAAGTATGTTTTCACACAACTATTCTGCTCTGACTGGATTTTCTCAATCATAATTCAAGAATCAATTGTAAATTATAAAAAGAGATTCCAAACAGAAATCTCTTTTTTAACTGAATTTGTAAAATTATATTATCCTTTATGATATTCAAAAGCAATAGTATAAGTCTTTTCGGTATTGGCTGGAAGAACAATATCACCAAAATCGTCATGATTAATAGCATCTGGGAGAAATTGTGCTTCAAGCGCTAAGGCTTCAAATTCTTTAGCCATTTTACCCTTATCACGCGCTGGATAAATATCCTCAGGAATGCCACCCATACTGTAAACGACCCAAGTATCACGGTCAGAATAAAGGTGAACAGAATCGCCACTTTCTTCATCTTTCAATTCTCCACAAGGTTTATCAAGCGAAGCATTTACCAAGAAAGCATCGTCAAGCCCGCCTGTATCAGCGATAGCCTCTCCAAGGTTTTTCCCAGTTTGAAAATCATAAGCTGTGCCAGCAACGTCAATGAATTTTCCTGTTGGCACCAAATCATCACGTGTTTCCAAGTAACGGTCAGCAGCCAAAGTAAAGGTATGGTGTGCCAAGTCTTGGCGTTCACCGAGGTTAAAGTAAACGTGGTTAGTTGGGTTAAAGAGGGTCGCTTGACCACCATTTTTACCAGTGTATTGAATCGTAAAGCGATTTTTATTATCTAGGGTAAAGCGCACTGTGACAAGCATATCACCTGGAAAACCATCCACACTTTCTTTAGCATTATAAGTCATGACAATACTAATTTGATTGCGTTCTAAATCAACACAAGCTTGCCAAATTTGCTTATGAAAACCTTGAGGCCCACCATGAAGAGTGTTGCCATTTTCATTTTGCGGAAGTTGCATGAGCTTTCCATAAAGTTTAAACTGACCATGATTAATGCGTCCAGCAACACGACCAATAGATTGTCCAGCGCACAAAGTATTTTTGCCATATTCAGCAGGATCATCAAAACCAATGATGATATTTTTGTGTCCACCTTTTCCATCTGGCACCAAAAATTCTTGCCAAGTTGCTCCCAAAGTTAACAAACCAACTTGCACATCATTGTCATTGACAATTGTGTATTTTTCAATATTTTTCCCATTAATTGTTGCTACAATTTCTTGTACTACTTTCATTTTTCTCCCTCTTTCTTAGGTCTTGTCTTTATTTTACTCCTCCTAAAATTTTTTGTAAACGTTTTCTGTTTGTTTTTTACCAAGGTTTTACTAAAACTCAGTTTTTACCAACAAAAAAATCCTGCCCTTAAGGACAGGATTCATCTATTTAAACTTATTTCACAACAATATTTACAAGTTTATTAGGCACTGCAATCACTTTGATAATGTCTTTACCAGCGATTTCATCTTGAATTTTGTCGTTTGCAAGAGCAAGTTTTTCAAGTTCTTCACGGCTTGAGTCTTTTGGTACAACAAGTTTTGCACGAACTTTACCTTTGATTTGGATAACAATTTCAATGTCGTTTTCAACGAGTTTTGATTCGTCCCATGTTGGCCATGCAACGTATGAAATTGATTCACCTGAATGTGTCAATTCTTGCCACAATTCTTCAGAAAGGTGTGGTGCAAATGGAGCTAACAATTGTACAAATCCTTTAGCGTAATCAGCAAAGAGTTTGTCTTCTTTATTTGCTGCGTTAACAAATACCATCAATTGTGCGATAGCTGTGTTGAATTTCATTGCTTCAAGTTGTTCAGTGACAGCTTTGACAGTTTCGTTATAAACTTTATCCAAGTTGCCGTTGTTTTCTGCAACAACTTCTTTTGTTGTCAACAAGCGGTATACGCGGTCGAGGAATTTACGTGAACCTTCAAGACCTTCTTCAGACCAAGCGATTGAAGCGTCAAGTGGTCCCATGAACATTTCGTATACACGAAGTGTATCGGCACCGTAACGTTCAACCACATCATCTGGGTTAACAACGTTTTTAAGTGATTTAGACATTTTCGCTGGCGCTTGTTCAAGTTCTTCACCAGTTTCGATGTTGAAAAATGAACCATCACGTTTTTCAACTTTATCAGTTGCAACAAGGGCACCACGGTGATCGCGGTAGCTTGTTCCCAAAATCATACCTTGGTTGAAGAGTTTTTGGAATGGTTCTTTGGTTGGAACAACACCTAAATCATAAAGGAATTTGTGCCAGAAACGAGCGTAAAGCAAGTGAAGCACAGCGTGCTCAGCACCACCGATGTAGATATCAACTGGCAACCAAGCTTTAAGAAGGTCTTCATCAGCCAATTTTTCATCGTTGTGTGGATCGATGTAGCGTAGGAAGTACCAGCTTGAACCAGCCCACTGTGGCATTGTATTTGTTTCGCGACGACCTTTAACACCATCTTCACGAGTCACTTCAAGCCAATCAGTCAAGTTAGCAAGTGGTGACTCACCTGTACCTGAAGGTTTGATATCTTTTGTCACTGGCAATACAAGTGGAAGTTGATCTTCTGGAACAGCTGTTGTTGTACCATCTTCCCAGTGGATGATTGGGATTGGTTCACCCCAATAACGTTGACGTGAGAAGAGCCAGTCACGAAGACGGTAAGTTACTTTCTTGTTACCAACACCTTCTGCTTCAAGCCATTCGACCATTTTGTCAATAGCTTGCGCTTTATCAAGACCATCTAGGAAGCCAGAGTTGATGTGAAGTCCATCTTCTGTGTAAGCCTCTTCTTCAACATTTCCACCTTCAAGAACTGGAATGATTTCTAGGTTAAATTGTTTTGCAAATTCCCAGTCACGTGTATCGTGGGCAGGAACAGCCATGATAGCACCAGTTCCGTAGCTTACAAGAACATAGTCAGCAATCCAGATTGGCATTTCTTTACCATTTACTGGGTTAATAGCGTAGCTACCAGTCCAAACACCAGTTTTTTCTTTAGCAAGGTCTGTACGAGCTAGGTCAGATTTAAGACTTGCTTGATGTTTGTAATCCGCAACAGCTTGTGCTTGTTCTGCTGTTGTAATAGCTTCAACAAGTGGGTGTTCTGGAGCCAAAACAGCATAAGTTGCACCAAAGAGTGTGTCTGGACGAGTTGTAAATACTGTGAAATCTTTGTCAGTGTCTTTAACTTTAAAAGTAACGTTAGCACCAATTGATTTACCAATCCAGTTACGTTGCATGTCTTTGATTGATTCTGGCCAATCAAGGTCATCCAAGTCGTTAAGCAAACGTTCTGCGTAAGCTGTGATTTTAAGCATCCATTGACGCATTGGTTTACGGACAACTGGGTAACCACCACGTTCTGAAGTTCCGTCAGGAAGCACTTCTTCGTTGGCGATAGCTGTACCTAATTCTTCAACCCAGTTAACTGGCACTTCAGCTTCGTATGCCAAACCTTTTTCGTACAATTTTGTGAAAATCCACTGAGTCCATTTGTAGTAGTTAGGGTCAGTTGTGTTGACTTCACGATCCCAGTCATATGAGAAACCAAGTGAGTTGATTTGACGTTTGAAGTTAGCAATGTTTTTAGCTGTGAATTCAGCTGGGTCATTACCAGTATCCATTGCGTATTGTTCTGCTGGAAGACCAAATGCATCCCAACCCATTGGGTGAAGCACGTTGTAACCTTGAGCACGTTTGAAACGGCTAAGAATATCAGTCGCAGTATATCCTTCGGGGTGTCCTACGTGAAGACCAGCACCAGATGGGTAAGGGAACATATCTAGCGCATAGAAGTTTGGTTTATCAGCGTCAGTCCCTGTTTTGAAAGTATGGTTATCAGCCCAAAAAGCCTGCCATTTTTTCTCAATCTCTTTATGATTATAAGTTGCCATGTCATTTCTCCATGTTCTTAGTATTGGTTACTATTATACCACGAAAAGAATAAAGAAAAAAGGCGAAATCACGGGGGATTTCACGCCTTTTTCAAAATAAACCTTTTGCCCATTCTTCAGATAATTCATTTTCTTTAAGGACTAATTCTTGCCACTGTCCTGCATAATAAATTCCACCATCTTTTGCAGAATTTTTCACATTTTTACATACATTCTCTGGTAAAAGGGCTGCAATTTCCTTCCAAGTTGCTTTTGACTTACCCGGACTCGTTAAAACATACTTCTCCGCAAAATCAAAAGTTCCAAATCCTTCTCTATTCTTATTGAATGTTAATGTATCAATTGGTAAATACAACATATTATTATTTTCCTTTGCACGCTTTTCTAGCGAATGAGGATGCCAATAGTACTCTTTTTGTAGTCTTTCTGAATCTGAAACCGTCTTACCAATTTGTAAATAGCCATAAAGGATATGTTGATTTGGCGCATTTCTCACATATCGAAGTGTTCCATCTTTAAAATTTCCTTCTGTCTGCCTGAACCAACCAAAAAACAAAAATAAATCCCCGACTCCAACTTCTTGATTTCTTAAATAACCTTGAGCCTGAGAAATTTGTCCAAAACCTGCAGTCCAATTTTCAGGTTTTATTTTTCGGCTATTTAGACGGATATCAGGATCAAGGTGGCAGTTCCAATTTATAATTTTCTTATCCTTAGGTTTCAATTGACATAAAATATCCGCCAAAGACACTCCATCAAAATACACATCTTTATACTGAAGTTCATCATATTTAGAAGGTATTGGTAATGAAAGTAGGGTACCATCTGGTAATATTGGACTAGGAATACCACCTGCTTTACTATCAAATCCTTTTCGAGATAAAATAATCTTCATTTTTTCTCCCTCACAAAAAATGGATGATATGGTAAATCCAAAACTTCATTTTTATTACATAAAATTTTATTGATATATCCTAATAATTCTTTAGTGTCCGCTGCCCTTTCTTCTGAGTTATAAAAACCATTTTTTGTATTCCACCTTGGAAATGGCTTCCCATATAAACGTGCTCTTTTCCCCATTGGAAAGAAATCGAGAATTGTTTCCGGAAGTTCAAGCGGTGATTTTCCAAAATACTTAAATTTCTCAGAAATGATAATAGGAGCATTAAAATCTTTCGAAGTCCACCAACCTTGATTAATATAATAATTATAAGTATAAGTATCACGGCGGTTACGTGAACATTGTGATTTAAGATAGTTCTCTATAGTATCTATCTTTGAAATTTTTGCAACAAAAATCAAATGATTATATTTCGGTGAAATAAACTCTCCTTTTTCATCACGCCATTTGTTACCATCATGTGAATGCCCCGCCACTGCCATGATATAAGCATCAATTTCACCAGAATTTATTTTTCCTTTCCAATTCTTTTTCAAATTACGACGCAATTGAATCATACAGCCTCCCTCCGTTAGAAGTTCTGGTGTTGCCTCATATTCTTTAGTAAAGACACATGGATTAATTCCATAATCATGCGTCATACGGTAACAATAAATAATCGTCTGTTTATCCATACCACTTTCCTCATTCTACACTACTAAAAAAGCCACATCTGTGGCCTTTAGCAAATAAGTTCTAATTCCAAATTCCAAGAGTTTGTTTGATATCTTGAATCGCTTGATCACAATCAAACCAAAAACCTGCTCTTTCTCGTATCTGATTTATTTGAAAATCTGAAACTTGAAATTTTGGCAAAGTCAGCTCTCTTTTATTAAAAACGTCTGATACTACAAAAGTAATGCTACTTCCAAAATTTTTTTCTTTAATCTCTAAATGCATAGTACTTTTCTCCTTTGCAGTCACTGCTTATTAATAAATTATTAGAAATATTTATACGACACATGCAGTATATCAAAGTATTGGAATATTTACAATACGATACTCGTAGTATATCAAAAATTTTCAGCCACCCATTGAAATTTTATTATGTTTTTTTCATCTTTGCTTTAAATAATTCTTCAGTTGTTTCAATATTCCCTCAGTATCATCTACACCGATTTGATAGATTTCTTCAAATTTTTCTGGGTTAGTTTCAAGTCGTCCAATTTCGAGGTTTTGGCTTGGGCGAATAGCAAAGAGCTCACCTTTCTTTTCCAAATCAATAATGTGCTCAACCGTCGCATTATAATGTTCATAACGTTTTGATGCCACTTCAATAAATTTTGGATATCTTCTGTAAAAGAGTTTGTAAAGACGACCGCTGCTTGGTTTTTTACGGTAGTCAATCGGACGTGTCAAAACAACAATAATTTTGTCGAAACCAAGACTTTTAGCAAAATCAACTGGAATGCTATCTGACAAGCCACCGTCAAGGTATTTGTTGCCATTCCACTCTACAATTTTTGAAGCCAATGGCAGAGCAGAACTTGCTCGAAGCAACTCCATTTGTTCAAAGACATTATCAACTTTATGGTATTCTGGTTTCCCAGTTGCCAAGTTAGTCACTGTTGCATAAAAGGGAACTCCTGATTCTTCAAAAGTCTTTTCATCAAAAATGTCCAACTCCATAGGAACTTTATAATAAGTGAAATCTTTATTGACCACATTTCCAGTTTTTAGCCAAGAACGAAGTCCCATATACTCAGGATATGAGGCATATTTTTTATTATAACGAAGGGCACGACCTTTTTGTTTCGACAAGAAGTTTACTCCAAAAAGTGCTCCAGCAGACACTGACACAATGCCATCTACTTCAATACCAGCATCTAAAAAAGCATCTAGAACACCAGCCGTAAACAGCCCACGCATGCCGCCACCTTCTAATACTAAACCAACTGACATTTCTTTCCTCCGTTCTTTAATTTTGTAAATTATTATATCAAAAAGTGAGTGATTTTGATGGTTTTTGCTATGTTATAATAGTTCTAACAAGCTAAAGGAGCTAATATGAGAAAGAAAATTTACGACATCATTGAACCAACCAAAAACGTCACCACCGTTGAAAAGATTTATGACATTTTCATGGTCATTGTTATTATTGCGAGCTTGCTTCCTTTAACCATCAAAACACATTCAACTTTTTATGCGGTTCTGGAAAATGTAACCACTCTTATTTTCATCATCGATTATATACTACGTCTTATGACTGCAGACTTTAAACTCAAGCAAGGAAAAATTTCTTTCATCAAATATCCTTTTACTTTCCTTGCTATTACAGACCTTGTTGCGATTTTGTCTTCTCTGCAATTTTGGAATAACACTTTTCGATTGTTCAAAATCGTGCGTATGATTCGTACGGTTCGTGTATTCAAACTCTTTCGTTATTCTAGAAGCATTAACATGCTCATTCATGTTCTTAAAAAGCAAAAAGAGTCTTTGTTAATTGTTGGTGCCTTAGTTGTCATTTATATTTTCATCTCAGCTCTCGTCATTTTCAATGTTGAGCCAACAACTTTTAATAATTTCTTTGACGCCCTTTACTGGGCAACCATTTCTCTGACAACCGTTGGCTACGGAGATATTTACGCCGTCTCTGGCATCGGAAAATTAATCACTATGATTTCATCAATCCTTGGCGTTGCTATCATCGCACTGCCTGTCAGCATCATGACCGCAGGTTACCTAGAAGAAATCGAGACACGACGACACAGACACAAACATTAGATACTAGAAAATTTCATAGGGATTAAAAAAAGCAAGAACTAAATTGTTCTCGCTAAAATTTAAATTTCTAAAGGTTACATATACGATAAGGAATCATTAAAATATTATAAATCTTCTTTGTTAATGTATGACGTAAAAGTAGAAGTTGCTGCTTTTTTTACAGCTTGTGCTGTATTCAGTAAGTCCTCTACTTTTACAGCTTGTTCTAACTTCAATTTATTACTTTCTTTGATGGCTTCTTCGGTAACATAATAAACTTTAACAAGCGAACCAGGGGCAACAGGCCCAGCTTTAGATTCTGTCATCACAACCTCATTATTTTTATTGTTGGCGTATCTGACGTTTGGCTTGGCTTGAAGTGTAACTACTTTAAAACCAGCTTCTTCTATAATGCTACTTGCTTTATCTACATCAATATCAATAACGTTGGATAGCTGTACAAGACTTTGTTTTTTCTCATATCTTCTATCTAAGCTTTTTTCAATCATAGGTGCAGCTTCTTTTATAATATCTCCAGCAAAATCTATTGAAGATACTCCTCCAAGTAAACCTCCTAATTTTCCGAGCATTCCGCTGCTTTTTTTCTTCACAATACAACATCTCCAGACTATAGTATTTTTCTAAGCAATAATTCCCATACATTATATATATAATGTCAAGTTAAATTATAAATTATTTATCATAAACATTATCCGCTAATAACTTTTACTAGTCTTAAAAAGCAAAAATAACTAAAAAGCTGAACTCTTAAAAGAGCTCAGCTTTTTGATATTACAATTCAGCGATTTGGTAAAGTTCCAATTCAGCTTGTGTTTCAGTACCAAACATGTTAATCATCAATTTAACTTTGTTGTTTTCGATTTCTACAACACGTCCTTCTTGACCAGCAAAAGCACCGTCGATGATTTGAACCACATCACCAGCTTTAATGTTTGTATCAACAACATCAACAGTTTGACCCATTGAGATAAGGATTGAACGGATTTCTTCCTCCAAAAGTGGAGTTGGTTTTGAACGGTTACCGTGTGAACCAACGAAACCAGTAACGTTTGGAGTGTTACGAACAACGAACCAAGCTTCGTCTGTCATAACCATTTCAACCAAAACATAACCAGGGAAGCGATTTTCTTCAACTTCTTTGATTTTACCATTTTTTTCAACGTTAACAGTTTGTGTTGGGATTTCAACACGCAAGATGTTATCCAACATGTTGTAAGTTTGTGCACGTTGCAAAAGTGTTTCTTTAACTTTGTTTTCGTAACCAGAGTAAGTTTGTAGCACAAACCAACCTTTATCAAAAGAATCTAACATAATTTCCTCCATTATAAAAAAGCCCTTTAGAGGCTCCTTGGGTGTTTTTCTTTATTTTATTATAGGAAAAATCGCTAGCGCTGTCAACGAATTACTGCCAAATGTGTACACAAAAAAGCTGGGCAAAACCCAGCTTATGTCTTAAAATCGATTTAATAAATCCATCACTCCCAGTGAGAGCAATTTATCGAAAATGAAAATAACAATGGTAAAGAATGCTGTATATTCAAGTACAGAGATATAATCTTTCCAACGTTGTTTACGATCTGGCCAAGTTGTATCACTTAAAATCGTAAAAACTCCCTTAATGAATGCCACAGGCGACTCCTCCTTATTCTATCATCTCGCTCATTACTCTAAAGCTGAGAATGACCGCTACAAATTATCGTGTTTCTTTGTGTAGCGTGTATTTTTTACAATGTTTACAATATTTATTAACTTCTAGTCGTACAGGTTTGGGGTTGCTACTAACTCCGATAGAGTAGTTACGGCTTCCACATTCTGTACAAGCTAAACTTGCTTTTTTCTGTGCCATAATTCCTCCGAGACTTTATTTTATCATGTTTTTCTTATTTTGACAAGTCAGCTAGTTTGTCTGTTGACTAAACCAATTTGAGAAACTATCCCAAGCATCTTTAACAGCTTGTCCAATCTTTTCACCAGCATCTTGAGCTGAATCTTGAACTTTATCAAGAATATTATCAGAACTTGATGATTGGCTTGTACTTGCTTGACCATCTGCACTGTAGACAAGGTCATAACCGTTTTGACTATAAGCATTTTCAACAGTAAATTCTGTTCCTGCAGTGTATGGCAGAATGCTGCTTGCGACGGCACTAAAAATTGTCGAAGCTGTCCCTGAACTTGCATCAGTCAGATAGTGGTTTTCATCTGTCGAATCATAACCAATCCACTGTGCAATAACAACATCTGGTGTGTAGCCGATAACCCATTGGTCACTCGTCAAATCTTCATTAAAGCTTGCTTCAACAGTACCTGTCTTACCAGCAATTGTATAGCCATAAGCATTGGCATTAACCGCTGAACCATTTGAGAAGGTTCCAAGCATCATGCTTGTCATCTTATCTGAAACTGATTTGCTGAGCACGCGCTTAGTAGCCGGCTTAAATTCTGCAACAACATCACCGCTAGCATTTTCAATTTTTGAAATCAAATGTCCTTTCGGCATGACGCCATCATTTGCAAAAGTTGCATAAGCTTGCGCCATTTCAAGCGGGTTAGTAGTCACACCACCACCAAGAGCAATTCCCAATTCTTCCTTAACATTTTTCATATCAAGTCCAAATTTCTTAGCATAGCTAATACCTTTGCTAACTCCAATTTTATTTAACAAATAAACAGCTGGAATGTTATACGAATTAGCAAGGGCTTGGTACATTGGGAGATCCGCTGTCTCAATTCCTGCATAGTTCGTTGGGCTGTAGCCGTCATAATCTTGGACAGTATTGGGCAATTCTTTGGTAATAGCGTAGCCTGACGCAACCGCTGGAGAATACACAACAAGTGGCTTAATCGTTGAACCTGGGCTACGCGAAGCTTGTGTCGCATAGTTAAAGCTACGGAAAGTTGATGAACTTGGACTTACTCGCCCAACCAAACCACGTACCGCTCCTGTTGCAGGGTCCATAGCAACGCTTGCTCCTTGAGCTGTTTGACCGTCATAGTCAGACACTGGGAAGTATGACGTATCATCAAAAACTGCCTGCATATTGGCTTGATAATTTTGGTCAAGCTCTGTGTAAATCTTGTAGCCGTTATTGACAATATCATTTTCTGATAGGCCATATTTTTCTTGAGCTTCTTGGATAACTGCATCGAAGTACGAACCATATTGGTAATCGTCAGAATTTCCAGTATAGGTATCATTCAATTCATCAGCGATATTCACTTGCTTAGCTTGGTCAGCTTCCGCTTGCGTAATCTTACCAGCATCAACCATAACACCTAGAACTGTGTTACGGCGGTTCGTCGCATTTTCCACAGAATAATAAGGATTATAAATCTCAGGACCTTTCAGCATACCAGCTAAGATGGCTGATTGTTCAATCGTTAAATTAGCTGCGCTTGTCCCAAAATATTTCTGACTAGCATCCTCAATTCCCCAAACCGAATTTCCAAAATAAGCATTGTTCAAATACATGGTCAAAATATCATCTTTGCTGTATTTCTTCGTCAATTCGATAGCAAGGAAAAATTCTTTTGCCTTACGTGTGACCGTCTGTTCTTGGCTCAAATAAGCATTTTTAGCCAATTGTTGTGTGATGGTTGACCCACCACCAAAATGACCCATGGTAAATAGAGCTAAGAAGAAACGTGAATAATTAATCCCACCATTTTTATAAAAAGAACGGTCTTCAGTTGCGATAACTGCATTTTTCATGTTATCACTGATAGCATCGAGCTCAACGTAAGTTCCTTTTTGCCCTGAAAGAGAACCAACTTGATTATTATCTTTGTCATAAATCACAGTTGTTGCCTTCAAAGCGTCTTGCAAATCAGAAACATTGGTTGACTTAGCAATCACAAACAAATAAGAGCCGATAGCTAAAACCACGATACCAACAAGGATAAGCAAGATTTTGCCAATACGATAGCGACGCCAAAACCGTCTAATCGGATTTTTAGGTGATGGTATAAAGCGTGAAATTTTTTGCAACCAAGCCGGCTGTTTTTTAGCTTTTTCGTGATAACTTTTACTTCGTTGATAAGTCGGAGTTTCTTGCTCCGTTTCCTCTTCAATATCAGTCAAATCATCAGCCAAATAATCATCGTTGTCATTTTCTTGGCTGGTGTGATTTTTGAAAGGTAGTTCTTCTTTTGCTGTTTTCAAAAAAGAAAGAACCTTTTCTTTAATCAATTTAAATTTTGTCATAACCACATTATAGCAGTTCTTTTAAAAATCGTCAGATGTAAAAGGATTACATCTTGATTACAACGTTTTCAAGTCATTTGTGGTAAAATAAAATTAATAAAACGCAATCAACTTATCTGTCCACAATACTCAAAAAAGTATTAGAAAGGATTTATTATGTCTAAAGGATTTGACGCATTCAAAAAAACATTGTCTCACGATAGTTTAAAAGCTGTTTACGATGAAACTAAAATCGAAGTTTCTGAAAGTGAAGCCGAAGGCACAGAAGCTTACTCAATGGCAGTTGCCGTACAAATGGCGGTAAACTTGCTAGAAAAATATGACGACTGGCTCCACGAAAAAAAAGACAACAAAAAATAAGCGCATCTGACAAGATGCGTTTTTGCTTGCTTGCGTGTTATAATAGTGCCATGACTTTATCATTTACGATTAAAAATCCATACCCTGACTGCACAGTCAAAGAACTTCTAGAAGAACACTTACTGATTCCACGAAAAATTCGTCATTTTCTACGTACCAAAAAGCACCTACTCATCAATGGTGAAATGATTAATTGGCAAAGCCTCGTCAAAACTGGTGACACCATTCAATTAATCTTCGATGACGATGATTATCCACAGAAAGAGATTCCTTTTGGGCAGGCTGAGCTTGTCGATTGCCTCTACGAAGATGAACATCTCATCATCGTAAACAAGCCAGAAGGCATGAAAACTCACGGCAATGAACCAAATGAAATTGCCCTACTCAACCATGTCTCTGCTTACGTTGGTAAAACTTGCTACGTCATTCACCGCTTAGATATGGAAACTAGCGGAGCTGTCATGTTCGCTAAGAACCCTTTTGTGCTACCAATCCTCAACCGACTCCTTGAAAATAAAGACATTTCTCGTGAATACTGGGCTTTAGCACAAGGAAAATTCGAGCCAAAACATCAAGTCTTTCAAGATAAAATCGGACGTGACCGTCACGACCGCAGAAAACGTGTCGTCGACCGCAAAAACGGACAAACCGCCCTGACAATTGTTGACCGGCTTAAAACCTTCAAAAAAGGGACACTGGTCAAATGCCGTTTAAAAACTGGGCGTACCCACCAAATCCGCGTGCATTTATCAGCACACAATCACGCCATTATCGGAGACCCTCTTTATAGCAAAATTCCTGCTAAACGCCTTATGCTCCACGCGCACAAACTCAGTTTCACACATCCATTTACCCTTGAAAAAATCAGTGTCGAAGCGATCTCAAAAACATTTGAAGCAGGATTACATTAAGAGGTTGGTGACTTTTGTCCCAACCTCTTTTATTTATGCAATTATAATAAGCAAAACGCAATGGTTAAGTGGGTTCGAATGCGTTGATAAATCAACTTTTACACTTCTGCTTCCTTTTCTTATTTCTTACTTAAAGTACTTCCAAGCATTGGCTTGCTGTAATCAAAATCATCATCTTTATTAGCTTGCCAAACAACTAATCTAAGCTTATCACCGTCGATTTTAATACCAAAAGTATACTTAACACCAACGCCACCAAGACTACTGACAACAAAAGCACTCGTATCAGTATCATCTCCGTAAACATAGTGATAGATATTATTGCCTTTGTCTTCAACTCCAGTAACTTTAGTTTGTCTTTTATTATTTTTAGTTGATTGGGTGATTGTTCCGTCAGCATCGAAGGTAAATGATGTGTCACTCTTGTCATCAACTTTCCATGTTCCAAGCATAGCTTCTGGCAGAACTGAATCTACCTTGATTTGATTGTCTTCACCAGTTACTGTGATGCTTCTTTGCCCTGAATTTGCTACCAAGTAATTTGCGCCTGATTTTTTCAGCGTCAATTTTCCTTCTAGAGTTTGAATAACATCACCTGAGCTTTGTTTTTCAGTATCTGTTGATTTATCGTAATGAAAATCATAAGTCGCTGTAAAGCCAGCCACGTAAGATTCTTTACCAACCTGTGTGAGATTTGTCAAAACGATATTTGGGACGGTCAGACTTGTTGCCTTGCGGCTATCAGTCTGCATCTTAGCTGTGATACTTTCTTTCAAGCCTTTGTAAAACTCATTATTAGCACCATCTTCAAAGACCGTCGCTACTATTGATGAATCTTGTCCAGCATTCAAATACAAAATCATTTGGTCAAAAGCTGATACTAACACTTTACCAGCCGTTTCATTGTCCAACAATCCCTCAGCGTCCAAAGCAACAGTATCCCCATCAGAAATACTTGAGAGAGCTTGTTTTTGTGATTTCAAATCACCATCTGAGAATTTTTTCTTAACATAGGCTTTAGCAGAGTCAGTCAATGGGTAATCACTAACATCATATTCCCTATTTTCCAAGGTGCCCACGCGCGTATCATCAAAATAAAGCTCACCATCAGTTAAATTACTTGTCACTTTAAAAGATTTAAAGCTAACTGACAGATCAAGAAGATTATTCTCACCGTCATACGCTTTGCTAAGTTCAACTGGCTTGCCATTATATTTCCCAAAAATACTTGCTGTGTAATCAGCAATTGGCAAACGCTCAAGCGTCACGCTATAATCTTCTGAGTCGCTGACTGCGACTTTCTTTTCATTTAACAAAATATCAACCTTATTGACGTTTGTCTTAATTGTCAAATTCAAAGGTTTCAAAGCGATACGGTAGTTTGGAAAAATCAAAAACTTCTGCCCAACTTTTTTAACATATTGGTTATTTGAAGAACCTGCATCTTGCAAATCTTGGCTAAGCTGATTTGCTTCTGCTTTTGAGAGTTTTTTAAACGTAGCATACTTAGCTTCATCAGTTGTGACTTTTTCGTTATTATCTGCCCAAACCACATAACCTTTGATATTATCAAAAGTATCACCCGATTTTTGATAAGCTGCCACATACTCTTTAATCACTTGTTTTTTAGAGTAATGAAAACTTCCCCAAACCACAAAGATAAGCAATAAAATTCCCACAATCAAACTAGGAAGCCAAATTTTCTTGTGTTTAAACTTAATCATTTTTCTCTCCCTATCCTAACAAAACTTGAGCTATCATCATACCAAAAAGTTTTTAAACTACTGTTACAAAAAAATCACACCTGTGACATAAAAAGGCGGCTCAAAAAGCCACCCTCGTCATTCAAAAATCATCTTTGTTATCCACAATAACAAGATAAATCGCACCTAAAACAGCACCTGCAACACCTAACCAAAACATCATAAGCCTACTCCCTTCATACAGTAAGCATATCTAAAACTAAACCAATATTTTCTAAACTTAGTATACTACAGACACCATTTTTTTACGATTATTTTACTTGTTAAAAATAGCTAAAAACTATCATAAATTACTTAAGAAAACCAGCCGGTAACATTGAGCCATCCTTTGTAGCGATTGGCTCTTTTTTGCATAAATAACTGCAGGTCAACTAATTCTTGAGAAGGGTTAGAAACTAAGTATTTGTTAATAAATGATCCTAATCGCATAATCTCAATATCCAAATTAGCACCCTTTTGTATTTTGTCAGCAGCAAGAGAAATTAAGTCATAAAATTCCTTATCCTTTTGTACAGATTCGAGTTGCTGCACCTTAGTCAATAAGTCTAAAAATTCTTCGTCAACTTTTCGTGTCATCATAGTCATCACCTACAAAATTTGAAAGAATTTTTACGACACTTTTACTGGAATAAACTCGCAAACGCAAAGTCGTTTACGCACTTAGTTTAGCACAGATTATTATAATTATCTAAAATTATCATATAAGAAAATAAAATAAAAAAACGAGCTCTACCAAATCAAAGAATTCGTTTTTTCTAAGTTTTTTAGTGTAGCTGTCAGTCTTTTCAGAAAGTTATACAGTCAAGCTACACCAACATATTTTCAGCTGCCCCCGACCGAAAATATGATGTTAAAAATAAGTCTATGAGAATGTTTATAAAATGATTTCAATGTGTGAACAATCAAAGAGCTTAAACACTCTCGATAAACCCCATCTCATGTCATATCTCTCGGAAATGTACTAATTTTGTCATTGAACGTATAATACTACTAATACTACAGAAGGTGTCGCTCAATCAAGAAAAAAAGATATGGCTTGTACATCTCAATCCTACAATCAAGATGCCATTATTAGCAAATGCTAATTCTCCTGGATAAGATCCATCCCTTTGAAATGATACTTGTTTTTCATATGACTCCCAAAAATCAAAAGCCCCCAAACAATTGACCCTTTCATATGAAAAACGCTTGCCTAACAAAGTAAAGTATCACTCCACGTAAGTATCTCAAATACTTACGGATATAATATACCATGAAAAAAATCTATTATCCCAAATTCGCAAATATGAAAATTTGTATTCTATATTTTCATATATGATAATTTCCTGTTTTACCCCCTTTTTAAGGTAAAATAATAGCTAAGGAGGTCAGCAATATGGTAAAGAAATTAATTTTACCCTTAACAATTCTTCTAACATTTAGAATTTGGCCTTTCTAATCCAATTTTTGTTCTCTCTAAAGTTAAGACTAGGGAAATTCCCAGTCTTTTTTGTATAAATCAAGAAAAGTCTCTAAATGCGTTTCTAAAAGCTTTGCCATAGTAGAGTTTCCAAGCTTTTCGACCATTTCAATACAATCTCTCATCGGCATAACATCATCAGACTCGCCTTTCAGATAAGCTAAAGTATCTTTTAAAAAGGTCAAAAAAATCACGGTAAATATATCTTGATAATTAATCATGCTCTCAAGCTTATTTAAAAAATACTTTGTGTAGTAAAGTTGCTTGCGCTCAATCAAAGTCAAAATGATATTGATAAAAGTAAGCTGCGCTGCTTTTTTATGCTGAGGAAGCACAAGGTAAAATTCGTCACGCTCAGCAAATGCTTTCCCCAAGAAAATCAAATCATCATTGGACAAAATTGACATGGTATTTCCAAAAAGATAAAGCTCATACTCTGTCCACTGGTCCACTGCTCAATACCATAAAGATAATGTGTCAAAAACTGCTTGTCATCTTCTTTAATCTCGTAACTCGAATCAAGAGAATAAATGGCACTGACAATATCAATTCGAGTCAAGCGATTGTAGTGTCAAAATAATCACTAGCCTCAAAATGTTTGAGCATGTCTTTCAAACCAGCAATATCCCCAGCAATTTGCAAAGTTGCTAGCTGATTTCCGATTTTGTGATAAGAGCTTGCTCGGTAATGATTAAGAGCATAACCAAATTCTGAAAAGCTCATGTGAATGCCTGAAATAGCTGTTAATAACTTATCTGCCGTCAGCATGCTTTTCCCATTTTCAAATTTTGATAATTGTGACACTGATAAACCATCATGCGCAACGTCTCTCAACTTCAAACCAAGCGCCACACGCAGGTCGCGGTATAATTCACCTAAACTCATCAATTCTTTTTCGTCCACTACAGCACACCTCCTTTATCAAGATTTCTTTTCTTCATTATATCAAATTTTTAACTAAGATATGCGGACATACAAAAAGAGCACCTCAAATGAGGTGTTCTTCTATTTATTCGTTATTCAGATTAGAATCCGCCCATCATTGATGGATCCATTCCTGGTGCAGCTGGTGCTTTAGCAGCAGGTTCTGGATGGTTAGCAACAACAGCTTCTGTTGTAAGGATAAGGCTTGCTACTGAAGCAGCATTTTGAAGAGCTGAACGAGTTACTTTAACTGGGTCAATGATACCAGCTTCAACCATGTTCACCCATTCACCGTTAGCAGCGTTAAATCCTGTACCAACTTCTGAATTTTTCAAGCGTTCAATGATAACTGAACCTTCATAACCAGCGTTGAAAGCAATTTGGCGAACTGGTTCTTCAAGAGCACGAAGAACAATGTTACGACCTGTAGCTTCATCACCTTCAAGTTCAAGTTCAGCTACTTTTGAAATGACGTTAACAAGGGCTGTACCACCACCTGCAACGATACCTTCTTCAACGGCTGCGCGTGTAGCGTTAAGCGCGTCTTCGATACGCAATTTCATTTCTTTAAGAGCAGTTTCTGTGGCTGCACCAACTTTGATGACTGCAACACCACCAGCTAATTTAGCCAAACGTTCTTGCAATTTTTCACGGTCAAATTCTGATGTTGTTGAAGCAAGTTGTGATTTAATCACGTTAACACGGTTAGCGATAGCTGTCGCATCACCAGCACCTTCAACAATAACAGTACTGTCTTTATCAACCGTTACTTTAGCAGCTTGACCAAGAGCTGTCATGTTAGCATCTTTCAAATCAAGACCAAGGTCTTCTGTGATAACAGTCGCACCAGTCAAAATAGCGATATCTTCAAGCATAGCTTTACGACGGTCACCAAATCCAGGAGCTTTAACAGCTACAACGTTGAAAGTACCACGGATTTTGTTAAGTACAAGTGTTGGAAGAGCTTCACCATCAACGTCATCAGCGATGATAAGAAGTGGACGACTTGTTTTAAGAACCTCTTCAAGAAGTGGCAAGATATCTTGAATGTTTGAGATTTTCTTATCTGTAATCAAGATGTATGGATTTTCAAGGTCTGCAACCATTTTTTCATTGTCGGTAACCATGTATTGTGAAAGGTAACCACGGTCAAATTGCATACCTTCTACCACATCAAGTTCTGTTTCCATACCACGTGATTCTTCGATTGTGATAACACCATCGTTACCAACTTTTTCCATAGCTTCTGAAATGTATTCACCAACTTTTTCAGAACGTGATGAAACCGCAGCAACTTGTGCAATAGCTTCTTTGTTAGCAACTGGTTGAGCAATAGCTTTCAATTCGTCAACTGCAACAGCGACAGCTGATTCGATACCACGACGGATACCGATTGGGTTAGCACCTGCAGTAACATTTTTAAGACCTTCGCGAACGATTGCTTGTGTCAAAACTGTGGCAGTTGTTGTACCGTCACCAGCAATGTCATTTGTTTTAGAAGCAACTTCTGATACAAGTTTTGCTCCCATGTTTTCAAAATGGTCTTCTAGTTCGATTTCTTTGGCGATTGTGACACCATCATTTGTGATAAGTGGTGAGCCAAATGATTTTTCAAGAACTACGTTACGACCTTTAGGGCCTAAGGTTACTTTAACTGTATCTGCTAAAATATCTACCCCACGCATCATGCTTGCACGTGCATCTGATGAAAATTTAATATCTTTTGCCATATCTATTCCTCTGTTTGATTTCTATTAATATACTATTTTATTAATCTATCTTACGCCAATACGGCTAAAATTTCAGCTTCACGAACGACAGTCACAGTGTCTTCACCATCTTTTACTTCGACACCTGCACCGTTTTCGATAATAACTTTATCGCCAGCTGCAACACTTGGTGCTACCAATTCACCTGTCAATGTACGAGCACCTGTACCAACAGCTACAACAGTTGCTGTTTGAGTTCTTTCTTTGCCTGCGCCAGCAAGGACAAAACCACCAACTGTTTGTTCTTTTTCTTCTTCAACTTTCAAGACCACACGGTCACCTAATGGTTTCAACATGCTTTTGCCTCCAATATTTTTATTATCGTTAGCACTCTTTGTACTAGAGTGCTAATGTCTACAAAAACTATTCTAACACTTGGTCAGAAATAGTCAAGAAAAAAACACTATTTATCAAAAATAAGCTGAGCCTATTTCCTCATTGTCAAAAGGAAGTTTTGCTCAGCTTTTACTATTTTATCTCAAAACCAAAGCGTCATCGTTTAGGACTTGACCACTGTTTTTGTGGAAGAGATCCATGAGTTGTGCGACGGTGAGATTTTTCTTTTCTTCACCACGAACATCAACAACGATTTTACCATGATAAAGCATGACCAGACGGTTACCGTACTCGATAGCATGTTCCATGTTGTGAGTAATCATCAAGGTTGTAAGTTCTTGTTCTTCAACTACTTTTTTAGTCAGCTGCATAACCATGTCACTCGTTTTTGGGTCAAGCGCGGCTGTGTGTTCATCAAGAAGAAGAATTTTTTGTCGAACCAAGGTCGCCATAGCAAGAGTCAATGCTTGACGTTGACCACCTGATAGAAATGCCGCATCTGTTTTTATGCGATTTTCCAAACCTAAACCAAGCTCGGCTAACTTTTCCTTGAACAATTGACGTTCTGTTTCTGTGATTGATTTTTTAAAGAAACTGCGTTTTTTACCGCGACGGTAGGCTATTGCCATATTTTCTTCAATGGTTAGATTCGTCGCTGTTCCCATGCGTGAATCTTGGAAAACACGGCTAATATCTTTTGAACGTGCGGCAACTGAAGCCTTACGAATAGATTCTCCTTCCAGAAGAATATCTCCTTCATCAATCTCAACAACGCCTGCAATAGAATTCATCAGCGTTGATTTTCCAGCACCATTTCCACCAATGACAGAGATGAAATCCCCTTGTTCAATGTCCAAATCAAGACCACATAACACGTGATTTTCGTTGACCGTACCTTTTTCAAATGTTTTATGAATAGTTGATAAGCTTAAAAGTGCCATTATTCGTTACCTCCTGGTGTCAATGTTTTTGAGGGTTTAATGTGAAGTTTGTTTCTAATTTCTGGAACGTAGAGAATAAGAGCAAGAAGAACTGCTGATGCTAGTTTTAGCATTTGAGCATCCACGTTCATGGCTAAAATGATTACAAGAACCAAGCGATACAAGATTGAGCCAAGAACGATTGACCAGAGACGTTTACCAAGCGGCAAGTATTTGACGATGACTTCCGCAAGAATAATAGAGGCGAAGCCGTTAACGATTGTTCCTGTTCCCATATTCATATCAGCGTAGCCATTATTTTGTACTAAAAGTGAGCCTGCAAGAGCAATCAAGCCATTTGAAATCATGTAACCAAAGATTTTCATACGGTTAACTTTAATCCCATTTGCCTCCCTCATAGCAAGGTTGTCTCCTGTCGCACGAAGAGCAAGTCCTAGTTGCGTGTTCAACAACACAACAAGTAAAAGAATTACCAAAGCTACAAAAATCACACCAATCAAAATCACAGCATTAAGTTTTGAAAGACTGAGTGCTAATGTCAATACTGTAACCAAAGTTGTTTGCCCAGCTAGTGACACGTTGGCACTTCCTAAAACCAAAAGATTAACAGAATAAAGAGCTGTCAAGACGATAATACCTGTTAACAAGACTGGAATTTTCATCTTAGTATTCAAGAAACCGGCTACTGCTCCTGCAAGCATACCAGCCACAAAACCACCAATAGTCGCAATCATCGGGTTGATACCATTGACAATCATGATTGCTGTTGAAGCTGCTCCGAGAGGGAATGAGCCTTCCGCTGAAAGGTCAGCAATATCCAAAATACGGAAAGTAATGAACACCCCAATCGCCATAATCGCCCACAAAAGACCTTGGGAAATAGCAGTTAGGATAATATCAAGCCAAGCATTTGACGTTTTCTTATCAGACTGACTTGATTTTTTAGGAGTAGCTGTTGTTGCTTTGCTACTATCTGCCGTAGCTGTCTGTGATTCTTCAGAAGAAGCTTCTGTTGATTCATCCTTAATGCTAGTCAGATCAATGCCAAGTGTTTTAGCCATGTCATCATTTGCAACAACGCTAAGTGTTTTAGGGTATTCTGCTGAAACCTTGCTAACATCTTCACCCTTAATGATACGCACTGCTAATTTTGCTGTTTGACGACCAAGCGCTTCGTAGTTGGCACCGTAAGTACCGAGCACGCCTTGCTCAACGATATCTGCTGAACCACCGACAACAGAAACTTTCATTTCTTTTGACAATTCTGTGATTAGTGAAATCGCACTGACAATCATGTTGTCTGTTGGAATAAAAAAAACTTGTGTTTGGCTCATCAAACTTTTGGCTGTGTCCTGCACATCATTTGTTGATGAAATTCCTTTTGTCAAAACATCAATTCCAGCTTTAGCAAATTCTTTTTGTGCTTCTTCAACTTGAAC
The DNA here is from genome assembly GCF_000187265.1 of Streptococcus equinus ATCC 9812. Taxonomy (GTDB): domain Bacteria; phylum Bacillota; class Bacilli; order Lactobacillales; family Streptococcaceae; genus Streptococcus; species Streptococcus equinus. The sequence continues at coordinate 91,164 of NZ_GL698434.1, forward strand.
CTCTGAATTACGTTCGTTAGTTGTGTACATGGTGCCGACTTTTTTACGTCAGGCATAATTTTTTGCAGTAATTCCACCTGTTTTGAAATTGGAGACATGTCACTTGTTCCTGTGGCAATGCCTTCAGGATTTTCCATAGTCTTGACCAATTTTGCTGATACTGGGTCCGTTACTGCTGTAAACAACACCGGAACATCTGTTGATAGATTTGACAATGTTTGCGCAGCCGGTGTCGCAATCCCTAAAACCAAATCATTATTTGACAACAAATTTGTTGAAATGGTTTGAAGATTTGACTGGTCACCTTGAGCATTTTCATAATCTAATTTAAGGTTTTTCCCATCAACATATCCTTCTTTTTTTAATTCAGCGACAAATCCCTTGCGAGCTGCACTCAGAGAAGGGTGTTCCACATACTGAAGAATCCCAATATGAACCACATCTTTATTTGCATTTTTTGATGATGAACACCCACCTAAGGTGAGTGCGGCTAACATGACAGCCATCAAAGCTGCTAAACATTTTTTCATAGTGACCTACCTTTACTTTTTGCCCACTTGCCTTACTTAACCAAAGACAAGATATTAATAATTTTTCCTAAATCAACCACAATAAAAACCAGCTAGCTCAAAAGTCTAACTGGTTTTTTGGCGTAAACAAAAAGTAAAAAATACCTGAAAGCCAGTTAAATCTCTAAGTATCTAATCGGCTTTTTCAAAACAGTCAAAATGCTTTAGCTTCATAGATACAAACGCAGGTGACGTTTGCATCCATGATTGGCTACAAACGTCTATCTAAAGAAACTAAAGTAATAGTATCGATTCAGTTTTTTAGTCAGAATAGACGAATTTTTAAGCATACTATTTTCTCCTGCTAAGATTCACAAATCAATGAGTGCTAGGTATTGAATTGCGTAAATTGTTTTTGATTGTTTACAGTTTACCCCTATTTTATCTATTTGTCGATATATTTTTAAAATTCAGAAAAATAAAACATAAAAAGATTCCTAGCAAGGAGATTACGTACTAGGAACCTTTTTATGTTGAATGTTTGAGTAAGTAATTGTAATTTTTGTATTGTTATTTCAGAATAGTTTTTAAAAAGTGTTTACACATTTTGATTTAAAATGATTGGAGTTTTGTTTCAAAATCGTCAATAACTTTGGCAAGATTTTTCTTACCATGGTAGATACCATAGCCAAATATTAACATGCCCAAACTTCCAAGGATCATCACGACAAAACCGAGAATTAGCAAAATGATTTGTTTGTTAAAGAAATAAATGAGTAAAAATCCTAAACCTGTTACTGCTAGAAGTAAAGTCAACCAACGACCTAAATTTTCAAGCATATGTTTTTGATAAGCTATTTCAGTTTCATAACCTCTGATAAGTTCTGATTTTGTCATGATATTTCTCCTCTAGAAGTATGTAAATTAGTAAGACAAACCTGGGTTGAAGAAACCAACAAGTACACCGATAAAGGCAATAACTACGAGCAATAGCATAACTTTGATTGGTGAGATGTTTTTCTTAGCCATCAACCACCAGCAAAATACGATGAATAATGCTGTTAGGAAACCTGGATAAACGGCATCCAATTTGTCTTGAAGAACCAAGTATGGGTGTTTAGCGTTACCAAGTTGGAATGAAGTTTTAACTGATACCCAAGTAGCGGCAACACCACCGACAACCATACCACCAACGATTGATACAGCTTTACGGATAGCTTGACCTTGAGCACCAACTAGGAATTCAACGGCTTTATCACCAAGTTCATAACCTTTGAAGTATGCAAATTTCATACCAAGGTATGCAAGCAAGTTCCATACAACGATGTAGAAAATTGCACCGATTGGAGAGCCACCTGTTGAAAGACCAAGAGCAATACCTAAGATAACTGGAATCAAAGTACCAACGACAAGAGAGTCACCGATACCTGCAACTGGTCCCATAAGACCTGCACGAAGTCCGTTGATTGTTTCGTCATCAACTTCTTCAGAACCATTAGCACGAGCTTCTTCAAGACCTGCTGTGATACCAACGATAAGGGCACCAAGTTGAGGTTCAGTGTTGAAGAATGCTGTATATGTTTGCATTGAACGTGCTTGATCTTCTTTGTTATCATATAATTCTTCCACGATTGGTAGCATAGAAGTTAGGTAACCAAATGTTTGCATGTGTTCTTGTGAGAAACATGTCAAGTTACCATAGTACCAATGATGGAAAGATTTCATTAAAGTTTTCTTAGTTAATTTTTTTTGAGCCATCTTAGATATCCTCCTCATCATCGTCAAAGTCATCTGCTGCTGCAGTTGCTTTTACATGTTTAGCCATTTCAAGTTCGTAGAACAATACTGCAAAGATTAATGAAATAACTGCACATGAAACCAAGTTCAAACCAAGTGAAGCCGCCAAAGTAAATCCAACAAAGAATGGAATAAAGTCAACAGCTTTTTCAACAATTTGTTTCAAAAGAATTGCGATTCCGACACATGGTAGCAAAGCACCGACTGTGAAGAGGGTTTTCATTGGAATACCATCCATTGGAAGAGCATCTTTCATTGCTGTTACGGCAGTTGCACCAAGTTTACACATGATCAAAGTTGGAACAAATGAGAAAACGATGTGTGAAATCCAAGGATATAGCCAGTCAACTTTGTAAAGTTGTTTGAAGTTTCCTTTTTCAACAGCACGCCAACCAATATGTTGCCATACAAGGTTCATTGTAGCTGTTCCATAGAAAAGAACTGTACCAACAGTACCTACAAGAGTACCCATTGATTTAGCCAAGTTAGCTGCATCAGCTGAGTCAGCTGACAAACCTTGTGAATGGATAGCAACCATTGCCAAAGGAATACCGATATAAGATACAGCACGCACATCGGCTGAAACTGTACCACCAGGAGTTACAAGTGCGATGTAAACCAATTGCATTGCCACACCACAAATGATACCTGTTTTAAGATCTCCTAAAATAAGACCACAGACAAGACCACCGACTAATGGACGACCAAGAGTATAGTTACCAATGGTTGTACCACCAAGACCAGGCATTGAAGACAAACATGCAAACAAACCTAATAAGGCTGCTTGGAACCAAGAAATTGCCATAATACTTCTTCTCCTATATTATTTAAAAAATTTTTTATTAAGTCATCAGAAGCCTTAGCTTCTAGATAAACTGTCAATATTAATAACCAAATTTAGATTTGAAATCTGACCAGTAACCAATTGAAACGTCAGGTAGAAGTTGGAATTTTACTTTGTAACCTGCTTTTTCGATTGCTTCAATCGCATCAGCTTCTTCTTGTGTGATTGATTGGTTGTTACCAAGTTTTACAGCACCTGGACGGTCGTTACATGGTCCAACGATGATTTCTTTAACATCGCTTGGAACAAACCCTTGGTCAACCAAAAGTTTTTTCATGTCAATTGGGTTTTTAGTGATAACAAAATATTTTGTATCTGAATCCAAAACTTTTTGTGATTTTTTACCAAAGGTATCTACTGTCCAAACAAAAGTTTTCTTGTCTGAAGCACCTTTATAAGCTTGTGTCAAAACTTTGTTGCTTGCAGCAGCATCGTTTACGGCAATCAAACCATCACATGGATATTCTTTTGCCCAGCGTGTTACAGTTTGGCCGTGGATCATACGGTCGTCAATACGTACAAATGAAACAGTCATTGTTAATCTCCTTTTTAATTATTAAATGTCGTCTTCTTCATCATCTGAAGCGATTTTGAATTCTTGAAGAGCTGCTTGAGCTTCTGGCAAAACAGCTTGAACGAAAGCGTCACCCTCAAGCATATCTTTCATAACTGCTGAGGTAATTGCCATTGGTAAATTCATACCACCTAGGATAACAGCATCATCAAGTTTGCCAAGTTCGTCCAAAACACTGCAAGCTGTTGTAAGTGGGCTACCACCAACAATATCTGCAAGAACGATAACTGAATCTTCAGCTGTCAAACCTGAAATGGCTTGTCTGAAATCTTGCGCAAAATCATCAACAGTTTTTCCGTTTTTCAAACCAACTGCAATGACTTGGTCCATCTTATCTTCAGCGAACATAGCCAAAGAAGTTTTGAGACCTTCTGCAAAACCACCATGACTCACCAGTAGTAAATACTTCATAGTTTTATCTCTCCTTATCTGTCTATTATTCTATCAGTGTATTAAGCGTTTTCACACTCTCGATTGTCATATCATGGCAATGACAATCGCCATATTGAAAATGACAAATGTCATTTTTAGAAAACATGAAAAAAGTCTGGAACAATTTATTCCAGACTTTCTTTTTTATTTTAAGCTATCCTCAATTTCCTTTTGAATAGCAAACAAATCACTATCAATACTGTTATTAGCTAATGATTTATTGATGATGTAATCTGCTTGATTCATCACGCTGTTGTAAGTTTTAAAGGTTGGCTTCGTCACACCTTGGCTAAGCATGGAATCCAGTGTTGAAACAGTCAGTGACTCAGAACCAAAACCGTCTTCTTTCAATTTATCTTCTGTTGCTTGACTACGCATGACAGATTTCAAAACTGAACTTCCTTGAGAGTAATTAAAGACAGATTGTTGAACTTTTTCATCTGTACACAAGAATTTTAAAAATTGCCAAGCAGCGCTGCGATGTTTTGTTTTTGACGAAATCGCATAGAGTGATGTTGAAACCTGCGTTGCATCAACACCTTTTTGGCTGGCTGGCATAGTTACACAAGACCATGAAAATGTTGAATACTTGGCAACGTGGTAAGGGTAAGGTTTGTAAGTTCGATACATGGCTAATGACATCGGAATGAAGGCAACTTTTCCTTCATCAAAGTCTTTCATTGTCACTTCATAATTTCCATTTAAAGCTTTTAGTTGAGTGATTAAGCCCAATGCTTTTTTTACCTTTTCACTATCAAAATACGCTTTGCTACCTGTTTCATTGAAAAGTTTTGCGCCGTAAGCAGCAACAGCTTGCTGCCAAGTATAGCCAACGCAACCATACTGATCAATGACCCCGTCACCATCTGTATCCTTAGTTACTTGTTTACAAATATTATAAAAATCATCAACCGTCCAACCTGATTTTGGAATGCTAATGCCTTCTTTTTCAAGAAGATCAATGTTAATACACATCATGGTTGGATTACTTTCAAACGGTAATGCATAATGGCTATGATTATACTCTCCTGCTTGATAAGATGAATTATAAAAAATGGAATCATAAAAACTAGTGCTGATACTACTGTCCAAATTTGACAGAGCACCTGTTGATGACAAAAGGTTAAAGTCATCTTCTGGCACGATAAACACATCAGGTTGTTTTCCAGCTACAATCTGATCTGTCAACCAAGTTGAATAATCGGCTTTTGAAATCCCACTTTCGTAGACAACCTTGACACTAGGATGGAGTTTTTCAAAGCGTTTAATAGCTGTATTAATCACTTTATAATCGTTACCATTTGGCACATCCCAACTGCTGCCAGCATAGACACCAATTTTTAAAATTGTCTTTTGTTGCATTTGATAATAGACATAACCACCAATACAAGCACTTAAAAGAACAATCGCTGAAATCCAAAGTTTTATCTTGGTTAGTTTAGTCATGGTCATCATCCTCAAATGATTTGAGCGTTACACCTGTCTGAACCGCCCAAATCGCTAATTGCGTACGATCTCGCAAGTTGAGTTTTGACAAAATGTTAGAAAGGTAATTGCGCACCGTTCCTTCTGACAAATACAACTTCGCAGCAATTTCTTTGTTTGACAAACCAAAACCAATTTGTTGAATGATACGCCATTCCATTTTGCTAATGTCATGAACCAAGTCATCGTCAACTTGGATAGCAAAATTTGATTGAGCCATTTGTGAAAAAAGTTTGAAAACTTTTGTGGCAATATCTGGGTTTATCATGGCACGTCCTTCATTGGCTGTTACAACAGCATCATGCAAATCATCCATTGACGTTCCTTTTAGCATGTAACCTGTCGCACCGTATTTAAGAGCGCTGTAAATAAAATCATCATCATCAAATGTCGTCAAAATGATAACCTTGATATTTGGATAATGCTCTTTGACCGCTTTGGTACACAAAACACCATCCATTTTTGGCATACGAATATCCATCAAAATAACATCAGGTTTGCTCGTTGGCAGAGTTTCTAGAACCTCTGTTCCATCACTCACAGCCCCAACAACTTCAATATCAGGATAAGCTGATAAAACAATCTTCAAAGATTCGCGAATCAACTCCTGATCATCTGCAATAAGTACTCGTATCATCCTTCTTCTCCTTGTATTTTAGGGATATGAATCGTTGTAGAAAATCCATCTTTACCAGAAAAGGCAACGCGACCACCAATAATAGCTAAACGTTCTGTCATCTGCGTTAAGCCAAAACCATACTTGATGTTTTCACTTCCTGTTCCATTATCCTTAATCAATAAAACATAATCACTCTCACTGAGCATGCTAATTTTAATCTTGGTTGCACGACCATGTCGCAAAGAATTCGTCACAGATTCCTGAATAACTCGGAAAATAACGTCCTCCTTGGTCTTATCAAAGTCAACATTATCCCAGTGATAATTTAAATCAATTTGCAAGTGTGACAGCTCTTGGTACTCTGAAAGCATCTTTTCTAGAGCATCTTTCAACGTACGATTTTCAAGAGCACCTGGTCGCATTTTATTAAGAGAACGTCGAACATCGACAATCCCTTCGCGAACAACATTTGATACACTGCTTAATTGTTTTTTAGCATGTTCTGGGTCAAGGTCAATCAAAACCGTCACGGCATCAATCCCTGCCGAAATCCCCGTCAAAGCATGCCCAATTGTGTCGTGAATCTCACGCGCAATACGTCTACGTTCCCTATCTTCGGTAATCTTTTCAGACACCGCAACGTATTCCTTCAAACGCGTATTGGCTTGCGCAGCCATCAATAATTCTTCCTCAATCTTATGATTTTCTGTCACCGAATAAATAATATAAGTCATCAATGAAATGATAAAGACAATCATATTAAGTGATACCAATCCATTCTTGATGAACGAAATCACAAGACGTGTGCCTGCTGGGAAGAAATTAATATAAACATCCAAATCTGGTGTTCTCACCAAAAGTGACAGCACATCATAATTTGACAGCAAAAGCGAACCAAAACTAGCTACAATAAACAGCAGCCAGGCTTTCTTTTCACGAAACGTATAAAAGTCTGTATATGAAAAGAAAATATCCATGAAGACCAATAAAATCAAGCCGTTATAGGATAATTGCAAAGCAAAAAAAGTCGCAAACAGCAAAATGATTTCAAGAACTGCCAGCCAGTCACGCGCCTTAGTTTCTTTTTCAAATTCACGATTTCTGACATACATTACCAAAAGTAAGCCAATAAAAAATAAATTTGATAGCCAAAAAATTCGTTCAGGTGAACTTGGAATAATATTGATTTTTTCTAGTAGCGAACGACTAAAATTATTTTCAATAATGTACTTAGTCGCTGACAGATAAACAGAACTGTAAAAAAGCACCGCCATAAAATTAATGATTAACAATGCACGTTTGGCAACCTCAACATTTTTTAAAATTTTCATCATTGCCACCCCGTTAAATCACTATTTAAGACAGTTTCACTCGTCATGAATTCAACTGGAACAATAATCTCTTTATCCACTTTTTTATCATGGTAAAGTCGATACCCAGCCTGAATAGCTTTCTCACCAATAGTCAAAGGTGACTGTGCAACGGTCGCTTGAATGGAGCTAGTTGTTGCTAACAAATTTTTCATGTCAGGCGACCCGTCAACACCGTAAATTTTAACGGGAGCTGTAACTTTGATATTCTCAATAGCAGCCAGTGCCCCAATTGCAACTTGGTCATTAAGCGCCATGACCGTATCAAAATCTACCCCAGAGTTGATAACCGACTCAACTTGTGGCATAGCAACCTCAGTCTGACCCAAACAATCTTTTCTATCAACAACTTGATAGCCATCATGTCCCTTGATTGTCGCCAAAAAACCATTAATACGATCTACTGCAGACACCGCTTTTTGGTGTTCTAAAAGTAAAATTTTGGCACTTGATTGAGTCTGCATAAGGTTTTGCGCACATAAGACACCAGCTTGATAATTATCAGACACAATCGTCGTGTCAACTGGAGAATTATCTGAAAGCTGACTATCTACAACCACAACCTTAATGCCTGTTTCCTTAGCTTTCTTCAAAGCTTTAATCAACTTTTTACTGTCAGCATCAACAGGATTAATGATGATAATATCCACTCTCTTTTTGATAAACAGTTCCACTTGCTGAGTTTGTTTATTAACATCAAGTGCTGGATCTCGTGTGTAGAGAATATCATTTTTTTCCTCTACAATTTTGTCAATTTCATTATTTAGAACCTTATAGAAATCATTGTTCATGGTCATATACGTTGCCCCGATTTTGACACGATTTTCATTATAAGGAACCAATTTGTAATGAAGATAAATGCCAAGCATCGTTAGCAGCGCAATAAAAACGCTTACTAATAATGCTATAAGTTTTTCTTTTTTCATTCCCTACCTTCTCTACTTACTCAAAAATCTCAACTGATAATATACAAGTATTATAGCACGTTTAAAATGTCTAGACAATTTGACCTTGATTGACACCTAGCAAGAAGACAAAAAAGAAAGGAAAACAAGTGTTCTCCTTTCTTTTCATTTCCCTAATATCCTAAATATTATGATTCTTTTTTCTTGAAGAATTGTCCAAAGAATGCTCCCATAGCCGCTAGGATTGATACAATACCAAGTCCAGCAAGATGATTATCTTTTTCACCAGTTTGTGGCAAGACACTTTCTGAAACAACCGCAGATTTTGGAATAACTGGAGCTTTAGCATCTGCAACTTTGACTGATTTAGCAGGCGCTTTAGCTGCCAATGTAGTTGTTGCAACTACTTGTTCTGAAGGTGTTTCTTCCGGTGTTTGAGGATCTGTTGGCACGACTCCACCATTTTCTCCGCCTCGTGTTGGTTCTTTAGCATCCAAATCTACTACGAAGAAGTTTTGAACTTCAAGTTCACCATCCCAAAGGCCTAGACCAAGATATGGATTATTGAAGAAGTCTTCAACTTGATCAAATGTGTAAGACATTGCCAATTGATTATCAACAAAGACTTGAATAGCATTTGCTGATTTCACCAAACGAACGTGGTGGAATTGATTGTCGTTAATGGTTGCTGTCATTGGTGATTCTGCAATAGTATCACCGTAGAAGCGGAACAAACGAACAGAGTTATTTCCACCGAATTGGATTGTGTAGGCATTGTTAGCATCTGGATTGCCTGAAGCAAAGAAGATATTTACAATTCCGCGACCGTATTTGATATCCAAATCCATTTGATAATTTTCGTATGGCATCTTATCGGCTGCCATGTAAATATCGTTTGAGCCATGGTTTTCAACTTTCAATGATTCACCGTCAGCATGCCAATCACCAGCGAAGACTTTCACATCTTTAACGTTTGTCTTGAAGTTATCTTCTAGAATATCAAGAACAAAATCTTGATAAACTGCTGGGTTAGATTTAGATTGTGCTCTAACAATCACTTGACCTTTCTTAAGTGCTTTAATGAAGACTTGATTACCAGAAATTTCTGCTGACACATTACCATTGTTAAGAATTGACCAAAGCAAATCTTGGTTAGCAACTGCTGGAGAGACGTACGCTTTAACCACTGTGCTGTCACCAACATTCATTCTGACATTCTTAGCAGACGCAGGCACAATACTTTGTGGTTCAGTAGTTTCAACTTTATCTTTCCAAATACTCTTCAATGGGTAAAGAACGATATCTGCTGTAGATTCATAACCTTCAGAAAATACACTTAATCCAAGACTTTGAGGTGATGTGAAGATTTGGTTAGCACCTGCGACAGTATCACCTTTTGTGAAGACTTCAACACTAGCACGGTCAACAAAGATATGAAGGTCAATACTTCCATCAGCGTTGCGTGTTACTGCTTGGCTATCAATATTTCTAAAGAGCTCTGTAAGGATGATACCTGATTGACTACGGTCAATAGCGATTCGTCCTGTTTCTAAATCGTAATAAACCTTAGTCACTTCTCCTGGACCTACTCGAAGGTTGAAACCAACTTTTGTTGTTCTGTTACTTGGATTAAAGTGAGCAACAATTTCATAGGTATCACCAGAGAAATCTTTAAAGAGATTATTATCTTTACCAACAACAACATCTGTGTATTCAACTTTGTTGTCTACATCACGTAAGCTTTCGTATGCTTTGATTGGCGTTTGAGTAAGAACGTATTTATCACCGTCTTTGACAAGACCTAGTGTCAAGTTAAGGTTGAATGTACCATTGAATTTTTGACCAACACGTTCAGCTACAAGGTTACAATAGTTATCCCAAGTATTCATCCAGTTAAGCTCAATAATTTGAGGAAGTGTTGGATTAGCTTTAGTACCAAAATCCTGTACGTAGTAAGTCATTGCAGCGTATGAATCTTTACCAAAGTTCATGATACCATCTGATTCTTGATAATCAGCGTCTGCAACAAATTTCCAGTGTCCATCAACTTGTTTTAAATCACCAACTTTATAGTAACGTCCACCACGAGAAAGAACCCATTTCACTGTGTTGCCTTCTGCCATGATTGGATAAAGGTCTGGACATTCAGTGTGAAGATCTGGATATGTTGATTCAACAGACCAATCTAGGAGATTATCTGATGAGTAAATACGAAGTGGTCCACCTGCAAGAACCATGAACCATTTGCCTTCCCAACGGAAGACTTTAGGGTCACGGAAATCACGATTTTGCAATGGGTCAGTTGACCAGTCAGCTGCAATTTTATCGATTTTTTGCCAAGTTTTACCTTCATCTTTACTGTAAGCAACTTTGATACGTTGACCTTCACCATCAGCTGTAATCAAGGCAACCAAACCACCTTCATTACCGTCAAACAAACCACTTGTGTTGTTATTATCAGCTACGATACAACCTGAGAACATTGCTCCGTTATAGTCTGGATAGAAAGCAATTGGTTGATCTTCCCAGTGAATCAAATCCTTACTTGTTGCATGTGCCCAGTGCATTGGACCCCATTTAATATCATCGTAGAATTGGTAGAACATGTGATAAACACCATTGTAGTAAACCAATCCGTTAGGGTCATTTGCCCAGCCATCTTTAACAGAGTAGTGATATTGGTCACGGAAGTTTTCATTATAATAAACTTCTGCTGATTGACGGCGGTGAACATTAATACGGTAAGTTGATGTCACTTCGTAACCGTCTACTGTATAAGTACTTGTTACTGTGAGGTAGTTAGCACCAACTGATACCGGAATATCGCTTGGATTTGAATAAACATTACCTTGAGCATCTGTCACTTTGATAACTGCAGCTGGATTATTAGCAACAAAACTTAAGTCAACAGTTGAAGCATCATGTGATACGTATTGGATATAAACAGCACCTTCTGGGAAGAATTGTCCCTTAGGTTCAACTGGACCATTTTTTGAAGTAACTGTGACACCTTTAAGAAGCGATAATTCTGCATCAGTGAGTTCACGGTAAAAAGTATTTTGGAAAATCATTTCACCATTCCAGTTCAAAAGACCGAAATTACCATCTTTGATGTATGTTGTTTGACCAAGGTCATCACGTTGGATAGTGTAGTCACTCAAGTTTGCAACCAAAATACCATTGATATAATATGAAATCCATCCGTCAGCTGCTACAACTTTCAAGAAATATTTATTGTCTGGAGTTGCTGGGATTTCTTTATCATTGATAAGATTTGCTTCAGCCCAACGCCATAACCTTGCTTTGTGTGAATTTCCATCAAGGTTTACAACATAACCTTTTAGATTTTGAGCATCACCAGTTGAACGGAAAACAAGTGAAGCTGCACCTGTATTTTGTAAGAATGTTACATCTGTTTGGAAGACAAAGTTTTTACCTGTTGAGGTTGAGAAAAGGAAGTTATCACCTTTTCCAACAGCATTACTATACAAACCATCTTCACGAACTTCCCAAACATTTACATCATAACTCAAACCTTGAAGATTTGTATTATAGTTGCTTTCTTTTTTCTTAGTCAAATTAGCAGAAAGGGCTTTTTTAGTTTTTGCGGCACTCACGCTAGGTTGGTCAGTTTTTTGTTTAAGCGAATCAGTCACATCAACTTTTTCTTCAGAATCTGATGTCTCAGTTTTTTGAGCATCGTCTGAAGTTTCAGTCGCAGGTTCTTGATTTTCAGTCACTTGATTTTGTTGTGTAACATCTTGATTTTCTGTTACTTGATTTTCTTCTGTGACATTTTGATTTTGTTCTTCAACAACTCCTTGTTCAGTTGGTGTTTGATTTTCTGTAACCGGAGTTTCTAACTGATTAGCAGGTTGTTGTGCTTCTTGACCTACTTCAGTTTTTTGGTCTGTATTTGCATTTTCTGAGTTTGTGTTTGTAACCTCTACCATTTCTGTCGATGAAGAAACAGCTTCATCAGCCATAACGGGTGTAGCCACAGTTCCTAAGACCATGCCACAAACTAAAACACCACAACCATAAATCCATTGTTTACCGCGTTTGTGCATAAACCAGTTGACACATTTCTTTTCTTGTTCTTTTTTCATAAGTCCTTTCTCCTATTGAAATTTGTCGAAGTAGCTTCAACATTCAACAGAGATAATATTAACAAAAAAAGAAAGCGTTATCACCGAACATTTGTCATCAGTTTGATGTGACAAAAATCAATTTTTTTAGTGGCAAAAGTCATCAAAAAATTCCTACATCAAGACGTAGGAATTTAGCAATCATTATAAAAAGAATCGTTTATCTAGCTAGTTTAAATTTCTCTAAAACCAAAGCAATCCCATCATGGTTGTGGTTTGCAGTCACGTGACCAATACGCTCCTTAACTTCCTTCGGAGCATTTGCCATGACATATGCCTCACCTGCAGCCTCCAACATGTCTAGGTCGTTAAAATTATCACCAAACGCCAAGGTTTCAGACATATCAACACCATAATGGTCGGCTAAAAGATTAACAGCTCGTCCTTTTTGAATACCGTTTGCCATCACTTCAATGTAATACGGCAACGAACGTGCAATCGATAAGCCAGGATAAAGTTCTCTTAACTTTTCTTCCAAGACAACCATTTTCTCTGGCTCACCCATCAAAAGCAATTTATGAACTTCAGACAAATGACCAATTGCCTCCAAATCAGCCTCTTGAGAAACCAAGCCAACGACTTTTTCCTCACGAGAAATCCATTTGTTCATCCGATTTTGCGACAACCATTTTTTGCCGCTATAGACATTCCAAGCAACATCTGGGACTTCTTTTTCTAAATATTGGCAAATAGCTTGCGCTGCTTGAGGGCTCATAGGGCAGCTATCAATCACTTGACCATTTTCATCTTGAATAAAAGCTCCATTATAAGAAATCATCGGAACTTGGGGCAAAAAATCTTTGATAATTGGTTTAATTGCTTCAGACATGCGCGCCGAAACAGGCACAAATCGCACTCCTGAATTGACAGCATCATTTAGGGCTTGACGCGTTTTTGGCGTTACTTCCAAGGCGTCATTGATGAGAGTGCCATCAATATCGCTAAAAATTATTTTAAACATAGCTCTTTCTCCACACATTTTCTACAGTATAGCACTTTTGAAAGGGCTTTCCAAGCTTTTTTTCTCATAATTTCTGTAAAACTAGCTAAAAATGACAATAGTCACCAAATCTTTCATCTTTTTTCATCGATTGACTCAAGAGAAAAAGGAAATTTTGAAAAAGTTAGACTTTACTTATACTAAAATGGCAATTCCTCCTCTTCCAGAACTAAATCTGCCAAATCATTTGCCACATTATTTTCTCGCATAGCACGTTGGGCGCGGCTTTCTAAAAGTTGGAAAGAATGACAAAGCACTTCTGTCACATAATTCGTGTGACCATCTTTTTCGTACTTGCGTGTGCGAAGTTCGCCATCAACAGAAAGTAAGCTGCCTTTTCCTGCATAAGACACAAGTGTTTCTGCCAAACGTCCCCATACCACAACTGAAATAAAATCAGCCTCACGCTCACCATTTTTCGATTTAAAACGGCGGTTGACTGCTAGTGTTACACGTGTAACACTTTTATCGTTAGCTGTCGTTACAAGTTCAGGTTGCGCCGTCAAGCGCCCAATCATAATTACTTTATTGTACATCAATTACCTCCTATCTTATTATTCGAAATAACTTAAAGATAATTGATAATTTCTATCAAAAAAACGAACTAGATTTTTCTAGCTCGTTTTCCTTTTCTTACCCTTTCCAGTGTTTTTCTGGATTAAAGGCTTCGCCGACAACGGCTGTGTCATCAAGTTCGATGATTCCACGTTTTTGTGGAGCATTTGGAAGTGCCAATTCACGAGGTGAGCACATCATACCAAAGCTCTTTTCACCACGAAGGGCACCTGGGAAGATAAGACTTCCGTTTGGCATCATAGCACCTGGAAGGGCAACGATTGTTTTCAAACCAACTGCAGCGTTTGGAGCACCTGCAACGATTTGAACAGTTTTGTCATCTGAGATTTGCACTTGGCAAATGTTCAAGTGGTCACTATCTGGATGAGCAACCATTTCTTTGATTTGACCAACAACAAATTTTGGTGAAGGATCATTTTCTAATTGTTCGCTAAAGCCTTCTTTTGTCAATTCAGCGTTAAGCTTAGCAACATCTTCATCAGTTAAAGTGATTTGACCAACGCCATCAATTGCAATCAAACTTGACACTTCAAAAATATTCCAAGCAACTGTTTCACCATTTTTCTCAAGAAAAACACGTGATACTTTACCTTTACGTTCGTAGTCAAGTTTAGCACCTTTGCTATCTTTGACAATCACCATTAGGACATCACCGACGTGTTCTTTGTTGTACGTAAAAATCATTTTCTCTCCTATTTCAATCCAGTTAAAAAGCTGTTAATTTCTGCTTTTGTTTTGCGCAATTTATTAACTAAACGACCAATTTCTTTCCCATTTTCAGTTACCACAAAACTTGGAATACCAAAAATATTCCAGCGTTGTGCGACTTCCATAAATTCATCACGGTCAACACGGACAAATGTGAACTCTGGATTTTCTGCCTCAATTTCAGGCATAACAGGATAGATAAATTGGCAGTCTGGGCACCAATTTGCCGTAAAAAAGAAAACTACCTTGCCGTCATTTTCTAAATAGGTTGCCATTTCTTCATAGGATTTTGGACTAATCATTTTTCTCCTCCTTGTAGCTAATCTCACCATTTTGGTAAACAAATTGGAACGTGCGCCCATCCTCAAAAACAAGACCTCCAGTCGTTTTTTGAGAATCAGATTCAAAATCATTCAAATAAAGCACAGAAATCTCGCCAAGTTGATTAAAATAATCACGAATCTGCTCTTTAACCTGTTCTTTTCGCTTTTCGTCCTTTTGTTTTTTTAGGATTGCTCCCAAAACGATGACACCGCTGACTACCACTAAACCAAAACGTGACAGTAAGCTTTTCTTTTTGTTTTTCATACGCTTTATTTTAGCATATTTCAGCACATAATACCAAGGCCCAAACATTTAATATGTTTTTTCTAAAAATTGTCAGAAAACGTGGTAAAATAGAAACCATAGAATCGAGGTTTTATATGTCAGACTTATTTTCAAAAATAAAAGAAATCACTGAACTTGATAGCATCGCTGGGTACGAACACAGCGTACGTAACTATCTTCGCTCAAAAATCACACCGCTCGTTGATGACGTGCAAACTGATGGTCTTGGTGGTATTTTTGGTATCAAAAACTCTGATGCTGAAAATGCACCACGTATCATGGTCGCAGCGCACATGGACGAAGTTGGTTTCATGGTTAGCGAAATCAAAGCTGATGGTACTATGCGTGCTGTTGGAATCGGCGGATGGAACCCACTTGTTTTAAGTTCACAACGTTTCACTCTTTACACACGTGATAACCGTGCTATTCCAGTCGTTTCTGGTTCAGTTCCACCACATTTCCTTCGTGGGACAAATGGCTCTGCTTCTCTTCCAAAAATCGATGACATCATTTTTGATGCAGGCTTTACAGATAAAGCTGAAGCTGAAGCCTTTGGTATTTTGCCAGGTGATATCATCGTTCCAAAATCTGAAACAATTCTCACAGCCAACGAAAAAAATGTTATCTCTAAAGCTTGGGACAACCGCTTTGGTGTGCTTATGGTGACAGAATTACTTGAAAGTCTTAAAGGACAAAAACTTGATAACACGCTTATCACTGGTGCTAACGTTCAAGAAGAAGTTGGTCTTCGCGGGGCACATGTCTCAGCTACAAAATTCCAACCAGAACTCTTCTTTGCTGTTGACTGTTCACCTGCTGGCGACATTTATGGCAACCAAGGCAAAATCGGTGACGGAACACTTTTCCGTTTCTACGATCCAGGACATGTTATGTTAAAAGACATGCGTGACTTCTTGCTCACAACTGCCGAAGAAGCAGGCATCAAATACCAATACTATGCTGCAAAAGGTGGTACAGACGCTGGTGCTGCTCACCTCAAAAACGGTGGTATTCCATCAACAACTATTGGAGTATGCGCTCGCTACATTCACTCACATCAAAGCCTTTATGCTATGGATGACTTCTTGCAAGCCCAAGCTTTCATTCAAGCTATCGTTAAGAAATTAGACCGCTCAACTGTTGACCTCATCAAAAAATACTAGAAAGGAGCTAGGGGAGCTAAGCCATTAGGCATTTTTATTGTACTTCCCCTTTGTCTTACTATGAAAATTGGATTTATCGGAGTCGGAAAAATGGCGACAGCCATTATCAACGGACTTAACACAACATCACACGATATCATCATTTCAGGTTCTTCACTTCCCCGCTCACGCGAAATTGCAGAGCAGCTTGAAGTTGAAGCAGCTCTTTCACACCAAGAACTTATCGACCAATCTGATTTAGTTGTCCTTGGCATCAAACCTCAAATGTTTGAGACAGTCCTTGATGGACTTCACTTCCATCAACCCATTCTTTCCATGGCAGCTGGGGTAACACTTGAACGCCTTGGCAAACTGACAGATCCAAATCTTCCATTGATTCGAATCATGCCAAACCTCAACGCCCAAATTCTAAAAAGTACAACTGCTATTTGTGCTAATGACAAGGTTTCTGCAGAACTCCTAGCTACCGCTAAAGAAATCACTGACAGCTTTGGATCAACTTTTGACATTCCTGAAAAGGACTTCGATACATTTACAGCTCTTGCTGGATCAAGCCCAGCATACATTTATCTATTTATCGAAGCTCTTGCTAAAGCTGGTGTCAAATACGGTATTCCAAAAGAAAAATCTCTAGACATTGTAACTCAGACTGTCCTAGCTAGCGCTGAAAATCTTCTTCAAGGGACTGACAGTCCACATGACTTGATTGATAAAATTTCAAGTCCTGGTGGAACAACTATCGCAGGTCTTCTTGATCTCGAAAAAACTGGTTTGACAGCTAGCATTGTTTCAAGTATTGACGCTACAATCAATAAAGCAAAAGCTTTGTAAAATATTATAAAAAGGTTGAGACGATTGTCTCAACCTTTTTCTCTGATAAATTACAAAATCAATGACAGTACACCGAGGAAATTATTGAGGGCATGAACGGCTATTGAATACTCTAGTTTTTTCGTTTTTTGATAAACCAAAGCAAGAACTAATCCCATACCGCCGTAGAGAATCCAACTTCCAAGGTCTGTTGGCACATGAACAGCTCCAAAAAGAGCACTACTAACAATAACACCAAGATAAGAATAATGAAATGCTTGTTTTACAATAAAGCCACGAAATACAACCTCTTCAACAATCGGCGCAGCGACTACCGATAAAGCAAACAACAGTACTGGTGGCATACCAAGTTGTTCAATCACAGATTGATTGAGCGTATTTGCATTGCTACCGTGCTCTAAAACCAAAATCATACCGCCCAACATTTTAACTGGAACCATAATCAAAAATCCCATAATAATAGGCTTATAAGCCCCGCTATTCCACACCTGACTAGCTTTGCTGAAAAATCCTAAGCGTTTTGCAACGTAAATTGTCAAAATCGCAACCACTAGCAAAGAGAGGGCAATCAGAAAGCTTTGCCAAAACGACTGATTTTTAGCTAGAAAAACAGTCGGCAACTGTTCTAAAAAAATCAAACCAATTGCCATACCAAAATATTTAAAAAATGATACTAATTTTTTCATCAAAATTTCTCCTACAAAATCTTTGAAAAAATGACTTTAAGAATGAAAAATCCAAAAATCAAACTATACAACCAAATCAATAATAGAATCAGATACGAAAATGCTACACCACAAAAAACATATAAAATTAGCAAGAAAACATTTATGATAAACATCAAAATTAAAGTTGATGCTGCACTAAGTCGTAAAATAAATTGATTACGTTCATCGTACACTGCAATATATGCAGCCTTCAACCGATTAGTCTGATGACAAAGTACTTAATAATAAATCGTAAAAGCAAATCCTGAAACGCCCATGCCCAACAATAAACCTGAAGCAAAATCACTGCTTTTTACAAAATGAGATACTCCTATACTTAACACCGAGAAAACGAAAATAAGATAGGATACTCTTCCAAACTTTTTTACGATTACAATTTGCAACAGCCTTTAATAACATAACTTACTCCCCCTTTTTGTAAAAACAACAAATAGATTTTATCTATCTTCACATTTTACTCTTCATCAAAGATAAAGATTTCTTCGATTGTCATGCCAAAATACTTGGCAATCTTGTGTGCCAACTCCAAAGAAGCGTTATAGCGTCCTTTTTCTAAGGAAATAATGGTTTGTCTTGTAACCCCAAGCGCCTCTGCTAACTCGGCTTGGCTAACTTTATTTGCTTTTCGGAGTTCTTGAATTTTTGTTTCCATTTTTTCCTCCTGTCATCTATTTGCAAAGCGAACTTTACAAAAATAGTATAGTAAACTTTACATTTTGTGTCAAGTTTATTTTACATTTTTATATAAAAGCAGAAAAAAAGCTGACCAAACGGTCAGCTTTTCTGGTCTTATCATAATATTTTGATAACTAATTAGTAGAATTTTTAAAGCGTTCAACTTCACGCGCAATGACAAGTTCTTCATCTGTTAGAATCACAACTGCTTTTACGCGAGCTTGATCTGTTGAAATAACGCCATAAGCACCTGAAACATTCTTAGCTGGGTCAACATCAACACCAAACCAAGTCATTCCAGAAATGATATCTTTACGAACATCACTTGAATTTTCACCAATTCCTGCTGTAAAGACAATAGCATCCGCTCCGTTTAAAACGGCAAAGTATTGTCCAATATATTTTCTCAAGCGATCAACATACATATCGTAAGCAAGTTGGCATTTTTCATCGCCTTCTGCCTTACCTGCCAAGATATCACGCATATCACTTGATTTTTCCGAAATACCAAGTAAACCTGAATCACGATTCAAAATTGTACGAATTTTTTTCGGATCTGCTATAGCTGGTTCACATTCCAACAAATAAGTAATGACACCTGGGTCAATACTTCCTGAACGTGTTCCCATCATTGTTCCTCCAAGTGGTGTGAGCCCCATTGAAGTATCGACAGATTTACCGCCCTTAATCGCTGTAATAGAAACCCCATTACCAATATGACAAGTAATCAACTTCAAGTCTTCCAAAGGTTTGCCTAAAACCTTAGCTGCTTCTTGAGCAACATATTGGTGACTTGTACCGTGAGCACCGTATTTACGAATCTTATAATCAGTGTAATAACGGTTTGCGATTGGATAACGATAGGCCACTTCAGGCATTGTCATATGAAAAGCAGTATCAAAAACGACAACACTTGTAATATCAGGTAAAATTTCTTTAAAGGCTTGAATTCCAAGAGCAGCTCCTGGATTATGAAGCGGTGCTAGCATTGATAGTTCTTCAACTTGTTGGATGACTTTGTCAGTTACTAAGGCTGACTCTTTAAAATATTCACCCCCAGCTACCACACGGTGACCAACACCTGTGATTTCATCATAGCTAGCAATAATATCCATAGAAATCAAATCATCTAGAAGAATTTTTACAGCAGCGCTATGATCTGGGATATCCTTTGTTTCCGACTGTTTCTGGCCATTAAATTTTACCGTAGAAACGCTGTTAGGAAGACCGATACGTTCAA
Organism: Streptococcus equinus ATCC 9812; assembly: GCF_000187265.1. Lineage (GTDB taxonomy): Bacteria > Bacillota > Bacilli > Lactobacillales > Streptococcaceae > Streptococcus > Streptococcus equinus. The sequence goes on from NZ_GL698434.1 coordinate 111,377, forward strand.
TCAATCCTTTTGCAATAACTTCTTCTTCTGGCATGTTGTACAACTGCCATTTTAGACTTGAGCTTCCTGCATTAATAGAAATAGTTTTCACCATAAATATACCTCTAAAGCGCTTTCATGATATATCTCTATTTTAGCACAAGTCATTTAAAAAATCATATTTTCAATATTCCATTTTTTAAATTTATCAATGAAGTCTGTCAACACTTCTCGACTTTGCAAGTCAGCAAGTGGATAAACAAAGGTTTCTGGAGTATGTTCAGCTTGTTTTTTCAAAACGAAAATTGATTTCGCATTGGCTGCATTTCCAAAGATAGATTCTGGCAAAGTAATCACAGCAATCACATCAGCATAATCCTTCAACCATGCTTTCAACAGGTCACTTTGCTTACTTGTCAAAAGACTAACTGGTGCTAAAAAGACAGCAATCCCGTCTTTTTTGAGATATTTAAGAGATTGTTCCATCAACAAATGATGCGCATAAGTGTGCCCTTCACTACTGGCTACTTTGTAACGTTTTGCAATTTCATCATTTGGATAGAATCCGACTGGAAGGTCACTGATGATGACATCACTTTCCTTAAGAATCTGTGGGCGTACAGCATCTTCTTGAACGAATTGAGCTTTAGAATCCATAACTTCAGCGATACTTGCTGACAAGTCAATCAACAAATCATCAACTTCAATACCTAGATAGTTTAGATCTTTAGATGAGTTGTTCAACAACGTTTGGGCAAGGTTACCTGTTCCGCTACCAATTTCCAAAATATCAAGTTCCTTAGAAGCTGTCAAATTCTCAATGAGGAACATTAAAATGAAGCCAATAGCATCAGGTGTAAATTGGTGATTTGCCTGAAGAGCTTCTGTTTGCGCAGCTTTAATAAAGATAAACTGAAAAGTACAGCGCCATTCTTCCTTAGTTAAGTTAAGTTGGCGTAGTTTCTCATTATTTGCAGCTACAGCTTCACTGGCACCCTCAGCACCAAGATATAAAGAGTTTTGTTCAATAAGTGCATCGTAAATGTGTGTTTTCAACTCATTTTCGATTAATTGTATATTTTCAAGAATCAACCCATAGGCTATTTCGATATTTTCAAAATTCATTTTCCCCTCCGAAACTTATCATATCAAAAAACCTTGAAAATGAAAAGAAAGCACTAGTGACTTTCTTTTTCAATGGTTTGTTCAGATTTTTTTGGAAGAGAAAAAGTATAGTGAAACTCCTCTTTATTCTCTAAAACTACTGTCTCAACTAGCACCTCATTTTCACGTTGATAGCTGACAACACCTTTATCAAAATAACACTTACCTGAAGAATCTTTAGCATAATCCCTGCTGATTTCTGCCATCAAATAAGCTTGCGCGTACTTTAATTGTGCCTGATGCTGACGTTCACTTGCTACCACGCGCCCTAAATAAAACTGTAACAGCAGGGCAAATATGGCTGCCATCAGCATAGCATACAACAATATCCCTGCCCTAACTTGCCTCATCAAAAGTGTAAACAAACTCTCTCTCCATACCATTATCCATTCGCAGCTTAATCAAAATATTATTACCATCCTGACGAATGCTAGAAGAATTAACACCAAATAACATTGGCTGATAGCCTTGACCAGAAGCATTTGTTTTACGAAAATCATCTGCTTTTGATAACCCGTAAGCTAATTTCTTATCGTCCTTACTAACATAAAGTTTATTGTCAGAAACACAATCTAAGTGGCATCGTTCTAATTCTGAGCGTAGCTGCTGAGAAAATAAAAGCCACTCATTTTCTTCGTTATCAGATAAGTAATAAACATTTTGTGAAATTGACTGCGTTAGCCCTTGATAAACCAGAACTGTCCCTGAAATAACCAGCAAAGCAACCAAACTTTCAAGTAACGTAAACGCCTTTAGTCTAGTTCTTCTTAACATGCATCACCTCTTTTTGCCCATCATAGACATAAAGTTCTCCGTCACGCCTAATAATATGAATCTCAACACCATTCATCACCAAGTCATCTTGCCCTGTCTGAACAGCCATAGTAGCGACATTGAGAACCTCTTGATGATGTAAGCTATCTTGCATCTGGTGGCGACTTTTATCCATTTCTCCCAAAACAAGAATTGTAATGGTAGCTAGCAAAGCTAAAGCAACCAAACTTTCAAGGAGTATGTAAGCTTTTAGTTTCTTTCTTTTTATAATTACCACTTCCTATGTATAATTGATAATCAATAGCCTGATTCTTCGTCTGAAATTTTACTTTTGCAAGAGATGAATTGCCCCCAGCATTATCAAAAACAATTTTATAATTTTCAACGACTGATACCGTATCTGGCAAATTCATATGAGCCACACTATTTGAAATGCCGTCTTGTGAAATTGTCAGAACTTGATTTTCTTGTTTAAGGCTAGCTAATTTTTGAGTGTCACGATAGTAATGCTCAAACGATAAAAAGAACAACTTTTCTTCGACTGTCTGAAAAATACTACTCACAGAATTTGAGAATATAATAACGATAAAACAAGATATTCCCAAAGTTAGTAAACTCTCTAAAAGGGTGAAAGCTCGGATTTTTTTATTCTTTAGGTTTAGCTTTTTCATTGTACGTTTGAGCTTGTTGTTGTGAAATATAGCCTTCTTTCACCAAATCTTTAATAGTTGCTTCTTTACCTGTTTTAACTTCGTAAAGTTCTTTCTGACTTTCGACAACTTTCACAACAGCTGCATCACCCTTTTCATGAATCGCCTCTTTTTGCTTACTCAAATTCGGTACAAATAAAAGCATCAAGACACCGATAATTAACAGGACAATCAACATCTCCACAAGTGTGAAAGCTTCAACAGATTTGTTACGTAATTTTTTCCATATTTTTTTCATTAAAAATTTCCTCCCATATTTTGATACATTGGCAAAAGCATTGCCACGTAGATTAAAACAATAATTAAAGCAACAAAGACAAAAACTAGCGGTTGAATCAGCTGTGTTGCCTGAGTTAATTGGCTGAAGAAAGTCTGCCATGTTTCCTCAGCATAGATATCAAGCTCCCGACCAAGTTTTGACTTAACTTCTCCGTACTCAATCATCAGGCTCAGTTCCCTCAAAAAGAAGGGATAATCTAGAACTTTTTGATGAAATGATTGACCAGACAAAAGAGCTTGCTGCATATCCTTACCAATCTCTTGAAAAAGACGAGATTTTTGATGTTGCATTAATGCTACAATTTCCATCAAATCAATCCCCTGCCCAATAAGATTTCCCCACTCACGCGCATAATAAGCTGTTAGATAAAGACGAATGAATCGCCCTATTATCGGCAAGCGACTAATCTGGCTAAAAAGATAGATTGGTGATAAACGCCTAGCATAGAAAAATCCCAAAACAACCGCTAGTCCTAAAAGCACAAAGCTCCCCAAAAAAATCATTGGAAAATGGGCAATAATCTGAGTAGCAAAATTTTGACTTTCAAGTTGCGGCAATAAATAATTTTTTAAGCCAAGCATTATCAAAATCAAAAAACTTAATAAAATCAAAGGATAGGTCGCTACTTCAATCAACTTCTTTCGCACAACAGACATGCTAGCCAAATAACGATTGATTTTTACAAGACTTTGCTGACAATTTCCATGAACATCAGCCAAAGCAATCTGAGTCACAATCGTATCTGAAAAGCCTAACCTTACCATCATATCTGCTAAAGTTGCGCCACTCAGCAAGGACTCCTGCATACTATTCACATATGATTCCTGCAATAACTGACTCCGTCTCAAAAAAGACACTATCTCAGTTAAAGTAAAGCCACTGTTAAACAAATTATTAAATAATTGAATGACCTTCTGTTGTTTTTTAAAGGGCAATTTTTTCGATTTTTGCCTCTTCAAAACTGATATGTCCGTCTCGAGCAAGGCTATCAATCTGCTCATTCCACCTTCTTGGGGGATACTGCTCAAAATCTCTTTTGGCAAAATCAACTACACCTCCACCACCAATTAATCGTTGATAAACAATAGCACGCAAGCTATTTTCAAGTTCCTGCCTACTAACACCCAATTCTAATAACCTAGCATAAACACCTGGAATACTTTTCGCATGAATGGTTGAAAAAACAAGGACTCCTGTCAGACTAGCTCTAATAACCGCACGCGCTGTCTCACTATCACGAATCTCACCAATAATCAAAATATCAGGTCTATGACGAAGCGAGAGCTTGATAAGGTTATCATAAGTCATCCCGATTTCATCATTTAACTGCAATTGCAACATATTGTCTTGTTTTATCTCAACAGGGTCTTCAATCGTAATCACCTGTTTTCCAGGAAATTTTTCACGAACTAATTGGTACATGAGAGTGGTTTTTCCACTCCCTACCGGCCCGGAAAAAAGGTAAAGTCCCCTGCTGTCAATAGCCTCTAAAATATTTCTCATTCCATCAAACCAATACTGCAAATCATGACGACCTGAATAAAGGAGCCTAATGACCAGACTTTCACGCCCACGATAATCACCCACACTAGACAAGCGCAGTGAAATCTCCTCATCATCTGCAAAAGTATAGTCACAAGAACCAAGCTGACTACGACGCTTTTCACCAACATTCATCCCAGCTACAAATTTAAAGTGACTAATCAAGCTTGTCATTTCATCAGTAGCAACTTCTTGAATAAACTGGCGTTTCTCACCAATTCGTTGATAAATCTCATAGTTTTCTGCCTTTGGAATAATATAGATATCCTGAGCATTCTTTCCAACTGCATCTCTAATAAGCTGCTTTGCTTTTTCCTGAATCATTTTGACCTCCTTATCTTTATATTCGAAAAAATTTTTAAAAATAAAAAAATCATGGAATTTTCCATGATTAAGGTTTAAATTTGCATTTTTGAGGTCTGGGGCTTGGTTCATCATTTCTAATATTAAAATAATAAGCAAACTGCTCTTTGGCTAATTCTTGCCCATCTTTTAGAATCAAAAGTGAATGATATTGTTGCAAATAATCACCGCAATTCTCACACCAACGCTTCTCAGCCTTATCCCAAAAAGCAGCTTGAAAATTGTCATGACACTTACAACTTGGTAGATTTTTTCTAAGCAATTCCCATTCTTGACAGTAGAATGACAATGCCTCTTCAAAGTATTCAAAAGATTGTTCTTCGATGATATCATCCTGCCAATCATCTAAAAACCACCAGGGCTCCCAGTCCCCATACATTTTGATTACTTGATACATTTTTCTCACTTCCTTATGGTCTTTATTATATAAGAATTAAAGCCAATTTAAAATATATTTGCTTATTTATAATGATTATCATCTATTTCAATCTCATTTTCTCAGCAAAAAAGCCCAGGACAAGTCCTAGGCCTTTTCATTTATTAAACTCAAATGTGAATTCAGATTATTCAGCGTCTGTTGATGCAGATGCTTCAACTGTTTCAGCATCTTCACTTGTTTCAAGTTCATTAACAGCTTGTGGTTCAAGGTTACGGTAACGAGCCATACCTGTACCAGCTGGAATGATTTTACCGATGATAACATTTTCTTTAAGACCAAGAAGATGATCTTTTTTACCACGGATAGCAGCATCAGTAAGAACACGAGTTGTTTCTTGGAATGATGCAGCTGACAAGAATGAGTTAGTTTCAAGCGAAGCTTTAGTAATACCCATAAGTACTGGACGTGCTGTTGCAGGGATACCACCAGAGATAACAACATCTTTGTTAGCATCTGTGAAGTCTGCAATATCCATAAGTGTACCTGGAAGAAGATCTGTATCACCTGGATCCATGATACGTACTTTACGAAGCATTTGACGAACCATTACTTCGACGTGTTTATCACCGATTTCTACCCCTTGGCTACGGTATACTTTTTGTACTTCGGCAAGAAGGTAAGTTTCAACTGATAATGTATCACGAACTTCAAGGAGACGTTTAGGTTGGATAGAACCTTCAGTAAGTGGAGCACCACGGTGAACTTCATCACCAACAGCTACTTTCATACGAGCTGTAAATGGTACCACGTATTCACCCATACCAGTCTTACCTTGAACGTAAACTTTCTTAGTACGTGTAGAAGCATCTTCTTCGATGTCAACAACAGTACCTTTAACTTCAGTAATAACTGCTTCCCCTTTAGGGTTACGAGCTTCAAAGATTTCTTGGATACGAGGAAGACCTTGTGTGATATCGGTATTTGACGCAACACCACCCGTGTGGAAAGTACGCATTGTAAGCTGTGTACCAGGTTCACCGATAGATTGAGCGGCAATTGTACCAACTGCTTCACCAACTTCAACAGCATCACCTGTAGCAAGGTTGACACCATAACAGTGACGGCAAACACCATGACGAGTGTTACATGTAAATACTGAACGGATTGTTACTTCTTCTACACCAGCTTTGACAATTTCAGCTGCCATATCTTCAGTAATCAAGACATCAGCACCAACGATAACTTCTCCTGTTTCAGGGTGTTTAACAGATTTCTTAGTATAACGACCAACAAGACGTTCTTCAAGAGTTTCTGTAACTTCTTTACCATCAGTGATTGCACGGATAACAAGACCACGGTCAGTTCCACAATCGTCTTCACGAATGATAACGTCTTGGGCAACGTCAACCAAACGACGAGTAAGGTAACCAGAGTCGGCAGTCTTAAGGGCTGTATCGGTCATACCTTTACGAGCACCGTGAGTTGAGAAGAACATTTCCAAGACAGACAAACCTTCACGGAAGTTAGACAAGATAGGCAATTCCATGATACGTCCGTTCGGAGCAGCCATCAAACCACGCATACCGGCAAGTTGTGAGAAGTTAGAGATGTTACCACGAGCTCCTGAGTCCATCATCATAACGATAGGGTTCTTAGGATCTTGTGTTTCAATCAGACGTTGTTCAAGTTCTTCTTTAGCTTCACGCCATGTTGTTGTAACAGCAACATAACGGTCATCATCAGTCATCAAACCGCGACGGAAGGCTTTGTTGATTTGTTCAACTTTGCTGTGGGCTGCATCGATAATTTCTTGTTTGTTATCGATAACTGGGATATCGGCGATACCCACTGTCAAACCAGCAAGAGTTGAATGGTAGTAACCAAGGTCTTTCAAGCGGTCAAGGAAGGCTGACGTTTCTGTTGTACGGAAACGTTTAAAGATTTCCGCAATAATGTTACCAAGATTTTTCTTCTTGAATGGAACGTTGATGTCCAAGCTGTCGATAACAGTGTGGATATCTTGACCAGGTACCAAGAAGTATTTATCTGGAGTTTTTTCAGTCAAGTTAGCATTGTTTGGTTCTTGAAGGTAAGGTAGATCATCAGGCATGATGTCGTTGAAGAGGATCTTACCAACAGTTGTAACCATGATTTTGTGTTTTTGTTCGTCAGTCCATGGTTTGTTTGGCATGCTATCAACTGTGATACCAACACGTGTGTGCAAGTGAACATAACCGTTACGGTATGCCATTACTGCTTCATCACGGTCTTTGAAGACCATTCCTTCACCTTCACGACCTGGTTCTTCCATTGTTAGGTAGTAGTTACCAAGAACCATATCTTGAGATGGAGTTACGACTGGTTTACCATCTTTAGGGTTAAGGATGTGTTCTGCGGCAAGCATAAGAAGACGTGCTTCTGCTTGTGCTTCTTCAGAAAGTGGTACGTGGATGGCCATTTGGTCACCATCGAAGTCGGCATTGTAGGCTTCACAAACAAGTGGGTGAAGGCGAAGTGCTTTACCATCGATAAGAACTGGTTCGAAGGCTTGGATACCCAAACGGTGAAGAGTCGGTGCGCGGTTAAGAAGTACTGGGTGTTCTTTAATAACATCTTCAAGAATATCCCAAATACGTTCATCTCCACGTTCAACCATGCGTTTAGCAGCTTTAACGTTACCAGCGTAATCACGTGCAACGATTTCGCGCATTACGAATGGTTTGAACAATTCGATAGCCATTTCACGTGGCACACCACATTGATACATTTTAAGTGTTGGACCTACGGCGATAACTGAACGTCCAGAGAAGTCAACACGTTTACCAAGCAAGTTTTGACGGAAACGACCTTGTTTACCTTTAAGCATGTGACTCAAAGATTTAAGAGGACGGCTACCAGGACCTGTAATTGGACGACCACGACGACCGTTATCGATAAGTGCATCAACAGCTTCTTGCAACATACGTTTTTCGTTTTGCACGATGATACCAGGGGCATTCAATTCAAGCAAGCGAGCCAAACGGTTGTTACGATTGATAACACGACGGTAAAGATCATTCAAGTCAGATGCAGCGAAACGTCCACCATCCAATTGAACCATTGGACGAAGATCTGGTGGAATAACTGGCAAGATGTTAAGTACCATCCATTCTGGTTTGTTACCAGATTTGTAGAAGGCATCAAGAACATCCAAACGACGAACAGCTTTGATACGTTTTTGACCAGTTGCTGTTTTGAGTTCTTCTTTAAGTTCAGCGATTTCTGATTTCAAATCAACGCGTTTAAGAAGATCTTGGATGGCTTCAGCACCCATTTTAGCAACGAATGAACCTTGTCCATATTCTTGGATTTTTTCACGGTATTCGCGTTCAGTCAAAAGTGATTTGGGTTCAAGCGGAGTATCTTTTGGATCGATAACAACATAAGCTGCGAAGTAGATAACTTCTTCAAGAGCACGTGGGCTCATGTCCAAAGTAAGACCCATACGTGATGGAATTCCTTTGAAGTACCAAATGTGTGATACTGGAGCTTTCAATTCGATGTGACCCATACGTTCACGACGAACTTTAGCACGTGTTACTTCAACACCACAGCGGTCACAAACAATTCCTTTATAACGAATACGTTTATATTTACCACAAGCACATTCCCAGTCTTTTGTAGGTCCAAAGATAACTTCATCGAAAAGACCTTCACGTTCTGGTTTGAGCGTACGATAGTTGATTGTTTCAGGTTTTTTAACTTCACCATAAGACCATGAACGGACCTTACTTGGTGAGGCTAATGTGATTTGCATACTTTTAAAACGATTTACGTCAACCACTAGTATTACCTTTCTTTATTGTACTTTTGAAAATAGCTGCGCTACTTTCTAACTGTCATGACTTACAAATTCATGATTCGTAAGACATCATTTATCGTTATAGGACTCAATCAAACAATCTGACCAAGAGAAGCAGGTCTTGCCTCTCTCATGTCTGAATGTTCTTTCCTATTATTTGTTTTCTTCTGCAGAAACTTCTGCTTTTTCCGCTTCTTCTGCTTCTTGTTTTTGACGAGCTTTTTCAAGATCATCAACGTGCATAACATCGTCATCTTCACCTTCATCAAGATCACGAAGTTCTACTTCATTGTCATCTTCATCAAGCACGCGCATGTCAAGACCAAGTGATTGCAATTCTTTTACAAGAACTCGGAATGATTCTGGAACACCTGGTTTTGGAATTGGTTTACCTTTAGTGATGGCTTCATAAGCTTTAAGACGACCGTTGACATCATCTGATTTGTAAGTCAAGATTTCTTGAAGAACATTTGATGCACCGTAAGCTTCCAAAGCCCAAACTTCCATTTCACCGAAACGTTGTCCACCAAATTGTGCTTTACCACCAAGAGGTTGTTGCGTAACAAGTGAGTAAGGACCAACTGAACGTGCGTGAAGTTTATCATCAACCATGTGGTGAAGTTTAATCATGTACATGACACCAACTGACACACGGTTATCAAATGGTTCACCAGTACGTCCATCGTAAAGAACTGTCTTAGCGTCGCTAGCCATACCAGCTTCGTTAACTGTATCCCAAAGGTCTTCAGAAGTTGCCCCATCAAAGACTGGTGTTGCAATGTGAATACCAAGGTTACGAGCAGCCATACCAAGGTGAAGCTCCATAACTTGTCCGATGTTCATACGAGATGGCACCCCAAGTGGGTTCAACATGATATCGACTGGAGTTCCGTCTGGAAGATAAGGCATGTCTTCAACTGGAACAACACGAGAAACAACCCCTTTGTTACCGTGACGACCGGCCATTTTATCTCCGACTTTGATTTTACGTTTTTGTGCGATATAAACACGAACGAGCATGTTAACACCTGATTGTAATTCATCACCGTTTGCACGTGTAAAGATTTTAACGTCACGAACGACACCATCTCCACCGTGTGGTACACGAAGTGATGTATCACGAACTTCACGTGATTTATCACCGAAGATTGCGTGAAGAAGGCGCTCTTCAGCAGAAAGGTCTTTTTCACCTTTAGGTGTTACTTTACCTACAAGGATGTCACCTTCTTTAACTTCAGCACCGATACGGATAATACCCATTTCGTCAAGGTCTTTAAGAGCTTCTTCACCAACGTTTGGAATTTCGCGAGTGATTTCTTCAGGGCCTAACTTAGTATCACGTGTTTCTGATTCAAATTCTTCCAAGTGAACTGATGTATAAACATCTTCTTTAACAAGACGTTCACTCAAGATGATGGCATCTTCATAGTTATAACCATCCCAAGTCATGTAAGCGACGATTGGGTTTTGACCAAGGGCCATTTCACCTTTTTCCATTGAAGGACCATCAGCGATGAAGTCACCTTTTTCAACGATATCGCCAACTTTAACAAGTGTATGTTGGTTATAAGCTGTACCTGAGTTAGAACGACGGAATTTAGTAATGTGGTAAACATCAAGTGAACCATCTTCGCGACGAACTTCAACTTTTTCAGCATCAGAGAAGATAACGCGTCCATCGTGTTTAGCGATAACTGCAGCACCTGAGTCGTGGGCTGCTTGATATTCCATACCAGTACCAACATATGGTGCGTGTGGATCAATCAATGGCACCGCTTGACGTTGCATGTTGGCACCCATAAGGGCACGGTTAGAGTCATCGTTTTCAAGGAAAGGAATACATGCTGTCGCAACGGCAACTACTTGTTTAGGTGAAACGTCTACGAAGTCAACAACGCTTGCTGGGAACTCTTGGTTATTACCTTGGTGACGTCCCATAACGATGTCTTCAGCAAATGTTCCATCTTCGTTAAGTTTTGAGTTAGCCTGTGCTACTGTGTATTCATCTTCTTCATCGGCAGTCAACCAAACGATTTCGTTTGTAATCACACCTGTAGCGCGGTCAACTTTACGATATGGTGTTTGGATGAAACCATATTTATTAAGGTGTCCGTATGTTGACAAGTTATTGATCAAACCGATGTTAGGTCCTTCAGGAGTTTCAATCGGACACATACGACCATAGTGAGTGTAGTGCACGTCACGAACTTCATAACCAGCACGGTCACGAGTCAAACCACCAGGTCCTAAGGCTGACAAACGACGTTTGTGAGACAACTCAGAAAGTGGGTTGTGTTGGTCCATGAACTGTGACAATTGAGATGAACCGAAGAATTCTTTAACGGCTGCAGTAACAGGACGAATGTTGATGATTTGTTGTGGTGTCAACACTTCGTTGTCTTGAACTGACATACGTTCCCGAACGTTACGTTCCATACGAGCAAGACCAATACGGAATTGGTTAGCAAGCAATTCACCAACGGCACGAATACGACGATTCCCAAGGTGGTCGATATCATCAACTTTACCTAGACCTTCAGCAAGGTTAAGGAAGTAAGACATTTCTGCCAAGATATCAGCTGGTGTAAGCGCACGCGCTTTGTCATCAGGATTTGCGTTACCAACGATTGTAACAACGCGGTCTGGATCGTTTGGTGCAACAACTTTGAATTTTTGAAGAACAACAGGTTCAGTGACAACAGCGTAATCATTTGGTGTGTAAACAAATTTGTTAAGGTCACCATCCAATTGATCAGCGATTGAATCAATCACGTCACGTGTCATTACTGTACCAGCTTCAACAAGGATTTCACCAGTTTCAGCATCAACCAAGTTTTCAGCGATTGTTTGGTTCAAAAGACGAGTCTTGATGTTAAGTTTTTTGTTGATTTTGTAACGACCAACAGCTGCCAAGTCATAACGACGTGGGTCAAAGAAACGAGCTACAAGCAAGCTACGTGAGCTATCAGCTGTTTTTGGTTCACCTGGACGAAGGCGTTCGTAAATTTCTTTAAGAGCTTCGTCAGTACGTGAGTCTGCTGGGTTTTTGTGAATATCTTTTTCGATTGTGTTACGAACAAGTTCGCTATCACCAAAGATATCCATGATTTCATCATCACCTGAGAAACCAAGCGCACGTACAAGAGTTGTAAATGGAATTTTACGTGTACGGTCGATACGTGTGTAAGCAATATCTTTTGAATCTGTTTCTAATTCAAGCCATGCTCCACGGTTAGGGATTACAGTTGAACCGTAACCAACTTTACCGTTTTTATCAACTTTATCGTTGAAATAAACACCAGGAGAACGAACCAACTGAGAAACGATAATACGTTCACCACCGTTGATGATGAATGTACCCATTTCAGTCATAATTGGGAAATCACCGAAGAAAACTTCTTGAGTTTTGATTTCTCCTGTTTCTTTATTAATCAAACGGAAGGTTACAAAAATAGGTGCTGAATAAGATGCATCGTGGATACGAGCTTCTTCAAGCGTATACTTAGGCTCTTTCAATTCGTAACCAACAAATTCAAGCTCCATAGTATCCGTAAAGTTTGTAATCGGAAGTACATCTTCAAAAACTTCTTTTAATCCGTTATCCAAGAAGTCTTTAAAAGAATCCGTTTGAATTTCAATCAAGTTAGGTAAATCAAGAACTTCCTTGATTCTTGAAAAGCTACGACGTGTACGGTGTTTCCCGTACTGAACTTCATGTCCTGCCAAGTTTTTTACTCCTTCATTAAAATACAGAGGTCTGTAAACTCCATCATAATCACAATTCTCTTCGATTGAGGAGAAAAATCATTACTTTTTCATTTTGACCCTTATAGTTAGGATGTCTGTTAAAACACCCTGCCAAGTGTGCCGTCAATGTGAATTTTTAGAATCTTTAAATATAGGTTACAAACCTCATTTTTTTCTAAAAAAGGCACAAAAAGAGCAGCTAAATCTGACCAATAAAATCGTGATTTAACTGCTGCAAACCTTAGTTGGACAATATTTCAACTAAAGCAGACGACAAATAGTTATTAATATTATACCTTGTTTTTCCAATTTTTGCAAGTATTATTAGTTACTGTTATTCGTTTTAATTGAAGAATTATGAAGCAAAGCATCCCATGCTTTTGTATAGTCGCTATCTGTTCCTCCAATCGCAAATTTATAAGTCATATTACCTGCACCTGTCTTAGCCCAATAACTTGTTGTTGTTTCACCACTAACATTTAGTGAGCGACCATTAACCGTTACCGTACCAGGCTGCAAACCAGTTGCTTTAAGAACGGTTGACTTCATCACATTTGAAGATAAATTATACTTACCTGTACCAAATGTATTTGAATTTGCATTGTAAATAGAGTTAACTAGATTAGCCATATACTGTGCATTGTATCTATACCCTGCCATTGAGTCAAGCGACGTATTATCATCATTACCAGCCCAACCACCAAGTGTTACTTTCGGTGTTGATAACATCAACCAAACGTCGGTATAGTTATCAGTCGTACCAGTCTTACCTGACCAATCTGCCTGAGCTGCTGAGCCATTAATAGCTTGTAAATCTTTATAGAACTCAGTCGTTGCACCACCTGTCACAACCTCTTTAAGAAGTTGATTCAAAATGCTTGCTGTCGCTTCTGAGAAGACACGAACTGGATTAGCCTTGTGTTTGTAAATAACATTACCTTGATTATCTGTAATGCTGTCTACAAGGTAACCTTTCAAGTAAACACCACCATTTGAAATCATTTGATAAGCATTTACCTGTTGAAGAACGGTTGTTTCAATACCACCACCTAAAGGTAAACTTTCAATATTGTAATTAACAATGCTATATCCCATTTTCTTCATGTATGACTCAACATCAACATTGTTATTGAGTAGCATTTGATACGTCCAATAAGCTGGAATATTCCATGATACATTTAGAGCTTCTTGAAGATTAATCATGCCAGTTCCGACATCATTACCGTGCATGATTGGCTGACCACTTGAAAAGTTTGTTGGATAGTTAGAAAGCATACTTGCACTACCAAGTAAACCTTGGTCGATAGCAATACCATAAGCAATAATCGGTTTGATACTTGAACCAGGTGAACGCGCGGTATCAAAGGCGTGGTTATTTTGGTTTGTTGAATAATCTCGCCCGCCGATAAATCCTAAAATAGCACCGGTAGAATTATCCATCAAGACATTTCCGACATCAACGGTTTGTGAACTTCCTTGGTCAAGAGTGCTACCATATTGCGAAACCGCATTTTGCATAGCATTATAGACATTTTTATCAATCGTCGTCTTAACTTTATAGCCACCTTGTTGAAGTGTGTCTGAAGCTAGTTTACGGTATGATTCTTTCGTTGCATCATTTTTCAACTCTTGTTCAGAAACACCATTTTTCTCAATCAAATAGTCATACATAATATCTTGTGCTTCTTCCAAGACTGAGTAATAGAGGAAATCATGATAACTTGTTGAGGCAGACGCAGGTTGAATAAAGTCTTGACTGATATCATAAGACTTGTATTCATTGTATTCATCTTTGGTCAAATAGCCTGCGCGGTACATGTTATAAAGAACATCTTGCTGACGAGAGAGTCCATAAGACATGTTATCAGCATCTTTTAATTTACCCGTAGCTGTGTAAGGAGAATACACAATCGGACTTTGAGGCAAACCAGCCAAGAAAGCTGCTTGAGGAATAGTCAAATCATTCGCAGATACACCAAAAATGCCTTGTGCAGCTTCTTCAATCCCTGCAATATTTTCTCCTTTATTATTTCGACCGAAAGGCGATACATTTAGATAATCCGTTAAAATCTCATCTTTACTCAAATAACGTTCCAAGGCAAGAGCATAGATAATTTCGCGTGATTTACGTTTAAACGTCGGATCATCACCTAAAATTTGTTGCTTGATGAGCTGTTGGGTAAGAGTTGAACCACCACTGGTTTCACCAAGACCAAGAACAGATCCTAAAGTCGCACGAAAAACAGCTTTTGGAACAACACCATCATGCCCTTCAAAGTTTTCATCCTCAGTCGCCACAATCGCGTGTTTGATATTTTCTGAAATAGCATCACTGGCAACAGGGGTACGCAACAAGTCCGTATCAATAGCAGCAATTGAACTACCATCAGAATAAGACATCTGTGACACGCGCGTCAAAGAAGTCACCTGACTAACCAAGCTATCCTTATCAGGAACCTTAACAGCATCGATTTGACTAGCAAGGTACCCAAAAGCAAGCCCTACCCCCAGCATACCAAATAAAATAACAATAATATAAAAGAAGTCAGTTAACAGCTTAACGGTCCTCAAAAAAACTGAACCGAAATCCAGCAAACCAAGCTTCTGATAATCTGCTTTTTTCTTATGTTTCGTTCTCTTACTCATTCTAATACCTCATTATTATTATACCAAACTTTGATAAAGCTTGCATAGAGGCACCGCTTTTTGATATAATAGCCTGTAAACTACAATATATCATTGAGGTGGATTTAGCTTAGCTAGAAAATTACAACCAGCCTCAAAATTTTAAGTAAGGAGAAAGCTCGTGAACATATTCGAAGAACTCAAAGAACGTGGCTTAGTTTTTCAAACAACTGATGAAGAAGCCCTTGTCAAAGCATTAACAGAAGGGCAAGTATCCTATTATACTGGTTACGATCCTACAGCTGATAGCCTTCACCTTGGTCACTTGGTTGCTATCCTAACATCACGTCGTCTTCAACTCGCAGGTCACAAACCATACGCACTTGTTGGAGGAGCTACAGGACTTATCGGTGACCCTTCATTTAAGGATGCTGAACGTAGTCTTCAAACAAAAGAAACTGTTGATGGATGGGTTGTTAAAATCCAAAATCAATTGTCACGTTTCCTAGATTTCGAAAATGGTGACAACAAAGCTGTTATGGTTAACAACTATGACTGGTTTGGAAACATTAGCTTCATCGACTTCCTACGTGATGTCGGTAAATATTTTACTGTCAACGCTATGATGAGTAAAGAATCAGTTAAAAAACGTATCGAAACAGGTATCTCATACACTGAATTTGCATACCAAATCATGCAAGGTTACGATTTCTACGAACTTAACGACAAATACAACGTTACTTTGCAAATCGGTGGTTCTGACCAATGGGGTAACATGACTGCAGGTACAGAATTGCTTCGCCGTAAAGCTGATAAAACTGGTCACGTTATGACAGTTCCACTTATCACTGACGCCACAGGTAAAAAATTCGGTAAATCTGAAGGAAATGCCGTATGGCTTGACGCTGACAAAACATCTCCATACGAAATGTACCAATTCTGGCTCAACGTTATGGACGACGATGCTGTTCGCTTCTTGAAGATTTTCACATTCCTTTCACTTGACGAAATCGCTGAAATCGAAAAAGAATTTAACGCTGCTCGTCACGAACGTCTAGCACAAAAAATCTTGGCTCGTGAAGTTGTTACACTTGTTCACGGTGAAGAAGCTTACAAAGAAGCTCTTAAAATCACTGAACAACTTTTCGCTGGAAACATCAAGAGCCTTTCAGCAAAAGAATTAAAACAAGGTCTAAACAACGTTCCTAACTACGCTGTTCAAGAAGATGATAACCGCAATATCGTTGAAATGCTTGTTGCAGCTAAAATCTCACCATCAAAACGTCAAGCACGTGAAGACGTTCAAAACGGTGCTATTTACATTAACGGTGAACGTATCCAAGACCTAGATTACACACTTTCTGACGACGATAAAATCGATAACGAACTTACTGTTATCCGTCGCGGTAAGAAAAAATACTTCGTATTGACTTACTAATAAAAAATAAACAGATGCTTCAAGCATCTGTTTTTTATATACAAAAAAGAGAGCTAATAGCTCTCTTTTTAACTACTACAACGTTTAATAACATTAAACAGATTAACCAAAAGGAAAATTCCAACAAAGATAACTGTAATTGTAGCACTTGCTGGCGTTTCCCAATAATAAGACGTGATAATTCCCGTAACCATACCAATGAAACCAACTAAAACGCCAATAAAAATGACAGACCTAAAGTTTTTTCCAAGACGCATGGCAATACTTGCTGGCAGAACCATAATCGTTGAAACCAACAGAGCTCCAGCTGCAGGAATTGTCAATGCAATCGCAACACCTGTCACAATATTAAACAGCAATGACATCAAACGTACAGGTAAACCATCCACAAAAGCTGTTTCTTCATCAAACGTTAAAACATACATCGGTCTGATAAAGAGTAACGTTAAAATCAAGACAATAACTGCAATAGCAAAAAGCGCAATAACTTGTCCCATATTAATCGTCACAATCGAACCAAATAAATACTGCTCTAGATTCACACCACTGGCATTTTCTGATTTACTTGTCACAATCAAAGCAACAGCTAAACCAAGCGACATAAGAATGGCAGTCGAAATCTCGATGTAGTGCTTATAAACCGTCTGCAAATACTCCAAGACAATTGCAGCAATTGTAACCACAATAACCGTTGACCAGGTTGTAGATTTTCCCAATAAAATTCCCAAAGCGACACCAGCTAGCGAAACGTGACTGAGGGTATCACTCATCAAACTTTGGTGACGCAAAATAAGGAAAATTCCTAAAATCGGAGCAAATACACTGATGGCAATAACAGCCATAATTGCACGTTGCATAAAATCATATGAAAAAATTTCAGTCAGCATCTTTAGCTCCTTTCGCTACAAGGGCATGAACATCAAAACAATGCCATGGAGTCTGTTGACTACGAACCAAATGAATATTTCGATCAGCATAACGCTTAACCTCATCAGGATCATGCGTAATCATCAAAACAGATTTTCCATGTGTATGCGCACTATGATGCATTAACTCATAAAATTTTTCCGTTGTTCCAGCATCCATACCAGTTGTTGGCTCATCCAAAACAAAAATATCAGGATCAGAAGCAAAGATACGCGCAAGTACAATACGTTGTTTTTGCCCACCAGACAGGCTTCCAATGCGCTTATTTCGGCTATCCCACATACCTACAGATTCCAAGCTAGCCTTAACATGTTCCTCATCATGCTTTGTTAAACGACGGAACCAACCATTTCGTGGATATCTTCCTGAACGAACAAACTCATGAACAGTTGAAGGAAAACCCGCATTAAAACTAGCAATCTGCTGTGGCAAGTATGCAATGCGCAACTTCTTTCCATCTTTATTTGTCTTAGAAATAGTCACCTGACCACTCTTAGGTGTTAAAATCCCCAAAGTTGCTTTGATTAAAGTAGACTTTGCTGCACCATTTTCACCTGTTAACGTTACGAATTCACCACTATCCAAATGATAACTAATCCCATCTAAAACCGTTTCACTATCATATTGAAAAGATAAATCTTCTACAGTAATATATCTCATTTACACCCCTCTAGCTCGTCTGAAAAAGCAACCAAAAATTTTCCAATAACAGCTTGCTCTTCATCTGAAAATTCATTAACCATTTTCCTATATACTGATAATGTCGCGTCATGATGATGCGTATGCTCATCAGCAACAGGTCTAGCAAGCTCAGTCAACTCAAAATAAGTCACACGAGCATCATCTCGATTTTTTACAGGCGCAAGCATGTCCTCTTTTACCAAGCACTTAATCGCTTTAGTAACAGCTGCCTGACTAATATTTAAACGTTTTGCCAAAGCAGAATTTGTTAATCTCTCTTGCGACAAAAGCATCAAAATATGCTCTTGTGTATTAGTTAATTTCACACCACTTTGACAAGCACCAAATAATAACTCGTGCTGATTTTCGGCTTTTAATAAAATCTCATTCACTAGACAATCAATTTGCTTCTCTAGCTGCATTATCAACACCCCTCTCATTCATTAACCAGTTAATTATATCAAAAAGAAAAAAAAGAATCAAACACATGATTCTCCTCAATCAAAGTATACGAACCTTATAAACTTCCTTACAAAATCCACGCATACTGTTAACCAAACGATCCGCTTTCTTTTCAGAACGACACAGACCAAAAACCGTTGGTCCACTACCAGTCATCAGAGCAACATCAGCACCACATTTTATCATTCGATCCTTTATTTTTTGTATAAAAGGCTTACGCTTAATAGTAATATCTTCCAAAGAATTTCCCATATGCGAAATAATCTGATCATAATCATTAGCTAAAACAGCTTCCTTTAAAGCTGCGATATCGACTCGAGAAATCGTCTCACAATCAATCTCAGGAAAAACCGTACGAGTAGAAACACCAAATTCAGGCTTAACTAACACAACCCAAGCTGACAAAGAAGTATCAAGACACTCAACTATTTCCCCCTTACCAGAAATACAAGCACAACCAGCACCTAAACAGTAAGGAACATCACTACCAACTTGAAAACCAATTTCAATCATCTCACCCTTAGACAAGTTTAATTTCCATAATTGGTTTAAAGCCCTAATTGTAGCAGCAGCATCAGTAGAACCACCACCTAACCCAGCACAGATAGGAATAGACTTCTCTAATTCGATTTTCACACCTGACTTAATATCATATCTCTCTTTAATAAGCTGAGCAGCTTTGAAGACATCATTTTTATCATTCAAAGGCATTTTATGATTATTTGATTCCACAATAATGTCAGAGCCCGAAATTTCAGAAACAATCACATAATCATTCAAATCAACACTGACCATAACCATTGATAAATCGTGATAGCCATCCTGTCTCTTACCAATAATATCTAAACCCAAATTAATCTTAGCTGGAGCCTTTTCAATAATAACCATTAAATAATCCTTTTAAAATATTACATCTATTATAACAAATATTATCAAAAGTACCTACAATAATAAACCCTATATCTGAAAAACTACTAAATTTTCAAAAAAATAC
>NZ_GL698435.1 GCF_000187265.1 Streptococcus equinus ATCC 9812
GCTAAGCGACTACCATATCTAACAGGGGGCAACCCCCAACTACATCAGGCGTGCTAGGGCTTAACTTCTGTGTTCGGCATGGGAACAGGTGTATCTCCTAGGCTATCGTCACTTAACTATGATTGATTATCCAATCAAAATTGAATACCTATATATTCTAACAAGAAACCGACTCGCTGTCAATATTGACTCGTTTCTTTTTTGGATAAGTCCTCGAGCTATTAGTATTAGTCCGCTACATGTGTCACCACACTTACACTTCTAACCTATCTACCTGATCATCTCTCAGGGCTCTTACTGATATAAAATCATGGGAAATCTCATCTTGAGGTGGGCTTCACACTTAGATGCTTTCAGCGTTTATCCCTTCCCTACATAGCTACCCAGCGATGCCTTTGGCAAGACAACTGGTACACCAGCGGTAAGTCCACTCTGGTCCTCTCGTACTAGGAGCAGATCCTCTCAAATTTCCTACGCCCGCGACGGATAGGGACCGAACTGTCTCACGACGTTCTGAACCCAGCTCGCGTGCCGCTTTAATGGGCGAACAGCCCAACCCTTGGGACCGACTACAGCCCCAGGATGCGACGAGCCGACATCGAGGTGCCAAACCTCCCCGTCGATGTGAACTCTTGGGGGAGATAAGCCTGTTATCCCCAGGGTAGCTTTTATCCGTTGAGCGATGGCCCTTCCATGCGGAACCACCGGATCACTAAGCCCGACTTTCGTCCCTGCTCGAGTTGTAGCTCTCGCAGTCAAGCTCCCTTATACCTTTACACTCTGCGAATGATTTCCAACCATTCTGAGGGAACCTTTGGGCGCCTCCGTTACCTTTTAGGAGGCGACCGCCCCAGTCAAACTGCCCGTCAGACACTGTCTCCGATAGGGATAACCTATCTGGGTTAGAGTAGCCATAACACAAGGGTAGTATCCCAACAACGCCTCCACCGAAACTAGCGTCCCGATTTCATAGGCTCCTACCTATCCTGTACATGTGGTACAGATACTCAATATCAAACTGCAGTAAAGCTCCATGGGGTCTTTCCGTCCTGTCGCGGGTAACCTGCATCTTCACAGGTACTAAAATTTCACCGAGTCTCTCGTTGAGACAGTGCCCAAATCATTACGCCTTTCGTGCGGGTCGGAACTTACCCGACAAGGAATTTCGCTACCTTAGGACCGTTATAGTTACGGCCGCCGTTTACTGGGGCTTCAATTCACACCTTCGCTAATGCTAAGCGCTCCTCTTAACCTTCCAGCACCGGGCAGGCGTCACCCCCTATACATCATCTTACGATTTAGCAGAGAGCTGTGTTTTTGATAAACAGTTGCTTGGGCCTATTCACTGCGGCTGACTTAAAGCCAGCGCCCCTTCTCCCGAAGTTACGGGGCCATTTTGCCGAGTTCCTTAACGAGAGTTCTCTCGCTCACCTGAGGCTACTCGCCTCGACTACCTGTGTCGGTTTGCGGTACGGGTAGAGTATAATTAACGCTAGAAGCTTTTCTTGGCAGTGTGACATCACTAACTTCGCTACTTAACTTCGCTCCCCATCACAGCTCAATGTTATAGATATAAGCATTTGACTCATATCACACCTCACTGCTTAGACGTGCACTTCCAATCGCACGCTTTAGTTAGCCTACTGCGTCCCTCCATCACTATATACTCTAGTACAGGAATATCAACCTGTTGTCCATCGGATACACCTTTCGGTCTCTCCTTAGGTCCCGACTAACCCAGGGAGGACGAGCCTTCCCCTGGAAACCTTAGTCATACGGTGGACAGGATTCTCACCTGTCTTT
This sequence comes from Streptococcus equinus ATCC 9812, assembly GCF_000187265.1. Classification (GTDB taxonomy): domain Bacteria; phylum Bacillota; class Bacilli; order Lactobacillales; family Streptococcaceae; genus Streptococcus; species Streptococcus equinus. The sequence continues at coordinate 1,804 of NZ_GL698435.1, forward strand.
CGCTACTCATACCGGCATTCTCACTTCTATGCGTTCCAGCGCTCCTCACGGTACACCTTCATCACACATAGAACGCTCTCCTACCATACCTAAAAGGTATCCACAGCTTCGGTAATATGTTTTAGCCCCGGTACATTTTCGGCGCAGGGTCACTCGACTAGTGAGCTATTACGCACTCTTTGAATGAATAGCTGCTTCTAAGCTAACATCCTAGTTGTCTGTGCAACCCCACATCCTTTTCCACTTAACATATATTTTGGGACCTTAGCTGGTGGTCTGGGCTGTTTCCCTTTCGACTACGGATCTTAGCACTCGCAGTCTGACTGCCGATTATATCTCGTTGGCATTCGGAGTTTATCTGATATTGGTAATCCGGGATGGACCCCTCAATCAAACAGTGCTCTACCTCCAAGAGACTTAACATCGACGCTAGCCCTAAAGCTATTTCGGAGAGAACCAGCTATCTCCAAGTTCGTTTGGAATTTCTCCGCTACCCACAAGTCATCCAAGCACTTTTCAACGTGCCCTGGTTCGGGCCTCCAGTGAGTTTTACCTCACCTTCACCCTGCTCATGGGTAGGTCACATGGTTTCGGGTCTACGACATGATACTAAGTCGCCCTATTAAGACTCGGTTTCCCTACGGCTCCGTCTCTTCAACTTAACCTCGCATCATATCGTAACTCGCCGGTTCATTCTACAAAAGGCACGCTCTCACCCATTAACGGGCTCGAACTTGTTGTAGGCACACGGTTTCAGGTTCTATTTCACTCCCCTCCCGGGGTGCTTTTCACCTTTCCCTCACGGTACTGGTTCACTATCGGTCACTAGAGAGTATTTAGGGTTAGGAGATGGTCCTCCCAGATTCCGACGAGATTTCTCGTGTCTCGCCGTACTCAGGATACTGCTAGGGTTAAAGACTATTTCGAATACGAGGCTGTTACTCTCTTTGGCTTACCTTCCCAGGTAATTCTTCTATAATCTTGTCGTCCCACAACGCAGTCCTACAACCCCGATGTGTAAACACATCGGTTTGCCCTCTTACCTTTTCGCTCGCCGCTACTAAGGTAATCGCGTTTGCTTTCTCTTCCTGCAGCTACTTAGATGTTTCAGTTCACTGCGTCTTCCTCTACATTACCTTAACAGTAATGAGTGACATGCATTACATGCCGGGTTCCCCCATTCGGACATCTCTGGATCAATGTTTACTTACAACTCCCCAAAGCATTTCGTCGTTAGTCACGTCCTTCATCGGCTTCTAGTGCCAAGGCATCCACCGTGCGCCCTTATTAACTTAACCTTATTTTGGTCTGTTGACCTTAAACTCATTAAATCACAGCGTTTCGGTTTATTTCTTGTTACTATCTACAATTCAATTTCTTGAATCGTGGAATTTGATATAGATATTCAATTTTCAATGGACAATCTTTGAATCTTTCGATTCAATGGAGCCTAGCGGGATCGAACCGCTGACCTCCTGCGTGCAAAGCAGGCGCTCTCCCAGCTGAGCTAAGGCCCCACAAGACCTCTCAAAACTAAACAATACTCCAAACGTGCTTCCGTTTATCCTTAGAAAGGAGGTGATCCAGCCGCACCTTCCGATACGGCTACCTTGTTACGACTTCACCCCAATCATCTATCCCACCTTAGGCGGCTGGCTCCAAAAGGTTACCTCACCGACTTCGGGTGTTACAAACTCTCGTGGTGTGACGGGCGGTGTGTACAAGGCCCGGGAACGTATTCACCGCGGCGTGCTGATCCGCGATTACTAGCGATTCCGACTTCATGTAGGCGAGTTGCAGCCTACAATCCGAACTGAGATTGGCTTTAAGAGATTTGCTTGCCGTCACCGACTCGCGACTCGTTGTACCAACCATTGTAGCACGTGTGTAGCCCAGGTCATAAGGGGCATGATGATTTGACGTCATCCCCACCTTCCTCCGGTTTATTACCGGCAGTCTCGCTAGAGTGCCCAACTTAATGATGGCAACTAACAATAGGGGTTGCGCTCGTTGCGGGACTTAACCCAACATCTCACGACACGAGCTGACGACAACCATGCACCACCTGTCACCGATGTTCCGAAGAAACTTCCTATCTCTAGAAATAGCATCGGGATGTCAAGACCTGGTAAGGTTCTTCGCGTTGCTTCGAATTAAACCACATGCTCCACCGCTTGTGCGGGCCCCCGTCAATTCCTTTGAGTTTCAACCTTGCGGTCGTACTCCCCAGGCGGAGTGCTTAATGCGTTAGCTGCGGCACTAAGCCCCGGAAAGGGCCTAACACCTAGCACTCATCGTTTACGGCGTGGACTACCAGGGTATCTAATCCTGTTTGCTCCCCACGCTTTCGAGCCTCAGCGTCAGTTACAGACCAGAGAGCCGCTTTCGCCACCGGTGTTCCTCCATATATCTACGCATTTCACCGCTACACATGGAATTCCACTCTCCCCTTCTGCACTCAAGTCTAACAGTTTCCAAAGCGAACAATGGTTAAGCCACTGCCTTTAACTTCAGACTTATTAAACCGCCTGCGCTCGCTTTACGCCCAATAAATCCGGACAACGCTCGGGACCTACGTATTACCGCGGCTGCTGGCACGTAGTTAGCCGTCCCTTTCTGGTAAGTTACCGTCACTGTGTGAACTTTCCACTCTCACACACGTTCTTCTCTTACAACAGAGCTTTACGATCCGAAAACCTTCTTCACTCACGCGGCGTTGCTCGGTCAGGGTTGCCCCCATTGCCGAAGATTCCCTACTGCTGCCTCCCGTAGGAGTCTGGGCCGTGTCTCAGTCCCAGTGTGGCCGATCACCCTCTCAGGTCGGCTATGTATCGTCGCCTTGGTGAGCCTTTACCTCACCAACTAGCTAATACAACGCAGGTCCATCTACTAGTGAAGCAATTGCTTCTTTCAAGCATCTAACATGTGTTAAATGCTGTTATGCGGTATTAGCTATCGTTTCCAATAGTTATCCCCCGCTAGTAGGCAGGTTACCTACGCGTTACTCACCCGTTCGCAACTCTTCCAACTTTAGCAAGCTAAAGTCTTCAGCGTTCTACTTGCATGTATTAGGCACGCCGCCAGCGTTCGTCCTGAGCCAGGATCAAACTCTCATTTAATCTTGTTCTCATTCTGTCACTGACAGATTTATCGTTTTTTGACAGGTTAC
>NZ_GL698436.1 GCF_000187265.1 Streptococcus equinus ATCC 9812
CCTTTAAATTTGGAAGATGTGTAACAAAGCAAATTTTTTTCATATTATTTTCTCACTATCCTAAACTATTAGTTTCTAATCATGCTACTGCTTGTAGTCTTACTACTATAAGTACTAAAAAATATAATTAACATCATTGTTAAATACTCAAACGGAATAATCGTAAAAGTAAATAAATAAACCACACCCAATAAAAATGGCAAGTAGCCTTCTTTTTTTATATTTTTAAAATTAAAGATTATGGGAAATACATACAATAAAGCTAAATAAATACCCCCGTACGCTAAAACCATTGTAATTGAATTACTGAAGCCAGTATTATAATTTCTCCAAGATGCCATAAACTGTTTTATTGTATCATAATTCATGTATCCGTTTCCCCATATAGGATGCAACAACCAAGCTTTAGTACCAACTATAAAATCATCGGTTCTAATTGATCCTGAGCTTGTCTCTAATTTAGCCTGTAACAGTAGCCTAACAACAAAAATTACTACTAAAAAAAAGATAGGGAGCACTGAAATTCTTATTATCTGAATAAATTTAGACCTCGTTCTGGTAGTGAATAGTTGATGTAATAAAACTACAATCAATAAAATAATTCCTGTAGTTGAAAAAGAACTTAGAATAGCAATTGAGAATAAAAAGATTTTAAATAACGATTTCTTTTTATCAACATATACTTCCACCAACATAGCAATTGAGAAATGCAAAGAGGTCATCGGAGCCTCTGTAAATATTGCCGTATTTCTTATAACCCCATACAATTCTTGTGTTTCAAAATAAAAGCCATGATAACTAGGAACAACTTTAGGATCTCCAGTGTCTGTCCAAACTGATTGAACAATACCTGAAGGGTGCAGAAAATGAAGAATAGATCCCAATAACCAAAAGAAAAGTGAAACAAGAGCGATAATAAATACTACATTGCGATACTTTAATAATACCTCGCTTCTCTCATTAGACTCCTGTATAATGAAAAAGAATAAAAATAATAAGATGGTAAAAGAAAATTTTATTGCAGGTAAAACTTTAAACCATGTTACAAAAATCCATAATCCAATATACCCCAAAATGCATATTGATATTAAAAATCCTCTATAAATTTTATTCATATGGATGTTGTTTTTCGAAAAAGTACAACCTATAACACCTGTAAGTAGTAACATAAAAATATAATCAGAAAAACTATTTCCACTTCCATAAAGGTGCATCCAGATACTCCTTGTATTCAAAATCACTGATAGCGAAACCATATACATACAAATTGAGTACAAAATTTTTTTAGGTGAAAATGTAATAATCAATGCAATCTCCTTCCAATATTAGTCACATATTCATAAAATATGTGGTGAAAATTAGGTTAATTCAGCAGCATGTGCATTCTTTTCTGATTCTTTTGGTGGTGTCATATAATCACCATACATTTGAGTAAGAATATAATCTGCATCCTCAGGACCATTCAAATAATCATTCTCAAATGGGTATAATTTTCCTTCTCCGTATTTCTCTTTAGGAAACATCTCTTTAAACTTATATTGTCCCATAAAATTAACAACCCATTCTGAGCTTTTGTATGGATATTTTTTTAATAGCTTATCAATCTTCCATAACCATTTCTTCTCATCACTATTTCTACCAAAACCAGTTAATTGAACAAATTTTATAATAATTCGTTCAGAAAGTGGTCTATCGAATCTTCGCTATACATATAACTCCCTGTTCCCTATTCTAAGGTAAAGGTATCAGCTATTTTTTTCGTTTACCTCTACCAATTTTTGTTTTTTCTTCACTTTTTCCATAATTACCATAACTACCGTACCCACCGTAACTACCATATGAACCATACTTATCTAA
>NZ_GL698437.1 GCF_000187265.1 Streptococcus equinus ATCC 9812
ATTTTGAACAGTTACCGTTGGATTTGTAAGAGATTCATCAAAAATTAAATCAATTCCATCAGAACCCGATAAACAAACAAAAGAATGTGTCACTTCACTCGTACCATAGACGTGAACGTTATAGTGGCCTGATTCAAATCTATGATTTTTGGCATAAAACGTATATACATAAGAACCATCAGCTTGTTTAGTAGCATGATACCACTTGATATCATCTTGATTATTCTTACTTGTCCAAGTTGGTAGTTGAATATCATGAATATAAATTGGAACATCAGTAACTGTTATTTTCGCAGAATAATCTGTTACCTTATCTATGTGAACAGTAACTTCTGGTTTTGGAATATCAAGACTAGTTGCACCAATACAAATCATTTTACCATTGACATTTGCATAAGTGTGTACGTGATATGTACCGTAGTCTCCTGTATACGGAGCCACTACATGGCCTGTGGTATCGCTGTACCATTTCAAATCATCTTGACCTTTGACTTCTGACCAAACAGCATGAGACACATTAGCTACTTTTGCTATATCTTGTGGCATCATAATTTCAATACCAGTTGCGCCCATTTGAGCTGTAATGGCAATGTCTCCAAACTGATAATCACAATTAAAACTTGTACCACCTAGACCCGTTAAAGTATTGGTGACACTGCTAATTCCGTAATAGTGAACATTATACTTGCCACTTTCAAAATTATGTTCAGCGACACTAAATGTTTTAGTGAATGTGCCATCAGAATTGTAAGTTGTACCATACCACTGAATATCATCTTGACCACCCTTTTCTGTCCAGATTGGGAGTTGAATACTAGTGATATAGGCAGGAACATCAGACACTATAACTTTGTAGGTTGTTCCACTTTCTTTTACGATACTAACTTTGGCACTTGGTTTTGGAATATCAAGACTAGTTGCACCAATACAAATCATTTTACCATTGACATTTGCATAAGTGTGTACGTGATATGTACCGTAGTCTCCTGTATACGGAGCCACTACATGGCCTGTGGTATCGCTGTACCATTTCAAATCATCTTGACCTCTGACTTTTGACCAAACCGCATGAGACACATTAGCTACTTTTGCTATTTCTTGTGGCATCGTAATTTCAATACCAGTTGCGCCCATTTGAGCTGTAATGGCAATGTCTCCAAACTGATAATCACAATTAAAACTTGTACCACCTAGACCCGTTAAAGTATTGGTGACACTGCTAATTCCGTAATAGTGAACATTATACTTGCCACTTTCAAAATTATGTTCAGCGACACTAAAGGTTTTGGTGAATGTGCCATCAGAATTGTAAGTTGTACCATACCACTGAATATCATCTTGACCACCCTTTTCTGTCCAGGTTGGGAGTTGAATACTAGTGATATAGGCAGGAACATCAGACACTGTTACCTTATAAGTTGTATCACTTGCTTTTACAATACTGACCTTTGCACTTGGTTTTGGGACGTCGATTGTACGCCCGTTTAAACCTTTCATCTGACCATTAAGATTTTGGTAAGTATGAATGTTGTATAAACCATATGTGCCAGTATACTTAGCAATGGCATGCCCGTTACTATCAGCCGTATACCAAATCAAATCATCTTGACCATTGACCTCTGACCAAACGGCAAACATGATTTTAGCACCTGGTGTGATGGCTTGATTGTATTGAAGGTC
>NZ_GL698438.1 GCF_000187265.1 Streptococcus equinus ATCC 9812
ACAGCCAGCTCTCAAAAATTATACTTATCACCAGTTTTAGATGGTTATAATAGTGACATCATCGCTTATCAGTTATCAACTTCGCCTAATTTGGAACAAATCAAACGAATGTTAACACAAGCTTTTCCAGATGACCATTATGATGATACGATTCTTCATAGTGACCAAGGTTGGCAATATCAACATCAGTCTTATCATGATTTTTTGACATCCAAGGGAATCCGTCCGTACATGTCTAGGAAAGAGAATAGCCCAGATAATGGGATGATAGAGTCTTTCTTTAGCATCTTAAAATCTGAGATGTTTTACGGTTATGAAAAGACTCTTAAGTCGCTTGACAAGCTGGAACAAGCTATTATTACTTACATTGACTATTACAATAACAAACGGATTAAAGTCAAACTAAAATGACTTAGCCCTGTGCAGTACAGAACTAAATCCTTTCAATAATTATTTGTCCAACTTTTTGGGATCAGTACAATTTCTGGAGGTTTTTTATTGCTCTTATTCTTCTAAAAAGGTAAACAAAAAAAGGCTTAATAGCCTTTTTTAGGCTCTATAATTTCTGTAGTGGGTAAAATCCTGCTAAGAAGTTACGGAGCTTTTGAGTATACAAAAAGTCCCATATGACTTAAAATTTAAAGCGACCAAACCATAAATAGAAAGAATCATATGAGACAACTCTATCATACTACAGAATTAATCGGAATTAAAGATAAAAATATCACTTTAACTAAAGTTTTTCAACACGAGATACATATTGAGGTGCAAACTACGCTTGATTACACTCCTCCTAAGTGTTGCCATTGCCAAGGAAAACAAATCAAATACGACTTTCAAAAGCCTTCTAAGATTCCTTTTATTGAGATTAGTGGACTTCCCAGTCTGATTCGTTTGAAAAAGAGAAAATTCCAATGCAAAGACTGCCATAAAGTGACTGTTTCAGAGACATCCCTTGTCCAGAAGAACTGTCAGATTTCTGAATTAGTGAAGTAGAAAACAGTTCAACTCTTACTTAATCGTGAAGCTTTGACACACATCGCTAAAAAGCTTGCCATCTCGACCTCAACTGTGTATCGTAAGCTTGAA
>NZ_GL698439.1 GCF_000187265.1 Streptococcus equinus ATCC 9812
CGGATCAGAAATAGAAGAATTACAGCGCAACACAGCAATAAAAATGCGCCGCCTGAACCACCAGGCTATATCTGCCACTCATTGTTGTGAGTGTGGCGATCCGATAGATGAACGAAGACGCCTGGTCGTTCAGGGTTGTCGGACTTGTGCAAGTTGCCAGGAGGATCTGGAACTTATCAGTAAACAGAGAGGTTCGAAGTGAGCGAAATTAACTCTCAGGCACTGCGTGAAGCGGCAGAGCAGGCAATGCATGACGACTGGGGATTTGACGCAGACCTTTTCCATGAATTGGTAACACCATCGATTGTGCTGGAACTGCTGGATGAACGGGAAAGAAACCAGCAATACATCAAACGCCGCGACCAGGAGAACGAGGATATTGCGCTAACAGTAGGGAAACTGCGTGTTGAGCTTGAAACAGCAAAATCAAAACTCAACGAGCAGCGTGAGTATTACGAAGGTGTTATCTCGGATGGGAGTAAGCGTATTGCTAAACTGGAAAGCAACGAAGTCCGTGAAGACGGAAACCAGTTTCTTGTTGTTCGCCATCCTGGGAAGACTCCTGTTATCAAGCACTGCACTGGTGACCTGGAAGAGTTTCTGCGGCAGTTAATCGAACAAGACCCGTTAGTAACTATCGACATCATTACGCATCGCTATTACGGGGTTGGAGGTCAATGGGTTCAGGATGCAGGTGAGTATCTGCATATGATGTCTGACGCTGGCATTCGCATCAAAGGAGAGTGAGATCGGTTTTGTAAAAGATAACGCTTGTGAAAATGCTGAATTTCGCGTCGTCTTCACAGCGATGCCAGAGTCTGTAGTGTCAGATGATGACCGTACTCAAACATCGGGTTGAGTATTATCTTACTGTTTCTTTACATAAACATTGCTGATACCGTTTAGCTGAAACGACATACATTGCAAGGAGTTTATAAATGAGTATCAATGAGTTAGAGTCTGAGCAAAAAGATTGGGCGTTATCAATGTTGTGCAGATCCG
>NZ_GL698440.1 GCF_000187265.1 Streptococcus equinus ATCC 9812
CGGGCAACTGCTGCGGCACCTCAACTCCGATTTAATGAACGCAATATTCACAAGCAATGCGTGGTGTGCAACCAGCACAAAAGCGGAAATCTCGTTCCGTATCGCGTCGAACTGATTAGCCGCATCGGGCAGGAAGCAGTAGACGAAATCGAATCAAACCATAACCGCCATCGCTGGACTATCGAAGAGTGCAAGGCGATCAAGGCAGAGTACCAACAGAAACTCAAAGACCTGCGAAATAGCAGAAGTGAGGCCGCATGACGTTCTCAGTAAAAACCATTCCAGACATGCTCGTTGAAACATACGGAAATCAGACAGAAGTAGCACGCAGACTGAAATGTAGTCGCGGTACGGTCAGAAAATACGTTGATGATAAAGACGGGAAAATGCACGCCATCGTCAACGACGTTCTCATGGTTCATCGCGGATGGAGTGAAAGAGATGCGCTATTACGAAAAAATTGATGGCAGCAAATACCGAAATATTTGGGTAGTTGGCGATCTGCACGGATGCTACACGAACCTGATGAACAAACTGGATACGATTGGATTCGACAACAAAAAAGACCTGCTTATCTCGGTGGGCGATTTGGTTGATCGTGGTGCAGAGAACGTTGAATGCCTGGAATTAATCACATTCCCCTGGTTCAGAGCTGTACGTGGAAACCATGAGCAAATGATGATTGATGGCTTATCAGAGCGTGGAAACGTTAATCACTGGCTGCTTAATGGCGGTGGCTGGTTCTTTACCCG
>NZ_GL698441.1 GCF_000187265.1 Streptococcus equinus ATCC 9812
GGGGATCTGGTGATTTCTATCAATTGCCACCTGTGGATAATTCTGGTCAGCCGAAATTCTGCTTTTTGGCTAAAAGTTGGAATAAGGTTATCGAAAACACCGTGGTGTTGAAGCAAGTTTTCAGACAAAAGGGAGATAATGAGTTTATTGATATGTTGAACAATGTGCGTGTTGGGAACTTGAATTATGAAACCATTGAAGCGTTCCAAAAATTGGATCGACAAATCAACTACACTGACGGAATAGAACCAACACAGTTGTACCCAACTTTAAAAGAAGTTCTGATGGCGAATCAAGCAAAATTAAACAGTTTACCAGGGAAAGTATACACTTTCCAAGCCAAAGATCCAGAAAACCCTTTTCTCGTCAGTATGCTTGATAATAATCTTATGGTGGATAAAGTTCTTCATTTAAAAACGGGGGCCCAAGTCATGTGTGTCAAAAATTTCACTGATGAATTGGTCAATGGTACCTTAGGTACCGTTTTATTTATGGCTACCCGTAAACTTTATATGAAGTTTTTGGAACAATATGTGTATATTGATGCGGAAGACCAGGCGGCGCTTGCTGAAATGAGGTTCGTATGTAATAGAATCGGCAAATCTGGTGGTTTTACCGATCAAGAGAAAGCATTTTTCGACAATATTCCATTGCAACGACAAAGTTTCATTCAATCATGTTGTCATCTAGCTAGTCAAGAATTCG
>NZ_GL698442.1 GCF_000187265.1 Streptococcus equinus ATCC 9812
TCACGACGTTGTAAAACGACGGCCAGTGCCAAGCTTCCTGCAGGTCGTTTACCTTACCGAAATCGGTACGGATACCGCGAAAGAGCAGATTTATAACCGCTTCACACTGACGCCGGAAGGGGATGAACCGCTTCCCGGTGCCGTTCACTTCCCGAATAACCCGGATATTTTTGATCTGACCGAAGCGCAGCAGCTGACTGCTGAAGAGCAGGTCGAAAAATGGGTGGATGGCAGGAAAAAAATACTGTGGGACAGCAAAAAGCGACGCAATGAGGCACTCGACTGCTTCGTTTATGCGCTGGCGGCGCTGCGCATCAGTATTTCCCGCTGGCAGCTGGATCTCAGTGCGCTGCTGGACTCTAGAGGATCCCCCCTTCTTCAGCGCTTTAAATGACATTGTTTCGTTTCTCTATGTTTGGTATCGGTTCTTCTTCTTCTTCAAAAAAAAGGGGGGCACTATTCAAAAAAAAATATTATAACAGTATGATTTTTTTCCCTCTCCCGTCGATTGAGGTTTTTTTTTCTCTTTCGTCTTGGTCTTTTGCTTTTCACTCCAAAAATGGAAACACGCGCGGCTCAACTTGAAATCCGTGATCAAAAAAATAAAGGCTGTGAGTTTCGAGCCAATAATTATGAATTAGTGGTATTTTTTTTAAAGATAAATAATCAAGAATCGCATTAGGGAGACGAAT
>NZ_GL698443.1 GCF_000187265.1 Streptococcus equinus ATCC 9812
TGATTAAGTTGAGGTAAAGCTTCCTGAATTAATCCAAAAAATTGTTCGATATTTTTTCTTGTAAGTGGAAAAGAAGTAATTGATAAAGGTTGTAGTATTTTTCAAATGGCGGAACGTGTTTAAAAATCTTGTCTAAACACTTTTTAGGCGTTAACGTTTCTCTGAAAGTCCTTGAATAAAAGGCATTAGGCGATAGTTTTCGACTATCCTTTTGAATGAGTTTCCAGTAATATTTTAGAACACGATATTCAAGAGATTGCTTCTCAAATTGTTTTATTATTTGAATACGTGTCTGTTTTAGTGCTCTGTTCTGTGTTGGACAATGTGAAAACGGTCAAGAACAATTTCAGCATTTGGGAGTGAAACAGTCTAGGAATAGACTGTTTCAGCCTGAGCCTAGAAACTGGAGAGCGAAGCAACATGATTAAAGGGATGTAATTACCAGACATGTCCATAGTAACGATTTTCACTTCTTCTCGAGCTTCTTGAGAGTATTTGAAAAAGTAATTGCGAATGGCTGTTTGTCGTCTGTTATCAAGAATTGTGATGATTTTCTTAGTCTCATAATCCTGAGCAATAAAGGTTAGTTTCCCTTTTTGATAAGAGAATTCATCTCAAGACAGTACTTCAGGTAAGGTTGAATAGTTGTCCTTGAATTGAAATTG
>NZ_GL698444.1 GCF_000187265.1 Streptococcus equinus ATCC 9812
TGTATCTTAGATGGTCCACTAGACACTAACAAGCCTAAGAAGATTCAAAAGAAATTCGGAACAACAACTGTGGCACTTCAAAATGCTTTAGCTTGGTTAAAAGAAAATCATGTAACTCACGTCTTCTTTGAAAGTACCGGTCAATATTGGTTGCCACTTTTCAATATTTTTTCAGATTCAGATTTAGTACTTGTACCCGCCAATCCCCAACACATCAAAAATGTTCCTGGACGTAAAACTGCTATGAAAGACGCGGAATGGCTTGCACAACTTGGAAGATGTGGACTTATCGAACCTTCTTACATACCAAGTTAAAAACGAAATTCATAATCTTTTACAACGTGCTAATATCAAATTAACGAGCTATCTTTCAGATGTTTTCTCTAAAACAGGACAAGCTCTTTAACTCTTTTCATCAATGGAGAAGCTATTGATTCTGAAAGTGTAGCTTCTTGTATTCATAGACGTATAAAAGCTAGTCCAGAAGAGTTAGTGGAAGCTATGAATGGAAAGTTATCACTAGAAGACCGTTTTCTTATTAGCCAAAGTTTAGAAGAATATCAAATGTATCAAAATCTAATTGAAACATTAGAGAGTGAAATCAAGGATTATATTAAAAAGGAGTTTCCCTGAAGAATACAGAATACTTCAGACTATTCCA
>NZ_GL698445.1 GCF_000187265.1 Streptococcus equinus ATCC 9812
TTTCAGCACGGATTTCCAGTAGTATTTGAGGGCACGATATTCAAGAGACTTCTTGTCAAACGGCTTCATGAGTTGAATACGTGTCTGATTAAGAGCACGGCTCATGTGCTGCACGATATGAAATCTATCAATAACAATCTTAGCGTTAGGAAAGAGTTTTGGAATCATTGGGATGTAACTGCCAGACATATCAACGGTAACGATTTTCACGCTGTCCCTAGCCTCTTTAGAATACCTGAAGAAATAATTGCGAATGGTTGTTTGTGTCCGATTCTCAAGGATGGTGATGATTTTCTTGGTCTCAAAATCCTGTGCAATGAAGGCAAGCTTTCCTTTTTGATACGAAAACTCATCGATGGAGAGGATTTCAGGCAGACGAGAGAAGTCCTCTTTGAAAGTGAATTCCTTGAGTTTTCGGTGTACGGTAGAGGTTGAAATAGCTAAATCCTGAGCAATGTGTGTTAAGGCTTGACGATTGACCAAGGTTTGCGCGACCTTCTGTCTGAGAGGTTCAGAGATTTGACAGTTTTTCTGTACCAAGCTGGTTTCAGAGACTGTTACCTTACGACAATTCTTGCATTGAAAACGCCGTTTCTTGAGCCTAATAAGACTGGGGAAGCCAGCCACCTCAAGAAATGGTATTTTCGATGGCTTTTGGA
>NZ_GL698446.1 GCF_000187265.1 Streptococcus equinus ATCC 9812
TCTCCAAGAACATTTAGCATAATGGCGTTCGTTGTAATGGTGGAGAAAGATGTGAAATTCTTTGGCATTGGCAAATCCAATATTGATCTCAAATGAGCTTCAAATTGAGAAGTGACGCAAGCATCAATGGTATAATGTCCAGAGTTGTGAGGCCTTGGGGCAATTTCGTTAATAAGCAATTCCCCTGTTTCTAAATAGAACATTTCCACACCAAATATACCACAACCGGGAAAAGTTGATTGCATTTTCAGGCCTAGTCGACGGGCCCGGGATCCGATTCGACCGATGCCCTTGAGAGCCTTCAACCCAGTCAGCTCCTTCCGGTGGGCGCGGGGCATGACTATCGTCGCCGCACTTATGACTGTCTTCTTTATCATGCAACTCGTAGGACAGGTGCCGGCAGCGCTCTGGGTCATTTTCGGCGAGGACCGCTTTCGCTGGAGCGCGACGATGATCGGCCTGTCGCTTGCGGTATTCGGAATCTTGCACGCCCTCGCTCAAGCCTTCGTCACTGGTCCCGCCACCAAACGTTTCGGCGAGAAGCAGGCCATTATCGCCGGCATGGCGGCCGACGCGCTGGGCTACGTCTTGCTGGCGTTCGATCTAGATGCATTCG
>NZ_GL698447.1 GCF_000187265.1 Streptococcus equinus ATCC 9812
AAAAAGAATCAGATATGAATCTGATTCTTTTTTAGTGCTTAAAGTCAGAAAAGTAAGGTTCAATTTGGCGTAAGAAGGCTTTCTTCCCTTCAAATCGTTCCCCTCTGACTACTTTTGCTAGCTTTTCTTGCTCTTCTAAGCTTAAAGTTGCTTTTAATTGAGACAAACTATCTCGGTAAGCAATAAAGTCTGCCACTTCAAAAAAATTAAGCTGAGGGACACAATGACTAATCTCACCTATTTCTTCATAAGGCATACGATTAAATTTACGTTTAAAGGATTCCTGATGGCGGATGGTATCCTTTACATGATTAGAAAATTTTGTCTTGAAGTAAGTATAGCGTCTTCCCTCATTAATGAGAACATCAGGATGTTCTTGCAGTAGTTTGAAAAAGACAATACGCCCTTCCTGAATCCAGTCGTCATAATCCCATAATTTCACAAAGTAATGACGTCTTAATTTTAAAATAATTGGTTTTACAGTTTCAAAATAACTTTCAAAATCCACTGTTCCTATCTCCTTTTTCCTTGTTATTATTAAGGTACCCTTATTATAGAAAGGATTAG
>NZ_GL698448.1 GCF_000187265.1 Streptococcus equinus ATCC 9812
CCTGAAGTCCGGCTGGAGTGAGTGGGAAGAGAGCGCCACGGACAGTATGTCGCAGGTAAAAAGTGCAGCCACGCAGACCTTTGATGGTATTGCACAGAATATGGCGGCGATGCTGACCGGCAGTGAGCAGAACTGGCGCAGCTTCACCCGTTCCGTGCTGTCCATGATGACAGAAATTCTGCTTAAGGGTTGTTTGACTAGTGCCTCTACTGCATGGGGGGCCAGAATGACTAGTGGCTGTCCCATGGTTAGCTTGCCTGCATCCTTTGTCAGTACGGCAATGGCTGCTACCATCCGTAGGCAAGGGGGCCACCCAGCTGCTACTGGGTCTAGCTTTTTGGACAGGTAGGCCACCGGCCGACGCCAAGGTCCCAGTTTTTGCGTTAGGACACCTTTGGCGTAGCCCTGCTTCTCGTCGACAAAGAGTTCAAAGGGCTTAGTCAAATCTGGCAACCCCAGGGCTGGGGCAGTTAGAAGAGCTTGCTTGATTTCTTGATAGG